>JAIQFB010000005.1 GCA_020073485.1 Terriglobia bacterium | reverse complement strand
GGCACCAAGAGCGGCTATTCGTTTGCGTATGGTTCCACTTCGCCGTTCCAGCAATACTCCCTGACGGCCGCCCCCACGACGGTTAACGTGACCGGACAGCGCTATTTCTACACCGACCAGTCCGGTGTGATCCGCGCGAACACTGCCGGCGTCGCGACTTCCGCCAGCACGCCGATCAGCTAAGCCGTCTTAGTCTCGTACCTAGAGAGCGAAAAAGGAGGAAGCCTCCGCAGCTTCCTCCTTTTTTGTTTTTGGCGCGGCCAAACGCACCCCCCTCCTTAGCACCAACCAGTTACTGCTTTTCGCTCGACCCGCAGGCAGGCTATCCGCAGCAAACGTGAATTGACTCGCCGACGCGCGTTTCGTTACGATGAGTCGCGACTCATACGGACCCTTGATTCCCACTCATGTTTACCTGCCGCGAATGCGAATCGGACATTAATCAGGGCACGGAAATTTGCCCGCATTGCGGGGCGGATTTGACGTCGCTCTCCTTGGGCGCGGAACTCCCGCCCGCCAAGCCCGGCCTGAAAAAGATACTGCTCCGTTGGGGCGTGCTGCTGGGCGTTCTACTCGCGGCGATCTGGAGCTTCCTGTGGTTTGTGGTGCCGGAGCGGCAGGGCAACCCCACCACGGCAGCTGAAGACCGCGCCGTTCAGTCCTTGCGGGAGGTACACGAGGCATTGTCCGAGTACGCCTCGGCCGAAGGTGGCGCCTATCCCGGGCAGTTTGAGGCGCTCGGTGATCGCGGGCGCGGGGCCGCGCAACTTTCCCAGAGCGCCGGCTACCAACTGCAGTACTCGCCTGGCCCGATCGAAGCCGACGGCAAGATTCACACCTATATGCTTCAGGACAAAGCGGGCAACTACGGGTTCCGCAACTTCTTCGCCGACGAAAGCGGCGTGCTGCGAGCCACACGCGAAAGCCGCGCGGCCACTGCTCAGGACCCACCGTATTGAATTTTTTCCGGAGAGGAACTCGACGCGCCGTAGAGGTAGTTTCCGTGCAACGCTCGGTGTTATACTTTCCTGCGTCAGACCCGCCGACGTACCGTAATCTCGGCTTGATTTTCCCCGGAGAGGTGCTGGAGTGGCCGAACAGGGCTGACTGCTAATCAGTTTCACCCCAAAAGGGTGACGGGGGTTCGAATCCCCCCCTCTCCGCCATACCTAAAACAGTCCCATCCAGTGGTACTATTCACATCCGTGCTACAGAATGCTACATTTTTTGTGACAATTGTAGAGCCTTGCATAGCCTTGCAGCGAGGAACATGGATGGCAATTCAAACTGTCTATTTCCGGCAAAAGATCGAGGGAACAGGCTGGCGATATCGACCGCTGACAGTAGGCCGCCGCCCTGAAGCGGCCAAGAACGGCCCCTACTTTATTCGCGTTCGCGACGGCGCCGGGAAGTATCAGTGGGTCAAGCACGACACGGAGCAAGCCGCGGCGAAGGGTGCAAAGGCCGCCCCGGTCGCCCGACAAGCGCAAGAGCTCGGTCTGACTGTTGACGACCTGACGAACGATGCGAACACCAATCGTATTTCGATCAAATCCGCTGTCGAAAACTATTTGCAGGACCGCCGTTTTTGTCGGCCGCGATCTATTGCCGCATATGAGAACGCGTTCGACCAATTGCTAGCGAACCTGCCCAAAGGCATCAGATTCATCGATCAGTTGGCTACTCCACGCACTCTGAACGCCTACGTTGAGGTTTTACGCGGCCACGGCTACGGTAACAAGACCATCACCATCCGCATGGGTTTCATTTTTTCGCTGCTAAAGGCGAACGGTGTAGAGAGGTCCTCGAAGTTGATCAAGCTGCCGAAGGTGCAGCGGATTCGGACGAAAGCATACAATCCCGACCAAGTGGCGAAGCTCTTCGCTGCGATGAGCCATGAAGAGTATCTGCGCTACCTATTCTTTCTTCGCACCGGTTGCCGCGAACAGGAAGTGCAGTACGCAACGTGGCGCGACATCGACCTGAAGAATTTGCGTTACACCGTCACCGGCGAAGGCAAATCAGATGTCGCATTCGTTCCTAAGAATCACGAGGAGCGCCCCGTTCCGCTCACAACCGAACTAGGCTCGCTCCTGGCCGAGCACAAGAAACACACGGCGTCAGACCGATGGGTGTTCACAAACGAAGATGGCAAACCCGAAGGTCACTTCCTGCGCAAATTCAAAGCAATCGCAAAGCGCGCGGGGCTGAATTGTGGACAGTGTAAGGTTACGATTCGTGAGGGCCGATACGACAACCGCCATCAAGTCGAGGTAACGTGCGAGACGCGGCCAGTATGCGCGGAGCATTACCTTCACAGGCTCCGGAAGACCGCGGCTACCAACTGGCTGCGCTGTGGCTTCGACCTGATGAAAATTAAGAGTTGGCTCGGGCACAAGTCGCTGGAGGTTACGCAGATTTATCTCGACTCCGAAATGCACGACCCTGAGGAACAGAAGAAGCTCGACCGCGCCGGTAAGTTCTAACCCGAAGATCACCTGACTCGGGATTCCGGCTCTCGCGCCAGGTAATCCATAGAGATGTGAAGACCCAGAGTCATGGGTTCGATCCCCACCGCCCGTACCAAACCTCACTGAAACAAAGACTTTGCAACGGCTGAATCAGCAATTCCTCAACAATTGCCCTCATAACCGAGCCGCTAGACTCTCTACGGCGTCTCTTTGTGACTGTGGAATAAGGTAACCCTAGATGCCCAAAGTGATGCGCGGGTCGAAATGTCGCATCTGCGCTTGCACCACTGAAATTGGTGCTCCCACCTCGATTAGTTCACTGGCGAGGTCAAGGAGTTCTTGGCCAAAACCTGCCCGTGCATCTCTCGGGAGCGCCTTGACGAGAACAAGGCCATATTGTAACATGTCCAAGGTATGTAACACGGCCATGATTGATAACATGGCCAGGATAACGTTTTCGCATGTACGAATCGATATATCAAAGAGTTAGGCCGAAAGAGGCTGAATTCGAGTCCCTGTTGGTCGACGTGTTTCGGCACGCGGGTTGGAAGGTCATGCGACAGCCGAAGGGTCCAGATCGGGGGATAGACCTGGTAGTGGACTCGGGCGAGAAGAAATATATCATTGAGCTAAAGCGGTCCTCGGAAGGCAGAGGCGACCGACTGCTTCCACTTCTCTCGCAAGCGATTCTACAAGCGCAAGTAGCAAAACAACGCTTTTCAAAACCTGCCGTTTCGGTAGCTATTGTTGCAGCCGATCGCATTCCGGAGTCTGTGGGGGAGCAATTGAAGGACTTCGCCAGGAAACATGCACCGGATGTTGCCGTTGGAATCGTCGATTTGGAAGGGTTCCGTGCGTTCCAAGGTTTTGGCCTAGAACAGTTTAATGCAGACCGGCAAGTGTCTCCCTCTCTCGGGTCACCGTCCCACAGTCGCTTGCCTGTGCGCCTGTTCTCCGATCTGAATCAATGGATGTTGAAAATTCTGCTGGCTCCGAGATTTTCCGAGTCCCTGCTCTCGGCACCCCGGGAGAAATTCCAAAGCGCCGCCCAGTTAGCCCGCGCTGCCAGCGTCTCAGTGATGAGTGCTTCGCGTTTTGTCCGACAGCTTTCGAACGAAGGATTCTTGGACGACCACAGAGGACCATTGAAGGTCGTGCGCATTGAGGAGTTGCTTGAACGATGGCGAGCCGCCAGCCACAAGAATGCTCGCGAGATACCCGCCCGATGGATTTTGCGGGGGAGCGAGAAGCAACTTCGGTCCGCCCTAAACTCGTATGTTTCACGGATTGATGCCGAATCCTTGTCATCAAAGCGCCCTCGAAAACCGCAGCGCGTGCGATCGCTGCCTCGCATTTGTGTCGGCCTCTTTGAAGCTGCTGAATTGCTCGGTGTCGGCTTTGTTCGTGGCGTTGCGCCCCATATCTATGTAG
The DNA here is from genome assembly GCA_020073485.1 of Terriglobia bacterium. GTDB lineage: Bacteria > Acidobacteriota > Terriglobia > Acidiferrales > UBA7541 > Palsa-360. The sequence goes on along the minus strand of JAIQFB010000005.1, from coordinate 185,908 downwards.
AGCGCCTGGAAGCAGAGGCGCTAGAACAGCTCCGTCTTTCTGTGGGGAATGTGGGGCGAAACCCTGACGTTCTGTTGCGGATTCCTGAGAACCCAGAATCCCTCTTTCGTCCTGTGGTCCGACGCGATGGTATCCCAGTATCGGACATTATTCAGGTGTGGCTCGACGTGGCAAACCACCCTGCGCGGGGAAAAGAGCAGGCAGAACAAATTTGGAAAAAGGTGTTAGCGCCTGCCGTGCGGAGCGGAAGTGATGCACGATCATAATGAAAATGAAGCATTTGTGAGATTGGTCGCTGCGATTGAGCCTTGGGTTGAAGATATAGTCATTATTGGCGGTTGGGCTCACCGGCTTTACAGGCTGCATCCAGAGGCGCAGGCGCTGGATTATGCGCCGCTCCTGACTTTGGATACGGACGTGGCGATCCCTACTCGACTGTCCGTCAAAGGCCAGGATCTGCGGGAACGTCTCATCGCAGGCGGCTTTACCGAACAGCGATTTGGGGAGGACAAGCCTCCTGCCACTCACTACCAGCTTCTTGATGAGGAGAGTGGATTCTTCGCGGAGTTTCTAACGCCGCTCACGGGCAGCGAACATGGCCGATCCGGAAAACGAAAAGCCACGAAACGCATCGCAGGAGTCGTTTCCCAACAGCTGCGGTATTTAGAAGTGCTGCTACATGCTCCATGGACAGTCGATCTCGATTATTCGAATGGTTTCCCGTTGGAACAGAAGAAAAAGATTCGGATCGCGAATCCGGTCAGTTTTCTAGCGCACAAAATGCTGATTTATGGGAAACGGGGTCGGGCGAAGTCCGCAAAAGACATCCTATATATACATGACACACTGGAGACGTTCGGTGCACAACTCGAAGAGCTAAATGCCGAATGGAACCAAAATATCAAGCAGCGGATTCATCCGAAAGGTGTCCGAAAGATAGAGCGCGCAGTCGCAGACGTATTCGGCGAAGTTAACGACGCGATCCGGGAAGCCGCCCGAATCGACGTGGCAAGAGACCTTTCAGCAGAAGTGGTTTGCGAACGTTGTAGATTCGGCTTGGGGCAAATTCTTGAAGGGAGATAGTCGGTCGACCTAATTTCGACTGTGACCTACAATTACCCATCGATCGGTGAAGCTGCACGCGCGCTCCTCGTTGAAAGCTGTGAAGTGTTGAACACGAGGAGCGTCGAGTATGTGATCGCTGGAGGGTGGGTCCCGGTGTTGCGCGGCAGAAGTGACGCTGGACTCCGCCACCCTGGCACTCGCGACGTGGATGTCTTGTTTAATGATGATAGAGAAACAATCAGAAATGCCGTTCAGCTATTTCTCGCGAGTGGCTTTGTGCTGTCTGCGAAACATGAGTTTCAGCTTCTAAAGGCTCTCAGTGTCGGGTCAAGAAAGTTCGTGTTCAACATCGATCTCATGCACCCCGCTGAGGCTTTTACACAACCAGAAATGTTCCAGGACATCATGGACCTAGGCATCCGTAGTGACTATGACGAGATGAAGCCCAAGGTCAAATCCATCTGTTTTCGATCGTCCGCAATTATCTTCCAACAGAATCTCTGGTCCAGAGTAAAGGTCGCGGCGACAAATTTCAGTGGCAAGCATTCCGAATGTTATGTGCCCCTGATGGATGAATCCGCGTTGATACTGTCCAAAGCTGACAGCGTAAAGCAGGATAAAAGGGCACGCGATGCGTTTGACATTTACTTCCTTTTATCTGGCCCGGAGGGACAGAAGATCGCTAAAAAGTTGAAGAGTTTGTCGGCGTCCTTTCCGCAGGTTTCTATGCAATTGGAGCACCTGCACAAATTTCTAAAGGAGCATTCCAACCAATTCGATAAGAATGTTGCAAACTATTTCACCCACAAGTCTGTAGCTGTTGAGCCATCCCGATATGTCCGGGAGCTCTTGTTTTCATAAATTGTTGCTTGTCACGATACCCCGTTCCGTGCTGTCCCGAGTGTACACAAACTGCGCAAGGATGCATCGTTTTCAATAGATTCGAGTTAGATTTTGCCGAAAAGCATTTTCCCCGATTTGTTGTGAATGTTAGTAGTGCGAGAAGACGGAACGAAGCATTGGAGACGATTGTCCGGCTGGCAATTAGAGGGCAGGGGGTCGAATCCCCTCACGCCCATCGATATCGCGACTCATTGACCGACGTGCTTCGGACTTCTTGTTTGATATACCCGTCGATGCATGATGTAGCTTTATCCTTTTTTCAGTAACTCCAGGGCATGTCTTGCCAGCGATTGATTATTATCTCGCCAAAAGCTCTCAATCTCGTGCAACCTGTCAATGCTTTCCCGTACCTTCTTTCGGCGCATCGCCAGCGGCATTCTCCTTAACCGACAGAGGAATACGTTGTCCCTATTCTTCCTTTGTTTACGGTCAGTGTCTCGCTTCTGCCGTTCTCGGTCACACGAGGCGGTATGGCAATACTCTCGTTTCTTGAACTGAGTGACTAGCTTCCCGCATCCTGGCCGCTTGCAGATTCGAATAGGCACGTCCCTTCCGAGTTCGTGTTCCTTTTGGATAAAGTCACAGATCACGTCAGCCAAATCCTTGTACGAAAATGTTCGATGTGGGAAATCGTCTTTGAGATCGCCCCCGGGCGCGAAATATCGGAACTGTTCCTGTTCGGGTGCGAACGCTGGGTCCCCGGGCGCAAATTCAATATGCATCGTGTGTTCGCGTAAAAAGGCAAATGCGTCTGGTCTGTCTTGCGCATTCCGCTTTTGATCAGATAACCACGTGAGAAGCTGCCGCACCCGGGGCTGGTACTCGATGGCCTGTTGCCGGAATTGATTTGCCAACTGTTCCTCGCTCTTGAAATGCAGCCAGGCGCCTTTCCCCTCAACCTGTCCGAACATAACGTCCCGGTTCGTTCGCAAAGTGATCATCGCAGGAACATTATCATCGAACGCAGTCCATGCCATCCACGGCATGCACTCAAAGAGGGTCTGGGCCAAATTGTTCAAGGCTTTAGGGTTAGATTCTAGATCAGTCGCATTGGCATAATCTACCAACCCTCCCCAAATCTTATTCTTACCGCTATCCAGCATGTAATCACCATATCTACTGTGCGACTCGATCTACCCAAATACAGTAAACATCATATCACATATTGATCCTGATTACACGTAAACAATACGATCGCAGACATGAACGACGCAATACAAGCCGACACGCAGCAGTACACCTCAAGGCCACCTCGGCGTGCGTTCAATATTTACGGCGCAGCCGAATATTGTTCGTGTCGATGTGCTGCCATTGAGGAAGCCATCCGTGATGGCCGCCTTCGAGCCCGTCGCCTTGGGCGGGGCTTCGTCATCACACGGGAAGATCTAGACGCATTCATTGATTTGCTTCCAGCCGTCGAGCCACATACGCCGCCGTCTATTCTGGCTCGCAGAGCAGCGAGAGCAGTGAACGCAACACCTGCTCCCGCCGCCAAGAAACGAGGGGTGTTATGACTGACGTAATTCAAGCCACGGATTCGCTCGCACCCGAAACACTCGAGGTGTCTCCTGACCCACATTCTGGCGTAACGAAGCCCTGCGAAGATTGTGGCAAAGCATTCACTCCGGCAACAACACGGCAACGATTCTGTGGAAATGCGTGCCGCCAAGCAGCTCATCGCAAATCCCCAGCGCACCGAGATTATCTGGATAGACAGAAGTTACGAAGGATTGCTCGGCGCAATGGCTGGTTCGCGCGTCGTAACCGTGACAAGTCAATCAGTCCCATATCAGCTGTCTATAGCGGACCATCAGTGGACAGCGTGCCTCGACTCGGGAGCCTGCCCTTGCCCGAAATGCCTGAGAGTGATTGCGCTAACACACTCTCTTCCCCCAGTGATCCTGATTACCAACGAACTACGACAGCAGCAATCCATCTAAACGAAGGAACGGTGAACGGCAATGATTAGCTTCGAGCAAACGATAGAACTCTTGCGCGCGTCCAAGTCATCGGATGAGCAATTTTCTGCCCGGTGTCCAGCGCACAACGATACCAATCCCAGTCTCTCGATTGGTAAGGGTGAAGATGGCAAGGTGCTTCTCCACTGTCACGCGGGCTGCCCCTTCGAAAAAATAAAGGATGCGATCCACAAGAGAGTTCTGGAACAGGGACTAACGCTCTCAGAATATGCTGCGATGAAGAGGCTACCTCTCGAATACCTCAAAACCGAATGGCGATTAGAGGATATTAGGTGGAAGGGGCGTCCTGCGGTGGCACTACCATATATCGAAGGTGGATGCGGCGGTACGATTCGACGCAAGATCAGACTTTCGAAAGACTCGCACGACATGTTCTGGGAGGACGGGGCAGGTACGATTCCCTACGGCGTCTGGCGTCTCGACGGCGATTTGGATGTACTGGCCATTACCGAAGGGGAAAGCGATGCTCAGACACTGGCTTTCCACGATATCCCGGTCCTTGGTATTAGCGGGGCCAACGGTTGGAAGCCGGAATTTGCTGAATACCGACAGGTGAAGAACGCAAGAAAGATCCTCTTGGTTCCTGATCGCGACAATGCGGGAAATGAATTCGTCAGGAAGGTGGCTCGCGATATTCCGAACGAAAACCTTTTCGTCGTTCCCCTTCCAACCAAAGATGTTTCGGAACTACACCTCGAGCATCCCACCGATTTTGATCTTGAGTGGCAATGTGCCCTATCGTTTGCGAAAGCACCAAATGACTATCTCGGTGGGCAGGAAAATGATGCGCCGGGTAATCCTGAACATTTGCCTTTCACAGATCTCGGCAATGCCGAAAGATTCGTGCGGGAACACGGCGAGGATGTGCGGTACTGCGCTGAAATAAAGAAGTGGTTCATCTGGAATGGCAAGTTGTGGGAAAAGGATTCTTCGGGAGAAATCTATCGCAGGGCCAAGAAGACGGTCCGCGGGATGTTGATCGAGGCGGCGCACATAGACTCTGAGGAAATCCGAAAAGCCCTCGTGAAGCATGAGCGACGTTCGGAAAGCGAGAACCGCATAAAGGCTATGGTGAACGTCGCACAGTCTGAGTCCGGCATTCCCATTCGTCTCACGGACTTCGATGCCGATCCGATGCTCTTCAATGTTCAAAACGGTACGATTGATTTGCGGAAGGGCGAATTACGAAAACATCGGAGAGAAGATCTAATCAGCAAGATTTCTCCTGTTACCTACAATCATCTAGCCTCGGCTCCGTTTTGGGGTTCATTTATTAAACGCACCACAAATGGCTCAGAGGGACTTGCTGAATACCTGGCTCGCACGGTCGGGTATTCACTGACTGGCGAAACTAGCGAACATGCACTGTTCCTATTGTATGGGACGGGCGCCAATGGTAAGTCGACCTTTCTTGAAGCCCTCCGTTACGTGATGGGCGATTATGCCACGACAGCTGACTTCGGAGCATTCCTTACCTCTAAAGGACAGGGCATCAGAAACGATATCGCCCGCTTGAAGGGAGCCCGCTTTGTAACTGCGACCGAAAGCGAGGCTGGTAAACGAATGGCCGAGTCGCTAGTGAAGCAATTAACAGGCGGTGATCAGGTCAGTGCACGCTTCCTATATGGCGAATTCTTTGAATTCCAACCTGCGTTCAAATTATTTCTCGGGACAAATCACCGACCCAAGGTCATCGGAAGCGATGAAGGAATATGGAGAAGAATCCGGTTGATTCCGTTTACGGTGACGATCCCAGCGTCCGAACGGGATCGCAATTTGACGGTAAAACTAAAATTGGAAGCCGAAGGCATCCTCAATTGGGCCATTGCTGGCCTACGAGACTGGTTCGACGGGGGGCTAAAGGATCCCGACGAGGTGCTGGCAGCTACCAAGGAATATCGCCAGCGAGAGGATGCGATCGCCCATTTCTTGGAAACTTGCTGCACAGTTCAAAGCGACGTGCGAGTAGGAAGCGAAGCGTTGTACAAGCAGTACTGCAATTGGGCTGCAACAAACAATGAGTATCTCTTGAATAGTCGTGACTTTAGCAAGACCCTCGAGGAAAAGGGTTTCGTCAAAAAACATACAGCTCAGGGCACGACTTGGTTTGGCATTGAAGTTAACGCAGATCGAGGCTCCCCCGCACATCCTAAAGACGACGAGTTACCTTTCTAAGAGATGTTGTGGCGGTTCAGCCTCAAAGGGAGAGAGGGCGCCCTCCATTAATGAGTATTGCGGACCCTGGGGCGAGAATTTCAAAGGCATTAAGGTCTACCTATCAGATGATGATTTGAAAGCAGCGCAAGGAGCCGGTTTATCCCGAGTGGCCTGATTAGAGTGCGGCAATCTATGTTCGCACGCACAAGATCATCCATCAGCAGCAGCCCAGCTCAGGCTATTATTCTGAAATGTGACTGCAATGCCGAACACACACACCAAGACCCCGCCTTGGAAGGGCTTCCTCCGGTCCTTTATTCGATGGCTTGTCATCGGCGTGGTGCTTCTATGGTCGCTTGCCGCACTGAACCTTGTGGCCGCCCGGTGGATCGACCCACCGACAACCGCGGTGCACATCCAGCGCCGCTTGCAGGCCTGGATTCACCACACGCCGTATCGCAAACGCTACAAATTTATTCCGCTCAGCCAGATCTCGCCCGATCTCCAGCACGCGGTAATCGCCGCGGAGGACGCGCGCTTCTACCAGCACCATGGTTTCGATTGGCATCAGATTCAGATCGCTGCCGAAGACGATTTGGAAGGCGAACGCACTCGTGGCGCTTCCACCATTACGCAGCAACTCGTAAAAAACCTGCTCTTCGGAACGGGCCGCTCGATCCTCCGCAAGGGCGCAGAGGCCACGCTGGTACCGGTGGCCGAACTCGTCCTCGGCAAACGGCGCATTCTGGAGATTTACCTCAACGTGGTCGAATGGGGCCCCGCGATTTATGGCGCAGAGTCGGCGTGCAGTTACTACGACGAAACCGCAGCCCGGAATATCGGCCGGCAACAAGCGGCACGGCTCGCTGCAATTCTGCCGGCTCCCCTGAAGCGACGACCCGAGCGCATGAATAACTACAGCGCGATTATCCTGAAACGGATGGACCAAGTGGGTTGGTAATCGTGGCTAACATTTTACCAATGCGGCGCCTTTCATTACTCTCGCGCTGGGTTCTGGTTGGATGGTCGCCGATTCGAAAATTGCTATCTCCACAACAAAGTATATGGCATGAACCCACATAGCACCATTCTTGAGCTATCTTGGAAGATTAGTATCGCTAGACGCGCTTGTAGTGATTAAAGGGGCCAACTCCCGGATGGTCGGCCAACCGGAAGTAATCCGTTTCATCCATGGGTCTGGTGGCTTTCTGCGTAAGAACTAAATAATCCCCCCTCTTCGGGCGAAATCTCTATGGAAGTGACAGAATGACGAAACTGACGCTGCAATCTGAAACTTTTGATGTTTTGCTCTCACGTGAGAAGAGTTTGTAATACAACCGTCAGAACCGTCACAAGGTCAGCGGCATTTAGCGCGGTGTAGTGTGACAACATGCACCTTCTTCATTTTTTCGCGCACGATCTATGGCCTCGGAAAACCTAACTAACTTTTAGCGTGCAAGTGTAGCAGGGATAGTGTAGCAAGACATCAAACGCCGTATTCTCAATGCTTTGTGCTTCTGGAGGAGAAGACTAAGTTCTAATCCACAGCAAATCCCCCTGCGCGCCTCAGCGCGACCGTCCATCCGGGCCTCCGGAATCTCCAAAGTCATCTACATTTAGTGAACAAAAGAAAAGGGATAGGGGGATCCTTTCAAAACGAGGTTCGGAAAAATTCGCCCCAAGTACCCGTGCCCGCTGGCCGGAGCCTGGTTACAGGGCACTTACGCTGTTTGTTAAACATCGTTACAGACGTTGCCAGTAATAGTTTCCAAACTGTCGCGTAAGTTCATCAAGAAACGGGCGAGACGGAAGAAAGCTTCATAGGGTATTGACCAAGTGATCGTAAGGTCGTAACGAATGATCAGCCGGCGCCGAGCGCCCAGCAGCCACAACGATATAAGTGCCCGAATCAATTAATGACCTGATGCAGTCTTAGGACCAGGGCGAGTGAGTGAGGTTATTCACAGCCTCCGGTCTTGAAACCGAACCCGGTGGAACCAGGGGGCTACCAGCCGCCGGCGCCTGAGGCCTATTTTCGCCGGGCTCCTTCTAAAAGACGTTTGTATAGACTCGCCCTTTTTGGGGGGCACATAGGGTGTTCTTAAGATGTACTTATCCCCATGGCATTAATCGCCGACGTTGCCCGCATGACGTTTTATTCCGGTGTTGATCCCAGCGTTGGACGCAAAAGGCGCATCAAGGACTCAGGTCCTGACCTGAAGGATAGGCATGGTATACTGTTTTCAAGTCATCAAGAATCCGGCGACGTCAGCCGGTGCCAACCGAGTCGGCCTCCTAGGCTGATCACGGTGGCAAAAAGATGAGGCTCTAAGGAGAGCAAAAATCATGGCAAACGAATCCAGAATACAGAAGATGTATGACACATTGCGCGGGCAGGTATCAGCCCGTCTTATGCGTGCGTTGGATGCTACAGAAGAAGATCTGGCAAACCTCAGTCTCGGTGAACTGATCAACACGCTATTTTTGATCCATGGCGATGGCGGCTCAACCGGAAACTTCAGTGTCTCGTTCGGAGCGGCCCTGAAAATTGTTGGAAGGACAATGATGTGGCACGAGCCCGACACAAAGCCCGCCGTGATCGACCCGGAACAGAGGGTGAATTGAAATGGCAATCCTAATCAAGCAAGACGGCAGTAAACAATTCGTCCAGCCAGCCAATGGGCGGGTGTTCTCACCGGAAGAAATTCGGATGTACGGTGATCTCGGCTGGGTTTTGATGGGAAACAGCGAGGAGACGGATCGAGAAAATCGACCTGCGAACATCGAGGCGGTGCGGCAATGAAGCCGTCTGATCTGAATGCGGAAGCGGAAAGATTGATAGCCGCTGGTAAGATGCCTTCTTTCGAGGAAGTCATCGCGGCTATCAAATCGGTTCGAGCGGAGTACGCTCCGAAGATTAAGGCGGCACGGAAAGCCGCCCAGGAAAAGAGGAAACCGTGAGTGCGGATATCGGAGGGCTTGCATTACTGACAGGACTTAAACGAACATAGGTTGCAAATGACGTCCCCAGCTCGTGTTCTCTACACTTCAACCGAGATTAGGTCTGCTATTCGCCATCTCTTCCGCAGCTGTATCCTTGTTCCATCAATGCAAAGAATGGTCGAGCCGATCAAGATATACTTTCGATTCCGAAAGAAGCTTTTTCGCAGATCCGATGTCAGCAAATCGGGATCGGATGAATTGCGCTCGAAGCCCATCTGGGAGACACTCCCAGAATTTGATCTTCCCGGGCGGATCGGTGCCTATGCACTCGCCCCACCTATCTCTCACGCGAGCCGCATCGAACAGCTCTTCAGTCTCGACAGGTCCCGTGGCACCGAGGATCTCGACGAAGTAGTTATCGAAGTGGGGAACGGTTCCATCTCTCGTTCGCAGAACAGCGGCAAGTGAAGCGTTCGCCTTGAGTCCACCGAACGTCCACCATCTTGTCCGGTTACTCCCAGCATCGGTTTCGACGACGCTGCCGGCAGATCTCGCGACTCTATTTTCGGACCGCGCCGATAGGATCTCCGTGACCGCCCGTTTGGACCAGGCAGCTTCAATTCTCTCTCCAACGAGAAGATCACGAACCTCTTGGCACAACCGATAGCTCAAGGTCCTGCTCTCGCCCAACCATCGTGAGCGGCCCGGTGTTTCCGTCGGGCGCACATGAGCCTGGGACCGATCCTTATCCAGTCGGAAGACTTCCCAAGCTCGCCCTCCCAGTGAGATCAGAACAGGCCGCTGTCCGAATCCCAGGAAGGACAGAGGATGAACCCAGCCTAGTTCTTCCTGACCGCAAATCACTTGAAATAGTGAAGGAGTATCGAATACCGACATTAGTGCCATGAAGTTCTTCGCACCGAATAATCGTTCCCCGGCAGGTCCCAAACCGACGATTCCGGAATCCTCAAATAGGATCCCAGTCCCCAGCATGTGTACCAAAAGCTGCTCCGTGATCGCGCCATCCTGACCGATGGCCCGTCGGATTGAGTTATCGTCGAACCGTCGCGAGCATCCGCCCTCTTGCCGTATCAGAGCCATGATTTGCTGAGCCACCACTGGATATGGCGCCAAAGTGGGTTGAATAGGTTCGACGTAGCTCATCTTCCAGAGCCGTAGAAGGGCTGCAGCCCGAATCAGAGAATCCTGGTTAGTTGCCAGGAGCAAGCAGTTCCTACGGGTCCCGGTTCGCCGCCCCGTTCGGCCGAGTCTTTGGAGAAAGGAGGATACGGTCGTAGGGGCTTCGAGTTGCAGAACGCGGTCCAGATCACCAACGTCGATGCCAAGCTCTAAGGTGCTGGTGGCGACGATGACGCAATCCCGCGACTCGCGAAAGGCGCGCTCGGCTTGACGTCGGTCATCCACGCTCAAAGAACTGTGGCTGACAAATGTGCTTGTGCCCGATGCTCGCAGGAGAGAGGCCAGACGCTCTGCTTGAGCGCGGCTGTCGCAAAAGACCAGGCGCTTTTCACCCCTGTGGAGTTGCGCCACAACACGGGCGGCGTTCTCGATGCTCCGCACGTAGTCGAGTTGGACATCAGCTTCGGCAGAGGCACCGGCAGCAGGCGATATGACAAGAGAATTTATTGACGCTTCTCTTGTCATCCATGCGAGGACCTCATCGGGGTTACCGATAGTGGCAGACAAACCGATCCTTTGCGACTGGCGGCCCGCGAGCTTCGCGATGCGCTCCAGAACCCCTAGTAGATGCCAGCCTCGGTCATCACCTGCGAAGGCGTGGACCTCGTCGATGACCACTGCCCGCAGTGAGCCGAAGACGTACGCCCGATCGGTTCGGCGCGAGATCAGAATCGCTTCGAGACTCTCGGGCGTTGTGAGCAGAATATCCGGTGGCTCGCGAAGGATGGCGGAGCGCGCCGCTTGCCCGACGTCCCCATGCCACAGGCCGCAGCGGCGGCCAACCAAGGAACAATAGAACGACAGCCGTTCTTCCAAGTTGTTCAGCAGAGCACGAATCGGGCAAACATAGAGGACGCTGAGACCTTGCCACGACTCGCTGAGCATCCGAGAAAGAATTGGGAGAACTGCAGCTTCGGTCTTTCCCCCCGCGGTGGGGGCGATCAGTAGGCAATTCTTGCCATCGAGAATCGGATCGACGGCCTCTTGCTGAAGCGGACGCAAATCGCGCCAGCCCATGCTATTTACGACGTGGTGTTGGATACTCGGATGTAGGCGGTCGAAACCCATTACAGCTTCAGCTCAATATCATCGGCACTCGAAGCGGCCCGCTCCTCCAAGCTAAGTTCGGCGCCGGCCAAGGTGAGGCCGTAATGCTCGCGCGGATCGAAATCGGGGAATTGCTCGATTCGGTCCAAAACGTCCCCCACCAATTTCTTCAGATAGAGCCGCGGCGCGAGCCCAACCTTGCCGCCTAACGCTCCGACCATCGCTTGAGCGAGAGTTTCCAGATAGGCGTCATCTGCGAGAGAACGAATTCTCTCTTCGCATAGGGAGCCTTCCGCAAACAGATCGCGAACCTTGCGGCCAACTTCAATCAATCCATTGATATCGAAGTTTCGTAGGCGAACCTGCACCGCCCGTGGGTTGTCGAAACGATCTTCGGGTCCGAACTCTACATGAAGGCGTTGGGCGAGCGGCGGGAGGCGCTGGACGCCCTGTGGGCCGTCGAAGAATGCTGGGGTGCCAGTCACCAACAAGTACAGCCCCTGAAAGCGGCCGCCATACACCTCGTCGATCAGTTGCCGCAGCGCATTCAAGCTCTTCTCGCGGATGTCGCCACGAACACGCTGCAACGTTTCGACTTCATCCAAGACAACGAGCAGGCCAGCGTACCCAGCGTCCCGGAGCATAACAAGAAGTCCCTGTAGAAAACTAAGTGCGCCGAAATGATCCACGTCGCCTTTGATGCCGGCCCGTCGCTTCGCTGCCGCTGAGACATTTGGCTGTCCGGCCAGCCAGGCCAAGAGAGCTTCGGCTTCAGCCACGTTTCCCTCTGCCAATGCTGATCGATAGGCCCTAAGCGTCGCGGCGAATGTGGGCGCCATCTTTGTGATGGACATCAAACGCTTCTCCATAAGCTTGTTGGTCTGTTCCAAGAGCGCAGATTCTTCGAGTTGTTGGCTGCCATTCTCCTGCAAGAGATCTTCTTCCAATGAGAAGAACCAGGCATCTACAATCGAGCGAAAAGCTCCCTGCTCCTGATCTGCCGTGGAGAGCCGCTCCATCAACCGGCGGTAGACGGTTTCCAGCCGGTGCAGCGGCGTTTCGGTTTCGCTAATCTGCACTTCAGCGACGGCGAACCCGGCGCGCTTGGCACGCTCTTGCAGCCAGCGGGCGAAGAAAGTCTTGCCACTACCGTATTCACCGCGAACCGCCTTCAAAACACCGGAACCCGCACGAACGGAATCGAGTTCGCTGTCAACTGCAGTAGCAAAGCGCTCCATGCCAACCGCGAGCAGATCGAGGCCACGGCGTGGCACCGTGCCCGCTCGAAGAGCGTCAATCGTTTCGCGCCTTCGTTGACGGCTAACGACCATTGTTGTCCTCCAGCCTGAATTGCTCTCGAAGTAGCTGAAGGTTCAACCGAATCGTCTGCGAGGAGTCTACGGACAGGACCGCATAGCTCTCGACGTTGAGGACTCTCTGCAACGACGCAATCACACCATCTACACGCAGGGCGGACACTCCAATACGCTGCGCGAAGGCACTCTTGAGTATCACCAGGTTTCGATCTGCAAGCACTCGCAGGTATTGCTCGACATGTTCCCGCTTCAGGCGGCCGGCGAAGGTCTCCATTTGCTCCGCGAAGACCTCGGAGGCGAGCAACGCATCAACCCAGTTGGTCTGATCGGCCCGCGTTTCGAATAGTGGCAGCGTTGGCTTACTTGGCTGCTCCGTCTTCGGAGTTTGTGTCCTTCGTGGTTTCGGTCGTTCCATTACCGGTGCGGTTTCGCCCTCAAACCACCATTCCGGCGGACTCACCGGCTGTGCCTCCCAGCCTTCAATATCAATCAAGTCCGGCGCAAGGATCGCGATTGGCGTGACGCACTCTTGTGCCGTTAGTCCGCCATGGTAGCCGAGCCGTCGATTTGCGGTATAGCGAACTGTTTCCGACGTCGGGCAGATGATCTGACCCTTTTCTACCAAGACGCGGGAGCCCCTCACCAACAGCTCATCTATCGCGACGATTGTCTCCGCACTTGGGGTTCGCCAGCGATCTGCGCTCTCCGTTTTACGGCTCAGCTTGGATCCGTGGTCAAGGACGTGGCCGTGATCGCTCGTGAGGATGACGACGCGACCGGCATCCCGAGCTTCGCTCAACAACGCCTGAAGAACGGAGATACTCCTTAAGCTCCATTGGATCGAGAGTTGCTCCGGACCCTCCAACGAGTCATCAACGACGTTTACAATCACACCAACAATCTTTCGATTTGGGTTGCGAACCTCTAGCCTCACGGACTCAGCCAAGTCGTTTCCACTCGCGCCGATCTCATCTTTATGAAAGAGAATCGGTGGCGTGATGGACTTGCTGGCAGCGCGCAGATCGGCGTGATCCTGAAATCCACGCTTCTCCACATTCTGGGCGCCAGTGATCAGCGCTCCACAAAGCAGGCTCGCGCGGGAATAGTTAGTGGCTGAAGGAAGAACGGTAAGTACGCTGTGAAATGGGGGGCCCTCTGCAGGCACCCACTCCAGCCAGCCGTGTCGGCTCAAATCGAATGAAAGCTCGCGCCAGATTGGCAAACTCATCCCGTCCATGACAATAAACAAGACACCCGCCTCTCTAGGCTTGGCTAAGGGCGCAACGACCTTCGACAAAACGTCCTCGATCAGCAGCACGTTGGGGGGAGTCTGATTCGCCAAAGTGGCTGCGGCAAGGAGTTCAGCGAATCGTCGATTCTCGCCTTCGCGCCTCGCCGTGACCTTGTCGAATAATTTGCGATATGAACGGCTGACGCCTTCCGGTTCGTCTCCGGCAAGAAGCTGATGGCGGGCCCAATCCGCCCAGGAACCCTCCTGCTCATAGCCCAAAATGGCTTTGTCGAGAGTCGTGGGCAAAGAAGCTGACTGTTCTAGCCAGCGGTTTAAGCGCATCGCCATCTCGGCGCGCTCGCGCCGACCGCGCAGCTCTTCCAAGTAACGTGAGCCCTCGTGCGAAGAAACAAGAGAATAGGCCAACAGGCACTTTGCGGGGTCGCCATCCGCGAGTTGCTCAGCAAATGACGACAATCTTTGTTGGAACCCAAGAGGTGACCAACGGCTTTCAATTGCGGACTCCGCTGCCCCCAGGCTTTCCAGAATCTGATCAGCACGCCCGAGCTCGCGTCTGACCGAGTCCATTTTGTTCAGTCCAGATTGACGCGCCGCCCATCTTTCCGCCGCTTCATTCCAACGTTGCGTCAAGGCCGAGTTCAAAGGCTGATTTCCGGTGAACCGCTCCAGCCGACCCATCGCCTTGGAATCATTTCGATCGTTCGCCAAAGCGCCGAGCGCCAATCCGACCGCAATCGCATCCGGACCGTGACCATTCGACAGCGACCGAATCAGGATCGGTCCCAGGTCACCAAGGGTGAGCGACAGCCACGCAGCAAGCTGGCTCTGGAGGGTCGAACCGAGAGACTGCCACTTTATGGAGGCGCCTTCGGAGCTGACCCAAGGAAGGAAATCGAGCAAATCGGGTCTCGCGGGTGATAGCCCCAACCGATGCTGGAGTACGACTTGCCAAACGGCTTCGGCAGTCAGCACACCGCTCGGCACAACGGGCGCCTCCGAATTGCCCAGCGCATCAAGGGCTGCATCCGCTAGCGCCGTTGATTGCCGGAGAGCCGGGTCTACCTGACGCGCCCTAAATCTGTCAGCAAGAGAGTTCCACGAGTCCACCGGAAGAAGTTGCTGCTTGAACAGGCGCGCGCGCACATCGTCCCCGATTTCTGTGGTCGGGAGTGGAGTAATGAGCACCAGTGGAGTATCGATTTGCTCGGAGAGTCGCTGCCGCAGTTCCAACACGGAATCGCATTGAGCCACTCGCCAGGTTTCCTGAGCAACAAGGATCTTGTCGCGACCCTGCCATCGACTTTGACTATGCACACCGATGGCCTGACCAGGCTCCCGCTTGGATCTAATGCTCTCAATCTGCGATAAGAGAACCGACTCTTTCATTGCAGTTTTTTCACTATTCGCCAATTAATCTCAAGTTCTGCATCTTCGGTTAGCTCGCGCTCGATCTCCTCTCGGAAAGACTTCCAAGCGCTGGCTCCCTTGATCGTGCGTTTCCCTTCCGTGACTGTCGTGCCCGGCAATGCCGATGCTGGCGGCAAAGAAATGTCGCTGACTGCAGGTCTAGGCGCGGTGAATGGAGTTATGTCACGCGGGGCCTCCAGCAGCAACTTCATAGAGTCATCGAGCCATCGCCCCACCACGCTGTCGAGTGCAGTGGCGTGCTCTTCTGCCCGCAGCGCATCTTGGATCTCCTGGCGTAGCATCTTGGCCACCCCCGCGCGAGGCTCGTCCTGCACCTGTCCAAGACTTTCGAAGACATCCAGACGAACCTGATCGAGAGCCCGATGAACCCTCGCTGCTTGCTTGAACACTTCGCCCATAGCGGACGGAGTAGTCACCTGGGCGGTTTGAATCGCCTCAAAGACTTCCGAGGGCTTCTTTGCCCGCTGTATTGCTTGGCACAGCGTGCTCGTGAGGACCGCCGTCTTGTAGCGTTGGACGTCGGTAAAATCACCCACCAGGATTGGCAGCATACTGCGCAGTTTGCCTACGTAGTTCGCGACATCCGGCCCGAGTTGCTTGTTCAGCTCAGACACTTGATCGTTCAGCTTCTGCAGATTCGCTAAGGTTGGCAGAGCAGGAATCGTGACGCCGAAAATGTGGCTCGCCCTTTCGCAGACTTGCTCCCAGGCCTTTTGTTCCGGAAGCTTCTGCCGTTCCAGCACCACGTCATCGCGCAGGTTCGTCAAGGACTCTGGTACCTGAATGCCTTGCAGGGTCAACATCCGGCTCGCTTGGCAGGCATAGGTAAGAATCACCAAGTTCTCCAAGATTTCCGGCAAACCCATCCTGTTCGGTTCATTCATCCATTGGCGCAACTGCCCCACGGTCGCCATACGATTCGGCAACTGCGCCTCGCGCGGATCGAAGCGATCAAACCAAGCGGTCTTTACTGCGAGAAACTGCTCGCCGACATGCGCGAGTTCCATCGGGTCGAGCAGTGGCCTCAATTTCTTGCGGAGTTCACGTTCAATCTGCACGCGACTATCTGGCGCTTCGAGGGCTCCGCGGATCGTGGCGTACGCCTCCTCCACCAGCCTATTGTTGAGCTTCAGCTCATCCTTGCTAAATTTCGGATGCGCAGGATACTGTCCATCCAACCCTTGCTCGATCAAGTTGTCTAGCGCCGAGCGCAAATCCGCCGCAGCCGGCGGCCGGATCGCGATCGTGGCATCGAGGGATTGGAATTGTTGATCCTTCTCCAGGCGTAGGGCTTCATCCAAGATCCCCGGCTCCGGATTCATCACGCCGTACGCCATGCGGAGCGAACGCCGCAACCGTTCGCGGAGCTGGTCGCGCTGATTTGTCAGAATGGTTTTCGCCTCGGCCCGATCTGCTAGCGACAGGTGTGTGCTGTACTGCCGCAACCGTTCGTCGTTCGAGAGCAGAAACTCCAGGACGACGAATCGACCTAGCTCTGTTTGCAGGCCCGTGGAAAAAAAAGACGGCAACCAGACAATCGTCTTGGAGGGCGGGTTCGCCCCTCGAAATCTCTCCAACCGATGCAGGTCAGCGAACGGTGTGTTGTGATCCCGGTCAAACGGGAAGTCAATCACCACGCGCCAAGTGTCCCCGTCCGAACGCAGTGTGGAGTCGTCGGCTTCCCAAACGTTGGCAAAACGAAGTTCGGCTTCGCGTGGCGTAGCGCGCCAAGTGACCTTGTGGCCGATCTGGAACGTATTCTCGTAGGCGATGTCCATCTCTTCAAAGAGAAGCTGTCGGATCTTCTGCAATCGATTCCCGGTGTTGTCCTCATGCTGAGCATTGGCAAGAATGGCGGTAGTATCTACGCCGGAGAGCTGCAAGCTCATCACGGGGTCTACTCCGGAGCCAGTGATCTTTATCTCACCGACTTCAGCGGCCCATTGGCGGCAACGCTGCTCCACCAATTGAGATTCGCCGCCCGGAATCGGCACTTTGATCGTGCCGTAGTTCAGGGCAGCCAATCTGCGTGCAGTCAGCGCACGTAGCGTCTCTGCCTCCGGCGCCAGCGCGGAAAGGACCAGTGTCCCGATGATTCGTTCATCGGTTCGGAACCGGCGGACCTGGGCATTGTCTGTGGGGAGAGTCAGCAACTGCTCTTCGGTTAATCCCGCCGAGCGCAGCAGTGCCAGACGGAGTTTCTGTTCCCACAATTTGCGAGCTTTGTCGAACTGATGGCGCAACTCGGCGCTGAACGCATCGTGCCCGTCGAGCATAGCGCCGAATAAGGAGCCCACGGGCATTAGTTCACCGAGCTCCATTGTGTCCTGGTTGTCCACCAGGAGTTGCATCATGATCTTCAACGCGGTGCGCTCACGTTGAAGTGCAGAGGAAACCACCACTAATGTCTTCACCAGAGCCGGGCTAAACGGATAGAGTTGCTCAAATTCCTCAATCGTACTTTCGCTGGTCAGGAGGACGTCTCGGACAGACTCCGGCTCACGCTTCACTTTCTCGAATGCCTGCTTGATCTGTAGCCGAGCAGTTTCGTTCTTTGGACGCAGGATACGATGTTGAGCGATGGCCGCGAGATTGCGATCTTCAAGGGTAATCCGACTAAAACGGGCCTCGAAATAGGCAAGAGCGTCTTCGAAGTTTCGAACTTCCGCTCCTAACGCGTGTTCCCCCATCAAGGTTCGCAAATCGCGTTGGCGAGCAATAAAGCTCACAATCGGAATCGGCCGTGCCCCTGCGCCGGCCTCGACCAACTTCACCAGCTTTGGCGCCTCACGGTTGACGAAGGCGGTATCGCCAGAGCGGGACGCTAACCAGAGGATTAGTTCGTCCAGAAACAGGATCACGCCGTCGTAACCAAGACCTTGTGCATGGCGGCTAATCACCGCCAGCCCTTCATCAAGACTTACAAAACCGGCGGTCTGTCGGGCGGCTGGGAAAAGACTCCGGACAAGTGCATCGACCAATTGGCCGCGTTCAGATGAACCACCACCAGCTCGGGCGGCAACGGCGAAGCTCGCCGTGTCCCAATTACCTTCCAATGCTCCCCATTCTCCGCTCGCTCCGCCATTCAAACTTTCGAAGAATGCCTGGTCGCCCATTTGGTCTCGCAGCGCGAGGGCGTTTTCCATCAGGGCGTCTGAAGGAAAGAGACCAGCGGGCGGATGATCTGGATGAAGCTTGCTCACCAGATCGTAGTAACCACCCAGGAGTCGCTGCTCCACCGACTCTGCGCCAATCATGTGATAGGGCACGAGGAGGAATTTTTTCCCTTGGGTCCAGCGGTTATGTTTAGTGATTACCGGAGCGAGCTTTTCGAGCGATCTCGCCGCTGTGTTGCCTTGCAGCAAGAGATAGAGCACAGCCATGAAGTGGCTCTTGCCCGCGCCGAAACTCCCGTGGAGATAAGTGGCCTTGCTTTCACGCGAAGTGATGGCTGATTCGACGAGGGACAAGGCGTCATCAAAACATCTAGCAAGCTGATCGGTGACGACGTAGTCCTTGAGCGCGGCATCAGGATGATCGACCACGTCGGAGAGCTTTAGAACGAAGTCGCCTGGGTTGACGCGTTCCGGCAGATCGAATAGGTCCCGTAGTTTTGTCATTTTGCTTTGCTCTTCTCCCTGCGTCCGGTGCTTGTTCCCGCAGGCGGTTGCCAGGAGAGGACTTCTTGCGGTGAAAAACCAAGCTCCTGACATTGTGCTTCCGCGAACTCAGAAAAATAGGTTCCGAGCTTCAGCCCAGTTTCCGCGTCCACATCGTCATGCCATTGTTTCAACCATTCTCGCAAATCTAGGAGGCCGGCGAGGATCGGTTTCAACCGCTCCGGTTCCCACCCTTCTTCCGTTCGCATCCGCTGATAATAAGCGGCTAACGCCCGAGCTTGCTCTAAGTGGGACCAGCCAGCCCAGCCCAGCACCGGCGTGCCGTCGGACTCACGCTGAAAGGCTTGGTAAAGTATGAAGCGTTCTTTGGGAACATCTAGACTGCCGCGGAGCCGCCAGTAGCCTGCCTGAAAGTCCTTCGAAATGTACTTTGGCGGTACAGAAACTCCAACTTTCGCACCGGCGTCTTCTTCGCGCTGTAATCTCCAAACGTGTTCCCAGTCCGCTCGTTTTCGCAGTCCAGTTTCCGTGTACCGGAGGATCGGTAAAAATGTCACTGCCTCCGGAGTCACCAAATCGACTATAAACTGACCGAGATCCTCTATAGGACCACGGTGGTAGACGTCAGCGAGGGAGAGCCAATGGGAGTCTCGGGCTAACGTGTCGCGCAGTTGTGAGCAAGAAACGAGCGTATGATCCCTCCAGATCGTATTAGATTCGACGCGGTCAAGAAGCCAACTCTTTAGTGCCGCGCTTTCCATATCTTCCCAGGTGGGTAGATTCCAGCGACGTTTGTATTCTGGGCGTTCAATAAGGGCGATGTCCCTATTATTCTCGATGGCCGCAATCCGCCGTTCCACAAGCTTCTTGTACGCTCGCGGCCAATCCGCCGGCAGCTCCGTGATTGGCGTAGAACAATGGCGTTCGAACCATAGCGGTTCATCCTTGGCTCGAGCCATCAGAATTTCGAACGCGCGCTCACCGAGTCGCAAGGGCGGCACTTGATTTGGAGAGAACGTGAGTTCTTCTTCTACGATCCCGTAGAGGCCATAACATTGCCAGTCTAATTCTTCCTGCAGAGAAATCATGCGCGACAAATGGGCGGACGCACTGCCGCGAGCATTGTCGAGTTGGGATCTCGTTATAGTCCCGATCGCACACAATGCTGTCGGCAACAGTGCTGATCGTGCATCTGACTCGCCCTGAATCTGTTGGGCGAGCGACAATGGTCTGCCTGCTGGGATGGGGAACTGCCTTAGATTGGTACTGTCAAACTCGTAGTATACATCCCACATGAGCTTTCGGACGCGCGCACCCTCTGTGCCGACATGGTCTCCACCCTTAGGGTAAGACACTGCTTTCAACCAAAAGCAGGCGGTTGACGAGTTAAGTAGGCCCATGATCTCCAAATGTTGCGCTTCCGCCATCTCGGGCTTGAGTTTTATAAGGGGAGCGGCTCGATTAAACACGTTGCCGCCGCGGTCGAGCACAAACTTATTGTGAGTTTCGACAAACGGGTACGCCAGCGACAAAGGTGAATTGAGCCGTTCCTTTATCCAGCGGTACCACCCCCACCACGGTTCGCCAAGTTGTTCACGGGTCTTGTTTCCAAACGAAATGACGCCTCGCAGCGTTGAGCGATTGGGCCAAAGCCATCTGGTGGCACCCTCTGGCAGCAGTGAGATGTCAATCAGCGCAAGGCTTTTGTCATAAGGTGCGAACGCGATCTGACCGTTCAGTACGCTCCAATCTTCAATGTTGTCTCCAACAAGGAAGTCTTTGAGTAGCGACGAATCTATGGCGTACCGCCGGCCGCAAGCAGAATTCATCACGAACGCTTCGTCCAGTCCTGGAAAACTCGCTGGACCTATTGCGCTCACCAGATTGGCAAGAATCGTCTCGCAGTTGTTATCGAGCTTTTCTTTTAATTCTGCGGCACCCCCACCTCCAAACGACCAAGGGTGAATGCTGAGACCTTGCCGATCGGCATCCGAAACGCTTACTCGAATCCCCACGAATCCCGGTCGATCAATATTGTCAGTAATCTCACGCCAAACCGGGGCTTCTGATGGGTCGTCAGGCACCCCATCTTCGCCCCGAATTCCCCTTACCGCGCGAATCGTGCTCGCAACAGGTTGCCGATTCCTCGCAAGTAGGATTACTGTGGGGGTGCCGTGCCCTGGCAGATAAACACCGCCTGTGTATATCACGTGTGTGAGGTCGCGATGGCAAAGATAGTTTTCGATGAGCTTCTTTCCAAACGTCCGCTTCATGAATGCATCGGATACGATCATGCCCATCCAACCTGCCTGTTCCTTTTGCGCTGCTTCACCCCGAATAGTTAAGTCGAAGAAGCGCTCCGTGAAAGGCACGCCCAGTTGATACTTCCCGTGGCAGGTAGCGAATCGTGCGCGGTAGGCCTCGCGCAGGACAGGATCACTCACGTTGATGTATGGTGGATTGCCAACTACAACGTGGTACTGCTGGCCGAGAATACGCTTCAGTTCTTCCCCATCTTCCGTGTTATAAAAGTACTGAAGGCGGTCCTCGAAAAAGTTCCTCTCAATGCCTCCCCCCCCCACTCGCGAGCCGTGTAAGAGCGAGTCACCAGCCGCTAAGTTGAAACGAAAATTGGGAGCGTCCCATAGTCGCTCAATGCCACTCGCTTCGAGTGCCGCGATGAGTAAACGAAACCGTGATATCTCCACTGCGAAAGGTAGCACATCTACGCCGTAAACTGAGTCGAGTGCGCGCTGTGCTAGTGCCGGAGGATTGGTACCCGGTTCTTTGTTTTGCCAGAAGCGAAAGAGACGAGAGAACGCCGCTAAGAGGAAGTGTCCGCTCCCACAGCATGGGTCGATTATGCGGATTGCCTCCAAACCGAAAGCATCCAACGCCGGAGTAAGTGTGCGGTCCAGGATGAAGTCGATGACAAATCCAGGGGTCTGGCAGAGAGCGTAAAGCTTTCGCGCGGATTCAGAGAGGTTCTGATACAAATCCCCGAGAAAGCGAGTGCCATGGGTTGGATCGGTAAAATCATGAATCAGGTCGTTCGAATCCGGATCTACCTTCTGGAAAAACTCGACGATCTTCGCTGCACCATGGGCGGTCGGTTGCAGCGAGTACAGCGGATTGTGTCTCTGATCGAACAGTCCCACTACACCGGGAAGCTTCGCTACCTCTGCGAAGACGTGCAAGAGGTAGTCACGATCGGTTAGGTTTGGATCTGGACGGAGGAAGAGCGTCCGACGATCCTTGGCGATCGCTAGACGATCCGGAGATCCTGCGATCCAGGCGACCTTGGCGTTCCGCTCGTCCAACCATCCGTTATCTTCAAGAAACCGCACAAACACACATCCCAGAAGCCAGTGAACCGCAGCCTCCGTGATGGCCTCATTGGCAAACGCGTTATAGCCCTTAGTTGACCCTTCGGTGCGCTCGGCTCGCACTGCTGCGGCGTGATGCTCGCGGAGTTTGGCTTCGAGCGTGGGCTCGTCGGAAAGCCGGTCCCGAATGGCAGACTCGGTCTCCTTGAGAAGTTTTTGCAGTCCTTGGCGGAGAAGCGGTTCATTAATCATGCCGTTGATCCGCCTTTGATTTTCCGAAACTCATTGTCGAGCCACTTGGCCGGAATCCAGGCCCATTGTGTCGGGCGTGCCGGGATTGCCTGCCCATCCATCATGGGAGAAGCCGCTTGGTGCTCACTTCCGGCAAGGACCCAAAGACTGTAGGTTCCAAGGGAGTCCGCCAATTCGTCCAGAATCGAGAGCTGTCCGTAACGACCCAACAGACCAGGATAGATCAGGAGCATCGATTGCGTTCGGGACTGGACTTGTTCGGCTACGCGATGGGCCGCGTTAGCTGCGAGCTTGCGGAGGTTGTCCCAATCGCGAGCGCCGTTAGCGTTGCCTTCTGGTTTGGAGGTATCGGCACGGAGAATCACATCCCACCGGATGTGCTTCGATTCTGCTTCCTTCTGAAGGGCGGCGAGGAATTCCCGTTCGCAATGGAATATCGTCATCGGGAAATGCTTAGCAAGGTTCTGGCGCGCCATTTCGAGATATTTCAGTTTCGGTTCCGTGGCGAGTACAAGATAACTGGGCGAGCGGTATGCGGCGTGAAGACGGCGCTCGAACTCGACGGCCTCTTCCATTTCGCGCGGCAATTCGATGGGAGGAATGTAGAAGTTGGGCACTGCGCCCGGTGTAACTACGGTCTGAAACCGATGGAGGCTGGTAGACGACGCAAGGCCCGGGACAGGTGGGGCGAGATATGCGGCCTCGGTTTCGCTCCATTCGAGGGCGAGACCGGCTGCAGAGATCAGATTGTCTAGATCCGGGCGATCTGGTAGAGGCTGAGCCTCGGGATAGCGGTCGCGGACACGGGTGCTAAGGTCGCCGGGTGTGATTCGGGCAACGCCCGCGACAGCAGATTGCGCGAGCTTGAGAGCGCGGAGGGCTTCGAGATTCTTAGGGTAAAGTTCGAGCCGAGGGGAAACCGCAACGCGGGCAGCAGCTCCGGCTAGACGGACGAGGCGGTCGTCGCGAAGGGATGGGATCGAGGCGGGTACATCGCGAAGGGTTTCGAGGGCGCGGCTGGGTGATGGTAGCGGGTCTGCGTAGGCGAGCTTTTTTGCTTCATCAGCAAGCTTCTCGGCATAATCGAGCCCCGGTTCGGCAAACGGAATCTCTCGGATCTCTCCCCCCACGTCCTCTGTCTTGCGCAGCGCAACAAGTAGCCTTTCATCCCCGCGCCGCTCTGAAAACCGACGCCTCTCAGAGGGTTTTTCGGCCTCGAGCGCGGCGCGAACGACGGCGGCGGCACGGCGAGTGGCGATTGGTTCGGCGGCATCGCATCGACGGCTGGCCAGAAGGAACTGCGCAAGTTCACCGACTTCGGCGAGGCCTCCCTCGGCTGCCAAGTAGTCCGCCAATTCGGTGCGGATCGGCGTCAGTGCGGGCACGCTTCGCCGCCAGCGGTCGCGGGCCTTAGTAATGACTTGACTGATTTGCGCGCGGGCCTTGCCGGTGCTTTCGGCGATTTGAGCTTGCGTGGGGTATCGGGCTGCGGCAGAACTCGAATCGTCGAGTTCGAGAAATTGGGCAAGGATTTGACGGCTAACTTTACCGGATGCGCTGCTCGCCACCGGGATCAGAAGTGCCGTTAGCGCGTCCACGCTGAGAGGCGCCGTTGGTTGCTCGCCGGAGGTTTCAGTGTGAACCTCAATAGCTGAGCGGTCCGGGATTGGGGACTGCGGCAGCTTGGAGCGGAGCTTGCCGACAAGATCCATGATTTCGCGACGGGTCTTGTTTCCGACTCCGCGAAGATTTGAGAAATTGCCCGGCGGCTGGGAAGCGAGTTCCTGTGCGGTGAAGATGCTGAGGCGGTCGAGAGTATTCTGGGCGCGCGCGCTGAGACCAAGTTGGGAGACTAGCGCGTCGGGCCGGAGGTTCTGGAGCGCCTTCTCTTGAGCATCGGGATCGGGCAGACGACTGTCACTTGCGGTTGCGCGATGAAAAACGTTCTGCCAGGCAAGCAGCATGTCAGTGGAATTGTCGAATCGCCGGCGAGGTTCGCGCTGGAAGCAACGGCGAAAGAAATCGTTCAGGTCTTGGCGGACGGGCGCGTCGAAAAGGTCGGCATCAATAGTGACTTCAGCATCAATGAGATGTGGCGCACTTTGGCCGTCTCCCCATCGCGGAGTCGTACCCGTGGCCATCTCATAAAGGATGACTGCGGCGGAGTACCTTTCTGAAGCGGTGTCCCAACGGTTTCGTAGTTGAAGGAAGGGTTCGAGGTAAGGAGGTGTGCCAACCCGAACGTTTTCTAGCGGAGCACTTGAAAGTGAGAAATCGAACACCTTGAGGTGAAGCTTCTTCCCATATTCCTTGATGCCGATGTTGTCGGGCTTGAGGTCGCGATGGGCGACGCCCTTCTCTTCGAGGTACTGAACGACTTTGAGTAAGTCCTCGCCGAAGCGGCCGAGGAATTCGAGCGAAAGGCGGCCGACCACCTTGAGTTCGCGCGCCAGGGTGTCGCGTCGAGGCTCGTCGTCACCAGTGGGTTCCTTCTTGCGGTCCCATTCACCGGCATACTCCATAAGGAAACCCTTGTTGCCCCCCGGGAACGTGAGCAAATCTTTGACACTAACAATTAGTTCATGACGGAGATCCGATACGATTCGGAATTCCTTCTCGATGCGGTCGTTGTCTTTCGCTTCGCGCGCGTACTTCAAAACTAGAATTTCTTCGCCGCGTTGGACCAAGAGAGCAATAGCACCAGCACCACTGCCTAAGCGCCTCAAAACCTTAAGATTGTGAGGCAGCATTTCGCCGGGCTTCGCTTCCAGGGGATTGGCGAGAGATTCCTGAGGAGGCCCCGTCAGCTCCTCCTCCACACGATCGAGAGCGGCAAGAAAGTCGGAAGCTGTTTCAGTTCTGAGCAACAGGTCCGGCGCAGTCGCTTCCCGGATCAGTTCCTGTAGACGCGGCGTTGCGCCGTCAAGCGCAGCGCCAAGCGGCAGCCCCTTGTGCTCGGTGAGAATCTGATTCAACTCGGTTGCGCTCGCGGCCGGCGGACGGCCGCTGAAAATATGGAACGCAATCGAACCGAGGGAAAAGACGTCCGCCATTGGATCGCGGCCATGCGGGTCGAGGACAGACTCGGGGGCAAGGTACAGGAGGGTGGACTCTTCCGAATATTGACCGGGGTGTAGTGTCACAGTGCGCGAGGATGGTGAACCGGAACTGGACCCAGTGGCAAGGACTCGTCCGGCCTGCCAGTTGAAAATGCGAATTTCAGGATGATCAGAGTCCGGACGGACAACAAGAATGCTCTTTGGGCTGAGCGTGCGATGTACCACACGGTGGCGATGAGCGTAGCAAACCGCATCAGCGATTTGCCGTGCGAGGCTCAGGCGGACGTCGAGGGAGAGAGTTGCGCCGCGCTGCTGTAGAAAGTGATCCAGGCGGACCTCGTCAGGCTCCCGTCGAAATAGAATCGCCGGGCCGAGTTCGTGCTCATTAAAGTCGAGAGCGCGGAGGATGCCAGGGTGGTCAAGCGACTCGAGAATCTGGAACTCCTGGAGTGCAGCTCGACGAACCCCTTCGTGGGTGGCCTTGTCCTTGCCAGCCACAGTATAGAGACGGACACGACGCAGGGCTCGGGTGGTCGGATGTTCGGCCTGAAAATCCTGGTAAGCGAAGAGCGGATTCTCTTCGATAAGTTCCTTCAGGACGTAATCTGCGACGCGCCGTTGCCGTGGCGATGGGCGGATGCCAGCGTCATCGAGCGCTTGTGCCACACGACGGGCTACGCTTCGATCAATAGCTGGTCCGCGCGCGGACTCGTTCCCGAAATATTCGCGTTGCAGAAGTGCGGCCACGATCCCCGGCTTTTTGTCACGCGGCTCGCGCTCACAGATCCGCATGCGTTCGGATTCAGGCAGGCGTACGCTTATGCCTGGCGCGGACAGGAAAACAAGGCCCTCAATCCAGGGTGGGCGTTCGCCGCGAAAAGCGCGTTGCTTGCTCAATAGCCCAGCGAGCTTTCGGGCTTTCGAGTTGACTAGAGTGAGAGGGCTGTCGACTGTGATCGTATGGCCATCTTTGTCCCAGTCCCACAGATGCCGATTGCCCGTGACGATTCCGCCTCGACTCTTCAGCTCGACGAGGAAAATGCCGGCCTGGGTGACGACAAGCGCGTCAATCTCGTTTACCGAGCCGTCGTCGGCGATGAATTCGAAGTTGGAATAAACGAAATTTGGGTCCCGATCCTGAAGGACATCGCGCAGGAATTCAAGCGCCTCCCGCTCGTGCGCGTATCTCGATTCGGCGAACTGTTTCCAGCGCTGTGTGGATAAAGGCATGGAGAGTCCTAAAGCTAGAAAAACCAGAGAAACTATAGTTGCAATTTACGTATCGTTTAGCTACCACCATCCATTTAGTGAGTCCCGCTTAATATGGACAAAAGCGATCTTCTCGGAGGGAGTCTCGTTTTGCTTGTCGTCCGGTCCCTCAGCTTCGCGAACTCTCAACGTTTACTTCGACTTCGTTGCCTGTTGTCATGTATACAATAGCGCCGTGCTTGCAACCGGTCATCGCCAAATATTTTCGCAGTTGAGCACTGTGTTTCTGGACAGTTGGATTGTCCGGCGCGACGTCGCTCTTCCAATCAAAAACGAAGTCCGCTTGATTCGTCTGACCGTAGGCTATGGCGTCGGCGATACCTGCAATTGCATCACATTTGCCTTGCTCACCATGAGTTGAAGAATAAAGGTTCCATTCCGGCACTAGTTGCAAGCGATACTTCTGAACTAGAGGAAGCGAAAGCGTCCGCAAGGCACAATCCGCTAGCTCGCGTGAACTTAGGCCATCACGTGGATCAATTGAGTCGTCAAGACCAAGCTGTGCGATAAGGGAAGCAGCACACGTGGTTAAGGCCAAACGATCATCTGTGACAGCGCCCAAGAGAATTTCTTCCATGAGCTTGTGTAAAACCCGGCCACGCGTAGCACTGCCGGCTACAAGAACAGGGCTGGATACGACGCCATCGATCAGACTCTCGTCGCTAGGTAAGCTCGGCCCTTCCTGCTCTTCTGCAAGACTTGGAGTGGTCCAATGAATGCGCCGAGTACGGCGAGACATGGCTTCTGTTTCCGTTTGAAAAAGTTCCAGGGTTTGGTCATTTGACGCATCGTGAGGTGCTGAAGCATATGGTGGGACATTCTCAAAAACAGCAGCTTGCAGCTCCGCTAATCGGAGATCGATTTCCCCGAACCATGACCCAGCACCTTGAGCGTTTGTGTGGTGAGGAATTACCAGCATGTCCCGAGCTCGCGTACATGTGACATACCACATGCGCAATCGTTCTTTGCGGAGCTGCTCCGTCTCTGCATCCTTCAAGTCGACATACGGAGCAGGTCTTATCTTCTCAAACTGACAAAGAAGCGTATTTCTTTGAGCGTCGAATAACACCCCTTCTGCGCCGTGAGTCTCGGTAATCATGTTTATTGGGATGACTACGGGCCACTCCAAACCTTTCGCTGCGTGAACAGTGATGATCTGGAGAGCTTCGACCCCTGCATCGGTACGGCCCTCAATTTGTCGTTCCGCGTCCTCCCAGCGACGCATCATGTCGCGAGAGAATGCACGTAGACCACGCACGCTATACTGGCGAGCGAGATCGAGAAATAGATCAACATTCGCCAAAGTACGCTCGGCGTACCGGGGATGACGTTGAAGTAGCAATGGACGGATATTGAGGCCTTCGACTGCAGAGTTAAGGATGTCAAAGGGCGTGGTGTTGTAAGCGCGTTTAGAGAGAGAGTTGAGTATTTTTAACGATTCGCGTGCCACCGGATGCGGAATAGACTCCGGATCCGTGGTCACAGAGATACTTACATAATCGCCGGATTCCGGGCGTCGCGGCAGCGCAGCGACAATATCCAGCAGTTCTTCCTCACTCAGGCCAATTAGGGGCCCGCGCAAAAGCGCGCCTAGCGCAAACGTGTCGCGACGATTCGAGAGTACGCGTGTGATCGCGATGAGGTCTTGAATTTCCTGCCGGCGAAAAAGTCCTTTTCCGGCCTGCGTAGAGAGGGGAATGCCGATTTCTTCTAATGCCTGTTCATAGACCCACAGCTCGGTGCTACTGGGTGCGAGCAATGCAATATGTTTGGGTTTGCATGTCTGAAGACCGTTTTTCGTGCGGACTTGAAAGTTGTCCAATAGATGGCGACAGAACTGGGCAACTTGCGTAGCCTCGGCACGACGGCGATCCGGCGCTCCCATATCCGGAGGGTAGTTGATCCCAAGCCTTACAACGCGCGGATCTGAAGGCGGTGGCCCCTCCAGGGTACACGAAAGGGGCGCAAATCCGATTTCGTTGAGTGGTGCAGAGAATCGATCATTTACGAAAGTCAGGATAGGCTCCTGGGATCGAAAGTTGGCCGTGATCTGGATTTTGCTTCCGGGGAATTGTTCAAGAAAGGCCTGCCTGACGCGTTCATAGCAAGCGATGTCCGCGCGGCGGAAACGATAAATGGACTGTTTCGGGTCTCCTACAAGAAACAATTGGCCAGGGCGCAAACGCATCTCCGGCCAGGGGGCATCGTTGGGACCCTCTCCGCAAAGGAGAAAAAGGATTTCTGCCTGAACTGGGTCGGTATCCTGAAATTCGTCGACCAGAATGTGGCGATATCGTCCTGACAGTGCTGCACGTACTTCTGGTGATCTGCGCAGCAAATCGCGAGCGTTGTAGAGTAAATCGTCGAAATCCAATACCGCGGATGACCGCTTGTGCCTGCCATAGGTGGCGGTAAAGCCTTCGAGAGCTGTGGTGAGTTGCGCGAGAACTGTTTCGCCTAAAGCATCCAAAAGGGATGTTAATGTCTGGGCGACCCGGTCATATGCCCCAGAGAGCTCATTGTTGAATTGTTCGCCCAGGGTTCTTGATTGGTGTGCCGCCCGTGCCGCCTCTTGCCACGCTCCTTTACATTGATACTTTCGAAAGTGGTAACCATCTTTCTTGAACGCCGCAATGTCCGGCGGCTCAGTAAGTCGCCACAATTGGCGGAAGGATGTGTCGGGTTGAAAATCAGTTGCGTAAAATTCGGCGAGCACTTGAAACCCATCTGCATAAACGGAGGTAGTGTTTTCGATTAGACCTTGGCGCGTTGCGCGGCCGTATATCTCTACAAAAGCAGCGACGGCTGAGCGGAAGTCATTTGTAAGATGTTGTGAAAGACGAGATGATGGACTTTGTGCGCCGCGACGGTTCTGTTGCGCTGCAACAATTTGTTCGATTAACCTGCGCCCTTTTACGCCCCTTTCTACGAGTAGAACAGCAACAGGTCTATCATCCTCGGACTGACTAAGCTCTGAGCGTAGCCACTCCTCGAAAAGCACGTCATAGGCTAGATCTGCTTGCACTTCGTCCATAATAACGGCACCAGGATCGAGATTGGCCTCGACGGGATAGGGTTTTGTCAGTTGTTGGCAGAAGCTGTGGATCGTAGAGCATATCAACTCGTCCAACGAATCGCTGGCACGTAAAAGGTTCTCGGTCTGATGCCTTGTCGGACCTTCTGGAAAAGAGACTGAGAGTTCGGGAGGGATTCTTCCTTCGCGAAGTTCGCTGGAATAGTCGAAGATGCGTGCGAACAGCTCGCTGGCTGCGGCTTCCGTGAAGGTGATAGCAGCGATTTCTCGCGTTGGCACGCCCGCAGCTAGTAGCATTGCAACGCGGCCCGCCATCAAAGCTGTTTTCCCAGTTCCAGCGCCAGCTTCGACCAGAAGCGTCGAATCCAAATCAGTTAAGACACGTAGGCGCTCGGATTGGTCGATAATCGTCGGCATCATGAACCCCAAAGCGGCAGCAGCGTTTGCATTCGTTCATTACGGTTTAGTATTTTCCGCGGGATGTAAAATGCCGAGGCATTACTAGGCAATGCGAAGCGCATTTCGTTGTAGTCGTCTTCCGCACCGATTCCTGGCAAAGCGCAACCGCGCCGCAAAAGATCTGCCGCCGCGGTGACGTAAGTGGCCGTGTCGCTAATGAGTTGCTCGATGTTTGTCGCCTGGAATAAGGAGCTTGTTTCGGGATACAAAAGCCCGGCCTCAAGTTCTCTAACCTCGGGCAGTAAGCTGCGTACGACACATGTGTAAATTGCGCGTTGGAGCTCCTTGCCACCATTCAAATAGGGGTCCTCTTTCGGAGTCTTCCCGACGGTCTTGTAGTCAATTACGCGCGCGAACTGTCGGTCTTCGCTTAGGTCAATACGGTCAACTCTGCCTGTAATTCGGATGTGTAAATTGGAAAGCTCAACCACCCGCGTAGGATCCCAAGGTAATTCAGATCCTGACGCGGCGTCGCCGAGTCCCCCAAAGGGCACTTCGACAAAGCTGTGCAAG
Organism: Terriglobia bacterium; assembly: GCA_020073485.1. Taxonomy (GTDB): domain Bacteria; phylum Acidobacteriota; class Terriglobia; order Acidiferrales; family UBA7541; genus Palsa-360. Next base: position 155,086 of record JAIQFB010000005.1, on the reverse strand, counting down.
TGGTCGTGGGCTTCGTGCGGGTATGTCAAAGCCTTGAAAGCAATTTCCCGTGACTGATTCTTTTCGCGTTCCCAAATCGCACGCGGTGGGATCGGCACGTCGAGTTCCCATCGTTCAGCTGTATTTTGGCACGCTCGGCTAATAGCTGCAGCAATCTGTTCTCGTGAAGCAGTTGAGAATCCACCATCCCGTTCAAGTTGAATCACCGTTTGTTCAAGGAGCTCGTGAATAAATCTACCTTTCGCGAGGTTGTCAAAAAGGATCGGCTCCTCCTCGGTTGTGTCATCTGGTTGCTTCCACCGCAGCGCATATTTCCATACAAAACCGAGTGGATCCCGTAACAAGAGCCGGAGCGAAGTTGCAGATTGCACGCGGCCCAGCGCGGCTGCGACTACGGGGTGGTCTGGGCGAACAAGGCCGTCGTGGGCAGTAATCTCTTCGCGGTTGCGGTCTTCTACGCATTGCCTCACTGAACGGGCTAATTCCGATCGTGCAAACTCGGCCGGACGAGCGAGCAGACGGTCTGCGCGGCTGAATGCGTGCGGCGGTACGCGGGACTGCCTCAGCGCAACCTCTTCAATAGTTCTCGGAAAAAGAGGGCTAATTCCTAGGACGCGGCCCTCTTTGTCACGGCGGCTGCGACTGAACACAATTTCTGTTGCCTGACCAGTCAAAACATCAAAGTACAGTCGGTCGAGTTCAGGAACAGAGTGCGCACTAAGCCGCCTCCCGAGGATGTGTTCGGGCAACAGTGGGTCATCCTGGAGAGTACGGGGCCAGCCTCGGCTGCTCAAGCCTACGAGGCGGACAAACTTGCGCCGAACCGTACAGATAACAGCTGCGGTACCCCAAAGAATGCTTGCAGCAGGATCTCCTTCGTCGGCTACCCGGACATGATTGAGCATCGTGGCAAGCGCGCTTGGAGGACCTTGCGCAAGTGCCCTCCGCCAGATGGCCTTAGCACCGGAGCTGAGCCAGCGTTCGCCGATGGTCGCTGCAGCGCTTGATTCCCGAGCAACATCTTCAACAAATGCGAGCAGGGTCGGACGCAGATCGATTTTATGTTCTTCATTGATGCGGGCGACCTCGTGCCTCCAGTGTTCTACTTTCAAAAGGGGGGCGTCAGCATTGATCAATCTTTCCCAGCCGTCTGGTAGTGCGCGTAGCTCCTTATTTTCAGATCGAATGAGACGGATTGACCGCAAGATGCGGTCCTGGCTAACTCCGTGAAGCAACAGCTCAGCTAACGCGGCCGCTTGTTGGCCAAGGAATCCACTCAGTGCGGCGCGACCATTTGTGAAGTAGACGGGGAGCTGCGATTCATCGCACATAACACGCAAGTAGTCATCGAACCCCTCCACCGAGGCTGCTGCGATTGCAATTTCTTGAGCTTCGGCACGACCGGCAACTATTAGCTCTCGCGCCCAGCGCAAAGCTTCGGTCATTTCATGTGTTGGATTTGCGCAAGATACGGCACTGCGGAATGACTCACTCATGGGGAGCCGGATTGTATCGATCTGCGTGTTGGCAACCCAGCTGTCACACTCACCGGTGGTTTCCCACACGACTGGAATTCGCTCAGCTAGAGCCGCAAAGAGCGGTTGCCAACATGGTGCAAGCGCGTAAACGCCCTTAACGCGAATGGACCCGATGAGAGAAGGCGCGAAATTGATGCGTGCCAGGGCAGCTTCTAGCAAGTCACTCGCTACGAGGGCGCCGTTTGGCAAATGCGAAATGATCGAGGCTTCCAGAATATTCAAATCCACACATCGCGGCTCTTCTCTCCACGCTGATAGGTCCAGACCAGAAGCCCACGCCTTTTCAAGAGTGCCGGAGACTGCGCTGGCTGTACCTGGAAGTTCTACCAACGGGGACAAGTGATGAAGCTTTGATTTTTCCAAATCGAGAGCCTGGGCGCAGGCAACCTGGAGCTCGTCAAGGTTTGCGGCTCTAAGGAACCCGCCGGCCAAGCGTTCCACTAGTCGGCGAACTGTAAGAATCTGAATTCCGGTTGCGTTGCAGAGGGTCTGATCGAAGCGCTCTTGATGCCACGCGGTGCTACTGCCCACAACAATTGTCTGGCGAAGCATGCTGGCGAAACCTCATGAGCACCCACACACATGCAGTCGGGACGCGACCTGCTGTGTAGGGGCAAGAAGGTAGAGTATATTCCTCCTATTCTAGTATCTCACCGATATTCACTTGATTAGTTAACAGCGCATAGAACACCCGGGGAGAAATGGGCGGACGCGACCTTGCTCAGCCCATCCTTCGCACCTCAACCCATGCCGCCGGCTCCGTCGGGTCGAACCGCCACTGACCGCCTATCCGCAGCCCCGGCATTCGACCGGCGCGCGCCCAATCGCGCAAAGTTACGTCATGAGAACAGAGCAGCTCGCTGACATCAGCGATCGTGAACAGGCAGTTGCGCGCGTGTTGTTCTTGAATGAGCGCTTCCACCAGAAGATTTACCCCTTGTTCTGATACCTGTATTTTGTGAAATGGGGCGTTATCGCATGGAGACAGGTAGTGAGATAACGCAATCGATATCTACATCTCCGCGTATAGTCAGCGATAGGCTGTTTCCAGATCTTACAAAATACCTTGTACGTCGAAGGAATCAGCCAGGCCTGGGAGGCCCGCTGCGGCAATGGCTAGAATGGCGCTGAACAATCGTGCCTCCCAAGAATCGTGGTCGATACCGCTGTGGAGGATATGTGGAGATTCCTGATTCGATCGTGTCGAATACCGCCTCCCTCAACAGGGCCAGCTTTAAGAATACGCGCGACAAATGGAGCCGACCGTCGTTCGACCTAACCGGTCTCAAGTACTTGCGGGAAAAAGCCGGTCGCGAACGCGACGTTCGCGAATTGTACCGCGGCCGAGCACCGTATGAACTTCTCCAGAATGCCGATGACGTCAAGGCAACTCAGGCCGTGTTTATATTAGTTACGGATGGCCTTTGTTTTCTCCACGATGGTGCGTGGTTCAGCGTGGCCAATTTTCGAAGTTTAGCTGATGGATGGAGTGATAAGGATCCTAATCAGTGCATTGGTCACAAGGGACTTGGGTTTCGATCTGTTCTTGATCTGACGCCATCACCTGCCGTCGTCAAATTGGACAAGGACTGGTTCGGATTCCGGTTTGGGTGGGGACTTAATCGAGGACATGTTAATGAGACCATCCGACGGAATCCCGAACTTGAAGCCGAGGTTCGCAGCTGGTCGAAGCACGGTCAGTCAACCTGCCCGGTAATGGCGATACCGGGGGAGTTGAAGAAGAGCTCACTGGGAGGCGGGGTCTCTGTATTCGAGCGCGCAGTCCGTAACGAGATTGGTTCAGGGCTCACGACCATGTTTTGGCTGCCCGCGTCAGATCCCGATGCAGACCGCCGCGTCGTGGACTCTCTGGATGTCAAGCCTATCATTTCGAACTCAGAAGGTGTGGCCACCCTAACTAGTTTCGTCGAGCGTGAGATATCGAGTCTGCTCCCATTTTTGAAATCACTGAGAACGGTTAGCCTGTTTGATCAAAATAAGTTGGTGGCACAGGCTACTCTTGCGGGCGATCGGAATGCAGCGAGTGGAGATCAAATTTCAGTCGACATTCTTGCCAACTCCCGGGTCAGCCGAGCTACATACTTTCAGCTCTCAGGCTCAGCTTTGATTCCGCCACAAGTTAAGACGGATCCCGAGACCCCACGCGCCGTACGGCAAATGACCTACGCCACTGTACGTTTGTCCTGTCTCCTTCGAGATGGTGTGCCGGCGTTCGATGCCAATGCCAGATTTCATGTCTATTTCCCGACGGACGAGCCAACCGGGTTCGGGATAACAATTCACGGCGATTTTTACGTTAAACCCGACAGAACGCGTCTGATGCCTGGCTCGTATAACGAGTGGTTGATGGACGTCGCAGGGCGGCTCTTCGCTGGAGATTTTCTGAACCAGTTGCTGCGACGATACGACCCCAGACGAGTGTTCGAGTCGTTGCGGCCATCGCTAACGAACCAGGATGTTGGCGTCAGGTTCCGAACTATAGTCAAACGAACCATTCAGAAGCGTTCAGACGCTTTTGTCCCCTCAACCTCAGGACCTCGCTCCCCTCAGGAAGTCGCATTGCCTACATGCTTGGACGACGTTGGTTTCTGGACCGAACATTTTGGCGCCGCATTGAAGAGTGTCGCAAACAAGGAGGCTTTTCTTCAGCCTACAGTCGATAGCTCTGATGCCCGCCAATTCCTACAATTTATAGGAATGGAAGCTTTACCGTCGCGGGCGATTCTTGATTTGATCGAGAAGTCTTCCGAACACCCGAGCACACTATGGTGGACTGAGTTATACAGCTATTTAGCAACACACGAAGATTACTCACGGTGGGGTCATCAAGTTCTCGTTGGGAGACGTCTGTTGCTGACATCTAGCGGAGAAGTCATTGCGGTACCTCAGGAAGGCAGCAGAATTGTTTGCTTCACCCCAACCGGGGAAGCCGCGAAGTGCGAGGTTCCGCGTTGCTTCCAATCCGTGTTTGTGCTGCTCAATGCAGAAGTCGTTGACATACATCACCCATTTTATCAAACAATCCGCGATTGGTTGATAACTGCGTGCCGGGTGGCTAGGTTTGAATCGTCCGACATCGTCCCACGAGCTATTAGAGGATCGGTGCAGTCAATGTATTCTGAGCCTTTAGCCTACAGGGACCTACTAAGCGTATGGCGTTTCCTACAGCGAATTCTGGCGCTTGGTCGAGGCATTGAATCCGACGAGTTTTGGGAGGAAATAGGTCGACTTCCTGTGCCGATTTCTGTTGACCAGTCCTCAATTGCGCCGGCATTTCTCAGCTATTGGCCGGATGGTTATGAGGGAGCAGGAAAAGTGCTCATGGGCGTGCCAGAGCTGCGTCGTGTATCGGATAAGTTCCTCACGGATCTAATGAACGAGCAAAACATTTCGCCGTCCTTCTGGCTCAACATTCTGCAGCGAGCCGGTGTCACTGGAACGCCAAAGGTATTGAGATTCGTACGCTTCATTGGGGGCGGACGTGACGTCACGTTTACGACTCCACTGAGCATTGACGCACGCACACGATTTACGGGGGAGCGGCAACACGATCAGAATCTCGCAGTTATCGACGAGGTTAACAAGTCGGCATTGTGGAAGCGTTTTGTGGAATCCGCGCCGTTCAATGACACGTATGGACGATCTATTCAGCAACTCACAATCGTTGAGGCGCTAGAACGCTGTTGTGCTTTATCCGAGCAAGAGAGCAATGCGGGAGATGAATCATGGCAGGCCCGGCTCTGGAGTCTCATTCACAATCTTCCATCTCCGCAGGACCTAGAACCAGACCAAATATTTAGACGACTGTCAGGCGGTGGCGGAATGAACGCGCCATGTGGATCATTTTTCCGGCTACAGCTGCAGGAGCTACGATGGCTTCCCTCAACTCTCGGCCCAGCGAATGCTGTTGAATGCTTTGTCCGCCAAAGAGATCGGCGCTTTATCTCACGCGGGACCGCAAGTGAAGAACTAGGTGATCTATTGATTCCGTACGTTGTTGCGGACAATCTGAACGACTATGTACTACTCACACGTCTTGGCGTTGAACCATTGGAGGATGGCGCATCTGCTTCGACTTTGGTCCGGTTCCTGACAATTGTGGGCCGTCAGTTTCAACTCGAAGGTATTCGTGACGCGTGGCTCCAGTCGCGAAGCCGTTGGCGCTTGTTGCGTGGAGCGATTCAAGAATCGTATAGAACGCTAAACCAATACAGCACAACGATCTCTTTGCCTATTGATCTGTGCCTGGCCGCTAACCTTGATGGACAGCTGGCATTCCGCAAACGTCCTTTGTTCTACGCGGAACCCGGTTCAGCTGCCGAAAGGGCATTCCGCAGTAGCTTTGCCTTTCTAGATACGGACCGCCCTTATCCTGGCCTATTTGAGAAACTTGGGATCGCTCGTCTCATTCCGGGTCAGACGCTCGACGAAGAAGTAAGCGGAGCGGCGAACGCAGCCGAGGCGCCATTTCTCTACGCGACCATTGTCAAAGAGCTTGGACCTTACTTGCTGGCAATTGTGATAGCAAAAACTGAAGAGCAAGGATATGCAGATCTGGTCAGGCGGAGACTTCGTGATCGATTTGGGGTCCGACTAGCAAGTGAGCTCGAAGTGACATTCACTTTGCGCTCATCCCCTGAACATATTGCGTCATTTAAATGTCAGAAGTTTCATCTGCAACGTCGCGTTGTGGAGCTGCCAGGTGCAATCAAGGAGACGCACTACACAATGTACGTTATCGGTAAGCCCGACGTGTCGTTGTTCGAGCTCGATGGTGATGCACTCGGGGAGGTGCTCGCTCCTATTTATTGCGACGGGACGCGCGATGACTACCGGGACGCGTTTCCGAGGGTCGTTTCCCGATTTCAAGCTTGTCACGGGGATCCCGAAGAGATGAGCAGATTTCTTCTTGAGAGCCTCAATGTGTCAGTTAGTGCCCTTGATGAAGCTCGAGAAGAATCGACTGAACTCGCGGTAGAAACTCCACCGCCACCAGCGGCGACATTCGTCGTCGCTCCGGCAGTTGGCGTCGCACAAGCAGAAGACACGCTGGATCAGCGAAGCGTAACTCTCGGCCGTCGCGTAGCCGAGTTGTTCGGTAATTTGAAGAAAAGCATCGACCCCCGTAGTTTGTCGCAACCGTTGCGTATCCATGAACCTCAACAATCTCTCAGAGTGTCAGTTTCTCAGAAAGATAGAGGGCGACGTGGCGAGGAAGAATTCATGCGTCGCACACTCAGTAAAAAAGGCTGGGAAGGGTTCGTGTTCGTTAAGGACACAACAAAGGATAACTGCGGGTATGATTTTGAGTGTCAGAAAGGAACCGAACTTGTCCACGTTGAAGTCAAGGCATTCAGCGAGGACGGTCGAATCGTCGTGAGTCCGAACGAATTGAAATCGGCAGGAGTTCACCGGAACACTTATTACCTCGTCGGATTCCTTGACGCCGGTCCTGAGGCGAGCTGGGCCAGCGATATCATACGGGATCCGTTCGGTCGATTGCTTGAAAAGGGCAATTTTGATTTGGACGTTGTCCTTGAAATACGACCAAAGGATCTTTTTGAACAATAAATACTCACACTGTAAGTGCAATAACAATTGATCGGCGGCACTCTCGCGTTACCACCTAAGGGATGGGTAGCTTCCATTTTGCCGTCTTCCCCAGTGTGGCAGTCACACATGTTCGCATGGCACAACTCGTGGAATGTGAGCCGGCATGAACGAGGGCGGTGGCACGCTTTCGGGAGCGTTCCGGATATAAACTGTTTCACGACGCGCGCAATCGCGAGACAGGTGTACTATCGGGTCATTTTTACGATCGATAAAGATCCCGGTTAATACGAGGACGTAACCCATACGAAGGCGATTATTCGCTTGTCTCGTCCTCCTTTTCTTCTTTGGTGCGGAGCGTAATCTTGTTGCCAAGAAAGTCAACCTCATCCAAGCATTCTGCGTTTATAGTTCGCTCTTTCAAGCAAGAGACTAGCATCCGCTCGGTCCTGGGATTCATGTCTTTGGCGACTCGCTGGGGCGACTATTTATTCCCCGGCATCACGGTGCTGACGCGCGACCTGCACGATGTCAAAGCGATACATGAGACAGCGATTCGAATGGACGTTGCCAATTCGCCACGAAGGCGCTATGAGTTTCAGCGACCGGCAACTGATCCCACAATTGCCCGCGAACTTAGTAAGGTTCTTTCTCGTGAAAACATCCAGAAATCCTCTAGCGAGTTGACTCAGCAGATGACCTACTGGCAGCGATATGGATCACTCGTTGATCATTTTGGATTGCTCGACCAAAAGCGTCCGAAGAGCGTGGATGGCTATCGGAAAATGATTTTTCAGGACCGTCTCGGTCTGGCCAAAGATGAACCAAGAATTCGAAGGCGGCGAATCAGTAACTTTAGATGGTACAGCCGGAACCGAGGCAAAGTCTTCGCTATTCAGCCAACTGATATTCAACACTTGTTTCGGGGCGAAACGGGATCCTGGAGAAGGTGGTGGTTAACTGGCATGAAGCCCCCAGCCAATGTGCCGGATTCCATATGCCTCGTTCGGGAGCTCGAGTTTTTCTTCACCGTATGGCAGACGCTGTTCGAAGCTTCGGCGTTTCTACTACGTGAAACTGGGCGCGCTGATGTTCGAAGAAGCCGAAGCACACAACCACTCGAAGACTTTTTGACACTAATACTCAGGTACCCCAACCAAACCCAGTCAGACTGGCGGAAGTTGGTTTCCGTGTGTCTACAACTTCATGATGATCTTATTTCTGCCCGCCTTGCAAGATGGCAAAAGAATGCTATCAATCTTGTTGGACTCGACAAGAATATAAATGGATATATGAAGCTGCATAATAAACAGGACATTGAAACTTTTGGCGCCAGAGGGTCTGCTGAACTGCAGGAAGCTTTGGCTGAACTCCATGTGGCCTACTGTGAACTTCAAAATAAGCGCCATGCTGTCTGTGCGTGGAGCTTTAAAGACCGGAAACCAGGTCCAAGCTATCCTGCACTTTCGGCGGCATTCAACAACTACCGCTGGGGTCTCTTTGGCTACCGATTCCAGGCCTCGCAGACTCTTTGCGAGAGCGCAAAATACTTGGAGCGACAACCCTAATGAGCGACCCAACAGCATCGAGCCTCGCGTTCCTCTGGACCCGGCGGCGCCGGCTTCGCAGACTCTTGTTCTTCACTTACCGATTCAACTTCCGCTGGTTTCATAATGAAGTTCTGGGGTTTATCCGTCGGAGCTCTCTTGCCAACACGGACGTGCTAGTTTTCGCAACGCGATTTGATGATGACGCCTACGCTGGAGGGTCGCAGGCTTCTGGTGATCTCTATTCGTTAGACGAATGGGCGAAATGGAAGGTGAATCTTCGGATCAGATACCTGCCCGCAAACCGGTTCCTATTTCACAACAAGTTCATTGTCGCAGAATATGAGAAACCCGGCGTTCGTGGGGCTTCCGATATCGTCATAGGCTTAGGCTCCTCAAATCTGACCTGGGGTGGCTGGCAGCGAAACCTAGAACTTTGGACTTGGGATGCCGGGGAAAGCCTGTCTGCGTGTGCTTCCTTTCTGGAATTTTTAGGGGGAATGCCAAACGTGGGGGCTGGTGTTGTTGAGAGTTGGCTGAAAGGAATGCACCGGTACAGAAAGCGTTCGGTGTCCATCCCATGGCTTTTTGGCGACGACAAAACATCGAACAGAAACACGGCGTTCAAGTCACTTGTAATGGGAATTAAGGACAAGCCACGGGTGCTTCGGATAATGTCACCATACTTCGATGAGGGTTCTGTTGGACTCATGGAGGAGCTTCTGTCTGTGTTGAATTCCGCAAAAGGTGGAGTTGATAGAGTGGAGGTGTGGGTGGATGGTTCACAGGTTTTCGCAAAGCCGCTCGATTACCGAAACCTCATCGGACTTCAGGTAGCCCAAAAAGGAGAGCTATTGATAAAGTCCATCAGAAAGAAGCCTGGGAATGGTTTCCAACTTCCGGAACAAGTTCACGCAAAGGTCATCGAGCTCGAAAGCCAGAATGGGAGCGTCAGTCGTCTCCTTGGATCTGCAAATTTTACAGCTGCTGCGTGGTGCAAAAGTCGGAATACGGAAACAATATTTCATGAGATCACGAGCAGTGGGCTCCCTCAGCTTCTGGACGACTCCGTGGAGGTCGTTCCCGTTTCCAGCGCCAAACTTGAAAAATGGGCGACTGATCAAGGTGAAACTGAGAGCGAACTCAAAGGAGTGGAGCGATGGATCTATTGGGCAGCTTTCGATGAAACTGCCAGTCCGTATAAACTTACCGTCTCGTATTCCTCTAAAGAGGAGCCCATCCGATTGAGGGTCTTGGCGGCATTCGATCCACGCCACACGAAGTTACCGTTGCAATCACGAAGCATAATCGAGACGTTTGAGAACTCCCGGAACTGGACTACCCCGAACTTCTTGAATGGTCTCGTAGAAATTCATCTTAAGGAGGCAGTCAACCGATTCCCCGAACGTCTGCGCGTGGCACTCGATTTTGCTGATGGCGAATCAATTGAGTCCGCTGTTGAGGTTGCAGATCCCGACTTCGCCTTACGAGATTTAACAACAGGCATACCCTTCGAGCCAAGTAACGAAAACCTATTGGGTTTGGGGAAGACTATTGTCGATCCTCTCCCTAAGAGGAGTACTTCCGAAGAATCGGATTATGAGATTTCGGGAGAGGAGGAAGATGTTATCGAACCACCGATGGTGCCTGATTCCTTGAGTGATGATCCAGATTTCGACCGAGAACCACAAGGAGTCCAGTTTGCGAGGACGCTAGCAAAAGCAGACGGACAAGAATTGACGGTACTGCGCAAGAGGGTCCGCGCTTTTCGATTGCAAGCACAAGACCCCGCACAGATATTATTGTTAGACGCCCTAAGCGGGGCGATGAAGGAGATGCCTAAGTGAAGCGGCATGGCGCCGGTCCGATACCCATTCATTCTCGAGTGTTGCGGCCCGCGGCTCTAGCCAAAGCCCAAAATCGAACGGCACGCTTTGTATGGCGGAAGTGGCGACGATCAGGAAGCTACCTTATCGCAGACGAAGTAGGGGCTGGGAAATCCTACATATCGTTGAGCCTTGCATTTGGCCTTTGGCGTTCACAGCATCCTCATAAGCAGTGCTTTCGGATTCTAATATTGGCAGGCCCGAGTGAGTTGAACCACTCCTGGCTTCAGAAATTGGTCGGTAATTCCCCAGAAGAGTGCAGAATTTCAACGCTGGCCCAAGTTCCCGGGAAGGGCTCCTATACTGATATTTACCTAGAGCGGTTAAGTCATAGAAAGCAATCAGATATTGTGGTCTATCACCTCAGATTTCGGCGTGACATCAGGCGCCTTGCGGAAGCACTTGATGACGATCGGGCGAAATTCCGGAGGCTGGGACCTCAGCGACGACACACTAGCGCAAGCGTCGAAATATTGGTAACGAGTCCCTCCTGGGTCAAGCGTTTGTATACGCAACGGGGGCGACAAGTTCGCGCCTGGACCCAGTGGATGCAGAAGGTCAATGTTGTTATTGCGGATGAAATCTTCGGTGGAAAGAACGAGCATACAATTTACGGCAGACTTTTACGTCCGTCGACAGTCATCGACCGTCCTCGCCTGTGGCAAAGGCGCCGGCCTTTCCTGCTTGGGTTATCTGCGACACTTCTCTCTCGCGACCTATCCGATGCCCGATCGGTGCTGCAGCTTTGCCTGGATTGGCGTGCGCGAACAAAGAGCAATGTATTGCTTTCGCATGAAACAGAGCGTGCACTTGATGGTTTCTCTCGTGAACTGCGGGCCGGACTGAGGGCAAAGTCTGAGACTGAAAGGCGGGAGCGTCTCAGCAAATATGGAAAATATAAGCAGAACCTGGAATCGCTCCTTCCCGAATTGATTGTTCGCACCATAAGTCACCGGCCGCGCTCGTATCGTTTTGCGCCAGGCGGGCATGATGATCGCGACGTTTTTGCTTTGCGCCAACCTGGCCTTGAGCACACTTCATTCCCGATCAGTCGAATGGATACTTTGTTAGCGGCGCTCCAAACGGAACTTTCCAGAGCACGTGATGCGTCGGAAAGTCTTGCGTGGTTCTTAGGGCAGGCTGCTAGGTCAAGATTGGGCTCGGGCGATAATGCACGTCGGTACGTTGCATGGACGGCAATTACGGAATCTGACCCAGCTAAGAAGCAAGCAGAGAGAAAAACTGCCCATCCAAAAATCTCGTCCCTCCTTAATTGGATAGACACTTACTATGCTGAGGCAGAATCATCTTGGCTTAAAAGAACAATTGGTAGTGCACCTCGTTTCAAACTCCTCATTTATGTCCATCATGTGAAGACCGCTTCGGAACTCAAGCCAAGGGCCGGCAGCAAAGATTCGGCAGGGCGGCATCTTTTGCGTCGGCTTCGTCGGCTTATGCTTGATTCGTGCAAGAAGATCGCACAACGCAACAAGGATTTATTCAGACATGGGCGTTTGCCCGACCCCCTCCCTGGCCTGAAAGACATTCTTAGCCGCCAAGGATGGACAATTGAACAGCTGACGAGATCGAACAGGACACTGTTGTTAGCTGCATGTGTGAACGCACACAAGGGACGGAATCGACGCGAAAAACTTAGGCACTTCAGAGAAACGCTTGCAGGCTCCAATGTCGACTGGAGGCTACATCAATATCGGCAAGTACTGCGTAGGCTACCGGAGTTTCGAGGGAGGGTTCTAGAAGAGATCGGTTGCGAAAGCATTTTGTCACTCGAAAAGCAATTGCAGAAAAGGCACGGTAAGATCAATTTGACTCCAAGCATTGCACTTCTCGATCTGGATTCGCTCGATCTTTCACCTCAGGCCAAAGAAGCTGCAAGGAAGTCTCTGGCCCGACTCACCCCACTTATGAAGCCTCTAGTCTCAGTGTTTGGGAGCGGTCAACAGGGGCCATCACCCTTACTGGCTTCGATGGCGAAGAAAGTTGCAAAACTGATTGAGCGCCATCAGGAGTGGAAAGACACGATTGAGAGTTTCGTCCATTCCCCTGAACGAGTTCTTAAAAGACTCCTTCGACAAACGGAAGGGTTATCCCATCGCAATCCCTTGGAGGTCGCAGTCCAGACGGGTGAAGAATCGGGAACCCGAGATTTCGTTGCTGACAAATTTCGTTCAGCAGGTAACCCCTTCATCCTGATTCTCACGAATGTTTGCACAGTCGGAGTAGACCTACACACATATTGCTGGGACGTTCTTCACTACACTCCGGCATGGACGCCGCATGAGGCAGAGCAAAAGACGGGTAGAATCGACCGCCCACGTTTTCGACAGGCAGCTGAAAAGCTCAGGATCGCTCGCGCGTCAGCCCTAAAGAGAATTAGGATCCATTATTTGATATGGCCATATACATACGATGAGCGAATCCTGAGCAGGCTTAACCTACGAGCACAGTTATCTGAGCGATTGCTTGGGTCCAAGCATCAAGATGCATTGGAACGCAGCCACGAAGAAGCTGTTGTTGAGGGCCTGCCTCGATTCAAACCACTACGGCTAGAACCAAGGGTCCAAAAATGAGCGATTCCGGCTTTCGAAAAATGTTTGAGCACCTGTGGAAAGTTCCGGGCCGACATAAGGTGTGGCCGAAACTGTTGCGGTTCGTGATTGAAGCCGAATTGGCGAGAGTCCGGAAGGAGCGAAAACCCTACGTCGGCAAATTGTTCCAAGACCGGGATCGGCACGCTTACCGGAACGAGAACAACAGAGGCCAACATCTTGAGGTCGTCTTGGTGCAGCGGCTCTACCGAGAGCTCCATCAATGTGGGAACGGATGCCTCCAGGTTGGCAATGAGGACGTTTTGCTTATTTCGTACAATGTACCGAATCAGGGCGGTCACAGACGGCGATGTGCGGATCTCATCGGCTTGCGGTTGGATGGTTCGCTCGTCGTATTCGGGTGCAAAGGGAAAGAGAAGCCCGACAGTCCGCTTGTGGCTGTGTTGGAGGGACTGGATTATCTCGGACACCTTGCCTTTCAAGCCAATATCGCCAGTCTTAAAAAGGACTTCGATGTGTGGCGGGAAAAATCACGCAATGCAGGCGTCCTATCAAAGGTTCCAGGAGAATTTTGCGACTTGACCATTAGGCCTGAAGCCCGAAACGCTGTAATTTTTCTCGCCCCCCAAACCAAGGTGCTCCAGTGAAGGGATTCCCGACAATCCAAGAAGTCGAGAAGGCCGGCAAAGAGCAACTCGCACGCTGGTATCGCTTTCTGCCATCTGGCGAAACCGCCGCGGACCAGAAGATCATGAAGCGGATCGCTGAGCGGTTCGAGAAATTGGGTGGCATGACTCCCCAGCTCAGCAAGAAAATTGGCATGTAACTGTGCCACGGCCCATGCTACATTTTTCCTTGCTGTGCTACATCCTCCGTGTGAATTAGCCTTCAGAACACACCGATAAGATCGGACGAAAGCCGAAATCCCGATAAGTGCTGTGTTTTCCTGTGCCAGAACAAGGCCATGCAAGGCGGTACAAGGCTCCACATTCAATGGGTCGAATCCCCCCCTCTCCGCCAGATTATCCTCAAATTTTCAGGGAATTTGTTTTATGCGCGATTGCCGCGCGCCGACAGTGTGCAAGCGCGATGGTCTGATCCGCTCATTTGGACTCGCAACGGAAACCGTCCGGGGCGATGCTTCATTTGCGTTGCCGCCGAACAGTCCGCGGACACGCGCATTACTTCGCGCCGCGCACTTGCGGCACTCAGGGCATGATGGGGGCGATACCCGCTCCCGCGGCGCGCCAGCGGCCTTGCTGCTTCACGAAGACGCGAATCACTTTATATTTGCCGTCGTATTTCACGCCGCCGCTGACTCCGCGAATAGTGGTGGTGTCCAGTATGATGGCGGAATCCGGCGAGGTGTACAGCACTTTGATGTCGTCAGGATGGATTTCGTTGATATCGCGGGAAGTGTCCTTGATCTGATCGATCTGCTCCGTCTTGTTGACGATTTCTCCGCCGGGATGAATCTCGACGAAGTTGTCGGCGAACAGCCAGGCCATCGTTCCGGTGTCGCGATTGTGCGCGGCATCCAGCCAGATATGATCCAGCACAGACACCGTGCCGGCGACGTCTTCCTGGCTTGTCTTCTTGGGCGTCTGGCCCAGGGCCAGCGCGGCCGTCGCGACCATAACCAGAAAACCTGCGGCCAATCCATAAATGAATTTCATGGCGATCCTCTCCATTACAAACTTATCTCTTCCAGATTTCCGAAATGCCGCTTTCAGCAGCTCCGCCGATATTCGCGCGGCTTACTTCTTGGCCGCGATCGCGTTCATGACCACGCCGCTGGCCAGCCAGACGCCATTCTGCTTGGTGACCACGCGGAAGACGTTAAACTCGCCGTCCATGCTGTTGCCTTTGCTGTCGTGGCCCTTGAGCGTGGTGTGGTCGGTCAGGATCGCAACGTTCCCGAACAGGTGCACCTTGATGTCCTCGGGATCCAGGAACGTGATCGTCGGGTGGTCGGGGCCCCGGAGAATATCCAGCCACTCTTTCTTCGTGTACGCCTGGCCATTCGGAAAGACCAGGACGTATCCATCGGCGAAATACTTCTCGCAGTAGGCCACGTCGAGCCGCTTCTCGGCGTCCAGCCAGTCGTGGTCGAACTTTTTCAATTGTGCTTCGACCGTCGCGGCGGAAGAGCCGGACTTGGTCTGCGCAAAAGCAAGCGGCGTGAAGGCCAGGATCGCAACGATCACCGCCATTGGGAAACGTTTCATCGAAAAACCTCCTCGTTCGGGCTGTACACGTGTTCGCTGTATGTAATTTAATAAAACCTTGCGCTTGAATTACGGCCGAATTCCGGCAACGTTCACGCGCAGCCGGTAAAGCCCGGTGACCGCGGTGAAGTACAGAGTCTTCCCGTCGGCATCTCCCCAGGCCAGATTGGCTGGATTTTCCGCCGGCTTGATGGTCCCGAGATGCTTTCCTTCCGGCGACATCACCCATACACCGCCCGGACCCGCGCCGTAGATGTTCCCCTTCTGATCGACCTTCATTCCGTCAGGCACGCCGTCTTCCTTGCTCGCGGTCATGTCCATGAATACTTTTCCGTTGGCCACGGTGCCGTCCGGCTGCACTTCATAGCGCATGTACTTCTTGCCGAAGGAGTCGTTCACATACAGATATTTCTCGTCCGGCGAGAAGGCGATGCCATTAGGCGCCTGCAGGTCCTTGATGATCAGTTGGAGTTTTCCTTTGGACAGCAGAAACACGCCGGCATAGGGCAATTCCTTCTTGGGATCGTCGGCCAGTTTGCGAAGGCCGAACGGGGGATCCGTAAAATAAAGCGACCCGTCGGATTTGTAGACCAGATCGTTCGGGCTGTTCAGGCGCTTGCCTTCGTATTTGCTTGCCAGCACCGTGCGCTTGCCGCCTTTTTCCAGGCGCATGACCGAGCGGTCCCCGTGCTGCACCCAGGTAATGCGCCCTTGCTTATCGAACGTGACGCCGTTCGAGCCATACAGCGTGACAGTCTTGAATCCGTTGTTCATCTGGTAGCCGGCGTCTCCGGGATCGTCGCCCGCAAAGCCGCTCTTGTCCAGGAACGTGGTGACCTTGCCGTCCGGCGTCCACTTGTCGATCACGTTCGCCGGAATGTCGCTGAACAGCAGGTAGCCCGGCTTGGTGGTGTGCACCCAGACCGGGCCCTCGAGGAAGCCAAAGCCATCCTTCAATTTTTCAATATGGGCGTCGGGGGAAATCAGCGCGTCGAGGCCGGGATCGAGGCGGATAATTTTTCCGGCGTCTTGCGCGGAAAGTCCGGCTGCGATGAACATCGAAGCAAAAGCTAGAAATAAGATTCCAAGTTTTTTTGCCATGAGCGAGGTTACTCCCTTTTGAAATTCGCGGTTCCAATCGAAAAGAAAATTTATGGCCGAACGCCCGGAATGTTGAGGCGTATGCGATACAGGCCCGTGCGCGCGGTCAGATAGAGGGTTTTCGCGTCATCGTCGCCCCAGTTCAGATTCGCCGGCAACTGCTTGGTGTTGACCGTCGCCAGATGCTTGCCCTCGGGGGACATGATCCAGAATCCGCCCGGTCCGGTGCAGTAAATGTTGCCCTTCTGGTCGACCTTCATGCCGTCGGGCGCTCCGGGCCGCGTGTCGGAGTTCATGTCCGTAATGACCTGGCCGTTGGCGATGGTGCCGTCGGGCTGCACATCAAAGCGCTTGATGATTTTCTTGATGGTGTCATTCACGTACAGATATTTTTCGTCGGGCGAAAACGCGATTCCATTCGGGCGCGTGAAATCGTTCACCAGCAGGGTCAGCTTTCCGTTTTTCAGCCGATAGACTCCGTTGAAGGACAATTCC
This sequence comes from Terriglobia bacterium, assembly GCA_020073485.1. GTDB lineage: Bacteria > Acidobacteriota > Terriglobia > Acidiferrales > UBA7541 > Palsa-360. The sequence goes on along the minus strand of JAIQFB010000005.1, from coordinate 138,150 downwards.
TTCTTGGGGTCCTTGTCCCCCTGCCGCAGGCCGGACGGCGGATCGGTAAAGTAAATCGAACCGTCCGACTTCACCACCACGTCGTTGGGACTGTTCAGCCGCTTGCCTTCGTAACGGCTCGCGAGTACGGTGCGCTTGCCGTTCTTCTCGATGCGCACCAGCTGGCGGTCGCCGTGCGTGCAGAAGACCAGCCTTCCCTGCCGGTCCAGAGTGATGCCGTTGGAGCCGACGAGAATGACCATCCCGAATCCGTTGTTAGTTTGTCCGCCGGCGTCGGGATCGTCCGGTCCGGTGTACCCGCTCTTCTCCAGATAGACGGAAAAGCCGTTCTTGGGATCCCACTTGCGAATCACGTTCGCCGGGATATCGCTGAACAGCAGATACCCTTGGTGCTTGGCATGAATCCAGATCGGGCCTTCCAGGAACTGAAACCCGTCTCCCAGTTTTTCGACCAGGGCATTGGCGGGAACAATGGCATCGGCAGCCGGATCGACGCGGTCCACTTCGCCATAATTCTGGGCTTTGGCGAATGTGCACGCCGCGAGGATCGTCAGAATGGCAAAACCCGCAAGCTTGTTCATTTTCATGGGAATCGTCCTGGGAGAATCGACCTGCGGAAGTTGAACCACCTTGGCGCCGGAGCAGAAGCTCCGGCGCCAGAGCGGCTGTTGAGTGTGGTTACCAGATCACTTTCAAAGACAACTGCATCTGGCGCGCATCGGTTGCGGTGCCATCTCCACCACTGAGGGCGCCGGCGGATCCATTGCATCCGCTAGGTCCACTATTGGCGCCGGTGCAAGCGCCCGTCGGTCCAGGAGCAGCAACCTGACCAGGCGCGAGGGTACTGGCATCAAAAAGGAATTCATTCGTAACCGGGGGGCTGAAATTGACCCGGTTGGTGATGTTAAAGACTTCCAGGCGGAACTGGACATTGAAGGTCTCCGAGATCTTTGGAACCTTGGTGTTTTTGACCACGGAGAAATCAAGACTCTCAAGTCCAGGTCCCGTCATGATATTGCGCCCTGCATTGCCGAGTGGAATGAAATGAACACCACCCACAACAACAGGAGCCGGGATTTGGAAGCACTGCAGCTTGACGTAATTGTTGACGTTACCCGGATTGGTAAGGTTATTGCCGCATGAAGCGAGGCGGTTCGGGTAAGAGAATGGGTCGGTGTTGTTCAAACCGAGAGCATCCCCATTTTGGCCAGTCATGACCGCTGAAAACGGCTGTCCAGAGGAAGCTGAGAAGATGCCGCCCAACTGCCATCCACCGAGAGCCTTATCGGCAAAGCCCGTCCATGTTTTTGGCGTTGGCACGTTCCAGAGGTAATTAATGGAAAGAACCTTTGAATTGTTGAAGTCGGAAACTCCCCGAGTAAGCTTAGGGTCGAACCAATTCAGCGTGGAGATTGCAGTGATCACGGAGTCGGAAATGACCGCCCCGGAGGCTGTGTCGATGGACTTCTGCCAGGTGAAGGAACCTTCCACCTGGAAGCCATGGCTCATTTTTTTTGTCACTTGGGCCATCATGCCGTGGTACACCGACGAATTCCGGAAAAATGTAGCGGGGAGACGTCCAAAGCTTTGATTCAGCGTCGGCAAAGGGACAGCGTTAACGACAGGGGTAACGCCTGTTGGACTGGCCGGCACACTCACTCCTATCACGGGGCAGTCATTGATGTTAGCGCCGCCCACGGGAAAAGGATGCGCCGCATTTTCGCACTGCCACAGATATCCCGAGGAATTTACAGTTGGGAGCACCATGTTGACATCATCAACCTGAGTGGTGCCATGTACTCCGTGAGATCCCACGTAACCGACCAAGACCGTGAGATTGGGGAAGATTTCACGCTGGATCGTGAAATTCCACTGCATCACGTAAGCGCGCTTCGGATTCTGGTCGACGAACGCGACGCGGTTGCTTTTCGCTACGTTAATCTGGCAAAACGCCGGTTTGGGCGAAGGAGCGGTAGCGCAATTTGCAGGTGCCGGTGCGAATGCTCCTGGAGTGAAGTTGGCGCTGCCGGATTGCAGGAACGGCGCGGTATTGGCATTGACGGAACTGCCCATGAATGCGATCAGAGGCAGTTGGTCGTACAGGCCGATTCCACCGCGGATCGACATCTTTCCGTTGTTCTGCGGATCCCAAGCGAAACCGACTCGTGGGCTGAAGTCTTTCAGCGTGTTGTTATGAAAGAGCCCGTAGGTCTGGGCATTGCACTGCCCCGGAATCGCCTTTCCGCAAACGGGCAACTGCGTGCCGGTTGTATCGAATATAGAAAGCAACGTGGCATTTTTTCCCTGCGCATCGTAGGGAATCTGCATCGGTTCGTATCGCACACCAAGATTGATGGTCAGATTGGGCCGGATTTTCCAATCGTCCTGAACATACGCGCCGTAGATCGCCGCCCTGGGTTCGACTGGGGCAACCAGACCTGGCAAATCCGTCGTGAGTTTGCCTCCCTGGTTTTGCAGGAAAGCGTCCATTCCGCCGTAGGTAAAAATGCCTCCGGGGCGCGGCGAGCGGATGTCATTGAGCTGGTCTTTTTCCATGCTGAAGCCGAATTTCAGGGAATGTTTCCCTTTGACCAGGAACGCGTCATCATAGAATTGGTAGGTATTGAAGTGGTTGACCTGTGGGTTAAACGACGTCACACCGCCCGTAAATAACGCATTGCCGCCAAAGAAGACCTGCGGAGCGTCAAATCCCGGGATGGCCCCAAACGTGGTGTCCGTTGCCTTGGAGTTGAGTGCCACGGCGCCCGCTGGGCCACCTTGGAAGTCGCGGTGATAGCCGAAGCGAGCGGAATTGACGAAGGATGCGGTGAACGAGTGAGTCCAGGAAACCGTCGCAAAGGTGCTGTTCTGCGCGGTATCCACCACTTTGTTGTTGTACTCGTCCGGTGTGCCGGTGGTGGAAGTATCGCGGAAGAATGTCCCGCTGATGCTGTCCTTTTCCGAAATCACGTGATCAGCGCGAATGATGTAATAATTTTCAGTGCTCACTTGGTTGGCGCCAAATGAACAAAAATTTTCGTTTGGAGTTCCCGCCACCGGGGTAATGGCGCAAACCTTCCTGCCATTAACGGTGCCGGTCTGATCCGGAAAGAACGCCTTCAAATACGTCAGGACAGTCGGGTCGACCGTGTAGGGTGTATTCGGAACTCCACCAACAGTACCCACTGTCGTGCCAGTCGGGGACACATTAGGAGCGATTTTCGAGAACGATAGGCCTTTTGACTGGCGCAGACCCTCATAATCGCCGAACACGAAGGTCTTGTTCTTGATGATTGGCCCGCCCGCCGAAGCGCCAAACTGGTTGCGCCGGAACGGTGGTGTCACGCCGTTCGGGTCATAGAAGTTCGGCGCGTCCAGCCAGCTGTTACGCAGGAATTCATACGCGCTTCCGTGGAAATCGTTCGTGCCGGACTTCGTCGTTGCGTTGATGACGCCACCCGACGCCCGGCCGTACTCGGTGGAATAATTGGTGGTCAACACGGAGAATTCCGAGATCGCATCGACGCCGGCGTTCGAGCCGAGGACGTTGCCGGGGCCGCCGTTCGCGGGGTCGTTGATGCTGATGCCGTCCACGCGGTAGTTGTTCTGCTGAGGCCGCGCGCCGGAAATCGACAATTGGGAACCGTAACCGCGCGTGAACCTGTCGCGGCTATTGATGTCGGGCTGCGTGTGCAGCTGATAGACGCCGGGCTGAAGGTTTGCCAGGGTGCTCCAGGAACGCCCGTTGAGCGGCAGCTCCTTGATCGTCGTTTCCGTGGTGAGCGCGCCGATTTCGGCGTTGGTCAGGTTGACCGTCGGGGCCTCGGCCGTGACTTCCACGGTCTGGCTCGCCTGCCCGACCTGCAGCGCTATGTTCAAGGTTTGCGTGGCGCCAACCGTAAGGGTGATGCCGGTCTGTACGGTCTTTGAAAAGCCTGCCGCTGTTATGGTTATCGAATAAACACCGGGCACCAGGTTCGGCGCCGAGTAGATTCCATCAGTGTTGCTGGTAACGTCTCGCGGCACCCCGGTCGCCGTATTTAAAATGGAAACTTGCGCATTGGCAATGGCGGCCCCCGATGGGTCCGTCACCGTGCCGGTGAGCGTCGCGCCAACCGCCTGCGCGAACGATCGCTGGGCGCCGAACGAGGCCAACAGCACGGCCGCGCACAGGACCAGCCTGAGAATTCTGCTACTGTTCAAACGAAATGCCATTTCGATATCCTCCAATTTTCTTGTAAACACCCCAGACGTTCAAGTACGCAACAACTTGACCTTTCACCCCTGAAACCATCTAAATGACACTGAATTGCCCTAAATGGCCCGATACGCTACATTCATGTCCGGCAACACCACCCACGGCAATACTTACCAATAATTCCAATTACGCTTTCGGTATCACTCGTGCGCTCCGGGGATTGTCCCGAACCTGTGGACTGATGGCATAAAATGGTTTTGCATTCACAGTGTTCAGCCCGCCGAACACCCTATGCGGCGATATTGCTCATAAAAATACAAGCGCACGTTATTTCGAGTTAAACGCCCGATCTAACACAAATCCCGTTGTGGCAGTGTCATGCCTGAGGAATTGGGTGTCAACTGAAAATACCTGACATCTATCTGACAATCTCCTGATCGACATATGACAGATGAAAATTAGGGCCAAATGTCTTTCCAAACATAGGGATCGATCATTCAAGAACGAGACCAAGTTTCGATAACGCACTTGGGCTTCTATCGAGGAGGTTAGACCTGAGGTGTTAGATCAAGAGCGAGCGGGTTAGTCCGCCGCGCTAGTCGAATAGGCCGCGCCCTGCAGGCCGATTCCGCCCAGGATGGCCTGAAATCGCGGATCCGGCCGCAGATTGTCGAATTGCGGATCCCATTTCAGCCAAATCAGGCCGACATCGTGGGCCTTTTGCGCCCGGCCGAGCCATTCAAATGCGGCGTCGTTTTCGCCCAACCCCGCATAAATGGCGGCAAAAGCGTAAGGGGGCGTATAGCTGGTGCGTTGCAGGCGCTTCAGTTCCCTCACAAAGTGCTCCGCCCGTTCCCGGTCGCCCATCATGGCGTAGACATAGCCGGTGGCGGCGAGGGCGTTATGCGGGCCACCGGAAAGAGTCGCTTTTTGGAACTCCTCGATCGCTGTTCGGTACTTGCGCATTTGAGAATAACCCAACCCGAGGCACCAATGAGCCATGCCGAATTGCGGCTCGATGGCCACAACCCGGCGGTGCTGGCGGACGGCTTTGTCGTATTGCCGGGCTCCGTAATAGGTCCAGCCAAGGATCACGCTAAGGAATAGGGAGAGCGGCTGCATCTCCTGGGCGCGCTCGAGTTCGGCAACAGCGGTTTCAGGCCTCCCGATGGCCAGCAAATATTCGACATAGTGGCAGGGATTACCCGAGGCAAAGTTTGGATCCAGCTGCAGGGCGCGCCGGAACTCCTTGCCTGCGCCGTCCCAGTCCCATTCGAGCATCCGTGTGAAGCCAAGCGCGGTATGCGCCTCGCTGAGCGACTCGTCAATCTCCAGCGCCTTGATGGCCGCTTCCCGCGCGTGTCCCACGGCGTCCAGCGCCGGAAGCAGGCCGGTAATTCCCAGCATGTTGTAGGACTCAGCGAGGCCCGCATAAGCCCGCGCATAGTGAGGGTCTTCGCGAATCGCTTTCTTCCAGTAGTGCCGGGCCTTCCACAATCCTTCGTCGGTAACATTCTTGAAAACGTGATGCCCCTTCAGAAACGCCTGGTAGGCGGCGGGGCGGCGGGGATGCACGGGTGCGGGCAGGCGATGGGGGCGTCCGGGAAGAAGCTTATCGGAAACATGGTCGGCGATGGCTCCGCTGACATCGGAATGGAACGCCAGGATATCGCTGAACATGTAATCGTAGTTCTCAGCCCACAGATATTCTTCCGTCGCGACGTGCAGCAATTGCACCGTAACCCGCACGCAATCTCCGCTGCGCAAGACGGTGCCGCGCACCACGGCGTCCACCTTCGACATCCTGCCGGTCGCGGCCATCCCGCGATCCGATCCATTGTTCGATGATGCGCCGCGTCGCGATACCACGTGCAGTTTCGGAACTTTCGTCAGCGCCGTAACCAGCGCGTCGGTCAACCCGGCCGCCAGGTGTTCCTCGGCGGGATTGCCGGAAAGATTGCGGAACGCCAACACCGCCAGGCGCGGTTCCCGGGCCTCGTTGGGGTCGGCATCGACTTTGGAGATGGGCCGGATTGGCTCGGTAGGCACCGCGAACCGGTACCCGCGGCCAGGCAATGTCTTAATGAGCCGGGGATTCATGGCCGAGTCCGCCAGGCACTGCCGGAGACGCTTGATGGCTGAATTAATGCTGTCGTCGAAATTAACGAAGCGATCCGACCACAAACTGCTGCGAATCTGTTCCCGGGTCACCACCTGACCCGAGTGCTCGGCAAGAAGCGCCAGAAGGCGGAAGAGCTGTTCGGGAAGCCGGATGGTCAGGCCATCCTTGCGCAGTTCTCCGGCACGTTTATCGAGCTCAAAATCGCCGGGAATGGTTTGCACGCTGACTCCGGACTCTGACATCCAGTTCACCCCGCGTTCGGGCGAAGTTAGCACCCTAATCTGCGGTAGTCAATCCGCGTGTTTTGGGTAGCCGCCGCAGTTCCGCTGGAAATTCCCGCCCGGCGGGTGCAATGGCAAAGTGACGGACCGCATGCGGGGCCGTGATTCACGTCACAGCGATTTCGCGCGGCCTAATGCTCAATGTTTGGGCAGGGCAATGGATTTCCTTGTGTTTTGGAACGCGGTGTTGCAGGGAAGCCTCATGCTGGCGGCAGAAGTCGAAGCCGAAATAAAAACGCCTGCTAAAGAATTCCCGCGGTAGAACGAAGAATGAAGGTGGCAGGTACGGGGCGCAGCTTGCGCACAGGTCGTCGCCGGATATTCAGACTCAATTCATTGCGCCTCTGAGCGGCGGGGAGAAAAAGTTATGGCCAGATCGGATCGACCTTCGGTGGATCGGCGCAACTTCTTGAAAAATGCCGCGATGACCGGCGCGGCAACCCTTCTGGCGCAATCGGGCGCGCCTCCGGCGTTGCTGGCGGGCGCCGGGCAGCCGGAACCCGCCACGCCGCCCGTCGTCCAGGACATGACTACGGACCGCCCCGGCGCCGATTTCATGGTCGACGTCCTCAAGTCTTTGGGTTTTGAGTTTGTCTGCGGCAATCCGGGTTCGAGCTACCGCGGGCTGTACGAATCGATCGTCAACTACGGCGGCAATCAGAATCCAAAATGGAACTTGTGCACGCACGAAGAGTCGGCCGTTGCCATGTGCCATGGCTACTCGAAGATCGAGGGCAAGCCGCTGCTGGTCTGCATTCATGGCACTGTCGGATTGCAGCACTCGGCCATGGCCCTGTACAACGCCTGGTGCGACCGGGCGCCGGTCTATGCGATTGTGGGCAATGTCATGGATTCATCGATTCGCCGGCCAGGACTTGACACCGTCCACAGCGCCCAGGACCCTATCGCCATGGTGCGTGATTTTGTGAAGTGGGACGACCAGCCCACCACGCTGCAAGGTTTCGCCGAATCCGCGGTGCGCGCCTACAGGATCGCCATGACCCCGCCGACTTTGCCCGTGGCGCTAGTGGCCGATTTCCACGTGCAGGAAGACCCGATCGCACCCGGCGCCAACCTGCGCATACCGAAACTGACTTTGGCTCAACCGCCACAGGGGGATTCGGCCGGCGTCGCCGAAACCGCGCGTCTTCTGGTCCAGGCGGAAAACCCTGTTATCGTCGCCGAGCGCGCCGCGCACTCGCAGGCCGGCATGGAAAATTTGGTGAAGCTCGCCGAAACGCTGCAAGCGCCGGTGATCGATCAACTCGGACGGATGAATTTCCCGTCGCGACATCCCCTCAACCAATCGCAGCGAAGTTCCGCATTGCTTAGCCATGCGGACGTGGTTCTGGGCCTTGAGCTGCAGGATTATTGGGGCACGGTCAACGAGTTCACCGACCAATTGCAGCGCACCTCCCGCCCGATTATCAAGCCCGACGCGAAACTCATCAGCATCGGTTCCGAAGACTTGTACATGAAATCGAATTACCAGGATTTGCATCGCTTCCGGGAAGTGGACGTGGACATGGCGGCCGATGCGGAGGCGACGCTGCCGTCCCTGATCGAGGCTGTGAAGCGCGAAATCACCAGCAGCCGCAGGCAGGTGTTCGCGGATCGTGGAGCCAAGTTCGCGAGGGAGCGTCAAGATGACTGGGACCAGGCGTACACCGACGCCACCTATGGCTGGGACGCCAGTCCCATCAGCGTGGCCCGCCTGCACGCCGAGGTCTGGGATCAGATCAAAAATGAAGACTGGTCGTTCGTATCCTTCACGAAATACCTGAGCCGGTGGCCGCAGCGCCTCTGGGACTTCAACAAGCACTACCAGTTCATCGGCGGATCGGGCGGCCTCGGGATCGGCTACAACGCGCCCGCCTCGGTGGGCGCCGCCCTGGCCAACCGCAAACACGGCCGCCTCACGGTGAATATCCAGAGCGACGGCGATCTGATGTTTGCGCCGGGCATCTTGTGGACCGCGGCTCATAACCGCATCCCCATCCTGAACATCATGCACAACAACCGCTGCTATCACGCCGAGATTATGCAGTTTCAGATGATGGCCTGCCGGCACAACCGCGGCGTTGAAAACGCACACATCGTCACCGGCATCGAAGACCCCAATATCGATTTCGCGAAGCTCGCCCAGGGCATGGGCCTATATGCGGAAGGCCCGATCACCGATCCCAAGGATCTTGGCCCGGCGATCCGCCGCGCCATCGCCGTGGTGAAGCGCGGAGAGCCGGCACTGGTCGATGCCGTCTGCCAAGGGCGCTGAGGAGGGAACATGAATACATATTGCGGGCGGAATTCAGGCCGCGCGGCGCGCTGCATGGTTGCACTCGCGGCTGTGACGGTGTTCCTGATGGTTGGAAGCCGCACCATGGGGCAATCCGAAAACACCTCATCCAAGGCGAGCGAAGCGCAGGCCGCGAATGCCGAAAATGGAAAAAAGCTTTTTGCCAAGTATGGCTGCTACGAATGCCACGGGCGCGAGGCGCAGGGCGGAGGGCTGAACGGTCCGCGTCTCGCCCCCGATCCGATGCCGTTTCCGTTTGTCGTGTCGTATGTCCGCCACCCTCTGGCGGAAATGCCGCCGTATACCGATAAGGTGTTATCCGACAAGGACCTGACCGACATCTATGCATTCCTGCAGTCCCGGCCGCAACCACCGTCCACAAAGACGATCCCTATCCTGAAGCATTAGGCTGCCGGCAAGATCCGATCCCCGGCAAGACGGGAACGGACAGCTCCTTTCCAAACATCAGAAGAAATTAATCAGGGCCGCAGCCGGTCCCGCCGAATGAATTTGTCTCATCGTAGAAGGGAGCACGGCAAAATTGTGATTTTCGGAAGATTCCCGGAAAGAAACAGAAGCCAAAACCGTCCTTCCTGAAATGGGTTTACACCGCGAAGGTCCAAGGGCATTGCGCACTCCTGAGCTTCATTAAATCAATAAAAAATAACGACTTTTCATTACAAAGATTAAATGTGCGGGTGGTGCTCGACGTGCCAGTGTTCCATTTGTATTCCTTGAACCGATCTGGGCGGCCGTTGAATTTGTGGCAATTGAAGATACACGCAGCGCCCGCAGACGCACCGTTGGAGAGCGCTTGGAACTGGATCCCATGTGCAATGGTTCTTTTCACGTGATGCCAACAGGAATACGTACGCAGATCGCATTGCCCCGGCTGGATGAACACCCTTGGGCGAAAAGAATGGAGTTGTTCGTGAAAACCAAAATTCGTGCTGCGCAAGTCTACTTTTCTATAACTTTCTTGCTTAGCTTGCTTGGCGCTTGCGGATTGCCTGCCTATGGCCAGCAGCGCGAGCAAAGCCGTGCCGGCCACGACGGACTGATGCAGGACTGGAGCAGGCATCACGTCGTCTTCCCGCGGGTCGGCCCGCTCCATTCCCTGATAGCCGCGGGACGCGATCCCCGGGCAATTCTCAGCTGGCAGGAGGCGATACGGCGCGATTGGCACAGAGAGAGGGATGAGGGAGGAGACAGGGATAGAGAGAGAAATAATGAAGATAATGATTTTCAGCCTAAGCATCGCGCCAGGCGCGGCCTCCATCATGACTGGAGCATCAGCCTGGGTGCCGGCGGGACATCACCGGCCATGTACCCGGCGAAATTCTCGTTTGACGTCAACGCCGCGCCGGATTGCACCAACGATTTCGTCGTCTACCCGATTAATGCCCCGGGCACGTCGACGCAGCCGAACCTGGTGGGCTTTAATAATTTGTACAGCGGGACGTCCGGCAGCACTGGAATTTGCAATCGAGCGGATCCGCCGTCAGGCGATGACGGCGTATCGGCGACCACACTATGGTCCTACGACATCCAGGCGGCGGGCGGACAAGTCACCACGTCTCCCGCTCTTTCTCTGGATGGAACCAAGGTGGCCTTTGTCGAAACCGGTGCCTCAACCAGGGCCCATTTTCACGTCCTCGCGTGGAGGAGTGGCGATGGAGTGGACCTGCTGACCCCCAACGCGCAGAACGTTCTCTTACCGGTAGTGATCACCGGCCCCGACGGCTTTCTCCCAGAGGCTCCGGCTGCCGGCAGCGGAACGGTAACCGACCTTGCGCTGGGATCGACCGTATTTGACAGCGACACGCTGTCTTCGCCCTTCGTGGACTACACCTTCGATTACGCCTACGTGGGCAACGACAATGGGACTCTCTTCCGTATCCAGGATGTCTTTTGCACCGTCAATCCGGCCTGCTCGGGCGGGACTCCCCCAGCGCCGACCCTGGACGCAACCTGGGGCACTGCGGGCGCTCTCTCGGTTTGTCCCGGCTTTAAGATGAGCGGCCCGGTGGAAGACGCTGTCACTGGAAACGTTTTCGTAGGATGCGCGGATGGCGCCCTGTACGGGTTCACCTCGAACGGGACCCCACTCGCGGGTTCTCCTATGTCCGTGGGAGATGGTTCGGCGACAGGAGGAATTGTGGACCCGCCGCTGGTGGACGCGGTGAACGGATTCGTCTACGTCGTGACCGGCTCATCGGCAGGATTGGATTGTTCGGGAGGAACCGCCATTCTCGTTCAGGCGAAAACGGCGGACATGAGTTCCCCTCAGGTGGCAACGTTGGGGGCGGGGGGACTATTCAACCTTCACGACCCGGATTTCAATGACGCCTATTTTTCCAGTCTCACATCCACCGATTGGCTGCTGTACGCGTTTGCCGCCAACGCCGGGGGAACCGCAGTGGCTCTCTATGGAGCAAGCTTTGAAGCCGGCCACAACATGACTCCCGGCACGCCCTCGAACGTGCTCACCTTCCCCATCGGCGGTCCCTATGAGCTGTCACCAGCGACCGAGTTTCTCAGCGGGGGCGAAGACCGCATCTTCAACAACGCCCTTCACGCCCCTAATCCCAACTTTACCTCCTTGAACATCAATTCATTTCCGACCGTAACGGAACATGCCATCGATGAGGGCGGTGCCGACGGCGGCACCAGCGGCATCGTTGTCGACAACGTGAGCGCTTCGGCCCAGGCCGCCAGCATCTATTTCTCCGTCTTAAGCACGAACATGGCCGTGAAGTTGACCCAATCCGGGCTGAACTGAAAGCAGCGCGGTGGCCGGAAACCGGCCGACGCGGCGCCGGCGATGACTCCGATATTCGCCGCGCGCAAAAGCGGGAGGGACGAAACCATGATTGATAGGAAGAATCCGGACGAGAAAGCACCGGAATCGAAGAAGCAAAAGAGACCGTACAAGACACCCTCATTGAAATTCGAGCGCGTCTTCGAGGTTTCGGCGCTGGCCTGCGGCAAAGTGTTTTCGACCGAGGGCGGTTGCCGGGTCAGCAGGAAGGCGTCGTAGCGGCGTGCCCCCGATGGCTGCGAATCCACAACAGGGTTCCTCGACCGAGCTGGCTTGCGGGATGGCGGCGGAAATTGTCCGCTCTTTCGGCGAGGTTCGCCTTCGCGTCTTTGGCACGAGCATGGTGCCTTCCATCCTGCCGGGCGATTTGATTGCCATCCGTAGAGCCGGGGTGCGGGAGATTTCCCGGGGCGACGTGGTGCTGTATTCGCGGAGGGGGAGATTGTTTGTCCACCGGGTTGTGGACCGAAAAGGTTTGAGCGGTGCGCCGGGTCTCGAGGAATTTTGCCTGATTACCCGCGGCGACCGTCTTGCTCATGACGATCCTCCCGTCCATAAACGGGAATTGCTGGGACGCGTGGTTTCGGTCGAGCGCGGCAACCGGAAAATCGAATTCGCGGCCCGTGCCCATGGATCCGGCCAGTGGGTCGTCCGCCTGTTGCTGGCTTCGGATCGCGCGACTTTTCTCTACCTCCGGCTGGCCGCTTTCCGGCGGACGTTCCTTGGGAAGGAGACAAAATGACGGGTTTACCTGGGCGGGCGCGAGTTTCGGACGTGGTGGTCGATATCGGCGGCCTGCCGATCCGCCTGCGCTGCGGCGACCCTGCCTTCGTTCAACAGATTGAAGAACGCTATGCAGGCTACGTGACCTCGTCGAGCAAACCGAGTTTCCACTTCGATATCGAACTGGCCCCCCGCGGCACCGCCTCGCGGGACGAAGACGTGCGCGTGAGCTGGGATTCGGGTCGCTGGCTGATGCAGCGCGGCGATTTTCGCGCGGAATGGAATCCGGCGACCGCGCTCGGGAGCATCCGGCAGACCATCAATCCCTATGCGCTCGATTCCGTGCTGCGCATCGTGCATACGCTGCTGCTGGCCGGCAAGGGCGGCTTCCTGCTGCACGCGTCCAGCGCCATTCGCAACGGCCGCGCGTTTTTATTTTCGGGCGTTTCCGGCGCGGGCAAGACGACCATGGCCAGGCTCGCTCCCCCGGACGCCGCCCTGCTGACCGACGAGATTTCGTACGTGATCCGGCAGGGCGGCGGCTATCTCGCCGTGGGCACTCCGTTTTACGGCGAACTGGCGAGGGCGGGAGAAAACCTGCGCGCCCCCATCGAGGCTTTGTACCTGCTCGCCAAAGGCCCGGAAAATAAAATCGAGCCGCTCGCCGTGGCCGATGCCGTCCGCGGATTGCTGGGAAATATTCTTTTCTTTGCGCGGGATCCTGAATTCGTGCGCATGGTCTTCGATGCGGCCTTGGATTTCGCCGGCCGCGTGCCCGTGCGCCGCTTGACCTTTGTTCCGAATGCTTCGGTCTGGGAGTTGCTGGTATGAATGACACACGCTATATGGCGCGCAGCGCGGCGATCGCTTCGCGCCCGCTGGGCGACGAGACCATGGTCATGTCCGCGGCCAGTTCCACGCTGTTCACACTGGACGAAATCGCGACGCTGCTCTGGGAATCGGCGGACGGAGTGACCCCCCTGGACGAAATCGTCCGGAACAAAATCTGCGCGCGGTATGACATTCCGCCGGACGTTGCCCTGCGGGACGCCGAAAATTTCATCCAGCAACTCGCCGGACACGGCATCCTGCTGATTTCCGACAAACCCTTGGCCGCCGCCAATAGTTCCCCGCGGGAAACCCGATGAGCGCATTGGCCGCGGAAATGGCCGCCAAGGCCCTCCAGATGGGCATCCCGCTCAGCGTGCAACTCGACCTGACCTATCGCTGCAACGAGCGGTGCGTTCACTGCTACCTCGATCATCGCGATCACGGCGAGATGGCCACCGCGGAAATCCTGGACCTTCTGGATCAGATGGCCGCTGCCGGCGTCTTCTATCTCACCATCAGCGGGGGCGAGATCATGATGCGCAAGGATTTCTTTGAAATTCTGGAGCACGCGCGCGCCCGCACGTTCTGCGTGAAGCTTAAGACCAACGGAGTCCTGATTCGCGCCGCACAAGCCGAACGCATCCACGCGCTGGGCGTGCAATCAGTGCAGATCAGCATTTATTCGCATCGCCCCGAGGTCCACGACGCCGTCACGAAAATGCCGGGCTCGCTGCGGCAGTCGATCCGGGCGGCGCGTTTGTTACGCGAGCGTGGAGTGCAGGTGATCTTTGCCAATGTGCTCATGCGGCAAAACGTCCGGGACTATTCCGGCGTGAAGGCCCTGGCAGCCGGGCTCGGCGCGCAGTTCATTCTGGACCCGACAATCACGCCGATGATGGATGGCGACCGGTCCATCCTCGATTTGAATGTGGACGAAGCGGCTCTGCGGGAGGTATTCCGGAACGAAGCCCTGGTCGGGAACGCAGAGGAATTTTGCGCGCCCCCGCAAGGCCCGGACGCGGACGCACTGGACTCGCTGCCGTGCAGCGCTGGCCACACGGCTTGCTACGTCTCTCCGTACGGAGACGTCTATCCTTGCGTGCAGTTTCCCCTGCCCAGCGGGAATGTGCGGAGCGTGAAATTCGCGGACATTTGGCGGCATTCCCCTCAACTCAACGAGGTTCGCTCCATCACCCTCCGCGATATGCCTGCCTGTTCCCAGTGCACGCACGGCGGAACCTGCACGCGCTGTCCGGGGCTGGCTTACCTCGAAGGAAATATGCGCGGGCCTTCCTATCAGGATTGCGAAAAATCTTTTGCGCGGACCGGGATCGCATCCGAGAATCTGAAATCGAAGAAAGCGTCCTCGCAGCCCTTCCCTTCGTCGCAATTGATTCAAATTCAATGCCTGCCGCCCGCTGAAGCTATCTTCAACGCCGGTACGCCCCCGGAAAGCGCTGCGAACGCTTGATTTTCTAGCGCGTTGGCGCCGCTCCCCAATCGAATAGTTGCGCGCAAGGTTACGCAGGAACGAAAAAGCAAGAATCAAGGGTGCAGCCGGAATCAACTCGGGACAATGGGCCCGCGCAGCTGTGGAACCAGGGACCGCACGCGCCTTCGAGGGGGCAGCCTCTTGGTAGCGCGCTTCTCACGGTACAGGGCCCGGTCCGCCGCAGCCAGCAGCTCGTCGATGTTCTTTCCATTTTCCGTAAATATGGCCGCACCCGAGCTCACGGAAATACGCGGTTCCTCGGGGTCTTCTCTCAGCCGCTCGGAAATACGCCTCACCACTTTGCGAATCGCCTCGCTCCCCGTTTCCGGCAGGACCACCACGAATTCGTCGCCGCCGTATCGCGCCGGGGTATCGATTTCGCGGAGTTGCATGCGCAGCACGTCCGCAACACGGGCGATCGCGCGGCTTCCCGTCAGATGCCCGTAGACATCGTTGATTTTCTTTAATTCGTCCAGGTCGAGCAGCAGGACGGAAAAAGGACGCTCGGTGCGGTCATACCTCCTGATTTCCGAATCCAGCACTTCCAGAAGCCGCCGGTAGTTGGCCAGTCCCGTGAGTGGGTCCGACAAGGCCAGCGTGCGGATCTGTTCCTCGGCCTTTTTCCGCTCGGTAATGTCCAGCTTGATGGCGATGAAGTGGGTGATTTCTCCGGAGGCGTTTTTCACCGGCGTCACGGTCATCTCTTCCTGGTAGAGACTTCCATTCTTGCGCTGGTTGACCAGTTCTCCCCGCCACTTCTGGCCCGAAAGGACCGTCTCCCAAAGGTCCTTGTAAATGGCCGGAGCTTGCTTCCCTGATTTGAGCAGACGGGTATTTTGACCAAGCACCTCTGCCCGGACATAGCCAGAGAGCTGCTCAAATGCATGGTTGACCCAAATGATGGTGCCATCCCGCCTGCTGATGAGAATAGGATTCGCGGCGGCTTCCAGGGCAGCGACTTGCAATTGGAGCAAGTCCTCTGTCCCGGAAAAATCCGGTGGGACTGGGCGGACAACTTGGTTTGTGAACATAACCTCTCGCATTAAAGGGAGAGAGGTTCCCTTGCAACACAGGGCCCGGGGGAGGGGTTCGGATTCAGCTAGGAGCGAGTTCTCCGAACGAGTATCAACACAACGCTAGCACACAAGCGCATTCCGTGGCCAACATAAATCGTTGCCGGCGCAAATGGAATGCGCCTTTGGCACACTTTCATGCGCCTTTCGCAGAGTGCCAGTTTGAAACAACATCACGCGGTGACCCTGGCCCCAATCCCCCAGGGAATCCGCGGACAAATGCCGCGACCCGCCATGGCCCCGCTTGATCCCCGCGCATACTTCCGTGTACATTGGACCTCGCCATCCGGGAAGATTTGGTTCTGGCGCGATGGCCGAAAACCCGATATGACCGACGCACTGACAAACGTTAAGAAAAAATTACAGGACGAGATTACGACGCTCGAACATGAGATGAACGTCGAGCTGCCGAAGGAGTTGATGAAGGCCCGCGCGCACGGCGACCTTTCGGAAAACGCGGAGTACAAGTACGCCAAGGAGCGCCAGGGCTATGTGTCCGCGCGCCTCGGGCAGCTGAAGAAGCGCCTCGGCGACATCGGCATGCTGAACCTGAGCAATATTCCCAGCGACCGTGCCGGATACGGTTCGCGCGTCTGGCTGTTGGACATCAAGAAATCCGTCGAGGTCGAATACAAGCTGGTGACCTCGGAAGAAGCCGACGCCGCGCAAGGATTGATCTCGACCACGTCGCCGATCGGCAAAGCCCTGCTGGGGCGAAACGTCGGCGATGAAGTGAAAGTGCAAACCCCCGCGGGAATCAAGGAATTTGAAGTCGTCCGCCTGAAAACCATCCACGAAGACGTGTAGCCGGTTTTTTCTGTCTCACAGAAAGTCGCATACGGATGCGTTGCCGTTCCCGCGGAGAGCTATCCTTCTAATCAATCTCACCCTTTAAGAAGCATTTCCGGCGTGAACGGGCCAAGCCGGACACAACCGGCTCTTCCCGAATCACAATTCACGATCCACAAATCATGCTCCCCAGACAGAGGTTCGCGGAGCAGACTCGGTGTGAGTCCGCTCCGCACGGTGAATGAGGATTCGCGAGCCGTCAGTCGACGGGCCGAGGCTGCGCCTGGGACGCGGTCGCGGGAACTGAGGAGGTGTGGGAGGCGGAGTACGAGGAAGAATCCGTGGATGGCGTTGAACATGGTCTCGCATTCAGTTCGGTGGACGGCTGCGCCGCATTGGAGGCAAGTTCCGACTCCCTGTATTTGGGCGCGCTGATATAGCCGTGGACGTGGTTCTTGTCGATCTGATTCACGACGATCTGCACGGGTTGCGGCTGGTCGGCCTGGTGCAGCCAGATGGGCTCGTAGAGATCCACCTTCTTTTTGGAGAGATGGTGGTCGTCCACCAGCATCATCAGGTCGTAACTCTGATGTTTGGAGTCGGCCTTGCGCAGTGAAATCTGGATCGGCCCCTCATGCTGAAAACCCTTTGATTTGGAAAGGTCGAATTCGAAGTAATTCCGTTCGCCGCGCTTTTCGAGCGCCACCAGTTCGTCGTGGGTGCGGGCGATCGAGCCGTTCAGCTCGTCACGCGTCGATCCCAGTTTTCCCTCCAGATTGGATCGCGTGCCGGCAATTTCGTCCTCGGTCTGTTTCAATTGCTTCTGCTGAGCGGCGAGCTGCGATTGCATCTGCCGGATGCGGCGATCTTGCGTGGAGGAGCCCGCCGAGGCCGTGTGTTTTGCGGCTGATTTCCCGGTGGCAGTCGCGCCGGTTGCGCCCGCAGCAACGGCCGGCTTTGCGTCGGGAGCCGCGCCCGGCTGCGGTGCAGTCATCTCATTGATCTTCGCGGTGAGCAGGTCGATCTGCCCGCGCATCTGCGTCTCCGCGGTGCGCATCATCTGGTTCTGGTCGCTCAGCGCGCTGGCGGCCGTCGCTCGCTCGTAGGCATAGCCCACGGCAAAAATCGTTATGGCAAATAACGTCACGCTCACGATCACCAGCCACCGGGTCGCGGCGCTGGGCGCGCGATCCTCCCATTTCAAATTCTGCTTTTCCTCGTTCAGATGGTCTTCCATGTCGTCCACTCCAGATTTCTTCGCCGCGGTTTCAAATCGCCGCGAAGTTAAGATGGCAAGCGGGCGGGAATAGGAAATGCACGAAGTATCAGTAGCCCGCTCGTCCCCCCATGCCCGGGAGAATTCTTTTTTCTGCCTTCGCTCTGCAGAGAGCACGAAGCGTTCCATTCATGACCCAAACGGCTGCGCCTCGGTAAACGCACACACTGCAGCAAGTTAGGCATTCGGCCCGCGCCCGCGGGAAGAAATTTGCGCGAGTACTAGTCCCGAAATTCTTGCCCGGTCCGTGTCTGTTTTTTCTGGTGAGGCGAGTTTGACACGATTTTCTGGCGGAACATGCCAATGGAGATGGGAAAGGAGTTGTCGGAATTTGTAGATTTGCGCGGGAAAGGCGTTAGCTTGTGGGGCGGAGATGACGAAATCGGACAATCAATCGTGTAGAAGGCTAATCAACGCTGTGACGATGAGAGTTTCCGCCATCACCGGCGCCACCGGCGGCCCGCACAAACCACGATTCACGAATTGCAAATCAAGAATCACGATTTTCGAGCCGCCGCCAGCCGACGGAGTGCATCACCCCTGCGAATTCGTGATCACCGCCGCCGCGCGAAACACCGCGGCCAGCAATTCCACGACGATCCGGCAATAGACGATCCACAACATCATCGCGGCAAGCCCGAGTATCAACGCCAGCAGCCCGTTCGACGTGGACGTCTGGAAACCGCTGAACACGAACCAGACCGCGGCGATCAGGCCAATTAAGAGGTGTACGCTATAAAGCAGTTTCAACATCCGGGGCGTTACCAGCCGCTCGAAGGAAAAATCCATCAAATTTTCGACCAACGTTTTTTCCCGGGGGATGGCTTGTTGCTCGACGTACGAAGGTGCGGTAGCCATGGCGAGGTTCCTCCAAGATGAAATTTTTCGGGCAGGGATTGTAGGGTACCTATCCGCGCGGTCCCTGCATCCTGTTTCAAAGGACGGGACTGTCCAAAGATATAGCTGGCCCTGGGGACAGGGGAAAGATCGGGGTCCCGCAATTTGTACCCGCCTGCCGCATCGGCGAACCAAGACCGATTGCCCGCCGGGCGGCTCCGTGCTAGCATCCGCGCAATGGGGGCGCGGTCAGGCTCCTGGAAACGCGATCCTCCATCCTTCCGACAGGGTGTGGGCTCTACTTTTACGATGAACGCTTCAAGGGAAGCGTGGGGCCCGCGGTAAGCGAAGATCGGGCTTCAATTTTTTAGAGTGCGACGTTTTACCTTCACGGAGGTGAAGGGGAAACGCCGGGTCCGCGAGAAGAAGCAACTACGCCGCTACCTTTTCCCCGGTGCGGCCGCCCGCCGCGGCGGGCGACCTCGCCCCGCCAGCGGCGAACAGGGGGTAGCAGATGAAAGCCTATGCAACGCAATCCATACGCAACGTCGGCATTGCCGGCCACGGCGACACGGGGAAAACCCAGCTGGTGTCGTCGTTGCTGTTTACCGCGGGGATGACCACCCGGCTGGGAAAGGTCGCCGAGGGCAGCACGGTCACCGACTGGGACGAAGAGGAAATCGCCCGGAAGATCACCATTCACACGGGGCAGGCCTACGCCGAATGGGCGCCCTCGGTGCATGCGGGATCTTCTCACGATTGGACCGCGGAAAAAGTTGCCGAAAAGGCTCCCGAAAAAATAAAAATCAATTTTCTGGACACGCCGGGCCACAGCACGTTTCTGAACGATACGCGCGCGTCGCTGGTGGCCGCGGACGCGGCGCTGATCCTGGTGGATGCGCTGGCGGGCGTGCAGGTGGGCACGGAAAAAGTCTGGGACTATGCCACCGAGTACGATTTGCCAAGGGCTTTCGCCATCAACTGGATGGACCGCGAGCTGGCGAATTTCGATCACGCCATGGAATCGATCGTACACGTGTTCGGCCGCAACGTTGTGCCGCTGCAATTGCCGATCGGCGCGGAGAAATCGTTTCGGGGCGTGGTCGATCTGATCACCATGAAGGCGCACATCTATACCCCGGACGGCGACGGCACGCGCAAGATCGAAGAGATTCCCACCGACCTGGCCGAGGCCGCGAAAATCGCGCACGAGGCGCTTGTGGAAATGGTGGCCGAGGGCGATGACGCGCTGATGGAGGAATTTTTCGAGAAGGGCACGCTGCCCATGGAAGACCTGATGAAAGGCCTGCGCGACGCCTTTTTTGCCAAGCGCATTTATCCGGTGGTGCTTACTTCAGCGCTGCATAATATCGGTACCGCAACGCTGCTGGATCTGCTGGCGGAAGTGTTTCCCCATCCGGCCAAGCGCGGCCTGGCCATTGGCCATAGCGAAACCTCCAGCAAGGGCAACGAGGTGCAGCGGAAAATCAGCGATTCCGAGCCGGTGTCCATTTTCGTCTACAAGACCCTGGCCGACCCTTTTTCCGGGCGCATCAGTTATTTCAAGGTGATGTCCGGCGTGCTCAAGAATGACGCGACACTGCAGAACTTCACGCGCGGAACCGCCGAACGCCTGCAGCATATCCAGGTGATGCAAGGGAAAACGGCGACGGGCGTCCCGGAGTTGCATGCCGGGGACCTGGGCGCGATCGCGAAATTAAAGGACACGCTGACCGGCGACACCCTGGGCGACAAAGCCGCGCCGATTCATTACCCGCTGCCGCACCTGCCCGAGCCCTCCATCACCTTTGCGGTCGAGCCCAAGACGCGCGCCGACGAGGACCGCATCGGCCCCGCCATTCACAAAATACTGGAAGAAGACCCGTCGCTGCATTTTTCGCGCGATCCGCAGACCAAGGAATTCTTGCTGTCCGGCTCCGGGCAGCAGCATATCGAGATCGTGGTCGCCAAGCTTCACAAACGATATCACGTGGACCTGACGCTGCACCCGCCCAAGGTGCCCTATCGCGAGACGATTCGCGGCAAGGCCGACGCCGAGGGCAAGCATAAGAAGCAGACCGGCGGCCATGGCCAATTCGGCGTGTGCCGGATCCGCATGGAGCCCGCCTCGCGCGGCGCGGGCGTCGAATTTGTGGACGACATTTTCGGCGGAGCGATTCCCAAGAACTGGAT
Source organism: Terriglobia bacterium (assembly GCA_020073485.1). Lineage (GTDB taxonomy): Bacteria > Acidobacteriota > Terriglobia > Acidiferrales > UBA7541 > Palsa-360. The sequence goes on along the minus strand of JAIQFB010000005.1, from coordinate 117,218 downwards.
TCCCTCGGTCGAAAAGGGGATTCGCGCCTCGGCCGAACGCGGTTACCTCGCTGGATTTCCGGTGGTGGACTTCCGCGCCACGCTTTACGACGGCAAGTATCACGACGTGGACAGCTCCGACATGGCCTTCAAGATCGCCGGGTCGCTGGCCTTCAAGGAAGCCATGAAGCAGGCCAAGCCGGCGCTGCTCGAGCCGGTGATGCACGTCGAGGTCTATGCGCCCGAGCAGTTTTCGGGCGACATCATGGGCGACCTGAGCTCGCGCCGCGGGCGCATCAGCGGCAGCGAGGCGCGCGGTCCCAGCGTGGTGATCAAGGCGCAGGTTCCGTTCGCCGAGATGCTGAACTACGCGACCACGCTGACGTCGCTGACGCAGGGTCGGGCCAGTTATTCGATGGAGTTTTCGCACTACGATTACGTGCCCGGAGAGATTGCCGAAAAGGTGATCGCGGCGGCGAAGGCGGCCCGGGGGACTGTCGTGGAGGAAGCGGAGGGCTAGAGACTGGAGGCAGGAAGCAAAGAGGCAGGGAGGCGAGGAGGGTCTGGAATGGCGTCATTCCGGGCCAAATTGGAGGTTGTCCCGCGGGTTCCACGTGAAACAATTGCCTCACTATGCCCAAGAAATTAGTTCCCCGATGGTCCGACGCTACCCGCGCGATTCACAGTGGTGAACCCCGGCACGGTTTGAATGTTCCGGTCACCACGCCGATTATCCGAACCTCGAATTTCAATTTTGCCGATACCGCCGAATTAAAACGGTTTGCCGAAGGCAAATCCAAGGCCTACCTCTACACGCGCTACGGGAATCCCACCTTGTCCGTGGCCGAGGCCAAGATTGCCGACCTCGAAAACGCGGAGGCGGCGCTGGTGACCGCTTCGGGGACGGCGGCGATCGCCAGCGCCCTGCTGGCGGCTTTGCAATCCGGCGATGAGGTGATCGCCACGCGGCAGATCTATGGCGGGTCGTTCAATTTCTTCCGGGATACGCTGCCGCGCCTGGGGATTCGCACGCATTTCGTGGAGACAAGCCTGGAGGGCGTGGACCGGCTGGTAAATGCGAAAACCCGCGTTCTCTATGTGGAGTCGCCCGCCAATCCCACGCTGCAGCTGGTCGATTTGAAAAAAGCCGCCGCGCTGGCGAGGAAGCACAAACTGGTCTCGATGGTCGACAGCACGTTTGGGTCCCCGGTGCTGCAGAAGCCGCTGGACCTGGGATTCGACCTGGTGCTGCACAGCGCCACCAAGTACCTGGCGGGCCATTCCGACATCGTGGCCGGCGTGGCGGCCGGCAGCCGTGCCCGGATCTCGAAAGTGCGCGAGATGATGATCCGCCTAGGCGGGTCGATGGATCCGGACGCCGGGTATTTGCTGATTCGCGGCTTGAAGACGCTGGAACTTCGTGTGCATCGCCAGTGCGCGACAGCCTTGGAACTGGCGCGGTTTCTCGAGCGCCATCCGAAAATCGCGCGCGTGCACTATCCGGGACTCAAATCTCACCCTGATCGCCGGCTTGCGCGGCGGCAAATGGCCGGAGGCTTCGGCGGAATGCTGGCGTTTGACCTCAAGGGCGGGTTGCCCGCAGCGCGGCGGTTTTGTGACCGGGCAAAAATCTTTCTTTTAGCGGCAAGCCTGGGTGGCGTTGAATCACTCATAGTGCTCCCAATCTACACATCACACCACCGAATGGGTACAACGGAACTGGCGGCCGCCGGAATTTCCCCTGGCATGGTTCGCGTTTCGGTGGGCCTTGAAGACGCCGTGGATCTGATCGCAGACGTCCAGCAGGCACTCTCCTAAAGTATTATTTTTCATTGGGTTAATGAAAAATTAACAGGCATTCACATTCTCTATTGACCCCCTCGGGGCCACCTGATTTAAGATAAGATGGTGCGGGTTCCCGTGTGGGGGACCCCGCGTCTCATTTGGCAAGCGCCTTGCTGTCTACTGTGTGTGGCTCGATCTGGAGCCCAGCAAATAGAAGTCCCGGAGGCGCAAGTTCATACTTTGCCTGAAATCAAAATGAATTCTAGAATACAAAAATCGGCGGTATGGGCATTGTCAGCCGTAGCCGTTCTCACCGTGTGTGCGGGATGCGATGATTCAGTCCGGCACACTGTTCAAGTCAAGCCGGTCCAGATCGCCTCTCCCAGCGCAAAACAGGAACCTCTGCCCGACCTGGCGCTGAACGCGGGTCACCGCTCCATGGCGGTCTTGAGCCTGAGGAAGCCCAACGGACCGGAGTGGATTGCGGCCGAAAGCCAGGCCGCGTTTGACGCCGGGGAACTGGATTTCCGGGCCGGCCATCTGGGAAAAGCCCGGGAAGAATTTGATGATGCGCTCGACATTTTGCTGGCCAGCGGATTCGACCTGGAAAGCGATCGTCACCTTAACGATTTGTACCGGCACATTGTGGATAGCGTCAGCCAGGACGAACTCAATGCGTTCCGCGACGGCGACGGATTCCGCGAGCAGAAACCCACGCCGGCTGCGATCGATGAAATCGCAGAAGAGCCCATTCCGCAGCCCGAAGCCTTCGATCCCAACCTTCGCGGGCGCGCGGAGGGCGAAGTGGGGGCCATCAGCCACGATCTTCCGCTCACGGTGAACGATCCGGTTCTTGCCTACCTGAATTATTTCAAGACCCCGCGCGGCAGCGCCATCGTGGAAACCGGGCTGCGCCGCGCCGGGCGTTATCGCGCGATGGTGCAGCGCGTCCTGCAGGACGAGGGCATGCCGCAGGATTTGATTTATCTGGCCCAGGCGGAAAGCGCATTCCAGCCCCAGGCAGTCTCGAAAGCGGGCGCCCGCGGGATGTGGCAATTCATGTCCTACGCCGGCCATAAGTACGGCCTGCAAAAGAGCTGGTGGCTCGATGAGCGCCAGGACCCGGAAAAAGCGACGCACGCCGCCGCGCGGGACCTTCGCGATCTCTACGACCAGTTCGGCGACTGGTACCTGGCCATGGCCGCGTATAACTCCGGCGCGGGTACCGTGCAACACGCCATCGAGAGGACCGGCTACTCCGATTTCTGGGAACTGTACCGCCGCAACGTCCTTCCAAAGGAAACGCAGAATTACGTCCCCATCATCCTGGCTCTGACGCTGATCTCGAAGGATCCGGCGCGGTACGGCATCGAGTTTGAGCCGGAGCCGCCACTCAAGGCCGACACGGTGAAACCGGGACAGCCCATCGATCTGCGCCTGGTGGCCGAAACCATCGACAGCGATCTCGACACCTTGCGCAGCCTGAACCCTGAACTTTTGCGCCTGGTGACCCCGGCCGATCCTGATTTCGTCCTGCGCATTCCCGAAGGCACCGCGGAACGTTTCTTTGCCGAAATCGCCGACATTCCTCCGGAAAAATGGGTCAGCTGGCGCCGCCACAAGGTGGAGGAGGGCGAGACGCTCTCGACGATCGCCAAGCAGTATCACGTCCTGCCGGCGGAAATTGCGGACGCGAACAGCCTGCCCACGGGATCGCCCCTGGAAGAGGGAGAAAAGCTGATTATCCCGGCCGCGGCGCGCAGCGAGGCGGCCACCGGGAAAGTGATCCGCTACCGGGTGCGCCGGACGGACACGGCCACATCTATTGCCGACGAATTTGACGTCACCACGGCCGAGTTGCGCAAATGGAATCACCTGCGCTCGGACCGCGTGGTGCGCGGAATGTCCCTGCGGATCTATCCGGGCGGAATGACCCCTCCGGCAACGCAAGCCAAGGCCCAGGGCGCCGCTCCCGGCACGGTCATGGCCCGGCGTGACGGCCCCCGGGACGTCACGGTCATGGGGCCGGCCTCGAGCCCGGTCGTGCACCGCGTCAAGCAAGGCGAGACGCTCTGGTCCATCGCGCGGGCCTACCGCACCACGGTCGAGGCCATTCAATCCGGAAACCGCTATTTGTTCAGCCGTCCGCTTCAGGTGGGCGATACGCTCACGATTCTTTCCGCGCAGTAGCCCGCACTCCCGTCCACAAAGCACTCTAGAAAACCTTCGCTTCCGAACCCGATTCGTGCGGCTGCCGCGGCCGGTTTTGGCGGCGCGGCTCACTCCCATCTTGCTTTTTTTTCCGGATTGTCCCTATAGTGGGGCGGGCGCGCGGACGAATCGCGGTGCGGCGATCGCGGGTAAGCGGGCGCGGCGCGAATCGCCCCGGCAAGTGCTTGACAAAGGTGCCGGGTTCCGTTTATAAGCCCGCGGTGGCTTGAAGTGCCGAATGCTTCCTCAAAAGGGCGGCGAATCGAAGGGAGAACCCAGATGGCCTACGAAAAAGAAGACCAGGGAGACGAGACCGAGTTCGTGCATTTTGAGGAAGAAGAACTCGGCGGCGACCCGGAAGAAATTATAGAAGAGGAAGGCGAAGAGGAGCTGGTCATCACCGAACGCCCGGATGTTGCAGCGGTACCGCAACCCCCCGCGGCCGCCCGGAAGCCCGCGCCGAAAAAAGCCGCGGCCAAACCGGCCAAGAAAGCGGCGAAGAAAGCGCCACCGAAGAAAAAGGCCAAGGCCGCTCCAAAGAAAGCAAAGAAGAAAGCAAAGAAGGCGAAAAAGGCGGCAAAGAAACCGGCTAAGCGCGGCAAGAGGCGCTAGTTGCTCCACGCTTGGCACCGAGTCCCTTCCCTGTGGGGACGTAGAGCGTAGATGTACGGCCCGGACTTTTTCTGCTCCGGGCTCCACGCTTCACTGGAAGCCTTCAGCGTGAAAGTAGAGCCCAGACTTGTTCTTCGCTGGGCTCCACGCTTCACTGGAAGCGTTCAGCGTAAAAGTACAGCCCAGACCCGTTCTGCTCTAGAACAAGAATAAGGAAAGACGAACCAAGAAAGCCCGGGAAGCGATTCCCGGGCTTTTTGTTTTTCGCTTTTCGATCCAAATTCGAGCTGCCCCGTTTTGGTGCAGTGGCGGCCAGTTGTCCGGAATCGTGACTCGCCCGTGCCGGAGTGGAACAATACTGCTTGCGGCCTGACCTTCGACTGCATAGCATGGCGCGCATGAGACTCGCTGTGGAACACGTGCGGCGCATGAGGGGCGGGGCGCAAGCCCACCTGATGCGCTGCGACGACGGCGGGTACTACATCGTTAAATTTAAAAACAATCCTCAACATTTAAGGATTCTGGCAAACGAAATGCTTGCTACCAGACTGGCGGCGCGAATGGGATTGTGCGTGCCGCAAATCGAGGTGGTCGAGGTTCGTCCGGAGTTGATCGCCTACAGTTCCGATCTGGTGATTCAACTCGGCCTCGGCAGAAAACCGTGCGCCCCGGGAAAGCAGTTCGGCTCGCAATTCCCCGGGCATCCGGCGCGGATGGCGGTGCACGATTTCTTGCCGGACGAAGAGCTGGTCGCGGTGCGGAATCTTTCGGACTTTCTCGGCATTTTTGTATTTGACAAGTGGACGTGCAACACAAACGGCCGGCAGGCGATTTTTTATCGCGATCCGGACGAAACTTCCGGCCCGGTGTGGGAACCGGCTCCCTCCCCCGTCCCGCCGCCGGCCGCGCGCAACGACGCGTACGCGGCGCTCTACCCCGCCCCTTCGAGCGCCCCGATTCCAAACCCTTACACGGCTATGATGATCGATCACGGATTCTGTTTTAACGCCGGCGAGTGGGATTTCCCGGACGCTCCCTTGCGCGGATTGTACGCGCGGCATCGCGTGTACCAGAATGTGCAGGGAATGGATTCCTTTGAGCCGTGGCTCGGGCGCGTGGAAAAACACATGACCGAAGCCGCGCTGGGCGAAGAGGCCGGGCACATTCCGCCGGAGTGGTACGGCGACGACTGGAATGCACTCGAGCGCCTGATCGAGCGGCTCTATGCCCGCCGCACGCGCCTGCGTGAATTGATTCTTTCGGCCCGCAACTCGGGCCGCGATCCGTTTCCCAACTGGAAGGTGCGACATGCCTGAGGAAATGCTGCAACCCTGCGCGTACCACGTGGTGCGCTACCAGCCCAACCTGATCCGCGACGAGTGGGTCAATATCGGCGTACTCCTGCTCGACCCCGCATCCGGCCGCGTCCGCCAGCGCTGGCTCGACGAGCCCGCGGACTTCGCCCGGCTGCGCCGTTTGCATCCGGCGGCCGATGAGGAACTGCTGCTGCGCCTGCCCGCGGAATTCGACCGTCAGTTTGCCGGGCGCGAACTAGACTCGGCGGCCATCCTCGAGAAATTCGACCAGACGCTTTCCAACGCCGTGCAGCTTTCGCCGCGCAAGGGCCTGCTGGCCCGGGACCCGGACGCGGAACTCGACCGCATTTTCCAGGAGCAAGTAGAGCCGCTGCGCGAAGCGCGGCGCGGCACGGCCGAGATCCGCACGCGCAACGACCTGCGCTCCATGGCCGCGGATTATTTCCGCACTGAAAAGATCCTGCGCCTGATGCAGCGCTCGGTGCGCGTCGAGGAATTCACCGTCCCCGGCGACCCCATGCGCATCGACTTCGCCTACCGCCGCAATGGCACGCGCGGCTTCGTGCACGCCGTGGCCCTGGGCCGCGACCCTGGACAAGCCAAGCTGCTGGCCTTTACCGCCGACTCCATCCGCGGGCGCGTCCCACACTCCGAATTCCTGGCCATCACCGAGCGCGAGCCCGCCCCCGGCAACGTGCGCGACCAGTTTGTCTCCGGCGTGCTCTCGGAAAACGGCATCCGCGTCCTGCCTCTTCCGGAATTGCGCCGGTGGGCCCACGATGTCGCACCCGTGCTGCGCGCCGAGGCCGGGTAGGAGGCGTGATTTGCGAATCGAGATTCGGCAAGAGTGATTTCCAAATCATGGATCGTGAATCACGATTCGGGGAGCATGATTCTTAAATAAGGAATCGTAAATCGCGAATCGCGGTTGCTGCTTTGCGGTTTTGATTTGAAATTTCAAATTTGAGTTTTCCCGGCTCGCGTCCTTGGCCGCTGTTCGGGCAGGGAGGCGCGCCGCGGATTCCTGCCGGCCGCGATCGCAATGCAACTCCCGGCCGCGCGCCCCAAACCCAAATACAAATCCAACTCCTTCACCCGCTTCGGACACATGCACTTCAGTTCCACTAGGGGGATACGATGATCCTTTCCTATGCCAAACCGGATCCGCCGGAGACAACGGCGCGCTTCTGAGCGATAATGATCGTTCCCTGAAGTTTGCGGCGCATGCCCGGAGTTTCGGCATCGGGGGCCGGCGGTGGGAAACGGCCCGAGGCGCGGTTTGCACTCCGGGAAAATCAAAAAGATAAAACCATTTATTAGTACCGCGTGCGGCGATTTCTGTCCCCCGTTCCCGGGATGCCGCCGGCATAGAAATCTTATTTGGAATGAAAAGGGCCATGCGACCATGATGTCGAATTGGCAAAGAAATTTTCTTGTCTTGTCCGCGTGCGCCGCGCTCCTGGTGGCCGCCCGAGGAAAAGGGTTCGCGCAGGACGCGCCGCCCGCAACGCCGGCCCCGCACTCGCTCTGGTCGCTGGCCAAGGAAGGGAAACTCTCCTTTAACGCCCGGTTTCGTTTTGAGACCTTCCAGCGGGACGGCGCCCCCTTTACGGCCCCCGCGTACGCGCCCACGCTGCGGCTCGCGCTGGGCTACCAGACTCCAGAGTTTCAAGGATTCACCGCTTTCGCCCAGGGTGAAGCCGTGATCGTCACCGGAGCCGCCGACTACAACATTCCCACTCTCCCTTCGCAGGTTCACCCCGACCTGCCGGTCATCAACGACCCCAAGAGCCTGGAACTGAGCCAGGGATACGTGCGCTGGACGCGCCGCATTGCCAGCCGCAATCTGGCGGTCACTGTCGGCCGGCAGGAAATCACGCTCAATGACGGGCGCTTTCTGAATTATTCCGCCTGGCGCCAAGTGCACGGCTCCTTCGATGCCGCGCGAGCCGAAGCCGAACTCCCCCTGCATCTTTCCTTCACCTATGCGTACATCAATCGCTTCTACCGGCAGGTGGGCTACGAAGCCACCGACGGCCATCCCCTGATGCACACCCACATGTGGAATCTGGTCTGGAACAAGCCTGACCGCGCGCGTGTCGCCTTTTATGGCCTTCTGCTCAACTACCAGGCCCCCGCGCAATTCAACATGTCCACGCAAACCTACGGTGTGCGCACGAACGGCCCATACGCCTTCAGCAAGGATTGGAAACTGATTTACACCGCGGAGTACGCCAAGCAGAAGAACTACGGCACCAATCCCGCGCGCGTCGATGCCAATTACTACTTGGGGGAACTGGGCCCGGAGTGGCGCGGGTTCGGCCTGAAGGCCGGCTACGCCCTGCTGGGGGGCCGCACGCTGACTGACAAGCTCTCGACGCCGCTGTCGCCGCCGTTCAACGGCTATACCGATTTATTCTTCTTGAATCCGAGCGCAGCGGGAGGAAACGGGCTGGAGGCGCGCTACCTGAACGCCAGCGGCCCCGTCCAGTTTCTGGACGGAACCGTGGCCACGGTGATTTTCTACGACTACCATTCGGACAATCTGCACGTGCACTACGGGCGGGAATTCGACGCGCAGTTCGTCTACAAAATGAAGCGCATCAGCAGCCGCTGGGAAATCGGCTGGCGGTTCTCCCGCTACTGGTCGATCGATCTGTTCACGCCCGCGCTGCGCACGTCCGTGTTCACGAATTTCACGCTGTAGTCCCGGCCCGGCAGCCTCGAAACTACAAAACCTCTTCGCTCCAGTTTTCCAGATACGCCTTCACCTTGGCCACAAACTGGTGCGCGATCGCTCCGTCCACCACGCGGTGATCGTAGGACAGAGTCAAGTAAACCATGGAGCGCACGGCAATCGCGTCATCGATCACCATCGGCCGCTTCTGGATCGCGCCGATGCCCAGGATGGCCACGTTCGGCTGGTTGATGACCGGAAGCCCCATCAGCCCTCCGTAGATTCCCGGGTTGGTGATGGAGAAGGTTCCCTCCTGCACCTCCTCGGGCTTCAGTTTTTTGGCGCGGGCGCGTTCCGCCAGGTCGTTGATGCCGCGCGCCAAGCCCAGAAAATTCTTTTCCTCGGAATTTTTCAGAACCGGAACGATGAGGCCCCAATCCAGGGCCACGGCGATGCCCACGTTGATTTCGCGGTGCAGTACCATGGTCGAGCCGTCGGCCGAAGCGTTTACGGTGGGAAATGCGCGCAGGCCTTCGACACAGGCGCGCACGAAGAACGGCATGTAGGTCAGCTTGGTGCCGTACTTGGCCTCGAATGCGGCTTTCGAGCGCTCGCGGATTTTGGCGATGCGCGTCATGTCCGCTTCGTCGATGGAGTACACGTGGGGAGACACGTGTTTGGAGGCCACCATGTGCTCGGCGATGCGCTGCCGCATCACGCTCATGGGCTGGGCTTCGTAGCTTCCGAAATACATCCGCTCGCGCGGCACGGCGTTTTCGAGAGCGGCGTGGAACACCGCGCCGCCGGTTGCGGGGGGCGCCGACGGGCTTGCCGCAACGGATGGCGTGGGTGTAGCCGGAGCAACCGCAGCCGGAGCTGCAGCGGGGGCCGTGGATTTTGTCACGCCGGATTCCAGCGCCGCGAGAATGTCTTTCTTGCTGACGCGCCCTCCGGCGCCGCTGCCCTCGAGTTCAGTCAGATCCAGGTTGTGTTCCTTCGCCAGCTTCCGGACCAGCGGAGAGCTGCGGACTTTCTGTCCGTTCTCGCGTACGGCAGGGGCTGCAACGGGAGCAGCAGCGGCCGGGGCGGGGGGCACGGGAGCGGCAGCCTTGGGCACAGCCGCCTTTTCCGGCGCCGGCGGGGTGGCCGGTGCAGCAGCAGGAGCAGAGGCCGCGGCCCCAGCGGCGTCGATCACCGCAACCACCGTCTGAATGGGCACCGTCTGCCCCTCGGATACCTTGATTTCCTTGAGCACTCCGGCCGACGGCGCCGGAATCTCGGCGTCCACCTTATCGGTCGAGATCTCGAACAGCGGCTCATCCCGCTCGATGCGGTCGCCCGGCTTCTTCAGCCACTTGGTGATCGTGCCTTCAAAAATGCTCTCCCCCATCTGGGGCATGATGACGTCGACGGCCATATTTCTCCTCTTTCCGTGATTCGCGACTCGAAGCTCGTGATTCCCGCCGAAGGCGGGTGATTCGTAATTCGTGACGTGAAGCGTGTCTCGTACAGACCAGGCGAAGTCGAAAGTCGACAGTCAAGAGTTGAGATCTGAAACCAAACGAACCAAGCGAGGCCGGTCCCGATGAACTCTCGACTCTAAACTGTCGACTGTCGAGTCCCCCACGACTTACGAATCACGACTCACAAATCACATCCCTAATAGTGTGCCAGTTCCCGGGCCGCGGAGACAACCTTTGCGACGCTGGGCAGAAAATATTCCTCGAGAGGCGGCGCGTAGGGCACGGGCGTGTCGAGCGAGGTCACGCGGCGAATCGGACCATCGAGGTGCTCGAAGGCGTTTTCCGTAACCAGGGCCGCGATTTCGCCGGCGATGCCCCCGGTGCGCGTGTCCTCGTGCACCACCAGCAGCTTATTGGTTTTGCGGACCGACGCCAGAATCGTTTCGGTGTCGAGCGGCAGCAGCGTGCGCAAATCCACGACCTCGGCCTCGATGCCTTCCTTTGCCAGCTCGGCCGCGGCTTCGAGCGACGTGTGCAGCATGGCCGCGTAACTGATAATGGTGAGGTCGCGCCCCTGGCGCCGCACCGACGCTTTTCCGATCGGCACGGTGTAGTCGTCTTCCGGCAGGTCTTCCTTGATGCGCCGGTACAGAAACTTGTGCTCGAAAAACAGCACGGGATTGTTGTCGCGGATCGCCGATTTCAGCAGGCCCTTGGCGTCATACGCGGTTGCCGGGCAGATGACCTTGAGACCGGGCGTGTGCACGAAATACATTTCCGGATTGGCCGAATGGAACGGGCCGCCGTGCACTCCTCCGCCGCAGGGGCCGCGCAGAACCAGGGGCACCGGAGCGCCCCAGCGGTAATGCGATTTCGCCGCGAAATTCGTGATCTGGTTGAAGGCGCAAGCGATGAAGTCGATGAACTGCATCTCCGCCAGCGGCCGCAATCCGGCGTAGCCCATGCCGATCGCCGCGCCCACAATCGCGGACTCGCTGATGGGCGTATCGATCACGCGCTCCCAGCCGAATCTCTCCAGCAGCCCTTCGGAGGCCTTAAACGCGCCGCCGTAAACGCCCACGTCCTCGCCGATCAGGACGACGGCGGGATCGCGGTCCATTTCCTCGGACATCGCCTGGCGGATGGCTTCGAGGTATGTGGTCTCGGCCATGGCTAATGCCCCGCCTTTACCGGGACTCGCGCACCCTTCGATTTTTTCGCGTGTTTCGGTTTTGCCGAAGTTTTGGCGGAAGGCGCCGGACGGGCGCCGTTTCCGGACGGCGAGTGCGTGGAGGCGGGCGTTCGCTTCGAAGGCCCTTCGGCGGCGTTAGGATTCTTTATTTGCCATTTCGCCACGACGCTCGAGCGCGGCGGCATCACTTCTTCCTTGGGACGTTTCCAATCCGCCTCGATCGTATGGCAGCCCTCGCAATAGACGCCCTCGGCGGCAAGTTCCGGCGGAGGAAACGGCGAGTTCTCGGCAAATTCCACGTCGGCCTGAAGTTCACGAGCGATGCGCTGGTCGATTTCCTGTTTTGTTTTTGCGTTCCAGAGTTTATTTTCGGTAAGAAATTTTTCGTGCCGGTCCAGCGGATCGCACCTTTTCCACTCTTCGATCATTTCCTTTGGCACGTACTCCGCCGGGTCGTGCTGCGCGTGGCCGCGCATGCGCATGGTCTTGGCTTCGATCAATACCGGGCCGTGGCCGGCTCGCGCGTGTGCCACCGCTTCGCGGGCCGTGCGTTCGACGGCGACGACGTCATTGCCGTCTACGATCGCGCCTTCGATCCCGTAAGCTTTGGCGCGGTCGGCCAGGTCCCGCAACGCCGTTTGCCTCTCGGTCGGGGTCGAGTAGGCCCAATGATTATTTTCCACAATCAGGACCAGCGCGGCTTTCTGAACAGCGGCAAGATTCAACGCTTCGTGAAATACGCCCGTGGACGCGCCGCCGTCGCCGATCCAAGTCATGGCCACAATTTTCTGGCCGAGATAACGGCCGGCCATGGCGATGCCGGTCATCACTGGGATCAGATCGCCGAGCATGGAGATGGGCGAAACCACGTGCCGCGTTTTCAGGTCGCCGAAATGGCTGGTTCCGTCTTTGCCGAGCGTGGGCGAGGTGTAACGCGCCATGTGCTGCGTCAGAATGTCGCGCGGCTTGAATCCGCGCACCAGCAGCGAGCCGATGTTGCGGATCATCGGCGCGATCCAGTCTCCCGGGCCCAGCGAGTACGCCGTGCCCACGGAAATCGCTTCCTGACCGAGGCTGGAATACACTCCGCCGACGATTTTATTCTGGCGGAACAGCCGTACCATCTGCTCCTCAAGATCGCGATTGAGGCGCATGTAGTAGTAGAGGTCGAGGTGTTGTTCGCGAGTTAAGCTGGAGGCCATTCTTGCTCCAAACCCTCGGGGGCTTGCGCCACCCGCCGCTGCTATTTTACGCGGTTGCTCCGACAGGCTGGTCTTCAAATTGGCGAAGCATTGCTTGAAGCGCATCAGGGGCGGTGGTGCGCAATTCCAGGCCGAAAATGGCGCCCAGGTGCGCGGCGATACGGGGAGCAACTTCCCTGATTTCCACGCGGTGGCCCAGCAGTTTTTCCAGCGAGGTCGCGCGTTTCCCGGCAATCCCGCACGGCACGATCAGATCGAAATAGCGCAGGTCCGTCGACACATTGTAGGCAAAGCCATGTGAAGTGACCCATCGGCTGATATGCACGCCAATGGCGGCGAGTTTTTCTTCGTCCTTTACTTCCTCAGCTTCCTTCGCTTCCTTCACTTCCTTTCCCCCATCCACCCAGACTCCGGTCCGCCCCGCGACGCGCCGCCCGGAAACGCCAAACTCGGCGCTTGCGCGGATCATGGCTTCCTCGAGGCTGCGCACATACCAGCCCACGTCGCGCCGGATTTCGGAAAGATTCAGGATGGGATAGCCGACGAGTTGCCCGGGGCCGTGGTAGGTGATGTCCCCGCCGCGATTGGTTTCAAAAAACGAGACGCCCATCTGGCCCAGCACGCGATCGGGGGCGAGAAGATTCGCGCGTTTTCCATTGCGGCCCAGAGTGATCACGTGCGGGTGCTCGCATAGAAGCAACACATCGGGCATGGCTCCGGCCTTGCGCGCGGCCACAACGCGCCGCTGCAATTCCCACGCGGCGCTGTATTCCACCAGGCCGAGATCGACGACCAGCAGCTCTTTCATGGCATGCAAACTTTCAACTCGGAGCCGAGAACTTCCCACTATCGAATTTCAAATCTTCTTCGCCGACACGATCTTCTCGATCTGCTTGGTGTGATTGATGTCGTGCCCGGCCATCATCTGGAGGATGCGCTCGACCGTCTCCACGCCGCGTTCGGCATGCATGCCGTGCTGCTTCCATTGTTCCGGCGAAAGCGATTTCAACAGCGCCAGGTTTCCGGCGCGCAGGGCGGCAAACAGCTCGAAGGATTTGCGCGGGTCGCGCTTCGCGTAATGGCCCGCCGCGGCCCAGGCATCCTGATCGAACGGCTGGATCGGCGTTCCCGGCGCGCCCAGAATCTGGCGCACCCTCCATCCGGTGACGATTTCGCAATCCGCCAGATGCGCCAAGATTTCTCCGACCGACCATTTTCCCGGTGCCGGCGGCTTCCGCAATTTCGACGCCGGCACGCCCTTGATCAGCCTCTCGATTTTTTTCGGCGTCGCGGTCTGCACCTTCATCGGGTCCTGCCCGCCCAGCTGAGTCTCAATTCGTTTGATGTACTCCTGCACCGTCTCCTGCATGGCCGGTCCCCCCTCTCGCCGCCGGATTTCGACCAGAATGATCTGACCTCGCGTCCGAACTCTCGACTGCCCTTACGCGTTGATAGAAAGCCCGCGCACGGCCGCCACGGCGTCGGACATGGCTTCCCACACGGTTGGATGTGCGTGCACAGTGGACATCAAATCGTCCACGGTCGCCTCCAACTGCAGCGCGGCCACCGATTCGGCGATAATTTCCGTGGCGAATGGCCCGATGATGTGCACCCCGAGAATCTCGCCGAACTTTTCGTCGGTGACCACTTTAATGAAACCCTCGTGATGTCCCAGGATCGTGGCCTTGCTGTTTCCAATAAACGGGAATTTCCCGGTCTTCACGGCGTAGCCGGCCTCGCGCGCCGCGCGCTCGGTCAGGCCGATCGACGCGACTTGCGGCTCGCAATACGTTGCGTTCGGAATGCGTGTCTTTTCGATGGGCGGCATGGACTTGCCCGTAATTTTCGCCACGCAGCTGATGCCTTCCATGGACGCCGCATGCGCCAGTTGCGGCATTCCGGCGACAATGTCGCCGATCGCATACAGCCGCGGCTCGGCGCTTTCCATGTACGGGCCCACGTGAATGAAACCCCGCTCGATTTTCGCTTTCGATTTTTCGAGCCCCATATTTTCCGTTTTCGGCATGCGCCCGACGGCCATGAGCACGCGTTCGGCGGACAAGCTCTGCACTTTTCCCGATTTGTCGGTGAACGAAACGGTGGCGCCCTGCGCGTCTTTCTTCACCGATTCGACTTTAGCTTCGGTGAAAATCTGAATGCCTTTCTTTTTCAGGGATTTCTCGAGTTCCGCGGAAATTTCATCGTCTTCGACCGGGGTGACGCGCGGGAGCATTTCGAGCACCGTAACCTGCGTGCCGAAGGAATTAAACACCGACGCGAACTCGACGCCTACCGCGCCGGCTCCCACAATCACCAGCGATTTTGGCACCGCAGGCAGCTTCAGAATCTCGATGTTGCTCAGGATCGTCGTGCCGTCGATTTCGATGCCTGGCAGGGAACGCGCCGTGGAACCCGTCGCGAACATGATGTGCGTGGCTTCGACCTCGGTGACCTTTCCCGCGTTCTCCACGGTCACCAGGCCCGGCCCCGCCCAGCGGCCCCAGCCCGTCATGCCCTCGACCTTGTTCTTGCGGAACAGGAACTCGATGCCTTTGGCGTGTTTGTTGACGATTTTTTCCTTGCGCGCCAGCACGGCCGGCCAGTTCAGCGAAAATTCCTTCACGTCGATGCCGAACTCCTTGGCCTTCTTGAACGTGTCGTAGATTTCGGCGTGGTGCAACAGCACCTTCGTCGGGATGCAGCCGACGTGCAGGCACGTGCCGCCCAGGTATCCGTCTTTCTCGACGACCAGCGTTTTCAGCCCCCACTGCGCCGCCCGGATGGCGGTGTTATACCCCCCCGGACCGCTACCTATAATGACGAGATCGTATTTAGCCAAGTGTCCTCCGCGGCAGGCAGGAGCGCCGCTCTTCTCAAGCAAAGGTTCGGATGCAGGTTTTACTTCAATTCAGCGGAAATGAAGCGGATATTCCGCCAGCCGATTCTATCAGCGGCCCAGATGCGTCGCAACACAACGGCGCTGTAGCCGCATTCCTACGCCGAGATTGGATGACGGGCGGGAGAAACGCGATTCACAGCCTGCGAAATCACGCCCGGCTTTCAAGGTTTCGGATTTCCGGCCAGCCTGACTCGAAGGGTGAAAACCAAAGCAGCGGAAAGCAGCGGCGCCACGATCATGAAAATCATGCTGGAGGTGAAGGAACCCGTGCGGTTCCGGAGGTAACCCACCACATAGGGCCCCACGAACCCCCCCAGACCTCCGACCGAGTTGATCAGTCCGATCGAAGCGGCGGCGGCGGATTCGCTCAGAAAGGCCGTCGGCAGTTGCCAGAAACTGGGCATGAAGGCCGTGGTGCAGGCGCCGGACAAGATCAGAAAGGCGAGGCTGGCCCAGAGATGGCCGCCCAAGCCCACGGAAAACGCCATGAATATTCCGCAGAATCCGAGGATTCCGGCCGTATGCCAGCGGCGTTCTCCCGTGCGATCGGAGTCCCAGCCGTTCCAGACCATTACAAAGGCGCCCAGTAGGTAGGGCAGCGCGGCGATCAGCGTCACGCTCAGATTCGGCAGGCCGGTAGCCCGTTTGAGGATCGTGGGGAACCAGAAGTTGAAGCCATAGAGGCCGACCAGGGCGAGAAAATAAATCAACGCAAGCAGTATGACGTCACGTTGGGCGAGTGCTTGCCTTACGGTAAGCGATCCTGTTTCGGACTTCGCCGCCTTTTCCCGTTGCAGCTCGCCAGAAATCCACTCCCGCTCTGGCCGAGTCAACCACTTGGCCTCCGCGGGCCAGTCGGTCAGGTAAAACAGCGTGATTATGCCCAACGCGACAGCCGGAATCCCCTCCAAGATGAACAGCCACCTCCACCCCGGGATGCCGAACCAGTGCACCCCTAGAAGGAATCCGGCGAACGGCGACCCGATCACATTGGCAATGGGGATCGCCGAGAAGAACAAGGCTCCGGCGCGGGCCCGGTCTTCATGCCGGAACCAATGCGTCAAGTAGACGACGATCCCAGGAAAGAAACCCGCTTCCGCCGCGCCCAGGAAAAACCGCGCCCCGTAGAATTGCGCCGGCGTCCGGACCATCGCCACCAGAACAGTCACAAGTCCCCAACTGATGAGGATGCGCGCAATCCACTTCCGCGCGCTCCAGCGCTCCACAATGATCGCGCCGGGAATTTCAAACAGAAAATATCCGGCAAAGAAAATCCCCGCGCCAAGGCCGAATACGCGGTCGGTGAATCCCAGATTGAGGGACATTTCCAGGCCGGCGAAGCCCACATTGACCCGGTCCAGATAAGCGATGAGATAAAGAATGAAAAGAAAGGGCAGCAGGCGCCGCGCGATGCGACGCTGGGTGCGGCGTCCGACATCCAATGATGTGGGTTCGGAATTCACGGTGCCCGTTGCTTTTACCACACTTCCCGCAGGGCTTACACGCGGAGAAGAGGCGGAGGGTTCCAGAGAACCGATCATGCGCAAATGAAAATAGCTGCTTTATACCCCGCCGCCCTGTAGAACGTGACCAATAACAAATAGGGCGGTTAGAATTGGGTAGAACCACGCGAAAGGAAAACCCAGAAGTAGCCACGCTGCGCGCCTGCCATGCAGCCTGTATGCGACATAAACGCAAATGCTCCATCCAACGCCGAAGGGAAATGCCACGAGCGCTGGCGCCCCCAGATTGGCGTGGGGGACAGAATCCGCGCGGATGGATAATAGGAGACCACCACCGGCAAGGGCAATCGAAGCGAGCGCAAAGGCCACCATGGACAACGGTTTATTCATTGTCGGGTCTTTCTATGCCACCACGCCCCGAAATGCCAGTAGAAAATGTGAGGAGTCGCGCGCAGCAGGGCCTTCCTTGACAGTTCCGAAGAGCAGGCCTACAATCACCCGTTTGTAACTGGCACGATTGGGTGAATGTTGGGGCTCCGACTATGGATAAGAAGCGTCTCGATTACTATAAAAAGAAGTTGCAGACCCGGCGCGACGAACTGGCCAGGACCATCACCCGGACCGAGGAAGAAGGCCGCGCCGCGGATGACGATCCGACCGTGGATCTCGCCGACAAGGCCGCCAATTCCTACACCAAGGAATTTTTGTTCGGCCAGACCAATACCGACCGGGCCATTTTGCAATTGATCGATCAGGCCCTGGCGCGCATCCGCTCAGGCAATTACGGCACGTGCGTCGAGTGCGAAGAGGAGCTCCAGCAGAAACGTCTGGAAGCGGTGCCTTGGGCTCGCTATTGCGTGAGCTGCGCGGAAAAACACGAGCAGGGCCTGCTTTAACTCCGCATTTCCCTACCCACGGTCTGCCGCCCGGATTTCATTTCTTCTGACGCGCACTTCGCGGGCCGGCTGGGCGCCGGCTTCCGCGCCCGTGTCACTATTCGTGTCAGGCGCGCCACTTTTCCCTTTCCCGAAGCTCCCGGCCGAAGTAGGCTGGGACCATTGTGCCCTGGATCGACTCTTCACTAAGTTCGCAATGGCGCGGGATCCGCGAAGCCCTCGCGTCGCTGGTATTTCCCGCGCCCTGCCGCATCTGCGGCCAGATGCTGGATACCGGCATGCGCGTCCCGTTTTGCCAGGTGTGTATCGTCGGGCTGATGAGAACCCTTCCCGGCCCACTTTGCGCGCAATGCGGCCGGCCGGTTGTCTCCACTGCCGCAGGCCAGAATGCCGGGGAGCGCCTTTGCCACATGTGCCGTCGCGGGGCGTATAGCTTTGACGTGGCGCGAAGCTACGGCGCCTACACTCAATCGATGGCGCGCGCGATCCTGATGCTTAAATACGAGAGCGTCATTCCGCTGGGGGCCTGGTTCGCGGGGTTTCTGGCGCGGGTGGTCGACCGGAACCCCGGCTCATTTGCCGCGGATGCTGTGGTGCCAGTGCCTCTGGACTCGACCCGCCAGCGTGAACGCGGCTACAACCAGGCGGAACTGATCGCCCGCCCCCTCGCACGTCTCCTCGGTATCCCTTTTCGGTCTTATTTGCTGGTTCGGACGAGACCCCGGCCCAACAAGCTGCGTCTAACCCGGCTGGAGCGCTGGGAGACCGTTCGTGGCGCTTATGCTACACATCAAAGGGCTAAAGTTGACAAACTGCGCGTTTTGCTGGTAGATGATGTATTCACCACCGGGGCGACGCTAGATGCCTGTTCCAAAGCCCTAAGACAAGCCGGGGCGGCCCGGGTGGTGGGTCTGACTGTTGCCAGAGCTTTGCCTCAGTTTGGAAACCCGGGGGCGGCTCCGTTGCACCAGAACCTTGGGGAATGAAACCATTTGGCCAAAGCGGAAGACCTCCCCGGCCGAATCAACTGCCGGAAGCCCGGGGAGAAAAGCGCCCCGCAGGCTCGCTCCCCCCTGTGGCCCGGAAACCGGCCATCATGCAGGAACCGGTCCTCGTCCTGAACGCTACTTTTGAACCCATCAATGTTACCGCCGTGCGGCGCGCGATGGTCCTGATGATCAAGGGCGTTGCGCAGGCCGAAGAAGTAAACCATACCCAGGTCCATTCCGCGTCGCGGGCGCTGCCGGTGCCATCGGTTATCCGTTTGCTCGCTTACCGGCATATCCCACAGCAAACCCGGGCGCTTTCCAGGAAAAACATTCTCCTGCGCGACCGTAATACGTGCCAGTTCTGCAGCCGCATCCTGCCGGCTTCCGAGCTGACGCTGGATCATGTGGTGCCTCGATCGCGAGGGGGCCGTTCGTCGTGGGAAAATCTGGTGGCCTGCTGCTATCAGTGCAACAACAGCAAGGGCGATCGGACGCCGGAAGAGGCTGGGTTTGCCCTGGCGCGGCGGCCACGTCCTTTTACGCTGCATACCTCCCGGCAACTGATGCGTCTGATCGGGAACAAAGACGAGAAGTGGCGCAAGTATTTATTTTACTAAGGGTTGCGTCTCCGCTGCGTTTTTTCGCTCTTTCCATCCCGGTCCGAACCGTCTTTAACTTAAAATTTTTCTAATCCGGACAACCTTTTCATATATCCGGCGTCTAATTAGACAAACCACTTCAAGGACACACCCCGGGAAGCAGCGTTGGCTCTGCCAAGGCTGCTTCTCTATTTTAGGGCTCTTTTTCCAAGCTATTTTGCATGTTCCTACTCAGGGGCATCCGCCGCGGCGGACCGTGCCCCTACTGCTGCCTGAAGACCACCTTTAGTCCCCTGCGCCAATTCTCCGCCAGGCCGGTGCGCGACACTTCAATCTCCGGCGATAAATATCGTAATACGATATCAAGGGCGGGATGAAACCGGAACCCGGGAGCCACAAGATACAGAAGCGGCGGCTTGGCCTTTAGCGGCGTGTCCGGAAAATATCCGAAGCGGCGAAAGTCGTCCCGGTCCTGATGCCAGCGCACGCGCAGCCAGTAGTCGACGGCCTGCATAACCAGGTGAATATCCTCGAAGGCTTTCAATTCCAGCACGGCGAGGCGCCCGTCGCGAGTGGCCGCGAGCAGATCGATGATGCCGCGGTCTCCGGAGGAAAACGCCGGAACCTGGGTATAGATTTGCCTAGGATCGAGGCGCGCATCGATCCGGGCCAGGTCGGCCGCCACCATGGTTTCCAGCCAGCGCTCGGGCTGCGCCCGGTACAGCCGGTGCTTGGTGTCGGACGCTAGCGGGTGGCGGCGCGCGTCGAGCTGGCGGACCAGCGTTTCCAGGGCAGGCCATTTTTCGGGGGTCAAAACATCTTGGTGGTCACCCAACCCGAACCACATGGCGCCCAGTCTCCAGCGCGCGAATTCGAGGCCGCGAAAACGCAATGTCACTTCCTGCGTCGCCGGAGCCACCCCGATGCCAATCGCTTCGGGGGCGAGCAGGCGAATGCGCTCCGCGTGCGGTAGCGCGGCGGCGATGGCCTGCTCGATTTCGCGGCGCGGCACAATCCAGGTGGCCAGGTTGCCGGCGTCCGACAGAGCCACCCTCCGGACGCGCCAGTAGAGCGGATCGTATTCATACAGCTCGACTTCCTGCGGCGCCGCCAGCGCGTTCAGCCTGTGGGACGTGATTGCGGCTTTGCCCCGCGGAAGGAACAGCCGTAACCCCCAAACTGAGTGGCGCTTGGCTCGATCCCTCGTCTGCTGCAGCCAGATCAGCCCGAACGTCAGAATGCCATCGATTGTTGCGGCGTCTTCGTTGGGGGACGCGCCGAGCACGGCAAACGCCTCGGAACCCCGGTGCGTCAGGCCTCGCGTGTAGGATCCGGAAATCGAGTGGCGCAGGTCGGCGGAAGTCAGCAGCGAATCGACGTTCTCGTCGGGAAAGCGGTCGCTGAGAATCTGGCGCAGGCGGTCGGAAAATTGAGCGCGATCCACGTGACGTGGTTCGCGCGCCTCGGCGGCCACAAATTCCAGGCGCGCGCGGCGCGTGTGTCCAAAGCGGACCACCTCCACGACCACGCGCTCGCGAGACTCCTCGGCGAGACTTACCACGCGCCGGACGAGGCTTTGCTGCGCGCTCCACAGATGTAGCAGCGCCGCTTCGCCCTGTGCACGGACCTCATAGTGCACACCATCCAGCGCCGCAATCCACTCGCCGTTTTCGCGCACTTCAGGCGCGCCGGCGGCGCACACGCCGTCCAGAGCCCGCCGAAGTTCCGCGGCCAATTCCATGCCCGCGGATTATATGCGATTCCAGGCGGCGAATGGCATGAAATTGTCACCTTTCGTGCCATCTTTCCCGACTGTAATCGGTGCGACTACTTGAACGAGAGGCCGGACACGCGGATTGAGGGATATCCATTATTCCACTGCGCGGGGAGATGCTCGTAGCCGACTTGAAAATCGCGTTGCTGTCCGGGAAGCATTGGGGCGGCGTTCGGCAGGAACAGGCGCTGCGTGTCGCGCAAGACCACCTGATTGAAGGGGTCGTGAAATTCCAGAATAATTTCGATTTGCTTCACTTTGCGGTCTCCGCCATTCTCGACGGTTCCGAATACAAAGGTCACTTCCTGATTGAGAAAATTCGCCGCCCGGCTCATTTTCGGTTCCAGGAAATGAATTTGCGGCGCGTAGGCCAGTTCGGCGGGACCCATGGGCAAAGGCTTTTCGACCTGCGAGTCGTCGGGCGCCGCGTAGCGGCTATACAGCACGGCGCCGCTGACCAGCACCGCCACGATCGCAATGCCGATGAGAAAGGCGATGGGAAGCCGGCTGCGTTCTGCTTGAGGGATCAAGTGGTGCGTCCTCCTGGTAGGACAACCCGCCGCGGCGGGCTGTCGATCTTTCGCCGCTAGTGCAAATCGAAACCCGACAGGCTGATGGTTCGCATGCGCTCACCACAAGAGCCTGTCCTACTATTTCTACCGCCCGGCGCCGATGCGCTCGACCAGCGGAAAAGGCAAGCCGGCGTCGCGCATACGGCCCTGCACGGCGGCAACGTCGTACGGCACACGCCAGAATTCAATGACATGATGGCCCAGGTCCGCGATGGCGAACGCGGCGCGCGGGTCGCCGTCACGCGGCTGACCAATCGATCCGGGATTGAGCAGGTAGCGCGTCCCGGTCTCCAGGCGCAGGGCTGCAAAATTCGGTCCCGGTTCGGGCTTCAGCTGAATGACGCCGATATGCCCCGCCCGATAGGAAAATCCGCCCTGATAATGGGTGTGCCCGAAAAATGTAATCTCCGTGGGCGAATCCAGCAGTCCGCCCATCGCCTGGCCCGGCACGAAGACATACTCATCCTCATCGTGATAAGAGCCATGAATGAGCGTGACATTTTCCGCTGACGCCGGGCCCACCGGTAATTGCGAAATGTATGTCAGAGTTTCGGGTCGAAGCTGTTCGCGCGTCCATTTCGCGGCAATCTGCGCCACGGGGTTGAAATCTTCCAGGTCCGAAAGCCCTGCCACGGCCTTATCGTGATTGCCGCGAATGATGACCGGATCGAGCGTCTTCACACGGTCGGTCACTTCATTGGGATCGGGGCCGTAATCGACCAGATCGCCGAGGCAAAATACGCGCTCATACCTTCCTTGGACCGCGGCGAGCGATGCATCGAGCGCCGTGACATTCGCGTGGATGTCGCTGAGTATCAGAAATCGCATGGTGAACGAAGAATTCGAGGCGCTCCCCAGCCCGCGACATTATAGACGAAATCCGACGTTGTGCATGCGCCGCGCGGGAAATGGCCGGCGGGATGTCCTCCGGCACGCCTTCTCATTCGGACAGACCGCGGGCGGAAAAAGTGACGCCGCATGCCGCATGCGTGCGTCCACTCCCAATTTTCCACAGCCGTGCGAAACTCCGTTTATTCCAAATACTTTCGTGTGCTAGACTTTTTCGCCATGAACAGAAAACAAATATTTCCGCCCTGTGATTGTTGCCACTCGCTGGCTGAATTCGCCACCAATCACTGCCCTCAATGCCATAGTCTGAAGACTTTTAATTTGTCGAAAATCACGGACGAAGACCTGATTTCTTTTTGCGAAAGCTGCGGAACGACTTTTGATCTGCGGGCGGTGGTTTCGAGGTATCTCTGAACACCGCGCCGCCCATCCGCCGGCTCCTTTCCCCGAATTAGAACAGCAGCCTCCTGATAAATCGTTTGATGGCAGTCTTCTCCCCATGAAACTCCTGCATTGCGCCGCGCCGTCTGAGCGAAGGTGAATAGCCGGGGACAACGGCACGGGGATCGTGCCCGCGCTGAACAAATCGTGCCGGGGAAATAGCATCTTCTGCGCGCAATGACGCGCATGAAAATGCGAGTTGCCAAACACACGAGTAGCTTGCTACAAGGGGGCCACAAGAACGGCGAATCCTGCACAACCAGCCTTCGGAGCGGGGCACGGGAATTCCGTGTGGCTTGCGCCACTACGAGTGATCGGCATTGGCTGTGACACAGCTTCCGAGGAGGAACGCGATGACAACGAAAAGCAATTCGCTGCGAAATTTCGTCCTGGCCGCACTCTTGATCGCACTTGGCGTGAGCCCGTGGATGCTTGTTCGCTCGTCGGCCGCGCAAAGTTCCACGAAAGACCAATTTCCCGTGTTCGAGCCCGACACCGCTTGGCCAAAGCTTCCCAACAACTGGGTCCTCGGCAACGTCTCCAAGATCGCGGTCGACCGGCACGATAACGTGTGGCTGATCCACCGGCCGCGCACCGTTCCCACGGACAAGACTCCCGCGCCGCCCGTCGTGGAACTGGACACGAACGGAAAATTCGTGCAGGCGTGGGGTGGAGAAGCCGCTGGGTACGATTGGCCCGACGCCGAGCACAACGTGTTCGTGGACTACAAGGACAACGTCTGGATCAGCGGGAGCAGCCCGAGCGGCCAATCGAAAACGAAGCGGTCCGACGACATGGTGCTCAAGTTCACCAACAGCGGAAAATTCCTGATGCAGATTGGCGGGCGAAGCGTGAGCCAAGGAAGCACGGACCCCAAGAGCGTGAACAAGCCCGGCGACCTGTTCGTTTCTCCCAAGACGAATGAGCTGTATGTCTCGGACGGCTACGGCAACCGCCGCCTGATTGTTTTCGATGCGGATACCGGAGCGTTCAAGCGCATGTGGGGCGCGTTCGGCAAGCTGCCGGTGGATGACGCGAATTCGGGCGGGCCGGGCCCATCCGGAGGGCACGGAGGAACCAGCGACACGGCGGAAGGCGGAGGAGGCCGGCGCGCCCTCGACACCGAAGGCGAAGGGTCGCCTGCGTTTGCGAGCCCCGTGCACGGTGTGCTCGTATCGAACGATGACATCGTGTACGTCGTCGACCGCTCCAACCGGCGCGTGCAGCTTTTTACGCCCGCGGGCGAGTACCTCAAACAAATTTTCATCAACCGCGCGGGCCCCGCATCCGGATCGGCGTCCGGTCTGGCGTTCTCGCCGGATAAGGAGCAGCGCTTCCTGTACATTTCCGACTACGGCAATTCCCACGTCGTGGTGGTAGATCGCAAGAAGCTGGAAATTCTTTACCAGTTCGGCAAACGAGGCGCCGCGCCGGGAGAGTTTCAGGGCATCCATCACATCGCGGTCGATTCCAAAGGAAATCTCTACGCCGCGGAAGTCGCGCCCGGTGCACGAGCCCAGCGATTTATTTTCAAAGGAATGTCATCGACACTGCCGCCCAACGCGCTAACCGAAGCGGATTTGGCGCCGAAGCGGTAAGAGCGGAACGCAGGGTAGGACAGGCATCCGCCGCGGCGTATGCCTGTCCTACTGGAATTGTGGTCGGAGCAAATTGATCCGCAACTCGAAATTCTTCAGGTCCCGTGAGGTCTTTAGGGGAATCGAACTAAGCTGTATCGCTTCAGCGATTCGCCCAGGTTTCTGTCGCGAGGTATGGCAAGTCGTGCGCCCAGTCATCCACCTTCACCCCGCCGGGGTAAACCAGGTGCGCCAGATTGTCCTTTGTGTAGGCGAAGACAAAGGTCGAGTGGCCTACTTCATAATTTCCGTCCGCGCGGACGGCCGATTTTTTCGCGGGCGAAAGGTTCGCGGCAACCTGCGCGGCGTCAATCGCTGCCTGGCTTCCCGTGAGACCAATAAATCGTTTATCGAAATGATCGAGCCACGCGCGCAGCGCCTGGGGAGTGTCTCGTCCGGGATCAGTAGTCACAAATACGACCTTGAATCGATCGGCATAGGCCGGGGGTATCTTCTTGAACGCCTCGGCGATAGTGAACATCTCGAGGGGGCACATATCCGGGCAGTGCGTGTATCCGAAGAAAAGCAGCGTGGTGTATCCCTGCGTTCTCGCCGCGAAATCGAACGCGGCGCCGGACGTATCGGTGAGCGTAAATTTCGGTTTTGGCAGGGGCGGGGAAACCATCCCGCCGTTGTATTCCGCTTTTGCGGGGCCCGCTGCGGCGGGCCCAGGCGCGTTTTTCGGCGCCTGAGCCCGCCCGAGGTGAACCGACCCTGCGAGAAATAACAGTGCCGGCAACATTCCGCGGAAGAATCGTGCTTTCATCTGACCCGGCGCGACCTTACTCAACAATTACCGCGCCGACCATGCCGTCCACATCGTGAAGGGCGCAGTGGTAGTAGTAAGTTCCCTTTTTTGGGAAGGTGATGCGGATTCGCGTGGTCCCCGGAGGCACCTGCGCGGATCCGACGCGGTCCGGTTCCGCGGCCTGCAGAAATCCGGAGTTCAGGAAACTGAATTTCGCGAAGGGCGGCGGCGGCGGAGAAACCGAGTCCACCTGCGGAGTAAATGCGGCATTGCACGGAGTCGTCCCGGCAGTGGCCGCCGGAGTCGTAGTGCAATTAATCGTGCCGACCACCGTGCCGGTGTCCGGATCCGTGCAATCCGTCGTCACCAAAGAAGAGCACGGAACAGGCGGATTGGGAATGGGCGGCCCGGGAACCGGCACCAGCGCCGGCGGTAGTGAGTAGAGAGTTGGAACAAAACCGGCGGGCTCGGTCCCAAACGTCACCGTGTGCGGCTCGGTCGGATCCAGGTTCGTCCACACCACGGATTCCCCTGCATGAATTCGGATCGTTCCGGGCAAGAATCGCACGACGGTGCGGTACTGCGTTCCCCCTCCGGTCGCGACGATCTCACCGATGCCGGCGGTCACTGCATTATCGTGATCTCTGCGATCGTCCCATCCGCGATGATCCTCGTCATGATGATCCCCGTCATGATAATCCCCGTCATGATAATCCCCGTCATGATGATCGTCGCCTTGACGATCGCCGTCGGAAAGGATCGCTCGGGCTTCGTCACGTGCCTTGTCGTCAATGAACCGCTGGCTGCGAACCAGAGCGGCATTGGCTGCGTTGTTGACCAGGACGTGAACCGAACCGGTCATATCCGTGTGCACCAGACACACCAGCTTGTAGTTTCCTGCTTTCGGAAACGTCACCGTAAAGGTGGCCCCACCGTTCATGCCCGTTGGAGTGGATACGCATGCGCTGCCGTCATAGCTGGCCGCGGGCCCGCAGTTCACGCCCTGAACCACAAAAGGCGGCCCGGCCGGTGGAGGCGCCGACGGACGGATCTGCCCCGGCTTCAGAAGCGTAACCGTGTGGATCTCGTTCTTGGGAACAAAGGTCCACTTGATGCTGTCGCCTTCGAATATCCAAAGCTCATTCGGGAGAAAAGCGTCCGCCTGGACGGCCTGGTCCCGGGTCTCGGCTCCAACGTTCGCGTTGTAAGTTGTCGCCGCTTTTGCCGGGGACGGAGTAATCATAATCGCTGCTAACAACAGCCCGCATATGCTGGCTGGGAACAGAATGCGTTTCATTGTCTCCTCCGAAAATTTTTCAGAACAGTTATTTCCCATGGAAGCGAGATCGCACCTCTCCCATGATTGGTTTGATTTTCCGAGCAGTGTTCATAGATGGTCCATCTCCCCATGTCAAGTTGAAATAGGGCCAAACCGTCGAATTAGATTTGTCCGTACTAGGAGTATCAGTACGAGATACAGTGATCCCTCGCAACAGCACGAATCCGGGACTTCTCGCGCAATCGGCACGGCAAGCGCGAGTCTGTTACCGGGATAGCGCCTGGATTGATGACACACCAGCGATGGACGGCAAACCTGACCCGCTCGGAATTCATTTGGCGCAGGTCTAAGTAAAAAACCTTGTTCGACATGACCGTTGGCGCCCCGGCGAAGTATATTTGGCTTGCAACCGCGTCCCAGTAGTATGATCTGCGCGCTCTGCCCCACGCAGAGGACATTTCCCAGGAAATACAAAGAGGAGGATCCATGCTAGTCGTGCGCAATTGCTTCACGGCCAAGCCGGGAAGCGCAAGTAAGCTCGCCGCTCAAATCAAGGAAGCGGCCGCGGCGGCCAAAATTTCGCGCCATCGCGTGCTGACCGACCTGACCGGTGAATTCAACCGCGTCATCCTGGAATTTGAAGTGGAAAACGTAGCCGGATTTGAAGCTCAACTGAAGGACTACGGTACCAATGCGGCGTTCCGAGACAAAATGAAAGGCTACACGGATCTGTACGTGACCGGCACGCGGGAAATTCTGCAAATCGCGTGAGGGCTGGGGGCGCGATTGGTCTTTTGGCCTCAAATCCTTCACCTTAAAGAAATATTGAGAGCTCATGCAAACCGGACGCCGCATCGGGGCGGTAGCTTTTGGGGCGCTACCGCCCATGATACCCAAATTTCGTGATATGAAAGAGGGCATGCGGACCACCAGGCTTGTTTTCGTCCTCGCTTTGCTGATTCCCCGCGCTGGAGGGTTGCCTTTATTTTCGCAAGAAGATTCTCAAATCCAGCAACTGACTCCGCTCCTCTCCCGCGCACTCTCAAATGTCCCGGAGCTTCATATTGCCGTCGCCATGCCTTCCCCATGCATTCGACAGCTTTCATCCTGCAGCAAATTGGACGCCATCGTACGCGCGGCTCTGGTGGCAACGGATCGGGACTTGCGAATCGTCCCGGAGGATGCACTCACATCGGCATTGACCGCGCAAGGCTTTCTCCCTGTTGACCGGTACTTTCCCGCCGCTGTCACACGTGTTACGCGAAATTTGAACGCGAACATATTGATCGAATACAAGGTCACGGGAGATAACCGTGTTTCCATTCTCGTGTATGAGCAACGGGAATTTGAGGAATTCGGAGCCAGGCTGTCGGGCGACGCCGCACCGCTGCCTCCAATTTGGGTGGATCCTGAGTCGGGTATAAGCATAAAAGTTGAAGGCTCTTCGGATCCCGGCAAATCCTTTAAAATGCCATCATGTTTGGCATGTGCGAGTCCGAATTTTTCGTTTGAAGCGAGGAAAAAGGGTATCGAAGGGACTGTGTCCATGCTGGCGACGGTTTCGGTCAACGGACGGCCAAAGGACTTGGTTGCCGTAAGCGGGCTGGGCCATGAGCTGGACGAGCAGGCCGTCAAGGCAGTAAAAAACTGGCGGTTTACTCCGGCCAGGGATCCAAATGGACAGACACTTGAAATGAGGGTCCCGGTGGAAATTACTTTTCGACTCCTGAATTGATGATGGAAGCGCGTAGAAGGAATTCCGCTCACAATTAGAATTGCTACCGGGGGCTATCGCCCGGCACACGGAATCCGACAAGAGTGGCGCATGCAGCGCCCGGGGGAAAGCCCCGTTTTCCAAGAAACGGACTTCCTGCAACACGGCCACAGTTGCGACTTGCTCAGGCTACCGGCCTGTGTAGACCCGCGCGAATGCCTGCGCCAGCATCAGGGCCATGGCCAGCGCGCCGATTCCGGCGACGGCTACGTCGCGTGTTTTCCGCAGACTGAAATCTCCCACGCGGCACACGAGCAGATACCCGATCAGCAAATTGAAAAGGCCCCACAGAACGTTCACCCACGCGGGAGAAAGCCCCTGGCCCGGCGGCGTGGCGAAGGGACTGGGAAACGGGCGGCCCGAGACACCGTTCGTGAAATGCGGAACCGAATTCACCAGGAAAGCGCCGCCGAAGAAGTAAGCGATGTAGTGATACCACTTCATGGGTTCCT
This sequence comes from Terriglobia bacterium, assembly GCA_020073485.1. GTDB lineage: Bacteria > Acidobacteriota > Terriglobia > Acidiferrales > UBA7541 > Palsa-360. The sequence continues at coordinate 88,409 of JAIQFB010000005.1, read as the reverse complement.
CCTTGGCTTCATGACCAGGAAAATAGCCGCGGGGCGGGCGCCACTATCGTTGTCCCGGCGAGCCGCCTTCGCTGCCAATCGGTCATTCACTTCGCGGGCGGCGTGGCGGGCAGATCCGAATTCCAGATATCTTCCGAGCACTTCCAGCTGCCGTCCGGTTGCTTCTTCCAGATCTCCACGTACTTCCCATGGTCTTGCATGGGTTTGCCCTTGGGACCCTTCGCGGTCATTTCATACGCTCCATAGGAGTAGGCCATCTCTCCCGAACGCGCCGCTTCCACCTTCGTGGTCTTCCAGCTGACCGAAAGACCGGGCATGGCCAGGAACTCGCCAATGGCCTTACGGATACTGTCTTTGCCCGATGCCATGGCATCATTGGGTGGGAAGACCACGGCGTCATCCGAATAAAATGCGATCCATGCATCGACTTGATTGGCCTTGGCGGCCGCCGACCAATCCTCGTCGGCTTTTCGGACTGCCGCTTCATCGGCGGCCCGCGTGTCCGGCGCCGCCGCTGGCGGCTGCGGCGCGGAATTGCATCCCAGAAATACGAAGGCGCACAAGAATCCCAAGAATGTTGAGCGAGTAATCATCGACTTGTTGCTCTGTGAATACGCCATGGGTCCCTCATTTCGTAAATGCGAATGCCGGTCTCGCGCCTTGCGCAAATTGGAACCTCTGATTTGGACCAGTGACTGGCGCATCGTACGCTCACCCAGCCTGCAACACAACGAATTTGCCTGGGGAGCGGAGCCCAAAGACAATTTTCAAATTCCAGCAAGCAATTTCCGGATCGCCAGAGGACACACGAGGGGCCTCGTCATGCGCGGACGCGGCGTAAGATCAGAACTCGCACCCGGATTGCTCGCGGTGAAGTTGGCGGCTTCTTATTTTTGTGAAGTATGAAAGAAATCAGGCACGCGTGTATTTGTTGAACCAATCTACCGTGCGCTGCCACGCCAGATCGGCCGCGGTTTTGTTGTAGCGTTCGGGCGTCGCGTCACAATTGAATCCGTGAACCGCGCCGGGGTAGATGTAACCTTCGTGGGGAACGCCTGCGGCCGTCAGGGCCGTGTTGTATGCCGGCCACGTCGAAGCAAGCCGCGTGTCGAGCTCTCCGTGATGTGCCAGAACCGCGGCCTTGATTTTCGGAATGTCCTCCGCGGCCGGAGGGCCGCCATAGTAAGGCACTGCGGCCGAGATATCGGCTCCGAGGCGGACGGCCAGTGTATTGGAGATCGTTCCTCCGTAACAGAAACCGGTTGCGCCGATCTTGCCGGTACAATCCGGGCGCGCCTTCAGCCACCTGGCGGCGGCCACGAAATCTTCCGTCATCTTCTTGCTGTCGACTTTGCCGAACATCTGGCCGCCGGTGTAGTCGTCACCAGGAAATCCGCCCAGCGAAGTGAGCCCGTCGGGTGCAAACGCCATGAAATTCACCAGGGCGAGCCGCCGGGCGATATCCTCGATATGCGGATTCAGACCGCGATTTTCGTGGACGACGATAATGCCGGGCAGTTTCGCCGGCGTCGCGTCCCGCGTGTCGGCGCTGGAGGGCCGGACGAAATATCCCTTGATCATTCCGTTCCCTTGCGGCGAAGGAATGGTCACGTACGAGGCTTTGATGCGCTCGTCGGTCCTGGAGACCTGCTGCGCCTCTGCGTACTTCGGCATCAGCGCCTCAATAATCGCGGACGCTGCTAGGCCTCCGACTGCGAACTTCTGCACGTTGTCCAAAAACGCGCGGCGGCTGATCACGCCGTGAATGAACAGGTTGTAGAGTTCCACGGCCTCGACCGGTATTTTGGGTCTCGTCGGATCCATTGGTTGGCTCCTTTCGAGCGGGATTCATGCTTTCTGGTGCGGCTTGATTTGCGGAGGGTATCACGCAAAGCGCCCGGGGCCAACACCTCGTTTAAACGGCCAGATCGCATTCCTCAGAAAAATCGCAAGCCAATAACGATGGATCCCGCTTGATGAAGTGTATTCCTGGAAACTGGCGAGCCCCCGAAAAATCTACCGGATCCACATGCAATCGCCGTAGCTGTAAAAGCGGTACTCGGATTCCACGGCGTGGCGGTAAGCGCGCAGAATCAGCTCGCGGCCGGCAAAGGCGCTGACCAGCACGAGCAGCGTGGATTGCGGCAGATGGAAGTTGGTGAGGAGTTGGTTGACCACGCGAAACGCGTGGCCGGGTTTGATAAAAATGTCGGCTTCCGCCGCGCCGGCTTCCACCAGTGGCGCTGACGCGCCGACGTCTGCGCCGTGGTGCAAGGCCGATTTCGCCGCGGCGTCTTCCAAGGCACGCACCACCGTAGTTCCCACGGCCAGGATGGGACGGCCCGCGCGGCGCGCGCCACAAATTGCCGCAGCCGCTTGTTCCGAGATTTCGTAGCGCTCGGAATGAATTTTGTGTTGCTCGATCTCTTCCTCGTGGATGGGCTGGAACGTTCCGAGGCCGACGTCCAGCGTAATCGTGGCCACTTCGATTTTTCGATCCCGCAATTTTTCCAGAATCGCCGGCGAAAAATGCAGGCCGGCGGTGGGCGCCGCCACGGCTCCGGGGCGGTCCGCGAAAATCGTCTGGTAGCGCTCGCGGTCGGCCGAGTCGTCTTCGCGCGCAATGTACGGAGGCAGCGGAATATGGCCCAGGCGCTCAATGGCCTGATTCAGATCTCCCTTAGCGGAGAGGCGGATCCGGCGCAGGCCGTACTCTCCGCGGTCCAATACTTCGGCAAAAAGTTCCCCCTCGCCGAATTCCACGCGCTCACCGACGCGCATTTTTTTTCCCGGGCGGACCAGGGCCTCCCATTCATCGCTGGAAATTTGCCTGGTCAGCAGAACTTCGATTTCGGAGGACAGGAATTCCTGCGCCGCGCGGCGATTCTTTCCGGGCTTTTCCGCGCGAACCCCCAGGCGGCGGCCAAACAGACGCGCTGGGATGACGCGCGCGTTGTTCACAACGATCAACTCGTCCCCCCGCAGGCGAACGGGAAAGCTTGAAAACAAGGCATCTTCCCAGGTCTGGCTTGCGCGGTCCAAAAGCAGCATGCGGGAAGCGTCACGCTGGGCCAGAGGCCGCTGCGCGATCCGTTCCGGGGGCAGGTGAAAATCGAAATCTGATAGGCGCATGATTGAGCACCAAGACTATAGATCAACCGGGAGCATTCGCGCAACAGGCCTGGTGGATGAACTCCTAAACCTAACTATAATAAGGCGATATAAAGAATTCACCTTTCATTCGGGAGCTGCAAAAATAACTTGACTATATTACACGCATATTATATGCTTTGCACGCAGTAATAAAATTAACGAAAAGAAGGGGGAACCTTAATCATGACCACAATCACCAGACTCCAGCCTTTTCGCGGTTTTTCCGCCCTGCAAGATCAGGTAAACCGCATTTTTAACGAGACCGTGCGCAGCCAGGGGGATGAGTCCGCTTTGACGGCCTGGGCACCGTCGGTCGACATCTACGAGACACCCAACGAATTGGTGGTGAAGGCCGATCTGCCGGATGTGGATGAGAAGGACATCGATGTGCGCGTCGAGAACAACTTGCTCACCATCCGCGGGGAGCGTAAGTTTGACAAGTCGGTGGCGGAGGATAACTACCTGCGCATCGAACGCACCTACGGCACCTTCAGCCGCAGCTTTTCGTTGCCGAACACCGTGAGCCCGGAATCCATTCGCGCGGAGTACAAGAACGGCGTATTGACCGTGAACCTTCCCAAGCGGGAAGAGTCCAAGCCGCGCCAGGTGAAGGTGAACGTGACCTCCGCATCGAACGTGAAGTAAGCGTCCATATTCGCCCGCTGGTGGAAATGGATGCTGCGTGATCTGCCCTGGGGCCGGTGGTAAGCCGGCCCCTTGGTTTTAGCAACAGCCCTTAGAAAAAGGACGGTAAAGACAATATGATCCGCTTCGACAAACTGACCCTCAAGGCGCAGGAAGCCTTCCAATCGGCGCAGGATATTGCCGCGCGGCACGACCAGCAACAGGTTGAGCCGCTGCATCTATTGGGCGCGCTCGTGGCGCAGCACGACGGGATCGTGCCGCCGCTGCTGGCGCGTCTGGGCGTGCGCCCGGAAACCCTGGCGAGCGAGATCGAAGAACGGATGGGGCGTTTCCCGAAAGTGACCGGCGCGGCGCAGCAGCATTTGAGCGCGGCAGCCAACAAAGTCCTGGAAGGCGCGTTCGTTGAAGCGGAAACGTTCAAGGATGAATTTGTTTCGACAGAGCATATTCTTCTGGCCATTGCCACGATCCAAAAAGATCCGGCGGCCGAGCTTCTGGCCAAGCATGGCGCCTCGCGCGAAGCCATTCTACAGGCGCTGACGAGTGTGCGCGGGAGCCACCGCGTGACGTCGCAAAATCCCGAATCCACGTTCCGCGCGCTGGAACAATACGGCCGCGACCTGATTGAACTGGCGCGCCGCGGCAAACTCGATCCCGTCATCGGCCGCGACGACGAAATTCGCCGCGTCATGCAGATTCTCGCGCGGCGCACGAAAAATAATCCCGTGCTGATCGGAGAACCTGGCGTCGGCAAGACGGCCGTCGTCGAAGGCCTCGCGCAGCGCATCGTTGCCGGAGATGTGCCGGAGGTGCTGCGTCCCAAGCGCGTGGTTGCCTTGGATCTTGCGGCCATGGTGGCCGGCGCGAAGTACCGCGGCGAATTTGAAGACCGCTTGAAAGCCGTGCTGAAGGAAATCACCGAATCCGAGGGACAGATCATTCTGTTCATCGACGAATTGCACACCCTGGTGGGAGCGGGCGCGGCCGAAGGGGCGATGGACGCCTCCAACATGCTGAAGCCTGCACTGGCACGCGGCGAATTGCGGGCCATCGGCGCCACCACGCTGAACGAATATCGCAAATACATCGAGAAGGATCCGGCGCTCGAGCGCCGTTTCCAGCCCGTGCTGATTGCCGAGCCTTCGGTGACCGACACGATCGCGATCTTGCGTGGACTAAAGGAGCGCTACGAACTGCACCACGGTGTGCGCATCCAGGACGCCGCGATTCTTGCGGCGGCCACGCTTTCGAACCGCTACATCACCGACCGGTTTCTTCCGGACAAGGCCATCGACCTGATCGATGAGTCCGCCGCGAGCCTGCGCATGCAGCTGGATTCGCTGCCCGTGGAAATCGACGAAATCGAGCGGCGCATCCTGCACCTGGAAATCGAGCGCCAGGCGTTGCTGCGCGAATCCGACGCGCACTCGAAAGAGCGCCTGAAGGAGCTTGAAGTGGAACTCGGCGGCCTGCGCGAGGAATCCAACGCGAAAAAAGCGCAATGGCAAGTCGAAAAAGAGGCCGTCGGAAAAATCCGCAAATTGAAAGAGCAGATCGAACAGCTTAAGGCCGAGGAACAGCGCCTGGAACGCACCGGGGACCTTGCACGCGTCGCCGAAATCCGCTACGGGAAGCTGGGGACCGCGGAACGTGAACTCGCTGCCGCACAGAAGAATCTGCATGAAGTGCAAAAAGACGGCGGGATGCTCAAGGAAGAAGTGGGCGAGGAAGACATCGCCAAGCTGGTGGCCAAGTGGACGGGAATTCCCGTCGGGCGTCTGCTCGAAGGCGAGGCGCAGAAGCTGGTGACCATGGAAGCGCGCCTGAATCAGCGCGTCATTGGCCAGGACTCGGCCCTGGAACGCGTGGCCAACTCGATACGCCGCAACCGCGCGGGGCTATCCGACCCCAACCGGCCCATTGGCTCGTTCATTTTCCTGGGCCCCACCGGCGTGGGAAAAACCGAGCTTGCCCGGGCTCTCGCGGAATTTTTGTTCGACGACGAGCACTCCATGGTTCGCCTGGACATGTCCGAATACATGGAGAAGCACTCGGTCTCCAGAATGATCGGAGCGCCTCCAGGATATGTGGGCTACGAAGAAGGCGGGCAGCTGACCGAACAGGTCCGCCGGCATCCGTACTCGGTGATCCTGTTCGACGAAATCGAAAAGGCGCACCCGGACGTGTTCAACATTTTGCTGCAGATTCTCGAAGACGGCCGTCTGACCGACGGCAAGGGCCGCACCGTCGATTTCCGGAACGCTGTGCTGGTGATGACGTCCAACGTGGGATCGTCGGCGTTGTTTGACCTGGCCGGGAAAGATCCCGAGCGCGCCCGGAAAGAAGCCATGGAAGCGTTGCGGCAGGCGTTCCGGCCGGAGTTCATCAACCGCATCGACGACATTGTCCTGTTCAATCCGCTCGCGGTGGAACAGCTCAACAAGATCGTGGACCTGGAGCTGGCCAAGGTGATGCGACTGCTCGCCGAACGCAACGTGCGCATCGAACTGACGCCCGCGGCGCGGGAACGGCTGGTGCACGAAGGATACGATCCGGCCTACGGTGCGCGGCCGCTGCGGCGAACCGTGCAGCGGCTGGTGCAGGATCCGCTGGCCATGCGCATCCTCGACGGCAGCGTGTTGCCGGGAGACCTGGTGCGGGTGAACATCGATCCGGAAAAAGACGCCATGCGGTTCGTCCGCGTGGAGGGAAAAGCCGCGCAGGCGCCGGTGGCAGAAGCGGCTGAAACGGTGGCGACGGCGGGAAAATCCGAGCGGCGGAAGTGATGGCACTTATCAATTTTAGTGTCATTCCGAGCGAAGCGAGGAATCTCCCCGGGATCTAGTCTAAAGAGGAATGAGAGATTCCTCGGCAAAAGGCATGCCTCGGAATGACAACGCTTTGATTCTTTTCCGAAGCCTGTTGCGACCAGGCCGCGCGAAGGAACACGCCGCAAGTTGACGCACACGGCCGAAACTTCTAGACTGATTTTGCGTATATATTTATAGGTGGACTTATGAGAGCCGTAAAAACATTATTCCTTTTGACCGCGCTAACCTTGCTTTTGGTCCTCGGCGGAGAAGCCATTGCCGGACAGCGCGGCATGACCTTCGCCCTGCTCATGGCCGTGGTCATGAATGGCGGAGCGTATTTCTTTTCCGACAAGATTGCATTGATGTCCAGCGGGGCGCAGCCGGTTTCCCGGGAACAGATGCCGCGCCTGTACACTGTGATGGAGCGCCTTACAGCGAAGGCTCATTTGCCGATGCCCAAGCTGTATGCGATTCCGCAAGCGGCGCCTAACGCGTTTGCGACCGGCCGAAATCCCGCGCACGCATCGGTCGCAGTTACTGCGGGGTTGATGGAATTGATGAATGACGACGAACTGGAAGGCGTGATTGCGCACGAGTTGTCGCACGTTCGCAACTACGACATCCTGATCACGTCGATTGCCGCCACGCTGGCCGGCGCAATTACCTGGATTGCCTCCATGGGGCGCTGGGCCATGATCTTTGGCGGCTTTGGCGGCTCCCGCGATGACGACCGGGGCGGGGGAGGGCTGGCCGCGCTGATCATGCTGATCGTCGCGCCGATCGCCGCGCTGCTAATCCAGTTGGGGATTTCCCGCCAGCGCGAATTTTCCGCCGACGCCTCAGGAGTGCGAATGGTCGGGCATGCGAATGGACTCATCAGCGCCCTGGAAAAGCTTGGAGCGTACAACAGCCGAATCCCCATGGATGTTTCTCCGGCCACCGCTTCACTGTTCATCGTCGCACCGCTCAGCGCCGGGCAGGTATTTTCCGGACTGTTCAGCACGCACCCGCCGCTATCGGAGCGAATTGCAGTCCTGAGAAGCATGACGGTAACCCGGTAAGAGGATCTCGAAAGTGCAATCGAATGCGTATTTGTGGCCTGTTTTCTGGCGACGCCATTCCGCAAACAATTGCGGGTTCCCGCTGTAAGAATGATTCCCAGAATGAAATTTTTATCGGCCCAGGTCGAGTTCCCTGCCCGTTTCACGCCCTGATCAAATTCCTTTAACGCTATATTTATCTGTAAGATATAAATTTTTAGGGATTGGAGTGACTTTGGCTCACGGCGTGCACATTCTATGAGGCCCAAGCTAAACGGGGGGCTCCATGAGCATGACGTGCAAGGCCACAATCCGATTGATTTGCGAATATTTGGAAGGGCGCCTCGCCCCGGAGGTCGCCAGCGAAGTCCAACGCCATCTTAGCTCTTGCAAGAACTGCATCGCCGTGTTCGATGCTGCCGCGCTGACCTTGGAGATCTATTTCGACCGGGAAGTCGCATCGCACGACGCGCGAAACTCTCGCGTCGCCTAAGCTGCCTGCCTAAATCAGACCCTGCCGGATTCCCATTTTTGTCTATGGCTCCGCGAAGAAATGTGTCGTAATATCAAACCTTTTGTATTCAATGAGTTACCCAATACATATTGCCGATGAAGACGTAAAACTTACACGTTTCTCGGCCCTGCCGCTCTCGTTCCCCGTCCGATCAGATTCTACTAACTCCTTTGTTTATATATGCATACGGTAGCTAGTCAGAGGCAGGATGGATTTGGCCGGACGCGTGCACTTCTCCACCAGGCAAGGGATTTGCAAAGGAGACTACGATGATCGGCGACCAAGAGAATTATCAGGCGACTACGGAAGGCGCACCTCGGTGGATGGGGCTGGCCGTCGTCGCGCTGGCGGTGCTCTCACTGGCAGGCCTGGGCATGGCGTGGAACGCCGGCAGCCAGGCGCATATCGCCCAGCAGGCGCTTGCCGCACAAAACAAGACATTCCAGCAGAATGAAGACGGGCTGACGCAGCGCATCGCGCAGGCGGAGCAGACCAACAATCAAATGCAGGGCGAACTGAACCTGGTTACGGACAAGCTGAAGCTGACCCAGGACCAGCTGGCCACGGCGCGCACGCAGGTAAAACAAACCCGCGCCGACTACACCAAGAAACTCACGGCGGTGGAAACCACACTAGCGACCAAGGCCAGCACCGATGACGTAAAGGCGCTGGGCACGGACGTCAACGGCGTGAAGACGGACCTCGACGCAACCAAGGGCAGCATCCAACAATTGCGCGGCGAGCACGGCGAACTGATCGCGCGGAACCACGAGGAACTCGAGCAGCTCAAGCGCATGGGCGAACGCGATTACTTCGAGTTCACGCTGACCGGCAAGGGCCAAACGCAGCATGCCGGCTCGGCAGTGATCGAACTACGCGGAGTCAATGCCAAGAAGCACCAATATACGGTGGCGCTCACCGTGGATGACATTCGTCACGATGAGAAGAACAGGTCCATCAACGAGCCGATCTACTTCTACTCCGGCGGAGCCCGCCAGGCTTCCGAACTGGTGGTGAACCAGGTCAGCAACAACAAGATCTCGGGCTACCTGAGTTCGCCCAAGGCTGCGGCGCAGTCTGCCAAGGCGGCCACCGCAAACTAACCCGTTCCAAACCTCGAAGCGTTTGGTTCGACGAGAGGGCCCTTCCGGGGGCCCTCTTTTTTTTTGCAGCATGCAACCTTGCCGAGTGTTCAAGGTGAGAGGTTGGTTTTTGTTGCCCGCCTCTGAACAGGCGAGCTATAGCAGAAGCGTTACAGCAGCAACTTCAGGCGCTGCAAATCGGAATCGTCCGGAAACAGGCGCAGGCCGAAGCGCACGGCTTCGGCGGCCGCGCGCGAATCTCCGAGGGCATCGTCAACCTGAAACAGCAACGGATAAATGGCCGCATCCTCATCCGGAAAATATTGGCGGACAAATTCCAGTTGTTGACGCGCCTCGGCCCATTTTTTCCGGTCGGCGAATAGCTGGGCGAGGCCGACGTGCGCCTGGTAATTGTAGGGGTCGAGCGCAAGGGCTTGCTGCATCGCTTTTTCCGCCTCGTCCGTATTTCCGGCTCGCAAATAGATCCTGCCGAGATCAGCGTAAGCCGCGGCCCCAGGATGTGCATCCGCAGCGATGATACGGCGCTGCAGGTCCTCCGCTTCGGACCATCGAGAAAAATCGGAATCCAGTTGTTTCAGCGATTGCAGAGCCGGGACATTGTTCGGATCGCGCTCCAGGATGCGTTGAAACTGCTGGCGCGCTTTTTCATTGTTGCCAAAACGGCGGTCGGCCTCCGCGCGGCCCCAGGCAGCGGGAATGGAATTTGGATCGATGGCCAGGGCGGCGTCGAAGGCATGATAGGCAGACCGAAAATCGGACTGGGTGAGCGCGGCGCGCCCGCGTGCGGCGGCGATGGCGGCGGTTTCCGGGCGGGTATCGAGGGCGCGGAGGAATCGGCCGGCGCTGTCGGGATCCTCCAAATTCGTGGAAGTGGCGGCGGAAGCCGCAAGCGCATCATCGCGGTCTTCCGCCGGAAGATCATCGGGCAGCGGGGCCTGTTGATGGAACAGAATAGCATCCCGGTTTTTATCTTCCAGGCCATGGGCCAGCAGTGAACGCGGCGCGTGATATTCGAGCAGCGTGAGATCGTCGGTATTGATTCGCGCGCCGGAAGCGAATTTCCGCAGGCCCGCGTCATCCAGCATATAGAAGCCGAACAGCCCCTCCGCTTTTTCCATTCCAAGTTGCCGGAAATCCTCGCGCATGCTGGGGCGATCGAAAATGCCGCGCGTACGACCGAGAATTTCAGCCGACGGCGGACTGGGAGCCATCAGGATGAGGTCCGGGGCATCGCCGTGCCACAGGGTTGCGCCGTGAAATTCGCCCAGGAATGTGGCCGCGAGCATTTTCAAGTCTTCGGGATAAAGCGAATACGCCTGCACCCATTGCACGAATACGCCGCCGGAAGCCAGGCGCGTCTGCACGGTGCGGTAAAATTCGCTGGTGAAAAGCGTGGCCACGCCGGCGATCCACGGGTTAGAAGGTTCGGAAATAATCAAGTCGTAGCGATCGCGCGTGGTGAAGAGAAAATTGCGCGCGTCGTCCAGGGTGACGTGGACGCGCGGGTCGCGCAGGACGCTGCGGTTGAGCTGGGTGAGCAGGGGCGCAGCGGCAATCACTGCCGGCTCGATTTCAACGACGTCCAGGCGCTCGAGTTCCGAGTAGCCGGCCAGAGCGGAAGCCGTCATGCCGCTGCCGAATCCGATCAGCAGGACGCGCCTGGGCGGGTGCGCCAGCGCTCCGATATGCCCGACCAGAAGCTGCGTGACAACGTCGTGGTTGGAGGCGTCGACTTTTCCGTTGGTGCGCAGCGAAATGTAGTCTTCGGTTCTTGCCACGGATATGGTGGCGTTGAGGCCATCCTTGAAATACACCACGTCCACCAGGTGAGCGTTTTCGCGCAGCGTCAGCGGCCGGTCGTACAGGTTCCAATACATCACGGTGTTGAACGACGCCACGGCGGGATCGTAAAAATAGGATGAGAAACCGATCACCCCGGCGGCAGCGATCAAAATAAGATTCGCGGCAAAGGCAACGATCCTCAATCGCCGTGAGCCGGATTGCAGGGAAAGAACGGCGGCGAGCGCAAGATTCGCCGCTGCCGTGACAGCGATCAAATGAAAACTTCCGAGCCTCGGCAGCAGCCAGAATCCGGCCGCGACCGCGCCGAGGATTGCGCCGAGGGTATTCCAGGCATAGGCACGGCCGACGGACGAGCCTATTCCAGATTTCACATTGGAACCCGCTCCAGCATCCGCTTCGGAACTCGGCGAAGATTGCGGTCCGGCAATCAGCAGAACGGCGGCCGGAAAATTGAATCCGAAAGCGACTGCCGTGGGCAGCATGGCCAGGGCGCTGGTGGCAAATTGGGCGAGGACCAGCCCACGAAATGATTCGTGCGTGGCGCGCAGGATCGGCGGCAGGACTTCGATCAGGCGCGAGAAAAATACCAGGAACGCGAGCGCGGCAAGCGCGGTGAGCGTTTGCGTGAGAGCAAACGTCGCGGAAGTTGTTTCGTGGCGGCGGCTCCAGCGCTCGAACAACGCACTGCCCAAAACGATTCCGGCAAGGAACGTTCCGAGCATCAGCGTAAACGCGTAGGTCGAACTGCCGAGTTGCGTGGAGAGCAATCTCGTCCAGCCGATTTCGTACGACATGGCTGACGCGCCGACTACGGCGAAGCAAACCAGGAGCAAGCGCGAAAGGCGAGGGGACGCCTGCGCCGAAATTTCCGGAGAGGAATACGGACGTTGCGGAGCGGCACTTGGTTCGCCGGGCGAAAGCCCAAGGGCGAGCGCGCCCGCAATCAAATTGAGCGCGACGCCGATGGCGAGCGTTCGACGCAGGCCGAGCGCCGGCAGCAGCAGGAAGCCCGCGGCAAACGTTCCGGCCACCGCGCCGGACGTATTGATCCAGTAAAGCCGCGAAAGCCGCGAGGCCAGTTTCGAAGAACTTCGAGCGAGGCCCCGCACCAGGACGGGAAGCGTGCCGCCCATCAGGAATGTGGGCAGGAACAGCACGAGCGCCGCGCCCGCAAACCGGAGCGCGAGCAGTACCGCGCCGTTTCCAGAGACGTGGGGATATGCGGTCACATAGGCCGCGCGAACGCCTGCAAGTCCGGCAAGTGAAATGGCCGCCGTCGCCGCCACGCCAAGTTCCATCCATCCGTAGATCGCGACGGGATGATTCCAAGCGTCGCTCCGCCGCCCGATCCATGCGCTGCCCGAAGCCAGCCCGGCCATGAATACGGCCAGGACCGTGGCGACCGCGTACGCCGTATGGCCGAAAATCAGGCCGAGAGACTTGCTCCAGACGACCTGGTCAATCAGTCCGGCCGCTCCGGACAGAAGAAAACACACGAGCAACGCGGGGATGAAATAACGACGGGGAGACTGTGCCGGCATGGCAGGCGGCATGGTAGTCCGGCCGCGAAAGGGCGTCAAATCCCGGCCTGATTTCGAAGTGCCGGAATAAGGGGGATCGGAAAAGCTGTTTGGCGAGAGCTGCGTGTAGCGCCATTACAATACTTACGCTCATCGGCGGTTCCCGCATGCCGGCCTGCCCATCCAGTCCGCTGCACAACCGAATCTCCTATCGCCGGTGGTACTCTCGCTCCATCGACACGACCGTTTCCCAGCCGTACGATTTGGTATTGAGGTCGGAGGAGGGAGGAACACCGTGTCAGAACTTGCACAAGGGAAAGAGCGCCGCCGGGAGCACCGCGCAAGAATCGCCCGCCCAGTGTACGTACAAGCGGCGGATCCGGACGGCGTGCCATTTGAAGAATTGCGGACGACGCGCGACCTCGGCCACTGGGGCTTTTACTTCATGACCGAAAATAGTTCGTACCGGCCCGGGATGCTGGTGCAGGCCATTCCTGCATTTGGGTGCCTGAACAGCGAATATGAAGGCGAGGTGGTGCGTGTCGAGCAATTGCCCACAGGTGAATTTGGCGTGGCCGTCCGGCTGCTCAGCATTCTGAATGCCGCCCCCGCGCTGGACACGGTCACGCGCTCGGCGTTTGAATCGTTTGCCAGGGCGGATGCGCCTATATGGGCGGCTCCGGCGGGCGTTCTCCGCTGACTGCGGGAAAGAAACCGGGAACCGCGGCAAGGGCTACGCTATGGCTATCCGGCAACGGGATGCAGCATTTGAACCACATGCAACAGCTTCTGTACCTTGAACGGCTTGGTCATATAAATGACCGCGCCCAGATCGTGACCCGCCTTAAAATCCTTCGGCTCGCTCTTGGAAGTTAAGAAAATGACGGGCACGTTCTTCAAACGCACATCGCGCTTGATCAACCGGCAAATATCAAATCCGGAAGCCCCGGGCATCAACACGTCGAGAATCAGAACCGCGGGAGTCTCCTCGATCAGCATGGCGAATGCCTCTTCGCCGCTGAGAGCCGTCTTCACAAGATAATCGTTTTGCTCAAGAAATGTCTTAATGACGCGAAGAACAGCGGCATCGTCGTCCACGGCCATGACGAATGGCTTTGATTCCGACTGCACTTTTTTCTTTTTGTCCGAGATGTCGCTCTCAGTTGATTTTGGCAAAGGCAAACCTCAGCAGCCGGTAACGCAAATAAAAACTACTCTCTTCTTCAATTAGGTGTGCATTAGCGTCACCTTGCGCATAATGGCGCGACTATATCACAATTTCAGGCTCAGGCCTTTCCTTCGACCAACAATGATTAACTAAAAACTAACTAAGGGAAGCACACTTGCCCTCTCCAGGCGGCGTGAACGGTACGAGATTGACACGGGAGGATGGCCGGGAGTAGGGTCGCGGGCGTGGGCGTGAATCGGGATCTTGGACCGCTCAAGGGATGAGCCGATGAAAACAAATGTCGCCGAATTTTTGCTAGTGACAGTTCTGGCCGTATGCACATTCGCGCCGCGGTCGTGGGCGGACACCGTCGTGGTAGTCTGCAAATCGGATTTCCAACTGGCGCTGGTCGATCCTTTCACCGAAAAAGTTTTGATGAAGCTTCCGACGGGAAAAGGTCCGCACGAAGTGGCGGTTTCGCCGGACGGGCGCACCGCGTACGTCAGCAACTTCGGCCGGTACAGCGTGTATCCGCCGGGAGACACGGAGCACGACAAAGCCGGCGACACCATCACGGTCGTTGATCTAGTGAACCGGAAGGTGAAAACCACGTTCGACCTCGGCACGCACACCGGCCCCCACGGGATGACCGCGAGCCATGACGGGAAATTCCTGTGGGTGACATCCGAGACGCCGCAAGCCGTTCTCGAACTGGACTCGGCCACGGGAAAGATTTTGCACGTGTGGAACACCAACCAGATGCGCAGCCACATGATCGTGGTGACTCCGGACGAGAAAAAGTTTTACGTGACGAACACGGTCTCGGGAAGCGTGAGCGTGATCGATCATGGCAGCGGCGAAGTGAAAATTCTTGCCACGGGACCCGGCACCGAAGGCATCGCGATTTCGCCCGACGGCAAAGAGGTATGGGCGGCCAGCCGCGCCGACGCAAAGATCGAAATAATCTCGACGGCCACCGACACGATCGAAACATCCTTTCCGAGCGGCGGGAAAGGCCCGAAACGAATGCAGTTCACTCCGGACGGAGCGCAGGTCTGGGTGACGAATGATGGCAGCAATCAGGCGACCGTATTCGACGCGCGCAGCCGCGAACTGCTTGCCAATTTGACGCTCTCCAAAGCGCCCAGCGGCGTCTCCATCTCCTCTGACGGCAGCCACGCATACGTGACCAATGCCAATGCCAACGAACTGACCTTCATCGAGGTGGCGTCGCGCAAAATCCTGGGGACCCTGGCCATCGGCACCGATCCGGACGGCGTGGCTTGGTCCGCGCGTTAGCCAAGGGTTGACAGCCAACACCCCTCCGACTATCTTGACCCTACTGTGAAAATCCTCGTGATTGGGAGCGGAGGACGCGAGCACGCCATGGTCTGGCGGCTCGCCCAATCGCCCGCGGTTGAAAAAATCTGGTGCGCGCCGGGCAACGCCGGGATCGCGGAACACGCCGAGTGCCTCGCGGTGAACGCGGACGACGTTGCCGGGCTGGTGTCGCTCGCCGAACGATTGAAACCGGACATGACCGTGGCGGGGCCGGAGGCTCCGCTGGTCGCCGGAATCCGAAACAAGTTTGAGTGCCGCGGCCTGCGGCTGGTCGGGCCTTCGCGCAGCGATGCGCGCCTGGAAGGCAGCAAGATATTTTCCAAGGAATTCATGGACCGTTACCGGATTCCGAACGCCACGCTGTACGGCTCGTTCGATTCCGCCCAAGAGGCTATACGGGCGCTGGACGCGGTGGATTGGCCGGTGGTGGTGAAAGCGGATGGATTGTGCGCGGGAAAAGGCGTGCTGGTCGCGGAAACGCGCGCGGAAGCGGAAGCGTTTATCCGCCGCGTTTTGCAAAAGCATGAACTTGGCCCGGGCGGATCGCGGATCCTGCTTGAAAAAGCGCTCAAGGGTGAGGAGCTTTCGTTCATCGTGCTGACCGACGGGCGGTCGTTCCTGCCAATGGCCACCACGCAGGACCACAAGCGCGCCCTCGACGGCGACCGCGGCCCCAATACTGGCGGGATGGGCGCATACACCGCGGACGGGATGATCACGCCGCACTATGAATCCATGATTGTGAAGGATATTGTGCGCCCGACGATCGCAGGGCTTTCCGAGGAAGGGATCCCGTACACGGGCTTCCTGTATTTCGGATTGATGCTGACCGCCAGTGGCCCCATGGTGCTGGAATATAATTGCCGGCTGGGCGACCCGGAAACGCAGCCGCTGATGATGCGCATGGATTTCGACCTGGCGCTGGCGCTGGAGGCGGCGGCTACGCGAAAATTGCACATCTTCAAGCCCGCGTGGAAGCCCGGCGCGAGCGTTTGCGTGGTGATGGCTTCGGGAGGATATCCGGGGGCCTATGAAACCGGAAAGAAGATCGAGGGCCTGGAGGACGCGAAGGCGCTGCCTGGCGTAGCCGTTTTTCATGCGGGGACCAAGCGCGAGGGCGGTTCCATCGTAACCAGTGGAGGAAGAGTGCTGGGCGTGACGGCCACGGCCGACTCGCTCTATGCGGCCATCGCCCGGGCGTATGAAGCGGTGGGCAAAATTCATTTTGAAGGGGCGCACTACCGCACCGACATCGGAGCGAAAGGGTTGAAGAAAATGTGCGCTGCGGGAGATGCGCCTCGTGGCTGAAGTCCTGCACCTGTTTCAATCACTCGCGCGCGGCGAGCCAGTGCGGGAGTTTGACGAAGTCCTGGCCGTCGAAAACAAAGGCTTCGAGGACTGCCTGCATGGGCGCACTGGCAGTAGCCGGCAGGTCCTGCTGATGGACATCGAGACGCTCGAAGAGTTCGGGATTGCGCCGGGGCACGCGAAGGAAAATATCACCACACGAGGAATTGAACTTTCAGGATTGGCGCTGGGCCAGCGCATCCGCGTTGGAGAAGCGCTGCTGGAAATCACCGATGCGTGTACTCCGTGCAGCCAGATGGATGAAATTCGAGCGGGGCTGCAGGAAGAGCTTCGCGGGCGGCGCGGAATTTTGTGCCGGGTGATGGAGCCCGGGAAAATTCGCCGAGGCGGGCGGATCGAGGTTGTCTCGCCGGATGGCGAGCCGCGAAACTAGTCCACGAACGAATCAAATTAACCACACAACGGAACTGCACAAAGGAGCAAACGGGTGAGCGCGCAAAAATCAGCGAAAAACGGCGGAAGGCCCCTGGTGGGCATCATCATGGGATCGGACACGGATCTGCCGGTGATGAGCGAATCGGCAAAGATGCTGGAGAAATTCGGCATTCCCTACGAAATTGAAGTGACCTCGGCGCACCGCTCGCCGGCGCGGACGCACGAATATGCGTCGACGGCGGTATCCCGCGGGCTGAAAGTGGTGATCGTCGCGGCTGGCGGCGCGGCGCATCTGGCGGGCGTCGTAGCGGCCATCACCACTCTGCCGGTGGTCGCCGTCCCAATGGCCACCACGGTTCTTTCCGGCATCGACTCGCTTCTTTCGAGCGTGCAGATGCCCGCGGGAGTTCCGGTCGCGGCCATGGCCATCGACAAGCCCGGCGCGACCAACGCTGCGATTTTTGCGGCGGAGATTCTGGCGACGTCCGACGCCGAAGTCTCCGAACGGCTCACGGTATACAAGGAAGAGCTGGCAAAATCTGTGGCCGAAAAAAGCGCTCGCGTGAAACTGCAGTATGCGGGGAAGACGAGTTAGCCCAAACCTCACGCGACAAATTCGTACGGGTTTGGAAGGAATGAACAGGGGCGGGTCCCTGTAGGACAGGCTTCAGCCTGTCTGGTTTAGGTCTTCGTTGGCCCTCGCCAAACCCGACAGGCTAAAGCCCGTCCTACGCGAACTTCCTCAGCGCCGCCGGCAATTCGCCAATGGTTTCGATCAATGCATCGGGCGAAGCGGCGCGCAGCCGCTCCGGAACGGGCGATCCGCCGAGAACGCCGATGCCCCGCACGCCGGCGCGATGCGCCATTTCGATATCCTCGGGTGCGTCGCCGATGTAGATGCAAACTTCAGGGACAAGGCGGAGCTGATCCAGCGCCATGCGCAGCGGGGCGGGATGCGGCTTGCGGCGCGGCGCGTCTTCGCTGCACACCTTTGCGCGGAACATCGCCGAAACCCGATGCTCGCGAAGCTGCCGCCGCACACGCGCGCGGCTTCCGCTCGATACCAATGCCAGTGTGAATCGGCGTTCCAGAGTGCGCAACACGCGAAGGGCGCCGGGCTGCAACTCCGGCTGTTGCAGCTTATAAAACCGCATCCACAGGCGGTCGGCTTGCTCCCATTTCGCGCGCGGCAGCCGCGCCGCGCGGTAGACCTTATGCCAGTTCGGGGAATAATGCCGCTTGAGCTCTTCCATGCTAAAGCTCATCCCCAGCGCATCAAACATACTGAAGTACGCCTGCGCGTCGGCCGCGAAGGAATTGAGGAGCGTGCCGTCCCAGTCAAACAAAATGCCTTCGGTGGAATTTTTCCGGTTCATGGCCGTCTGATGGGATATCAACCCCGTGGCTATTTCTGAAGTTGACCCACTTTTTTCGTTCCTACCGAAAGAAAAGTAGCATGAAATTACACGCGATTCCAAAGCGAGCTTGTTGCGCCGGCGTCTCGCGGGCGATTTTTGTCAGGCTAAAAGATGAAAGACAGCCAGCGAGACGCCGGCGCCACGAAACAGCGTGCGCCACGCGAGCCGCACTCTAGGGCAGCATGAGTTTGAATCCCGAGCCGGCAATGCGGGCTACTGCTTGAGAAAGCGGGAGGGAATGGGTTCTTCCCGGTGAAAGGAAATGTCGTCGAAGCACACGGCGACCGCATGCCAGCCGGAGCGAGACGCGGGTTCGGCCCGTACCACGTGGGCTTCGGTCGTCATTCTTACCGTGCCCCGGCCCAGAGGCCTGTCCACCAGGCAGACTTCGAGTTCCAGCGGAGTTCCCGGCTCGATGTGCTGCGGGCAAAGGAAAAGGACGCCGCTCGAGCTGATGTTGGTGGTCCGCAGGGACTGGTGCCGGTGCCCGCGCTGCCCGGCAATGCGCTTCAGGCGCAGGGGCAGGCTGAGCTTCGCGCGCGTGTAGCTGCGCCGCTCCTCTACCGGGCGCACGGCATGCGTGGGAACCCGCGCCATCCCTTTCGGCTTGGCGCGCGTGGTCCAGGACGGCGTTTCCACCACAGAAGTCGCCGAACTCGCGGACAATTTCTTGATGGCGACGGGTTCGCCGCCTCGACTGGAGTCGGAATGGTGCATGATTTTTGTGTGTCGAGCAGTGCGCATAGGTCTCCCTTATTTTTAACGCCTCTGGCACTGCTGGCAGACACTATCCCTTGCGCTAAACTCTCCGTCAATTCGCGTTCTGCTGGGATTGTCCTAACGCACAACTCCCTGCGGCTCAGCCCTCGGACTCCACCTTGCCATGGCCGTCATGGCCGCCCCTAGTTTGAACGCAAGATTCGGATAGCACCGCGGGACGCAATTCCGATATCTTCAAGGCAGAAGGAGCCAGCCGATCCGTGAACACGATTTCTAGCGCACCATCGAATTTTCCTGCGAGCGTCCGCCGCAAGTACCTCGCCGCCGTAGCCTCCCGGGATGCGAACAGCGACGGCGCATTTGTGTACGGCGTGCGTTCAACGGGAATTTATTGCCGCCCTTCGTGTCCGTCGCGGCGCCCGGACGCCAAACACGTAATGCTCTTCTCCACGCCCGACGAAGCGGAGCGCGCCGGATTCCGCGCCTGCCGGCGCTGCCACCCGCAGGAACACCGGCAAGGCGCGCAAGCAGGCATGATCCAGCGGGTGTGCAGGGAAATCGAGACGAGCGAGGACGGCCGCGCCAGCCTGAGCCGCCTGGCCACGGTGGCAGGCCTCAGCGCCACGCACCTGCAGCGTACGTTTCGCAAGGCCCTGGGCATTTCGCCCCGGCAATATGCCGACGCGATTCGCGCGGCTCGGCTGAAATCCAATCTAAGAAAGGAAATTGACGTGACCACTGCATTGTATGAAGCGGGCTACGGCTCCGCGAGCCGCCTGTACGAGCAATCGAATGCGCAACTGGGCATGACGCCCGCCACCTACGGCCGTGGAGGCCTCGGAATGAACATTACCTATACGATCGCGAACAGTGCGCTGGGCCGCGTGCTGGTGGCGGCCACCAATCGCGGCATCTCCGCGGTGAGCCTGGGCGATGACGACGCGCGCCTGACTGCGGCGCTGCGTGAGGAATATCCTTGCGCGGAAATCCGGCGCGCCCCGGGGGAACATTCCGAATGGGTGCGCGCGATTGTCCGCCACCTTGCGGGGCAGAATCCCCGGCTCGACCTGCCGACGGATGTAATCGCTACGGCTTTCCAGCGGCGCGTGTGGGAGGCTCTGCGCGCGATTCCGTCAGGCGCGACGCGGACGTACTCGGAAATGGCGCGCGCGCTGGGAGACCCGAAGGCGACGCGAGCCGTTGCCCGGGCGTGCGCCACCAATCCCGCCGCCATCGTTGTGCCGTGCCATCGCGTGGTGCGCAAAGACGGATCGCTCGGCGGATACCGCTGGGGTCTGAAGCGCAAGGAACATTTGCTGCGACAGGAACGCGCCGGTATGATGCGTGAACCGGGATCGGGAAAAGTCCGTAAGATCGCAGCAGGCGATTAACCGTCCTTCTCTGCAAACAGAGTTCCTCGCCCAAGGATCCAGGCCGGGTCCAGGCGTCGTTTGACGTCCCTCATCGCTTCGATTTCCTGCCGCGAAAACTGGATGGGAAGCAAGTGCGCCTTGCGTTTGCCGAGACCGTGCTCGGCCGAGACCGTGCCGCCGAGTGCCACGGCCTTGCGCGCAAATTCCAGCAGAATTTCAGCGGCCTGCGCCGATTCTTCTTTTGCGGGGAGAATATTCACGTGCAGGTGCGCGTCCCCGATGTGGCCGAAAATCACATAACGCCCGCGGAATTTCTCATCGAGCCGTGCGCGGTAAAAATCGACCATCTCGCGGTTGTGTTCCAGCGGCACAGCGCAATCGGAGCCCATTTTCAGGCAGCCGGTGCGCCGCAAGGTTTCGTTCACCATCTCGGGCAAACTGTGGCGGAACACTCGAAACCTCTCGCGGTCCGCGTTTGAGGTTCCGAACCAGGAGTCGTCCACGAGCGCTTTCGCCCGCGCCATGCGATCCAGCCAGCGCCGCATTTCGGGGTCGTCTTCGCCCTTCAGTTCCTGCTCGATAAGAAGAGCTGCGGCCGCCGTTGTGGGAATTTCCGGAAAGCGCGCGCGCAAGAGCTCCAGCGAAGGCTGATCAAAATACTCAATCATCCGCGGGGCCGCGCTCGTGCGCCAATCGTCAACGGCATCCAGTGCGTCCGCGTCGCTGGCAAAAAAAATAACGCCGGCCAGAATCGTTTCCGGAGCGGGCAGCAATTTCAGCTCTGCTTCGGTGATGACTCCCAGGGTGCCTTCGGAGCCGACAAATAAGTCAACCCAATCCATGCCTGCGGTGAGGGTATAACCGGCAGCGTGTTTTGTGCTGCGCGGAATCGAAATCGAGGGAACCGGAAAACGAACGGCCTCGCCGCGGCGAACGTGCAGGATTTCTCCATTTGCCAGGACGACCTGGAGTGCCAGAACATGCGGTCGCGTCGCGCCATATTTAAAACTGCGCGAGCCGCTGGCGTTCGTGCCGATGGTACCGCCGACGCACGCGGTGGTTTCCGTGGGATCGGGCGCATAGAACTGCCGGGTCGCCGAGGCAGCGGCCTGCAAATCGCGAAGCAGCACTCCCGCGCCGGCAATGGCGGTTCCGGTTTTGATCTCGAGGCGCGAGAATTTCTCCAATGATATGAGCCAGCCGCCCTGCGGCACGCGTCCGCCGGTCACGCCGGTGCCGGCGCCGGAAATGGTCACGGGAATCCGCTCTCGCGTGGCGCGCAGCAATACTTCGGCAACGCCCTGCTCGTCTTCGGGAACGAACAGGCGCTCGGCGTGGCCCCGAAAACCCGAGGCGTCTTCCAGATAAGTGGGATTAATCGCGGAAGTCTCGTTGACCGGATGCACGCCAAGTCTCCCTGTTACAGAATGACTCGTATGAGAAGAGAAACTTTATTGCGGCTGAATTTTCGTGGTGCCGTGCGGCCAGTGGGGTTTGAACTCGACGTCCGAAATGCGCACGTTCCGAGCCATGTTCTTGTAGCGGATGATGAAATAATCGCCCGACCCGGTCTCGAAAAACTGCTGCTGCACGGGGAGCCACGTGGATTCATCGAGCCACAGCTGAATTTTTGACAACTGCTGCTTCACTTCGTCGGTCTTGGGCACGAGTTCAAGCAATACGGCTTTTTTGTTATCGAGCGTTTCCTCGCCTTTGAGGGTCATCGCGTAGCTTTCCGTCAGCGATTTCCCCGAAGTGCCGAACCCCAGCAACAGGAATTGGTCGACGACGGACTTCTTCTTGCCGAGATTGTATTCCTCGACGCGCCGGATTTTGGGATTATAGATATAGAAATTGTCGCCGTCGCGCAGGATGGTTCGCTCGTCCGGCTGCGTCAGTTCGATGCGCATCTTGTCGTCGCGCCGCACAAGGATCCGGCCGGATTCGGTGGATTTGTCGTTGACCACGACAGTCACTTTGGTTCTTTCCAGATCCGCCGTCAGGCTGTGGAAGTCCGCCGCCTGCGCGTCCATCTGCTTGAGAACGTTTTCCAGCGTCAAATTTGCCTGCTGGGAAGTGGGCATTCCCGAAGTGGAGATAAGCATGGGGCCGGCCAACGCACAGACCACTGCCAGCATGACACAAACGATTCCTGAACACTTCATCAACGCAGCTTCCCCCTGATCCGCCCCTGTTTGTTTGCCACGGCCCAATTTCTTGCGAGATATTGCCCGGCCAAGCGCTATCCCCTATCGTGCTGGCATCCTACCATACCTGATTTGATGCCTCTTGCTCTTCCGGGGTTGCGATTTCCTTAATGCCACGCCGCGGGTCTTCCTCTCGGCTCATTCCCACGTAGAAATTCCGGGCGCTTTCGGTATGATCGTTGCCGGATGATTCGCCGCAAACAGTATCGCCTGCGCCTGCGCTCGCGCACTCTGCTGCTGGGCCCGCGCACGCTCGTCATGGGCGTGCTGAACGTCACGCCTGACAGTTTCTCCGACGGCGGAGCGTATCTGGATTCGGAAGCGGCCGTGGCCCGCGCGTTGCAACTCGAACGCGAAGGCGCGGACATCCTCGACGTCGGCGGCGAATCGACGCGCCCCGGCGCAACACCCATTCATTCGGATGAAGAGCTTCGGCGGATTCTGCCCGTCATTGAAATTTTGCGCGGCAAGCTCCGCATTCCCATGTCCGTGGATACGCAGAAGGCCGAAGTAGCGCAAGCGGCGCTGGACGCCGGCGCGGAAATTCTGAACGATATCTCGGCCTTGCGTGCGGATCCCCGCCTGGCGAAGATCGCGGCGCGCGCCCGAGCGCCCATGATCCTGATGCATATGCGCGGCGCGCCGCGAACCATGCAGCGAGGGCCCTTCGCGCGCGATGTGATCCGGAACGTGATGACCGGCCTGCGCGAAGCTTTGGCGCGTGCGCGCCACGCGGGCCTCACAAAATCGCAGATCCTGCTCGACCCGGGTATCGGGTTTGGCAAAAGCCACGAGCAGAATTTTGAAATTCTCGCCCGGCTTCCGGAATTCGCCAGCCTGGGCTGCCCTTTGGTGGTCGGAACCTCGCGAAAATCGTTCCTGGGAAAAGCGATGGCCCGGGCGGGAGAACCCGGCTTGCCGGCCGGAGAGCGGCTGCTGGGAACGGCGGCCACCGTTACCGCGTCGATCCTGGGCGGAGCGCATATCGTGCGCGTGCACGACGTTGCCGAGATCGCCCGCGTCGCTCGCGTGGCGGACGCCATTCTCGACGCCGCATCAGGCCGGTGATCAGATTGGCCTCGCGAAGGCAAGATTCGCTTCAGGCAAACGTTTGACGATTTCCGGAAATCCTCAAACCGCCGTCATTCCGAGGCACGCCTCATGCCGAGGAATGCCTCTTGGATTTAGACCGAAGCGAGATCCCTCACGGAGTTTACCCCGGCTCCCGCCGAAGTTCGGAATAACAACCAAGGGGTTTTACTCGAAGGACGTTAGGCAATTCTTGTGCGGGACCGCCGGGAAGCCGCGCGCGCGTGGGTTCGTGCGGGCTTGGGAGCCTTCACACGGCCGAGCGAAGCGGTTGCCGAAGCAATCCGACGAATTTTCTTGCGCACCGCCGCCGCATCTTTCGGCGGCAAATGCGAAAGCCGCTTTTCGGCGGAATCCACGATCAATTTAAGAACTTTCTCCAATTCGGATTTTCCGGGCTTGGCCATGGATCGTGATTCCCCCACACCAGAACTATCAGGCGACGCCGCGCTACACAAGATCGCAGGCAAGCGCCTGCCCCTTTTGATAAATCCCCTCCGCGCCCAATGGGCTATACTCCCGTTTGGCCTGATTTTGCTTTCATAATAGAACTGCCCGGAGCAAAGCCCAATGCGGCCTTTTCGATTTTCCCCAACCTGGGTCGCGGCTTTCGTCCTCGCCAGAGCCCTTCCCGCTACCGCGCAACTTCCCGGCGCGCAGTCCGACCCACTGGCGCGCATTCGCGAGGCCGCCAAGTCGAATGTGGAAGCGTGTTCCACGACAGGGGAATCGTTGTGCGCGCAGGTGGCGCCAAGACTGATCCAGAACGCGATGGGAGAATCGGCGCTCGCGGAAAATCTCCGCCGCCTGACGGACGAAATTGGCGGGCGCGTGAGCGGCACGCCTGCGGCGGCGCGTGCCGTGGCTTGGGGTGTTACGGCATTTCGCGAAGCAGGCATTGACGTCCACACAGAAAAGTACACGATTCCCGCCACGTGGTCGGAAGGCGCGACGCATCTGGAAGTGCTCTCTCCCGCGCCGTTTCCCGTGCATCTGGTTTCGGTTGCGTGGACTGCCGGCACGCCGGCCGGCGGCCTTGAATCCGGAGTGGTGTCGGTTGGAGAAGGCACAGATGCCGACTTCTCCAAAATCGGCTCCGCGGCAAAGGGTGCGATTGTCCTGGTTCACTCCGGGCCCCTGCGAACCTGGGACGATCTGTTTCAGGAATACATGAATGCGCCAGGCATTATTTCCCGGGCGAAATCCGCGGGCGCCGCAGCCATCCTGTGGATGTCCACGCGCGAACGAATGCTGCTGTACCGCCACAGCAACACATACACCGGCGTCATTGAATCGCTTCCGCAGGCCATTCTGGCGCGCGAAGATGCGTTGCGGCTCGAGCGGTTTCTGGTGGCCGGAAAAAATGTGCGCGTGCGCCTGGATATTCCGAATAAGGTAGGCGGGCCTGCGGAACAGGAAAACGTGGTCGGCGAAATTCGCGGCCGCGAAAAACCCGACGAATGGGTGCTGCTGGGCGCGCATCTGGATTCCTGGGAACTCGGTAACGGAGCGCTCGACAACGGCTGCAACGCCGCCATGGTCGTCGAAGCGGCGCGCGACATCCTGCGCACGGGCGAGCGCCCGCGCCGCTCCATTCGTTTCGTTCTCTTCACCGGAGAAGAGCAAGGCATGCTCGGCTCCTGGGCTTACGTCCGCACGCATCGAGCGGAAATGGACCGCGCCCGAGTCGCAATTATTTTCGACATGGGAATCGGACGTGTAACCGGATACATGCTCGGCGGACGCCACGATATCGAAAGCGGCGTGCGCGAAGCGTTGAAGCCACTCGATTCGTGGGGCGCCGATCAGCACGTGTTCGATGCTCCCCTGGGCGCCGATAATTTCGATTTCCTGGTCGAGGGCGTGCCGACGCTCATCGCCAATCAGGAAGAGGCGAATTACCTGCCCAACTATCACGCCGCCTCGGACACTCTCGACAAAGTGGACTTGCTGCAACTGAAGGTAAATACGGCCATCGCCGCGGTCACCACGTTTGGCGCTGCCGAACGCGCCGAGCCGCTGGGCCCGCGCCAGTCGCGCCCCGAAATCGAATCGCTGCTCAAAGCCACAGGCCTGGACGCGCAGATGAAGATCGCGGGCCTGTGGCCGCTGTGGGAATCGGGCGCACGCGGACGGCAACCCTGAGGTACGAAGGGTTACCACGAGGGTGGCAAGACATCCGGCTCACCAAAGAAAACCATCCTTCCACGTTATAATAACGTTATGGAAATTCCGCATCGCGCTGCGCCGTCGCCCGCCACTTCCCACGCCATGGGTGTGATTCTGGCGATCGATTACGGCAAGAAGAGGCTGGGCCTGGCTCTTTCCGACGAATCCGGTGTCACTTCGCGCCCATTCGCCACCTGGGAGCGGACCAATCGCCGGCGCGACCTGGGCCGTTTGCGCGACCTGGTACGGGATGAGCGGGTGCGGCGAATCGTCGTCGGCCTGCCGCTTCATCTGGACGGATCGCCGAGCGAAATGTCCGAGGAAGTGAAAGGTTTTTCCGAGCGGGTGAGAAAAGCTCTTGGCATTCCCGTCGATCTGATGGACGAGCGGCTGAGTTCCTGGGAAGCCAGGCAGACCATCTCCGCCGCAGAGCCTCGCAGACAGACGCTTCGCGGCTCGCAGGCCCGCATTGAAAATAGAAAGAAAACTCCTCTCGACGATGTCGCCGCAGCGATCATCTTGCGGGACTACCTGCAACGCGCGCGCCGCCAGGACGGAGCGCGAGACTGACATGCGCCGCGTCTTCCTATTTTTCCTTCTTTTGCTGGTGCTCGGAGCGGGATATCTTTATCTGGCGCTCTACCAGCCGTACCAGGGATTTCCCGACGGCGGCGTATATGTGGACATCCCGCACGGCGCGTCGCAGCGCACCATTGCCAGGCTGCTGGCGGAAAATGGCGTGGTGCGCAGCCAGCTCGCCTTTGCATGGTTGTGCCGCGCGAAGAAGCGCCACACTCTGGAAGCCGGCGAATATTTTTTCGATCGCCCCGTGACCGCGTTCGCCGTCTATGACGCCCTCGCTAATGGCCGCGTCTACGTCAAGGAATTCGTGATTCCCGAGGGCTTCACGATGTATGACATCGCGAATCTTGCCGCGAGCGAAGGGTTCCTCTCCCGGGAGAATTTCCTGGCCGCAGCGCGCGACCCTTCGCCGATCCGCGATCTCGCGCCCGGCGCACCGTCCCTGGAAGGCTTTCTGTTTCCCGCAACCTACGAATTTCCGCGCCACATGACGGGCAAGGACATGACGGAAGCGATGCTGAAAAAGTTCCGCCAGGAGTGGACCTCCCTGTTATCGGCGGACCCGCCGGCGCAGAATCGCGCGCAGGATGTGGTAACGCTGGCATCGCTGGTGGAGCGCGAAACGCCGCGCCCGGAAGAGCGCCCTCACGTGGCCGGAGTATTCACCAACCGCCTGCGCATCGGCCAGCCCTTGCAATGCGATCCCACCGTTGCCTATGCCCTCACGCTTGCCGGCCTATATAGCGGAAAGCTGGATGGCCGCGATCTCCACTATGAGTCTCCCTACAACACCTACCGGAACAAGGGCCTGCCGCCGGGCCCCATCGCCAATCCGGGGGAAGCGGCGCTGCGTGCGGCGCTCGATCCCCCGCCGACCGACGATCTTTATTTTGTCGCTAATACCGAAGGCGGACACTTCTTCAGCAAGACCCTGAAGGAGCATAATCAGAACGTCGCGCGCTACCGCCGCCTGCTGCAGCAGGAGCAGACCGCCGCAAGTGGGACTTCCTCTCCAGCGCAGGCTGTGAAACAATTCAAGCCCGCGAGGATGCAATGACACATCCGGATCACCCGACGAAGAAGGAAACGATCCTGGAAATCGCGCGCGAGCTTGCCGTGCCGCGCTTCACCCCGGCCGAAGTCGAGCAGATCCGCCGTCAACTCGTCGCGCGCCTTGGCCCGGGAGGAAAAACTTCGCCCGATTACATCGCCGGCGTCCTGGAAACCGCGGGAATGCGAATCGTGTGGTCCACCAAAGCGGATACCGAAGGCCAGTACGAAGAGGAATTTCAGGACCTGCTGCACTTCGCTACGCTCGAAGACGCGGAAATGTGCATCATGCGCCTGGACGAG
The DNA here is from genome assembly GCA_020073485.1 of Terriglobia bacterium. GTDB lineage: Bacteria > Acidobacteriota > Terriglobia > Acidiferrales > UBA7541 > Palsa-360. Next base: position 60,655 of record JAIQFB010000005.1, on the reverse strand, counting down.
CTGTACCGGAAATTCAAGGAAGAAGACGAGCGCGCGGCCGTGGAGCGCGTCCTCGAAGTGGCCCGCATGGGCCGCCGCCGCGCCGAAATGATCGCGCGCAACCACAAAGTCGAGCCGGAAAAGCGGGCCGAAAAGGAAGAAATCATGCAGTGGTTCAAGGTGTGGCTCGATACCCCCGACGCCTTTTTCGACTGGCTCGAAGTACGCAAATCTACCCCTGACTTCCAAAGGCGATTCGCCAAAAGCATGTCGGCGGACGACTGAGCGCGCCGTGGCGGATCTGCACTACGTGATGGAAATCGAGCCGCTCGACTTGGGTGCGGACGTGAAAGCCGTGGGCTTCGACCTGATGGAGGTCGAGAGCCGTGAGCCCGCCCGTGGGGGCGACGCCGCGCGCATATGGGCCGCCACGCTGGCCGCGCTGCCGGGAACTGAGCCGTGGGCGCTCGATTTCTTCGCTCACCTCGACCGCGTGCGCGAGTATTGCAGCCTCCACGGCATCGCCACCGAGGAAAAATCCAACGGCCATTCCCTGATTGTCCCCGCGCCCTCGCAGCCTGCGCTGGTCGGCCTCGCCGAACGATTCGCCGGGGAAACCTTCGGCGCGCGCGCGGGAGCCCCGCTGGCCGCGGGGGATGCCGCCCTCGAAAACGAACTGGCGCGCCGAGGCGTGGACGCTTACCACACCACGTACAAGAATTATTATTTCTGCGCGGTCTGTGATTTTGAAAACGGTTTTCTGACGCTGTTAACCGATAAACTGTGGACCAGCGAGGTCCTTCGCAGAGTGAAACCCGCAGTGGCGAGTCTCCCGGTGGAAGTGGCCCGGCCGCAATAATGATTGTGTGCGGAACGCCGCAAACTCTGCTAAACTGTCGTCTTTGCCTGTCATTAGAAGACATTGTGAGGAGCAGTCATGGCACAGAAATGCAAGATTTGCGGCAAGGGCCCTTCGTTTGGCAACGTGGTCAGCCATGCCAACAACACGCGCCGCCGCCGCTGGAATCCGAACCTCCAACGCGTCCACGCCCTGATCGATGGCGTGCGCTCGCACGTTCGAGTTTGCACTTCCTGCATCCGTTCGGGCCGCGTCACCAAGGCAGCCTAGCCGGCACTTTTCCGCATCCGAACAATTCAAACGCGCGTGGGCTCCCCTGAGAGCCCCGGGGTATCGAGGAGATTGCGTGAACAGACGATGGCGAGGAACGCTCGTGCTGGCCGCGGCCTTGGCCGTGTTGTCCGGCTGCCAAAAGCCGTCGCAGCCCGCCGCAGGTGTGTGGGCCACGGTGAACGGCAAGGATATTACCAGCACCGAAGTTGATAAATACTACCGCACGCAATTGAATCCGGACGCTCCCCAGCCTTCGCAGGATGAGGCGCTCTCGCTCAAGCTGAACATCCTCGACGAATTGATCAACAACCAGATCCTGCTGCAGCGCTCGAAAAAGATGGCCCTGGAGGCCGCCGACGGCGAGGTCGAGGACAAGTTCACCGAATTCAAAAGCCCCTATACCGAGGACGAATTTCAGCGCCAGCTCAAGGCGCGCGGCTACACCGTGGACGACCTTCGCGCCGACATCCGCCAGCAGCTTTCCATCCAGAAAGTGATCAATCACGAAGTGGTGGCCAAGATCGCCGTGACCGATCAGGACGTTCAGGATTTCTACAATCAGAATCGCGCGCAATTCAACGTGGCCGAGCCGCAGTACCGCCTGGCGCAAATCGTCATCACGCCGCACAAGGATCCCGGCCTGCGCAACCGCAAGAATGACGACGCGACCACCGACGCCGAAGCCAAGCGCAAAGCGGCGGCGCTCGAGCAGCAGCTCAGCACCGGCGCGGATTTCGCGCAAATTGCCATGGATTATTCCGAGGACCCGGCGACCTCCGGATCGGGCGGCGATCTGGGTTACGTGCCGGAATCCTCGCTTTCGCAAAGCGATCCCGCGCTGAAGAAGATGGTCCTGTCACTGAAGGCCGGACAGGTCAGCGGCGTCATTGCCCTGCGCGACTCCTACCGCATCCTGAAACTGGTGGCCAAGGAAGCTCCTGGACAACGCGAACTTTCCGATCCCTCGGTGCAGCAATCGATCCGCGACAATATCCACAACCGCAAGGAACAACTGCTGCGCGCGGCCTATCTGGCCACGGCGCGCAACGACTCAAAGATCACCAACTATCTCGCGCAGCAAATCGTGGAATCGGCCGGCAAGCTTCCCGTCGTCGTGCCGCAAAATCCCGCCGCGGCGGGTTCGGCTCCTTCTCCGCAAAAATAGTTCAGCGTCGGCACTCTGCGAAGGCAACGGCGTAGCAGTGTCCCCACCCTGCGAGAGCTCATGCACAATCCCGTAATTCCAAGGCACGCTCTTTGCCGGGGAATCTCTCTGGGGTTAAAGCAAGCTAAAGAGGCTGCGCGTTAAGATCTGTCGTGCAGTTATCCCTCAATTTCCCTGCGGTAAAGAGTCCCTCATTTCAACACGCGGGAACAATGCGCGCTACGTTACAACCGCCAGAATTTCTCCAGCCCTCACGGTGTGCCCTTCCCGAGCCAGGCGCTCGAGCGTTCCGGATTTGGGTGACCTGATTTCGTTCTGCATTTTCATTGCTTCGATCACCAGCAAACCCTGGCCGGCCTCCACTTTTTCACCGGGCGCGGCCAGCACGCGAACGATTTTGCCCGGCATCGGCGCGGCAATTTCTTGCCGGCCTTCGAGCTCGATGCTCCCCGCACGCCCGCGCCGCCAGGAGCGCGGATCGGCAATCTCCAGGTGAAATTCGCGGCCCGCAGTTCGCAGCAGCCAGCCATTGCCGGATTGCTCCACGGTGACTTCGAGGGATTGGCCATGGAGAAGAATCGAATACGTGCCAGGTGAAATCTCCGCCGCGTCGGCGACGATTTTGCGGCCGTCGATGGTTACTTCCCGCCGCGCAAGGTCAAATTCGGCGCTGCGCTTCACTCCGTTGATTCGTATGTCGAGTCTCATCGGCGTGGCTGCAGGCCCCGATCCAGTTGCTCGCGCCGGGCATCGCGCTTCCAGGCGGATTGCGTTTCTCCCACGGCGCCGTTCGCCTGGCCCGCCCGGGCAGTCGAAAAATGGTGGAGCAGACCGGCTAAGGTCGCCGCGTCTTCAGCGGCCGCGCCGCCCTCCGCTTTTTTCTCACCGGCGAGCAGATGCGGGAGTTGGTCGTCCAGCCAGCGGGTGAAGATTTCGCCGCGAAGAAATTCCGGATCGCGGAGAATGCGCAGGAAGAGCGGCGCGTTGGTTTTGATCCCCGTGACGCTGAATTCCTCAAGCGCGCGTTCCAGGCGGGCGACGGCCTCCGCGCGATCCTGCCCCGCAGCAATCAATTTCCCAAGCATCGGATCGTATTCCGTGGGCACCGTGAAGCCCTGGTAGATGCCGTCGTCGAGGCGTGTCCCGGGCCCCGAAGGCGCGCGATACGACAATATCGTTCCCGGTGAGGGAAAGAAATTGTTTGCGGGATCCTCGGCATACAGGCGGCACTCGATGGCGTGGCCGCGGAGGACGACATGTTCCTGTGCGAAAGGAAGCGATTCTCCTCCCGCGATGCGAATCTGCAATTTCACCAGGTCGAGTCCCGTAACCATTTCCGTGAGGGGATGCTCCACCTGTAGGCGCGTATTGACTTCCAGAAAATAGAAATTGCGCTCGGCGTCCACGAGAAATTCGACCGTGCCTGCATTCGTATAATGCGCTTCGCGCGCCAGCCGCACGGCCGCTTCGCCCATCGAGCGCCGGAGTTCCGGCGTCATGAACGGAGAGGGCGATTCCTCGATCACTTTCTGGTGGCGCCGCTGGACCGAGCATTCGCGCTCGCCGAGATACACGATGTGGCCGTGCTGGTCGGCAAGGATCTGGATCTCGATATGGCGCGGACGGTCGAGATACCGCTCCAAATAAACGCGGCTGTCGCCAAACGCGTTCAGCGCTTCCGAGGAAGCGTCGCGCCAAGCCGCAGGCATCTCATTCGCCGCGCTGACCAGCCGCATGCCTTTCCCGCCGCCTCCCGCCACAGCCTTGAGCAGCACAGGATAGCCAAGCTCGCGCGCAATGCGCTCGGCCTCCTGCAGATTTTCGATGGAATCCTGGACGCCGGGCACCATGGGAACGCCGGCCCGCGCGGCAAGCTGTCGCGCGGCGGTTTTCGATCCGAGAAGTTCCATCGCTTCCGGGGTAGGCCCGATGAAGGTAATGCCGTTTGCGGCGCAGGCCCGCGGCAGTTCCGGATTTTCGGCCAGAAAACCGTAGCCGGGATGCAGCGCGTCGCACCCGGCGCGCCGCGCGGCGTCCATCAACTTGTCTATCCGCAAATAACTTTCGCGCGAGGGCGCCGGGCCGACGGCATAGGCCTCGTCCGCCACGCGAACGTGAAGAGACGCGCGGTCGGCATCGCTATAGACGGCAACGGAACGCACGTGCAGTTCGCGGCAGGCGCGCGCGATTCGCACGGCGATCTCGCCGCGATTGGCGATAAGGATTTTCTTGAACATGATGCCTTTTGATGCTCGACGCGCATTCTAGCACGCGCCAATCCTTATTCACCCCGTGTCCATACCTGGAGAAAAATGCACCTCCAATCCCTTCTCCCGGAATACAATTAGACCCGTGCGCGCTTCCGAATCTCGGCCCGAACATCTTCTTGGCGGATATCTATTCGTCCTCTGCCTCTATCAAATCGCAATCTACCGTTGGCCGGGCGGGCCGCCATTCATCCTCGACCCGCGCGCGGGAATTCCCGTCCTTCTCATCAATCATTTTTCATTCGATAACAAGGTGCTTTATCCGGTGGAGTGGATCTCGGCAACCTGGCTGGTGGCCATGACGGCGATGATCTTCTTCCGGGGAAAATTTCTAAGAACCTACCTGATCTCGGAAATCCTGCTGGCGGCGCCCACGGCGTACTACATCGCGGTCCTCGCCATACGGCACGGAGGCGATTTTGCGCCAGGCTTCAAGGATCTGGTTTTGACCGTGTTCTTGTTCCTCTTTTTCTCCTTAATTCCCGGCGCGTGGGCGGCAAGCCGCATCCTGGCCCGAAAAAAGGCGCGGCCCTGAATGCTTCCGAAGTGCCTACCTATCCACACCCTTCCAAAGCGATGATTGACATATGGTTTTGCCAGTAACTAGAATCATGTGACTGGACCGCAAGGTCACAATCTTTTCACGCTGGGTCACTTCGAAACAGGAGCTCGCCATGAAACGTCTCGCTGCCCTCTTCTTACTAATCGCTCTTTGCATGCCTTTGGCCGCGCGAGCGCAGAACAACGCTCCCGCTGCGCAGCCTACGGCGAGCGCGCCGACCGGATCGGCTCCCGCGCAGGGACGCAAGAAGCGCGTGGCGGTCTTCGACTTCGACTACGCGACGGTCAGGACCAACTCGGCGGCCTTGTTCGGGACGGACATCGACATCGGCAAGGGAATCGCCGACCTGCTGGTAAAGAATCTGGTGACGGACGGGACCTACAGCGTGATCGAGCGGAAGGCGCTGGATAAAATCCTCGCCGAGCAGAACTTCTCCAACAGCGACCGCGCCAATCCGGCTTCGGCAGCCAAGATCGGCAAGATCCTGGGCCTCGATGCCATCATCGTGGGCAGCATCACCGAATTTGGGAATGAGACAAAGAACACGAAGATCGGCGGCGCCGGCGGAGGCTTGGGCGGCTTCGGCCTCGGCGGATTTGGCCATAAGGATTCCAAGGCTAATGTCATGCTGGATGCGCGCCTGGTGGATATCGATACCGCGGAGATTCTAGGAGTGGCTGAAGGCAAGGGCCAATCCAAACGCAGCAGCACCAGCCTGCTGGGGGGCGGCGGAAACTGGCACGGATTTGGCGCGGGCGGGGCGGATTTTGGCTCCAGCGACTTTCAGCAAACCATCATCGGCGAAGCGGTGAAGGCCGCGACCGATGAAATGACCGCGGGCGTGATCGCGGCGGCGCCCAAGCTTCAGGCACGCGTGGTCAAAGTGGATGGCCTGGTTGCGGCCGTGGACGGCGGTCAAGTGGTGCTGAACGTGGGCGCGAAAACGGGAATCAAGGTCGGCGATCATTTGTCCGTGGAGCGTGTGACGAGCACGATCAAGGACCCTGCCACCGGCGCGGTGCTTCGCAAGATGACCACGAAGCTGGGCGAACTGGAAGTCACTGACGTGGATGAAATTTCCGCCGTGTGCAAAATCGTCACCGGCACCGGATTCAAGGTCGGCGACGAGGCAAAGACGGTGGTTCAGTAATTCACAAGGATAAAACAGTGGACCGAATTTAGCGGCCGCCGCGGAACCCTCCGCGGCCGAAGCCGCGTCCAAAGCCACCCGGCGTTAGCAGGCTGAAGAAGAACGGATTGCCAATTCGCGTAACCGGAAGAAATGCGACGTCAAACCCCGCGCCGCGTCCGCCCCTCATCCCATAAATGTCCCCATAGGGAATGTAGCCGCCGCCCAGGATTGGCGCCGCGGCTCTACGAGACGCTTCGGTCTCGCGGTCCCTTTTCCCCGTCAGGATATCGACATCGGCAGGATCTAGCGGGTGCCCTGGCCGAATCGCGGCGGGCAGGCTATTCGCTGGATTCGGAACTTCCTCGGAAGCCTGTGGCGCAGGCTGCACTTCCGCCTGAGGCGGGGCGTCCTTCGTGTCGGCTTGCTGCGCTCGCAAGACAGGAACCAACAGAAATAAAGAAACTGCGAACATGAGTTTGCTCATGACGCCCTCCCCCATGTAAGACCAACGCCATTTTACTCCTCTTTGCTACAGCGGGATATTGCCGTGTTTTTTCTTGGGGTTGGTATCGCGCTTGGTTTCAAACGAACGCAGCGCGGTGACGAGTTTGGCGCGGGTCTCGGAAGGCTCGATGACGGCATCGATGTAGCCGCGCTCCGCGGCGACATAGGGATTGGCGAAGCGTTCGCGAAACTCGGCGATTTTTTCGCGGCGCAGGCGCTCGCGATCGGCCTCCGGCGCGCGGTCCAGTTCGCGTTTGTACACGATGTTCACGGCGCCCTCCGGGCCCATGACCGCGATTTCCGCGGTGGGCCAGGCGAAGTTTGCGTCCGTGCGGATATGCTTGCTGGACATGACGCAGTACGCGCCGCCGTAGGCCTTGCGGGTGATGACCGTCAGCTTCGGCACGGTCGCTTCGGCGAACGCGTATAGCAGCTTCGCGCCATGCTTGATGATGCCGTTCCATTCCTGCTGCGTGCCGGGCAGAAATCCCGGCACGTCCTCAAACGTGATGAGCGGAATATTGAACGCATCGCAAAAACGCACGAACCGCGCGCCCTTCACCGACGCGTTGATATCCAGCACGCCCGCCAGAAACGCCGGTTGATTGGCGACCACGCCCACGGGTTGCCCGCCCAGCCGCGCGAAACCCACCACGATGTTTTTCGCGAAGTGCTCGTGCACCTCGAAAAAATAATTGTCGTCGGCCACCGCGTGGATCACGTCCTTGACGTCGTAGGGCTGCATGGGGTCGGCGGGAACCATGGAGTCGAGGGCCACGTCTGCGCGGTCGATGGGATCGGAGGTGGCGCGGCGCGGGGCGTCGTCCAGATTATTGAGGGGAAGAAAACTCATCAGCTCGCGAATCATGGCCAGGCAATCGGCGTCGTCCTTGGCCACAAAATGCGCGACGCCGCTGGTGGCGTTGTGCGTCATGGCGCCACCCAGGTCGTGCTTGGAGACATCTTCGTGCGTAACTGTCTTGATCACGTCAGGCCCGGTGATGAACATGTACGAGGTGTCGCGCGTCATGAAAATAAAATCGGTGATGGCCGGCGAATAGACGGCGCCGCCGGCACACGGCCCCATGATCGCGCTGATCTGCGGCACGACGCCGCTCGCCAGCGTGTTGCGCAGGAAGATATCGGCGTAGCCCGCGAGTGACCGCACGCCCTCCTGAATGCGCGCGCCGCCCGAGTCATTCAGGCCGATCACGGGCGCGCCGTTGCGCATGGCCAGGTCCATGATTTTGCAGATTTTCAAGGCGTTGGTTTCCGAGAGCGAGCCGCCAAACACGGTGAAATCCTGCGCGAAGACATACACGAGCCGCCCGTCCATGCGGCCGTATCCGGTGATGAAACCATCGCCCGGCGGCCGCTGATCCTGCATCCCGAATTCGTCCGAGCGGTGTGTGACAAATTTGTCGAGTTCCTCAAACGTGCCTTCATCGAGCAGCAGCGCAATCCGCTCGCGCGCCGTTAGCTTTCCGGCCTTGTGCTCGCGCTCGCGGCGTTCCGGACCGCCGCCCGCTTCCGCGGCGGCGCTGCGACGCCGCAAACCGGCAATGAGTTCGGCGGATTTAGGATCGTTCGTCATGGGTTGAGTTCAGGGCGCGAGGCCCTCGTGACTTTCGCACAGCCTCGAACAGGGATGCCACTAATTTTTTGGGGGATCGCCGGAGCGCGATTCGCCGAGAGGCCCGGCGTCGGGTAGCGGCGGAAATTCCGCGTTCCCCACGCCCAGAATGCGAACGGCCAGATGCGTCGCCAGATAAATGCAGCCCAGGAGCAGGACGGTCCCGATCACCAGGTCCGCGGCAACGGCCAGGACGCGCAGCGGCAAATCGTCCAAGGAAACCGCCGCAATTGTGCCCTGCACTAGAGCGATCATCGTGGCCAGCGTGAGCGCGGCCGCGCACGCGACTGCCACCACGCCGGCAAGGATTTTTCCTATCACAATGCGGCTCCCAGAATCCTCATTCCAAGAGCTCGAGCAGTCAATCGGAAATCAAGCACGGATCTAACCGATGCCGGACCAATCGTCGGCCACAAGGATGGAGTTGCTGGGGTTGGACGGATCATATTTCACGCTGGCCGGTTGGCCCGCCGCCAGACGCTCCAGGCAAAGGCGCTCTTCCAGGCCGGTGACGTCCTGCGCGGTTTCGTAGGTGACTCCGGAAATGGAGTAGCTGTACCGGATGAGGCGCCGCAACCGGCCTGCGCCGTCATTGACGGGCGCGGAGGCTCGTTTTGAAAACAAGCCCGGAGCGGCCACAGGCGGAGCGCTTGCCGGCGTTTCCACCAGTTCGACGACCAGGCCTTCCACGATCCGCCCGACCTGATTCAGTTGGAACCTGCGGCGGCGCTCCTCCGCCTCGGGGTCGTCCGGTTTGCGGAAAAGGCGCTGCAATAACACCACGGCAGCGACCGCGACCACAGCCGCGGCGCCCCCAACGATTCGCCAATCGATTGCCAAGTGCTTCAACGGCTCGGATTGCGCGCGGACGCCGGCTCGAACACATCGCCCAGGGTCTCGCGCGCCTTCTCCCAGTCTTTCAAAAACCCTTCCAGCCCCCGGTCGGTTAGCGGATGCCTGAAGAGTTGTTCAAAAACTTTGTACGGCATGGTGCCGATGTGCGCGCCCATGCGCGCGGCCGACACCACGTGCAGCGGGTGCCGCAAGCTGGCGGCCAGCACCTGCGTCGGAAAATTGTAGGCCTTATAAATGTCCATGATTTCGCGGAGCAGGACCAGGCCGTCGGAGGAGATGTCGTCCATTCGGCCGAGGAATGGACTTACGAAGTAGGCACCGGCCTTGGCCACAATGAGCGCCTGCGGCGCCGAAAACACCAGCGTCATGTTCACGCGAATTCCTTCTTTTGAAAGGATGCTAAGCGCGCGCACTCCGTCAGGTATCGTGGGAATCTTGACGATCACATTGGGGTGCCAAGTGGCGATTTCCCGGGCTTGCCGGAGAATCCCAGCCGTGTCGGTGGCAACTACTTCGGCGCTGACTTCGCCGTTCTTCACGATGTTGCAGATTTCGATGACGTGTTCGCGGAACGGCCGCTTTTCCTTGGCCACCAGCGTAGGGTTCGTGGTAATCCCGTCAATCACGCCGAACGACACGCCCTGCCGGATTTCATCCAGATTCGCTGTGTCGAGAAAGAACTTCATAACTTTAACCTCCTGGAGCCTGGTTCTGGGCCCGCACGGCAGGGAGGGGCGCCGGATATGTCAAATTTCAAAACAGAAATCTCAAACTTCCAATTTCAAATCGATCGGTCGACCACCGGATTCCGCAGCGTGCCGATCCCGTCGATGATGACTTCCACGACGTCGCCCGCTTTCATCGGGCCTACGCCGGCCGGCGTGCCGGTGGCGATCACGTCCCCCGGCAAAAGCGTCATCACCCGCGAAACCCAGGGAATTATAACATCAACCGGGAAGAGCATATCCGTGAACGGGGCGTACTGTTTCCGTTCGCCGTTCAATCGCGTCTCGATCTTTCCGTGCGCCAGGTCAAACTCCGTTTCCAGTACCGGGCCCATCGGGCAGAAGGTGTCAAAGCTCTTGGCCCGCGTCCACTGCTTGTCGATCTGCTGGTAATCGCGCGCGCTGACGTCGTTCAGGCAGGTATACCCCGCGATGTACGGTTTCAGGTCGGCGCCATCGGGCAACTGCGAACACTGCCGCGCAATAACGACCGCCAGTTCTCCCTCGAAGTCGGTCCGCTTTACGTTGGGCGCCAGCACGATGGCGTCTTCCGGCGGGAGCAGCGACGAGGGCGGCTTCAGAAAAATGATAGGCTGCTCGGGCGCGGGATTATTGAATTCGGCCGCGTGGTCCGCATAATTCCGGCCGACCGCGACAATTTTGCTGGGATTCACCGGCGGCAAGAGCTTCACATCGCTGAGCGGCCAGGAGCGCGAAGTCGCCTCCCATTTTCCCAGAATATCACCGGATACTTCGCGCACGGTCGTGCCGGAAATGACGCCTTGCAATATTTCCGGGTGCACCGGGCCCCCGAGTTTATCCGAGGGAACGGTTTGCGGCTGAAAACGGCAGAGTTTCATCGAGTGCTTTGTCCTTTTTGTGAGATGGAGAAGATTAACGCGTGCGGGCCCTGTTGCCGGATGCGGCCGCCTGCTGAATTTGCGCGATGTGCCGTTGGCGCGCCTCCGCGCACATCAAGAATACCCAGGCGAACACGGCGACAAAGCCATAGGAAACACCGCCGAGAATGAAGAGCTGCGCCGCTCCCATGCGGCTTGCGAGCAGCGTGTAGTGCATTTCCGCTGCGAGATAGGTAAACGTCAACAGTGTCCATGCGGCCAGGCCGGAAGCAAACATTTTCGCGGGTTCCTGGCGGAAGCGCAAGACCGGAATTGCCGCCAGCGCAATCTGGATCGCACCGGCCACCAGGTTGCGCAATCCGGCATAGGGCTCCAGCCGCGTGACATGATTGGCCACCAGCAGCCAGGTCAGAAACATAGCCGACAGATAAATTCCCGTAAGCACGCCGATGCGCAACGCGGGGTTGCGCAGCCACAAAAACCATTGCATGCCCGGGAGCTGGGGTCGGGCTGCCATTGGATCCTTTCTTCCCTTTGCTTTCCGCTTGCCGTTCGTCTTCGGAACTTCGGGCCGCAATTTCTTCGCTGCTTCTTATGGAACCTGGGCGGGAACCGCGAAACTCATGGGGCTTTCGTTCCCGGACCGGTCCACCGCGGACACGCGGTAGAAGTATCGCTCCCCCGGCATCACGGACATATCACGAAATGCGGGGCTGGGCAACAATTCGGCATTCAGCCGCTCCCCGGCCGCGTCTTCGCGGCCGCTGCGGTAAACGCGATACCCTGCCAGATCGGGCTCCGCGCTGATGGCCCACGATAGTTCGACGTAAGAAACACCCTGCGGGGTTGCAGGAACGACAGCCGCCTCCAGGCCTACCGGCGCGGCGGGCGGAAAGACATCGCGCGGCGTGACGCTCGCCGGAACCGAGTCGGCCGATTCCACCAGGTCCGTCCCGAATACAGCGACGCTGCGGACCGTGTACACATACGTCTCGCCAAATTCAAAATGCAAATCCTGATACTCGGCCGAAGCGGGTGTCCCCAGCAATTCCGGCGAAGATTTAAACTTCGTTGCCGAAGCATCCTGCGCCGCGCCGGGCTGACCCGATTCCACCTTGGCGCGATACACATGGTAGCCGGCGAACGTCGCGCCCGCTGACGCGCCGCTTTCGCTCCAGCGGATTGCGATCGCCGATTCCGTCACTTCCGTGCGCACATCGCCGGGAACCATCGGCGCCGGATAGATGCGCAGCATAACCATGTTGGAATCGTCCGAAGCGCGCGCCCGGACCGCCCGGGTGCGCACTTTGTACGCGAGAGGAGAGCCAGGCGTGCCTCCGGGAGTGGCGGGCGCAAGCGGATCGTGAAACTCAAACCGGTTGTTTCTCACGTACGCATCCACGCGCTCCGGCGGGACGGTGTAGGCCAACTCCCAGGAAGTTTTCCGGTTCACGGCGGCGCCCGGCGCCAGCGCGGCGCGATAGAGTTCGACGGATGGCCGCTCGGCAAGCGCTTCGCCGTCCGTGGATCGCGTGGGAAGCGTGAACGTCAGTACAGTTTCGCCGCCCACCTGGCGCGCGGCGAGATCGGCGACGGGAGCGGGAATCAACGGATGCCGCGGTGTGGGATCGCCGGGAGCGGCGCAGCCGGCCGCAAACGCGCTCATCCACGCGGCGAGCGCAAACACGATGGATGCGGAGGCGCGTCTCATCGCTTCGTCATCGCCCGGTCATCGTCTGACCATTGCCTAGTCATGGCTCTAGAGGATGTACCGGCTGAGGTCCTGATTCTTCACGATATCGGCGAGCTGCTTGGTGACGTACGCTCCGTCCACCTTCACATTCTTCTTTTTCAAATCCGGGGCCTCGAAGGAAATTTCGTCGAGCACTTTTTCGAGAATGGTGTGCAAACGGCGCGCGCCGATGTTTTCGGTCTGCTCGTTCACGGTAACGGCGAAGCGCGCGATGGTCGCGATAGCATCCTCGGTGAAATTCAGTTTCACGCTTTCGGTCTCCAGCAGCGCCACGTATTGCTTGATCAGAGCGTTCTTCGGTTCCGTAAGGATGCGCACGAAATCCGCTTCGGTCAACGCTGTGAGTTCCACGCGGATGGGCAGGCGCCCCTGAAGTTCCGGGATCAAATCCGAAGGCTTGCTGATGTGGAAAGCGCCGGCGGCGATGAACAGAATGTGATCGGTGCGGATCATGCCGTAGCGCGAATTGACCGTGGTGCCCTCGACGATGGGAAGAATGTCGCGCTGCACGCCCTCGCGGGATACATCCGGGCCGTGGCCGGACTCACGTCCGGCGATCTTGTCGATTTCGTCGATAAAGATGATGCCCATCTGCTCGGCGCGCTCGACGGCCAGGCGCGTCACCTGGTCCATGTCGATCAGTTTATTCTCTTCCTCCTGGATCAGGTAATCGAACGCCTCTGCTACGGTCATCTTCCGGCGTTTTTTCTGCTGCCCGAACATGCCCGAGAGCATGTCCTTGATATTGACGTCCATTTCCTCGACGCCCTGATTGGAAATGATTTCAAACGAGGGCATGGCGCGCTCGCGCACCTCGACCTCCACCAGGCGCTGGTCGAGCTTGCCGTCGCGCAGCTGGGCGCGAAGTTTTTCGCGCGTGCGGTCAGCCTGGTCCCGGCGGGTCGTATCGGTTTGCAGCGCGGCGGGACTGCCGGATTCGACGTGAGCGGGCGGTGAAGCGGGAAGCAGCAGGTCGAGGACGCGCTCTTCCGCGGCCTGCTCGGCGCGCTCGGCCACCTCGTCCAGCTTTTCCTCGCGCACCATGTCGATGGAAGTCTCCACCAGGTCGCGCACCATGGATTCGACGTCGCGCCCCACGTAACCGACTTCGGTGTACTTGGACGCCTCCACCTTAACGAACGGGCAGCCCGCGAGGCGCGCCAAGCGCCGCGCGATTTCCGTCTTGCCCACCCCGGTGGGCCCGATCATCAGAATGTTTTTCGGCAGGACGTCTTCGGCCATTTCCGGAGTGAGCTTTTGCCGGCGCACGCGGTTGCGCAGCGCCACGGCCACCGCGCGTTTCGCCGCGGCCTGCCCCACGATGTACTTGTCCAGCTCGATGACGATTTCTCGAGGTGTGAGCTCGTCAAACGACGGCTCCGGCGCGGCCTGCGGCTCGCGTTGCTCTCCGGGGAGATAGATCACCATAATGCGTTCCGCCTTCCGAAATCTCGTACCGCCGGCGTCTTGCCGGCATTTCTTTGGGCCACCGTCGCGAAAAACAGCCGGCGAGACGCCGGCGCTACAAAGTGCGGTCCACCCGAGCTACAGTTCCTCTACCGTAAAATTCGCGTTCGTATATATGCAGATATCGCTGGCGATGCGCATGGCTTCCATGGCGATATCCTTGGCCGAAAGCTTCGTATGCTTTGCCAGCGCGCGGGCAGCCGCCAGCGCATATGGGCCGCCCGAACCGATGGCACAAATGCCGTCATCGGGCTCGATCACGTCCCCATTGCCGGAAACCAGAAATGTCGACTTCGGGTCGGCGACCACCAGCAGCGCCTCGAGGTGGCGCAGCGCGCGGTCCTTGCGCCACTCCTTGGCCAGCTCCACCGCCGATTTAGCCAGATTCCCCTGATGTTCCTGCAGCTTGCCCTCAAACCGCTCGAAAAGCGAAAGCGCGTCCGCCGTCGATCCTGCAAATCCCGCCAGAATTTTGTCGCCAAACAGCCGCCGCGTTTTCCGCGCCGTATGTTTCATGACGTGGTCGCCCATGGTCACCTGGCCGTCGGCGGCGATCACTACTTTGTTATCGCGGCGCACGCACAATACGGTTGTGCCGTGCATCCGCGGTGAATTCCTGCTCATTAGCATCCTATAATTATACCGCGAGCCGGGGCTGCGACCAATGTAGGGTTGAAAATTGAATGGCGCTCGCGCTGTGCGAGCGAGGTCAATCTCCATGTGGGTGCACATCGTACAAGTGCCCGCCTGTTTTCACAGCCAAAAATCGCTGCCGGCCTGCCATTATCCTTTACAATATTACGAGCCAGTGAAGGAAGAAGGACCAGCGATGACCACAATTCCGCCGCGCAGGCCGCTACTTTCAAGGACGCCACTCGCCACGCTGATCGCCGCTGGCGCGATGTTAGCCGGCTTTACCGTGAGGCCCGTCTTGACCGCCGATACGCCCTTTGGCCCGAGCAATCCGTTCTACACGCCCAGCAAGCTGCCGTTCCAGGCACCGCCCTTCGACAAGATCAAAGACGCCGATTACCAGCCCGCCATCGAAGCCGGCATGGCGCAGCAGCGCAAGGAAATCCAGGCGATCGCCGACAATCCCACCCCGTCGACTTTCGAGAACACGATTGTGGCCATGGAAAAAACGGGCCTGCTCTTCGACCGTGTCACGGCCGCATTTGAGGGCGTGACCGGAGCGAACCTGAATCCCGTTCTGCAGAAAGTGAAGGATGCCGAGGCACCCAAGCTGGCCGCGCACCAGGACGCCATATTCCTCGATCCGAAGCTGTTCGCGCGCGTCGAAGCCGTCTACAAGCAGCGCCAGTCCCTGAATCTCGATCCCGAATCGCTGCGCCTGGTGGAATACGATTACGACAAATTCGTGCATTCCGGCGCCAATCTTCCGCCCGCCGAAAAGGCAAAACTGAAAAAACTCAACCAGGAGGAAGCGACCCTTTCCACGGCCTTCGAGTCCAAGCTGCTCGCCGCAACCAAAGCCGGGGCATTCCTGACGGAGGACAAGGACGCGCTGGCCGGCCTGAGCGACGCGCAACTCAAGGCCGCCGCGCAGGCCGCGAGAGAGCGCAAGCTGAACGGCTACCTGATTCCCCTGCAGAACACCACGCAGCAGCCCGATCTGGCCGTGCTCACCCAGCGCTCGACGCGGCAGGCCATCTTCGAAAAATCCTGGAATCGCGCCGAACGCGGCGCGCCCAACGATAGCCGCGACACCATTTCCCGCTTGGCCCAGCTCCGCGCCGAAAAGGCCAAGCTGCTTGGCTTTCAGAGCTATGCTGCCTGGAAATTGGAAGACCAGATGGCCAAGACTCCCGACGCCGCGCTGAAATTCATCGACGCGCTGGTGCCGGGCGCGACCGCCAGAGCCGTCAGCGAAGCCGGGGATATCCAGTCCCTGATCGACGCGCAGAAGGGCGGTTTCCAGCTGCAGCCTTGGGATTGGGAGTTTTATTCCGAGCAGGTCCGTAAGGCCAAGTACGACTTGAATGAAGCCGAGATTAAGCCTTACTTAGAATTGGACAACGTGCTGCAGAACGGCCTGTTCTTCGCCGCCAATCAGCTCTACGGCATCACCTTCAAGGAGCGCAAGGATATTCCGGTGTACCACCCGGACGTGCGCGTGTTTGAAGTTTCCGATTCCAACGGCAAGCCGCTGGCGCTATGGTATTGCGATTATTTCAAGCGTGACAACAAAAACGGGGGCGCCTGGATGGACAATTTCGTCCAGCAGTCCAAGCTGCTCGGCACCCTCCCGGTCGTCTACAACGTCGCCAATTTCAGCAAGCCCACGGCCGGCGAACCCGCTCTCCTCACCTTCGACGACGTCACCACCATGTTCCACGAATTCGGCCACGCGCTGCACGGCATGTTTGCCGATTCCAGATATCCGACCCTTTCCGGTACGTCGGTTCCGCGCGACTTCGTCGAGTTTCCTTCACAATTCAACGAGCACTGGGCAACCTTCCCGGCCGTGATGGACCACTACGCGAAGCATTACCAGACCGGCGCGCCCATGCCGGCGGAGCTGGCCGCAAATATCAAGAAAGCTGCGACCTTCAATCAGGGCTACGAATTCACCGAGCTGGTTGCCGCCGCCGAACTCGATATGCAGTGGCACATTCTTCCGCCCAGCACGCCCCTGGAAGATCCGGATGCGTTTGAAACCGGAGTGCTGGAGAAAACCAAGCTCGCCCTCAGCTACGTGCCGCCACGTTACCGCTCCAGCTATTTCATGCACATCTGGGGAAACGAATATTCGGCGGGCTACTACGCGTATCTGTGGAGCGAGATGCTGGACGACAACGCCTTCCAGTGGTTCGAGGATCATGGCGGCTTGACGCGCGCCAACGGCGACCGCTTCCGCCAGATGATCCTTTCGCGCGGCAATACCGAGGATCTCGCCAAAATGTACGCCGCGTGGCTTGGCGGAGAACCAACCATCGACCCCATGCTGAAATACCGCGGCCTCGCGCCGTCAGGCGCCACCAAATAGATTCCACGCTGGAAAGTGTGCTGCGAGAGAAGACTACGTCTGCGCCACGGGAGCCGCGGGCACTTCGGGCTCGACTCCGCGCCAGCCAACGGGCTTGCCCTGCACCGCGCCCATCACCGCGCGGAATAAAACTACGTACATCATCTGGCGGTAATAGAAACGCTGCAGCAGCAGCGGCCACAGTAGCGACCAATCTTCATGCCGCTCGAGCGTGAAGGCCACCACGCACGTCAGAAAATCGATCAGCATGAATCCGATGAAGAACACCAGCGAGCGCTGAACGTCGGCCGCCGTCCAGAATTGCGGGATGTGCGTGAAATGCAGCAGCGACAATCCCCACATGGCCAGCGAGCCGAGGAACAGCAAATCGATGACCGGAGAAAACAGCGGCAGCAGCAGCTGGAACAGGAAAATGTTGGGCAGCGCGATCCAGCCCAGCGTGCCGTATTTGGTGCGCCCCAGCGTGTCGCGATGCTTCCAGAACGATTGCAGCGTTCCGAAAGTCCAGCGGAAACGCTGCTTGACCAGCGCGGACGCGGTTTCCGGGGCGTCGGTCCAGCCGATGGCTTCCTCGTCGTAGGTGATGTCCCAGCCCGCGCGGCGTATGGTGATGGTCAAGTCCGTATCTTCCGCAACGGTTTCCGCGCTGAACCCTCCGGCTTCGTTGATGGCTTCGGCGCGCCAGGCGCTGAGCGCGCCGGGAACCACGGGAATGCAATTCAGCAGGTCAAAGGCGCGCTTTTCCAGATTCTGGCTGGTCACATATTCGAGGGCCTGCCAGCGCGTCAGCCAGCTGATCCGATTTCCGACTTTTACATTTCCGGCCACCGCGCCAACTCGCGGATTGACGAAGTGCCGCACAAGCTTGCTCACCGCGTCGGGTTCGACGGCGGTGTCGGCGTCGATTGTGACTAGGATGCCACTGGAGGCTTCGGCCAGCGCGTGCGAAAGCGCCGCGGGCTTTCCTTGATTCGGCTGGTGAATCACGCGCACCGCAGGATTGCGTCCGAATTGCTCATCGAGCAGTTCGGCGGTGCCGTCGGTCGAGCCGTCATCGATAACGATCACTTCCAGCTTGGGATAGTCGGACTCCAGCGCGGAATTCACCGTGTAGACGATGACGTCCGCTTCGTTGTAAGCAGGAATCAGCACGCTGACCAGCGGCTGAAAATCGGGATGGTCGGGTGGCCCCGCGCGGAATTTCTCAATGATGGCCAGCACCCCAATAATAATCGCCCGGCAGCTGACCAGGCCGATTCCCAGCACGAAAATAAAAGCCACGCTCAGGCGCGACCACTCGTACAGCGTAAACACCAGGCCGTCGGCGTGCGCCACCAGGCGCTCGCGGAACGACAGCGGAGGCATCAGCTGCGCGCGCGTCTGCCCCACAAGCTCAGAGACCGGAACGATCTGAAATCCTGCTGCGCGCAATCCATCGATGATTTCCGGCAAGGCCTCTACCGTGTGCGAGCGGTCTCCGCCGCCGTCATGCAACAGCACAATGTTGCCGCCATTGGAGTGAGCCTGCTCGAGCACGCGCTGCACGATCACCGAAGCCGCGGCCGGCGGAACTCCGCCCGGCTCGCCCCAATCGTGTGGATCGATGCGCGCCCCGACGATCAGATAGCCCATGGATTGCGCGATGGGCAACTGCGCGACTTCATCCGCGGTTTCCGGCTGGTGGTCGATGCCGTACGGCGGGCGGAACAACAGCGATTTGACGCCCAGCGTGCTGTTCAGCAGGCGCTCGGTGACGTTGAGTTCCACGTCGATCTGCGTGCGCGAAATCTCGTTCCAGCGCGGGTGCGTGTACGTGTGATTGCCGATCTCGTGCCCTTCGTCATACTCCCGGCGGATCAATCCCAGCGCGTCGTTGGCGCCGCTGCCGATCACGAAGAATGTCGCCGGCGCCTTTTTCTCTTTCAAAATATCCAGAATCTTCGGAGTGAATTGCGGGTCGGGACCATCGTCAAAACTAAGCGCGATTTTGTACGGCGCCGCGCCCATCTGAAAAATGCGATAGGACGAGGGAAGCGCCTGGTAATTGTTCGCGACGATCGTGTCGGTCGCCGAATCGAATCGGATCGTGCGCTTTCCATGTTGCGGCGTGTCCGCGAATTTCCAGATGTCTCCGTCGCCCTCTAGGATCAAATCGTATCCCGGCGGCATGTCCTCGAGTTTCGCGCGGTCCGCGTCGCTCGCGCGCGTCACGTCCCAGATCGGCCAGAGCGACGGGTCTTCCGATCCCAGCCGCCATAGCGCGGTTCCCTGCACCCCGGAACGCTCCGCGGCGCGCAATTCGTTATACGCCGTCACGCCGTCCAGCATCCACACGTGATGCACCACGTTATGCTCGTCCGAGTAATCGTAGTACGGATTGAGCGAGTCCGAATCGAATTGCACCTGCGCTTCCGATTCCGTGGCCGTGACGATCGACTCCTGGAAACTCTCGACGCGCGCCTGTTCGTGGAGTTTCTTCCCGGCACTCGACGGCCAGTCATAGGCGTAATTGGCGATGCCCATCACCAGTTTCTGTGGCGGCACCAGTTTGGTGATGGCCTGAATGTTCTTCACGAACCAGTCCTGCGCGGCGATGGGGCCCGCCGCCGAGGTCCGCCAATGCTGGTCGTAGTTCATCAGGATCACGGCATCCGCGGACTTGCCAATATCGGCGTAGTCGTAGGCCCAATCGGCCGCAGGCAGGCAAACCATCAGCTTCAGGTTTGCGCCGTGCAATGCGCCTGCAAGCTCGCCGACAAATCGCGTGAAATCCTTCTGGCTTTTTTCGGGAATTTCTTCAAAATCAACCACCAGCCCGGCGTAATGGTTTTGCGTGATGTATTGCACGGCCTGGTCGGAAAGGTGTTGGCGCGCGGCGCTGTCCTTCAACATGACCGCCATCTCGTCGGTGAGCCAGTTGGTGCCGTCGGAATTATTCAGCAACGGCATGGTGGGAATTTTGATCGGAGGGTTTTGCTGCTGCAGGCTCTGCAGCCAGGCGGCCAGCTTGGGATCGGCCTCCACATCCAGGCGTCCGCTGGGCGTAATGGAATGCAGCCGCTCGGGAACCAGCAAGTCGATGTCGCGGAAATGCTGCTGCAGCGCGGCCAGCGAGGTGGGGTCCCAGCCCACGTAGAATGCGGCGCGCAGGGGATCGTAGGTGGGGGGCATCTGGCCCAGAAGTTCCACGCGGCGTTGCCGCCCAGTTCGTTTCAGCGTGATGCGCGGCCGGACTTTTTCGCTTACCGGATGCAGCGCCGAACGGTTCGTGGGAAGCAGCGGCACGGGCAAACGCGGACTCACCAGCACGCTGATAAAAAATGTAATGGCCAGCAGCGTGAATACTGCGCCGCAGATTTCCAGCACCCGGCTGGTGCGCCGCCACCGGCGCCTCTGTTCATCGTAGAATATGGGCTTTCGTGGCTTCATGATACGAACTCAAACTAGCTGTACGGCGGAAAGCCGTCAATGACCGAACGACCAATCGCGCAACAGCGCGGCCCGGAAAACCCGATCATAACCGCGCCAGCTGGCAGCGTCACCGTGCTTTCCGCACAGGTGTTCCTGGCCGCAATGGCAGGGCTGGCCTTGCGGCTTCTTTTCGTATTCCGGTTTCCCGCTTCGGCCGGCGATAGCGATTTGTACTTTCAACTCAGCCGCAGCCTGGTTGATCATCATGTATACGGTTTATGGTTGAACGGCCAACTGACTCCGACAGACCTCCGAATGCCGGGCTATCCGGCTTTCCTCGCTGGTGTGACTATACTCTTTAGACGCGCCAAGGTGGCCATTTCGTTGTCTCAGGCTTTGCTCGATCTGGTCACCTGTTTTTTGACGGCGGCACTGGCCGCTGCGTTAGCTCCGGCTGCGGCTCGTCGCCGGGTCTGGCTGGCAGGCTTATGGCTGGCTGCCACTTGTCCGTTCATAGCCAACTACTCCGCCGTGATTCTGACGGAAGTTCTGGTCACGTTCTTGACCACGGCCGCCCTGGTCTGTTTTGTTTTGGGATTGAAACGGATGCCTGCGGAGTCGGTCCTCCCAATCGGCTCCCGCCGCCTCACGTCATTCCAGCGTACCTTGCTCGGTGCTTTCCTCACGGGCCTGGCCACGCTGGTGCGGCCGGAAATGCCGCTGCTCCTGGCTACAGCGGGGCTGATTTACGCAGCGCGATGGCGCGGGGTTCTTGGCTTCCGCAAGCTCCTATTGCAGGGCGTGGCCATGGCCGGGGCGTTTCTGCTGCCTCTTGTGCCATGGGCCGTGCGAAATTTCGTGACGCTGCACGAAGTGCAATTCATCTCTCCCCGGTACACCACGCTGCCCGGCGAATATGCGCCCGTCGGCTATTACGCTTGGACCGGAACGTGGCTGGAGCGCTACCGCGACACGTTTTCTTCCGTCTGGGCCATCGGTGAAGAGCCGATGAACATAGACGATACCCCGCCCGCGGCATTTGATTCGCCCCAGGAAAAAACGCGCGTGGCGGCGCTGTTCGATCAATACAACCGGGATCTTGGCCTGGATATTTCTCCCGAAGTGGACCGAGAATTCGCCCAAATCGCGAAAGAAAGAACCCGGCGGCATCCCCTGCGCACCTATGTTCGCGTACCCTTCCAGCGCGTGCTCACCCTCTGGTTCACGCCACGTGTGGAACTGCTGCCCATCGACGGGAACATGTTTCCCCTGCGCGACCAGTGGCAGGACTCCCACGCAAATGTCCTCACAGTCGCCGCATTTGCCGCTCTGGGCTATCTGTATATTGCTTTGGCTATTGCCGGAATCCGCTTGGCCCGGCGCGCGGGGCGCCCCGGCCACGGCGCAAACCTGCAGGACGCATGGAATCTCTGGGGCATCGCCCTGCTGGCCGCTTACGTGTTCGTGCGCACGGCGTTTCTCACCACGGTCGAAGCGCCCGAGCCTCGCTACGTCATCTCTTGCTATCCAGCTGTTCTCGCGATGATTGCGTTGCTGTTTGCCGGACGAAAGCGGCGCAAATCTCAGGGAACTTTCAATTCACCGGGAAACTGAGTTACTTTACCGCTCTTCCACCGGCTCGGGATGAATGGTGACGCGCGCGACTTGCGGAAAATGTTCTTTCACGCGGTCTTCCAGAGCTCCGGTGACGTCATGGATCAGCGTGATCGGGAGACTTCCGTCCATGGCGCAGTGGCACGACGCCAGAATCTTCTGCTCCACCTGGCGCACATGGACGTCATGGCAATCCACAAGCTCATGATATTCCTTCGGCAATGTGTTGATGTAATCTTCGATCGCACGGCCGAGTCCGGTCATCTCTCCGCGCTGTCCGTCGACTGACGCAATGTGCGTTCCGAGCGGCTCGATGTGAATATTCACCACGGGATCGATGCGCTGGGAGGAAGCGGCCACGCCGGGAAGCTTGCGAATCTCTTCTTCGAGTTCCGTAGCCCGGCGATGCGCCTCCCGCAAGCTCAAGTGTTCCGGCACTTCCAGATGCAGTTCGACAAACAACCGCCCGTCGAGCTGGTCCGCGGATATTTCGTGGACGGCAAGTCCCCGCCGCGCGGCGATGGCGCGAACGGCGTCGAATAAATGCTCGCCTTCGGCGGCCCGGGGTTCCATGTGCACCATGACGTCCGCGGGAACGATTTCGGCGACGCGCTGTTCGACCGCGTCGGAGATGGCATGCACCTGCTCGAAACTGGCCGAGCGCGGCACGCTGATCGTGACGTCCACAAAGTGCTGATTACCCGCACGCCGCACGCGAACGCGTTCGGTGGAGAGCACCCCGTCGAGCCCTTCGACCGCGTCCGCAACCTGCTTCTGCAAGCCGGCCGGCGCGGAGTCCAGCAGAGCATCCAGCGTGCGCTTTCCCAACTGCGAGCCCACCCAGATCACGATGGCCGCCACGACCAGCGCGGCAATGGGATCGGCATTGCGCAGCCACGCGATTCCCGTGTACTGCCCGATCCACACCGCGGCCATGCCCAGGATCACGACAAACGTGCTCCAGACGTCGGTCGAGAAATGCAACGCGTCGGCCTCCAGCGCGTCGCTGGGAAATTCCCGCGCCACTCGCGCGAGCGCCCGCGATCGGATCAAATCAATGCCCATGGCCACGCCCAGAATCACGATGGCCAGCGCGCTGGGCTGCAGGTGCACTTCCTTGAACAGCAGCCGCACAAACGCCTCGACAATGATGTACACCGAAGTGGACAGCAGCAACCCGGTTTCCACGAACGCCGAAAAATTCTCGAATTTACCGTGTCCGTAGGTATGCACGGAATCCGCCGGCCGGTCGGAAACGCGCACCGAGAGCCACGTCAGAATCGCGGCAATCAGATCCAGCCCCGAATGCAGCGCCTCCGATAGCACGCCCAGGCTGCCCGTCGCCAATGCGAGAAACACCTTGAGCCCCACAAGAATCAACGCCGAGCCGATCGACCCAAGCGCCGCCATCTGCTTGACCGAAGTGGGGGAGCGTGTGATGGGGAAGCCTCGAGGGGATTATACGATGGGAGCGAACGGAACGCCCCGAAAGTAGATATTTCGGCCGACTTAACTTGGAGGTTTCCGCCCTTTGGTGGTCTGACAGAGGTCCGAGCTCTCGCTCGGACATTCAAGCCCCGGTCAAGGCGCCTGCACGAATCACGGGTCACAAATCACCGCTCACTCGCCTTAAATCAATTCATCGGCGGCGGCGGAACCAGTGGCAGGCGTTCCGGCTCGCCGCGCGCGCCATGCACTTCCACATCGTCAAACAGCAGTGAGGGAGCGATCACGGTTGCGGGCACGCCGGAATCGGCGGCGCCGAATGCGGCGAGCGCGGTGCCGGAAAATCCGGCCTGCTGGCTTTGCATGAAATTAAACGCGGTGGAATCGTTGCCGAAGCTGGAAACGTTGCGCATCGCGCGCACCGTGAGCCCGGCGAGATGCGCGCCGCGGATCAGGGATTCCGAGCCGTCATCGACGTTCACGCGGTAAACGAGCAAGGGGAGGCGGTCGCCGGTGGCCGCGCCCGAGGCCGCGCCCATCACCAGGTCGGAGAGGTCTTCCTGCTCGGTCACGCCCAGGACGGGATTGTCCATCTCGCGCACGATCAGGCACCATTTGTTCCCGTTCTGCTTGCAGGCATCCAGGAATTTTTTCTTCAGCTCGGCGGGAGAAATTCCGGCCGAGGACGTGAAAAACAGATTGCTGATCATGGGGCGCGGATCGCCGAGAAACGCGGCCCGGCCGTGCCCATTGGTGTGGTCCAGATCGGGGCCGGGACGGCGCGACATCAGAAAATTGAGCAGCAGGCCGTTCTCGACCAGCTGCACGCGCTGCGCCGTGACGCCTTCTTCGTCCACATCATAATTTCCGAGCAGGTCTTGCCCCGCAAATTGTTTCGCGGTGGGATCGTCGACCAGCGAAACCGTGCCGCCCAAAACACGCGAGCCCAGCTTTCCGGTCCATTCGCTGTGCCCGCCCAGCCGGTCCATCAACTGATCAAACGCCGACTGCATGGCCAGCGGACCACGCGCTCCGGAGAGTGACGGCCCCAGCATCTGCGCCAGCAGGGAACCCGCTGCGGGGGGCTCGAACAGCACGGGCCCATCGTAATCGGCGGCCGGCGGGGAAACGCGCAGCGTGATCAACTGCTCGCCCGCTTTTTGCAGGTCATTGCGAATCGAATCCGCGGGCGGCAATTGGTCCGGGCGGTGCCGGTACACGGACAGGAAATTGTGCAGGAACATGCCGTCGTCGGATTCGGTTTCCAAGCTCGCTTCGACGGCCGCAAGGCTGTGGTTCGCGCGAATCTTGCTGCCCTCGGTGTTGAGCAGGTAGCTGGTGGTATAGATCAGGTGATAGGTGACGCGCGAATCGTGAAGTTGCGGAAATGCGCGCAGCGCGGCGGAAACGTCGCGAGCCTCTTGCTCCCAGTTACGCGTGGTCCAATCCGGATCGCGCAGGGGCTCGACGTTGACCACCGGCGTTGCCGCGGAAAAATCGGGAATGCTGGGCGCCTTGGCCAGGCGCGACATGAACGCCTGTTTCTTGGAAATATTTTCGACGGCGGCCTTGAATGCCTGGTCGGTGGCCAGCCAAAGGTCCTGGCGCAGCGAATTGTAGTCGCGGTCGATTCCCACCGTGCCGGTCGATCCCAGGAAACCGCTGAAGCCTTCGTCGGTAATGAAATTCGAGCTGTCGAGATTGTAGTTTCCGACGCGGACATCGACGCTCATGACGCGGTTTTTGCCCGTTGTCGAGGAAACCAGCGCGCCGAACTCGGCGACGATCGTGCGCACTTCCACGTCGAGAACACGGTACTGGATGAAATACGGGCGCGCGGGAACGTCCTTGTCCGGTATTTTCAGTTCGAGGCGCGCGCTGGAGCGGTTGAGTTCATCCTGCATGGCCGAGAGCGTCTTATCGCTATCCGCCGCTGCGGTCTGCTGCGGCTGGGCCAGCGTTGCGACCGGATGCCTGGGCGGAGCCGCGCTCACCGCGCCCGCGGAAAACAGGAAGAGGGCGGTTGCCGCGGCCGTCAGAATCGCCTTGAAACCAGAATGATTCATCGATCTGCTCCCTATGCGATTCATTATTTTGCCCCCATCGGATCGTGAGCGGGCGGAGGCAAGATCGGCGGCTTGTCGGTCGAGCTTTCCTTCTTCTGCACTTCCATCTCGGAAATCAGAATGGCCGGAGCAGCCGCGGCGACCGGTACGGATCCCGATTCCGCGCCGCAATATCCGTTAAAAATTTCCGTGGTGTCGCCGGTGGCCACGATTTTCGTGAGAGAAACCAGTGGCGTGCCCACGATATCCACGCCGCGAACCAGTTCGTCGGGGCGCCCATCCGCGAACACTCGATAAACGACCAGAGGCTGCACCTGGAACGCCTGCGGCTGGCCGCGGCCGGTGAACGTGAATCCTCCGGCGATATCGTCAATCAGCAGGCCGAAGGATTTTCCCTGGCGCTTGATTTCCGCGATCAGCATCTTGCGCAACTCCGCGTTGGTCACGGTCTGGCTGCTCTGAACGATCAGATTTCCTTGCCGGGAAACCGGCTGGGCCCCGATCTGGCGCCGTCCGTGCCCGTTTGAATTCGGAAAGCCGGTGAGCGGCTGGCGCGACATTTCAAAATTCCGCAGGACCCCGTTTTCCACAAGCGTGACGCGCTGGGCGGGAGTACCTTCATCGTCAAAGGGATAAAAGCCCAGCAGCATGTCCTTGCCCAGCGCCTTCTCGGTAGGGTCGTCGTAGATGGAAAGGAATTTCGGCAAAATCTGTTCGCCCACTTTGCGGGCAAAGGTCTGGCCTTCGTTGATGTCCTTCTGGCGGAATCCCTCGGCGCGGTGACCGAAAACTTCGTGGAAGAAGACGGCGGTGGCGCGTCCGGTGAGAAGAGCGGGACCCGCGTAGGGCTCAACCAGCGGCGCGGCCACCAGCGCTTCCAGTTCCTTGCGCAGCACGAGTCCCTGCGCGAGCACGGTCTTGTCGTCCGGCGCGTCCGCTGGATTATTCCAGTCAAAATTATAGTACCGGTTGATGTCCATGCCGTCCGGGGCCTTGCCCTGAATGAAGAGTTCCAGCCGGTAGTGAACCAGGCCGAACTGCAGGCGCGTGCCTTCGGTGTTGACCTGGTATTGGTTGTTGGCCAGCGCGCTGAACGTCACGATCGAATTCAGGATCTGCGGCGACTGCCGGAACGCCGCCGTGTACAGCCGGACTTTTTGTTCCCAGGGCTTGCGGTCCACGTGAATGGAAACCTCCGGGCCGTACGAAACGTGCGGCTGCTCGCGGGAAAAATCGGGAGCGTGCTCCTCGGCCGTCTGCGCCTGCACTTCCTTGCTGGTATTGATCTTGATCAGGCCTTCGGCGGCGGCGCGGTACTGCTTGTCTGTTTCGCGCCACATGGCGCGTCGAAACACTTCAGGGGCGTTGTCCAGCGGCACAGCCGTGCCATAGCTGCCGTCGGCCGGGCGGGAGTTTCCCACCTTGTGCGTGTCGTCCAGATCGTAGCTGCCCACGCGGACTTGCGTTTCGAGCCACCGCGAAAGGCTGTCATTGCTTGAAAGCAGGGCGCCGTTGGAACCCATCACCTCGCTGCGCTGCGTGGACGTCAGCGTGTAATTGATGAAGTACGCCGCCGGGGAGGCCTTCGACAATACCGCCATCTCGCGGTCGAGTTCCTGGCCCATGGTGACCAGGGCGGGCGAAGGCGCTGCCTGCGCCGCTTGGGGCGCGGGCGCCGCAGGCGCGGGATGCCGGGCAGGTTTGCCCGCGGCCATCGCATTCATGGAGATGAATGCAGCGAGAATTGCATAAGTCGGTGTTTTCAAGAAAATGCTCCCGTCTGACAAATAAAGTACCAGTGTATTCCTATGAGCCGCCAATCTCAACGCGGGCTTGCCCTGAAGTTCACAGGGCGGACCTTGCGCTGCCAAACGCCCTGCGGCCTTTAACTCGTTGGCGGTCTAACTTTGATAGCAATTGTCTTGGATGCAGGCGCGCGGCCAAGCGTCGCCGCAGGTCACCTGAATCATTGGACGCGGCAAACGCAGTTTAAGTGTCCAGATAAATGGGGGCACTCGGATATGAATGCTTTGTGTCCGCCGGGAATCGGCCGCTTAGCTCGACTAAAGCAGGCCTCAGCAGGCGGCTGGGTTGTTCGGATTGCATCCGCCTTTAAGAACGGTCGAGCCGGACCCGCCGCGCGTGGCTACCGGAATGACGATGGCAGGCACCGCGACAGCCAATGTCAAGCCCACAACCCACCAGGTGCCGATGTGGTGCACGGGCAAGCCGCCTGCGGTCGTGGCGCCCACCGAAGTGGCGACCGCCGCCTCGGTCAGTTCCGAGGGTGTCGCCTGCGACGGCTGGTCGGGAGCCTGATGGCCGTCGCGGATGGTCGCGATCTGTCCGGCGCCGACGGTCACGCAAGCGCCGTCCAGGTTGCAGAACTTTACGGTGCCTTCAAACACGATAATCTGAAACAGCCCGTTCTCAAAGCCCAGGAAAAAATCCGTGCCCACCACTCCGGCAACGCCCACGGCGGTATGAATCTCAAATTTGGAATTGGGCTTGGATTGTTTGACCACCTGCGAACGCACGCGCCCGTACTCGAGTTCGATCTGCGTCTGCTGCGCCGCCGCGTTGTGCTGCGTCACGGTCAGGCTGGAACTGGAACCCACATTGAGCACCGAGCCGTCATCGAGCGCCACCCGCGCGCGCCCTCCGTCGCCGGTGCGCACCACGTCGCCCCAATCGACCAGCGCTTTCACCGGCGCGGGCAATTGCTGAGCCCCGCGGGCAATCCCCACATCCGGGATGGCGCGCGAAATTTCGCCCGCTTTCGCTCCGGCCTGGGCACCCAGGTCGGGAGGAACCGCGATGAACATGGACGCGAGGATCGCTATCGCAACTAGAAATGGGGAGCGTGTCTTCATCAAACTTCTCCTGAGAGGCCGAGTCGGTGCGTTCGGTCGATATCTTAGTTACTGGATGAGTCTCCGCGTGTCAACGACAGCGGAAATCGAATGTCCCGTAATTGCTAACGGGCGGGCGCGCGGCGTGGGTTTAGTGGCACAGGCTTCAGCCTGTGGGGGTTAGGCCACCTCGGAAGAAAACCCGCAGGCTAAAGCCCGCGCCACCAAAACCCACTACCAACGAGGGCAACATTCACATATTTTTTGTATTGATAAATGTCGCCTACGTTGACGCCGGAGAAGTCTTCTCCGTGGGCGCGCCGGAAGGATCCGTGCCGCGCGAGGTCCAATACCTGCGCAGATCGCCCACCAGGTACAGCGATCCGGTGATGAAGATGACGTCCTCGGGAGAAGCCAGTTCGAGGGCGCGTTCAAGCGCCTGATTCGGGTCGGGAATCACATCCACGCGCCGCGCATGATGGCCAGTCATCTCCGCCAGCACGGGAGCGGAAATAGCGCGGGGCTGTGCCGGCGCGGTAATAATGACTGCGGAGGCGCGGGGAAAAAGCAATCCGGCGATTTCATCGACGGCTTTATCGCGCACGGCGCCGTAGATGAGGAAGATATTCCGGCCGGGCAGGAACGCGTCCCAGAACACGGCGATTTCGCGGGCGCCGGCGGGATTGTGCGTGCCGTCCACGTAAATTTCGGGGCGCTCGGCGAGGCGCTCGAGGCGTCCGGGCCAGCGCGTGGCGGCGATGCCGCGGGCGATGGCGCCGTCATCGACGGGAGCGCCACGGTCGGCCAGCATGCGCGCCGCGGCGATCGCGGTGAGCGCGTTCCGAACCTGGAAGCGTCCCGCCAGCGGCAGCGCCACGGGAATGCGCGCGCCGGAATCGGTGTCAATGGCCGTGAATGAGAAGCAGCCGTTGCGCGACGTTACGTCTTCCAGGCGAAATGCGTTTTCGATTTCCACCAGAAATGCGCCCTGTTCCGCAGAGCGCCGCCGGATCACGACGCGCGCGATCAGATGCTCCGCGGCGCTGACCACGCGCGCTCCGGGCTTGATGATGCCCGCTTTTTCCCTCGCGATTTCCTCGACGGAATGGCCGAGATAATTCTCGTGGTCCAGATCGATCTGCGTGATGACGGCCACTTCCGGAAGCAATATATTCGTGGCGTCCAGGCGGCCGCCCATGCCCACTTCGCAGACGGCGAATTCGACGCCCGCCTTGGCGAAATACTCGAACGCAAGGGCGGTGACACACTCGAAAAAGGTGGGATGCGCGGCCAGGCGTCCCGCGGCCAGCAATTCCTCGATGACGCCGTGCAGGCGCGTGAATGTGGCGGCAAAATCCGCGTCGTAAATTTCCCGTCCGTCCAGGCGAATGCGCTCGTTGATGCGCTCCAGGTGCGGCGAAGTGTAAAGGCCGGTACGCAGGCCAGCCGCGCGCAGGATCGAATCGATCATGGCGGCCGTCGACCCTTTTCCATTAGTGCCCGCGATGTGCACCGATTCAAACGTACGCTGCGGCTGCCCGAGCGCCTCGCACAGCGTGGTAATGCCGGCGAGATCGAATTTCGTGGCGCTGGCTTGCCGCGGCGAGGCAAGCTCGCGGCCCAGGCTGAGAAGATAGCGGACCGATTCTTCGTATGTCATGCGGCTAGGCCACAAAAAAATCGAGCGCTGAGGAGACGTAGCCTTTCAGATCCTTGCGGTGGACCACGGCGTCCAGAAAACCGTGTTCGAGCAGGAATTCCGAGGTCTGAAATCCCTTGGGAAGTTTCTGGCGCATGGTTTGTTCGATCACGCGCGGCCCGGCGAATCCGATCAGCGCTCCGGGCTCGGCAATATTGATATCGCCCAGCATGGCGTAGCTCGCGGTGACGCCGCCCGTGGTGGGATCGGTGAGGATGGAGATGAAGGGCAGGCGGACTTCATCAAGGCGCGCCAGCGCGGCGGACACTTTCGCCAGTTGCATCAGGCTGATGGTGCCCTCCATCATGCGCGCTCCGCCCGAGCAGGAAATAATCAGCAGCGGAAGTTTTTTGGCGATGGCCATTTCGATCGCGCGAGTAACTTTCTCTCCCACCACCGCGCCCATCGAACCGCCGATGAACGCAAACTCCATCGAGCAGCAAATCACCAGGCGCCCGCCCAGCAAGCCTTCGGCGGTGATAATGGCGTCGGACATCTTCAATTTCCGGCGTGCGTCTTTCAGGCGCGCCGCGTACGGCTTGGTGTCGGTAAAATGCAGCGGGTCGTTCGAGGCCAGCGCGGCGTCATGCTCGATCCAGCGCGAATCGAGCAGCAATTCAAGCCGCTGCGTGGCGCTGAGGCGGAAATGGTGCTGGCACTTGGGGCAGACGCGCCAGTTGGCTTCCAGATCCTTTTTCCAAATGGTGGCGCGGCAGGTATCGCACTTGGTCCACAGCCCTTCGGTCTTTACGCGCCGCTCGTCGGGCGGTGTGGGCTGGTCGATTCGTTTCTTTTCTCTCTTGAACCACGCCATAGAAGTTAAATACTGACGGCAGGCCGCGGAAACGTCAAGCGGCGCGAGGTTTTAAGTAGGGTAGGCACTCTTGCCTGTCCCGCAAGACGCAGCGGCGAAAGCCGATGCAACTATCGTATCTTCTTGGTTTGCTGCACCGGCGCCGTGGTTTCAGAGGCAGGCAAGAGCGCCTGTCCTACTTCTCTTCCGCGGGTGTGTTCGTTGCCGGCCCATCGCCGACGATTTCAATCGTGACGTCCTCATCCTTAGCGCCGTCGTAATGGACCTGCTTGCCAAAATGGGTGACGAAGCTTCCTGTGGGCATCGGCACCGTCTTGTCGGGTTCAAATTTGGTTCCTGTCCCGACCCACCAAGTCCCCTTGATCACGGTGATAAACCGGTCATTGGGGTGAAAGTGGGGATGGCTCATATGGTGCGCGTGCCACGTGGCCAGCAAGATGTAAGGCCCGGGCTTGTCGGGATCGCCTCGAAGCACGACCTGGCTGATGCCGCTGGGTGAGTCCACCCAATGGAGCTGGTCCGGCAATTTGTAGACAAGCGCCGCCGGATTGAGGTCGGTGGCCTTCACCGTGCCGAGCGAGACGACTGTGACGACCCCAAGCATAATCAGCCAGGATCGCCGGAATATCGCGGAACTTCGCATCACTTCCTCCCCTTGTCTAGTCTCCCACTGCTTTTTGGAAATCGGAAAATGGAACCACAACGCCGTGCAGCGGCGCAATCGTCGCCACATCCAGTTTCAGGCGCACCAGTTGCTTCTTCAGATTGTCTTCAAATATTTTGGGACGCGGCCCTGTCGGAGCCGGCACACCGGGCGCGTCCGGTGTGAAATCGTCGGCTTCCACCAGGATTTTATCCTTGGGCAGATATGCCATCATGATGTCGCCGTTGTGCATGTCGCCATCCACGCGATAAATCTCGATGGACCGGTCTCCCTCGGACAAAACGTATTTCTCCTTCACCGGAATAATTTCCGCCTTTTTCGGATTTTTTGCCAGTTCATCCGGATCGAGGGTGTGCGGGGCCGCGAAGATTTTCTGGTACGAGGCCACGTTCATCTCATTGGTAATGATCGTTGCTCCCGCCGCCACGTACGCGCGGACACCGCCGAAATGATCGAAGTGATGGTGCGTATTGATCAGGTACTTGATGGGCTTGTCCGGAACCAGCTTGTGGGCTTCGGCGATTACGGCCATCGACCGGGCGTCGCCCAGCGGCGCTTCAATCATCGCCAGATACGTTGGGAATTCCACCAGCACGCTGTTGTGCGATCCGCCGCCCATGAACCACACGCCGCCGCCCAGCTTCTGCGACACCACGCGCACCGGCGGCACGCTCGCCGTTTTTACTGAATCGGGAACCGTGACCGCGAGACCCGGGTTGGCCTTCACGCTCGTCACGGTCAATTCCAGAACGGGGAATCCGCCCTGGCTTTGCACGATGGTCGCCGGGAACTTCACGCCGCCGAAATCCTTGTAGCCTGAATAAACCGTCTCGACGGGCATATCGCCCAGGACGGGATTCGGCAACCAGGTCTCCGTGTGGGTGACCATGTTATCGGCGTCGAGGGTACCGTTCACCGTGAATTTTCCCGTCTTGAACGAGATGACGGTTCCTACGGTGCCTTTCCTGATGGTGGCGTTATTTTCCATGGCCGCTTTCAGAAAACCGTTCGGGGTAAGCCAGATTTGCATCTGCCTCTCGGCGGCCACGCCGATTTGCGGAATGGGCGCGTTGCCCGGCTGGTCCCAGGCATACGCTCCGCTGACAAAGTTTACCTGCTTATCTTCGCCGCCAAACGGCCGCCCACCGCCGCGAATCGGCGGGTTGGGTTCCACGCGCGTCAATTCTTCCTTCGCCGATTTGGAGGCGTAGTCGATGGTTTTGGTATAGCTGGTGATATTGGTTGCGGGCCAGGCCGAGGTCGGCGTGTACGATTGCCCGAAGGTATCGAGCTTCCCGGTGCCGGAATATTGGATCGATTGGACGTCGCCCATTGCCTTCACGGCCGCCTGCAATTTCGCCTTGGCGTCCTGCGCGGACGCGGCTCCCGCATATAGCGCAATCAGGGCCAACACAACCCATATTTTTTTCGCCATGGCTCCTCCGCTGACTTCCAATTTCGTCTTGAATTTCCGGTATGCGCGGGATCATACGCCAAACCGCGCGGTAAGTGAAGGCAGGGCCACCGAACATTGACGGGGGCGATGGGCCGTCCTAAGATGAAGTCGCTCGCGAAAGCTGACGCCAGATGTCCTCACCATTCCGGCTTCCGAAGTCCATCGTACAATCGCTTTTATTCTTGCTGGTCCTTATTCTCAGTGCCCCGCACGTTCATTCCGAGCAAGTTAAAAACCTCAAGCCGCAAGGCTATGTAAACGACTTCGCGGGCGTGCTGAGCGCGCAGGCGAAGGAAAAGTTAACGGAGCTGTGCGCCGAGGTCGATCAAAAAGCGAAGGCGCAGATTGCGGTGGTCACCGTTTCTTCGCTCGAGGGGGAGCCGGTCGAGCAATATTCGATCGATCTGGCGACCGCATGGGGCGTCGGGCCGAAACAGCAAGCGCGAGGCATTCTCATTCTGGTTGCTCCGAATGACCGCAAGTATTGGACCCAAGTCGGCTACGGCCTGGAAGCGATTCTTCCCGATGGCAAAGTAGGCGGCTTCGGGCGTGAAGCAGTCCCTTTTTTGCGCCAGGGTGATTACAGCGGCGCCGTACTTCTCATGACGCAGCGCGTCGCGGCCGTCATCGCCGAGGATCAAAAAGTGACACTGGATAGTCTTTCCGGCGGGCTACAAACAGAAACCTCGCCACCTTCGGCCGAACCCGACAATTCGCTTCCAATTTCCAGCATTGCTTGGCTAATCATCATTGTTTTTTTCGTTTTCTTTCCGATCTCGGGTTTTTTCCTACGGCTTCTCTTCGGCGGTTTGGTCGGCCCCCGCCGTCGGGGTGGAGGATGGGGAATGGGTGGACCCGGTTTTGGTGGAGGCTCGTGGGGAGGCGGTGGGTTCGGCGGCGGTGGGGGCGGCGGCGGATTTGGCGGGTTTGGTGGGGGATCGTTTGGAGGAGGCGGGGCGGGCGGAAGCTGGTGAGACGCGCGCACGAAGGAGCTGTGATTGACAAATCCTAAGCTCGACGAATTCGTCCAAAGATTGAAAGCCGCGGCGGGGGATAATTTAAAGGCCGTGATCCTGTACGGTTCCGCTGTGACCGGAGAATTTCACGTCCGGCACTCGGATCTCAACGTGCTTTGCGTCGTCGATCGCGCGGATGCAACGCAGATCGAAGCGATGCATGAACCTGTGCGATGGTGGGCGAAGCAAGGGCATCGCCCGCCGCTGGTTTTTACACTTGAGGAATTGGTGCGGTCCGCGGATGTGTTCGCCATGGAATTGCTGGACATGAAATCCCACCATCACGTTTTGTTCGGCGCGGACGTGCTGGCGGACATTTCCGTGCCGCTGCACTACCACGCCATTCAAGTCGAACGCGAGTTGCGGACCGGCTGGCTCCGCCTGCGCCAGGCGATGCTGGCCGCGCCGCGGAAACCGAAACTCCATCTGGAACTGATGGCCTCTTCCTTTTCGTCGTTCACGACGCTGTTCCGCCATGCCTTGATCGCCATGGGCGAAACTCCCGCGGCAAACAAACGAGAGGCCATCGCGCGGATCGCCGAGTTTGCCGGCGCCGATCCACGCGGCTTTCAAACGGTCCTCGATTTTCGCGAAGGGAAGAAAGAATCGCAGGAAATCAACGTCCAGAAAACGTTGAACGAGTATTTCACATTCGTGGAAGCGGTGACGGACAAGTTCGACCGCTGGCTGGATACGAAGGGGTAGCCGGGATTTCACACGAAAGCGGACCGGTTGTGCGGCGATGCGAAGCGGTTTTTGGTGGCACAGGCTTCAGACTGTGCGAAGTTTCGGCGCCAGGAACTCTAAACCGCACAGGCTGAAGCCTGTGCCACCGGAAAAGCTTTGACGGAGCTTGTGTTGGTTCAGGAGGACGCGCATGAAAAAGGGATTGATTGTTCTGGCGGTGGTCGTAATCGTCGCGCTCATTGTCGGCGGGTCGTATGTGAGCAGCCGCAACGAAATGGTGCGCAAGAATGAAACGGTGAAGTCCGCCTGGGCGCAGGTGGACGTGGTCCTGCAGAGGCGCGCCGATTTGATCCCGAACCTGGTGGAAACCGTGAAGGGTTTCGCGGCGCAGGAACAAACCGTGTTTCACGATATCGCCGCGGCGCGTTCCGCGCTGCTGGGCGCGCAGACGCCCGCGGATAAAATCGCCGCCAACGGCCAACTGGACGGCGCGATCGGCAGGCTGCTGGTAATCGTGGAAAATTATCCGCAATTGAAATCGAACGAAAATTTTCTGCGCCTGCAGGACGAACTGGCGGGCACGGAAAACCGCATCGCCGTCGAGCGCAAGCGCTACAACGACGCCATCCAGGACTACAACACCTATATCGGACTCTTCCCCAACAGCATTTTCGCCGGCTGGGCCGGATTCCAGCGCAACAACGCCTACTTCACGGCGACAGAAGCCTCGCGCGAAGCGCCCAAAGTGCAATTTCCCGCGCCCACAAGGTGACGGCGAGCGCTTTCATTGCGAAAAGCCTTTAAGGGAAACTGTGCGGCATGGTTCTAGTGGCGCGGTTTTCACAGTCTACAGAAACACTGATCAGCTTGTCATTCCGAGCGAAGCGAGAAATCTCTCTTTGGGCTCAATTCAAGGAAGGAGGGATTCCTCACCTACAGGAGCGGGCTCGGGATGACAATTTTTTAGACTTTTCCGCAACGTGCGCGCAGCGCGGCCTAATTCTTGTCCTTCGCGTTCTTATAACCCTTCTTGGCCACTTCCCCTGCGCGCTGGTCGAGCGAGGCGCGCGTGAAAAGCTGCGCTTCCAGGTTCGAATTGTATTTGCACCCGGTTATGAACGTCTGGGTTATCTTGCGGCCATCGCGCATGCGCACGATGTTCAGCGGCGTCTTCACGCCGTCGGAAGAAATATACTGCGTGTAACTGGTGACGACCTCGGAGCGTTCACGCGTTTGCGGATTGCGCGTGGCCACGACCCAGCGCAGCGGCAGGTGCGTGTTTTTATCCACCGCCAGCCGCATGCTGCGGCGATCGCTGTCGGTGAACTCGATCCATTCCGCTTCCTTCAGGTCGATCAGGTCGGCCCCACCGTATAGCGCTTCGACGCCCGGCTCGTTCCGGCGCGCGCGCAGGATGTTGTTCATACCGGTTTTCAGCTGGTCAGTGAAATTTTTGACCACGTCCTCGGGCTGGTTCGATACGCCCGCCTTGTCCAGCATCCATCCTTCACTGCCGTTGAAGACCGTAATCATCACGCCGCCGTGCGTGATCATCAGGCCGTCCACGTCCATCAGGAAACCCAGGATGGTGTGCTCGCCCTTGGAGATGTATTCGGTGCGGTTTTTGTCGGGAAGTAGCCAGAGATCGCGGAACGGCGTGTAGCCCATCAAGTCTTCGTTGGTGCCGAATTGCGCGATGCGCCCCTCGCACGTGGTGTCATGCACGTCCAGGTACGCCTGTCCGCCCAGCGCGCCGATAACCTGCTGCAGGACTTGCCGCGCCTTGGCGGCGCTTTGCTCGGGCAGCAGTTCCTGCGCGTGCGCCGGGTTCGCAAACACCGCCGCCAGCATCAGCATCAACCACATGCACGCCACCTCCCGCAAGTTCAACCGCACTGGATTGCACCTCCACATACATTGAGGGCTTCGATGGTGATAAAGGTTGCCAAACCGGATTCGCGCGGTTTACTTCGCCGCCTGCGCTTGCCGCGCGGCTTGCAACAAATCGCGGAACAATGCCTGCGCCAGCCCATCCTCCGGCATTCGCTCCGGATGCCATTGCACGCCCACCACCCAATTTTCATCTATGGTCCACTCGACTGCCTCGACCACGCCGTCCGCGGATCGCGCGGTGACACGCAGGCCAAGGCCCGGCTCCAGGATCGACTGGTGATGCCAGGAATTGACCTCCGCAAGCGGCGCCGCGGAAAGTTTCCGCACGCGCCCCTCATCGATCTGCGCGCCGTGAATCATGTCCGGAGTTTCCGTGCCGTCCGGCAGTTCGTCCTCTTCCGGGCTATGGCAGATTTTCGTTCCCAGCTCGGTGGGAATATCCTGCACCAGGCTTCCCCCGAGGAACACATTCAGCGACTGGATGCCATAGCAGATCGCAAGCACAGGCTTGCCCGAAGACAGGGCATGTTCCAACAACGTGAAGTCGGTTCGTTCGCGCGCGGCGTCCGCATCGGCGGTGGCGGGATGGCGCTTCGCGCCGAAATGCGCTGGATCCAGATCGGCCGGGCTGCCGCTCAGCATGAAGGCATCCAGATTTTCCGCCTGCCGCTTCAAATCCGCGGGAGTTGCAACGAGCGAGAGTAGCACCGCTTCGCCGCCGGCTTGCTCGACCGCGCGAAGATACCTGTCAATTTTGGAGCGTTGATTCGCCGCTTCTTCCGCGGCGGTGCGCCACGGCACGCCTATGCGCGGGCGGGATTGCATCTGCTGGGCCATGCGCAGTCATCCTAGCATCGCGCGAAAGGTGCGGCAATAACCGCTGGTTCGGCGAGTTGTTCAAATGGAATAAAGCACTCGGCAAGGAAAACCGGTTTTCAAATCAGGAGGTCTTAAACTGCTCGTCGATGTCCACCTGGTAGCCGGCCACCAGTCGGTTGGTTTCGTTGGCCATGCCCACGACGGCCATCAACTCGTGGAACATGGCGGGGGTCATGCCCTTGTTGCGGGCCGACGCGGTGTGCGAGGCGATGCAGTAGTGGCACTGGTTGGTGACGCTGACGGCGATGTAGAGCATCTCCTTGATGAGAGGGTCGAGAGCGCCGGGCGCCATGATCTGCTTGACCGATTCCCAGGTGCGCTGGAGCGTGGCGGGGTCATTGGCCAGTGCTTTCCAGAAGTTATTGATGAAGTCCGTCTTCCGTGTGGCCCGGATGTCGTCGTAGACGGCGCGCACCTCGGGACTGGCGTCGGCATATTCCACGAGTTGATGCACGGCCATGGCGTTTCTCCCCTTTGAATTGTGGAGATCCAACAACCGTCGGATGAAGGTCAGTTGAGGTCGCGCGAAATCATGAACTTGAACGTCAACTTGTCGGCGCCAGGTGTCACGCCAACTCCCACGCCCGCCTCGATGCTCCAGGTTTTTCCGGAATGATCCATGACACCCCAGATTTCGTGGAATTGCTGGCTGCCGGGCAAAAACTTGCGCAGCGGGCCCATGTCCGCGTATTCCTCGATGGCGGCGGCATATTGCTTGTTCACGTTATAGGCGATGCGCGTCGCCGGTACGAACTCGAGGTTCCCAAAGCCGCCCGTGTAGTCGGTATCGACAATCGGATTGAAGACCAGGTCTATCGGGTGCAAATGCAATCCTACGATGGGCCGGACTTCCGAAGTAATGTGCCGCGACTCCCAATAGGTGTAATTGACGCTGAACTCGAAATTGGCGCCGTAGAAAAACGTATGATCGTCTGCATGCGGCCGCACGAACAGTTCGCGGATCTTGAAACCGTTAATCGACCCGCCGTGCCCCCTGGAATAAATGGTGTACACCGGCATATACAGTCCCTGCTCGAACCAGTCGGTCACGCCGTAGGCCCATTCGGCCGTGCCGTTGAAGGAATGGTCGGGAATGATGCCGCCGGGGAAATCGGCCTCCTTGCGCCCGATGGGAGTGAAATTGCTGTGGATCATCAGATTGAACTTGCCTTTGTCGGCGATCGCGGCGTCGTACACCTGGATCTCGTCGGTCTGCGCAAACGCCGCGGCGGGGCCCCCAAGCAAAACCGCCAGCACGAAGATCGCCCGCGCATCGAATCTTTGAATAAGCTTCTGAAGGCAGCCAATCATTCCCGTCCAACACTGTGAACGCATTCACCCTCACATGGCATCGTGGATTCAAAAAGTCCAATCAGAATAGCTCACACGGGAAAAAGCGTAAACACGCTTTTTCAGGAGAAACAAGCCAGGTACAATAGGCATTTCAAATTGATCGATGGCCAGGACCCACGCAATTTCGCTCTGGATCGGCGCGCGGCGCTGCCCGCTTTGCGGTTGCAAGGATGTCCTGCGTTCCCACCGAAAGGGCGTACTGGAGTGGATCTTGCTGCTTCCGCTGCTGCTGCGGCCGTTTCGCTGCCGCCAGTGCAGCGCGCGGCATCTGGGTTTCTTCTTCCGCCCGCGCCGCGTACGGCAATCGGAAATCGTCGCCCCTCAATATCATCGGGAATCCAGCGAAATGTAATTGCGCCGCCGCGTCAGGCGCGGGGATGGGCTTTGTCGTACACCTCGAGCAGTTGGCGAATCGAGGCATGGGTATAGCGCTGCGTGGTGGAGAGTGAGGAGTGGCCCAGCAGCTCCTGAATGGCGCGTAGATCGGCTCCGTCGGTAAGAAGGTGCGTGGCGAAGGCGTGCCGCAGCGAGTGCGGGTGCAAGTCCCAATTGATGTTGAATAGCCGCGCATATTTTTTCAGGATGCGCGCCACCGACCGCGAGGTCAGGCGCGTGCCGAGGTGATTGAGAAACACCGCCCGGGCATCGCCGCGGCTTTTCGCCCGGCGCAGGATGGCCTCCCGCACCGGCTCGTACGCTTGCAGCGCCTGTTCGGCCTTGCTGCCGTAAGGCACGATGCGTTCCTTATTCCCCTTGCCGCGCACGCGCAGCATCATCTCTTTCCGGTCCATGTCCGCCAGATTAAGTCCCGTCAATTCGCTGACGCGGAGCCCGGAAGCATAGAGCAACTCCAGGATGGCACGGTCGCGTTTGACCAGCAAAAGATTCTGTTCCGCCGCGCCGGGTCGCCTGCGGGAGGACAACGGCCCCAGGGGCTTGGCCACCACGCCGTCCAGGAAGGTATTCAAATCCTCGGCGCTCATCACCGAGGGAATTCTTTTCGCCAGCTTGGGAGTGGCCACCATGCGTGCCGGATTCCGCGGGACCATGCCTTCGCGCACGGCGAATTTGAAAAACGACCGGATCGCCGCTAGTTTGCGGGCAATCGAGGACCGCTCCAGCCGCTGATCGTGAAGATGCGCCACGAATTCGCGGATCAGCAGGTGCGTCACGTCCGCAAGAGCCGGCAGCTCGGCTTCAGGTGGAGTCAGGAACACAAGGAACTGGAAGAGATCGCTTTCGTAGCTGCGCAGAGTATGCGGGGAGGCATGGCGCACGACGCGCAAGTAATTCAAAAATTGATTTACCGCGGATTTCATTTTTTCCGAGGGGCCCCTGATATCCCCAAATCACCCCTGATTTCCTGCGCGCTGGGAGCGGCGGTTACAGCTTGGCGGAACCTACTGGCTCGGGGACGGCCGCGTCGGAAGCTTCCACCACGGCGCTTTCCCAGTCACACCCTTCCTTCACGCACGCGCGTACGGCTCCGAACTTACCGCGCTTTTCGACGATGAAGTGCGCCCCGCATTTCGGGCACGGTTCGGCGATGGGCAGGTGCGGCGTGGTGAAATCGCAATCGGGATATTTATTGCAGCCGTAGAAAACACGCCGCCCTCGTTTTTTCGTGACCCGCTCGGTCAATTCGCCGGTGTCGCATTTCGGGCACTTGATGCCCAGGGTCTTCGAGCGGATGTATTTGCACTTGGGATAGGCGGTGCAGCCGATAAATTCGCCATACTGGCCGTGCTTTTTCACCAGCTGGGACTCGCACTCGGGACACTTTTCGTCCAGCAACTCGTCCGGCTGCAGGGCCTTGCGCGTCCCGGCCTTCAGCCGCCTCGTTGTTTTGCAGTCGGGATAGCCCGTGCACGCAAGGAACGCTCCCCAGCGGCCGCGTTTGATCACCATTTCGCGCCCGCAGTTGTCGCAGGTTTCGACCTTCACTTCCCCGTTTTCGCTCTCCGGAGGCAGTTCCGGGGAAAGATCGCGAATGAAATCGCAGTCCGGATAGCGCGAGCAGCCCAGGAAAAATCCGTGGCGGCTGATGCGTTCAAGCAGGTCGCCCTGCCCGCACTTCTCGCATTTTTGTCCCGTGGGAATTCCGGCCTTGTAGGACTCCATTTCGCCCTTGGCCTGCTCGAGGTCCTGCGCGAAGCGGCCGTAAAATTCCTTCACGGCTTTCTTCCACGGCATCTTGCCTTCTTCAATTTCGTCGAGCTCGTCTTCCATGCGGGCCGTGAAGCCAATATCGAAGATATCCTCGAAGCTTTTGACCAGCAGCGTGCTCACCTTTTCGCCGAGCATGGTCGGAGAAAATCGCCCCTGATCCTTGGTCACGTACTCCCGGTCGACAATCGTCGAGATGATCGACGCGTAGGTGGAGGGGCGGCCGATGCCTTTTTCTTCCAGTTCCTTCACTAGCGTGGCGTCGTTGTACCGCGGCGGCGGCTCGGTAAAGTGCTGATCGGGCCGCACATTCTCCAGACGCAGAATTTCGCCTTCCGAGACAGCCGGCAACAGGGCTTTGCTCGCGTCCTCGGGATCTTCGTCGTCCTCGGCGGACACCTGGTAGACGGCCAGATAGCCGTCGAACTTCTGCACCGAACCGGTGGCGCGGAACGTGTAGTCGCCCGCGGAGACGTCCACGGTCGTCTGGTCAAATACCGCCGGCACCATCTGCGAAGCCACAAACCGCTGCCAGATGAGCTGGTACAGCTTGAAGAGATCTTCGCTCAGGTACTGCTTCACGTCGGCCGGAGTCAGAGAAGCGTCGGTCGGGCGGATGGCCTCGTGCGCGTCCTGCGCGTCCTTCTTGGACTTGAAAAAGTTCGGCTTCTCCGGCAGGTAGGTCGCGCCGAAGCTGGATCCTATGAGTCCGCGAACCTGATCGAGGGCTTCATTCGACACCCGCACCGAATCGGTGCGCATGTAGGTGATCAGCGCGATCGAACCTTGCTCACCTAACTCCACGCCTTCGTAGAGCCGCTGCGCGAGTGACATGGTGCGCTTGGCTGTATACCGCAGGCGGTTGTAGGCGGCCTGCTGAAGCTTTGAGGTGGTGAAGGGAGGAGGCGCGTTGCGGCGCTTTTCCTTCTGAGTGACGCTGGCCACCTTCCACGGACCGTTCTTGGTGGCGGTGACGATGGCGTCGGCTTCCGCCTGATTGTGGACTTCGACGTCCTCGCTCTTGAATTTTGTGAGTTTCGCCTCAAAAATCGGCGGATTTCCCGCGGCCAGCAGCGCGTGGATGGTCCAATACTCGACCGGATTGAAGGCGCGGATTTCCGCTTCACGATCCACGATCAGGCGCAGCGCCACGGTCTGTACGCGCCCGGCCGAGAGCCCCCGGCGGACCTTGTCCCACAGGAGCGGCGATATTTTGTACCCCACCAGGCGGTCCAGCACGCGGCGCGCCTGCTGTGCATCCACCAGATTTTCGTTGATTTCGCCGGGATGCTCGAACGCGGCCTTGATCGCTTTGGGCGTGATCTCGTTGAACATCACGCGGAAGATATTCTTACGCGCGATGACGGGTTTGCCCCGCGCGACTACTTTCTTCACCGGCTTCTTGGCCTTCTTCTTGCCCTTCTTGCCGGCCGCTTTGGCTTCCGCTTTCGCCTCCGCCTTCTCTTTTTCCAGCTCTTCTTCGGTGGGAAATTCCAGCTTCGGCCCGCTCAGCACACTGGCCAGGTGCGAGCAAATGGCCTCGCCTTCGCGGTCCGGGTCGCCCGCCAGGTAGACGGCATCGGCGGTGGAAGCGGCTTTCTGAAGGGCCTGCACGACATCGCTCTTGGACGGGCTGACCTCGTAGGTCGGCTCAAATCCATGGGCGATATCAATGCCCAGTTCCTTCTTCGGCAGGTCCATGACGTGCCCATACGATGCCTTGACCGTATAGTTGCGGCCTAGATATTTGTTGATCGTCTTGGCTTTCGCGGGCGACTCAACGATGACGAGTGACTTTCCCATGTGAACTTTTGTAGACCGAAACGCCTCCCGAGGGAAGCGCTGATTCCTTTCTATTTCCTAAGCGTGGGGCCCGAGTCCCCTGTTTGTCAACGATTGATAGATGCGGGATGTGTCGTTTTCGATGCTACCGGGCGCCGCGCGAGCAGGTAGAGGGCAGCAAATTCAATCACATACAAGGGAAATGGCCGGCTGCTTTGCGTCTCCCTACTGCAGGACCTTAATGAATTGCTTTCCGGGCATCTGCCGCACCATGCCCTTCATTTCCATTTCGCACAGCGCCGCCAGAACTTCCGAGGAACTCAATTCCGACTTTTCCACCAGTTCGTCCACGTGAATGGATTCATCCTCAGCCAGCAGGGCAAAGATTTTTTTCTCCACCGGAGAAAGCGCCTTCACGAATAAAGAGGTCCGCTCTTCGACCGTGGTGGCATCAACCGGGAACAGTTCGGCGCGGATCTCCGTGGGCAGCTCCTCCACAACGTCCTCCCAGGACGTCACCAGCTTGGCTCCCTGCTTGATCAATTGATTCGGCGCGAAGCTGACGTCCACCGTGACGTTACCCGGGACCCCATAGACCTCCCGGCCGAACTCCATCCCCAGCCGGGCGGTGATCAGCGAACCCGAGTATTGCGCGCCCTGCACGACCACCACGCCCAGCGACATCCCGGCAACCACGCGGTTGCGCACCGGGAAATTTTCCGGAGCCGGGTGCGATCCCAGCGGGAATTCGCTGATCAGCGCGCCGCGCTTTTCCACTTCCGCGAATAATTTCTTATTTTCCTTCGGGTACATGACGTCCACGCCCGTGCCCAGCACGCCGACCGTGGCGCCCTGCGAGGCCTTGACCGCGCCCTGATGCGACGAGCTGTCGATGCCGCGCGCCATGCCGCTCACGACGGTGAGGCCGCGTTCGGCAAGGTCCCTTCCCAGCCGCTCGGCCATCTGATTTCCGTACGGGGTCGGGCGCCGCGTGCCGACCATGGAGATGGAATACCGGTTCAGCACGGTGACATCACCCCGGACATACAGCAGCGGCGGAGGATCGTAAATCTCCAGCAGCCGCTGGGGGTACTCCGGATCGCTCCAATTGACCAGGCTGCAGCCAAGTTTGCGAACGCGGTCCAACTCGGCTTCGGCCTCTTTGTAGGCGTTGCGGGATGCGATGGCCTGGGCAGGCGCCGCAGGCAACTGGCAGGCTTCCAGTTCGGTCAGCGAAGCGCGAAAGACTCTTTCAGGCGAACCGAATTGGCGCAGAAGTTTCCCTATCAGGCGCGAGCCCAGGCCCGGCGTCATCGAAAGGGACAACCAGTCCAAGGAGAGGTCAAGTTCCACGCATAGTGGACGCTATCCCATTGTCATCATTCGTGTCAAGGCCCGAAGGGCATTTTGTTGCAAATGTTTGCACACCCCGGCGCGGGGTCCAGTTTCTGCGCAGTTCGAACATCCCCGAGCCGGAACGGTTTGCGAGAGAACCAAGTATGTGTAGCGCCCGCCTTCAGGCGGGCGCTACATTGCCGCGCGACTTGTCATTGCACGGAAATATTCGCTGGCGTATGCTTCGGAACCATCCAGTGAACGGAGACAGATTTCTGTTCAAGCGAACATTCGCTTCTCGGGGAGGAAGTATGGAAAAGCCAACAGACTCTGGAGCGGGACAAATGACACGCCGCGAAGCCATGGGACGTGTCGCGCTGACGGGCCTTGGCGTCGCTTCGGCGCTGTCGGCAGCCGGAGGACTGGCCAGCCTGGCCGCGCAAGGTCCGGCGCCCGTCAATCCGATGCCTCTTCCGGCAACCGACCCGAAATTTCCCATGCCTCCTGCCTGGAACAAGGAGCTCAAGCAGGTCGCGCCGAACGTCTACGCGTATATGCAAGGCGGCGGGCCGGGCGTCAGCGCTGCGGGCGTCTCGAACGCCCTGATGATCGCGGGCAAGGATTCCCTGCTGGCCGTGGACGCGACGCAGGGGCCGATTCCCGCCCGGGCGTTCATCGCCGCCGCGAAACAAGCCACCAGCGGCAAGGAATTCACGCGCTTGGTGAACACGCACCACCACGGCGATCACGTCAGCGGAAATCAGTTTTTCACGCACGCCGAAATCATGAGCCATCCGTATTGCCGCGACGAATGCA
Organism: Terriglobia bacterium; assembly: GCA_020073485.1. Taxonomy (GTDB): domain Bacteria; phylum Acidobacteriota; class Terriglobia; order Acidiferrales; family UBA7541; genus Palsa-360. Next base: position 15,665 of record JAIQFB010000005.1, on the reverse strand, counting down.
TCAAGGCCGCCGCCACCACCCCCAAGACCTGGACCGTCACGCCGGGAATCGCCGATAAGGAGGAGCCGCGTGTACTCGTGCCTCCCTCGGTGACCTTCAAGGACGACTTAACTTACTTTATCGACGGCACGGAAATGCAGTTCCGGTTCGCCGGGCCCGCGCACACCTGGGGCGACATGATGGCGTACTTTCCCAAGTACAAAATCCTGTTCGCTGGGGACGTGGGATTTTTCTGGGTGGCGCCCTACGCCAACAACAGCTACATCACCAAATGGATTGAGGTCTGCGACAAGATTCAAGGCTGGGATGTGGACATGATCATCCCGGGGCATGGTCCCATCGGCGGCAAGAAGGAACTCGCCGAGATGGCCAACTACTTCCGCGTCCTGGGCGTCGAGGCCCGCAAGCGCTATGACGCCAAGATGAGCGCCGGAGCGGCCGCGGCGGAAATCCGCCTGGGGCGTTTTGATAACTGGATCGGCCCCGAGCGCCTGATCATGGACGTGGTGCGCTGGTACGAAGAATGGGACAGCACGCTGACGCCGGACTACAACGCCATGGCCGTGCGCGAAGCGACGATTGAATACAACGAGGTCAAGAAGAAGAGCGGGGCGGCGGCTGAGATGATTCCGCTCTCGCGCATGGTGGCCCTGGCGGATGCTTGCTGATTATTCTTCGACCCACCGCCCGGCGGCTCTTGGTGACACAGGCTTCAGCCTGTTCGAAGTTTCGGTGCAAGAAAATTTAAACCACACAGGCTGAAGCCTGTGCCACCGGGCCGCGCGCTTCAAGTGAGAAATCCGGGTCAGGCCACCCCTTCGATAATCCGGATGTCCCGTTCAGCCGCGCCTTCCATGATTTTGCAGGCGTCCTGGTAGGCCTTGCTCTCGAAAGTTTTCGTGGCCTGCTCCACGCTATCGAATTCGATGACCACCGTTCGCAGGCTCTTGCCTGCTTCATACGTTTTGGAAGGATTTCCCCGGCCAAGAAAGCGGCCGCCGCCGCCCTGGATTGCGGGGCCCGCCAGCTTTGCGTATTCGGCGATCTTATCCGGATTCGAGATCGAACGGTAGAAACAGATCCAATATCCTTTGGCCATCATGCTCTCCTCGTGGGAATTGTTTATTGAATTGCAGACTGCATATAGTAACCCGACAGGCTGAAGCGTGTCCTGCTTAGATCACGGAGCACAAGTTACACCGTGGTAGGTGGCAAGGCAGTGCGAACGAACAAGCGAGCCGCTCACAGCCGAAGCAGCTTGGTCAATGTGCCGCCGAGAATGGCTTCTTTTTGCGCATCGCTCAAGGTCGGCGAGTTCAGGACCAGATCCACGCTCGAATGCCACTTGAACGGCATGTCGGTGCCAAAGACAACTTGCCCGGCGCCGCATTCCGCCACCAGGTGGCGCAAACCCTCCTGGGAGATAATGATCGTGTCGACCAGAATCTGCGTATGGAAGTAGTCGCTGGGCTGTTTCTTGTTCGCGCAATCGGCGTTAGCGCGGACTTCGCAGGCGACTTCCGAGCGGCCCAGATACGACGGCAGGTAGCCTCCTCCGTGCGCCGCGACGATTTTCAGGCCGGGAAACCGGTCGAGCGTTCCGTTGAACATCATGCGCGTCAGGAAGACCGTGGTCTCCAGCGGGTTCCCGATAATATTTCCCAGGTCTCCCTTGCCCTTGAGCGCGCCTTCCTTGATGACATTTTCGGCGCTCTGCGGATGCATGAAGACCACAACGCCAAGTTCCTCCGCCTTGGCCCAGAACGGATCGTACTTGGATATGGAAATATCTTCGCCCACCACGTGCCCGCCGATGCAGGCGCCGCGCGCGCCGAGTTTCTTCACGGCGTATTCGAGCTGCTGCGCCGCGAGATCCGGAAACTGAAGGGATACCGAGCTGACCGCCACGTAGCGGTCCGGATGGGCGGCGCACCATTCCGACATTTTTTCATCCTGAAGTCTCACGACCTTTGCTGCGAGGTCGCGGTCGGTGACGGCGTAGAACCAGAAGCCGTTCATGCTCAGCACCTGCACATCGACGCCCAGTTCATCGATCGCGTGGATGCGGTCCGGCCCCATCACGTTGGGCCCGCGCGCCCGGCCGCCTCCCACCGCTTCATACGGGGTGCCCTTCACAAGGTCCGCCACTTCCGGGATCACGCAGTGCGCATGAATATCGACCACCTTCACGCGGCGCCCGCCGATGGAAACTTCCCTGCGAGTTCCGGCACCGGCCGCGCCGGCCACCGCGCTCTGAAACGGGGAGCGGGCAAATGCATTTCCCGCCAGCAGCGCCCCGGTCGTCGCGCCCGCAACCGTCTTTAGAAAATCCCTGCGATTTCGCATGCGTCGCTCCGTTTCCTTTTCCCTGAAGGTCGCGGGTGCACGTCGGGGACATCCGTTTCCAGGGAGCTTCAATATTGAGTTTTCATGCACCAGCAATTGCAGATTAAATTGCCGCTAGTAAACCCCTTGGCGGGATGGAAGTCAAGAAGGCGCGATCAACATGATTGCTTCAGCTTCCGGTAGGAGGGCTTCTCAGGATGTGGCCAACTCGCGATGCCAGGTTTTCGCGGTGGTTTTGATAGTGGTACAGTTTCAGGGTAGTGGTCTACTTTGGCTCAAGAGATAATGGCCGTCCGGAGAATCCATGACGAATAAAAAATCCCTCCCAACAACAAGGGAAAGAATAGGCGATGTTGCACCAAAGCTGGTCGATCTAACCGAGCAGGTTCTGTTCGGCGATATATGGGAGCGCAAAGGCCTGTCCAAGCGTGATCGGAGCGTCATCACGGTCAGTGCCCTGGTAGCCATGAATCGCACGGAACAATTGCCCTATCACCTGCGTCGTGCGCTTGAGAACGGGGTCACCAATGACGAACTGGTCGAACTTATTACCCATCTGGCCTTCTATTCCGGCTGGCCCACTGCAATGTCCGCGATGAGGCTCGCGAAGGAGGCTTTCCAGGGCAACGCAGATTCAAAGTAATCCAGTATACCAAGTGCTGATAATCAGTCTTAGCAGAACTGACTCGAGCCGCATCCGGGGGACATTACCGCATTCCGATAAGAAAACTATTCAGCAGCCGGCGATTGGCTTGCCGGCGTTAACTTTTTTTCGTTATTTCGTTGTACATGACCTCGGTCAGGGTCGGAGCGGGCATATTGCCCTGCGCGTTTGGCACGGGCGGCGCGGTGGATTCGCCCATCGCCGTCTTTACCTCATCGAGAGATTTTCCTTGCGCGGACATCGCTTTGATCTTGTCCCACTTGTCTTGGATGAAGGCTAGTTTCTTCTTCACGTCGTCCTTGGTCATCAGGTCGCCGTGGCCGGTAACGTACACGTTGGCGTCGAGGGCGATCATGCCTTTGGCATTTTCCATCCAGCCTGCCGCCGAGCCATGCTTATCGACGTGGATGTTCGTGTCGGGACGATTGGTGACCAGCAGGTCTCCGCCGAACACAACCTTCTGATCGGGGAAATAGACGACGAGATCGCCGCTGGTGTGCGCCGGCGCCCAGTGGAGCAGCCGAACGTGGACGCCGTCAATGGTCATGCTTTCGTCTTTTGCGATCAACTTCGTGGGCAGGCGATCCTGAGGGGCGGCGCCGCGGCCTCCGGCGGAAGCTTCCATCTCCTTCCTGCAATTTTCCTGCGCGATGATCGTCAAGCCCGGAGAAAAACCCGCAAGGCCGTTGACGTGATCGCCGTCGCTATGGGTGACGATTGCGGTGTCCACGGGCTTCGGAGTGATCTTGGCAATTTCGGCCTGGACGTCCTTGGAAGAGTCCACGGTCGTTTTCGTATCCACGACGATGACGCCGGTCGTGCCGACAATAATTCCCGTGTTGCCGCCGGCCCCTCCCTGGGTCCAGTAAATGTTGTCCTTGATATTCGCCACCTTAAGCGGCGCGGGCTGCTGCTGCGCAGCGGCCACAGTGGCGAGCGCGGCCAGGACCGCGCCCGCCGCCAAACCGAGAGGCAGTTTCCGTTGAACGTTCATGTTTGCGTCCCTCCTCAAGTTTTTCCTGACTTGCGGTGATTAGCCAAGGACCACTTCGGGACGGGAGGCGCCTGCGAGCCTGCCCATTGGCCGGAGTATATACCGATCTACTTACTCCCGCAGGCCTTGCTGCAACGGAAAACTCTCCGTGCTAGAATGCGCGCGCCGGGCCGTCCGGATCATCGTTATCGAGAAGGGAAACAGCACCTCCCATGGCGCACGATGTATTTATCAGCTATGCCTCGGGCGATAAAGCCGTCGCCGACGCCGTGTGCGCCACGCTCGAATCCCACGGTGTGCGTTGCTGGATTGCGCCGCGCGACGTCCTGCCGGGGCTGCACTACGGCGAAGCCATCATCGACGCCATTCATGAATGCCGCATCATGGTGCTGGTATTTTCCTCGAAGGCGAACCTTTCCGGCCACATCCCCAAAGAAATCGAGCGCGCGGTCAGCCAGGGATCGACGATCATGCCGCTGCGCATCGAGGACGTACTTCCGGCCAAATCGCTCGACTATTTTATCGGCAGCGTGCACTGGCTCGACGCGCTGACGCCGCCGCTCGAAGCTCACCTGGAGCGGCTGACCGCCAACGTGCAGACGTTGCTCGCGCGCGGGGCTCCGCTTGAGAAGTCAAACACGGCGTTCGGTCAACAACGGGTACAGGTGCCGCCACTGCCGCCGCCGGCAACCACGCCCGCCCCCCATGCCGCGCTCCCGGCCGCGCGGCCCACGTGGATGTACGCGGCGATCGGTTCGCTCATCGCAATCGTTCTGGTGCTTGGCTTCGTGATGCTCCGATCCAGACCGGAGACTCCCACCGCGATTCCCTCCGCGACTTCCTCTTCAAGTTCGCCGGTGAGCGCTCCGGTGGTGGCGCAGACCGGCGCGCGGCCCGCCCCGATCTTGCCGGAGGCCGCGGGCCCGGCGCCGGCGTCAAAAGGCGCAATGCCGGCCGCGGCCACCACGGCAAAAAAAGTAAGCGCCCCGGCGGATCAGCCGGCAAAACCCGCCGCGCCCAGCCAGCCGGCTCCGGCAAAACCCGCGCCGGTTGCGGAGCGTTCCCGCAACCTCGTCTTTCATGAAACGGCTGGCTCGACCGTCAAACTGGAGCAACTCATCGGAGACCAGGATAAGGAACGCCACCAGCCCACAGGCAGCCAGACCAACACGCGGTACGGCATCGAGGGCGCGGAGCTCGGCACTTCGTTCGAACACGATGGCCATGCATATTTCCTGTTCGGTGGCGTCGTGGGTGACGTCCCCCGGTGGCCCGATGCCTTGGCAACGTCGGACGCCACCGACCCGGAGTCCGGCGTCCATCTGGATTTTCTGACCAGGGCCAGGGGCAGGTACGTGACCATCCAGCCTGCCGGGATGAACATGGGCATGAACGCCGTGCCGGTCGCGGGCATCAGCCTCAATGGCCAGATGTACGTAGCGGTCCGCACAAACGATCCGAGAAACCGCAGTACCGAACACTCGGTGCTGACGAAGTTCACCCCTCCTGCAACGTTTGAATCTCTTCGCACGATCTCTCAGTTGCCCTCCGGGCGATTCCTGAAGATGTCGCTGCACGCGCAGCCGGAAGGGGCCGCGGGTTTTCCGCCGGGCGGACCCTACATCCTGATGTGGGGTACGGGCGCGTACCGCGAGAGCGACGCGTATCTGGCGATCGTCCCGGCGGCGCAATTTGAATCGGGCACGGGCACACGGTATTTCGCGGGACTCGACGCGGCGGGAGCGCCGAAGTGGAGTGACGCTGAGGCCGACGCCCAGCCAGTGGTCAAGGACGGAACGCTCGGCGATTTGTCGGTGACCTGGTGCAAGGACCTCGGCCTGTGGCTGATGATGTACGACCGCCGCACCGCGCCGATGGGTATTGCGTTGTCTTATTCTCGCACTCCCTGGGGACCCTGGAGCGAGCCGCAACTCGTGTTCAACGCCGTGGTCAATGGCGCGCTGGGAAAATTCATTCACAATCCTCGCGCAAAACCGAATGATGGGCTGGCCGGCCCCGTCCACATGCCGCGGAACGAGGCCGACCCGGAAACCGTCATCGGGGGAGCCTACGCTCCCTACGTGGTCGAGCGCTGGACCAAGTTGCGCGGCAGCGAGCTGGACATTTACTACACGATGTCCACGCTCAATCCGTACGTCGTGGTCCTGATGAAGTCGCGTCTCTCGGTCGAGTAGGCATGTCTACTTTCCGCAAAATTGTGGCCGCCGGCTTTGCCCTCCCCCCAGGTCCATCTGAATTCCGGACCCTTACATGAGCGGCGCCGGCCAGCCCCCGCGCTCCCCGATCAAACTCCCGCCCGCCTGGGCCATCGGATTTACCGGGCACCGGAATCTTCCGGACGAAAAAAAATCCCGCGCGGCGATCCGAAAAACCCTCGAGGAATGGAAGGCCAGGATTCCGGGCGAGGCGTACGGCATTTCGTCGGTGGCTGCGGGCGGAGATCTTCTGTTTGCCGAAACGTGCCTGGCGCTGCATCTTCCGGTCCGGATTTTTCTCCCCATGCCCAAGGAGCGATTCCGCGAGGATTTCGACGATCCGACCTGGGAACGCGTCGAACACGTCCTGACGAATGCCTTGTCCGTGGAAGTGACCGGCGCCAGCGAGGAGGCGCCGCAACGCTACTACGAGTGCGGGATCGAGACCGTGCAGCAGAGCCAGCTGCTCATCGCGCTCTGGGACGGCGGCCCAAGCCAAGGGCTCGGCGGCACGGCCGATATGGTTCGCTTCGCCGAGGAGCAAGGGCGGCAGATCATCTGGATCCATAGCGTAACGGGAGAGGTCCGCTGCCTCAACGAAAAACCGGAGTTGCTGCGCGACCCGGAACTCGACTTCCTGAACGGCTTGGACGAACCTGCGGCGGAGCTTCCCGCGAGCACTCCTTACGATCTGGCGCGCGCGTGGCTGGTGAAGGTGGACGAAACGGCGGGGCGCGTGGCGCCGCAGTTCCGGCGCCTGGCCGCGATCCCTATTTTCTGCACCGCAGGCGCGGCGCTGCTGAGCGGAAGGAGTTCGTTCAGCGGCTCAAGCGTGATTTGGTTGTGGGTGGGAACTACCCTGGGACTGTTGGCTGCGGCGCTTCCCGTCCTGACGAGGCTGAACCGCCGGCAGACGGTTTGGATCCGGACGCGCACGGCCGCGGAAATTTGCAGGTCGTGCCTTGCGCTGTGGAAGACACCGGCGCTCTACGACGCGGTCGGTCCGGAAACTGTCCCAGAGCTTGCCGGGGTGCTGGCATCTCTGAATTTTCTGAATTTGTCGGACCGGGCCTCGCGAGAATCGACGCTTGAGGAATTCAAACATGTCTACCGCGAAGAGCGCATCCAGCATCAGATCGCCTATTTTGACCGGCACGCAAGCCAGGCGGCCGATAAAGTCCGCAAATACAAGATCGTCACATGGGCGAGCACTTCGCTGGGCGCGGCGCTCAACCTCTGGATCTTGATGAACGCGCACGGATTGAACCATTGGATCCGGCCACCCTGGAAGCCGGGCCTCGCGCTGGCGGCCACGTCGTTTTTTCAAATCGCCACGGTAGCGGGCGCGCTGCTGTTTGTGTACGACTACCAGCGCCGCCGCGAGCGCTACCGGAATTTGCACGGCATGCTAGCGCAATGGGACAAACAACTGGAGCTCGCGCAGACGTGGCCGGTGGTCCTGCGCATCACTTCGCTGGCGGAAAAAGCGTTGCTCGCGGAATTGATCGAATGGCGGTCGCTGATTCGCCACCGCAAAGTGCCCGCGAAATGATCGCGACAATGCGGGCTCAATATCGAGGCAGATGGGGTGATCAAAGAGGAATTCACAGCAAGGGCAGAATAAGCGCGAAATGCCCATCGCGGAAGCCGTCCGCCTGATCGGCCCTGTGAATTGCCGGAATGGATCCGTTGTCAAGCGCACACTGGTCGACAGCACGGCGGCAACCGTCGTGCTGTTAGCCTTCAATGAGGGCTAAGGCTTAAGCACACATCTCCGTTCGATGCTGTGGCTCATGTGCCCGAGGGCGAACCGGACAGATTCAGGAGAAAGTCCGCAACATTCGGAGGAGAGGATTTGTCATGAGTTGGAAAACGGGATGGCGTGGCATAAGGCCCGCGGATGTTACATTTTCTCCTTTTTATTTGGGTCATGCGCCTTGAAGCCGAGGAAGATACTGCCCCGGTGTCACACCCATGATGCGTTTGAAATGCCGAGTGAAATGACTCTGGTCGGTAAATCCGGTGCTGGCCGAAACATCCGAAATGGAATTCCCCATCCGCAGTAAGCGCTTGCCCTCTTCGATGCGAATTTGTATCAGGTAAGCATGTGGAGTGAGTCCAACGGAGCTTCGAAAGGTGCGCAGCAAATGATAGGGACTGAGTTGAGCAACCGCCGATAGATCGTCAAGTGTAATGTCTCGCCTGTAATGTGCATTCAGGTAGTCTTTTACCCTCTTTATTTTGAATTTCCCGATGCCTGAACGGTGAACCTGTACTGGAACGCAGCTGTGCCTCCGCGCCAATTGCGTGAAAACCTCCAATGTGGATGATTCGAGATCCAACTCAGTTCCTTGGGTTTCGAGTTTGCGATGCAGCCGCAACAGGCTGGTAGCGAGGCGTCGATCCTGAACAAATGGCTTCGAGAATCGAAGCGCGTCCCGCGCAAGATCGGCTGATCGCAAACGAAATTGTTCGTCCTCGAAAAAGAAGACGCGCAAGCTCCATTCGTGAGAATGTGCTGGCCCCGGTGCATGTACCTCCCCCGGATTCAACAGGAGAACCGTGCCCGCAGGCAGAACGTGAGTCTCCCCCCTGCAGTAACAGCTCATCGAGCCCCGTTCGACAATTCCTATTGCTGGAACGGAATGAAAATGATGTGCAAATTCATATTTCCGATAAGAACCTTGAAACAGTTCGGTGCCGCGGAGAGCGCCGTGCCGCCAGATACGAGCACGCTCATCCCTACCGATAGGCCTCGCACTGTGGTCCTGATGGATGTAGGACATGCTATCATTTATTGTTCTTGGAGAACGCGCAGCAGTACATGGCCCTGGAATTGGACGATTGGCCTTTAAAATCACAATATAACTATACCAGCCAACCCCATGATAAGAGCAATTTTGTACAAGACGCTCGCGGAAGTCTGCGTTTAATCTTGTAATTGTGACTTCACTTTTTCGCCGTGAGGTGGAGACCGAATGAGTTTTACTGGATGTACGGAAAGTGTATCTCCGCTGTGCTCAATCGCAATCAAGGTTAGCCAGTAATGCACTGATTCCATGAGACTTGCCATTCAATAATTTGGCCCCTCGAGTGTTTTTCCCTCAAACATAAGCAGTCATTTGTGTGGAGTTATGGGCGGTTTCACCGGGAACACGTTCGAGGACTTGGACGGCAAAATGTCGCACTAAGAAAACAGATTGATCTGGAACTTTAGTCCAAGCATTGATTTCGCAATTTTAACGAAAGAGGAAGCTTCATGAAACGATTGAAATACAGGTCAAGAAAGTATGCCCTCATCGAATATTTGTACATGGGCCCGGTGGTTCTCTTGTTGCTCCTGGCAGGACGATGTCCTGCGTTTGGTCAGACGACTGGTGCAAGTGCAACTGCCGTGGAAGCTGCGACCCCGACCCCCATGGTGACGCATGCGGACTCAACGAATCCACCTGCTGCCAAACCACAGGCACAAAGAGGAACAGCTCTAACGGCCTTTCCCGCTTCGGAAGTAAACAAGGCATTCCCGCGGTGGTTACATTCTAGCGGTGAATACAGGATCAGGCCGGAAGAGCACACGGCATACTCGTTCGCCCCCGGCAACAACGATGGATTTGTCCTAAGCCGCCTGCGCCTGAACCTGGAAATGACGCCCACGCCGTGGTTCGACGCCTTTGTCCAGGCACAAGATTCGGAGCCCATGGGAATCGCCCCTGCCCACATTACAACGTCCATCAAGGATGTCTTCGATCTGCGCCAGGCCTATGTGCAGTTCCAGAAAGGTGAGAAAGGTTGGATTCGTTTTCGAGTCGGCAGGCAAGAACTGCGATACGGGCAGGAGCGCCTCATCGGAGTAAGTGACTGGACCAACGCCCCACGGGTGTTCGATGGCTTTCGTCTCTCCCTCGGCACTGATAAGAATCATGTCGATGTGTTCAGCGCCTCGGTGGTTATCAATAACCCCGTGGCGTTTGATAACCACGCAGGAGGAATGAATTTCCACGGGATGTACGGTTCTTTTTCCTCATGGGTGCCCAAAGCTCATGTTGAGCCCTTCATTTTTTGGAAAGCCCTCCCGCTGGTCAAGAGTGAAGAAGGCATCACTGGGAATGAAAACCTGTGGACTTACGGCTTTCGCTGGACCGGCAAATTGCCTCTGAACTTTGATTACACCGTTGAGACCGCAAAGCAAACTGGTAACCATTCGACCGACACCATCGCAGCATGGGCTGGCTACGCAAACTTAGGCTATTCGATTCCCAATTTCCCACTTCAACCACGCTTTTTGATCCAATACGACTACGCCTCCGGCGATGACAACCTGAAGGACGGAAAGGTGGGAACCTTCGACCAACTCTATCCCAGCAACCACGACGTATTTGGCCTAACGGACCTGTTTGGCTGGCGAAACATCGTTCAAAAGCGCGTGGGGGTCGAAGTAAAACCCATTAACCACATCAGCGTGGATGTCGATTTCCGCGATCTCTATCTGGCCGACGGGAATGACTCGCTGTACAGTTCGACCGGTAGCGTGCTCGTAAAAACCCCGAATACAGGCGCACTTCATCGGGATGTAGGCCGGGAACCGGACCTCTTGGCAAACTACGATGTTCGAGAGAACATTACAGTCGGAGTCGGGTACGGCTATTTGTTTGCCGGCCGGTTTTTGACTGAGAACTCGCCTGGCAACCGGGCCTCTATCATTTATACATTCGCGAGATATAAGTTCTGAGGTCCTATCCACGAATAGTGATTCTGAGGTTTACCCCCGGGCGACAAGGCGGTCCTCGCCAAGTCGTCCGGGGCGACCCCAGTAGATAAGCGACCAGCCCGCACAGCAGCGCGCCAACGGCACCCAACACAAGTCCAGAAAGGCGCCGCCCGTCAGTAGTTCGATTAGACGCCGACAATTTGCGCCAGATCCAACCATTGCCGAGGATGCGGTATTCATCTCCCCCTACGAACATTCACGGCGATTAACTCCCGGGAAGCAAGGAAATCGGAAACTGACCCACTACCCAGTCAACGGCGCAGGCTCATTTTGGCGTTTTCGATCCTGCGGGACGCCGCCCGGGCTGTGTTATAGTTTGAATTCCCGTTGATTTAATGATTATGGGCAAACTGCGTATCTCCATCGTCGAGTTCTTGAACACCGCGCCGCTGGTCTGGGGCTTTACCGACGGCCCTCTTGCCGGAAAATACGATCTTTCGTTTGCCGTGCCGTCGCAGTGCGCCGAGGATTTGCGCGCGGGGCGCGCTGACGTGGGCATCATTCCTTCGATCGAGTATCAGCGCATGGAAAACGTGGTGGCGCTGCCGGGAATGGCCATCGCGGCCAAGAACGAAGTCCGCAGCCTGCTGGTGATTTCCAAAGTTCCCATCGAACAGGCGCGGAGCATCGCGCTGGACACGAATTCCCGCAGCACGGTGGCGCTGGCGCGGATTCTCTGCCGCCGGCACTGGAATATTTCTCCTGAATTTATCGACATGGCTCCTGACGCGGACGAAATGCTGGCGCGCGCCGATGCCGCCGTTGTGATCGGCGATCCGGCACTGCGGCTGCGGCTGAAAGTGGACGCGCTGGAAGCGAAAGTGCCTGGAGCGAAAGCCTGCTGCTGCTGCAACGGCGATGCGGAGGACGAGCATCCGGTAAAGGGAATCGAAACCCTGTTCGTGTACGACGTGGCGCAGCAGTGGCGGGAAATGACCGGACTGCCTTCGGTGCTGGCGATCTGGGTGGCGCGGCGGGGCGTCGTGACGCCGGAAATGATGGGCGATTTTCAGGCCTCGCGGGAGTACGGCTTGGCGCATATCGGCGACATCGCCGAGGGCGCGGCGCTCAAGCTGGAATTGCCGCCGCGGGAACTGGAACGCTACCTGACTGAAAATATCGATTATTCGCTGGACGAGGAGAATCTGGCGGGGCTGCGGTTGTATTATGAGGAGTGCGCGCGGGCCGGTTTGATTCCGCGCGCAAAGGAAATTGAGTTTGTGGGCGTGGCACGGCCCGCGCCGCAAAAGATTGCGGGTAAGCACTAGGGGCGCATTTTTTTCGCGATTGAGGAAATCATGGGACTCACACAACAAGAAGCGCTCGACCTGTTTCACTCCGACGACCTGATCGGCATGGGCATGGCGGCGATGGAAGTGCGCCGCAAAAAAACCGACCCGCGCGTGGCCACATACCAGATCGACCGCAACATCAACTACACGAATTTCTGCACGGAGTACTGCTCATTCTGCGCGTTCTACCGGCCACTGGGATCGAAGGAAGGCTATTTGCTCTCGTTCGAGACGATTTTCCAGAAGATTGACGAAATGCTGGAGCTCGGCGGCACCGGCATCCTGCTGCAGGGCGGCCTGCATCCGGATCTGCGCATTGAGTACTACGAAAATCTGCTGTGCTCGCTCAAAGAGCGTTACCCGCAGGTGCATCTGCACTGTTTTTCGGCGCCGGAAATCGGCTGCATCGCGGAAGTTTCCGGGCTGAGCGTTCGCGAAACGATCACGCGGCTGTTGGCTGCGGGCCTGGACTCGATTCCCGGAGGCGGCGCGGAAATTCTGGACGACGAAATCCGCGCGCGCATCTCACGCCTGAAGTGCACCTCCGACGAATGGGAAGACATGCACCGCACGGCGCACTCGCTGGGCATGCGCACCACGGCCACCATGATGTTCGGCTGCGGCGAGGAGTACCGCCACCGCGTCAATCACCTCGAGCGCCTGCGCCGCATCCAGGAAGACACCGGCGGGTTCACCGCGTTCATCCCCTGGATGTTCGCGCCGGAAAATACCCCGCTGGGGAAAAAAGTTCCGGAAGCCACGGCCGTCGATTATCTGAAAACGCTGGCCATTAGCCGGATGTATCTCGACAACATCGACCACATCCAGTCGAGCTGGCTGACGCCGGGAATCAAGGTGTGCCAGGTGGGCCTGCAGTTCGGCGCCGACGACGTGGGCAGCATCCTGATCGAGGAAAACGTGGTGTTCGCCGCCGGCGTTCGCAACCGCACCAACGAAGGCGAACTCCGCCGCATCATCGAAGATGCGGGCTTCGTTCCCGCGCAGCGCGATACGCTGTATCGGTCTTATATGATGAAGTAGACACAAATCCGCATATTTCGGCTGTAGGGGCACGGCAATGCCGTGCCCCTACAACACCATCGACAAGCATCGATACGGGTAATTCTTCAATCTGCAGGCGTTCTTAGGAAAATTCCACCGGGACGCACAGTAAGCCACAGGCAAAAATCAATTCGGGCGCTTGTACACGATCATTTTTGTGGTTAAGGATTGCACTTCCTCGCCGTCTTGATTCACGGTAATGCAGTGGACGGTAACGACAGCTTGATTGGGCTTGGAGCGCGACGGCACAATCTCGACGATTTCGCTTTCCACGCGCAGGGTGTCTCCGGCACGCGTCGGCCTCGGCCAGACAATATCGGCGCCGAGACCTACCATCCCTCCTGCCAGGGGCATTCCGCCCATCACCAGAAGGCGCATCGTCGCGGCCGCCGTGTGCCAGCCGCTGGCGGCAAGTCCACGGAAGACGGTGTGCCTCGCAGCCGCATCATCCAGGTGAAACGGCTGCGGGTCAAACTCGGCGGCGAATTCCTTCATGCGATCTTCATCCATCTCGTACAGACCGGAGGTGAAGCGCAGGCCGACGCGCAGGTCGTCCAGATAGAGACCCGGTTTGGCGGAGCCTGACAATTTTGGCGGACCGGCCGCAGGCGCGAGTTTGGATGCAGGCGCGGGCTTGGACCCGTACGCCGGCTTGACGCTGCCCGTGTTGTCGAGCGCCGCGTTAGCCGCGGCATCGGCGGCGCGATTTTCCTCGCGCGGAATATATTGAATGGTGAAGGCTTCGAGGGACGCAGCCTGTTTTTTGGCGCGCTCGTGCAGCGGGCGCAGGTCCGGATGCTTCACTTTGTACAAGCCCTTGATCTGATTCACGATCAACTGCGAATCGCTAAGGACACGCAGGCGTTTGATCCCGTTGGCCTCGGCGTAGTCCAGCGCGGCGATCAGCGCGTAGTATTCGGCGACGTTGTTGGTGTGCCGCCCGATATATTTTCCGAGCGATTCCAGCGGCTTGCCGTTCGGGTGGCGCAGCACCACTCCGTAGGATGCGGGCCCCGGATTTCCGCGCGCCGCGCCGTCGATATTGGCGGTGTACGCGCCTTCCAATTTGTGGGAAACCGATTCGGGCTCGGCGAAGAGCCGTCCGGACGATTTGTGTGTGGGTTTCATAATCGAATTCGATGTTAACACGAGCGGCGAATGTTCATATTTGTGGATCGCCGCTTCAGCAGCAACGTCAATAAATCCCGACCGCTCTGGTTTTGGGCCACTGACCATTCGCAGGCTAAAAGGGCTGAGGGGGAAGTCGAGTAGCACAGGCAAGAGTGTCTGTGCTACTAAAACCGGTTCCGAATGGATTATTTCCGCAGCCGGCAAAGCTGTTTTTCCCAGAACAATTTATTTCACGGCTGAAGCCGGCATTTACAAACTGAAATATTTCCGGGAGCTTAATGTTCGCGGGCAGGTGCGGCTGAGGAATCCGTCGTGGAAGGCGCCGGCGAAGGGGCAGCTGGGCCGGGCGCAGCCGAATGATCGGGATAGTAGAGGATGCGCGTGCACGTCTCGCAGTGATAGAACTCCTCGTTGCCGTCGCGCTGCAGGAGTTGGATCATGTGCGGGCGGATGTGCACGCCGCACTGTCCGCAGCCTTCGCCGCGAATTTCGGCCAGGCCAATACCGCCGTGGCGCTTGGCGATGCGCTCGTAATGATCGACCAGATCTTCGGGCACCGCAGCGGCGGAGGCTGCGCGCGCGGCTTCGGCGGCGGCCAGTTCTTTCTGCGCAGTGTTGTATTCGGCCTGGATTGCGTGGCGTTCCTTATTCGCCTCGGCTTCGACTTGCTTCACCGCAGCTTCGGCGGCTTTCAGTTGCCGGTCGTATTCCTCGCCGGACACCATGCGCTCGAGCAGGCGGTCTTCGGCCTTGGCGGCTTCGTCCTCGGCGTTCTGGATTTCGTGCAGCAGGGCCTTATACGCCTCGTTCGTTTTGACTTCGCCGCTCTGGTTACGGTACTTCTTCGCGCGCTCCTTCCACTGCTCGACGTCCATCTCGTAGGTCTTGCGTTCTTTCTGGCTGGTGAGCAGAGCGTCTTTCGCGGCGGTAATCAACTGCTTCGCGGCCGTGACCCGCGCCTCCACCTCCGCCAGTTGCTTGGGGAATTTGCTGATTCGCTCGCGAATTTCAATCAGGCGGAAATCGACGGCCTGCAGTTCAATCAGGTATTTGAGGTGGGGGTGCATCCGCGGAATATTTTAGCACAGGCCGGCAGGCCAGCAACCCCAATCTGGATCCAGAACACATGACCACCTACGAGCTGGTGCTCGAACAGACGCTCTGGAACCGCGCACAGGCGGTGGTCGCCCTC
>JAIQFB010000031.1 GCA_020073485.1 Terriglobia bacterium | reverse complement strand
CCATATCAGTTCCGTTGGATGCAGGGATTAGTTCCGGGTTTTCTCGGAAAGTGGAACTTTAAGAGGCTGCACCCCACGCGGTACCTAGGGTATGCGGCAAGCTGGCGCATTTCCATGCCTGTGGCATGCAACGTACCGTTTTAGTTAACGCAAATGGATGTGGCTCGGCCTTGCGGGCTGGGGCGTTGCTGGGCGAATCCCGGTGGACCGTCAGAGACCTGAGGATTTCCAGTTCTCGGGCGGAAAGGAAATTTGCCAGAACTTGGGCGATGGAGCGACGAATTCCAAGGGAATCAGGTAGCCCTCGGCGGATTCGCGCGCGGCGCGCGTGACGCGGACGCCGATGCGTTCACCGGTGCGTTCGTTGCGCATTTCGAGCTTGGCTTCCGCGTCGAATGGGCGCGGGCACAAAACCATAGCGCCGTGAATATTGACGGCGACGGTGAAGGCGTCGGCCTTGACTTTCTGGCCCATGATTGTCGCTTCCAGGGCGACCGGGACGCGGATGATGACGCGCTGGCTGCGGCGGCGTTCTTCTCCGGCCATCAGGGCTGTTGCGCGGTCCGCCGAAAGTTCTTTTGGTGGCGTCACAGTTCCACTCCCCAGAATCCCATTTGTGGATTAATCAATTCGATCCCCAGTTCCCAGCCTTCGGCGCGCTCATTGCCGCGCCAGACGATCACGGCCGGATTAGATTGTTGGCTCACTAAATTCGTCAGTTGGATCTGCTGCTTGACCCGCAAATCCTGCGGGAGAACAACAAGACATCCGTAGGGCCCGACAACGCGCGTCTGCGCTTCGCCGCGGTGCGGCTCGCCGGCCGATTCCCATTCCACGGCCACCGGAACGCGCGAATTCAAACGCACACCCCGGCGCTTTTCACGGCCATCGCGCGGAGCCGTATCGGCAACCGTGGCCTTGATTCTCCCCGGAATGACCGGGCCTCGTCTGGCCCGAAATTCCACCATTGCAAAACCCTCAGTGGACGAAGAAACCTTCTTGTGGAATAACCGAAGAAGGCACTCCCCGCCTGCCATCATGCTAGGGGGGCGCCGCGGCAGGGTCAATGGTACGGCGGGACAGGTATGGGACAAGCGAAGGGCGACTGTACGAGGCGATGGAAGTGCTTGTATTTGTGCATCAGCGCTCGAAATTTTGGCCGGCAGTGGCTATGATGTGTCGGCTCTCATACCCAAAATCAACCGAGGAGAAACCATGAGCACATTGCGCACCGAGAAGTTGACGCTGCACGTGGGAGACGGCACGTCCATGGACGCCTACGCGGCGATGCCGGACGAAGGCGGCAAGCTGCCGGGACTGCTTGTGTTTCAGGAAGCGTTTGGCGTGAACGCGCACATTCGGGATGTGACCGAGCGATTCGCGCGGCAAGGGTATGTGGCCATCGCCCCGGAATTGTTTCACCGGACGGCGCCGGGGTTTGACGGGTCGTACACGGATTTCCCGTCGGTGATGCCGCACCTGCAGGCGCTGACTCCGGACGGGCTGATCGCGGACGCGCGGGCGGCGTTCGACTGGCTGCAGAAGAATCCGCGCGTATTGCCGAACGCCACGGCCAGCGTGGGATATTGCATGGGCGGGCGGACTTCGTTCCTGGCCAATTCGGCGCTGCCGCTGAAGGCGGCGATTTCGTATTACGGGGGAGGGATCGCGCCGGGGCTGCTGCCGCGCGTGCCGCAGCTGAACGGGCCCATGCTGTTTTTCTGGGGCGTGCAGGACGCGCACATCCCGGCGGAACAGGTCCGTTCGATTACCGATGCGATGAAGGCGGCGAAGAAGACCTATGTGAATGTGGAATTTTCCGACGCCGATCACGCGTTCTTCCGGGATGTCCATACCAGCTACCGGGAAGCGGCCGCGAAGCAGTCGTGGGATTTGTCGCTGCGGTTCCTGGCGAGCTATGTGAAGTGATTGGTGAGAAGAAAAAACTGAAGCCACAGATGAACACAGATGAAGTCAGGAGAAATGAAGACCGGATGAAGCGAGGATGAAGAAAATGATTTAGGATATTGTTCCTCTTCTCGACATTTCCTTATCAGTGTTGTTCTGTGTTCATCTGTGGATTCCTCGTTGCGTTTATTTTCATCAGGCACCTGGACGGAGAAATTATGGACGAACGGATGATGGATACGCTGGCGATCAAGGAAGTGGTGGAGAACTGGGCGGTTTGGAGGGACTCCGGGGATTGGGAACGCTTTCGGACAGTGTGGCATGAAGAAGGCGTGATGATGGCGACGTGGTTTCAGGGGACGTTTGAGGAGTTTATCCGCGTCAATCAGGATGGGTGGAAGCGCGGGGTGAGCATTTTGCATTTGCTGGGGGGGACGTCGGTGGAAATTGCCGGGGCGCGCGCGATTGCGCAAACTAAGATGACGATTTCGCAGCGCGCGGTGGTGCATGACGTCCTGGTGGACGTGCTGTGTACGGGGCGGTTTTACGATTTTTTTGAGAAGCGGGATGGGCGGTGGGCGATTGTGCTGCGGCGGCTGTTTTACGAGAAGGATCGGATGGATCCGGTGGATCCGTCGACCACGGTGAGGCTGGATCCGAAAATATTGGCGCAGTTTCCGGAGGGGTACCGGCACCTGGCGTATCTGCAGTCCGGCCTGGGGTTCAAGGTGAAGACGGACATGCCGGGACTAAAGGGTCCGGAGGCGGATGCGCTTTATGCAAAGGGGAAAGGGTGGCTGGCGGGGGAGAGGATATGAAATTTAAAATTTAGAATTAGAGATTTGAGATTTGAGATTTGAGATTTGAAATCGGATGCTCGATGAGATGGCGGCTGGGACCGAAACATTACGTGAGATGCGCACGGAACGGTTTTCCCGCGATCGTTTCCGCATTGTTTGGAAATCAGGCGGCCTTGAAATCTAGCTAGAGGCAAAACTCAAACTTGCAGTGCAAATCGCCAGCCAAGCGGCGCTGGATGGTCACACTTCCTGGGCCATTTTGATCAAGGCCATGCGGAAATATACGCTTCACACTTCCTGCGCCATTTTGATCAGGGCGCGGGGGGAATAGGCGTTGGCTTTGTACTGGCTGAGCATGCGGTGGGTGTTGAAGAAGCTGGCGTTGAGGGAGATGCAGGAGCGCATAATTTCGGAGTAGGCTTCGGGAGCGCGGTAGTACATGGGAATGATCTGGCGCTCGAGCTTGTCGTAGAGCGAAGCGCTTTCAGCGGCGGAATCGTCTCCGTCCACTTTGCTGTCGTAGCCGATGGCCCAACCGGTGACGCCCTCGACGCAGCCTTCGACCCACCAGCCGTCCAGCACGCTGAGGCTGGGGATTCCGTTGAGCGCGGCTTTCATGCCGCTGGTGCCGGAGGCTTCCTGCGGGCGCTGCGGAGTGTTGAGCCAGAGATCGACGCCCGAGGTGATGAACTTCGCCAGGGCCATGTTGTAATTTTCGAGATACACAATCTTGATGGAGTCCTTGAGGCCCGCGGCGGCCTGGATGACGCGCTGGATCAGGGCCTTGCCGCCGCCGTCATGCGGGTGGGCTTTTCCGGCGTAGATGATCTGGATGGGGCCAGCCGAAGCGGCGATGGCTTTCAGGCGTTCGATGTCCTTGAACAGCAAGTCGGCGCGCTTATAGGTGGCGGCGCGGCGGGCGAAGCCGATGGTCAGAACGGATTCATCGAGCAGAACTCCGCTGCGCTTCTGCACTTCCTTGATGAGCGCGGCTTTTGCCAGGCAATGCGCTTTGCGAATTTCGTCGAGCGAAATGCCGACGGCGTAGCGCATGTAAGCGTTGTCGCGGCGCCATTCGGGAATCTGGCGGTCGAACAGGTCGTGAAACGGCGGTGAGGCCCAGGTGGCCGCGTGCACGCCGTTGGTGATGGCGTGAATCGGAAATTGCGGAAACATGTTCTGGGAAACTTCGCCGTGGCGCATGGCCACGCCGTTGACGTAGCGGGAAAAATGAATGGCCAGGTCGGTCATGTTGAGGGCGTTCGCGTTCGCAAAGCCTGATTGCTGCAGCAGGTTGGTTCTGTCCTCGCCGAGAATCTGGCGAACCATGTCCCAGGGGAAGCGGTCATGGCCGGCTTCGACCGGGGTATGGGTGGTAAACACGCAGCGGCGGCGGACGACTTCGACGTCGGCCTCGACCGGAACGGTATATTTGCGGAGCTTCAGAGTTTCCTCCAGCAGGGCGAGGGTGAGAAACGCGGCGTGGCCCTCGTTCATGTGGTAGCTATTGATTCCTTTTATGCCCAGGCTGCGCAGCAGATTCACGCCGCCCATTCCCAGCAAAACTTCCTGGCAGATGCGATAGCGCTGGTCGCCGCCGTAAAGTGTGTCGGTGAGGGTGCGGTCATACTCCGAGTTCTCGGGCAAGTCGGTATCCAGCAGGTAGACGGGGACAATGAAGCCGGACAGACCATGCACGCTGTAGCGCCAGGCGCGAACGTGGACCTCGCGATTCTCGATCTGAACCGTGAAAGTGCTCGGGGCCGCCTGTAGCACGGTTTCCGGATCCCAAGGGTCCGACTCTTCGGTTTGATTCCCTTCCGCGTCCAGGTGCTGGCGGAAGTAGCCCTTGCGGTGCGCCAGGGTGATCGCGACGATGGGCAGTTCCAGGTCCGCCGCGGAACGAAGCATGTCCCCAGCCAGAATTCCCAAGCCTCCACCATAGGAAGGAATAGCCTGATCCAGGGCAATTTCCATGGAAAAGTAGGCGATCCTCGAAGCGCTTTTTTCAGTCACCATGGCAAAATCATAGCACCGGAGCAGGGTTCACAGGGTCATGCGAACTGCGAGGGAGTTTCGTAATCTGCATGGGTTGCAGGAGCATGAAGGCGGGGTGAAAACTGGAGGAAAGTCCGTATGGCGCCCGGCACAGAGGTGGAAGGGTTCGAGTAATGCGTGGACGGGTGAGGGATTGATTGAGAAAATGCGCCGATGATCCTGGAAGTCGCGACACTGAATGTGCGGCCGGGGCAGGAAGCGGCCTTCGAGGAGGCCATGCGGAAAGCGCGGCCGCTGATTGAGGCTTCGCCGGGATTTGGAGGCATGAACCTTCGCCGGTGCGTGGAAACTCCGAATCGCTATTTATTGTCGGTGTCGTGGGCGGCGCTGGAGGATCATACCGTCGGGTTTCGGAAATCGGACCGGTACGCGAAATGGCGGGAACTGCTGCACCATTTTTATGATCCGTTTCCGACGGTGGAGCATTATGGCGAGCCGATACGGCTTTGATTCCATGAGGATCATCGGTGCGGAACGGATAAATTAAGTGAAATGTTGGCCGGTGGCGCCTCATTGTCCGGCGGTAGGAAGATAATGGAATGAGGAGATCAGGAGGCAGGAATGCGGCACGCAATATTGGGGGCAGGCGGAGTGGGCGGGCTGATTGGGATAGCGCTTGCCACGGCAGGAGAAGCGGTGACGATGGTGGTTCGACCGGGAACGTTGAAGGACTATCCCCGCGAAGTGTCACTGCAAAATTCGCAAGGCACGTTTACTGCGCCGGTGGAGGCGGCCGAGGCTATTACAAAGCCGTACGACGTGCTGTGGATCGCGGTGAAGGCCACGCAACTGGAGGCGTCGTTGCGCAGCGTGGCGGTAAAGCCGGAGGAACTCGGGGCGGTGGTGCCGCTGCTCAATGGCATCGACCACGTGGCGCTGCTGCGCGCGAGGTTCGGGCAGGACCGGGTGGTTCCGGCCGCCATCCGCGTGGAAACGGAGCGCGTCGCGCCAGGAAAATTTCTGGTGGGATCGATGGCCGTGCGGCTTAATGTGTCCGCGATCGGGGAAAGCAGGCTGGGTTCGACGCTGGAGCAATTGCGGAAGTTTGGGATCAAGTGCCAGTTTGATGCGGATGAAAAGAAACTGTTGTGGAGCAAGCTGGTGGTGCTGGCGCCCCTGGCGCTGACGACCACGGCCTCGGGGTTGACCGTTGGCGAAGTCTGCCGCGCTGCCGAGTGGAGGCCGCGTTTGGACGGAGCCGCACGCGAGGCTTGCGCGGCAAGCACGGCGGCCGGGACACCGTTCGACGCCAACGAAATCATTGCGATATTTGACAAAGTTCCGCCCGACACGCGCAGTTCCATGCAAAAGGACGTCGCGGCCGGGAATCCACCGGAGCTGGACGCCATCGCGGGGCCAATTATGCGCGCGGCGCAGGAGCATGGATTTGGCGCGCTGGTCACGCGGGAACTAGTCGAAATGATTCGCGGGAAGTCGACGGCGTCGAACCAAAGTTGATTGTCGAGTTCGACGTTCGAGGTGCCAGCGGCTGAAGCCGGATTGATGTTGGGCGGTTTTCGGCATGGCTGAACAGTTTGCGGAAAAACTCAAAACCGCCGTCCTTCCGAGATGCGTCTTTCGCCGAGGAATCCCTCTTTCCCCGGTTTCCGATCGAAGAGGGATTCCTCGCTTCGCTCGGAATGACGGGAATAGGGAGTTGTCCGCAAACTGTGAAGCCGTGCTCTACAGGGATTCGGGGAATTTCACGCACAATTGGAGCGGCGGCACGGGGGAACCTTGTGTCGTCCCTACGGGACTTATGTGGATCCCGCGAAATCTGCCACCGCTTCCGCGGTGGGCTACGTTGTTTCGTCCCTACGGGACTTTCGACGGCGCAAAATCAGATCCTCGAACGATCGCGGAACAATCACCGGATAATCACCGGATAATCACGCAGGTCAGATTCGTCTGCGCCGCAAGCTCCTACTCCTAGCGGCCCGACAAGGCGGCCTTGGCCTGCTCGGGATGCAGCAGGGGGACGGCCACCAGGTGTTCGGCCAGGAACCAGACTTGCAATTCGTTGGAGCGGATGACGTCGCTGACCAGAAGGTCGTTGGTGCCGTCGTCGCCGACTTCGGTGGCCTGGCGGGCCATGGCGCGCGCTTCCTTCAAAATAAATTCATGGGCTTCGAGCAGGCGTGAAATCTGGACGGGGACTTCTTCCCTGCCACGGGGAGGACGAGGAATGATGGTGGTTTCGGCCACGTCGGCGGCCATGGCGATGCTGACGCCGCCCAGGAGTTGAATGCGTTCGGCGATGGTATCCACCAGTTCGTCCTGTTCGCCGTGGTGTTTGTCGAAAAGCAAATGCAACTGATAGAAGGTGACGCCAGCCACCTGCCAATGATGTTTTTTGTACATGTCGCGAAGGGTCATGGTATCGGCGAGGACCTGGTTGAGATTGTTGACGCTGGTCTCGCAGGCGGTCTCGTCGAGCGCGATTGGCAACTTGGCGATCTTACCGTATGGTTGAATTTCCTTGCCGTGCTGGTGAAGAACGGGCTTGGCGCGTTGCGATCCTTCTTCGAGCTGGTTGATACGAGTGCGAACGTCTTCTTTCTTGGGGCTCATGGGGTGGTCTCCTTCCGAGGTGTGGCGTATCGAAGGCCCCCCAGCTATACGCCCTTCCGCGTAGCACTGTCAAGCAGAGCCCGGCCTGGAAGAAAAACAAATGCCATGAAGGCACAGAGGCTCAGAGGAAGACAAGGAACTCGTCCTTGTTTTCTCTGCGTCTCTGTGCCTGTTTGGCCGGGAATACGACTGCTTAGTTCGGCATCAGAACGGTGTCGATGACGTGGATGACGCCCTTGGACTGGTAGACGTTGGAGATGGTGACCTTGGACATGCCGCCCTTTTCGTCGGTGAGGATGAGGTCCTTGCCCTGCATGCTCGCCCATAGTTTGCCGCCGCTGACGGTGCTGAATTCGGCTTTGCCGTGGCCGGCCTTGATGGCGCCGGCGATTTCCTTGCTGCCGAGCCTGCCCGCGACCACATGGTAGGTGAGGATCTTGGTCAGGGTGGCCTTGTTGCCGGTCATGAGCAGAGTGTCGACCGTGCCGGAGGGCAGCTTGGCGAAGGCTTCGTTGGTGGGAGCGAATACAGTGAATGGGCCGGGGTCCTGCAGTGTGTCCACCAACCCCGCGGCCTTTACCGCGGCCACCAGCGTGGTGTGATCCTCGGAATTGATCGCGTTCTGAATGATATTTTTCGTGGGAAACATCTCATGGCCGCCCACCATGGGATTGGTTGCCGCGA
This sequence comes from Terriglobia bacterium, assembly GCA_020073485.1. Classification (GTDB taxonomy): domain Bacteria; phylum Acidobacteriota; class Terriglobia; order Acidiferrales; family UBA7541; genus Palsa-360. Next base: position 50,541 of record JAIQFB010000031.1, on the reverse strand, counting down.
CAATCGCCGACGCCGCGACCAACGTCAAGACAAACAACTGCGCCATCTTTTTCATCTTTTGTTCCCTCTTTTCGTTTTTTTAGTTTGGCCTTGCACCTGGTAATACGAGGCGGGCGCGAGATTGGATGAGCGGATGGAATATTTTTTTGTGCGGCGCGGTTAACCTCGGGAGGGCCAAAAGCGTTTTACCAGTAAAGATGGAATCGGAAGCGCCGGATGCGCAGCGTTGCAAGACAACACGGAAGGGGAAATGAGATGGCCAATTTTTATCTTGTGGAAGGCGTCGCGCGTCCCAGCCCCATGACGCGTGTGCTTGAGAACTCGAACTCCGGTGCGCCAGCGGCTAAAGTCGCACAGATTTTGCGCGCTCTACGGCACGGCTGAAACCGTGCCCTACAAAGATTTTGAAGTTAAGACGCGCACTCGTGACGGGACTCCTGTTTCAACTTGCGCCAGTGGCGTGGTGGCAACGGGCCGGCCGGGGTGCGGGGCCGAATGCGATTTTGGGCCAAATTGGATGCATGCCAATTTGAGTCTTTTATTCATTCGCCAACCATTCTAAGTATGGTGGCGTCGAAGCCAGAAATGCGCTGTGTCCAGGGCCGATGGAGGAATACAACAGCCATGAAAATAAAATGGACCGCCTTGCTTGTGCTCTTGCTGCTGGCAACGAATGTCTCCGCGCACCCGCGTAAAGGGCACATGCTGTATTTTTCGCTGCCCATCCTGGTGAACGGGGTGCAGGTGCCCGCGGGGATTTATCTGGTGTCCCTGGAAACTCATGACTCGACGGCGCTGGTGACCATTTCCAAGGATGGGAAATTCATCGCCGGCGCCAAGGGAACCTGGGTGAAGCAGGGAAAAAGGTTCGCGGACAATGCCGTGCTGTTGCGCGTGAATTCCGATGGCTCGAGGTCGCTGGTGGAGCTGCGGCTGTCCGGCACGAAGGAAACGATTGTATTCACCGATCCCATCATTAATGTGGATTCCCTGAAGTCCGCGCACCCAAAATCCAGCGACGACTGAGATTTTCCGGCGGTAAATCTCCGATCAGTACAGAACCGGGCCGCCTTGTGGCCGGGAAATGCTTGTGATAGGGTGTCGCCAAATAGCGAAGGCCAGATCCTGCGGACCACGGGTGGCGCAACGTTCCGGCCTGGGAATGCTTTCCGGCGATTGGCAGGGCTGCGGTCGAGTGGCGCGAGGCGAGATCACGGACCCATTTCCCGCTGCAAGCTAGGTCAAGGCGTACATCCTCAATAGGCAAGGGAGAGACACGTGAAAAAGATCCAGCCGCTATTGGCAGTACTCGCGCTTTCCGTTTTTGGATCAATCCTGGCACTGGCGCAGCAGCCAGCGCAGGCTCCGCCGCAGCCGATGAGCTTCTTCGTCTCCAGCCAGGGCTCGGGACATGGCGCCAATCTGGGAGGGCTGGCGGGAGCGGACCGCATCTGCCAGACGCTGGCCGCCGCCGTGGGCAGCACGAAAACCTGGCATGCGTACATGAGCACGCAAGGCCCGAACGCCGTAAATGCCCGGGATCGCATTGGAGCGGGGCCCTGGTACAACGCCAAGGGTGAAAAGATCGCCAACGGGCTTGCCGACCTGCATGGCGACACGGCGGAACTGGCGCGCCTGGGAAACAATCTGGTGAAGCTATCGGCGCTGACCGAGAAGGGCGACGTGAATAACGGGCGCGGGGATAATCCGAACCGGCACGACATGCTGACCGGATCGACCACCGACGGCCGGGCGTACACCGATTCCGCCGACCACACCTGCAACAACTATACCAGCGAAACCGCCGGCACTGTGCAGCTGGGACATTCCGACCGCAACGGCGGCGGGAACACGTCCTGGAATTCGGCGCACCCGAGCCGAGGCTGCAGCCAGGAGAACCTGGTGAGCACGGGGGGAGCGGGGCTGTTCTACTGTTTCGCGATTAACTGAGCGGGGCAGGCGACCGTGCCGGGCAAAACTGGCTTACTTATTAGTTCCCTTGCACGGATTGAAACTTTTCTGATATAACGTGCGCGTTAGACGACAGAGGCGGAGTTCCTTATTCCAAGGGAAACTAGCCCATCCGCCTCTGTCTTCTACACTCGGTTTAGTTTACCCGGATTTCCATGCAGTCCGAGCTTCACAATTACCTGTGAAAGAATCCGACGTAGACGGCTTTGCCGATAATGTGCCCGTCCATCGCTTTCATGACGTCGGCGCGCGAGGCGTCGGCCCCAAGATCCAAAGTGTTATCGAGGACGTAAAGCTCGAAGGTGTAGTGGTGCGGCTTTCCCGGAGGAGGGCACGGGCCCTGGTAACCGTTCACCCCGCGAACATTCTTGCCCTGGATCGCGCCGTCGTCCATTTTCGGGCCGGCCGGAACGTTTTCGGGGAGCTGCGTAGCGGTAGCAGGAATGTTCCACACGATCCAGTGGGTCACGTCCGACATGCCCTTTGCCGGATGCGCGTCGGGGTCATGGAAAATGAGGGTGAGGCTGGCAGCGCCCTTGGGAATGTTGGACCATTGCAGGGCCGGGGAAACCGCCGCGGGGGTCGCGGAACAGGAGTACTTGACCGGGATATCGGCGCCGTCGGCGTAGCCGGGGCTGCTGAGCAAGAATTGAGGTCCCGGAGGGGCTGCGGGCGGAGCGGCCTGTTGCGCAGCGGCGGGTAGTATGCCCGCGGCCGCCAACAGGGCCAAGGCTTTGAAAGATTGCGTGACGCTGATTCTCATTCTGAATTTCCTCCCTTTTCGATGCCTGGATACTTCGATTTTCGAATTTCGCGTATTCCGGCTCGTAGAGTTAGTATTACAGTTTACCGAGAGTTGCAAGTGAGATATCTTGCGGTGGCGGGGCGGGCGGCAGATCGCGGAAAAGTTTGAAACCCGCGACGGGATTTTCTACTCTAAAGCACATTGGAGCGATTCCTTAGGAGGTGTTATGCGCGCGAAAACACTTTTCACGATTGCCGCCATGACATGCGCGGCGTTTGCGGCGCCGGCGCATGGGCAGGGCCAGGCGGGCGGACGCGCGCCGATCATGCTGCCTGACGGCGAAGTGAAGCCGCTCGTGCAGTCGGCCTGCTCGGCCTGCCACAGCCTCGGGAATATCACCACTGCCGGGCATTCGCGGGAGGAGTGGAAAACGACGATGTCCATGATGCTGAATGTTGGAGCGGCCGTGCCTGCGGACAAAGTGGACGCGTTGTTGGATTACCTGAGCACAAATTTTCCTGAAAAACCGGCTCCGCCCGCAGTGCTGATCCCCGGCGACGTGCAGGTTTCTTTCCAGGAATGGAAGTTGCCTATACCCGGGACGCGCCCGCACGATCCGCTGGCCGGGCCCGATGGCACGATCTGGTTCACCGGGCACATGGCCAATGTGCTGGGACACATCGATCCGAAGACGGGCGACATCAAGCAATACCATCCGGACACGCCGATGTCCGGGCCGCACGGGCTGGTGATGGATAAGCAAGGAAATATCTGGTTCACGGCGAATTTCAAGGCGTACATCGGGAAGTTCGAGCCTTCGACCGGCAAGTTCACGGAATATCCGCTGGATCCCGAGGCGCGCGATCCGCACACGCCGCTGTTCGATCAGAACGGGATTCTATGGTTCACGGTGCAAGGGGCGGATATGGTGGGGCGGCTCGACCCGAAAACGGGCGAAGCGAAAACCGAATCCGTGCCCACGCCGAAAGCGAATCCCTACGGCATGGTCATCACCACCAAGGGAATTCCGTATTTTGTGGAGTTCGGCGCGAACAAGATCGCCAGCATTGATCCCGAGACGATGGCCATTCACGAATACGAATTGCCGAATCCAGATGCGCGGCCGAGGCGCGTGGCGATTACGACCGACGACGTTTTATATTACGCCGACTACGGACGCGGCTATCTTGGTGAGTTCGACGCGAAGACCGGAAAGTTCGTCAAGGAATGGCCGTCTCCGGGCGGCCCCAATTCGCGGCCTTACGGAATCACGATTGTGAACGGCATCGTGTGGTACAGCGAATCGGCCGTGAAGCCGAACACGCTTGTGCGCTTCGATCCCAAGACCGAGAAGTTTCAGACCTGGGCGATTCCCGCAGGGGGAGGCGTGGTGCGGAATATGACGCACTTTCCGGACGGGAAACTGGCGCTAACCGAGAGCGGAGAGAATGTGGTGGCGCTGGTGACGGTGAAGAACCCGGGGAAAGACGGGATAGCGACGAAGTAGGATTTATTGTATCTGATTGACCGGGCAGATTTCTGCGCCTTACTTTTGAAAGAAAACGCCCCGCTGCGATTCACAGCGGGGCGTTTTCTTTTTTTTTAGCACTCTCGAATCAAACAATTATGCGCAAGAATCGAACTACTTCGCACTTTTTACGACATCCGCGGCGGCGCGCTGGGTAGTTCCCTTCCCTTTCAGATAAAAATAGCCGACACGGTTGTTCGATTGCGAGCCCCACCACATGCGGCCTTCGGCGTCCTGGAAGAAATCGCGCATGCCGTTTTCGGAGAAGAGGAACGGATAGGTGATGAGTTTGCCCGTCGCCGGATCCATTTCCGTGACGGTGTCCATCTCCAGCGACGAAATCCAGAGGTGGCCTGTGTTCTTATCGATCTCCAGGGCGTAGGGGCTGGGGCGTCCGCCGGGGAGCGCGTATTCCTTGAAGGTTTCGGTTTTGGGATCGAAGCGGCCGATTTTTCCGGCTTCGTATTCGCAGAACCAGATGTTGCCCTGGGCGTCGATTTTCAGGCGGCGCGGCCAGGAGTCGGGCGTGGGCTGGGCGTACTTGGTGATCTTGCCGGTTTTGGCGTCGACTTTGCCGATCTTGCCGTCTTTCGTGAATTCCGAGAACCAGACGTTTTCGTCCTTGTCGAGCGCGATGCCGTAGGCGCTGGGGACTTCAGGGAAATCGGTGTAGGTTTCGGTTTCGGGGTCAAAGCGCGTGAGGGGAGAGCCGGTGGCCCAGACCATTCCCTTGGAGTCAACGACCAGCGTGTGCCGGGTTCCGCGGCTTTTCTCCTGGTAGCGCGTGATCTTGTGCGTGACCGGGTCCATCTTGCCGAGCGTGTCGGTGGCCTGCTCGGAAAACCAGATCGTGTTGTCAGGGGCGATGACGACGGCGTGGTTGGAGGCCTGGTCCACGTTGGGAATCGTGTATTCGGTAATTTGCCCGGTCTTGGGATCGAGTTTGGAGAACCAGTGGCCGCGGTATTGCCAAATCCAGACGTTGCCATCGTGGAGCGGGCGCGCTGAGCCGGGGAAACGGTTGTTGCCGGGCAGTTCGTAGCTCACGTAAACGATTTTCATGGCGTCGTCCGTGTAGGGCGCCGGTTTGACTGTTTCGTATTTCGGCATTTCCGCGGGGGAACGAGGCAGCGGAGAATCGGGGCCGAAATATTTCGTGAGATACGCGGTGACGGTGTCGCGATCTTCCTCGGAGAATGGCCCGATCAGATAGCCGAAGGTGGTGCGCATGTAATTGACGCGGTCGCGCCAGCCGACTTCGTCGCGAATTTGGGCGGCCATGCGGCTCTGGAATCCGTGGCAGCTGAAGCAGCGCGTGGTCAGCAGGTCCTTGCCGCGGCCTTCGGGAAGAATCTGCGCGCCCTGGTAGATGGAAATGTCGGTCCAGTGCACCGTTCCCTTCTCCAGGGCGATATCGAAGGAAGCGTTCTGGTCGGCGGAGAGTTCGATGCCGGCGCGGGGCTCGAAGCGGTATCCGATGGCGCGGACTTTCAGTTGGTATTGGCCTTCGGGGAGATTTTCTACACGGTAGGCGCCATCTCTGCTGGATAGAACGTTGACGGTGATTCTGGAATCGAGATTTTGCGCTTCGACGAAGGCGCCCATGAAGGGTTTGCCGTCGGGGCCTTTCACGGTGCCAGAAATCGTGGCGGCCTTGGAAAATGGCGCGAGTGAGAATAGGAGGACGGCGAGGATCAAGAATTTTTTCTGTAGGCGCATGGACTCTCCTCTTCACATTGTGGCGCAGGCTTCAGCCTGCGCGGTTTAGAGCTTGCTCGCGCAAAAATTAAACCACACAGGCTGAAGCCTGTGCCACTGGTGCGGACCCATCGTTTCTCTTCCACGGAACAGCTTTAGCTAAGTATGCAGCGCGGCCTTGACGCGTTCGGGCGTGAACGGAATCTGGCGGATGCGCACGCCGGTGGCGTCGAAGATGGCGTTGCCGATGGCTGCGGCGACGGTGGTGATGGCGGTTTCGCCGGCGCCGGTGGCCTCCTCATCAGGGCGATTGAGCAGGACGACGTCGACTTTGGGGACGTCAAAGCCGAGCGGCAGGCTGTGATAGGTTCGCCAGTCGACCGAGGTGACATTCTGGTCGTCCCAGGTAACTTCTTCGCCGAGGGCGCGGCTCATGCCTTGCAGGGCGCCGCCTTCGCATTGATTGCGCAGGCCATCGGGATTGGAAATCGGGCCGGCGTCGGTGGAGACGACGATGTGCTTCACGGTGACTTTTCCGGTTGCGGTGTCGACTTCGACTTCGGCGAACAGGGCGGCGTACCCATTGTCGCCTTCGTAGGCGACGCAGGAAATTCCGCGACCGGTGACCACGCCGGTTTTCTTGGCGCGCGGGCTTGGCGATGGCCTGGCATCCCAACTTGCCGCTTTCGCCACGGCTTTCACCGCATCGCTCAAACGGGAATTGCTCAAGTGGCGCAAACGGAATGCGACCGGGTCGGCCTGGGCCTTGGCGGCGAGTTCGTCCATGAACGATTCGTGAGCGAATGTGTTTTGCAGGCGCTGCGGGGAACGCAACGGGCCGGTCCAAAAATAGGATTTCGTATTGTGAATGAGGGAGCGTTCGGATTTGATCGTGCCCGTGCCCTTGGCGATGCCGTTCACTTGGCCGGCCATGTACGAGGCCACGCTGTTGCCGTTGTTGTTGTAGGCGTTTGGCTCGGGGGCGTTAGCTCTGGGGCGGAATTCGTCCGGCTCGAATCCAGCGAGCATTCCGGTGATAACGTTTCCCGGTTTGTTGTAGCCGGGGCGGTTGCCCAGGACGGGAGACCACGCTTCGTGATCCCACGCGGTGATATTTCCCTGGGCGTCGAGGCCGGCACGTTCGTCCATCACGAAGGCGAAGCCGTAATTTTCCCAGGCCATTTCGTCCTTGCGCGAAAGCTGCACGCGCACCGGTTTGCCGACGGCTTGCGACATCAGGGCGGCGTCGAAGGTGACAGCATCGGCGCCGTTGATCCCGTAGCAGCCCGAGCCGCGGCGGTAGATCACGCGAATGTTCGCGGGCTTTAATCCAAGCAGCAGGGACAGGGAGCCGCGCTGGTGCCAGACGCCTTGCGTGGGCGACCAGATCGTGGCTTTGTCGCCCTGCACGTCGGCGACGGCGCAGGAACTCCCGACCGACCCGTGCATCTGGTATGGGTGGTAGTAGGTGGCCTTGACCACGGTCGGAGAATCGGCGAGTTTCTGGTCCACGTCCTTGGAGTTCACCGAGAGGGTGTCGCGGGTCGGCTTCTGATTCCGAAGGTAATCGTAAAAGGTATCGTGGTTGGGCAGAGCGGGGCCTGGGGCCCAATTGATTTTCAATTGGCTGGCGATTTGCACGGCTTGCCAGGGTTTTTCGGCTACGACGCCGACAAAATTCTTGCGCACGACAATCTTTACGAGGCCGGGTATTCCGGCGACGGAGCTTTCGTCCACGTTCACCAAGGTTGCGCCGACTGCATTCGGGCGCACGACTCTGCCATGCAACATGCCGGGGACGCTTACGTTGTGAACGTACTCGAACCGGCCGGTGGCCATTGCGGGCATATCCGGGCGTGGGATCGGTTTGCCGAGGACAGTCCATTCGCTGGCGGGCTTTCTCGGGGCGTTGGTGTCCACCTTGAGGTTGAACTTATTGCCGGCCACGAGTTCGCCGTAGCCGATTTTTTTCTTGGGATCTGTCTTTGAGCGGATCTCGCCATCGACGGCGGTGAGCTGATCGGCGGAAAGATTCAGTTTCGTGGAAGCCATCTGCAGCAGCGCCTGGCGAGCGGTAGCAGCGGCGCCCGCGAGATTGTTGCGATTGAAATTCGCGGGGCTCGACTGGCTGCCGGAGGTGACGCCCTGGTCGGGGGTCATGGATGTATCGGCCATGATGAGATTGACGCGCTGCAGCGGCACGCAGAGTTCCTCGGCGACCAGTTGTGTTTGCGCGGTGGACATGCCCTGGCCGAGTTCTTCTTTTCCGGTGTAGGCGGTGACGCTGCCGTCCGGGGCGATGGCGATCCAGGAGTCGACTTGACTCGCGGGCGGAGCGTCGGAGGCGGCATCGGCGCCGCCGAATTGGGCGCGCGCAGTTTGCGGGGCGAGCATGTCGCCCATGCTGAAGGTGACGATCAAGGCGCCGGTTCCCTGCAAAAATGAGCGGCGGGAAAATCCTGCGCTTTGCAGGGCTTGCTGCGCGTCAGGAGTCAGCGAATTTTCGTTCGTCTTTGGAGATTGATTTTTCATCGGGCCATCTCCTGTTTCGCGCGGCCGATGGCGCGCAACATGCGCGTGTGCGTGAAGCAGCGGCAGAGCACGCGCGACATCGCTTCCTGAATCTGTTTTTCGTTCGCCTTTGGATTTTTGTCGAGGAACGCTTTGGCGGTGAGAATCACGCCGTTGAGGCAGAATCCGCACTGCGCAGCCTGCTCTTCGATAAAGGCTTTCTGGATGGCGTGCGGCTTTTCGATGGTGCCGAGGCCTTCAAGGGTGGTGATTTCCACGCCCTGCACGGTCTCCACCGGAGTGATGCAGGAGCGGACCGCCTGGCCTTTGACGAGCACGGTGCAGGCCCCGCACTGGCCGAGGCCGCAGCCGAATTTCGGGCCGCGCAGTTGCAGGTCGTCGCTCAGGGCGTACAGGAGCGGCGTTGTGGGATCCAGATCCAGTGTGTGAGAGGTGCCGTTGACTTTCAAGGTGATGGCGCTCATATGCCCAGAGGTTATTGCGAACGCCGCGATTCGTCAAGGACGGCAATGCTTTTCCCGGCGCACAACGGCAAGTGGTAAACGGTCAATCATTCCCCGCGCCGTGAATATGAAATCCGGGCTTCCTGCGCGTTACAAATCAGGATACGATTTGATCGATCCGGCAGAACTCACGATGAAACTCGACAAAATTTATACGCGCACGGGGGATGAGGGACAGACGTCGCTGGGCGACGGCTCTCGCCTTCCCAAATTCCACCTTCGGGTGTCCGCATACGGCGAGGTGGACGAAGCCAATTCCGCGATTGGCGTGGCGAGCCTGCACGTGAGCGAGGCTGCGGTGCTCAAAATTTTGAATCACATTCAGAATGACCTGTTCGACGCGGGCGCGGATTTGTGCGTGCCGGAGAGGCCGGGCGCGGGCACCCCTGCGCTGCGCATCACCGAAGAGCAAGTCACGTGGCTGGAGAACACGATCGATTTGTACAATGCTGATCTTGCGCCGCTCGACAGTTTTGTGCTGCCCGGAGGCAGCGCGGCGTCGGCGTATTTGCATCTTGCGCGGACAGTGACGCGGCGGGCGGAGCGGGAGATCGTGCGGCTGGCTGCCGAAGGAGCTGTAAATCCAGCGGTCATCCGGTACGTCAACCGGCTCTCGGATCTTTTATTTGTGCTAGCGCGATTTTTGAATGATAAAGGAAAGCAGGACGTGCGTTGGAAGCCAGGGTTGCATCGGTGAGGAGCCTGGAAGGCGGCTTGACCAAGGCGTCAGCGGCTAAACATGCTGCGGATAGATTTTAGCAGCACGGCCACTCTTGGCTGTGCGATTTTGAGGGCCAGGGGTACGTCGTCGATCTGAGTAAGATTGCAAAAACCGCACAGCCAAGAGTTGCTGTGCTACTTAAACCTTCCCCATAACAACATCCTGCCCGCCATCTGCTCTATGGACAGCGACGCACTGCACTTCGGTACAGTTTTTCAATAAGGACACACATCTTTAAGCTTTTCGGAAGCAAAGCTCCTCCAGTGGTAGTTTGGATGAACGGGGGCCGAGGGCGAATTCCGAGTCGCCGACGCGGGAAAGTGGTCATTCTGGCCAAGGCGATTGCATCCGCACCCGTTTGCTGGAGGAATTTGGTGTACTTCCGGGAACCAGACGCAAGCAAAAGCCTAATTCGCGGTTTTGATTCGGCGCGATTACTGGTTGCCGTGCTCGTGGTTTTTGCCGGGCTGCTTTTCATTTCAAGCAGCGCGCAGGCTCAGATTTCGCCTGGGCCGCTTTCCAAAGCTCATGAGTCCTTGAACGGGGCGACGCAATGCACCTCGTGCCACCAGTTCGGGACCAGCACGCCGGCGTTCAAGTGCCTGGAATGCCATAAGGAAGTTGCGGGGGCTTTGGCGGCGAAGACCGGATATCACGCGCAGCTGGGGATGCAGAATCCCAACGGCAGGGATTGCGTGCGATGCCACCTGGAGCACAACGGCGCGGACTTTGCACTGATCCACTGGGACCCGCCTCAGAAACAATTCGATCACAAGCTTACCGGTTATCCTCTGGTGGATAAGCATGCCGGAGTCGCCTGCGAAAAATGCCACACGCCGTCGCACATGAATCCGGCGGTGCGCGCGTTGATCCGCGATAAAGATCTGACGCGCTCGTTTTTCGGGCTGTCGAAAGATTGCGTCAGCTGCCACCAGGATCCACACAAGGGGCAACTCGGACCGGATTGCACCAGTTGCCACAACATCGTGGACTGGAAACAGGCGAATCAGTTCGACCACTCCAAAACCAAATATCCGCTGACCGGGTTGCACGCGAAAGTAACCTGCGAGAAGTGCCACTTCCCTTCCGGGCCGGACAAAACGGTCAAGTATAAGGGGCTGAAGTTTGACACCTGCACGGCGTGCCATACCGATCCGCACAAGGGAGCGTTCAAGGCGGCTTGCGAATCGTGCCACACGACGAGCGGATGGAAGATCATCAACAGCAGCAATATGTCGTCGCAGTTTGACCATTCCAAGACGAAGTATCCCTTGCTCGGAATGCACGCGAAGGTGGCTTGCACGGATTGCCACGCCAAGGGCGATTTCAAGAAGCCGCTGGAATTCGGCACCTGCGCGGTGTGCCATACGCCGGACCCCCACAAGGGCCAGTTCCAGGAAACGGCCAGTAAGGGCGAGTGCGCCGAATGCCACAAAGTCGACGGCTGGAAGCCGTCTCTATTCGGCGTGAAGGAACACGCGACCTCCAAATATCCGCTGGAAGGAAAACATGCGGCCGTGGCCTGCGACAAGTGCCACACTCCGGCGGGCAAGGACACGGTGTATAAGGTGAAATTCGCGGCCTGCCTGGATTGCCACAAAGATGAGCACGACAAGCAGTTCGCGGCCGCGCCGTACCAGAACCGGTGCGAGGATTGCCACACGGTGAAGGATTTCCACCGGTCCACCTTCACGATCGCAAAACACAGGAACACGCGGTTCGCACTGACCGGAGCACACGCCGCGGTAGCCTGCTCGGATTGCCACAAGGCCGGGCTGGGCGGACGCACGGATAAAATCCTGCCGTTCCATTTCGAGGACCGCACCTGCACGGCGTGCCACACCGATCCTCATAAGGGCGAATTCAAGGACCGCATGGCACTGAAACGCGCGAATGGAATCCCGCTGGGATGCGAGGCCTGCCACAACGTGCGCTCGTGGATCGAGATCACGGGCTTCGACCACTCGAAGACGAAATTTGACCTGGTGGGAGCGCATCGCGTGGTGGCCTGCAACGATTGCCACAAGCCGATTGCCGGCACGCATGACATTCAATTCAAGGGAACGCCGCAAAACTGCGACGCCTGCCATACCGACGCGCACGGTGGGCAGTTCGCGGCCAAGAACGGCGTGACGCCCTGCGCGGATTGCCATACCTCTCAACGCTGGACCCCTTCCACGTTCGATCACGACAAACGCACGCAATTCCCTCTCACCGGCGGACACGAAAATGTGGGCTGCCCGCAGTGCCACTCCCTGGAACGCGAAGTTCAGGGAAAACTGGTGCTGTTCTACAAGCCCACGTCCAAGGCATGTGCCGATTGCCATGGACCGAATGTGCCGCGCCTGAATTAGGCTTGCATATTAACGGCAGCGGTATAACCATTGCCGCTATATGGCAACCCGGCTGGATCTTCGGGCATCTACGGGAACAGCCTGCGATTAGCTGTCGGAGCTCCGCTACCCCCCAGCGGAAGAGGGACCTGATCCATTACTGCCCCTCAGGCCAGTAGAGGACCGTTTGCCGGAGCGGTAAACTTCCATTGTGCTGTAACAGGCGCATGGACACGAGTTTACGTCGGACCGAGGGTCGAACATTTTCCGCTTTTTCCAGGTGGGCAGCCGGCTGGCGCTAATTCTTCTCGCGCTGGCATTTGTGCGCACGGCCGAGGCTCAAAGACAGCCAAGCCGGAGTCCGCACGGCCCTCTGAACATTCCCTGCGAGAACTGCCACACCAGCACGAGCTGGACTCCGATTCGCGCGGTTCCCGAATTCAATCACGATTCCACCCGTTACCCGCTCCGCGGGATGCACGAGAAGGTGCGCTGCACGGAGTGTCACACCAAGCCTGTCTTCACGAATGTGGGTAAGAATTGCGCGGACTGCCACGCGGATATTCATCGCGGACAGATGGGCGCCAACTGCGCGCAGTGCCACACGCCCTCGGGCTGGAATGTATCCGTGACAGCGATCAAGAATCACTTCAACCGGTTTCCGCTGCTGGGCGCGCACGCGGTGGTGGAATGCGACCTGTGCCACAAGAACGCGGCGGTCGGGCAATTTACCGGGCTCTCGACGGCCTGCGCGTCGTGCCACCTGACGGATTTCCAGAAGACCGTGAACCCCAATCACGTGGCGGCAAAATTCTCGACTACCTGCGAGACCTGCCACACGACGTTCGATACCTGGCTGAACGCCAGCTTTGACCACGCCATCACGGGCTTCCTGCTGACCAACGGCCACGCCAATGTGCCCTGCGCTTCCTGCCATATCAATAACAATTACAATCTGACGATTGCGCCGACCGATTGCGGAAACTCGCAATGCCATTTGACTACCTGGCAGACGACCACGAATCCCGTGCACCCCTCGGCCGGGGCCGCGTTTGCCGCCGCGAATTGCAGCACCTGCCACAACACGGTGAGCTGGACGACGGCGACCTTCGATCACAGCACCACGGGATTCCTGCTGACGAACGGCCATGCCAATGTGGCCTGCGCGTCGTGCCACATCAACAACAATTACACGCTGACAATTGCGCCGACCGATTGCGGAAATTCGCAGTGCCACCTGACCACCTGGCAGCAGACGAACAATCCGGTGCACTCGACGTCCGGAACGGCATTCGCGGCGGCGAACTGCGCGACCTGCCATACGACCGTGAGCTGGACGACGGCATCGTTCAATCACAGCACGACGGGATTCACGCTGACCGGGACGCACATGTCTCCGACGCCCACGGCGTGCATCGCCTGCCATGTGAACAACAATTACACGCTGAATTCGACGGATTGTTACGGTTGCCACTCGGCCGCATTCCAGAGCACCACGACGATTGGCGGCAATGTTCCGAACCACGTCACGGCTGGATTCCCGACCACGGCTTCGGCCTGCGCCACGTGCCACCCGATTACGACCTGGTCGGCGGGCGTGTTTGATCACACCGCGACCGGATTCCCGCTGACCAACGGGCACGCCGGCGTGGCCTGCGCTTTGTGCCACATCAACAATAATTATGCGTTGACCATCGCACCGACCGACTGCGGAAATTCGCAATGCCATTTAACGACCTGGCAGGGGACGAACAATCCGGTGCACTCCACCTCCGGAGCGGCATTCGCGGCGGCCAATTGCGCCACGTGCCATACGACAACAGGATGGGACGCAGCTTCGTTCGATCACAGCATTACCGGATTTACGCTGACGGGCACGCATATGTCCCCGACGCCCACGCCGTGCGCCTCCTGCCATATCAATAACAATTACACGCTCAATTCGGCGGACTGCTATGGATGCCACCAGGCTGCGTTCCAGAGCACCACGACGATTGGCGGCAATGTTCCGAATCACGTCACGGCGGGATTCCCGACCACGGCTTCGGCCTGCGCCACGTGCCACCCGATTACGACCTGGTCGGCGGGCGTGTTTGATCACACCGCGACCGGATTCCCGCTGACCAACGGACATGCCGGCGTGGCCTGCGCTCTGTGCCACATCAACGGCAACTACGCGCTGACCATCGCGCCGACCGATTGCGGAAATTCCGGCTGCCACCTGACCACCTGGCAGGGCACGAATAATCCGGTGCACCCGACGGCGGGCGCGGCGTTTGCGGCGGCCAATTGCAACACCTGCCACACCACGGTGAGCTGGACGACGGCGACGTTTGACCACAGCACGACCGGATTTGCGCTGACGGGAACGCATGCCTCGCCGACACCGACGGCTTGCGTCGCCTGCCATGTGAATAACAACTACACACTGAATTCGACGGATTGCTACGGTTGCCACTCGGCGGCGTTCCAAAGCACCACAACGCTTGGCGGCAGCGTTCCGAACCACGTCGCCGCCGGGTTCCCGACCACGGCGGCGCAGTGCGCGTCATGCCACCCAATTACGACCTGGACGGCGGGAGTTTTCAATCACTCGACAACGGGCTTTCCGTTGACAAACAGCCATACGACGGTGGCCTGCAATCTGTGCCACATCAATAACAATTACGCGCTGAATATCGCGCCGACCGATTGCGGAAATTCTGGCTGCCACCTGACCACCTGGCAGCAGACCAACGCGCCGCCGCACTCCTCGGCCGGGGCCACGTTCGCGGCGGCGAATTGCAACACGTGCCACACCACGGTGAGCTGGACGACGGCGACGTTTGACCACAGCACGACCGGATTTGCGCTGACCGGAATGCACGTTTCGCCGACGCCGACGCCCTGCGCTTCGTGCCACGTGAACAACAATTACACGCTGAATTCCACGGCCTGCTACGGATGCCACACGGCCGCGTGGCAAAGCACCGCGACGCTCGGGGGCACGGTTCCGAACCACATTACGGCGGGCTTCCCGACCGATTGTTCGATCTGCCATTCCACGTCGAATTGGACGACCTCGACATTCAATCACGCCACGACGACGTTCCCATTGACCGGGGCGCACACGAGTGTGGCCTGCGCGTCGTGCCACGTGAACAGCAACTACAGCGGCACGCTGCCGACAGACTGCTACAGCTGCCACACGGCCGCGTGGCAAAGCACCACGACGCTGGGCGGGGCGGTGCCGAATCACATCACGCTGGGATATCCGACGACCTGCGCTTCATGCCACACAACCACCTCGTGGCTGGGCGCGACGTTTGACCACAGCACAACCGGATTCCCGCTGACCGGGGCGCACGTCACGGTGGCCTGCAATCTTTGCCACACCAGTTCGGCCGTCCCGCCGACCGATTGCTACAGCTGCCACACGGCCCAGTGGCAAAGCACGGCAACTCTGGGAGGAAATGTACCGGACCATACCGGCAACGGCTTCCCGCCGGCCAGCACGTGCTCGACCTGCCACACGACCACGAACTGGACAACGGCGACCTTCAACCACACCTGGTGGAGAATCCCGCACAACGGGGCCACTTGCGCCACCTGCCACCAAAATCCGGGGTCGGCGACAAACTTTGCAACTTTTAATTGCACGAATGGATGCCATGCGTTGTCGCAGTGGACCGGACAGCACTCCGGAGTGAGGAATGCGGTCTACGGGCCAATGACCTGTACGGCTTCGGGGTGCCACCCTAATGGCTAAATGGATGGGAAACCGGGGGATGGAACATTTGCACCGAAATTTTATAGCTTGCGCAATCGCACTGGGAATTGCGCTGCTCCCCATGAGTGGGGCGCAGGCCGGACAGGACGGCCAGAACCAAACTGCTCCGGCGTCCACGCCCTGGCCGGGGGCGGCTGCTGCGCCTGAAACTTCGCAGGCTCCGGGTTCTGGCCCTGCTCCTGCTGCTGCGAACACGCCCCCGCCGGCGCAAGTCCCGGTTACGGACAAGTGCGTTTTTCACATCAAATATATTTCCGAGGGCGCCGTGTATCTGGATGCCGGGCGCAACGCGAAACTTGAAGAAGGCATGGTTCTGCACGTGGTCCACGCCGACCCGAACGGCGGAACGACGGATGCGGTGCGATTTCAGGGCAAGGAACCCCTCGCCGATGTACGCATTTTTTCGGTGGCCGATACGTCCAGCGCCGCCGAGATCGTAACCTCGCACGAAGATCCCGTGGTTGGCGACATCGCCTATCTGGATATCCAAAGCGTGCACCTGCGGCAGACCAAGAGCGATGCGCGCGAATCGGAAAATTATCCGGTGGTCGTAACGTTTTCCTACGGCGATCCGCTGGATGAAGAGGTACGCGCCGCCAAGGTTTCGGTCGTGGCGCCGCCTATTGAAAATCAGATTCGCGGGCGACTCGGCTTTGATTTTGGAAATCTCTCCGAGCCGGGTGGCTTCAGCACGCGGCAAGTGGGCCTGCTGGTGCAAGCCGATATGAGTCGCATCGGCGGCACGCATTGGAATCTCACGGGCTACTGGCGCGGGATTGTGAATACGCAAACCACGGGGAGCGCGGGCGGGACTTCGCCCACGACGCTGAACGACTTGCTGAACCGCACGTACCATTTGGGGCTGTATTACCAGAACCCGGATTCGGTGGTAACCATGGGGGTCGGACGGCTGTTCCTGCCCTACGCGCCGAGCTTGAGCACGATTGACGGCGGCTACTTCGGCTATAAATTTTCGCAGCACACGACGGCGGGCGTGTTTGGCGGATCGACGCCGGACCCGACGTCCTGGAGCTACAATCCCAACCAGCGGATCGCCGGAACGTTCGTCAACTATGAGGCGGGCGATTTCGATCACGTGAAATTCACGAGCACGGCGGGCTTGGCGATGACCACAATCGCCTGGCATGCGGCGCGGCAATTCGCCTTCTTTGAGAACACGTTTTCGATGGGCCGCAAATTTTCGTTTTACAATTCCCTGCAGGCCGATAACGGACGGACCGCGCTGCAGGGCGCCACGTACGGCACGGGAATCACGCAGAGCTTCAGCAGTTTGAGATTTTCGCCCATCACGCTGCTGACGTTCGACCTCAATCACAATTACCTTCGCAATCTTCCGACGTTCGATCCGGCGCTGATCAGCACCGGGCTGCTCGATCAGTTTCTGTTTCAGGGGCTGAGCGGGGGAGTGACGTTGTCGCTGCCCTATCGCATTTCGGTTTCCACCGACGTGGGGCGCAGCAAGAGCAGCACCGATACGTCCACGTCGTGGAACCAGATGTACGGGCTGACGTTCGGGGAGATCCGCAACACGGGGCTGCATGTGGACTTGCGTTACACGAAGTTCAACAGTTCGTTCGGCCAAGGTAATTACGAGTTCGTTTCGCTGTCGCGGAGCATCAGCGAACGGCTGCATGTGGCCGTGCAGGGCGGGACGCAGCACCTGATTTCCAATTTCAGCGCGAACACCAACTCGCGATTCGTGACCGGAACGGCGGACTGGGCGATCGGCTCGCGCTACTTTTTGGAAGGGCTGTACACATGGAATACCGGCACGAACATAAGTTACCGCCAGATGGATCTGACGTTCGGCTACCGCTTTGGAGGCTTCCGCAAATGAGGCCGCGCATCCTTCAAACGATGGGACCGGCCCGGCCAGCTTGCTGGCGCGTGCTGGCGTTGATTGCCGCCTGCGCGTTCGCGGCGGCCAGTGGTTTTGCGCAGGTTCCGGAAACCCCGGCGGGGGGCGCTGCCGCAACGACCGACGCAGCACCGGCTCCTCCGGCGCTCGACACGCTGGCGCGCACGCGCAAGCACGTGCAGGAATACTTCGACCAGTTTTCCAACCTGACCTGCAAGGAGACGGTCACGCAGTTGGTGTTGAACGGGAGCGGCAGAACGCTCTATCGCGAAAACTCGGCCTACGATTATCAGTTCGAGACCAGCGACCAGAACGGCGCTTGGAAATTCACGGAGACGCGGGCGTCCCGCAACACGGCGTTTCGCGATCCAGCTCGCACGCTGCTGGTAACCTCGGGCTTCGCCAGCCTGCTGCTTGTTGCACATCCCATGTATGAGGCCAGCTACACGTTCGAGTCGGACGGCTCGGAAACGATCGGCGGAATTTCCTACCAGCGGATCCGGTTCATGCCGATTGCGGGAACTCCCTCTCCGGCCACGTTGCGGCTGCGCGGGAAGAATTATCCCCTGCCCCTATCGGGCACGCTGTGGATCGATCCGCAATCCGGCGGGATCGTGAAGTTGGAGGCCAAGGTGGAATCGGGCTTGACCGATATCGGGCTCGCGGGCATGCGCAGCGAAGTTTATTTTGCGCAGCACCAGTTCAAGGGCCTTCAACATGCCGTGTGGGTTCCGGAATCGGCGACGATCGACGTGCAAACCCCGCGCCAGCACTGGCGCAACCTGCATCGCTTCACCGACTACAAGAGATTCGATGTGGACGTTCACGAGGAGATAGGTAAAGAACAATGAGCCAATCAACGACCCTACAAAACGCCATCTTCAACCAGGCGGAGTCCGCGGAAAAACGGCACCGCCAGCGGCTGCTGGCCGGATGGATTGCCGCCGCGCTGTTCGTCGGCGGATTCCTGATTTACGGATTCAACTACTACATTCTGCCCTCGACCGAGCGGCCGTTTTCTCCCAAGCACGCCATGCTTCGCCCCAGCGGTACGATCGGCGTGAACCTGGGGATGTTCGGCGTGCTGATGTTTTTCATTATTTTCCTTTACCCGCTGCGCAAGCGCTGGGGCTGGCTGGGTAAGCAGGGGAATTCCCGGCACTGGCTGGATTTCCACGTGATCCTGGGCACGGCGGCGCCGCTGGTGATCGCGCTGCACTCCTCGTTCAAATTCGGAGGGATCGCGGGAATGGCCTTCTGGATCATGACCGCGGTGACGCTCAGCGGATTTATCGGGCGCTATCTGTATTCGCAAATTCCGAGAAGCTTGAACGCCGCGGAACTTTCGATCAAGGAAATCCAGGAAGCGGAGGTCAAGCTGCGTTGGGCGGCGGAAGAGCGGCACGACAAAATCGGCATCGACCTGATCGATCTGTTTGCGCTGCCGACGGCGGCGCAGGTAGCCAGCATTTCGGTGTTGTCGGCGATTGGGTGGATGATGTGGCTGGATTTGAAGCGGCCGTTCCAGGTGTCGTGGCTGCGGTTGCGCGCCGGAGGATTCGGCGGGTGGGTCGGTTCCCTGTTCGGAATCTTGCGGACAAACAACGTCGATCTGGAAAACGCCATTTTCAACGCGCGCCGGCAGGCTTCGCTGCACAAGCGCGTGCTGTTCCTGTCCCAAACCAAGACGGTTTTCAATCTCTGGCATGTGGTGCACCGGCCGTTCAGTTATTCTTTTGCGCTGCTGGCCATTATCCACATTGTGGTGGCCCTGGGGATGGGATATAGATAAACGGTGATCGATCGGAGGTCACAGCCACCTGGTAGGAATGTCGTTGGATCACGAAAGGAATTTGGCATGAAGCGCACGCCGCTATTCATTGTTCTGTCCGGATTCTTGATTCTGTTCGCGGGCTGCAAGAAACAGGAGAGCGACGCGGACGCCATCCGGGCGGGGATCAACACGCACCTGAACGGCCTGAAGACCATCAACCTGTCCGCCATGGACATGATCGTGAACAGTTTTTCGATTCAGGGAAACCAGGCGCAGGCAGCGGTGGAATTCCGTCCCAAGACCGGCGCGCCGGCGGGGGCGGGGATGCAGATCAACTACACACTGGAAAAGCAGAACGGAGTCTGGGTAGTGCAGAACACGCAGCCTGCCGGCGGAGCGATCCAGCATCCGGCGCCGGGCTCGGATCCGCACGCGACCATGACACCGGGGCCGTCTGGGCAATTGCCGAATTTTAACGATCTGGTCGGCGGGGCTTCGGGCGCGTCCGGCGCACCGGGGGGTTCGCTGCCGCCGGGACATCCTCCGTTGAATTCTCAGGGGAGTTCCAGCGCGCAGGGGCCTTCGTACAGTTCTCAATAGTCATTTTTAGAGATCAATTCTATCCACCGGACGGAAAATCTCAGCCTCTGAAGAGGCGGGCTACAGCAACCTCATTTATTTCTTCCCTGCTGCTTTTTCCAGCGAATCGAGTTCCCGGACCAACTGTTCGGCCTGATCGCGAATTTTGCGAACCTGGTCGGCGAGGGCGGTGACGTCTTGTCCTTTTTCTGGCGGCGCTGCGGCCTGCGCGGATGCGGCTACCGCGGGGCTTGGCTGCGGCGGCAACTGGCCGCCGGTCAATTCGGCCAGGGCCTGATCGAAGGTGTCACGGTAAATGAGGCGGTCGCCCATGGCCAGGACTACTTTTTTCAACTGTGGCATTTTGGCTTCGGTGGCCTGGATGTAGATTGACTCGACGTATAAGAAACCACCGGTCACGGGAAGAGCGACGATGTTGCCACGCAGAACGTGCGATCCCTGCTGATTCCAGAGCGTGAGGTCTTTTGCGATGTTCTGATCCTGGTCGATGCGAGAATCGATTTGCATGGGGCCATACATCAATTGCTGCTTGGAGAGTTGATAGAAAATCAGCTCGCCCAAGTGGTCACCGTCGCAGCGCGCGGCCATCCATCCGATCAAATTGTCTTTGGCGCGCGGGGTGAATGGAAGAATCAGCAGAAACTCGGGCTCTTTTTCTCCGGGCAAAGTCGCAACCACGTAGGTGGGCTGCATCGACTCCGGCTGTCCGGACTGGCTAACCAGATTGCGGGCGATGTCCCAGATGTCTTCCTTGTTGTAAAAGACCTGGGGATCGCGCATGTGAAAGCTGCGGTAGGCCTGCGCTTGGGCGGTGAAGAGAGCTTCGGGATAGCGGGCGTGGCGGCGCAAGTCGGCCGGCATTTCGGAATACGCGAGGAACAATTTCGGGAACAGGCGCTGGTAGGCTTGGATGATCGGATCGGTGGGGTCGTAAATGTAGAGCGAAACCTGTCCGGTGTAGGCATCCACGGTGGCCTTCACGGCGTTGCGAATGTAGTTTGCGCCGTCCTCGAGGCCTGCCACCGGGAGTGTTGCGGAATACGGGTGCGAAAGCGACGTGGTGTAGCCGTCCACCATCCAGACCAAGCGGCCGTCGTCGGTGATAACAAGATACGGATCCTGATCCCATTGCAGGAAACCCGCCAGATGCTGGAGACGGTCCTGTACTTTTCGGTGGATCATCATGCGGCTCTCGCCGGTGAGATAGCCGGTGAAGACGATGTTGGGCTCGCCTTGGGAAATGGCGGCGGCCAGCTTGACCAAGAAAGAGCCGACCGGGAAACCTCCAGAGCCGTGATAGGTGGAATATTTGTTCTGGTCGCCGGAGGGATAATCGAATTCCTCGCGTGCCGTGTGCACGAAGACGGGGTCCTGCGTCTTATCGCCGAAATAAATTTCCGGGCGCGTGAGCTGAAAGCCGGGCGTCTTGATTTCGGGTGGGGCGTTTTCGATCAGCAAAACGGGAAGGCCGTCGGGGGTGATCTTATTGACCTCGGAAAGGACGGCGCCGAATCCGTGCGTGTAAATGAAATGCGGGTTGATCCAGCTCTGGCTGGCCTCGGCGGATAATTGGGTGACGTCAATCTCGCGCGGCGACAGCAGGACTTGCTTGATGTGGCCATTCGGAAAATAGCGGTCCACGTCGGTGGTGGGAAATGTGTAATACGGGCGCAGGGCCTGGATCTGCGTGATGGTGGAATCGTAAGCGCGGAGGTCCCAGAGGCGCACGTTGTCGAGCAGCGTGGCGTCCTGCACCGGGTTCACGGTTCCCTGCCCGGTTGCGGGGAACGGAGTTTCCTTCGAGTTGCGGTTCAGGCCGAAGGCGATGGAAGTCGCTTCGATGTGGCGCTCGATGTACGGGCGCTCGATGGAAATTTCGTTGGGGCGGACATAAACGGCTTGCACGATTCCGGGCAATGCCAGCTGCAAAATGAAAAAGCCGGCGACGAGGATAACGGCTTGCTTGTATCTGCGGATCCAGACCAGCGGCAGAGCGCCCAGCGTCACGATAATCAGGAGCCAGCGCAGCGGCAGGGTGACTTTCTCGTCTACGTAATCCGCGCCGGTCATGAACGCGTGGCCGTTCAGCAGCAACTCGTAATTGCCCAGGTAAATCCACGCCGCAAATCCGGCAAGCACGATCACGCTGAGGATGCGCACAAATCCGGCGCGCGAGGCGCCCGGCAACAGCAGAGTGCCCGGGCCCATTACGATCGTTTTGCCGCGTTCGTCCATCAGCTGCCCGTAGCGAAAGCGCTCGGCCAGTTGCCAGCCGCGCGCCGTGACCCAAAACAGCAGCGCGCAGAGGATCGCCAGAACGAACGCAAACCCGAGCACCTGGCTGTAGAACGGCAAATCGAACAGGTAGAACGGCAGCGGGCGAGAAAAAACCTGGTCTTTCCAGGCACCGGCCGGAGCGGACATGCCACGCGAACCGAAATAGCGCATTACTGTCCAGTAGTCGATCGATCCGTTGGAAAACAAAACGGCCACGACGGCCAGAGCGAATGGGACCAACCGGGAATAGAGGCGATAATCCTGGCGGCGAATCCCGGCGAAGTGAAGACCGCGCGCGTGAGCCACCCAAAGCGCGACGAAGGCCACCAGCGATCCGGCCGCCGCGGGCGCGATGCTGTACCAGAGCATGCCGAACCAGGTGCTCACCTGGCCGAGTTCCTTCCACCAGTTGTATTCGATGACGAAATCGGCGAGCGTGCCGGAGGCCCATAGAAGAAAGGCGATGAGGGCGGACAAAACGATCAGGTTGCGGATCTGTGAAGGACGCATAAAAGGCTATTTTCCGGTACAGAGCAATCGCGCCGCTTCGAAAAATAAAATCACACAGTGAGCGGCGCGGGATTGCGGTGGATGATGACCGTAGTGGATCGTATCACATGGATTGAGGTAGCACAGGCACTCTTGCCTGTGCGCCTCTTGCGGACGTGGCTGAACCGGTGGCGTACGTGTGGTCTACAAACCGCAGAGCCAGCCCCGCAGGGGCACGGTGTAAAGAGTGGCTGTGCTGCTAAAACCGGCTACTGGTGCACGAGAACGGATTGCTTTGCTTCGGTGCTGCTTTCCGAGGTCAAATCGCGCAATCCGACCTGGATGCCGATTTTTTTGAGGAAGGCGGTGGGAGGTTCGCCGCCGGCGAAGATCCACACGTAATCGTTGCGAATTTCCTGAACTGTGCCGTTTACTTCAAGCAGGACGGATTTTTCCTTGAATTCCACGGGCATGGAATTGAAAACGATTTTCAATTTTCCGGTGCGCGCATTTTCCGCCACGCGCTTTTCGTTGCGGTCTTTCAGGCGCGTGAAAGCTTCC
Organism: Terriglobia bacterium; assembly: GCA_020073485.1. Taxonomy (GTDB): domain Bacteria; phylum Acidobacteriota; class Terriglobia; order Acidiferrales; family UBA7541; genus Palsa-360. The sequence continues at coordinate 27,161 of JAIQFB010000031.1, read as the reverse complement.
TTGCGGTAGGAGAGCGTGACCTTGTTGCCCACCTGGTGCGCCAGGCCCATGGCGGCTTCGATGGCGCTGTCGCCTCCGCCGACCACGAGGATATTCTTGTTCACGTAGTGGTCCGCCTCCATCAGGCGGTACATCACCTTGGGCAGGTCCTCACCCTTGACGCCGAGTTTGCGCGGGCTGCCTCCCTTGCCCAGCGCCAGGACCACGTTCAGGGCGCGATATTCGGCTTTCGGCGTGGTGACCGTGAAAATCCCGTCCTCGCCCTTCTTGATGTCGCTCACTTTTTCGCCCTTGCGGAATTTGAAATCGACTTTCCGCAGGATTTCGGCCCAGACTTCCAGCAGATCTTCCTTGGAAAGTTCCGTCTTCTTGAATTTTCCGTAAATGGGGAGTTCCACCGGGCTGGTCAGCACAAGTTTCTGGCGCGGATATTTGGAGACGGTGCCGCCCATTTCGCCCTCATCCACGGTCACGTATTTCAGTTTTTTCTCGATGGCTCGCAGCGATGCGCTGATTCCCCCGGGGCCCGCGCCAACGATCAGGACATCGAGGACCTCGGGCGGAGTCTTGCCGCTGCGCAGGCGCGGGACTTTCGCGGCGATGGTATCGACGCAGTCGCGTCCCTGATTGATCGCGTTCTTGATCAAGGCCAGGCCGCCGAGTTCGCCGACGATATACATATTGGAAACGCTGGTTTCGTACTGGGGGGTGAGCTGCGGCATGTCGCGGCCCATGCTCGGGCTGGCCATGACCATGGTGATGGCCCCCACGGGGCAAACTTCGGCGCACAGGCTGTGGCCAATGCACTTGTAGCCGTTGACGATCACCGCTTGCCCGCCGAGCATGGCCAGGACGTCGCCCTCCGGGCAAACGGTGGTGCAGGTGGCGCAACCAATGCAATAAGTTGTGTCAATGTGGGGATGCTGCGCCTGGGGACCGTCGGAGCGCAATTTTCCTTTTTGCACGGCTTGTTTGGCAAGCTCGTGCATCTTCTTCTGCGAGTTCAAATATCTGCGAACGAAGATAACCGTAATTATGAGGGCTATCAGCAGGCCCACAAGATTGTTCATGACCATATTTTCTCACCAAAGGGACGGAAGGGCGCAAAGACCCTGCTGCGCTGTGCCGTGACTGCAACGCAAGGGCACGCACGCATCCATGGTGGGCACCGCGGAACCTCGGGGAGAATGCGCGAGGCTCCGACGCACGCGCTGTCCATCCCTTACTAGGATGGCAGCACGCGCGGACAAGTTGCCGCCAGAACCGCGGGATGAGTTGGCGAGTCAGAGAGTGGTATAGACGAGATGGACGAACCTATCGCCATTCATCAGACCCTTGCCCCAGACCGGGTCGAGGTCGGCCAGGGGCTTGGCGTCTACGGCTTCCTGCAAGGTTTTCTTGGCGGATTTCAGTTTCTGGACGCGGTCGCGCGCGGTGCGCATCATGTCCCGAAATTGAGTGAGGTCGGATTTATTTCCCAGCGGGCCGTGGCCGGGGACGATCTTGGTGTCGTTGTCGACCATGGCCAACATGCGGGTGGCGCCGGCGATCATGCCGCCGATGCTGCCGCCGGTCCCGGCGTCGATGTAGCAGTAGGTGCCGTTGAAAAACACGTCGCCCATGTGCAGGACATTCGCTTTCTGGAAATGGACGTAGATATCGGAATCGGTGTGCGCGGGAGCCATGTGGCCGAGCGTCAGGTGCTCGCCGTTGAAATGCATCTGATACGACTCCTTGAACGTGTGTTGCGGGAGGGCGTCGGCCGGAGAGGGCTCGAGTTGCAGGTTGAGAACATCGAGAAGATGCGTTTCCGACAAACGCTTGCGGGTATTTTCCTGGGCGATCAAGGTGGCGCCTGCGGTGTGCACGTTGATGTTGTTATCGGTGTGGTCCCAATGCCAGTGCGTGTCGATGGCGAATTTCAGAGGAGCCTTGCCCATGTCGTCGAGGATTTTCTTGAAACGGTCCCAGGCCAATTGCGTGAAGGTGTCGACGAGCAGCTTGCCGTCGGTGCCGTTCGAGACGACCACGTTTCCGCCGGGTCCGGTGAGCAGGGTGAGCGTGTCGGAAAGCTTCGTGGGCTCGATCGGAGCGTTGGCGAATCGGGCGCGGGCGGTCATCACGGTGTCCGGCGGGGCCGCGGCGGCCTGCTGGGGGAATGCCGCGGCGAGAGGCTGGGGAAACAGTTGCGCCAGCAGGGATCCGCCGGCGAACGCTCCCGCCGATTGCAGCATCTGGCGCCGGGTGAAGACTTTCTCGTCGCTCCTGGAAACCATCAAACACCTCGCTCCTCTGGGCTTGGGAAACGGGTCGCACACGGAACTATAGCAGACTCGGCGCCGGGCGCGGCAAGCTTGCGGAGATAGAATACGGGAAGTCTTTATCAATGACGTCTCGCTGATATACTCAATGGCCTGTACGCAAGGAGAAATTTCATGGATCCATTCGAGTCATTCAAGCAAGCGCAGAAAAAAGGGTGGGCGCATTTCGCGCCGCTGGAACTGCAGACGACTCCGTGCGCGGCGCGGCTGGTAAAGCGCGCGGGCGTGAAGGCGGGACAGAACGTGCTGGATGTGTGTTGCGGCACGGGCGTGGTTTCGGTGACGGCGGCGCGGATGGGCGCTCGGGTGACCGGGCTGGATTTGACGCCGGAACTGCTGCAGCGCGCGCGGGAAAATGCGCGCATTGCGAACCTGGAAATCGACTGGCACGAAGGCGACGTGGAGAAATTGCCTTTCGCGGACGCGACGTTCGACGTGGTCTTGAGCCAGTTTGGACACATCTTCGCGCCGCGGCCGGAAGTTGCCGTCGCCGAAATGCTGCGCGTGCTGAAGCCCGGAGGGACCATCGCATTTTCCACCTGGCCGCCGGAGCTGTTTGTAGGCCGAATGTTCGCGCTGACATCCAGCTACATGCCGCCTCCGCCGCCGGGCGTCGCGCCGCCGCCGATGTGGGGCGACCCGAATATCGTGCGGCAACGGCTGGGGGCGGCGGTGAAGGACATTCTGTTCGATCGCGCGGTGATGCAGGTATTCGCGCTCAGCCCGGCGCATCACCGGGCGGTGAGCGAGCGGGCGGCGGGGCCGATGGTTCGCCTCGTTGCGGAATTGTCCGCGAGCGATCCGGCAAAGCTGGAGGAGTTTCGCGCGCGGTATGACGCGATCGCAGCGGAGTATTTTGAGGACAATATTTTGCGGCAGGATTACCTGTTGACGCGGGCGACGAAGGCGTGAATTTGCACTTCCCTGTCAGAGGACAGAGGATTTGAGATTTCAAATTCAAGAGAGATTCCTCGGCAAAATGCGTGCCTCGGAATGACGATGTTCTTAAGGATTGTGAACGTTTTCAGGCGTGGGACGTGAATGGGCAAATTTGAAAAACTTACCAGTGAAACGGTTCGCGCGGCGGGCGGCAAAGGAATTTTGATTTTGCCGGTCGGGTCGGTCGAGCAGCACGGGCCTCATTTGCCGCTGACTGTCGACATGGAAATCCCGGCGCGAATTGCGGCGCTGCTGGCGGAACGGACCGGCGGATTTGTGGCGCCGGGGATTTCCTATGGCGCGCGCTCGTTGCCGCAAAGCGGCGGGAGCCCGGACCTGGCCGGAACGGTGCATGTTCGCGGGAGCGTGCTGACGGAATACGTGAAGGATGTGATCGGCGGCTATCTTGCATCCGGGTTTCGCTCGATTGTTGTTCTCAATGGGCACTACGAAAATGAGAGTTTTCTGTTTGAGGCGCTGGAACTTTGCCGCGAGGAAGGAAAACTCGAGGGAGCAAAGGTTATCGCTTTGAGCTGGTGGAGTCTTGTGCCGGACGCGTTGCTGGATCAATTGTTTGGCGGCAAATTTCCCGGGTGGCACGCGGAACACGCCAGCGCGTGCGAGACTTCGTTGCTGCTGCATCTGAAAAAAGATCTGGTGGGCGAGGCGCGCGTGGATAATCCGGCGCCGCCGCGGGCGGGGATTTATTTCTTCCCTGTCGAGCCGTCGAAAGTTTCCAATCGCGGCGTACTGGGAACTACTTCGACTTCATCCTCTGAAATTGGCGCCGCGCTCTATGGGGAAATTTGCTCTCAACTGGAAGCGCTTGTGCGCGAGCATATGGGCGGCGCGGCGCGCTAACGTTTTCGTTTGGAAGCAGATTCCGCCAATAGACAAAGCAATTCAAACGCGATGTTTGCCCCGGCCAGGGCCGTGCCTCCGGAGGGATCGAATGGAGGCGACACTTCGACTACGTCCGCGCCCACCAGATTCAGGTGGCGCAGGCCGCGCAGCAGGCGAAGAACCTCGCGCGAGGTCAGGCCCGCGAATTCGGGAGTTCCGGTTCCGGGCGCGATGGCCGGGTCGAGCGCGTCGATATCGAAGCTGATGTAGGTGGCGCCTTCGCCAACGACGCGACGCGCTTCGCGGATGACTGCGTCCACGCCCAGGTCTTCAAATTCCTCGATGGTGATGATGCGCATGCCCTGCGCGAGCGGCCAGTCGCGCTCTTCGGCGGAATAGGTCGATCCGCGGATTCCGATCTGGACCACGCGCTTGGGGTCCAGGAGATTTTCCTCGACGGCTCTGCGGAACGGTGTGCCGTGCGTGTATTTCAAGCCGCCGAAATACGTGTCGACCGTGTCCGAGTGCGCGTCGAAATGGATCATGCCTACGGGGCCTTTGGCCGCGACCGCGCGCAGGATGGGCAACGAACACAGATGATCGCCGCCAATGGATAGTGGAACGGCGCCGGCTTCCACAAGTTGCTTGAAGAATGTCTGGATGCTTTCCAGCGAGCGATTCAGGTCGATCGGATTTACGGGTGCGTCGCCGACGTCGGCCACACGGCACAATTCGTAGGGAGAAATTTTCGTGACCGAATGAACGCGCTTGATCAGGCTGGACATTTCGCGGACCTGGCGAGGGCCGTGGCGCGGACCGGGGCGGTTGGTCGTGCCGCCGTCCCAAGGGACGCCAGCGATGGCAACGTCGACTTCGCGCGGATCGGTGACCACTGGAAGACGCATAAAGGTGGAATGGCCGGCGAAGCGAGGAGTGACGCCCGAATCGACGGGCTCGTATCGGCGAGAGGTCATTGTTGAATATCCAGTGAAGTTTTGTTCCTGCGCAATTTTCGATACTTCCCTTCCGTCATCCTGCATGGCGCGCGTTGCGGGCTACGCGCTAATTTCAATCTCGAGAAGCACGATCATCCTACCGCACGACACACGCCGGGGAAACCTCAGGCAGTTTGCCATACGTGCCCTCTGCGAGTTCGTGAGAACTACAATTCTAAGACGCCAGCGGCTAAAGCCGCATCAACTTTGCGTGCTTTACGGCCCGGCTGAAGCCGTGCCCTACAAGGATTTCTCAGTTCTCATACCCTCTCCCGTAGGCGAGAGAAAGAATGGCGATGAGTTTTCTCAATGCGTCGATCGTTGGGCGTAGAGGGTTGAACAAATGGTGTAGAATTGCGCGGACCGCGATAACAAGACACATTTGGCGCTCCCCGCTCGATGCGGGCACGGGCGGTCAATGGGATCCCGAATTTCCGGAGGATGAAGTGAAAATGAACCGACGTCATGCCATACAGAGCGCCCTGGCGGCGTTGATCTTCTTTGCTGTCTGCGCGGTTTATCCGGCTGCTGCCGGACGGAAACCCGGCGCGGCTGCCGGCGACACGGCTGTGGACACCGCTCGCGACAATCTTCAGCTCTCTTACAAGATCGACCACTACCTCGAAGTAGCGGACAGCGGCGCGGCGCGCGGCGAAGATATTTATTGGCACAAATGCTGGGCCTGCCACAACAAATACCAACAAGCAGCGCCGCAACTGGAAGGCCTGTTTCAGCTGTCGACTCTGATTACGGGCGTGGCTGTCAACGACGAAACTGTGGCGGCGCATATCAAGAAGGGCGGGCCGGGAATGCCGTCGTTTGGCACGACTTTGTCGGACGCGGACGTGGCCGACGTGGTCAGCTATTTGCACAGCGGGAAATGCTGCGTCGAGGGCGAATCTCTTCCCGCCAATCCGAGGTATCGCGCGGAAACCAACAAGTGGAGCGTGCCGACCAGCCTGTCTGGCGGAGCCAAAGGGACCGTACGCGTGGCCAGCGGCGACTCAGCCGAGGGCATCATGGTGCAACTGATCGCGCCGAGCGGCGTGCGGACCACGGTCTACACGAGCGAAAACGGGAATTATGAATTCCCGAAAATGCAGGCCGGGGACTCATACACGTTGCGCATCGCGAATCCATTGGAGTTCAAGCCCTTCCAGCGGGATTCGGTGCGTATTGACGGCGCGACCAAACTCGATGACATCGTGCTGGAGCGGATTACCAAGAGCCAGTTGCTGCCGGCCACGCCGGAGATCGAAGCGCAACTGAGCGGGGATGAGTTGCTGTGGAATCTGCCGGGGACGACCGAGGAAAAGGAGGCGCTGCACCAGACCTGCGCGCTGGGGTGCCATTCGTTCCAGCAGATTTTCAAGAACCGCTATGACCGGCGCAGCTGGGCGACGCTGGTTTCGCGGATGCTGCACCGCGGCGGAGGGCCGCTGATCAACGATCCGCTGGAACCGGTTACGCCTGCGCAGTCGGCCGTCGATCAGATTCTGATCAATTGGCTGGCCAAGGTTCGCGGGCCGGATGCCACAGATGGCGCGTTGCGGGCGTTTCCGCGGCTGACGGGGGAATCCAATCGCGTGGTGGTCACGGAATTCGAGCTGCCCCGGTCGATGCAAAGCGCGCACGACGTGTACGGGGATTCCAAAGGCAACGTCTGGTACACGAGCCACCTGAACCGGTACTTCGGGAAGCTGGATACGCATACGGGGATCGTCACGGAATACCAGACTCCGTTGACCGAGGGCGGACAGCCCGGGACGCACCATGTGTATGTGCGCAAAGATGGTGAAGTGTTGTTGTCGGAACCGTGGTCGCACAAACTGCTGAAGCTCGATCCGAAATCCGGACAGATGAAGGAAGTCTTCGTGGAGGCGCCGTTCCCGATCAATTCGGCGGGCATGGCGGATTTCGATCTCACCCCGGACGGATTTATATGGGCCAGCATGGGCGGCGGATACAGCGCCGAAAAGATTGATCCCGAGACCGGGAAAATCGTGCAGAAGTATCCGATGAAAGTGCCCTTCAGCTACGACGGCATCATTTCGCAGGACGGAAATTACTGGGCCGGAGGAGCGATTTCCGGGCCGAATGGAAATTCGGCGGAACTGCTGGATATTCGCACCGGCAAGATGCTGAACCTGGATTCCGGGTACAGGGCATCGGCCGCACGGCGAGGCGGGTTTGATCCGTTTGGAAACGCGTGGTTCGGCGGGGAAAACGGCACGATCGTGGAGCTGGACGCCGAGGCCAAGCGCATCCGCGAATTTACGCCGCCGGGTCCGACGGAGCCTTACACGGATTTGTATTCCGCCGAGGCGGACAAGAATGGCGAAGTTTGGGCCGGCGAATTGCACGGCCGGAATTTTTTGAGATTCAATCCGAAGACGAGCCAGTGGACGCAATACGCCATGCCCGAGCCGTATGCGCATTCGCGCGCGCTTTGGGTGGATAAGTCCACCACGCCGACCACGGTCTGGTACGCCGATTACAGCACGGGGCGAATCGTGCGGATTCAGCCGCTCGAATGACGTGATCCGATTCTGGACGCGGCGCACCATCTCACCTCATCGCGGAATAAAAAACCAGGCCGGGCTGCCACAATCCTGCTGGCAGTCCGGCCTGGATGAACCCACAACCTGCTTCCAATTAAATTCACAAACAAAGGTTCGTTGACGCCGGTTATTACTTTCCGACGAGCGTACCGTTGACGTCGATGTTGCCGATCACGACGAGGCCGCCGGCGGAAGCCGGGTCCGCGCTGGCCGGCACATCCATGATCAGCGTTATGGTGGACACCACATCTCCGGGAACGAGGCTCGGAGAAGATTGTATCGAGGGGTCGGTCAAGTTGAACCGCACGCGATTCCATCCCATGACGGGCGCGGCCGTGGTCGTGCCTTTGGTGCAGCCTCCCACGGTGTGCGTCGCGCCAAGGGTGGTGACAACCACGAAGCGCGGCGAGGTCGCGGTGCACTGGCCGCCCATGCGGTAGTCGTAGCCGAGTTCGGTGAGCGATGCATCGACGTTTCGGATGATGGCGCCAGCCTGTGTGCCCGAAGGAGCTGCGGCATCCTTGGAGAGTACCAGGCCCGGGTCGCCGGCGTTGGTGGATGTGCCGGTGGGAATGCCCAGCCAATTTACCCAAACGGCAGCGAGCGTCCTGGAGAATGTCGGGTCGATGACGAAGGGTGCGGCGTGCAGCGTGGTTCCGGCGCCGGCGCAATCGTCATCGCAAACACGTTGTCCACTGACATTCAGGGTGACAGGAATATTCGTGGCACTTCCGCCCGTTGCCGTGATGTGGATCATGCCCGAATACCTTCCCGCGGAAAGGTTGGCCGGATTCACGGAAACCGTGATTATTCCTGGAGCCGTGCCGGAAGCAGGGCTTTCCGAAAGCCAGGCGCCGCCAGAGGTTGACGCCGTAAAGGCGATGGAACCATTGCTGAAAGCGAGCGTCAGGTTTTGCGAGGGTGGAATGGCGCCGCCCGCTTGCGAATTGAATGTGAGCAGCGACGGAGTCACGGTCAAGGCACTCGCGCCGGTTGCCGGGCTTACCGTGAGACTCACCGTTGTGGTGTGCGTCAGGCTGCCGGAAGCGCCGGTGATGGTTAATCCGACGGTGAGACTGGCGGCGCTGCTGCTTGCGGAAAGCGTGAGGGTGCTGGTTCCCGCGCCGCTAACCGGACTGAAGGAAGCAGTCACTCCCGAAGGCAAACCCGGGGGCGCGAAGCTGACGGTGGCAGGGCTGAAGCCGCCGGATGGAGTGATCGTAATGGTGCTCGTGCGGCTGGAGCCCGGTGAAATGGTCAGGCTGCTGGGAGAGGCTGAAAGGCTGAAATTCGGCGCAGCCGCTGCAGTCACCGTAAGGCTGACGGTGGTCGTGTGAGTCAGGCTACCGGAGGTTCCGGTAATCGTCACGGTGGATGTTCCGGCCGCAGCTGCGCTGCTGGCGGACAGCGTCAGGGTGCTGGCGGTGAAGGACGCTGAAACTCCCGATGGCAGGCCGGAGGCCGCGAGGGCAACGCTTCCAGCGAATCCATTTTGCGGAGTTGTGCTGATGGCGCTGGTGCCGCTGGCTCCCTGCGCGATGGTGAGGCTGCTGGGAGAGGCCGAAAGGCTGAAGTTCGGCGCAGCCGCTGCAGCCACCGTAAGGCTTACGGTGGTCGTGTGAGTCAGGCTGCCGGAGGTTCCGGTAATCGTCACGGTGGATGTTCCGGGGGCGGCCGAACTGCTGGCGGACAGCGTCAGGGTGCTGCCCGTGAAGGACGCTGAAACTCCCGATGGCAGGCCGGAGACCGCCAGGGCCACGCTTCCAGCGAATCCATTTTGCGGAGTTGTAGTAATGGTGCTGGTGCCGCTGGCTCCCTGCGCGATGGTGAGGCTGCTCGGCGAGGCCGAGAGACTGAAATCAGGCGTTGGCGCCACGCTCGCACTGGTCAATGTAAATTGCGACTGGTAAATGCCGTTGCCGCTGGTCGTGGTGCCCGGACTGCCGGCGGTAAGACCGGTCAGGAAGAAAGTAACGTTGCCTGCATTGGTAGCGGGAGGAGTCCACGTAAAGGTCCACGTCGAAGAGGTGAAGCTGCTTGCTTCGATGTCCATCCCGGCGACGGTGCTGCCGCTGCCCGCGGTGAACGTTCCGGCCTGCGTCGAGACATTGCTGGCCAGACGCGCGGTGAGAATAAACGAGAAAATCGCGTGAGTGGGATCGGTTACCTTAACCGTTAAAGTTTGCGCCACCCCTGGCGTATAGGTTGTGCCCGAGGGAAACGTAATTGTCGCGCCTCCGCCGGACAGAGCGGACCCGCTATGGCAGCCGGCGCAGGTGTTGGTGGCCGGGGAGGACACGCTGCTCGAAGTAAAGGAAGGAAGCGCGAAGGCCACGGGCGCCTGAAATTGCGCGCCGAGGAAAACAAGAACGGTGAGAATACCGGCAAAAAGGAAAAATAGAGCGGGACGACTTCGTCTCACTGGAATACCCCCTCAGGCAGATTTTGGCTGGGTGGTTCGCGGAGATGATTTCTTCCGGCCAACGGCGGCGATCGCTTGGGGATCCCCTTTTCCCCGAAGTCAGAGCCGGATGGAATCACTCGACGATGCGAATGCTAGGCTTCGAGTGGATCGGCAATCTACTGGTCGCGGGTCCAGTTAAAGGACGGATTTTTTCTTGCGCTAAGGACAGGCCGGGAAATCGCTGCATGCGGCAAGAACGAAACAAATGGCGCCGACGTTCCGGTTCCATCTTCCCTACCGATCCCGCAAACAATTCCGGCGCAAAAAAAACAAATTGCCGTGCCATCGCGGACGAACTCGCGTTGTGCGGCGTTTGCGGTGCCGGATTGGCGCGCGCCGGGCATGTTCCGGCTCCCGTACTTTCCCTGTACCTCGGTACGGTAGTTTCGGCCCTCTGAGCCATGTAGATTGGAGTCGCGTGAGGGGCCATTGGCGCGGCCGATTTCAAACGGATTGGCCGGATGCAGCGCGCGTATCGATCGAGGCTGGATCCAGAATCAATTTCAAGAGGCGGGAGAAGGAATGGCCATGCTTGCGACTGCCGATAAGTTTTATCGCGCCCGGATCATGAAGCGGCGCGACGTTTCCGGCGATCTGTGGGTGATTCGAGCCGATCCCGGAGGGGAGTATCGCTTCGAGCCGGGCCAATATGCGACGCTGGGAGTGGTCACTCCGGAAAAACATCATGAGCGCGCCTATTCCATCGCTTCCGCCCCGCATGAAAAATTCCTGGAATTTTTCATCGAGCTTGTGCCGCATGGCGAGGTCACTCCGAAATTGTATCCGTTCCAGGTGGGCGACGAAATCACGCTGCGCAAAGCCGCCAAGGGCCGGTTTACGCTCGATACCTCGAGCGGCCGCACCAACCATCTTCTGCTCGCCACGGTGACCGGCGTGGCCCCGTTCGTCAGCTTCGTCAGGTCTCTGTATCATCGCGAGCAAAATGCCGGGTCGGCCGGTTCAAACAGGCTCTTCCTGATTGACGGCGCCAGCAGGTCCCGCGAGCTGGGGTACCGGGAAGAACTCGCGCGGATTGCCGATGACGTTCCGTGGCTGACGTATGTTCCGACGATCAGCCGCCCCTGGGAAGACAGCAACTGGAACGGGGAAACCGGACGCGTGGACGATCTCGTGCGCAAGTATGCCGATTCGTGGGGACTCACGCCGGAAAATACTGTGGCTTATCTCTGCGGGCACCCTACCATGATCGAAAATACAAAAGGGATATTGAAGCGCCGGGGGTGGCAAAAGGACGCGATGCGGGAAGAGGTGTACTTCATTCCCGGCAGACTTGCCGCGGCATCTTAGGCTTCGGAAATCGACATTCCAAATCTTCGCATCAGGCCTTCCGACGCTCGCAAAGTCGGTCCCAACTGGGCCTCGACGTTTCCATCACATCGTGATCGTAAAAACTGCGGATAGTCCAGCCCACAGCCGCATGCCAGCCAGCATAGCGCGCACCTAATGGAAGATTCACGCGAAGGACGGGGCGCCAACTGTGCACTTTTGGAGACACAGGACCGGGGTTTCCGTGTCCCGCAAAAGACTTGGAGAGGCTGGCGCGGGTTGTACTCGCAGCCCCGTTTGGCGGGAGCGACCCCGCAGGTTGGCTATGTCCTGAAGATCAGCGCAACTTCTGGAGCATGAACCCGTGAGGAAGCCCCCCGCAGCGGTTCAAAGTGGAACAGACGAGTGGAGCCCTAAATGCTCTAAACAATCTGTCCTCTATGGGCTAATGGTGTCTGATCAGGGGCTGGTAGCACGGATCGATCGGGCTGCGCCTGGGGCTGTGGTTGTGGCAGGGCAAGGGGAGGGGGTACTGAAAAGTCACGAATCATGACAGGTCCTATACGTACCGGTCCACTTGTGCTTTAAACTATAGATCTTGACCGGCGAAAGGCGAGGAGTAGACTTGATGCACCCTCCCCGCAAAGGATTGAGTCCGGAAACTTAGACTCAGCATCAGAAATGCCGTTTCCGGCAGCTGAAATTTCACACGTGAGGTTCGGGCCGCAACGTGCCACAGCCATTTCGACGAAAAACTTATATTCCAATGGCGTATGCAGACATGTCCGAAACACCGGCCCTATCGCGGGGCCGATGAGAAGAAGAAAACATGAAAGACCCACAGATTCGATACACGGGAATGAGAGAAAGCGCCGCGCCAACTCCCATTAATAAGGGCGACGGCGAACCGATACAAACCGTGGAGCGCCGGTTCCTGGACCATTTTGGACTCGCCGAGCAGCCCTTTGGCGTGACCCCCGATCCCCGCTTTCTGTACCTCGGCCCCAAGCACCGCCAGGCGCTTACCGCACTGAATTACGGCACGGATTTGAATCGGGGGTTCCTGACGCTGATCGCCCCTCCGGGCATGGGCAAGACTTCCCTGCTTTTCCAATACATGGAAGGCCTGCGGAATAAGACGCGGACCGCGTTCCTGTTCCAGACCGACGGCGATTCGCGCGACCTGATGCGGCATCTGTTGGCCGACCTCGATCTGGAAGGCGAAGGCAAGGATCTTCCGGAAATGCGTTTGATTCTCAACCAGTTTCTGACGCGGGAGATGAACGCGGGCCGGTCTTTCATCCTGGTCGTCGACGAAGCGCAAAATCTGGACGAAAAAGTCCTGGAATCGGTGCGGCTGCTTTCCAATTTCGAAACCCCGTGGATGAAGCTGATGCAGATCATCCTGGCCGGCCAGCCGCAACTGGCCGAGCGGCTGGCCAAGCCCGAGATGGCGCAGCTGCGGCAGCGTGTCTCGTTCTCGATTCGCATCGAGCCGCTCACGCGCGAGGAAGTCGCCGCCTACGTGGCTCACCGGCTGTGGGTCGCCGGTTACAAGAACTCGACGCTGTTCAGCCCCGGCGCGCAATGCCTGCTGGGCGAATACAGCCAGGGAATACCGCGCAATGTCAACAATATCTGCTTTTCGGCGATGTCGCTGGCCTGGGCCTTGAAGCAAAAAAATATCGACCGCGACATGATGCGCGACGTCTTGTCGGACATGGATTACCAAGTGCCCAGGGCACAGGCGGAGCCGGAGGCAAAAATTGTGGAGCCAGCGAAACCCGCCGCGCCGCTGATTCGCCCCGCAGCGCATGCGGCGCCCGAGCCGCCTGCGGGCAACAGGCCGCAGGTGGAACCGCCGAAGGAGAAAGCCAGTGTGGCGCCCAGAATCGCGGACCAGCCGAAACCTTTCGCTCCCCCAAGATATCGCGCAGCGGTGCTGACCGTGAAGGAGCCGCCTGCCGGAGGCAAGCTGGCTAAGGTGGCGTTTGCCGGAGTGGTGCTGGTGGCCCTGGGGTGGGCCGGAGTTCAATTTGGAATTAACAAGCAGTTCGATGCGTCGTGGCGTTCCATAATGGAATTGGTAAAAGGCAGCAGCGCGCCCGCAGCCGCGCCCCCGCCTGCGGCTGTAGCGCCCGTGCCGGTCGACTCGGCAGCGCAGCCAAGTTCCGGCAGCGCATCGTCCGATGCAAGGTCAGAATTGCCAGCCGATAACAGGAATACGGGGATGCAGCCGACGGGAAGCAGTGAGTCCATCCGCAAGGGGCATGATTCCAACTGAAGAAAAGCGATTGAAATAAGTTGGATCATGAATTGGAACCGGAAATGCTAGCCACTCAGGGGAGTTGTGATCACCGATTCTTTTTAGGGAATCAGCGCGTTTGGGCGCGGTAGCCTGCCGGGAGTTCGAATGCTGTATGAACCAGAGGACCGGGCGTTTCGCAGCCTGGAGGACTATTGGGCCATCCTGGTGCGCCGGCGCTGGTGGATTCTGCTGCCGGCATTTCTGGCCTGGGGGATGGCGTGGGCCATCAGCTGGGTGCTGCCGTCGGTCTACAAATCTGAATCCCTAATCCTGGTGGATCAGCAAAAAGTTCCCGACCAGTATGTTGTGCCCAACGTGAGCACGAATCTGCAGGACCGGCTGCAGGCGATGACCGAGCAGATTCTGAGCCGCACGCGGCTGCAGTCCACCATCGACCGTTTTCACTTGTATCGCCCGCGCCACAGCTGGAACGGCCTGCTGAAATCCGGCGATCCGGTGACGCAAATGCGCGGCGACATAAAGATCGATCTGGTGGAAACGCCCGGGCATCCGGGAGAATTCACGGCGTTCAAAATCAGCTACTCGGCCGAATCGCCCGAGCTGGCGCGGGACGTAAACGCCGAAATCACGCGGCTGTTCATCGACGAAAACGTGAAAGCGCAGCGGCGGCTGTCGGAAGACACCACGAATTTCCTGGAGAACCAGCTGGCCCAGGCCCGCTCGAACATGGATGAGCAGGAAGCCAAGGTGGCGGCCTTCGAGGCCCGGCACATGGGAGACCTGCCCAGCCAGCTGGCGACGAACGTGCAAATCCTTTCCGGCATCCAGTCGCAATTGCAGAACACGCAACAGGCGCTGGACGCCGCGCGGCAGCAGAAGCTGTATCTGGAGTCGCTGCTGCAGCAGTACCAATCCGCGCAAGCCGCCAAAGGCAGCGGCGGCGAACCCTCGGCGGCGGCGCGCGTGCAGGCGCTGGACAAGGAGCTGCTGGAAGAGCGCGTGCGGCTGAATGACCTGGAATCGCGGTATACCGACGCGTTCCCGGACGTGGCCGCGCTGAAAGGCACGATTGCGCAAACCGAACAATTGAGGCAGCAGGCCGAAAACGAACTGGCCTCCGGCCAAAAAGCGCCCAGCGCGCCCAGCACGATCGATCCCGCGGCCATGGAACCGTCGCCGAACGGCTCGCCGATTTCCATGATGCAGGTGCAAAGCCAGCTGAAGGCCAACGAACTGGAAATCCAGAACGACCAGCAGCACAAGAAGGAACTGGAATCGAAAATCGCCGAATACCAGACGCGGCTGAATCTGACTCCGACGACCGAGCAGGAGCTGATCAGCATCTCGCGGGGATACGAGGAATCCAAGGCCAATTACAATTCCCTGCAGCAAAAAGAAATGCAATCGCAGCTGGCCACCAGCCTGGAGCACCGGCAGCAGGGCGACCAGTTCCGCATCGTCGATCCGCCAAGCTTGCCGAAAAAGCCGGCGGCGCCCAATCATCTGTGGTTCAGCCTGGGCGGGGTGCTAGCGGGGATTGCACTGGGGCTGGGACTGGCGTCCTTGCTGGAAGTGGTGGACGTGCGTGTGCGTGAGGAGAAGGATCTGATAGGGATTGTCGCCGCGCGCGTGCTGGTGGGCATACCCCGGTTGAATACCGGGAAGGAAGAAGCGGTTCGCGCGCTGCGCCTGTGGACGGAATGGGGCGCGGCCACGGCCCTGCTGATGCTGATGGTGCTGGGCAACCTCTATGCCTTTTACAAAGGGTAACTGGAATTTAGCAGGCGTGAGTTGCGGGAACCGGAACGTGCGGAGATGGTGTGAACCGATTATTTGAGGCGCTGAGCAATTTGGAAGCGTATCCGTCCGCACGGCCCGCGGACAGGCCTGGGGCAAGCTCCGTGCTGGTGATTCCGAGCGAGGCCATGGCCGTCAAGCCCGCCGCGCCAGTGAAGGACGCGCAACCGAAGCCGGATCCGGGCCCGCTGAAAGCGGCGCGACTCGCGGCCGCGATCGCGGAAACGGCGCCGCAAGACGTGACCGTGAAGGAACCCGTCGCGACGCCGCCCGCCGAGACGGCGAAGGTCATCCCCCAGGCCCGGCCCAGAACGGCTCCCGCCGCGGGCGAACGCAGCGTGCAGGCGAAGGTTTTGCCCGAGTCGCGGCTAGTGGCCTTGACCGAGCCGAACAGCCTGGGCGCGGAGAAATTTCGCGCGCTGGTCACGCGCCTGGACGACATGCGCAAGCAAGGCCCGCTGCGGTCATTTCAGGTAACCAGCAGCACCATGAATGAGGGCAAGACGCTGGTGGCCGGGAATGTGGCGGCAACGCTGGCGAAATATTCCGGATCGAGGACTTTGCTGGTCGAAGGCGATCTGCACAGGCCGGGCCTGGCGACGCTGCTGGGCCTGGAAGGATTGCCGGGCCTGGGCGAGTGGTGGTCCGGAACCGAGCCGGAACTCGGAAAGTACGTTCACCGGCTGCAGGGCATGGCGCTGTGGCTGATGACGGCGGGAGAATTTCGCGACCGCCCTTCGGACATCCTGAGTTCGTCGCGTTTTGAGAAGGCCTTCTCGCAGATGGCCAAACAGTTCGATTGGGTGGTGGTGGATTCGACGCCCATGCTCCCGATCGTGGACGTGAACCTGTGGTCGAAATTATTGGATGGCACATTGCTGGTTGTGCGGGAAGGACAAACGCCGGTCCACGCGCTGAAGAAAGGGCTGCAGGCGCTGATTCGACCCAAGCTGCTCGGCGTGGTGATGAACGAGGCCTCGGGAGCCGATCAGGGGCAATACAGCGAGCAATATTCGGCGGCGCAAAAATCCGCGGCCGGGAAATTTTACCTGAAATTGTAGCGGCACCAGTTCCGGGCGCGGACACGCAGGCCAGACACAGCATTCGCGCCGGCGCCGGGATCGCGACGCGAAAAGTCTGGAAGGCCGTCTCATAAATGGCCGGTGTTCCAGCTCGAAAGGACGCCAGGGGCTAAAGCCCATGCATTTCAAGCCTCTGGGTGTCGCGGCTGAAGCCGCGTCCCGCAAAGGCTTAAGACTATGGGTGAGACAGCTTCTTACGAATTCTACCGAAGGTGGTCCGTGCCAGGCCTTGGGATCGCCGGATCAGGCAAGCAATGGCTCCAGAATTGGTAGCAGCAAGGCTCTAAATTTTCGAAGCAGGAAGCGGCACGGCCCCCCCTTCGGCCGTCACGCCGTGAACGGCAACCGAGAACCGAAGTAAAACCTGAATACCCGAGAGGATATTTCTTGATCAGGATTCTGCACGCGTATTTTCCCGTGCGCACACTGTTTCTGGGGATTACCGAGGCGCTGCTGGTATCCGTGGCCTTCCTGGCCGCGACCGTGGCGCGGCTGGGCACGGGCGGAGCGGGCTACGTGCTGAACCAGCAGCACGGATCGATAAAAATAATCTGCATTTCCCTGGCGTTCGTGATCTGCATGTACTACTTCGATTTGTACGATTCCGCGGTGCTGGGAAACCGCCGCGAGGTGCTGATCCGTTTGACGCAGGTGCTGGGCACGGTCTACTGCCTGCTCCTGCTGCTGCATTACATCTATCCCCCGCTGGAACTGGGCCGGGGAATTTCCGTCATCGGGCTGGCGCTGGTCATGCTGTGCCTGTTCTTCTGGCGAAGGCTGTTCTCGAAAATCAACAGCATCCCGGATCTTGCCGACCGCGTGGTGATTCTCGGAGACGGCCCGCTGGCGGACATTCTTCAGCGGGAATACGAATCGCGCCCCGAGCTTGGCTTGCGCCTGGTGGGCCGCATTCCGGCGATCGGCGGCGCGGACTCGCAGGCCGGTTCGCAGCGGCCGGAGCGCCGCGGCGACGCTCCCGCCAAGGAAGCGGTGGAGGATTTATCGAGGGCCGTGAAATTTTTTCGGGCCAGCAGCATCGTGGTGGCGATGAGCGACCGCCGGGGCAAGTTGCCGGTCGACGCGCTGCTGGCGATGAAATGCCGCGGTTTGCAGGTGCATGACGGCGCCGACCTGTACGAAGCCATCACCGGAAAAGTGCAAACCGAATATGTGCGCCTGGGCTGGCTGCTGTTTTCGCCCGGCTGCCACGCGTCGAAGATTCACCTGGCCTACAAGCGCGCCGCGTCCATCCTGGTGTCGATTTCCGGCCTGATCCTTACGCTTCCGCTGCTGCCGCTAATTTATCTGGCCATCCGGCTGACCTCGCCGGGGCCGGCGCTGTACCGGCAAAGGCGCGTGGGGCGCGACGGCATCGAATTCCATTGCTACAAGTTTCGCACCATGCGCCAGGACGCCGAAGCCGATACCGGGCCGACCTGGGCGGCGGATGACGACCCGCGCATCACCCGCGTGGGAGCGCTTCTGCGCAAGCTGCGCCTGGACGAAATCCCGCAACTCTGGAACGTCCTGCGGGGAGACATGTGCCTGGTGGGGCCGCGGCCGGAACGCCCGGAATTCGTGAGCGCCCTGCGCCAGGAAATCCCGTACTACGATTTGCGCCACACGGTGCGCCCGGGAATTACCGGCTGGGCGCAGGTCCGCCACAAGTACGGAAGCTCGGTGGAAGACGCGCGGGAGAAACTGCGCTACGACCTGTTTTATATCAAGAACATGTCCATCGGCCTGGATTTTCTGGTGTTCTTTCAGACCATCAAAGTGATCCTGTGGGCGCGGGGAGCGAAATGAGGCTCGCGTTCCTGATTTCCGCGTCCCTGATTCTTGTGGCCTACGCGGGCTACCCGCTCCATGCGTATGCGCGGGCGCGATGGCGGCCGCGGCCGGTTGGGCGCGCGCCGGTCTTCCCGAAAGTCACGATCATCGTGGCGGCGTACAACGAAGAAAAAGACCTTCCGGCGAAATTGCGCAACCTGTCCGAGCTGGAGTATCCCGCCGATGGCCTGGAAATCATGGTCGTCTCGGACGGG
This sequence comes from Terriglobia bacterium, assembly GCA_020073485.1. Classification (GTDB taxonomy): domain Bacteria; phylum Acidobacteriota; class Terriglobia; order Acidiferrales; family UBA7541; genus Palsa-360. The sequence goes on along the minus strand of JAIQFB010000031.1, from coordinate 8,558 downwards.
TCCACGGACCGGACCGGGGAAATTCTGCGCGGAGCGCAAGGTTCCAGAATACAGGCCGTGCTGCTGGCGGACCATCAGGGCAAGGCGAACGCCATCAGCCAGGGCGCGGCCCGGGCGCATGGCGAAATCCTCTGTTTCACCGACGCGAGGCAGAGGATCGCTCGCGATGGGTTGAAGAGTCTGGTCGCAAATTTTGCGGACCCGGAGGTGGGCTGCGCCAGCGGCGCGCTGGTACTCGCAGGGGCGGATGCCACCGGCACGTCCGAGGGCGCCGGACTGTACTGGCGCCTGGAAAAACAAATTCGGAACTGGGAGGGGCTTGCCGGATCCACCGTGGGAGCCACGGGGGCGTTTTACGCCGTTCGAAAAGAAAATTTCGTGGCGCCGCCCGCGGGAACGATTCTGGACGATGTGTACATTCCGCTGCACGTGGCGCGGCAGGGCAAGCGGGTAATTTTTGATCCGGCGGCGGTGGCCTGGGACAGCCTGGCGGCCACGCCAAAACAGGAATTTCGCCGGAAGGTCAGAACCCTGACGGGCAATTACCAGTTGTTGCAGCTGGCTCCGTGGCTGCTGACGCGCTCGAACCCTCTGCGGATGCAATTCGTGTGTCACAAGCTGCTGCGCCTGGCCGCGCCGTTCGCGCTGCTGGGCGTGCTGATTTCGACGCTAACGATCCGCGAGGGAATCTACGAATTCCTCCTGGCGCTGCAATTGATGCTCTATGCGGCGGCGGCATTGCCCTTCACCGGCGTCGGAGCCGGCGCGCTATCGCGGCTGTCGAATACCTCGCGCGCGTTTCTGCTCTTGAACACGGCGGCCGCCGTCGCGTTCGTGTACTTCATCACCGGCAAGAAGGTGGTGTGGGCGCGATGACCGCTTGCCTGGCTGCCGCTGTTCACAAATTCCGCGGCGGCCCATGGAGACTATGGATACGATAATCCAGTTCGGGCAGAACGACCCGGGCGAGACGCTCCACGCCGGCGCCCAGCGCGCTTCGCGGGCGCGCCGGAGCGTTTCTCCCGGAACACCACTGGCCAGCGCGTACGTGGCGTTGCAGCTGTTCATCCTCGTCTACTGGGTTCGGCCCACCGACTGGGTCCCGGGAATGTCGCACGCGCCGCTGGCAAAAATCACGGGCATCCTGGCTTTGCTCGCGCTGCTGTTTTCGGTGCGGCACATCCGCGGGAATTTCCCCCGGGAAATTTTCCTGCTGGCTCTGCTGGCCGGGCAATTGCTGCTGTCCGCTGCGACCTCGCCGGTCTGGAAGGGCGGAGCGCTTCAGGCGGCGCTGGACTTCGCCAAGGTTCCGGCGATCTTCCTGGTGATGACGCTGGCGCTGAATTCGCAAAAGCGGTTGCAGCAGGTCATTTTTCTGCAGGCCGGCTCGATCGCGGTGATTGCCGGGGTCACGATCTGGAAAAGCCATCTGCTGGCGGGCCGCCTGGCAGGAGCGGTCGCGGGAGCCTTTTCCGATCCTAACGACTTGGCTCTGACCATCGTCATTTCCCTGCCGCTGGCGCTGGCGCTCACTTTGCTGAGCAGGAATTGGTTCTGGAAAATATTCTGGGCGGCGTCGATCGTGGCGATGAGCATGGCGATTCTGCTGACCGGGTCCAGGGGCGGATATCTTGCTTTGGCGGCGGCAGCCGTCGCGGGCCTATGGGAGTTCGCCGTCCGGGGCCGGCGGGGATACCTGGTGGCGCTGGCCCTGCTGGGGGCCGCAATTTTGTGGCAAGTCTCCGGCGGCATGGTTGCGGGACGCATGCAGGGGATCGTGACTCCGGACGAGTCGGTTCAGCAGCGGCAGCAACTGTTCTGGCGCAGCTTGGAAGTAACCCGCGAGCATCCGCTGTTCGGCGTGGGCGCGGGGAATTTCGAGCAGATTTCCGGGAACTGGCACGTGACGCACAACTCCTACACGCAAATGAGTTCGGAGGGCGGCGTGCCGGCGCTGGTCCTGTACCTGATGATTCTGGGGTGCGGCTTCCGGAATTTGCGCGCGGCCAAACGTCTGGCGCGGGAACACGGCGAATCGAGCGTCGTGGCGCGAGCGCTGCTGGCCAGCCTGGCCGCCTACCTGGCGGGCTCGGCGTTTCTGAGCATGGCGTACGAATTTTTCCCTTATCTCCTGGTGGCGTATACCACGGCCCTGGCGGGACTGGCGCGGCACTCGACCGCGATCCACAAGAAAGACGCGCTGGCGGAGAAGTCCGCGCGGAGTGCGAAACCGCAAACCGATCCGGCGGACCTGGAGATGCTGTGGCAAGCGAAGTGAATTCAGCGGGGGAATTGCCCAAGCGGCGGCCGCGGGGCATTTTTCTTTTGCCCGGGCGCGCGGCCGGCGGCGGAAAAGATCGACGATGAGTTGGAAGGAAAACTGGCGGAAAACGAGAGCCGCTCTGCCCTGGCTCCCCGCTTTCTTATGGCAGAGCTTTGCGCGGCGGCCTGCGGACATTCGCCTCGTGCACCTGCTGATCGGGGTTGCCGATCACTTTGAGCCCATGCAGCGGGAGGAGACCTCGGGAATGGCGGTCGACCCGCGCGAACAGGAGCGGCGCGTGAAACGATGGTGCCGCGAATATCCCGCGGGGATCGAGGCGTGGCGCGACCAGGAGGGGCAGCCGCTGCGCCACACGTATTTTTATCCGGCCGAGGAGTTCGACGACGCGCTGGTGGACCGCCTGGCGGAATTCTGCCACGCCGGCTGGGGCGAAATCGAGATTCACTTGCATCACGGAGTGAATGCCCCGGACACGGCCGAGAATACGGCGGAGACTCTGACCGCATTCCGCGACGCCCTTGCGGCGCGCGGATGCCTGGCGCGGGAAAGCGATGGCGGCGCGGCGCGCTACGGGTTCGTTCACGGCAACTGGGCACTGGCGAATTCGGACCACGGAAGATTTTGCGGCGTGGACCGGGAGATGCAGATTCTGGCCGAGACCGGATGTTACGCGGACTTCACGCTGCCGGCGCCCGGCTCGGCACTCAGCGGGAAGATCAACGCGATCTACGAATGCGCGTTGCCGCTCGACCGGCGAGCGCCTCACCGCCGGGGCCGGCGCCTGCAGCGCGGCCGGATTCCCGGCACGTTTCCGCTGATCGTGCAGGGACCGCTGGGGATCGACTTCTCACGCCGCAAGCGCGGATGGCTTGCGCCCGGAATCGAGAGCGGCGAACTTTCCGCAGCGAACCCGCCCAGCATGCGCCGCCTGCGGTTGTGGCGGGACACCGCGATCTGCGTCGCAGGACGGCCCGACTGGATTTTCATCAAGCTGCACTGCCACGGCATGATTTCCCGGGACGAGCCCGCCATGTTCGGCGCATCCGCCCAGCAATTTCTTGGCGAACTGACGGATGGGCCCGGATGCGGAAGCGAATACATGGTGCACTTCGTGACCATGCGGGAAATGGTCAACGTGGCACTGGCCGCGTGCGAGGGACGCCACGGAAATCCGGGCGAATACCGCGAACACCGCTTCCGGCTGGCCGAGGCGGCGGTGCGGATCTGAGGTTTGTGTGCGGAAGCATTTTGGCAGCGAACAGCGATCGAATCGCGGAATGTGGTTGCGGCCGATATCATGAACATACTTTACTTCGCCCCTCACGCGCTGTGGCCCGCCAACACCGGCGCGCGCCTGCGCGACTATCAGTTGGCGCGGCAGCTGGGCGCGCGCGCGGAAATCACGTTTATCGAAATGCGCCGTGCGGGAGAAACACGCCGCGCGCCTCCGGGCGACAGCAACCTGGCCAGGCTGGTCACCCTGCAGAAGGAACGCACCTACACGGCGATGAAAATATTGCGCGGCCTGGCGGGGCCCGCGCCGGTGACCGTGCTGAATTGCTGGTCTCGGGAATCGGCTTCCCTGCTGGCGGAAACCTTGCGGGCCGGGCGATTCGACACGGTGCAACTGGAGGGCGTGCACCTGATGGAATATTTGCCGGTGATCCGGCAGGCGCCGGGGACACCGGCCATTGTGATCGACTGGCACAACATGGAATCCGAGGCGATGCGGCGGTATGCCGGAGGCGGCGCCCACTGGCTGAAGCGCGCGGCGGCGCGGCGGACGGCGGAACTCATCGAGCGCGCCGAAGACCGGCTCATAGACGCCCGCTCCACGCATACGGTGACGAGCGAACGGGAACGCCGGAAGCTACTGACAAGGCGGCCGGGCACGAACATTCAGGTGATTCCGAACGGCGTGGACACCGGCTACTATTCCGCCGCGAAAATCGCCGAGGCCCGCCGCGCGAGCGGGCAAGATGGATCGAAACCGACCCTCCTGTTTGTGGGCTCGATGGACTATCACGCCAACATCGATGCGGCGGTGTGGTTTGCGCGCACGGCCTGGCCGGAGATCGCGCGAAATCATCCCGACCTGCGATTCACGATCGTGGGGCGCGATCCAGCGCCCGAGGTTCGCGCCCTGGCGTCGGACCGCATCCGCGTGACGGGCACGGTGGAGGATGTCCGTCCTTATTACGCAACCGCCGCGGCAGCCGTGGCGCCGATTCGCTGTGGCGGCGGCACACGGCTGAAAATCCTGGAGGCCATGGCCGCGGGCGTGCCGGTGGTATCCACGCGGCTCGGCGCCGAAGGAATCGAAGCGGAAAACGGTGTGCACCTGCTGCTGGCGGATAGCGCTCCGGAAATCGCCGCGGCCGTGGGCTGCGTGGCTTCGTCTTCGGAAATAAGTTCCCGCATGGCGCAGGCCGCGAGGTCGCTGGTGTGCGGGAAATACGACTGGTCCGTCATCGGAAGAAAATTGTTCGACATTCACGGGAATCTGGCGGAACAGCGGCGCCCGGAATTTGCCGGAAAGGCTCTTGCGTCATGAAAGCGATCCGCGTGATGGCGCTGCTCGAAGCCTCGACCGTGAGCGGATCGGCGAAAGCGGTGCTGGAATTCGCCCGGGAAGCGGCGCGGGCGCATGCAGGCCTTCCACAAATTGAGCTATCCATCGCGACATTTGACCGAGGGCAGGGCGAAAATCCGCTGGCGCGAGCGATCCGCGAAACGGGCGCGCCGCACGACGTGCTCTTCGAGCGCCGTCGATTCGACACGCGGGTGATCGGGCAATTGCGCGCGGCGGCGGAAAACCGCCGCGCGGACCTGGTCTGGTCCAACAGCGTGAAGTCGCATTTCCTGGTGCGGCAAGCGGGCCTCAATCGCATACGCCGCTGGGCCGCGTTTCACCACGGGTACACGGCGACGGACCTGAAGATGCGCCTCTACAACCAGTTCGACCGGTGGTCGCTTCCGGCCGCCGATCAGGTGCTCACAAGCTCGGCGGCATTTGTACAGGAGATCGAGCGGCAAAACGTGCGGCCCGGGCGCATCCACGTGCAGCACATGCCCATCCGTCCGTTCGCACCGGTTGCCGAACGAAAAAAAACGGAATTGCGCCGGCAACTCCGCCTGGAGGATGGCGCGCGGGTGCTGCTGTGTGTCGGGAGGATGTCGCGCGAAAAAGGGCACGCCGACCTGATCCTCGCGCTGCCGCTATTGCGCGAACAGGCGGGGAGCCAGCCGCTTCGTCTGCTGCTGGTGGGAGAAGGCCCCGAGCGGGTGAGGATCGAAGAGCTTTGCCGGCGTTTGGAGTTAACCGAAATGGTGACACTCGCGGGCCAGCAGGACGACGTCAATCCGTATTACGCGATCGCCGACGTTTTCGTGCTGCCCTCGCGCAGCGAAGGGTGCTCCAACGCGCTGCTGGAGGCGATGGCGGCCGGCGTTCCGGTGGTGGCAGCCGATGCAGGAGGGATATCCGAAGTTGTCACGAACGGTGAAAACGGCCTGCTGGTAAAGAAGAACAGCGCCGAGGAGCTGGCGTCGGCCGCCGCGCGGCTGCTCGAAGACGGCGAACTGCGGCGGCGACTGATTTCGTCGGCTCGCGAAATTGTCTCGCGAAAAACTCCGGATGCTTTTTTCCAGGGGATCGCATCCGTTTTCCAGCGGGCGTGCGCCAATGACAATTGAATTACTGCAGGAGACGGCGGCGGGAACCGCCCCCAGGGCCGCGGTGAAACCGGTTCCGATTCTGCTGACCGTGCGGGAACTGAATCTCGGGGGAATCGAGCGGGACGTCACCCAAATTGCGCTGAATATCGACCGCACGCGATTTGCGCCGCATGTGGCCAGTTACCGATCAGAGGGCATGCGCCTGGAGGAATTGCGCGCCGCCGGAGTGCCGCTGCTGCATTTGCCGGTGACTTCGCTGAAGTCGCCGTCGGCGGTCTCGGCGGCGCTCGGCCTGCGGAGATATATCCGGGAGCACGGGATCGGATTGGTGCACGCCTACGATTCCAGCGCGGTGTTTGCGGCGCCGATCGCGCGGGCGCTGGGCGTGCCGGCGGTGCTGACCAGCACGCTGGGGCACCGTTCGCTGCTCGATGCGCGCACGCGGCGGTTGGTGCGCTGGACGGACAGGATCGTGGACGCCGTGGTGGTCAATTGCGAGGCCATGCGCCGCCACATGATCGACGAGGAACATGCGCCGGAGGAGCGCATCGAGTTTTGTTACAACGGCGTCGATACCAGCGTGTTTTATCCGCGCGCACGCAGACCCGAGCGCGGCTCGGACGTGGCGTTTGTCATCGGGGCCGTGTGCGTGCTGCGCCCCGAGAAATCGATCGATCTGCTGCAGGAGGCGTTTGCCCGCGCGCGCCATTTGAGACCGGGAATGAAATTGCGGATCGTGGGCAGCGGGCCGGAACTTGCAAAATTACAGGCCAACAGCCGCCGGTTGGAAATTCAGGACGATTGCGAATTTGTGCCGGCCACGCGCCAGGTGGCAGAACTTCTGCGCGGATTCGACATTTATGTTTCCAGCTCGCGCTCGGAGGCGTTTTCCAACACGATCCTGGAAGCGATGGCTTCGGGCTGCTGCGTCGTGGGATCGCGCGTCGGCGGCACGCCGGAACTGATCGGCGAGGAGCGCGGGCTGCTGTTCGAGGCGGGAGACGCCGCGGACCTGGCCGCGAGGCTGGCGGCGCTCGTTCAGAACGAACCGCAGCGGCGCGCACTGGGGAGGCGGGCGGCGGAGTTTGCCGGGAAAATGTTCACCATCGAAATCGCGGCAAAGCGCATGGCCGAGATCTACGAAATGATTCTGCTCCGGAAAGCAGTCCGCTGAATACGCCGAACATACCGGTTCCAATTGTGGTGCTGGCAGGCGCCCGGCCCAATTTCATGAAGGTGGCGCCGCTGATGGAAGCGCTGTCGGCCGACGCGGACTTTTCCGCAGTCCTGGTGCACGCCGGGCAGCATTACGACCACAGCCTGTCGGGACAGTTCTTCGACGATCTCGATCTGGCCGCGCCGCACTATTTTCTGGGAGCAGGCTCGGGCAGCCACGCGGCGCAAACGGCGGAAGTCATGAAGCGGCTGGAGCCGGTGCTGCTGGAGGTCAAACCTGCGGCCATCGTGGTGGTCGGCGACGTCAATTCCACGCTGGCGGGGGCGCTGACCGCGGCGAAACTCGGAATCCGCGTGGTGCACGCCGAGGCCGGGCTTCGCAGTTTTGACCGCGGCATGCCGGAAGAGATCAACCGCGTGGTCACCGATGCCATTTCCGATCTGTTGCTGGTGAGCGAGGAAAGCGGGCGATCGAATTTATTGCGGGAAGGGATCGCGGCCGAGCGCATCCGTCTCACGGGCAACCTGATGGTCGATTCGCTGCGGCGGCATGTTGGGCGGGCGATGCGGTCGCAAGTGCGGGAGCGGCTGGGAATCGGCGGGAAGAGTTTTGGACTGGTCACGCTGCACCGGCCTGCGAATGTGGACGACGCTTCGCAACTGGCCCGGATCGTGGACGCACTGTCGGTGATTGCGAGCGATCTTCCGCTGTATTGGCCCATGCATCCGCGAACTCGCGCGCGCATGGCGCAGGCCGCGCTGCCGTTGCCGGACAAGATTCACGTCGTGGAGCCGCTCGGGTACCTGGATTTTTTGTGCCTGGAAGCGAACTGCGCGGCGGTGTTCACCGATTCCGGGGGCATCCAGGAAGAAAGCACCGTGCTCGGAGTTCCCTGCCTTACATTGCGCGACAACACGGAGCGGCCGGCGACGATCGAGTACGGCACCAACCGTCTGGCCGGGACGCGCAAGGCAACGATTTTGCGGGCGTGGGAGGAAAGCCGCGCCGATCACGAAAAAAAGCGGATACCGCCGCTGTGGGACGGCAAAGCCGCGACACGCTGTCACGCGGCGCTGAGGGAAATACTGCTGAGCCGGCGAGCCGCCGAGTTGCAAACCAAATGAGCAAGCACCTGGTCGTCATTTTCGCCTACCACTATCCGCCGGAGAACGCCATCGGCGGCGCGCGGCCTTCGCGTTTTGCGAAGTATCTTTCCCAACTGGGCTACGACTGCCGCGTCTTCACCGCCGCCGAGCAGGCGGGCCGCGGCGATCCGAACACCATTCGCATTCCCGATCCGTTCACGGCGAACGGACGGCGCGGGCCGGGGTGGCAAGCCGAACGCGCAATCCGGAAGGTTTTTTTGCCGGGCGAGATGGGCATCCGGTGGTCTGCGCAAGCCTGCCGCGCCGCGCGCAA
>JAIQFB010000030.1 GCA_020073485.1 Terriglobia bacterium | reverse complement strand
AAGTCCTTCCATGAGAAGGCCGGTTAGTGTCAAGTTGGTTTTGCAGTTGCCTTTGATTGTCGAGTGGTCTTCCTGAGAACCGGGCCGCCTCTGTCGCCATCCTTCCATCCGCACTCTTTTGTGAGCGATATTCGCTCGGTGCAAGTTGGGTGTTCTCGTTTCAGTGGTGCTGCTACCTGAGAATCGACCTCTATTCCCACCGATTCGGTGGGAGTTGGGCCCCAGGACTTAGTCGCAGTCACCTGGACTCGGCGGTTGAGCTCGGCTCCTCGGATCGCAACTCTCTAGGCCACTTCCCGCATTGCTTTCTGGCTATTGCGCAGTGGTTCGTACACCTCTCCCCCTACCCACAACCGATGCAGCAGTACCGCCAGCTTTCGAGCCACGGCCACGACCGCTCGCTTCTTGGCATTTTTCCCTCCCCGCTCCGCAAGCTTGCGTCCCCATCTCCGCAGATCACTGTCTTGGCCAAAAGGTCCCAGAATGTAGTGCGCTCCTTGCACCATCATCGTGCGCAGATACCGGTCTCCTTCTTTGCTGATGCCCTTCTGTGGTTCGCTCTGCCCAGAGTTCCTGCGGCCAGGTCGTAACCCCAGAAAACAGCCTACCTGGCGACTCTTCGCAAACCGATACGGGTCCTCGATCGTCAGGACATAGGTCAGAGCGATCTGTGTTCCCACGCCCTTCACCTGCTTGAGCAAGGACACTTCCGGATACGCTTGCTTGGCGATTTTCTCCATCCGTTCGTCGTATTCCTTGATGCGCTCGTTCAACGACTCGATTTCTTTGAGCAGCGGCTCCAGAACATCCCGCAATTCTGTGCTCAATGCAGCGGCCAGCTCCCGGCTCACCTGATACGTGCCGCACTTGGGCAGTCGTTCCCCATAAGACTTCACCAACCCCCGTGCTGCGTTCACCAAGGCTGTTCGAGCACTCACCAGTTCCGCCCGCGCCCGGATCACCGTCAGATGCACTTGCGCTTCTGCACTGCGATGCTGCACCGGGCTCAGCAAACGCGGATCCAGGCGCGCCAACCGCGCCAGTGTCCGAGCATCGTGCCGATCATCTTTTCGATTACTCTTGGTGATCAGCTGCACCTTTTGTGCGTGCGCCACGATCACTTCGTGTCCCAACTCACTGAGCAGCCGGCTTACCCAGGGGGAATGTGTTCCTGTCTCCAGAGCGATGAGACTTCGCGGTATCTTTCCAAATTTCTGCTTCATCGCTTCCGGTGTCGTCGGCAGCTTCTGTTCCAAAATGACTTGGCCTGCTTCATCCAAAACACAGTAGAACGACCAGCGATCTCCCAGATCCATGCCGATCGTCAGCTTTTGCTCCTTGAAAATTTCGCTCTTGAATGCCTGTACAGTGATAGTCTTTTTCATAGCCGGTCTCCTTTTCGTTGCGCTTCGAGCGCGTCGACCATTGGGAGCGTATCGCATCCCGCCGGAGACCGGCCTTCTCATCCCATCTGAGAAACGGGGTTCTCGGAAACAGGCCCGAGCGCGAAGCAGCCCTGAACTGATCTCCGTTAGATACAAAAAGCGAGAGAATTCTGCATTGCAAGAAGCCTACGTCCTTGCCATTGCAATTGTATAGGTTCTATGTCCCCTCTTTCAGCGCCAGGAGAAGTCGAATTGCCAATGACATGGGAGGCATGGGTTTTGTTTCCAATTCTTCGAGGCGTTTTTTAGGAGGTTTGATAACTCCAGCTTTGAAAATCAATCGCGGGCCAGGATCGGGTAGGCCAGGACTGCCGCTGCCAACGACACGATCACGGCGGACAGGAAGAGGATTGCCGGAGTTGAGGCGAGGAGCGGAGAGGCCGTGAGCCATGAGTGCGGCAGGGCGCCGGCCAAGATGGAGGCGAAAAAGAATTGGACTGCGGACCAATGCCAGACGATCCAGACTGCGAGGGCTGCGCAGATGACGCTTGCGGAAATGATTTCCGACCACTCGAATAATTCCTGGGCGCGTTCCGCTTTTGCCTGTTTATCGGAAAGCTGGGCCCGCCACCATACGCGGGCGGCGTCTGGCAGCGGCGGATTGGTTGCGGAACTTTGCGCCAGCGCCTGCATCCATCGCGAGGCGCGAACGAGTTCCTTACAATCGGCGCAGGTTTCCATATGCGCGGAGAGGGCTTCCGACCATATCCCTGTGCGAACCGATTTGAGGACGTCTGCTTCCTGAGGGCAGGTTGCTTGCCTCATATTCCCTCCCCGGGACCGATGTTTTGTTTGACGAGCAGTCCGGCTAATTTCTTGCGGGCGCGAAACAGCAGGACGCGGACGCTTTTTTCTCTCAGTTGCAGGGCCACGGCAATTTCCCGATGGTCAAAGCCCTCCACGTAGGCCAGCCAGAGAAGCGACTGCTCCTGGATCTTCAACTGTTCAAATACGCGCATGCCGTCTCCGGCGCTTTGGGGTTTCGCGAACGGCTCGCTGCGGAAATTCGATAGGAAACTCCATCGACGTTCCCGCTTCTGTTGCCGCCAATGATCGGAAATCAGGGAGCTCGCGATGCGGTAGAGATAGGCCCTGCTGCGGGCAATATCCATCTCCGGCAGATCAGCGCGCAGGAAACGGTAAAAAGTTTCTTGCAGCAGATCGTCGGCCAAGGCCGCGTCGCCCGAAGTCCTGCGAATATAAGACCAGAGCCTGGGCGCGGTCTGGTTGTAGAACACGGAAAAGGCGGCTTCATCCATGCGTTGAGGCGTTCCGGCTTTCTCTAGATTCGCCGAGCCGAATTCCGCAAATGCGGCGAGGGCATCGAGCTTGGACGCATTGTGGTTGTCGATCAAGATCGCAGCCTGAATTTAGGAAGCCGGCGTGTTTTCCGGGCCCGCCCCTTGCGGCGGATTCTGTTTCCTTGCGAGGCGGTAGGAGACCAGGGACGAAATCAAGTATCCGGCTCCCACGGCCAGGAGAATGACGCCGAGGATGAGGAGATCTTTCTTCATCCAGGACAGACCCGTCAAGGCCAGACCCAGCATACTGAGTACGATGCCGAATCGGAGAAAACGTTCCTTGGAGTCGGTACGTTGCGACCAGAGTTCGTCCAGGAAGCGCTGGCTGCCCTTGGTTTCGAGGAATTCGGCAAACTCCTTTCCCGAGCTGAATTTATCGAGCAGCTGTTTGTGAAATTCGGCTTTGATGCGCAGGCGGGCCTGACGCTGGCGCATGCCAAGCCAGGCGATGGCCACGATCATGGCGAACAGGGCGATGGGAACCATGATTCCCACAAGGCCGTTGGCGTGATTGTGCCGCACGGCCTCCAGGGCGATCTGCTGATTGAACTGGTCCTCGGACATGGAAGAGGAATTCGTGGTGACTGTCTGCAACAGGAAGTGCCCTGCGGGCGTTCCTGCAAGAATCAGATTGGCCAACATCGTGCCTCCTCAGCATCGCGCTGAAACGTTGCGCTGGCTGCGACTCGCGGTTTTTGTGTACCACTGTAATAACGCATTCGACCTCCATGTGGTTAACAAGGGTGACTCGAAAAATTGGACCAGATTTCCCTTCTCCGCTGGAGTGTGGTTCCATGTTCAGCGATGAGTGTTTCGATGGCGCGAAAAATCGCGTTTGAGGTATTGCTGCGCGTGGGCGGGCAGGGCGCTTATGCGGACGAGGCGCTGCGCGGGGCGCTTTCTCCCTCGGTGGGCAGAGAGGATGCCGGGCTCGCGACCGAGCTGACGTTTGGCGTACTGCGGTGGCAGCGGCTGCTGGATTTCCAGATCGACCGGTGCCTTTCCAAGGCGAACAAATCGCTGGACGCGGAGGTGCGAATTGCTTTGCGGCTGGGGGCCTACCAGTTGTTTTTTCTCGAGCGCGTGCCGGCGCGAGCTGCTGTCCATGAATCGGTGGAACTGGTGAAGCTGGCGCGCAAACGCTCGGCGGCGCCGCTGGTGAACGCGGTGCTGCGCAAGGCGGCGAAGGAGTCCGGCACGCGCGTTTCGCCGAGCGACGCCACGGCGGCGCTTCTCCCCGCCGATCTCCCTCTCGCCGAACGGTTGGGCATACGGCATTCGCATCCCACGTGGCTGGTCGAGCGATGGCTGCGGGCGTTTGGGGAGGCGCGCACGGAAATGCTTCTGGCTGCAAACAATCGCGTTCCGCTGCTGTCCGGATATTTTGCGGCGCCGCAGCATCGGGAAGAGGCGGCGGCTTCGCTGGAAAAATCGGGATGCAACGTGCAGGCCGGGCGGCTGCTGCGGGACGCGGTGATTCTGGAAGGAGGAAATCCATCGGAAAGCGATATCGCGCGGCGCGGGTGGCTGGCGATTCAGGATGAAGCCTCGCAGGCCGTGGCGCAGTTGGTTGCCGCGGCTCCGGGAAATTCAGTGCTCGATGTGTGCGCGGCGCCGGGGGGGAAAACGTTGCGGCTGGCGCTGGATGCGGGGCCTAACGGGCATGTGATCGCGGCGGACTTGCATGCGCACCGGGTTCGGGCGATGGCGGAGCGGTTTGAGCGCGCAGGGCTGCGAAATGTCGAGACGGTTGTGCTGGATGCCACGCAACCGCTGCCCTTCCAGACAAAATTCGATCGCATTTTGGTGGATGCGCCTTGTTCGGGGACGGGGACGCTGGCGCGGCATCCTGAAATTCGCTGGCGGCTTCGGGCGGAGGATCTTGCGGACCTGCATACGCGGCAGGTGCTGCTGCTGCGCAATGCCCTGTCGCATCTAGCGGAGGGAGGGCGGCTGGTGTATTCCACCTGTTCGCTCGAGCGGGAAGAAAATGAAGACGTGATCGGCGAGGCACTGGGAGCTTTGAGGGGCGCGTTTCAAGTTGTCAGCGCGAGGGGGGCGATCGAAGGGGTGCTGCGGGATTCGGTGCACGTGGAGAGCGTTGTGGGGGAGGACGGAATTTTCCGGACGTTTCCGGGGGAGCAGGAGACGGACGGGTTCTTCGGGGGGGTTCTGCAGCACGCGCGATAAGATTCAAGGAATTAACACCAAAGATTTAACACAGAGGGCACGTAGGGAGGACACTGAGGGCACAAAGAAAACCAGGAGAATTCAAAAAATAAATCTATGAATGTGTTGTTCTTTGCCTCCTTGCTTACTTGCCTCCTTGCCTCCCTGCTTCCCTGCCTCGTGCTTCCTATCTTTTCCTTCGTTCTTCTCTGTGCCCTCTGTGCTAAACGGTTTTCTCGGATCGATCTTGGAAGCGGCCTGCGCGCGTGTTAGATTGGCGTCCGAGGGACAATGACGTTCCGCGAGCGCATCGAATGGATATTCCGGATGGGGCTGCTGGTATTTGTGCTGGCGGCGGCAGCGTTTTTGAGCGCGGTGATGGCCATGCGGTTCGCGATTCAGGGGCGGCAGGTGGACATGCCGAACCTGGTAGGGAAATCGTCGGTGGAAGCGCAGGCGATTTTGCAGGGACGCGGGCTGCAATTGAAAATCGTGGATCGCGTCTATAGCAGCTATCCCGTGAATACCGTCGCCCGGCAGACTCCTCCGGCGGGCGAACAGATGAAGATTTCGCAGGACGCGCACGTGGTGCTGAGCCTGGGGCCGCAGAACGTGACGATCCCATCGATGACGGGAGAATCGTTGCGCGTGGCGCGCATTCAACTGCTTCAGGTGGGATTGCAACTAGGAGAGGTCACGTCGTACTCCACGCCGTCGATCGCGTTCGACGGCGTGTTGCAGCAGGACCCGCCATCCGGGGCCAAGGCGACGAGCCCGCGCGTGGACTTGCTGGTGGCTGAACCAGCTCCGCCGGCCGCGTTCGTGATGCCGTGGCTGGTGGGGATGCCGCTGGCGGATGCGGAGCGGCTGCTTTCGACCGGGGGAATTAAATTTTCCAAGACCACGATTATTCCCTCGCCGCAATGGCCCAAGGGGGATGTGATAGAGCAAAGGCCGGAGCCGGGGTCGAAGATCATGGGGGACACGGCGATCGAAGTGGTGGTGGCGCAGTAGGACAGACACTCTTGTCTGTCCGGTTCGGCATCGCTACAACATGAACGGACAGACAAGAGTGTCTGTCCTACTAAAAGCCGCGTTCTGATACGCTGCACCGCTGTGCTCGATTCTGGTAAGATACCCGCGGAGATCACGTGACTTTTCCCGTAGAAATCGCTCCTTCCATTCTGGCCGCAAACTTCGCATTACTGGGAGAAGGAATCGCCGCCGTTGAACGCGGCGGGGCGGAGTTGCTGCATGTCGACGTGATGGACGGGCATTTTGTGCCCAACATTTCGATCGGCGTGCCGGTGGTGGCTTCGCTGCGCAAGGCAACCCGCATGCCCCTGGACGTGCATCTGATGATTGAAAGCCCGGAGCAGTACATTCCAGCGTTTGCCGAGGCGGGTGCGGACATGATTTCGGTGCATCAGGAAGCGACGCCGAATCTGGATCGCGCGCTTTCCCTGATCCGGGAACACGGGTGCAAGCCGGGAGCGGTGATCAATCCGGCGACGCCGGTGGCGGCGCTTTCGGAAGTTTTGGGGATCGTGGATCACGTGCTGGTGATGTCGGTGAACCCGGGATTCGGCGGGCAGAAATTTATTCGCGGGGCGCTGGGGAAAATTCGTGAGCTAAAAGGAATTCGTGAGAGCTATAATCATAGCTTCCGGATCGAGGTGGATGGGGGAGTCGGTCCGGATAACGTGGCGGAACTGGTCCGAGCGGGCGCGGAAATTCTGGTCGCCGGGACATCTATATTCCATACCCCCGATATTGCCGAAGCAGTCCGGTCGCTGAAGAATCTGGCCGGAGGAGCGCTGGCACAAAAGGCATGAGGAAAACTTGTTGAGACAACGCCGCGCAGTCTGGGTCCTGATGGTGGCGGCATCCTTATTGGGTGGCTGCCTGGGGAAGAAAAACACGGCGCCGCCCACGGGCACTTCGGCCGAACCCGACAAGGTGCTGTACACAAAAGCGGTCGACGACTTGAAGCACGGGCGGTACGGGGTCGGGCGGCTGGCCCTGCAAACCCTCATCAATACATATCCGGACAGCGAATACCTGGCCAAGGCGAAACTAGCCATCGCGGATTCCTATTACAAGGAAGGCGGGACCGCGGGGCTGAAGCAATCCATCGTGGAATATTCGGACTTCCGGACGTTCTTCCCCTTCCTGGACGAAGCCGCATACGCGCAAATGCAAATCGCGATGGCGCATTACCGGCAGATGGAAAAGCCGGACCGCGACCATGCCGAGGCCGTGCAGGCCGAAGCGGAATTCCAAACTTTTCTGGAAAAATATCCCAACAGCACGCTGCGCCCGGTGGCCGAGCAGCGGCTGCGCGAGACGCAGGAAGTGCTGGCGGAGGGAAATTTCCTGGTGGCGCGCTTTTATTTTATCCGCGAGAGCTATAAGGCGGCCGGCGCGCGCCTGATTGAATTGACCAACCGCTATCCGCTCTACAGCCAGGCCGACGAAGCGAACTGGATGCTGGGGCAGATTTACGAGAAGTCGGAACACAACGAAATCGCCGCGCGGTATTACAGCCGGATCGTGAAGGATTATCCGCTGTCGCACCTGGTCGCGGACTCGAAAAACAAGCTGACCAAATTCGGCGTGCCCATTCCTCCGGCCGATCCGGCGGCGGTCGCGCGCATGCAAAAAGACGAAGCCGATGCGGCAAGTGCGCGGCCCGGAATCATAACCAGGTCCACCAGTTTTCTGAAAACGCGGCCAGATATTTCCTCGGCGGCACATGCGGGCGCTCCCACGATGACTCCGGCCAGCGAGTCGGGCGATGAAACGTTGAGTTTCGGACCGCAGCAGACGCCGGCGGGGATGAGCGTGGGAGGCGGGGAAAACACGGCGACGGTTGAAACCATTACGCCCGGCAGCGCAAATTCGTTGGCCAGCCAGACACCAGCCGGGAATGCCTCCGATACGGCACCAGCGACGGATCAGGCGCCAGCGGATGCGGCTCCTGCTCCTGCCGACGCCGCCCCGGCTGCGGCAACCCCGGCGCCACCCGCCGATAAGAGCCAGGAATCCACCAGCAAGAAAAAGAAGGGCATCCACAAAGTAATTCCCTTCTAGCCTGTCCCGAGTCCAAGTAACCCGAGAAGCTATTTCATAAATCGTTTGGCTATAGGTCTTCCGCTATAGAACGGCGGAATTGCGTCGCGGCATCGGCGCGAATGCGACCAGCCCGGGGCAACACCCCGGGTATCGTGGCTATAACTCTTAAGTCCGCCCTGAACGGGGGATCCTCGCGCCTCTTCAGGGCGCGCTGCTACGGGTGGGTGCCATGACTCAGGGCGCTGCCCTGGGCTAGTCACCTCCGGCGCTTACAGCGCCGGCAGATCGCGTCTTGGATGAGCTTTGGGAGATTTGAAAGTTTTGTTTCGACCCGTTCACGGCATGCATGGGATGGGTGCTAGATATCGACGAGCAAATGTAGCGCCTGTACGCCGCGGCGGAATGGCACTTTTGAATGAAGCAGATGCCCGCCTGAAGGAGGGCGCTACAAACCCGGAACCTGTACGAAAGGGCAACCTAGTCCCTTCCGACACACCGGCGCCCAGTCTTTATTGACTCATCTACATCCGGATGTTACGAATAGCAGAGGGCGATTGTGTCCCTGCAAAACGTTGTAACCAGATGGCGGCTCTACGTTTGCGCTGAACGCTATTGTTGAAGCGTGTCAGCCGGCGGGTAAAAGAAACGGGCTCAGGTTTTTTACGCGAAACGCCCCGACTGCGTGATCGAGAAGAGCACGCGGGCAATCCTATCCCAGGGGAAATTCGGAGGACGTGACGTGGCAAAGATTTTAGTAGCCGACGATAATAGCAACGTCCAGAAGACGGTGGCGCTCGCGCTGGCGGAACTTGGTGTGGAAGTGGTCTCGGTGAGCAACGGAGAAGCGGCCGTGCGCAAACTGGGCGAACTGACGCCGGATCTGGTGCTGGCGGATATTTTCATGCCCGTGCGCAATGGCTACGAAGTGTGCGAGTACGTCAAAAAAGATTCGAGATTCAAGCAAATCCCCGTGGTGCTGCTAGTGGGAGCGTTCGATCCGCTGGATGAACGCGAGGCGCAACGCGTGGGCGCCGACGGAATATTGAAAAAACCGTTCGTGCCGCCCGACCCGCTGATCGCCATGATCAAGTCTCTTCTGGACCGCACGATGGGCGACCGCCTGGTCGCGGTGTCGGCATCCAAGCCCGCGGTTGCCGCCGTTGCAAAATCCGAAACATTTGCCGTGACTGAAGCTCCCTTGCCCGAGGCGCAGACTTCGGAAGAACCCATGGAACTTGAGCCGGTCCGGCCCATCAGCAGTTCGGCGTTTGAGGACGGCGAGCGGCCGGTCGCTTTTGGGCAGCTTCTGGATACGCCCGAGCGCGATTCCACGGCTCCGGCCACCGAGTTGATCGAGCCGGTCGACAACGATCAGATTTTGACCAGCCAGCGCGATGCCACACTCGGCGACCCGATCTTCTGGCGCAACGATTCTCCCGAAGCGGAACCCGAAGCGGCGCAGGAAGAAGGCGACTCCGCAAGCCTGGACATGCACAACTGGACTCCAGTGGAAAATACCATTTCCCACCACGAGGAAGCCGCGCTGCTGCAGCCCATCGAACCGCTGGAACTGGTGCGCGACGGGCAGGAAGAACCCTCCTCGAGCGTTGTCGAGTCCGGATCCATTTTACTGGACCAGGCATCGCAAGCGGCCCTGACGGTGCAGCCCGGGAAGGCCGAAGAGCTTGCCGCCAATCCGATCGAGTGGATGGCTACGGCTCCTCCTCCACAATTAGAGGAACCAGCGGATCCCACGCCCGGATGGGACGAGCAAATTCCGGATGCGCAGGAATCTATCGATCTCGAACCGGCCGCAACGCCGGAATTTCTTTCGCCCGCGGTGATCGTGCCGGAGGTGGTGACCGAGAAGGCAGAGATCCCGGCCTCTGTCCCGGTCGTGGTCACGGTGCAGCCAGCGGAAACAATCTCCAGCAAGGCGACGGAGCCGGATACTACGCCTGAGGCAAGCAAGACGCAGCCTTCACTTCCGCCAGCGGTGACGAACGCGGTGCCGCAAAGCGTCCCCGAGCAAATCGTCGTCAAACAAAATATCGAAGACACGGCCCGGTCGATTCCCAAGCACGATTGGGAGGACCTGGCGGCCATGCTTCATGCCAGCCACAGCGCGGCCGACGCGGAGCTGGATGCCGCGGAGAAGGCCGGGCGGCCTGTTGCATCGGGGCCGGCGGCTGAGGCGGCGGCAAACGGGCCGGGCACTGCAAAAGTTTCGCCAGCATCGAGCGTTGTGCCGGCCGCGCCAAAAACGGCCGCGGAGCCGGTTGCGCCGGCATCGAGCGCACAGCCGGCATTGGAACCGGGTGCGCCCAAGAATTTGCAGTCGGCTCCTGCGGCTCCCGCCGCGCCGGCAAAGCCTTCTTCGCCGGATCCCGCTTTGGTGGAAGCTGTCGTGCAGAAGGTGTTGGACAAGATGCGGCCGCAGGTCGTCGAGATCATTACGAAGGAATTTCTGCGGCCTATCGTGGAAGCGCTTGTGCACCGGGAAATTAAAAAACAGTGAAATGACGTGGGAGTGGGTGTTTGGAGCACGGGCACTCTTGCCTGTGCGGGTTTGTAGACCGTAATTAGAATTCCAATCCAACAAGGATCGCAAAAACCGCACAGGCAGGAGTGCCTGTGCTACCTTGAGCCGCGCCCCGGGGGCGCGTATCCTGCCGTCAGACCCCAATGTCCCCAGCGGTGAATATTTCAGGGCAGGCGGGGCGGCATTTGACCGTCCGTGCCTGCGTCCGTATAGTAATTCATTCCATGAATGCGCGAAGGCTGCGCTTTGCAGCCAATCGGAAATGGGTCCGGAGAACATGGCGAGAGAAATTCCCAAGGGTTACGAGCCGCAACAGATCGAGCAGCGCTGGGCGAAATTCTGGGCGGAGGAAAACCTGTTTCGCGCGGACGTGAACGCGCCGGGACCGGTGTTTTCCATTGTGATTCCGCCTCCGAATGTCACCGGATCGCTGCACATCGGGCACATGCTCGATCATACGGAGATCGATATCCTGACGCGGTGGCGGCGCATGCAGGGTTTTAACACGCTGTACCTGCCAGGGACCGATCACGCGGGAATTTCGACGCAGCGCGTGGTGGTGCGCCAGCTGGCTGCGCAGGGAATCAGCTACCGCGACCTGGGACGAGACGCATTTGAAAAGAAGGTCTGGGCGTGGAAGGAAGAGTCGGGCGGGACGATTACGCGGCAGATGCTGCAGCTGGGCGAAAGCTGCGACTGGACGCGCGAACGGTTCACGCTATCGCCGGAATTGTCGCGCGCGGTGACTGAAGTTTTCGTGCGGTTGTATGAAGACGGGCTGATTTATCGCGGGCATTACATCGTGAACTGGTGCCCGCAATGCCGCACGGCGATCAGCGATCTGGAAACCGTGCACGAAGAGCGGCAGGGGCATCTCTGGCACGTGCGCTATCCGGTGGTGGGCTCGAATGAAACCGTGATCGTGGCCACCACGCGGCCGGAAACGATGTTGGGCGATACGGCCGTGGCCGTGCACCCGAGCGATCCGCGCTACCAGCATTTGATCGGCAAGATGCTTCTTTTGCCGCTGATGAATCGCGAGATTCCCGTCGTGGATGATTTCGTGGTGGACCGCGAGTTCGGGACCGGCGCGGTGAAGGTCACCCCGGCGCATGACCCGAACGACTTCGAGATCGGACGGCGCCACAACCTGCCCGAAATTGATGTGATGACCGATGACGCGAAGATGAGCGCGGCGGCGGGGCCGTATGCGGGCCTGGACCGGTTTGAAGCGCGCAAGCGCGTTGTTGCGGACCTGGAGGCGGGCGGGTTTCTGGAAAAAATTGTGGACCATATGCACGCGGTGGGGACTTGCGACCGCTGCGGCACGATCATCGAGCCGAGAGCCTCGACGCAATGGTTTGTGAAGATGAAGCCGCTGGCCGAGCCGGCCATCGCGGCCGTCGAGCGCGGCGACGTGGAGATCGTGCCGGAAAACCGGCGCACCGAATATTTCGAGTGGATGCGCAACATCCGCGACTGGTGCATCTCTCGGCAACTGTGGTGGGGGCATCGGATTCCGGCGTGGTACTGCGATGGGTGTAAGGAAATTATCGTCGCGCGGCAAACTCCGGAGAAGTGCACGAAGTGCGGGTCGGACAAACTGCGGCAAGACCCAGACGTGCTGGAAACCTGGTTCAGTTCGGCGCTGTGGCCGTTTTCGACCATGGGGTGGCCGGACGAGACGGCGGATTACAAGAAATACTACCCGACGAGCCTGCTGATCACCGGGTACGACATTTTATTTTTCTGGGTTTCGCGCATGATCATGATGGGGCTGAAATTTACCGGACAGGTTCCCTTCCGGCAGGTGTGTCTGCATTCGCTGGTGCGCAATGCCGAGGGGCAGAAGATGTCCAAGTCCAAGGGGACGGGCATCGATCCCGTGATGCTGAACGAAAAATTCGGCACGGACGCGATGCGGTTTACGCTCGCCAGCATGGCGGCGCCGGGAACCGATATTGTTCTGTCCGAAGAGCGCATTCTGAGCTATCGCGCGTTTGCCAACAAGATTTGGAATGCGGCACGGTTCGTGTTCATGAATCTGGATAAGTATGAGACGTCGGGCGGGGAGACGCTGGAGGCTCTGGCATCTCCGGACGTGCGCTCCGCCGCGCCGTTTGCGGTGAATGGCGAGGTGGCGCTGGTGGACCGCTGGATTTTTTCGCGGCTGACGCGCGCGACCGCGCAGGTCAACGACGCTCTCGAGCACTTCCGGTTTCATGAGGCGGCTCACGTCGTCTACCATTTCTTCTGGGGCGATTTTTGCGACTGGTATATCGAGTGGGTGAAGCCCGAGCTGACTTCGGGCGACCGCGCGAAGGCGACGGCGACATGGAAAAACCTGTTCGCGGCGTTCGAAAGCGCGCTGCGGCTGCTGCATCCGTTCATGCCGTTTATCACGGAAGAGCTGTGGCACCAGTTGCCGCAAAAGGCGGGGGCGCGTTCGATCGCGCTGGACCGTTTTCCGGAGCCGCACGCCGAACGAATCGATGCCCGGGCGGAGGAACAAATCGCGCTGCTGCAGGAAATCATTACCGCGGCGCGCAACCTGCGCGCGGAAATGAAGCTCGACCAGAAGACAAAACCACCGGCGCAACTCGCGCCGGCGTCGCCGGCGGTGCAATCCGCGGTCGAAAATAGCCTCGATACAATTCTGCGCCTGGCTAATCTCTCTTCCCTTTCGTTCACCAAGCCGCCGTTCGATTCGACCAAGGGCAATATCCGGTCCACCAAGGATTTCGAGCTATTCATCGGGTATGAATCGGCCGTTGACGTTCCGGCGGAAATCGCGCGGTTGAAAAAGGAGTTTGAGCAGCTCGCGAAGAATATCGCTTCCAACCGGCAGCGTTACGAGGACCAGACGTTTCGCAGCCGCGCGCCCGAGCACATCGTCAAGGGACTGGAAACGACGATTGCCGAACGCCAGGCGGAGTACGAGAAACTAAAAGAGCGACTCGCACAGCTCGACAAAAGTTCGGGCACTTCGGCCTAAAACGCAATTCTAGCTTTGAGGCGCGCGTTTTGGTGGCACAGGCTTGGGCCTGCGCGATGGCCGCGTGCAGAAAACCAAAACCGCACAGGCTCAAGCCTGTGCCACAAAGACACGTCCGGCTGCAACCGACAACCGGAAATCGGCGGAAGAGGAGCACCGTCGCCGAAATATTTCCGAGCCTTCATGAAGCAACCCACTCTTTCCGGGACGACCGACCGGCGCATTGACGCGCTGCTGGCGCTGCTTGCGGACAACGCCATGATCGTCATCAGCGGGGCGAAGATTGCGCGGGAGATCGGGGTTACGCGGTCGACGGTGTGGCGGTGGATCGACAAGCTGCGCGGGCTTGGGGTCCACGTGAAGGGACATGCCGGGTCCGGTTATCAGATCGAGCGCGTGCCGGATATCCTGGCTCCCAAAATTCTGCGCAAGCGGTTGCCGGCGGGGCCGTTCGGAAAACGGATTCATCATTTTTTCAAGACCGATTCGACCAATTCGGTGGCGATGACGCTGGGCGAGCAAGGGGAGCCGCACGGCGCCATTGTGATCGCCGAGGAACAGACGGCGGGGCGCGGGCGCGCGGGGCACCCGTGGCACTCGGAAAAGACGAACGGGATTTATATGACCGTGCTGCTGCGACCGCCGATCGCACCGCAGCAAGCGCCGCTGATCACGCTGGTGGCGGGGCTGGCGGTGCGCGAGGCAATTATCGAGGAGACCGGGATCACGCCCGACCTGCGCTGGCCGAACGATTTGCTGTTCGGGAGGAAAAAATTCTGCGGCATCCTGACGGAGATGAACGCGGAGCAGGATCGGATTCATTTTGTGGCGGTGGGAATCGGGATCAACGTGAATCACGAGCGGGTTCCCGAGGCACTGTCGTCGATCGCGACGTCGCTGCGGATCGAAACCGGGCGCACACATTCGCGCGTGGAAATCGTGGCGCGGTTGCTGCGGCACCTGGACTCCTACTACAATCGGTTCCTGAACGAAGGCCCGGAAGCGATTGTGGCGCGCTTTTGCGAAGTTTCCAGTTTTGCGCGGGGCAAGCGCGTACGTATTGAATCGGCCGCGGAGACTTATACGGGCACGACCGACGGGCTGGAACCGGGAGGCCTGCTGCGCGTGCGGCGGGACGACGGGCGCGTTTTGCCGGTGATTGCCGGAACTCTGAGCGAGGCGGATTAATGCTGCTGGCGCTGGACGTGGGAAACACGAATACGGTGCTGGGATTTTTTCAGGACGCGGAGCTGGTGGCCCACTGGCGATTGACCACGGCGCGCGATCAGACCGTCGACGAATACGGCATCCTCACGCGCGATCTGTTTACGCTGGCGGGGATCGACCCGGCCGCGGTGCACAATGTGATCATCAGTTCGGTGGTGCCGCCGCTCAATTCCACGCTGGCAGAAATGTCCGAGCGGTATTTTCACGTGAAGGCGCTGTTCATCGAGCCGGGGATCAAGACCGGAATGCCGGTGCTGTACGACAATCCGCAGGAAGTGGGCGCGGACCGCATCGTGAACAGCGTGGCCGCGTATTCCAAATACGGCGGGCCGTGCATCGTGGTGGATTTCGGGACGGCCATCAATTTTGACGTGGTGTCGGAGCGCGGGGAGTACATGGGCGGCGTGCTGGCTCCGGGCATGGGAATTTCGGCGGAGGCGCTTTTTTCGCGTGCCGCCAGATTGTTTCGTGTGGAAATCAAGGACCCTGGGAAGATTATTGGCACGAATACGATGCAGTCGCTGCAGGCCGGGCTTTACTACGGGTATGCGGATATGGTGGATGGGCTCGTCGAGCGCATTAAGAGCGTCGTCGGGGCGAACGCGCGCGTGATTGCCACCGGGGGGCAGGCGCCGCTGATTGCGCGAGCGTCTAAGCACATTGAGATTGTGGACGAATTTCTTACGCTTGAAGGGCTGCGCATCGTGTGGGAACGAAATCACGCGGCCAAGCGCGCCACGCCGGCCGGTGCGGGAAAGGCCATGGCGCAAGCTCCCTCGGCCGAACCGCGAAAGCCCCGGCCTTGAGTTCTCCGGACCCATTATTGCATTCTGCAAAGGCCATGCCCGAGTTCAACTACTTCAATTACTACACGGAAATTGAGGAGTATTTCTGGCAGAAGCGCGGGGCGCATCTGCTGGTGTCGCCGCTGGACTGGGCCATTGTCGAGACCTGGCAGAAGGCGGGGATTTCGCTGCCCGCGGTGCTGCGGGGGATCGACCGCGCGTTTGAAAGTTATGCGCGTTCGCGGCGCGCCGCCGGGGGACGCCAGCTGAAGAGCCTCGCGTATTGCGTGGACGCGGTGCTGGAAGCGGCGGACGAAGAGAAAGAGACCGCGGCGGGCATGGGACCGGTGGCCGGGGCGTCCAAAACCCCGGAGGCGGAAGAAACTTTTTCGCGCAGCGAACTGCGCGCGTTTTTATCCCGCAACAGCGAGAAGATCGCGGCGCAGGCTGCAGCGCTGCGCGCGACACAGCCAGAAGTGGCCGCGCGGCTGGAAGAGGCGCGCGCGCGAATCGGGGAATTTCTTTTACTCATCGATTTCCCCGGGGCGCTCGATTTGGAAGATCTGGAACGAAAACTCACCGTGACCGAAGAAAAACTGACGGCTATTTTGACGTCCAGCGCGCCGGAGGAGTTCATGCTGGACGTCCGCCGGGAACTGGATCGCCAGCTGGCGCCGTACCGGAGGAAGATGAACGCGGCGCAGCTTTCGCAGCTCGAGCGGCAATATATGCAGAAACGCCTCTGGGAGAGATATAATCTTCCTCGCCTGAGCCTGTTCTACCTGACCTGAGGTTTTCCTGGCCAAATCGTACCTCCCGCATCGGAAAGCGACTACACATGGAAGTCAGAATCGAAAAACTGGTCTATGGCGGCGACGGCCTGGGCCATCAGGACGGGCAGACGGTGTTCGTGCCGCTGGTGCTGCCGGGAGAACTGGTTCGAATCGAAACCGTTTCGCGGAAGAAAAAATTCGTGCGTGGGCGCCTGGGACAGGTCGTGGAACCCTCGCCGGAGCGCATTGCGGCGCCGTGCCCGCATTTTGGGCGTTGCGGAGGCTGCCAATACCAGCACATCCCGTACGAGGCGCAGGTTCGCTTCAAAACGGAAATTCTGCGCGAGACCCTGGGGCGCACGGGGCGCATCCAGTGGACCGGGGCGATCGGGACGCACGCTTCGCCCCCGTTTGGTTACCGCAATCGCGCGCAATGGAAATTGCGCGGCAAGCAGGATATTTCGAGCGCGGCTGAGAAAACTCCCGGCATCGGTTATTTCGAGGCGGGCAGCACACGGCTGATCGCGGTGGACCAGTGCGGCATCCTTTCGCCGCTCCTGGAAGAGACGTTTAAACGATTGCGCGCGCTATTGGGAAAAAGCAATGTTTTATCGGCCATCGACGAGATTGAGGCGTTTGGCGATTCGGCGGGAGAAAAAGTCTTGCTCAATCTTTCCGCCGAAAAACTGACCGATTCCGCCGAATCGATAGCGAAGGCGCTGCGGGAAGCGATTCCGTTCGCGGAGTCCATCCTAGTGCAGGACCGCAAGGCCGATACGTTTGAATTGTCGGGGCCGGGGTATCTGACGTATTCCGCGGGCGGGGCGCAATTTCGCGTGGGGCACCTTTCGTTTTTTCAGGTGAACCGGTTTTTGGTGGATGCGCTGGTGGAAGCGGTGCTGGGGGATAGCCGCGGGCGGCTGGCACTGGATTTGTTTGCGGGCGTAGGGCTGTTCACCGTGCCGCTGACGTCGCGATTTGAACGGGTGATCGGCGTGGAGGCGAATCTGGCGGCGTCGAAAGACCTGGAGATCAATCTGCAATCGAGCGGCGGGAAATCTCCTTCGCACCGGTATGCCACGGCGGAAGCGTTTCTGGCGCACTGGCAGGAGACGCCGGACCTGGTGGTGCTGGACCCACCGCGCGCGGGGATCGAGCCCGAACTGCTGGCGCGTTTGAAGAAGCTTCTTCCCTGGCGCGTGAATTATGTGTCGTGCGACCCGGCGACGCTGGCGCGCGATCTGGCCGGCCTGGTGGGCACGGCGGAGGCTCCCGGGCCGTACGAGATCCGGGATATTAATCTATTTGACATTTTCCCACAAACCTATCATATGGAGGTGTTGGTGCGGCTCAAGCGGCGCACATGAAGCTTCCCTCACTCTGGCCGGTCGGATTTTTTGCGGGAGGAATTCTCCTCTTCAGCCATTTCGGCGGCCGCGTGCATTTCTCTCCCCTTGTTATTCTTCTTTGTGTGGCAAGCCTCTTGGTAGCGGCATTCGTTTTATTGCGTCTGGATCAGGTTTGGGCTGCGATGGCTCTCAGCGCGGCGATATGGACGTGCCTGGGTTTTGCGGCTTTGGCGCTGGAGCGGGCGGCGATTCCTGCAAATCTTGCGAGCACTCTGATCGAAACCGGGAAGCTGGACGCGAGCGCGACGTTGCGCTGGCGCGGACGATTGCGCAGCGATCCGCAGCAATTACCGTGGGGGACGCGCTACGAGATTAGTCTCGACGAGGTGGAGTCCGCCGCCGGGGTGACGCCGGTGAGCGGAGGCTTGCGCCTTACCGCCTACCAGGAGGAGCCGAACGGCGGTAATTCCCTTCCCGCGCGCTCCGGGGATCGCGTTGAGGCGCTGGTCCACGCGCTGCCGATCCGCAATTTCGGCGACCCCGGGAGTTTCGATCAGCGCGCGTATCTTGCGCTGCAAGGGATCGAGTTGCAGGGGTCGCTGCGGAACACGCGGCTACTGACGATTCTGGACGACCGGTCGCGCTTGACGGTCTCCGACCGGCTTGCCCGCGCGCGTGGACGGCTTTTGAATTCCGTGAATGATTTATTTTCCTCGCGCCCGGATGAAGCGGCGCTGGCTCGCGCCATGCTACTGGGAGATCGCAGCTTTGTCGACCACGACCGCGTCATCGCGTACCAGCAGACCGGGGTTTACCATGTGCTGGTACTTGCGGGGCTGCATGTGGGGGCGCTCATTGCATTTTTCATCTGGGCGGGGCGGCGGCTGCACCTCGGTCTGTATTCAGGAACCATTGTCACGCTCATCGCGCTGGCAGTGTATGTGGGAATCGTGGAGGACCGGCCGCCGGTTTTGCGCGCCGCTCTGATGGCCGCGCTGTACCTGTGCGGGCAGCTGCTGTTTCGGCGCATGGATTTGGTGAATATGGCGGCTCTGTCCGCGCTGGTGATCTTGATCGCGAGGCCATCGGAAATCACCGACGCGAGTTTTCTGCTGTCGTATTCGGCCATCGGGATAATCGGCGCAGTCGGAGTGCCTTGGATCGAGCAAACCAGCGAGCCCTATCTGCGCGGGCTGAGGCATTTGACGGACGTCACGCGCGACGTTTCCCATGAACCGCGCGTGATTCAGTTTCGGATCGAGATGCGCGCCGCTGGAGATTGGCTTTCGCGACGGCTGCCCGGATGCGCATCGCGATTGGGGCCTGGCCTGCTAGCTACTCCCTGCCGGGCAAGCCTGTTCTTCTGGGAACTGATCGTACTTTCCGCGATCCTGCAACTGGGGATGCTTCCGCCGCTGGCCTATTATTTTCATCGCGTGACCCTGGCCGGGCCGTTCGCGAACATTCCGGCTGTGCTGCTGACTGGACTTGCCGTACCCATCGGTTTCTTCACACTGGCAATTTCTTCCATTTCGCGTCCGTTCGCGGGGATTCTGGCAAAAGCGCTGGGCCTGCTGCTGGCCGCGCTGAATTCTTCTGTGGATTGGTTTGCGCACTGGCATCGGGCCGGCTACCGGATTCCGGGGCCGCCGCTTGGGGTTATTGCGATTTTTGTGGTGCTGGCGATTCTGCTTTCGGCGGCGATCCGGCTGCGGCGAAGCGGATGGTGGCAGGTGGCGGCGCTGGTTCCGTTGCTTGCGATGGCGGGGGTGATTGCCACGTATCCGTTTGCGCCGCGGCTGTCGGGAAAAAATCTGGAGCTCACTGTGCTGGACGTGGGACAGGGGGACAGCCTGTTTGTTTCGTATCCGGGCGGGCGCACGATGCTAGTGGACGGGGGCGGCGATCCGGGAGATTTTCATAAGGAGGGCATGCACTCGGGACTCGATGTGGGAGAAGGAGTGGTCTCGCCGTATCTTTGGTCGCGAGGGATCCAGCGGATCGACGTGGTGGCGCTTACCCATGCGCACCTCGATCATCTCGGGGGGTTACCGGCCGTGCTGGAAAATTTTCGAGTGAGGGAACTTTGGGTGGGGCGCGACATTGAGATCGGAGCGTACCTGCACCTTTTGGCGCTGGCCCGGGAACGCGGTGTTGCCGTACGACATTTGGAACGAGGCGATTCTTTTGTGAGTGAGAAAGTCTCGGGCAGCGTGTTGTCGCCGGAGGATTTGAACCAATCTCCGGTGGTGAAGAACGACGACTCGATGGTGCTGCGGTTGGCGGATGGCTCGCAATCGCTGCTGCTGGCGGGGGATATGGAACGGCCGTCGGAGCGGCGAATTCTGGCGGAGAATCAACAGGTGGGCGTGAGTTTTCTGAAGGTGGCGCATCACGGGAGCAAGACGTCAACCACGGATGAGTTCCTGGCCGCGGCGCATCCTGTGTTTGCGGCAATTTCCGTGGGCAGGGATAACAGTTTCGGACATCCTTCGCCGGAAGTCGTGGAACGACTGGAGGCGGCGGGGGTGCGCGTGTATCGCACCGACCGCGACGGGGCCATTACGGCGACGACGGACGGGCGCACGATGAACGTAAGCACGTTTTATGGAAATGAAACGCGGTAGCGCGGCGCTGGTTTGGGTGGCACAGGCTTCAGCCTGAGAGGTTTCTCGATTCAAAAGAAAATCCAAAACGCACAGGCTGAAGCCTGTGCCACCTGAATACGCCGGCTCATTTCTCGCCCTGTAAGAAATATTGGCTCAACATCACTTACGGAACAGCATGATGGCGCAGAGAATCAGCATGGCCACGGCCAGGCCGATGGCGGCTTCGTATTCGCGATTTTTGCGGTATTGGGACCAGGAAAAATGGTCGCCGTTGGATGCGGCGGGAGTCAGGCGCGGCCAGAAGGCGGGGACGCGCGAGGCGTATTCCAGAAACTTGGCGCCGTAGAGGGTTTCCAGTTCGCCTTGCTCGCGGCGGATGACCACGGGATAAAAAACGGCCAGGTATGCGGCGAGCAGCGCGGCGGAAATCCAGGAGTGGCTGGCGACGGAAAAGCCCGCGGCGAAGAGCACGCTTCCAAAATATAGAGGATTTCGAGTGAAGGCGTAGGGGCCTGACGTGGCGAGCTGTTCGTGTTTGCGCAAGTGGCCGGCGGCATAGCCGCGCACCAGCAATCCAATCAGCGCGATGCCCACTCCGCTGAGCAGCCACTTCCATTGCGGTCGCGCGAAATAAAACGCGGCGATGCCAATGGGATATCCGACGCGGACGCGCCAGCGGATCCAGAAATTTGTGCCGTTGCTCACGCCTGATGCCTCAAGCAGGAATCCACTGCCGTCAAAACCTGTTCCACGGTGATCCGCAACATGGCCGGGGAAAACGAGTCGCGCCGCTTGTAGCTGATTTCCTCGGGGCGGGCTTGGCTCAAGACGATCGCGCCAGGCACAAACGGGCCGTTGCGCGCGGGATCGGTGGGGCCGTATAGGCCCACGACCGGGGTGCCCAGGGCCGCGGCCAGATGCAGCGGGCCGGAATCGGCGGCGAGCAGACATTTTGCGTGGGCTAGAAGGCCCATCAATTCCTCGATCGTGGTTTTCACAATTTCCGGGCGCGCGGGCGCTGCGGCGCGGCACACTTCCTCGGCAATCGATATTTCCCCGGGACCGTGGATGACGACCACGCGCAGAGCGCTCCTGTTCTCAAATTCGCGGCAAAACTCGCCGTATCGTCCCGGCGGCCAGCACTTGGCTCCCCAGCTTCCCGCGGGGCCGACGACGATGTACGGGCCGATGCCGCGCTCCTGCAGGCGCGCGCGGATCGAAGCGGCGCCTCCGGCCGGGACGCGCAGCGGATATTCGGGCGCTACCGGGCGCGAGGCTCCGGCGGCTTCGGCCAGGGAATAATTTAATTCCGCGACGTGGCGTCCGACGGGAGTCACGCGTTCGGAATAGAGCATCGCCGCGCCTGGTTCGCGCGCGCACGACCGCTCAAAACCAATTCTGCGAGGCGCGCCGGAAAGCGCGGCCAGCATCGAGGATTTGTAAAGCCCCTGAAAATCGATGGCGCAGGTGTAGCGATTGCGGCGCAGGCGCTGCACGCATTCGGCCGCACCCCAGAGCGAGCGGCGCTCAAAGGGAATGACTTCATCGATCGCGGGGCTGCCTTCGAGTACCGGCGCCCATTTGCGCTCAACCACCCAATCGATGCGGGCATTGCGGTGCGCGGCCCGCAAGGCCGCGACGGCCGGAAGCGTGTGCAGGATGTCGCCCAGCGCGGTAAGGCGCACGGCGAGGAAACGCTCCGCGCCCTTAGCTGAGTTTTCAATCATGGGCGGGCCGCAGACCGCCTGCGTCATTGACGATGAGACGAACCGCGTCCCTTAGAGTGTCGGCCAGGACGTCGGGTTGTCTGGGCCATTTTTGGCGATGCAGTTCGTATTCTCCCTTGCCGTAGCCGGTCATTACGAGGATGCCGCGTCCGCCGGCGCGGTGGGCCATTTCGACGTCGGCGTAGCGGTCGCCGACAACCCAGGAGCCCGGCAAATCAAGGCCGTGTTCGCGCGCGGCGCGATTGAGCAGGCCGGGATTGGGTTTGCGGCAGTCGCAGGCGTCTTCCTTGCGGTGCGGACAATAATAAATGGCGTCGATCCAGGCGCCGCCGGAAGCGAGTTCGGCGATCATTTTTTTGTGAATCTGGTGGACCAAGGTTTCCGGGAATATATTGCGGGAAATGCCGGATTGATTGGTGATCACCACCACGGGAATTTGCGCCTCGTTCAGGCGGCGGATGGATTCGGCGGCGTAGGGGAAGATTTTCAGGCGGTCGATGTGGTTGACGTAGCCCATTTCCTCGCAGATGGTGCCGTCGCGGTCGAGAAAAACAGCGCGGCGGAGCAGATTCTTCTCAGGCATCGGGCGCGCCTCCGGATGGAATACTATTCGGGACGCGGCGCAGGGACCGCGCGGCCGAGAAAACGGACTCGACCGTAATGCGCGTCATGCAGCGATGATCCACCGGGCAGCGCCGCAGAAAGCACGGGCTGCAGGAAGCGGCTTCGCGAATCAGGGTAAATTTTTCGGTCACAGGAGAAGTGCCCTCCGGGTCGGTCGAGCCGAAAATGCCGATCACCGGGAGGCCCGCGGCCGCAGCCACGTGCATGGCCCCGGAATCGTTGCCGATAAATACGGAACATGCGGAAAACAGCGCCGCAAGTTCCCGCATGGAAGTCTGGCCCACCAGTGAAACGGCGCGGCTGTTCATGCTCGAGAAAATTCTCGCGGCAATCTCTTTCTCATTCGGCGTACCAAAAAATATCACATCGGCGGCGCATTCCGAAATCAGGCAATCGGCGAGAGTTGCAAAGCGTTCTGGGGGCCAGCACTTGGCCGCGCCGTAGGAAGCGCCGGGGGCGATGGCGCAGCGCCAGGAGCCGGGCGTTGCTCCAGCCTTAAGCAGCGAGGATTCCGCGGCCTCGGCGGCCGCTTGCGGAATCACGAGCCTTGTCGGCTTCATTTCGCCCCGGGTCTCGAGCCAACCGGCGCGGCGCAGCAGTTCCAGGTAGTAGTGCGATTCGTGGCGGGGAATTTCGCCGGGCTTGGGCACAGCGATCGCGCAAGTGAGCAATGCGCCGCGGGCGTCCCGCGCATATCCGAAACGCTGGGGAATTCCGGCGCGCCAGGCGAGCCATGCGGCCTCGAATGCGTTTTGAAACAGGACTGCCGCGTCAAATTTTTCCCGACGCAACTCGCGGATCAGCGCTTCCCTGCCGAGCCAGCCGCGATGGCGGCCGCGATAGTCGTATTCGAGGACGCGATCGGCGAAAGGCTGCCCGGCAAGCAGGTCCGCAACAGCGGGGCGCGCCAAAATGGAAATTTCATCTCCGGGGCGCGAGCGGCGCACTGCTTCGAGCGCGGGGATGCACATGACCGCATCTCCCACCCAGTTTGGCGCGCGCAACAAAAGTTTCATCGGTTGGACCCCGACTGATTGCGGTGGATGACGTCCTGCAAGGCGCCCCAGAAATTCTCCGGAAGCCGAAAGGAAATGCGACAGCAATACACCGGGAGCGCCGTGAACTGAACGTGGCGGAGATTCCAGACGTCTTTTTCCGTGCAGAGCAGCGCATCGGCTCCGGCGGCCTGCGCCGCCTTTTCGATCTCGGCCGCTTCCTGCGCGGTGTAGACGTGATGGTCGGAAAAGCTACGCTCGGCCGCGATCTGGAATCCCCAGGCGGGCAGATCGCCAAAGAACGCGGGGGGATTTCCGATTGCGCAAAAGGCCAGGAAACGGGCGCGGGGCCAATCCATGGGGGGCAAGGCGACGTCCAGACGAGGCACGCGGAGGACGCTGAGGAGTTGCGTTGCCGCGTAGAAGATCGGGCACTGGGAGTGGCGGCGGATGATGGCTTCGATGGCCAGCGCCGGCGACTGCACGCTGCGCGTGATGACGACGACGTCGGCGCGGCGCAGGGCGGAAACCGGCTCGCGGAGGCGGCCCGAGGGGAGCGTGCATCCGCCGCCGAACGGGTCGGTGGCGTCGAGCAGGACGATGTCCGCGTCGCGCGCGAGCTTGCGATGCTGGAAACCGTCGTCGAGGACAAACCAGTCGACGCCGTGGCGCGCGAGGATCTCCCCGCTTTTGTAGCGGTCGGGGCCGACGCCGAGTTGCACTCTGCCGGCCAGCCGGTCACGGAGCAGAGCGACTTCGTCGCTTTGCGGGACGCCCGGCGCGCTGGCTTCGCCTTTTGCGCTCGCGTCTTTTCGATTTGCGTCCAACGTGCCGCGGTAGCCGCGCGTCAAGATCGCGGCGTGCTTGCCTTGTTCGGCGAGGCGCTCGGCGATCCACAGCACCATCGGGGTTTTTCCGGTTCCGCCAGCGGTAAGATTTCCGACGCTGACGACCGTGCCGGGAAGTTTGCGTGTACGGAAAATGCCGCGGGCGTAGCACCAGGAGCGCACGCGGGCCACCATCGAATACAAGACAGACACCGGCCAGAGCAGCCAGAGCCAGGCGGAGGATCGCTTCACGGGAGGCCCCCGGGCGCGTCCAGGAATTTTTCCATGTGCGTCAGAACCCGCCGCGTCGCGCCCTGATTGCGATCGACCAGATCCCGGGCCGCGGCGCCCATGCACGCGGCGCGCTGCGGATCTCGGAGCAGACCGAGCCAGGCGGCGCCCAGTTCTTGCGAAGTGGCGACGCGGATGGAAGCGCCGGCGTCATGGAACGCTTCGGCAATTTCGCGGAAATTGTCCATGAACGGGCCGTACACGGGGACCTTGCCAAATGCGGCCGGCTCGAGGATGTTGTGGCCGCCGACAGGGACGAGCGATCCGCCGACGAATACGGCGTCGGCGAGGCGGTAGAGGGCGGCAAGTTCGCCGAGGCTATCGAGCAGAAACACGTTTCCGGATTTGGCGAGCGGGTTGGCGGAAGAGCCGTTCAATGAAATTTCGCTTCGCCGCACCAGGGGGCGGCCCGCTTGCGAAATGATCGCCGCGGCGTTGTTGAATTGATCGGGTTTGCGGGGGGCGAGAATCAGCAGCGCGCCGGGAAATTCTCGTTCGACGGCGGCGAACGCGCCGAGGACCAGCGGCTCTTCGTTGGCCATCACGCTGCCGGCGATCAGGACGGGGGCGCGCTGGGCGCGGGCGAGTTCCGGCGCGAGCCAGGCGGAGAGAGGGGTTTCCGCGGGCAGGGCGAGGTCGTATTTCAGATTGCCTGTGACGAGGACGCGGTCTTTTGGGGCGCCCAAGGCGAGCAGGCGTTCGGCGTCCTCGGCGCCCTGCATGAGAAAGAGAGAGGCGTCGTTCAGGATTTTTTTCAGAAAGCCGCGCAGTAAACCGCCCGAGTAAGCGATGGCGCGCAGAAAACCGGTGTAAGAGCGCTGGGAGAGCCGGCCGTTCACGAAGATTACCGGAACGGTTGCGCGGCGGCACTCGCGCAGGAAATTCGGCCAGATTTCGGTTTCCACGATGAGGACGACGGAGGGTTGCGTTGCGCTCAAGGCGCGCCGCACGGGGCCGGCCCAATCCAGGGGGAAATAGAAAATCGCGTCGGCAAATTGCATTCTCTCGCGCGCGAGCTGCTGGCCCGTGTTCGTAGTCGTGGAAATGACGAGACGGCGTGCCGGGTATCGGTCTTTCAGTTGTTTCGCAAGCGGAAGGGCGGCGAGAACTTCGCCCACGGAGACGGCATGAATCCAAATTGTTTTCGGTTGCGCTGCAGCGAGCGACTGCGCACGAAGCTCGGGGGGAAACTTCCATCCCAGGCGCTCGGGAAGATTGTCGAGGTACTTGCCCTGCAGCAGGCCGCGGATCAAGAAGTACGGCGAGAGCAGGAGGATGCCCGCGGCTGTCAGTAGGCTGTAGAGCAAATACATTCCGGAGGTCCTTTGATCTGGCGCGGTCCGGTGGCACGGGCTTCAACCTGCGCGGTGTTCCGAGATGGCCATGGACAAAACCGCACAGGCCGAAGCCTGTGCCACCAAGAGCGGCCCGGCATTGCGGGAAAATCCAGCACCGCCCCACTCGCGGCTGCAAAGCGGATATTATAGGGTCCGCGCGGGTCCTGTGATACAAATTGTCGGGCGACCCGGTTGGGGGTTCGCGCATCCTAGAAAAAACAAATGCTCTTGCGGATAATATCTGTCCTGCTGCTCCTGCCCCTTGGCGCGATCGCGCAAAGCGCGCCGGCCGATCCCATGGCGCTGCGGACGCGGGACGCGCACCAGGACCTGACGATTATCGCCGATCCGTACGTTACCGCGGAACGTTATACGGCGCCGTTTGGCAAAAATTCGCCTTTTGCCGCGGGCATCGCGGCGATCGATGTGTATTTCCGGAACGACGGCAACGCGCCGATCCGCATCGAGCTGAATACGATTCGGCTGGTGGTTTCCCTGCCCGGCGTGGATCGCCAACAACTCGAGCCGCTGTCTCCCGAGGAAGTGGCCGACCGCACGCTGCTCAAGGCCGACGCCAATCCGAAGCTGCACCGGCCGTTTCCGTTTCCGAATTCCGGCAGCGGCGGGGGCAAGAGCAAGGCTTGGAACGAGATGGACACGCTGCTGAGGTCGCTTGCGGTTTCGAGTGACATCTTGCCGCCGCACGCGACGACGCACGGGTTTCTGTTCTTCGACGTCAACCACGACTTTAATGCCATCCGGTACGCGCACCTGTACATCCCGGACTTGTCGTTCATGACCGATAAGAAAGCTCTCTTCTTCTTTGAGATCGATCTGGGGGCGGGGCGTTAACGCGATAGGCAGTTTCTTTCTCCCTCCTGGTTTCTCTGCGTCCTTTGCGTTCAGGAATTCAAAAACTTAACACAGAGAACACCGAGAAAGAACACAGAGGACACAGAGGAGAGCGAGCGTGATTTGCTGAAGCGGTCCGCGTCGGATAGAATGGGTGCTTCGTACAGGCCCACTCCCCAACATGACACTCCTTGACGAGCTGAATTCCGGGCAACGCGACGCAGCAACGGCTATTGAAGGTCCCGTGCTGATTTTGGCGGGGGCCGGGACGGGAAAGACGCGTGCGATCACGTATCGCATCGCGCACCTGATCGATCAGGGCGTGCCGGGAAGCGCGATTCTCGCGGTGACGTTCACCAACAAAGCCGCGGGGCAGATGAAGGAGCGCGTGCGCGACCTGCTGGTGCGCAAGGGGCTCGCGTTTGACGATCCGTGGATCGGGACGTTTCATTCTTTTTCGGCGTGGCTGCTGCGGCGCGAGGCGCTGCGACTGGGACTGCCGCGCGATTTCAAGATTTACGACGCCGACGATCAGACAGCGGCCGTGAAGCTGGCGCTGGAACAAATAAACGTCAAGGATCCGGGCGAGAAAATTCGCGGCTTGCTCGAACGCATCAGCTTCGCCAAGAATCATGGGCTGACTCCGGCGCAGGTGGCGAGCGAAGCGGCGCGGCGCGGCGATCCGCTGGGCGTTACGGCGTCAAAAGTGTACGAGGCGTACGAGAAGATTCTGCGCAAGGCGGGTGCGCTGGACTTCGACGACCTGCTGCTGCGTGCCGTGCAGGCGCTGCGGGAATTTCCGGAGGCGCGCGCAAGCTGGCAGAACCGTTTCCGGTACATCCACGTCGACGAATATCAGGACACCAACCGCGTGCAGTACGATCTGCTACGGCTGCTGGTGGGCGAATCGCGCAACCTGTGCGTGGTGGGCGACGAGGACCAATCGATTTACCGCTGGCGCGGCGCGGATATCGGCAACATTTTGCGGTTTGACGAGGACTATCCAGGGGCGCGAGTGGTGCGTCTGGAGGAAAATTACCGCTCGACGCAAATCATTTTGGACGCCGCAGCGGGCGTGGTGGCAAACAACAAGAGGCGTCTGGGAAAAAATCTGAAGACTACGCGCGCCGCGGGATCGAACCTGGGATTTTTCGAGGGGCGCGATTCCAAGGCCGAAGCCGAGTACGTGGCGGACCGCATCCGCATATTGCACGGGGACGATCCGGCAGCGCACGTGGCCGTATTGTACCGCACGAATTCGCAATCGCGCGCGTTTGAAGAAGCCTTGCGGGCGCGGGGGATGCGCTACCGGATGCTGGGCGGATTTTCGTTTTACCAGCGCGCCGAGGTGAAGGACGCGCTGGCCTACGCGCGGCTGGCGATTTTTCCGGACGACGATATCGCGTTTCTGCGGGTGATCAACACGCCGCCGCGCGGCATCGGCAAGACCACGGTGGATTCGCTTTCGGCGATAGCCCGCGAACACGACGCTTCGTTGTGGGTGGCTCTGGGCAAACTGCTCGAGGCCGCGTCCTCCGGGCGGGCCATCGCTCCGCTGAAGGATTTCCGTATGTTGATCGAGGGGCTGCAGCAGGAAGCCGCTTCGGCCGCGCCCGCGGAACTGCTGCAGTCGATCCTGAACCGCAGTGGTTATATGGATATGCTGGTGCAGCGCGACTCGAGCGAAGATACCGCGCGCGCCGACAACCTGAACGAGTTAGTGAACGCCATGGCCGAAGGCGCCGAACGCGGCGAAACGCTAGCGGATTTTCTGGACCGCGCCGCGCTGGTCAGCGATTCCGATAATTTTGACGAGGACGCGCTGATCACGCTGATGACGCTGCACAGCGCCAAGGGGCTCGAGTTCGAGCACGTGTTCTTGACTGGCATGGAGGAAGGAATTTTTCCGCACAGCCGGTCGCAAAACGACAATGAAGAGCTGGAGGAGGAGCGCCGCCTCTGTTACGTGGGAATGACGCGGGCCAAGGACACCCTCACGCTCACGCGCGCCGTGTACCGGCGGATGTATGGTTCCGAGCGGCTGACGGGATCAATGCCCTCCCGCTTTTTGGCGGAGATTCCGGGGGAACTGATCGAGACCGCGGCGGGTTCGCTGGCCGACGCGGGCGAGACGCGCCGGTATGAACCCGATCCCGAATATTCGTATTCCGAGGAAGAATTCACGCGCCGCGTGCGGCGGGCCAATGCTGCCGGGGGAACGTCCAGCGTTGCGGCCGGCAGGACTCGCGCGCCCGCTTCCGCGCGCCCGAGCCGCTCGTCCTCATCCAATCCGCTGATCGGGCAGCGCGTGCGCCACGCCACCTACGGCACCGGAACGATCATCGGCGTCGAGGGCGAAGACGAGGACCGGAAGTTCACCGTGCGCTTTTCCGATCACGGGACGAAGAAACTTGTCGAGCGATACGCGAATTTGACCTGGGCCTGAGGTTGAAACATCCTCCGCTTTGTATTTCTTTCCGGTTATTGTCTGGATTTTCCGGAACATTCAAAAATTAGCAGGAGGACAATTCACCGAACTTTGGAATGACGCGGATTTCCTACTTCGCGACATGATGCTGGCTGGAGAAAAAGCACGCAGACTGAAGCGTACGCTACTTTAGGGCCGCAATTTAAGCGACTTTTCTCCGCGCGAATGTCATTTTGAGTTGATCCATGGTTCGAAGTGCGGGTCAACTCTTGACGAATTCGGTGGGAGCGGGAACCAGGCCGGCGATGTAGATGCGGAGGCGGCGTTTGGAGACGGCGGAGACGTTCACGAATTGGATTCCCATGCCGACTTCTTTTTCGACGTGGCGGACGATTCCCTCCAGCGTGATGTCCTGGCCGCCGGCGCGCAGGGTGAAGGCGAGTTCCGAGCCGACCGGGAGAGGATCAGGGTCGGCGACAAAAACGCCCTCGAGGCTTAAGTCGCGGACCTCGGCGGCGGATGCACCGTACGTGATTTGACTACCCGGCTTGGCTTGGAACCGGGGGGTTGCGCGCCTATCGGCTGGGGAAGACATGTCGGGTCGCACCTTGAAATGATGAAGTCGGAGCCATCCTCGCAATCGGGATGCCTTTTAAGTATACAAGCGACGGGTGGGGGCGACAGCGGTCAAGTAAGCCGGTGTGTCCTATTAAAAATGTTCGCGGGGCGGAGGTACCGAGAGCGGGCTTCGACGGTTTGATTGCAACGGACAAGCTGCGCTACGAAAGCGGCGTGGCATTGCGACAAAATGCCACGCGCGTGAATCGCGGCGGCCGCAAACTTCGTCCGGCGACTCGGAAAATGCGGATCAGGGCGCGACGCCTTCGGCGATGAAGACGCGGCTCTTGGCCGAGCCGTGGCGGATGGGCTTGATGGCGTCATAGGCCGGGGAGTCTTCCCAAGCCTGGGCTTTTTCCATG
Source organism: Terriglobia bacterium (assembly GCA_020073485.1). Taxonomy (GTDB): domain Bacteria; phylum Acidobacteriota; class Terriglobia; order Acidiferrales; family UBA7541; genus Palsa-360. The sequence continues at coordinate 29,881 of JAIQFB010000030.1, read as the reverse complement.
CTGTCGAAGGCGATGACGACGAAACGCTTGGGGGGTTCACCTTCGAGGGAAACGGTTTTGCCGCCGCGAATGATGTAGCGGCCGTTGAATGGGGCCATGGTCCCGGGGGCCTTGGCGGCGTATTCCTTGAATGCCTCAGGGTTGATGACATCGACTTCTGCCACGACGTAGGCGGGCGCGGGTTTGATCTGGCGGGCGTGGATCGCGGCGGCGCCGCCGGCGCCGATTGCGGCACCCATCAGCAGGGCTACGACCAGTTTGTGATTCGCCTTCATGGGTTCATTCCTCCCGTTGTTTTTTCCGAAGGTCCAGAGGTTGCCAAGCGGATAACTGCCCGAAAATAACGGCCGCGATTTTGTGAATGTAATGAAAGCGCGACGACGGCTCATCGCTCACTCTATACATCCGCCTTGCGCGGGCGTCAACATTTATGCATTGCGAACGGAGGGGGAAGCGCCTGGCAAGGGGCCCATTTTTCATCCTGAATCGCGGGGAGCGGCTGGAAATAGCGGACAAATTGGTTAAAGCCGGGGCCTGCCGCGGCCGATATGCCGAATGTCATTTAAACCGCCAGATTGGGCGTTGCGGAATGTTCATTCGGGGAGCACATGAGAATCCGAGCAAAAATCAACCTTCTGATCTTCGGAGCCGTATCGATCACGATGGCGGCCGTGGCGTTTGCGACGATTGAAGCGGCCCGGCGGGAAGCGGATTACAATTCCCTGCTCTCGCACGAAGTGGCTCAGGCAGCAAGGGCGCGGCAGATGCAGGTGACCTTCAAGAAACAGGTACAGGCGTGGAAGGATATCCTGCTCCGCGGAAGCGATCCAGCGAGCCTGGAGCAGTACTCGAAGGAGTTTTTCTCATTGGAGAAAGAGGTGCGCGAGGAGGCATCCGCACTGCAAGGCGAAGTCGGCAACAGCGAGGTGCAGGGGATCCTTTCGGATTTCCTGAAGGCGCACGAACAGCTGGGGGAAGACTACCGCGCGGGATTGAAGGTATTCCAGAAATCCAAGGGCAAGGATTTCGCGGCGGTGGACAAGATGGTGAAGGGCCGCGACCGCCCTCCCACGAACTTGATCGATACGCTGGTGGAAACCCTGCAAAAAACCACGGCCGTTGTGCAGGAGCGCGTGGCCGATTCCTCGACATTCACGCAGCGGGCCACGATCGCCTGGGGATTGATTTCGCTGGTCCTGGCCTTGTTCGCGGCGGGATATCTGAGCCGGTGGATCACGGGCAGCGTTCGCGCGGCGCTGGTGCGGGCCGAGGCCATCGCGAAGGGGGACCTTACGGGAGAGGAACTGTCGATCGGCAGCCAGGATGAACTGGGCGATCTTTCTGCGGCGTTCAACACCATGCAAAGCAAATTGCGGATCATGCTCGGGTCGGTGGCAGCGAACGCCCAGCAGGTGGCCAACGCCAGCGAGGAATTTTCCGCGACCAGCCAACAGATTACGGCCAATTCGGAGGAAACCACGGCCCAGGCAACCGTGGCTTCCTCGGCCACGGACATGGTAAATCGCAATCTGCAGTCGGTGGCTTCGGGAGCCGAGGAGATGAGCACCACGATTCAGGACATCGCCAAGAGCGCCACCGAATCGGCACATGTGGCCGATGAAGCCGTGAAGGCCGCGGAAAGCACGAACGCGACGATCTCCCAACTTGGCATCTCCAGCCTGGAAATCGGCAAGGTGATCAAGGCGATTACGTCCATCGCCCAGCAAACCAATTTGCTGGCGTTGAACGCGACCATCGAAGCGGCGCGCGCCGGGGAGGCGGGCAAGGGATTTGCCGTGGTCGCCAATGAAGTGAAGGAACTGGCCAAGCAGACGGCCAAAGCGACCGAGGACATCAGCCAGAAAATCATGACGATCCAGAGGGACACGAAGGGGGCCATCGACGCGATCGGGGCCATTGGCGGCGTGATCAGCCGGCTCAACGACTTTTCCACCATCATCGCCACGGCCGTGCAGGAGCAAAGCGCGACGACCGACGAGATGTCACGCAATGTCTCCGAGGCCGCGTCGCGGTCGACGGAAATCTCGCGCAATATCGCGGGGGTGGCCCAGGCGGCGCAAGGCACATCGTCCAGCGCGCATGAATCGATGAAGGCCGCCCAGCAGCTGGCGCAGATGTCCACGCAACTTCGCGGGCTGGTCGACCAATTCAAGTTGTCCGATGGATTATCCCGGCGCGTAACGGCGTGACGCACCGCGCGAGACGCGCGATGCGCTTGGAATGCGTATGACCAAGGACGGCTCTCCGAGGTCCAGGTCATCGGGCTGCCGGAACCCGGTTCCTTGATTTACCGCGCTCCCATCTGCTTGGTGCAGCTTTGCCCGCACTCCTGATGCACAGGCCACAGCGAGCATTCTCCGATCCGGAGACGATCCATAACGCGGCAGCCGCCACTTGAAATTGTTCCAGGGGCCAATCCAACCAAGGCCTGCTTTGCCGTTTCCGGGCAGGTCATGAATTTCGATCCGCAAGCGCCCGTCGAAGAGCCGGCTCCATGGAGGGCGCTCCGGGCTCCATAATAAAATCCCGTGACGGCCACCAGCATTACGATTGTGACGCCAACCATTTCTGCCTCCATCATGACAAATAAGATCTCTAGCTAAGAACCGTGCGAGCCATCAAGAACATTCTCCGAAGCAGCGCGGCGATCCTCGCAACAAGGTCAGAGTAGTTGGGGCTTCGCTTGGCGGGCTACTGTCCAGAGGGATAGTTCATGAACAAAATGCAGATGTAATTAACAATCAGAGTGGGAAATGCGGCGGCGTGTTTCAAAGTGGAACTTTTTTGGGGATTGGGCAGGGCGGACCGAAAGGGCGACGGGGCCTTGCACCATTTCAGGGCGCACCGCAATTGAGGGATTGGAACCCCGGGGCGTTGCCCCGGGCTGGTCACCGTCGGCGCTTTCAGCGCCGCAGGACAACGATTGAGGGGGAGCGAGGGAGATTTGAGATTTGAAAGGTGAGATTTGAGAGGTGAGAGGTAAGAGGTCAATTTGAAATCTGAAATTTCAGATTTGAAATTGAGTATCTGCGTTTTCCGCCTCTGCAGGCATGGGTGGGATGGCTTTTACTTCATGTTGTTTTGCTTCGTGTTGTTTTATTTGATGTTGTTTTCCTTGCCTTGCTTCACGTAGGCGATTTGTGAAGCGATGTGGGATTTGCTGTGGACGGCTTTTTTCTTGGCCAGGTGGGCGAACATTTGGATCCCGAAGCCGCCGTCGAGGTCGTTGGCGATTCGCTGTTTCCATGGGCGGCGGACGATTTGGGTGGTGAGGCGGCGGGTGGTGCGCGGCTGGGTCATGATGTGGTCGGCGAGCGTCCAAGCGCGGTCGAGAAGTTTTTCGCGGGGGACGACTTCGTTGACCAGGCCGTATTCGAGGGCTTTTTTGGCATCGATAGCCTGGCCGGTGAGCAGGGCGTAGGCGCCGCGCTTCACGCCCAGCAGTTCCAGGAAGCAGCTGTGAATGCCGTCACCGGGGACCGAGCCGATGTCGTAGTGGAGATCGAAGATGATGGCGTCTTCGGCAGCGATGGTGATGTCGCACATCAGGCAGATTTCGGTGTGGAAGCCGGGGCCGTTGAGGACGCCGATGGTGGGAATTTCCAGATCGTTCACCAGTGAGCTGACGTTGATGCGGCCGTCCTTGTAGGCGTATTCGTAGGCCCAGTGCTGCAGGTCCTCTTCCTCGAGTTTAAAGCCCTGGGGATCGGCGTCCATCATGAAGTCATTGCCGGAACCCGTGAAGATCATGACTTCGTTTTCGGGATCAGCGCCGATGGTTTTGAACAGCTGGCCGACGGAGCGATGGTTCTCGACGCTGAGCTGGATGGGGCCGCCGGCAGTGTGGGCCTGGGCGAGGATTACGCCGTCGGGGCGACGCTCGAGTTTGTAGTGCTGCTTGAAGCGTTCCTTGTATTCCTCGAATTTGGGTGTGGGGACGAAATCGACCAGGGACATGTGTGATTCTCCTTATGGGACTGCTTTCGCTTGATATCAGAGTCAGCGTGAGAATCTGGTTTTAAGCCGTGCAGCGCCCGCCTTCAGGCGAGCATTTTGCCGTCCAGCACATGCCCGCCCGAAGACGGGCGCTGCAAAATCCAGTTCTCACACGGACTTTCTCAGTTCATGGTCCGTAATCCGCGAGAGTCTTCCTATGATTTCGCTTTCAGCCCGGCGTTTCGCGCGACCACTTGCGTCATGCTCGACCAGTCCATCTCTCCCTGCCCCTGGGCCAGAGCGGCTAGCAGATGGTCGTGCACCAGGCTCGCGAGCGGCATGGGCGCGGCACATTCTTCGGCAGCGGCCAGCGCGAGGCGGACGTCTTTGAGTCCGAGCTTCAAGGCGAATCCGGCTGGGTCGAATCTTTCCTCGGCGACGATGCGGCCGTACAGGGCGAGGATCGGGGAGCCGAGCAAAGTGTTCATGGGATCGAGGAAAGCCTGCGGGGCCACGCCCGCTTTGCGCAGAGTCGCGTAGGCTTCTCCGAAAGCTTCGATCATGCCGATGATCATGAAGTTGCCGCAGAGTTTGGCGACGTTGGCCTGCCAGGGCTCGGCGCCGACCACGAAGGTGGCGCGGCCGATGGCGTCCAGCAGCGGGCGGCAGCGATCGATGAGTTCGCCGGGGCCCGCGGCAAGGACTACCAGTTGTTTGGCTTCGGCGTGCTCCGGGCGGCCAAAGACCGGGACGCTAAGATAGGCCTGATTGCGCTGCGCGTGTTCGGCGGTGAGTTTGCGGGCGAGCGCGACGCTGATGGTGCTGTGCGAAACGTGGATGGCGCCGGGCTTCATGGCCGAAGCGATGCCATTCGGGCCGAAGACGATCGCTTCGACGGCGGGGTCGTCGGCGACCATGGTCATGATGACTTCGGCGTCGCGGCAGGCGCCGGCGGGAGAATCGCAGACTCGCGCGCCTTCGGCGGCAAGTGGTTCCGCTTTTTCGCGGCTGCGGTTATAGACCGAGATTGAGTGACCCGCGCGGAGCAGATTGCGAGACATGCCGATGCCCATGCGGCCGAGTCCGAGGAATGCGATTTGCATGTGCGCCAGCATAGCGAGTCCTTACGGCGGAGCCAAGAGGTTTTCAGATGTGGGCATCGAAAAAAAGGAGAGATTCCTTACCCGCAGGAGCGGGTTCGGAATGACGACACTTTAATTTTTCCGTAGGCCACAACTTTTTGGCGCGGACGGCGCTTTCCCTACGGCAGGGCTTCGCGCGCGGCGCTGCGGCGGGACGCCCATTTGAGGGCGCGGTAGACCGGGTAGCTTGCGGCGAGGACGAGGAACGTCAGCGGCGTGTTTTCGCGATCGCTGGCGAGGGCGCCGATCAGGAATACGATGGAGGCGGCGAGGGCCAGCGAGGTGGTCCAGGGATAGCCGTAGGCGCGGTGAGGGCGGTCTTTTTCGGGCATGCGGCGGCGCAGGACGAACAGGGAGACGAACGAGAGCGCGTAATCGGCGACAAAAAAGGAGGCGAGGATCGCGGCCACGCGCTCAAAGCTGAACATCGCAAAGCACAGTCCCACGGCGGTGGAGAGCCAGAGCGAAGGCGCGGGAATTCCGCCGGCGTTCACGCGCGCGAAGAACGAAAAGAAAAGGCCGTCGCGACTCATGGCGTACAGGGCGCGCGAGGTGGCCATTTCCATGGCGTTGATGCTGCTCAGCAAGCCAACGACAACCACGACGCGAATGAAATTGTCGCCCGCAGCGCCGAGCACGCGGCGCGCGGCGATGCCCATGGCGAAATCGCTGCCGGCAAATTCGCGGACCGAGACCAGGTGCACGACGGCGGCGTTCACCAGGAAATAAATGGCCAGGACGGAGAGAACGGTGCCGAAAATCGCGCGGGGAATATCGCGGCCGGGATTGCGGACTTCGCCGCCGAAGTAGACCACGCCGTACCAGCCGTCGTAGGTGTAGATCACGGCCTGCAGCGCGACGATGAAGGAGACGAACAGCGGCCAGCCCGCGGGGACCGCGGCTTTCGACGCCACGGCCGTCACCGGAGTCGCGCTGTGGAAGAAGCAGACCGCGACGACCGCCAGGAACAACACGGCCTTCAAAATCGTGGTCATGTCCTGCACGCCGCTTCCGACTTTCATGCTTTTCCATTGCAGCAGGGCGAACAGAAGAATTACGCCAGCAGCGAGGGGCCGCACATGGCCATGCGCGGCGGGAATGATGTCGCTGGTGTATTCACCGAAGACGATGGAGACGGCAGCGAAACTTCCGGCCGTGGAGATCCAGTCGCTCCAGCCGACGATGAATCCGGCGTAATCGCCGAGCGCGGCGCGCGCGAAATTGTATTGGCCGCCGCTTTGCGGCAGCAGCGCGCCCAATTCGGCAAACTGCAGAGCGCCGAGACACATGTAGATCCCGCCCGCGGCCCAAGCGGCGAAATAGAGCCAGGTCGAAGGGAGCAGCGCGGCGATCTCGCCCGGGGTGCGCACGATTCCGGCGCCGATCGTGTTGCCGATGGCCACGGCGACGCCGAAGCCGACGCCCAGCGTGGTGATCAGGCGGCCGCGGCCGGCGTGTTTTGTTGGAGAGGGAGTGGATGTCGTGGCCATGGGGCTCGCCGCCAATCGCTTCGATCGCTTCGATCACTTCAATCGCTGCAATATGGCACGAAACGAAAATCCATCATAGCCGAGCGGATTTGCGGCGCAAGCGGAAGTTGGCAGGGGCGTTCCGGGGGGGCGCTGGCGGCCTCGGAGGTCCGACTACTCGCGGGAATTTCAATTTAGGACAGTGCCCGGAGTTTCTTCATTTGGCTGTCCGTCGGTGTTATGGTCTACTTCTCATAGAGCCGCAGGCGGAGTAGGCTGCGGGGAACCGTTGTGGGGCGTGGAATGCAGATGGGGATGCACAAGCGGATGCCGTTGCAAGGTCGCCGAATGTTTGCGCTTCCCTTTGCAGCCGCCGTGGCCGCCGGCGCGGGCGCGTTTCTTTCGCTTTTCGCATTCCCGTCCCCGGCACGCGCCTGGGGAGCGAACGCCGAACGCCTGGTGGCCGGCAAGGCCGTGGAAACTCTTCCGCCGGACATCCGCGGATTTTTTGAGGCCAACCGCGATTTTCTGAGCCGGCATATTACGGATCCGCTGGACCTGTTGGCCAAAGAGCCGCAGAACGAGCGCCGCAATCACTATCTCTTTCTGGACCACTACGGAAAATTTCCGTTCGACACTCTGCCGCAGGATTACAAAACGGCGGTGGGCAAATTCTCCAAAGCGAAGCTGGAGGCGTCCGGGGTATTGCCCTGGCAGATCGGCGTGTACAGCCAGAAGCTGACCGCGGCGATGCGCAATCGCGACTGGGAGGAAGTGCGGCTGGACGCGGCAGCGCTGGCGTCGTACGTGGCGCAGGCCCACGATCCATTTCATACCACGGAGAATTTCGACGGGCATCTGTCCAACCAGACGGGGGTGGATTCCAGATTCGGGTCGAATCTGATCGACCGCTTTTCCACGTTCTTCCCGATGCGGCCCAACGACGCGACTTTTCTCCGCGATCCCACCGATCATGCGTTTGACGATTGCATGTTCGCCCACGCTTCCCTGGAAAGCATACTGCTCGCCGACCGCCGCGCGCGCGAAGGGCTTAGCGATTTTACGGACGACTATTACGACCGCTTCTATAATCTGACCGGAGCGATCCTGATCCGGCAACTGTCGGACGCCGCGAGCGACGTGGGCTCGTACTGGCTCACGGCATGGATCAACGCGGGGCGTCCGCAGCTCCCGCCGCAATAAAAAATCCCCTTATGAATAAGCCAGAGAACGAAAAATTCTGGACGGCGCTGCCGAAAGCCGAGCTGCACGTGCACTTGGAAGGCTCGATCGCGCCGTCGACGGTGGTGGAACTGGCGGCGCGGCACGGCGTCCAGCTTACGGAGGCGGAGGCCGCGGCGCGCTACGCGCCGGGGGATTTCGCGCAATTCATCGAATCGTTCATCTGGGTGACAGGGTTTCTGCGCGGGCCGGAAGACTACGCGCTGATCGCGCGGCGATTTGCCGAATCGATGAAAAGGCAAAATGTGTTGTATGCCGAAGTCACGCTTTCCATCGGGATCATGTTCCGGCGGAACCAGGACCCGGCCGCCAATTATGAGGCGCTGCGGGAAGCGGCGGCGCAGGTGCCGGGTGTACGCCTGGTGTGGATTTTCGATGCGGTACGCCAGTGGGGCGCCGCACCGGCGATGGAGGTGGCGCGGATCGCGGCGGAATTGCGTTCGCCGGACATTATCGCGTACGGGATTGGGGGCGATGAGTTGGGCTTGCCGACCAGGGATCTTCGCGGCGTGTATGAATTTGTGGCCAGCCAGGGCATGCACCGGCTGATTCATGCCGGGGAAATCGGCGGGCCGGAACTGGTGCGCGAAGCTGTGGAAATGCTGGGCGCGGAGCGGATCGGGCACGGCATCGGGGTGATGCGCGACGAACGCACCATGGATTTTCTGGCGGCGCGCGGCATTCCGCTGGAGGTTTGTCCGACGAGCAATCTGCGCACCGGGGCCTTGGCGCGGCAACTGGGGAAGGGGGCCGCGGGATATGAGCAGCATCCTCTGCCTGAGTTCTTCCGGCGCGGGCTTCCGGTCACGCTGTCCAGCGATGATCCAGCGATGTTTGAAACTTCCGTGAGCCAGGAGTATGCGCACGTGCACCGCATGGGACTGACGAAGATGGATATGGTTCGGCTGGCGGAGGCTAGTTTCCAGCACGCATTTGTTTCCGACCAGGAGAGGAGTTCCCTTCTGGAGAAATTTCATTCCGGCGTGTCGGCGCTCGGCTTGGTATAATGGCGGCGATGAAAGCACATGTCTGGGTGATGCCAAAACGCACGGTGCTGGACCCGCAGGGGCAGGCGATTCAACACGCGCTGGCTTCGCTGGGATTTGCCGAAGTGCGCGATGTCCGGCAGGGGAAATTTTTTGTGTTGGAATTGAACGGGGCGACGCGCGAGGCCGCGGAAAAGCAGGTGGAGCGGATGGCGCGGGAAATCCTGGCGAATCCGGTGATTGAGGAATTCCGGTACGAGATCGTGGAGTAGGACGGGCTTTTTACCCTGACCAAAACGAAGGGCAGCCTGTCTGGTTTTGATTTTCGCCGCCGACCATTCACCCCAACAGGCTGCCCTTCGCACGCTCAGGATGAAAAGCCTGTCCTGCCTTTAAGTTCAGGAAACACTCCCTCTTGCGCGTTCCAATCTCATGTTTCCTTTGTGCTAATCTTTTCTTGCAGGCTTCCGTGTCTGACGCCTAGCTCGGATACTCGGAGAGTGACCCGTGTGCGGAATTGTCGGCTATATCGGGCCCAAAAAAGTGGTGCCCCTGATTCTGGATGGCTTGCGCCGTCTGGAATATCGCGGCTATGACTCGGCGGGCATCGCCGTGGTCGACCGCGACGGGAAAGTGGACATCCGCCGGGCTCCGGGAAAACTGCACAATTTGGAGGAAGTGATCCGGCATTCGCCGATCGACGGGATGTACGGCATCGGGCACACGCGCTGGGCCACGCACGGGCGGCCCACGGAAGAAAACGCGCATCCGCATCGCGACTGCACGGGGCAGATTGTGGTGGTGCATAACGGCATCGTGGAAAATTACGTGGACCTGAAGCGGCAGCTGGAAAAAGAGGGCCACAAATTCGTCACCGAGACCGACACGGAAATCATCGCGCATCTGGTGGAAAAGTACATGAAGGAAGGCGGCCCGCTGGAGGACGCCGTACGAAAAACCGTGCGGCAGCTTACGGGCGTCTATTCCATCGCGATTCTTTCCGCCTCCGACCCCAATAAAATTGTGGCCGCGCGCACCGGGCCGCCGTCGGTGATCGGCCTGGGGCAGGGCGAATATTTCGTGGCCAGCGACATTCCCGCAATCCTGGCGCATACGCGCGACATGTTTTTTCTGGCCGATGGAGACATCGCCGTGCTGACTCCGCAGGGCGTGCGCGTGATGGATCTGGACGGCAACACCATCCAGCGCGCCGTGCAGCACATCACCTGGGACCCGATCATGGCCGAAAAGGGCGGGTTCAAGCATTTCATGCAGAAGGAAATTTTCGAGCAGCCGCGCGCGGTGCGCGATACGTTGCTCGCGAGCGTGGCCATGGATTCGGGAAAAGTCTTTCTGGATAAGATGGACATCACCGAGGCCGATTTTCGAGAATTCACCAACATCAAGATCGTGGCCTGCGGCACCAGCTGGCATGCGGGGCAAACCGGCAAGTTCATGATCGAGAAGCTTGCGCGGATTCCCGTGGAAGTGGATTACGGCAGCGAGTTCCGCTACCGCGATCCGATCATCGGCGCGAACACGCTGACGGTTTGCATCAGCCAGTCGGGGGAAACCGCGGACACGCTGGCGGCGCAGCGCGAGGCGAAGGTGAAAGGGTCGAAAACGCTGGCCATCTGCAACGTGTTCGGATCGATGATCACGCGCGAGGCGGCCGGAACGATTCTGACTCATGCGGGGCCGGAAATCGGCGTGGCCTCGACGAAGGCGTTTACCGGGCAGTTGACGGCGCTCATGCTATTGGCCATGTATCTGGGACAGGTGCGCGGGACTCTGAGCGAGGATTGCGCGCGGATGCTGCTGCAGGAATTCATGCGCATTCCGCACAAGATGGAGACGGTGCTGCGCGCCGATGAGGGCGGGATTTATGAGAGTCTGGCCCGCCAATTCTTCCGGCACACCAATTTTCTGTATCTGGGACGGGGCGTGCACTTCCCCATTGCGCTGGAAGGCGCGCTGAAGCTGAAGGAAATCTCGTACATTCACGCCGAGGGGTATCCGGCCGGAGAAATGAAACACGGGCCGAACGCGCTGATCGACGAGAATCTGCCTGTGGTGATGCTGGCGACTCGCGACGATCAGGATCCCGAATCCATGACGCGGTATGAAAAAAGCGTTTCCAACATCAAGGAAGTGAAGGCGCGCGACGGCATCGTGATTTCGGTGGTCACCGAAAACGATCACCTGGCGCGGGAGGCTTCCGACCATGTGATCGTCGTGCCGCCCACCATCGAATTGCTGGCGCCGCTGCTGGAAGTACTGCCGCTGCAACTGCTGGCCTACCATATCGCGGTGCGCCGAGGATGCGACGTGGACCAGCCGCGCAACCTGGCGAAATCGGTTACCGTAGAGTAGGCTGTGGTTTTTTGTAGCGCAGGCTGAAGCCTTCGCTACTCGGCTTGCGTCAAATCCGGGCGAACCTGCTTCACCTGCAAGGCGATCCTCGCGTAGAATGTCGCTACCGTGCGACGACATAGATTCCCGCTCATCGCTTCCCTGCTGATTCTGTTCACAGGCGCCGGCCTGCGCGCGCAAGCGCCCACGCAGAATCCTCCGGCAAAATCACCGGCTTCTTCCAAAATCGTGGCAATTACGGTTTCCGGGGCGATCAAAGTCCCCGGCGACCAGATTGTTTCGGCCAGCGGATTGAAGGCCGGGGACATCGTGACCGTGGAACAGATTAAAGGGGCCGCGGATCGCCTAGCGGCGCTGGGAATTTTTTCGGCGGTCAATTACCGGTTCTCGGTAAAGGGAGACGGGATCGCCCTGGAATTTCAGGTCAGCGAAGCTCCCACGTATCGCCTGTCGTTCGATAATTTTCCGTGGTTCACGGACGCGGAAATCGGCGAGGCAATTCGCGGCAGCGTCGGGCTGTTTACGGGGGAATCGCCGGGCGACGGGGCGATGGTCGATCAAATTGCCGAGGTTTTGGAAAAGCTGCTGGCCTCGAAAAATATCAAGGGCGCGGTGACGCATCAACTGCTGTCGGAGGCGGCCGGCGACGGCATGATGATGCAGTTCAGCGTGGAAGGATCGCCGCTGCGAATTCAATCCGTGCAGTTTGGCGATGCGCTGGCAAACGGTTCGGAGCGGCTGAAGGATCGCATTCCGGACCTGAAAGGGCAACCCTACTCGCGGTTCGCCATTGAACTTTTTGAGAACGAGCAGATCCGGCCGCTGTACTCGGCCAAGGGATTTTTGCGCGCGCAAATCGGGCCTCCCGTGGCGCAATTAACGGCCGATGCAAACAATCCCGCGATGTCCGCAGTGGACGTGCAGATTCCGATCACGCCCGGCGCAGCCTACACCTGGAAGGGTGTTAGCTGGCAGGGGAGCTCGCTCTTCCCTTCCGCATTGCTCGATGGAACGATTCAAATGAAGGCAGGAGACGTGGCGGACGGGATGAAAATCGAGAATGGATGGCATGAAATCCAGGCGGAATACGGGCGGCACGGGTACCTGGACGTGAAACTGATTGAAAAAGCGCAATTTGACGATGCGGCGCATCAAATTTCCTATCAGGTCAGCATCACGGAGGGGCCGCAGTACCGCATGGGAGAGATGGTCATCACCGGACTTTCGGTGGAAGCGGAAAAGCGGCTGCGGCGCAATTGGCAGATCGCCGCCGGAGATGTTTTTAACAACGGATATTTTGAAGGGCTGGCGCGAGAGCTGGTAAAGCCGACCGAGAGCGTGTTTGGGGAATTGCCGGTGCACTATGAGACGTTTGGGCACTGGCTGCGGCCCAATACGGAGAAGCACACGGTGGACGTTTTGCTCGATTTCAAGTAAGTGATTCCGTTTCTCCGGCTATATTTCCAGCAACTCCCGCGAAATCGAGCTACAATCCGGAATTATGCGATGGCAAGCCGTGGTATTGGCAATTCTGCTGACGTTCGGCCTGCGGGAAGCGGCCGGAGCGCGGCAAACGCAGGGTGCGAGCGGAGCGCCTGCGAAGTCCGCCGCGAAGCCGGAAAAGAAAGCGCCCGTGGCGCAGCCCTCGACGAAAGCGAATGAAGCGCCTGCGGCGGACGCGGCGCAAACGGCCGCGCCCGATCCCGACGCCGAGTTGCAGCTTGCGGTGCAGCAGGCCAGCGGCGACAATGCGGCGCTGGTGCGCAATCTGGAAGCGTTTCTGGTGAAGTATCCGGATTCACCGCGGCGCACGGCGATTTACCGGGCGCTGGCGCAATCGGATATGCAGGCGCACGACACCAAGGGCGCGCTCGATTACGCCGAGAAAGTCATCGCCATTCAGCCCGAAGACAGCCAGACAATGTATCTGGCCGCGATGATCCTGGAAAAAATGCCGGATGACGCCAGCCAGGCGCACGGAATCGATTACGACACGCGGCTGATCGAGCGCGTGGCCAAGGCGGACCCGGAATCGCGGCCGCAGCAGATGACGCTGGACGACTGGCAGGCGGGGCGCAAGAAATTCACGACCGAGTTGTATGTGTTGCGCGGGCGCATGGAGCGACACCTGCGCAAGAATGACGACGCGGTGAAGGATCTCACCACCGCGTTCCATATGCATCCCACCGCCGACGCCGCGATGAACCTGGGAGAGATTGCGGAACAGGACAAGCGCACGGACGAAGCCATCCGGCAGTACGCCGCCGCGTTCATGCTGGCCGGAGACGATCCGGATACCTCGGCTGCGACCGAGAACGCCATGCGGCTGCGCATGGGAAATCTGTGGCGATTCACGCACAACTCGAACGCCGGGCTGGGGGACATGCTCCTGGCGGCCTTCGACCAGAACAAGCTGGAGGCCAAGGCGGAACAGCCCGAGGCGGTGGTCTATAACAAGGGCGTCAGTGACCCGCTGCAATTCAGCATGCGGCAAGTGGATGGAAAAGGCGCGATGAAGCTGGGCGACAACCGCGGAAAAATCGTGATTCTGAATTTCTGGACGACCTGGTGCGCGTATTGCCGCGTGATGGAATCGCAGCTGGGCGACGTGCGCTCGAAATTCGCCGGGCGCGACGACGTGGTGACGCTGGCCATCAACGCGGACGAGGATGGGTCGCTCGCGGCGCCCTTCCTGCAGGAGCAGCAGGTTGCAGGAACACTGCTGTTTGCCGACGGGCTCGACCAGGCGTTGCATGTGGAATCGATCCCGACGATTATTGTCCTGGACCGCGGCGGAAAAATCGCTTATCGCGCGCAAGGCTATGCGCCGGACGGATTTGCCGGCGCCGTTTCCGAGGCCATAACAAAAGCGTCGGCTGCAGCGGCGCAGTAAGCAGCCGTTTACTTCCATTCCTCTCTCGCGGAAATCGCAAGTAGCCAGAAGACTTTGACTAAGGCAATATTGTGCCCATGAAAAAAACACTTCTTACTGCAACAGCATTCCTGACGGCGGGCATGATGCTGGCGGCGAGCGCCCACGCGCAACAAACTCCGGCGGCGACTCCCAAGCCGGCTCCCGCGACAAAAGCACCGGCGGCAAAAGCGCCTGCGGGGTCCGCTTCTCAGGCTGGAAAAGCGCCGACTGCGGCGGGGAAAACTCCCGCGGCGAAGAGTCCGGGCGCTGTGACGCTGGATTCGCCCAAGGCGAAGGCCAGCTATGCCATTGGATTGAATATCGGGAAAGGGATGAACCGGAGTTCGGTGGAAGTGGATACGGACGTCTTCATGCAGGGCTTGAAGGACGGCCTCTCCGGGGGCAAAGCGCTGATGACGGACGAAGAGCTGAAAACCGAGTTGGACCAGCTGCAGGCCCATTTGCGGCAGGTGGCGGAGGAGAAAGCGAAGGAGCTCGGAGACGCCAATAAAAAAGAGGGCGACGAATTTCTGGCTGCGAACAAGACGAAAGAGGGCGTGGTCGCGCTTCCCGACGGGTTGCAGTACAAGATCCTGACGGCGGGCACGGGACCGAAGCCTACGGCCAGCGACATGGTGGTATGCAATTACAAAGGCACACTGATTAATGGAACCGAATTTGACAGCTCTTACAAGCGCGGGCAGCCCGCGACATTCGCGGTGAGCCAAGTGATCCGCGGGTGGTCCGAAGCGGTGCAGTTGATGCCGGTGGGATCGAAGTGGCAGATTTTTATTCCAGGCGAGTTGGCGTATGGGCCGCGCGGGGCTGGGCCGGATATTGGTCCGAATGCCACGCTCATTTTTGAAGTGGAACTGATTTCGATTCAGGCGAAACCTGCGGCGGCGGCTCCGGTAGCGCCAGCAGCGCCGCCTGTCCCGGCCGGTAAGCCATAAGCAGGGGCCAGGTCTTGAGTTCAGGTTGTGCGGCTCATATGCGACAAGGCCAGTGGCTAAAGCCGCGTTGCATTTACGCGGTTTCGGGCACGGCTGGACGAATTGCGGAAGGACTCAAATTCCGTCATTCAGAGGCATGTTTCTTGCCGAGGAATCCCTCTTCGAATTTAAATCGAAGAGGGATTCCTCGCTTCGCTCGGAATGACAGTAATAGAGAGTTTTTCTGCAACCAATGAAGCCGTGCCCTACAAAAATTCGGCTGTTCACTCACGCCCCGAAGCAGCGACCTCTGAAGCTCCGACGTCCGGAGCGGCAAACGCGCCTGCGAATCGCGATTTGATTCAGAATGATACAGTAACAGTACGTCCGGGCGTTGATTCCCACCATAGCTCCGCGTATCATGGAGGAGTAGGAGCGTGGCCTAAATGCACTCCAGTACACGGTTATCCCCCTCTCTGAAGCGCGTTTTGATCGCTGCGCTTCTTCTGCTCCTGGGCGTGCCCTCTCTGCGTGCAGCGGATCCAGAAATCTTCCCCCTTTCGCAAATTAAACCCGGGATGAAGGGCGAAGCCCTGACTATTTTTGCCGGCGATCAGGTCGAGAAATTCGATCTGGTAGTGATCGGGGTGATGCCGAATTTCCTGGCGCCGAAGGAATCGATCATCTTGGTGCAGCTGCTAGGCCCCAAAGTGGAACATACGGGGGTAGTCGCGGGAATGAGCGGAAGCCCCGTTTATATTGACGGGAAACTCGCGGGAGCGCTGTCGCTGAAGCTGGGCTTGTTTTCCAAGGAACCTCTCGCGGGAGTCACGCCGATCGAGAACATGCTGAGCCTGCCCAAGGGGCAACCGCGCTCGATCCGCACGGGGAGCGCGGCAGACGATACGGTCGCGGAAAACACGGCGGCCTGGCCCCAGGCGGGAGCAAAGTTTGAATTGCCGCAGGAATGGGCGGCCCGCTCGGGACTGACAGGAGGAAACTTTTTGCAGCCGATTGATTCCCCGCTAGTGTTTTCGGGATTCAGCGGCGCGGCGATTCGCCAATATGCGAGCGCGTTTGCCGGATTTGGGATGATGGCGGCGCAAGGCGGAACGACCGAGGCGCGGCCGGACGACCGGGACATCAAGCCCGGAGACATGGTGAGCGCGGTGCTCATAGAAGGCGATTTGTCGTTGAACGCATCGTGCACGGTCACGACGATTGTGGATGGGCGCGTGTATGTGTGCGGGCACCCGTTGTTCGGATTTGGATCGGTGGCCATGCCCATGGCGCGCGGGCGCGTGCTGACCACGCTGAGCTCGGACCTGGAATCCACCAAGATCGTGAATGCGGGCGGGACGATCGGTTCGTTCAGCCAGGACAGGGTGACGGCCGTGGTGGGAAGCCTGGGAGCGGCGCCGAAATTGATTCCCATCGACATGAGCGTGGCGACGCCGGACGGCGACCAGCATCTTTCGTTCCGGATGATGTCGAACCCGAAAATTACGCCGCTGCTGATGGGCCTTGCGGCGCTGAACGGCTTGGTGCAAAACGCCGTGTACGGCGAGGGGACGACGCTGCATCTTTCCGGCGGAATCGAAATCGCCGGGCACTCGACAGTGACGCTGGAGAATTATTTCGCGCCGACCGATTCGTTCATCCCGGATGGAAGCTCGGTGGCGGGGGCGGTCGAGAATGTGTTCCAGAGAATTTTCGCCAACCCGTATGAAACCGCGGATATTCAGCGCGTGTCGCTGCGCATGGAAGCGCTGCCGGAGCGGCGCCAGACGACGATCGAGGGCGCGTGGCTGGATAAGCCGGAGGCGGGGCCGGGCGACACGGTAAACGTGAAAGTGCAGATGCGGCCGTACCGGGGTTCGCCGGTGATTCGCGACGTGCGCATCACCATTCCGCCACAGGCCACCCGAGGGACATCGATGCAGATTCTGGCCAGCGATTCGATGACCTTAAACCGCATGAACTTTGTGTCCGGTTCGCAGACGCGGCTGCAGAGCCTGGAGCAGATGATCTCGGTATTGAACCGCGAGCGGCGCAACAACCGGCTGTACGTGACGCTGCTCGATCCGTCGCCCACCATGGTGGTGCAGGACAAGGTGATGCCCAACGTACCGGCATCGCAGATTAATCTTCTGGACCAGCGCGGCGGCCCGGCCAGCTCGCTTGTGGTTCGGGAATCGGCCGCGGGGGAATGGTCCGTGCCGCTCGATCAGATCGTGCAAGGATCCACAACCATAACGATTCAAATCAAGTAAGCGGCCGCGCGTCCCGCGGCGACTGGCCCCTGAGGAGTGCGCAAGAGAACTTGAATTTCGGTGCGCCAGCGGCTAAAGCCGCATTGATCTTACGTCCATTACGGCACGGCTGAAGCCGCGCCCTACAAAGATTTTGAAGTTCTCACGGACACTCTGAGGAGTCACATGGCGATTTCTTGCTTGCACGGCGACAAAATACGCGGCGCAAAGATTGCGGCACGGGTACGCGCGCTGGCCGTTGTGGGCGCAATGCTGGCGGCATTGGCGGCTCCGGCGCTGGCCGAGCACACGCGTTGGTGGCGGCAGGAAACGTTTGAGGATTTTGACAAAGGGACGCCCAAGGGCGTGGCGCTGCGCAGCGACGGAAAATTATTTCTCGCTCCGCGATTCGCCGAATTTGCCGACGTGAATCTCGCCTATCTTCTGGCTTTGCGGGCCGATGGCAAGGGAAATCTGTACGCGGCGGGAGGCTCCAACGCCAAGGTGCTGCGGCTGGACGCGGCCGGCAAGGCGACCAGCGTGTTTGAATCGCAGGAACTTGCGGCACAGGCCCTGGCCATCGATTCCTCTGGAAACTTGTTCGTGGGCACTTCGCCGGACGGAAAAGTGTACAAGGTGACGCCGGGCGGGCAATCGTCCGTGTTCTTCGATCCTAAGACGAAATATATCTGGGACCTGGCCGTGGATAAGGATGGAACCGTGTACGTGGCCACCGGGGATACGGGCAAGATTTTTGTGGTGGCGCCGGACGGCAAGGGGCAGGTTTTTTATTCCAGCGGAGAAACGCACATCCGGTCGCTGGCGCTGGATGCGAAAGGAAACGTGCTGGCCGGGACCGAACCGAGCGGGCGGGTGTTGCGCATTGCCAAAGGGGCAAATCCGCGCGCGTTTGTTTTGTACGAAACGTCGAAACGAGAAATTACGGCGCTGCTCGAGGACGCCGCTGGCAATCTCTATGTTTCCGCGGTGGGCGAGAAGACCGCGGCGGCCCCGCTTCCGGTGCGGCCGCAGGTGACGGAGACGCAGCCGGCGCAAAACTTCACAATGACAGTGGTGCCGGCGGGGACTGCGGCTGGCGCCGTGCCGCTGGCGCAGCCCGGAGGATTCACTCCCTTCCCTGCCGTGAATTCCAGTTCGGTCTATAAAATTTCGGCTGACGGTTCACCGGACGAACTTTGGAATTCCCGCGACCAGGTGGTTTACGCGCTGGCGCTGCTGCCGAATGGAAAATTAATATTCGGGACGGGCAATGACGGCGCGGTGGTGGAGCTGGAGGGCAATCACATTTATTCGCGGGTGGTGAAGGCAGCGTCGCACCAAATCACGTCGATCGCGCCGGGGCCGGGCGGAAAAATGTTTCTTGCCGCGGCCAATCCGGGAAAAGTCTTTGCCCTGGGACCGGACAACGAACCGGAAGGAACGTTTGAATCGCAGCCGTTCGACGCTCATAATTTTTCCCGTTTTGGAAGAATGCAATGGTGGGGCGAAAATGCCGCCGCCGGCAAGGGCACGGGCGGCGCGCGGATCGAATTCTTCGCGCGCTCGGGAAACACTTCCAATCCGGAGAGCGACTGGAGCCCGTGGAGCGGCCCGTACACGAATATGGGCGCGGACAAGGTCGATTGCCCGCCGGCGCGGTTCGTGCAGTGGAAAGCGGCGCTGCATGGAGGCGCCACGGGTCCTGCTCCGGAGGTCGATTGGGTCAGCCTGGCATACCTGCCGAAAAATGTGGCTCCGGACGTGACGGCCATTGCGCTGCAAGTTCCCGGCGTGCGCGTGCAAGGCACGGCCATTCCGATGGCGGTCGTGGGAGCGGGAACTCCGGCGCAACTGCGCATGCCGCAGCCGCCGGCTCCGGCGTCGTCGGGCATTCCCGCATTCGCCGCGGCGCAATCCGCGGTCGCAACGGCGTCCGTGGCGGCGGCGCATTTTGACGCCGTGCCGCAGGGAACCGCCCAAAAAGGCTACCAGTCGGTGCTCTGGACCGCCGAGGATGCCAACGACGACCCGCTGGAATACGCGATTTATTTTCGCGGGGAAAATGAAATTAGCTGGAAACTGCTCAAGGATCACCTGGATTCCAAGTTCTATTCCTGGGACACGACCTCGATGCCGGACGGGGTCTACTACTTGAAGATTGTGGCCAGTGACGCGGCCGGCAATCCCGCCGGCGAGGGCCTGACGGCGGAGCGCGAGTCCGAGCGGTTTGTGGTGGACAACACGCCGCCGGTGATTTCGCAGCTGACGGCGGAGGCCGCGGCGACGGGAGCGGTGCGGGTGAAGTTTCAGGCAAACGCCACGGGGAGCTTTGTGACGCGCGCGCAGTACAGCGTGGATGCGGGCGAGTGGATGCTGGTTTCACCGGCCGGAGGATTGAGCGACGGGCCGCGCGAGGATTACGATTTCGCGCTGCAAAGAATCGCGCCGGGAGAGCACACCGTCACGGTGCGTGTTTTCGACCAGTTCGAGAACACCTCCAGTTCCAAGACCACGATCCGGGTTTCCGCCAGCGGAAACTGAATCGCGGCCTTTGGACTGGCGGCAGCGCCAAAACCTTCAGCTGGTCCAACGCTCGCCCGCGGAAACTTTCGCCTCGTACCGCTCGATGTGCAATCCCACGCCGGACTTGCCGCCAGCCTGCTGATTTTGGCGGACGTGAACCACGCGCGCCACGCACCGCACATCGGCCGAGGATTTCCCGGAAAGTTCCTGCGGCATGCGCAGGGAAACTTCCAACGGCATGCCCACCTTGAGAGGAACCGCGGTCTCAAAATAAATACCCCGTTGTGAAATGTTTTCCGACTCCGCGGATTGTTCCGCGGAGTTTGCAATATTGAGCGCCCGGAATCGCAGGGGCACCCGGACATTCACGCGCGTATCGATACGACGTTCATTGGAGCTCATGGTTTCCTCCCCGCTCGCAGGAATGCGCGCGGCTGATAAAGTAGGAAGGGGTGGAGACAATTCTAAGCGCCTGCACGTGGAGCGCAAGAGAAATGAAGGCATTTTTCGATGGCCGAACCAACCCGGGGCAAGCTGTGCCATAATGCACCGTCTTAAGAGGTTTCTCATTGAGCGATTCCAGCGTCCATCCCTCTACGGGCCCCGACCTGCAGGCAATCCGCGAAGCGCACCGGCGCATTTCCCCGTACATCGAACACACGCAAGTCATGATTTCCTACCCGCTCGACGAGCTCGCGGGAATGTTGCTGTTCTTCAAATGCGAAAACTTGCAGCTATCAGGATCGTTCAAGATCCGGGGCGCGGCCAACGCGGTGTTTTCGCTGAGCGAAGCCGAGGCGGCGCGCGGAGTGGTGACGCATTCGTCGGGAAACCACGGAGCGGCGCTGGCGCTGGCGGCGCAGTTGCGCGGAATCCGGTCCTGGGTGGTGATGCCGCGAAACGCGCCGAAGGTGAAGATTCGCGCGGTGGAAGCCTATGGCGCGGAGATCACGTTTTGCGAGCCCACGCTGGAAGCGCGCGAAGCGGCGGCCGCCAAGCTGCTGCGGGAAACCGGCGCGAGCCTGATTCATCCGTACGACGACGACCGCGTGATCGCCGGGCAAGGCACGGCGGCGCTGGAATTGCTCGAGGAAATTCCGGACCTGGACATGATATGCACCGCGGTGTCCGGGGGCGGATTGCTTTCGGGGACGGCTATTGCGGCGAAATCGCTGCGGCCGGAAATCCAGGTGGCGGGGTGCGAGCCGGCCAATGTAGACGACGCCCGCAGGTCGCTGGCGTCCGGGCACATCGAGGCCGCCTCGCCCCTGTTCACGATCGCGGACGGCTTGCGCGCGACGCTTTCGCCGCGCACGTTTGCGATTTTGCAGGAGCGCGTGGACCGCATCTATCCGGTCACGGAAGCGGAAATCCTGCGTTCGATGCAGCTGATCACGGAGCACTTGCGATGCACGGTCGAGCCGTCGGGCGCGGTCGCGGCTTCGCCAGCGCTGCACCGGCAGATTTCCGGAGATTCCGAGGATATGCGCATCGGGATTATTCTCTCGGGCGGCAATCTGGATGCCGACGCGGTGGGAATGAAGTAGCGGGACAGAGTTTTGTGGTGAGCGAAGCGAATGATCAGATTGTCTGTCGCTCTTTGACTGGATTTCAATCGAAGAGGGATTCCTCGCGGAGTTTGTCCCGGTCCCTTCCGGAACTCGGAATGACGGGAAAAGAGAGTTTTTGCGTAGTCTGTAAAGGTCGTTCCACAAAAACCTACGTCACAATCAGGGTGATGGCCACGGGTTGCGCGGGGACTCCCGTGGCGTTGCCCGTAATCGTAATCGTGTAGGTTCCCGCTGGAGTGCCCTGGGGAGTAGGGGGCGGGGGGCTACTGCCCACCAATCCACATCCCGCCGCAGCAAATACAAACAACAACGCAAGCGAGCCCGGGGAGACCAGCGAAAGACGCGTGCCCTTTCGCCCGGCGAAAAGGATCACGAGCGAAACGAGCAGAGCGATCGAAGCCCCGGGCGATGCGCCGATTTGCAAAAGCCTTCGTTGCGGGAAGGCCGGAAAGGCGGCGGCCCGCGAAGATGTGGTGATTACCAGCGGGGCGCTCGAATTCGGCGGCACCGAAACGGCGCCGCACGAGGCGCCGGCCGGAAGGCCCGAGCACGACAATGCAGTGATGCTGCCGCCGGGATTGGCGATCATGTAGGTCGCCGTTGCGCCTGCCGCGACGGTCTGCGAAGTGGGCAAGGAACTGAGCACGGGCCGGCCCACGACCAGGGTGAAGTTCTGCGTGGCGTTAGCGCCGACTCCGTTGCCTGCAGTGAGAATGATCGAATAGCTGGAGGCCGATCCCATCGCCGGCGTGCCGATGAACACACCGGTCGCCGCATTGAAAGAAACTCCCGCGGGCAAGTCGCCGCTTTCCGACAGGGCCGGGACTGGGGAGCCGGTGACGGTCACCCGAAAAGTTCCGAGAGCATTCAGGGGAAATGTAGCGCTGGCCGCGCTGGTGAAGGCCGGAGCCTCGTTCACATTCAGCGTAAAGTGTTGAACGTCGTCCGAGGCCACGCCATTGTGCGCGGTGAACGTAAGATAGTAGACGCCTCCGGAGCCGGCGGGAGGCGTACCGGAAAGATCCTGGCCGAAGGGGTCATAGGCGATGCCGTGCGGGAGCGCGCCGGACTCGGAAATTTCTGGCGAGGGAAATCCCGCGGCGGCAAACTGGAAATATCCGGGCGTGCCTGCGAGGAATGTGGCGCTCGAGGGATTGGCGAAGGATGCGACCTGGTTGGCGATAAGCGTGAATTGCTGCGTGGCGGGAGGCCCCACGCCGTTGGAAGCGGTGATGGTGATCGGATAGACGCCCTGGGAGCCAAAGCCGGGGATGCCGCTTAACGCTCCGGTTATGCCATTGACGGAAAGCCCTCCCGGAATCAGACCCGACTCGGAAAACATGGGGGCCGGCGAGCCTGTGGCCGTAAACGTGAAATTTCCCTCCACGTCCAAAATGTATGTGGTGGTGTTGGCGCTGGTGATGACGGGGGCCGCGGGGGCCAGTGGGGCATGGGTGACATTCAGTACGGTCTTGCCGCCGGCTTGATCGGCGGGGGGCGCGCCGGCGACGGGACCGTACGGAGCAACCAGGATGTAGTAGGTCGCTCCAATGTTAGTTGTAAATTTAAGTAATGTATTGGTATATCTTCCCGAAGAGACGTCGTCGTTGCAGGCCACACTCGTCAGATTTCCGGGCGTGCCGGTCCAGACCGAGAGCGTCGTGTCGTAGGAGCTTCCCAGCGTGGAGACCGTGACGCTGGCCTTGCCGGTGGAAGTAAAGGTCCACCATACGGTTTTGGTGTCGGGATTGGAGCTGCCCACAACGCAGGGAGGAACGGGGTCGGTGGGCTCGGAGGTCGCGGCCGAATTATCCACCATGCCGGAGTAGTTGCTGCTGGTAATCACGGTGGCGCTTGCGATGTTGTCGTTGGGCGGGGGCGAGGCGATCACGGTAAAGGGCAGTTTGGTTGAGGACTCTGCCGCCTTGGCTGAGTCCTCGGTCACGGAAATGAAGGTCGAAGTAAAGGGGGCTTGAGCGCCGGGAATTCCGGCGGTGCTGGATCCGTAGGCGACCAGGTCGCGGGAAATCGTCGCCTTGACGGTGGTGGATGTGCCGCCGGATTGCATGGTGACGCCCGCAGTGGATCCGTTCCAGAGAATTTGCGCGTTCGTCGCGAAGTTGGTTCCGGAGGCGGTCAACGTAAAATCGTCCGAACCGGCGGCGATGGACGTGGGAGCGATCGAGGTAAGCACGGGAGTCGATCCACCGGAGGCGCTGTTGGCCGACGGCCAGGAATTGACCAGGTTGGCGGCGTCGATCGTCCCCAGGCCGGTGGCCCGGTCGTAGCCAAGGCCGGCCTTGAAGCCATTCGGATTTCCATCCAGGCAATTCGCCGATTGAAAGACGCAGGGGCTGTCGTTATTTCCAACAATGACGTCGTGGAACGCGGACGACGCGAGCACCGCGAGCGGATAAAGAATGTAATTCACGTTTCCCTGCCCTGCAGAGGCGGTCTTCTGGTTCACCAGCGCCAGAATTCCCGCAAACGTGGGAGCGCCGAAGGATGTGCCGCCGTAGGCGGAGAGACCCGGATTGGTGGCGGAGATGCGGAATCCATTCTGACAGCCTGGAGTCAGCGGCCCATTCGGAGTGAGCTGAATCTCCGTGCAAATCAGGTAGGGATCGTGCGCGTTGGAAGCGTCCATGGAAATATCGGGGGTGTCGCGGGCGCCGTCGTCCGGAACGCCGGTGTCCACCTGCCAGGAAGGCTTTCCGAAGATGGAACTGGCGCCGCCTCCGCCGGCGTCGAACCCGTTCAGGGAAGACGTGTCGTTCCACACCATTTCCGGGATGTACGAAAGGGCCGAGGAAATTACGTCGGCGCCGCCGGCCGACTGCCAATAGGTTCCGTTGCCTTCGTTAAATTCCGTGCCGCCCACGCTGGTGACGTAAGGAAGACTCGAGGGAAAATCCACGCTGAACCCCAACTCCGCCGGGTAGTTTGGCGGGCTCAAGGAGCCGTCGCAGTCGGTTGCGCCGGAATCGCCGGCGGATGAAACGATGGTAATTCCCTGCGCATTGGCCTGCTGCGCGAGAAAGGCGAGGGCCAGGATTTCGCCGGGCGGGTTGACCGCCTCGCAACTGCCGTAGCTGAGGCTGAGGATGGGGGCAAGATTTTGACTGATGGCGTACTGCAGGGCGTCCATGACGCCGTTTCCGGAATACACAAAAATGATGGAGGCGCCGGGGGCGACGGCTCCGGACCATTCGAGGTCCAGGCTGGATTCCTGCACGTCGCCGTTTAGCACGCCGGGATTGGGAGACGACGGGACGAGTATGGTTTGCGGAACGTTTGGCGGAAGGCCGGAACTGGAGCGAAACGCGGCGATGTCGCCGGGCACGATCTGCGATTGGCCTACGACGGCGATTTTTTGGCCGGTGCCGTCAATGGGCGGCGTGGCGGCGTATAGAGGATTCAGATCGTAGATCGTCGCAAAATCCGCAGGGGTGATGTAGGTGGTGCCCGTGAGGCTGGAAGTGAAATCCGGCCGAACGCTCGCGCCGGCTGTTTTGCTGGGCACCGCGCGGGGCTGCAAGCGAACGCTGTTCAGTCCGCGGAATCCGGCGACCAGTCCGGCCAAGGCGGCCGGAAGGGAGGGCTCCGAAGAATTCGCGAAAAAGTCTTGGCCCTTCGCCTCGTAGTTATGAATCTCCGTGTGGAACGCGGCGCTTACCTCGGCGGCCGTGCCTTCAAACACGATGAAGTTTCTGCTCGCCGGAGTTTCCACCACGGCGAAACCCATCGATTGCAGCCAGGCCGCGACCTTGGCCAGGTCGGCGGGAGCGATGCCAAAGCGGTCGCCGAATTGTTGCGGTGAAAGCCAATGATGGAAGCTGGGGGACGTGGGATTCTGCTGAGCCGCGAGCAGCGCGTCCAGGTCGGCCTGTTGCGAGGCGGTGGGCTGGAACATTATGGTGATGCGCTGGAGCATGAGCGAGGGATCGGCAGCGCCGCGATCGTTTTGCGCCTGCGCCCAGGGATGGAGATTTCCGTGGATCCGGGTAAGTTGGCGATCGTCTACGGAATTGGTGATGCGCTGTAAGGGAAGGCTGGTTTGTGCGCCGGCAAAATACGGGTGCAGAAGGAAAAATGCGGCAGCAAAAGCGGCGAGGAAATATTTCGTGGCCCCAGGCATACCCCACGGATTTGCACGCCATGCGCCACTTTGGTTTCAGGCGAGAGATACGAGTTCCGCCGATTCCGGAGATAGGCTACGGGAATCACACCGTGGCCATTAAGGCTTATGTTTTCAGT
Source organism: Terriglobia bacterium (assembly GCA_020073485.1). Taxonomy (GTDB): domain Bacteria; phylum Acidobacteriota; class Terriglobia; order Acidiferrales; family UBA7541; genus Palsa-360. Next base: position 4,263 of record JAIQFB010000030.1, on the reverse strand, counting down.
AAGTTGCTGAATTTTCCGGCTAGAGATATAGGAGGCCGATCGGGTTGCAACGCGATTTTGGTGAGTTGCGTTCGTTGGCGCCGAGTATCGAGATGGGAAGACAGGGATCTTCTCGCGCTTCGATTTGGACCTGAATACGTTTCCCTGAAGGTCCATCCGAATGCCCTCGGAGTGCGCGTGAGAGTTCCATTTTCGCGGCGCCAGCGGCTGAAGCCGCTTTGATTTTGCGAGCATTACGGCACGACTGAAGCCCGCCCTACAAAGCTGCGCAGGTTCGGACGCACTTACTCGGAGCTTCAAGAATCTGAGCGCCCTCATCATCAGTCTTCGTCTTGTAGGAGACGCCCGAGTCTATTGCACGTTGATCGTGATCGGCGATTGCTGAGACGTGCCGCCGGATGGGGTCGCGGTTACGGTGATCGTATACGTGCCGACCGTCGTGCCCGGGTTGGTGGGAACAGTACCGCCGCCATTATTGCTGCTGCAGCTGGTTCCCACGAAAATGACGGCGCACAGCGCCATCGCCAGCACCACCATGCCGCGGCGTTTGCGCCCGGCGATGCCGAGCAGGAAGAGGCAGGCCATCGCTGCGCCCGCTTCACTCATCAGAAGCCAGTTGGGATTGTGCGGGCGTGCCGACGGCTTCACGAGAATGGTGCTGGCTGCAGTGGTATTGACCGTGAGCGTCGCGCTGCCCGATTGAGATCCGGCGGCCAACGTGAGGGTGTTGGGAGGGGTGAAGTTCGTGCCCGGAGCGCCAAAGGCGCAAGTCGGCAAAACCGGTGCGCTGGGCGGGGCGCTGCTGATGCCGCACGTCAGGGTGACTGCGCCGCTGAAGCCGTTCGCTCCGGTCACGGTGATCAGGCAATTGCCGGACTGGCCCCGAGTCAAGGGGGGAATCGTAGAGTTGGCGCAGCCGGGCGATACAATGATGCCGGACGTACCCACATTTACGGTCACCGCCGGGGAGGTTGCGCTGGCGGCGTAATTGGCGTCACCCAGATATTTCGCGGTGATGGAATTGGCGCCATTGGCCAGAGTGGATGTGGACGTTGTCGCCGTGGCTTGCGCCAACCCGCCCGAGGTTGCGCTGCCGACAACGGCGACGGGCGATCCAAGATTTGCGCCGCCAAGGAAAAATTGTACGAACCCCGTTGGCTCCTGCGACAAATTCGCGACGGCATTGCTTTGCGTTGCGACGGTCGCGGTCAGCGTGACGCTTTGGCCGGCGGTTGAGGTGGTCGGGACGGCCGCGACGGTTGTCATTGTTGTTGCCTGGGTTACGGTTACCGTGATCGTGGAGTTGCTTCCCGTGAAGCTGTTGTCGCCGACGTAGGTGGCCTTGATCGTGTGGGTGCCGACAAGAAGCTGGATGGGCTGGTCCTCGAAGAATCCGAAACTGTTCAGGGTGAAGCTGCCGCCGTCGAGGGGGGACGTTACGTTGTTGACTGTGTCGGTCAAGGAAATTCCTCCCGTAGGAGGAGCACCGAATTCCGGGGGATTGCATGGCGTGCTGGCAGAATGCGTATCCGAAACGGCCACACTGAGAATGTACGGCGAGCCATAGGCCACGGACGAAGAGAGAGAGCAAGGCAGGCCGACGACGATACCGAGGGTTGTCCGGCTTGGTTCCGGGCTGACGGTGATCGTGGTAGGTGCGGAATCGCTGCCCAGGAAGGTGCCATCGCCCTGGTAGTGGGCTTTGAGCGGATACGTTCCGCCGGGGAGAAACATGGTATTGGAGGTCACGGCGCCGTTGTTCAGCGTGAAGAAGTCGGCGCCCCCGCCAACGATACCGTTGGCGACCAGCGAAATGTCGCCGGTCGGGGTTCCGGTTCCAGACGCAGGAGCGACGGTAACGGCGAAGGGCACGGCTGTACCGTGCGTCACATTGACCGGATTTCCGCCGTTGAGCGTGAGAGTCGTCGTTGTCCCCCTGGTGATGGCCGTGCTCCAATTGTTGACTAGATTGGTGACGTTGACCGAGCCGAGGCCGGTAGCTTCGTCATAGCCTGTGCCGGCGGCGAAACCCGTTTCGCCGGGTATATTGGTATTCCCGGAAGTAATATCATTAAACGTGCAACCACCGGCGGGCGGCGCGGATGGAAGGATGTTCGATCCGTTGCAGGAGGTGCCAGCGGTCTGTTGTGTGTGTGCGAGATTGTAGAGCGTGAAGTTGGCAATGCCGACCCTTCCGACTTTTTGCACGACCAGGGCCATGATTCCACCGAAAGATTGCACGGAGGCGGAAGTGCCGCTGAAGATGAAGAAGCTTTTGCTGCTCCCGTTGCACGAGGCATCCATGCACACGATGTAGCCGTCGTGGTCGGCGGCGGTCAAGGCAACGTCGGGGAGAAACCGCGAGTTGGCGGACGGGATGCCCGCGACGCCGGTCTGCCAGGGCGGCTTGGCGAAGATAGTGCTCTGTCCTCCTCCGCTGGACCAGAGACCGATGCCGGGACACGTTGAGCTCACCACGGTGCAGCTTTCATTCCAGACATTTTCCGGAATGTAGGATTTCGCGGATTCCCCGTTTGTTCCGGGCGATCCCCAATAGGTGCTGGGGCTTGCCGTGTCATTGAACATCGTGCCGCCGACAGCCATGGTGTACCACGAGGATGCCAGGATATTGACCGATGCAGGCGTGGTGGCAGGTGGAACGTTCGGATCGTCACAACTGTCCGGGCCGCCATCGCCGGATGCAACCAGGAAAGTGATTCCCTGCGCGGCGGCTTGCTCGGCGAGGCCGGAATAGAAACCCGCGTTTCCCGAAAAAAACGCCTCACAGGCGCTGAAACTTTCGATCATGACATCGGTCAGATTGTTGTCGACGATGTAGACAGCCGAAAGGTCGGTTCCCTGCACCGAGTTGGTGTCCTCGGATACGACCAGATCGACCGTGGCGGCGGGAGCGACGGCACTGGACCAGGTCGCGTCCAGCACGGCTTCGCCTTCGGCAGGCGAACCGGGGACCACGCCGGGATCGGGACCGTTCAGAATGATCTGCGGCAAGTTCGCGGTCGACATCCCAAACAGAGTGCGGAAATCGGCAACGTCTTGCACGTTGATGTTCGAGTCGGCGATCACGCCAATGGTGGCGCCGCTGCCGGTCATTGTGGGGCCGATGTTATAGATGGTGTTGAAATCGGCAGGTCCCAGCGCGTGCCCTCCACCTTGCAGATTGACCTGCGGCTTTTCGCCGGGCGCGACCGTCACGGTGCCTTTGCTACCGGAGCGGGCCGATGCGGGCTTGGCGCGAAAATTGTGGAGAGATACGACTCCGGAAATTACGGGAGCAAGCGCGGCGGGAATTTGCGGTTCGTTGGCGTTGGCCCAATGCGATTCTCCGTTCACGACGTACTGGTGGATGGGCGTGTGCAGGGCGGACTCAACCTGGGAAGCCGTGCCGGAAAACTCGATGACGGTGCGGCCCCGGGAAACCTTGATGGATTGAAAGCCGAAGGACGCGAGCCAGGACGTAACGGCCTGAATATCAGCGTCGGCGGGGCCGAATTGCTGGCCGAATTGGTCCGGGGTGAGCCACTTATGAAAATTGGCGGACGCAATGGTTTGCTGCTGGACAAGCAAATCCTGCAGGGCGGCTTCCTGCTCGGGGCTGCGCTTCAGGACCAGCATGATGCGGTTCATGGGCAAGTCCGCAGGGGCGGCGCCGCGGTCGAATTGCGCACGCGCCAGAGGATGCGTGTTGCCCGTGAGCGCCGTGAGTTGGGACGTGTTCACTCGATCCGTAACCCGCGGGCGGACAGGAGTGATTTGCGCGAGGGCGCCGAGAGGGGCGCAGAGCGCCAGGGTGGCGGCGAGGATCGCGGCGCGACGGAAATGAGCCAGGGCGCTGCGAAGATCGCGGATCGCTCCCTGGCAGGTGAGTTCGCGGCATGTCCGATCGAGAAGGATCACACTACTGGAAAAGGACTTTTTCACGGTACCCTCTGGCCACGCTAGGATGATGACAGACCCCAACCCCGAGAAACCTATGACGAATGCCAGGATGTCACACAGCGAGTCGATTACCGGCCCATATCAGTTCCGTTGGATGCAGGGATTAGTTCCGGGTTTTCTCGGAAAGTGGAACTTTAAGAGGCTGCACCCCACGCGGTACCTAGGGTATGCGGCAAGCTGGCGCATTTCCATGCCTGTGGCATGCAACGTACCGTTTTAGTTAACGCAAATGGATGTGGCTCGGCCTTGCGGGCTGGGGCGTTGCTGGGCGAATCCCGGTGGACCGTCAGAGACCTGAGGATT
>JAIQFB010000004.1 GCA_020073485.1 Terriglobia bacterium | reverse complement strand
AAGGATGTGGCCTCGGGAAACTTCTAAGCCCTGAGCGGCGGCGTTGTGCGGTGGAGCATGCGCGCGAAAAGTATGAAGTAAGCGAGCGGCATGCCTGTCGGCTGCTGGGGCAGTGGCGAAGGACACAACGCTATGCCGCGATCCAGAGGATCGACGAGGATGAGCTGACCGGAACGATCATTGCCCTGACCAGTGAATATGGGCGCTACGGCTATCTAATAGGCGGTGACGGGGTAAAGAACGCAGAACCTGATTTCAGAGGCACGATTCTCGATTCAGGAGAAATAAAATGGGAGTATTATCTGCCTCCAACTAATTCAGGCGGGCTGTTTGTATTTCGCCATGTGCGTGGAAAAAGCAGTGCTTTTTCCGTTCCTATATTGACAATTGGTCGGCGATCAGATCCCCATGGCTATTTCGGGGTGAATACTTGGCCAAAGGACACAGGCAACCAGCAGTTTTATCCGTCGGGATGGCAGCCAGTAATTTCATACAAGTTCGACAAAGATAAACGGACGATGACAATTATTGTCCCACCGCAGGAAGCCGACCCTCAAAGCATCTCCAAATCCGAGCCGGTTACTCTAACCTTCAAGAAAGCTAGTCGCGCAGAAAATGAGCAAGTCCAACCACAATAATCTAATTAAGTCGGTGCGAGGACCGCTTAAACTATTCACCTTGAGTTGCGCTATTGTTGTGACGACAGCCTGGTTGTCACTCGCGCAAGTCACCACACCGCCCGCCCCGGACATCAACGCATCGGCGGCAATTCCAGCGCCGGCCGGTCAGGCGCCGGATGACGTCATGAAAAGACTTTCCGACTTGGTTCACGCCGGTAAATATGCCGAAGCACAACAGCTAACAACAGGTTTGCTGGTTGCCTACCCCACCGATCAGCGTCTCGTCAAAGCCAAGGCGCTTCTGGACAAATCCCTCGCTGCTGCTGGCTCAGCAAACGCAACTCCGGCCAGCAATCAGCCAACTAGAAATGTAAGTTCCACTTCACCGGCGGAGAGAGTGACTGCTGAACCGCTTACGGGTCTGGATAAGGTGGATTACAACGCCCTGATCGATCTGGCGCGGCAGGCGCAGCAGAGCACGGATTTGGAACAACAAAAGGCGTTGCTAAAACAATTTATGGATCAGAGTGGCCCGTTTTTGGAGAAGCACCCTCATGAATTCCTGGTCTGGCAACTTCGCGCAGCGTCTGCAATCAGTTTGAATGACCCGATTGCAGGATACGAAGCGGGACAGAAACTTCTAAGGATGGATGCAGCGGACAACAACGATGCGAATTTGCAACGCTTGTTAGCGCAACTCAAAAACAAAGGTTGGCTGGATAAGAAAAGAGTAGAGATCACTGAGGGAATAGAACAATACAGCTGGATGACGGGAACTTGGGGAATTAGGGGCAAATACGGCTATCTATGGAATGAAGAGTTTTCACAATCGGGCTCAGTCATTGAAGGCTTTCCAATTTACGTAGGCGGAGCTGGGAAAAGTGCCGAGCCTGATATCCGCGGCACAATTATTGATTCAGAGGAAATACGGTGGGAGCATTATTTCTCGCCCCCCAAACCCGAGAAGACGTCACGATATCCAATTGGATGGCAACCAGTAATTTCATATGAAATAGATAAACATAATGGGACTATGACAATGGTCATCCCGGGAGAAAGTCCGAGGCCAACAAGTCGAGATAAATCAAACCAGACATTGACTCTATCCTTCAAGAAGATTGGCGGCGCGAACTGAGCGTTTACCAAATGTTTGTTAACGCGGGAATCGATTGGTGAAAACCTATGAAGAACATGTCTAAGCATTTCATTCTCGGGCTGGTTCTTGCGCTGATTTGTCTCCGGCCGCTGCACGCGCAAACGGCAACCAATACGCCCGCTGCCACTCCAAGTGTAGCAGGCATTTCTGTCAACGCCGCTCAGGGCGGACAGCCATCATTCGACTGTCGTAAGGCTGCTTCTGTTTCCGAGAATACTATCTGTGGAAATGCCGAACTGTCTCGACTCGACTTCCAACTGGGCCGAACTTGGAAGACATTGCTTGATGGTTTTATTGATGATGCTCAAAGAACTCAGATGAAGCAGGACCAAAAGACATGGATAGCACGCCGGGAAAAGTGCGCGGGGGACGCCAATTGTATCGGCGAACTTTATCGAGATCGACTCTCTGCCCTAAATGGTACCGACCCGGCTCATCGATTCTCCGGCGTGTACGAAGTGAAGGACATCGGGCTCTTTGCGCTCTACCCCATCGGAAATCGGTACCTCATCCACATCCAGACCGCAGATCCGCGTGACGGGAGATGGGAGTGTGACCTGAATGGAGAAGCCGAGTCTTCCGGCGACGATTTGGATATCAACGTCGACAGATCGGTCTTTCAGGCACATCTTCAAGACACAAAAACGCTAGTCGTGAGTAACACCGATAGCACCTCAAAAGCAGCTTCCCTCTTCTGTGGGCTCAACGGCACCTTCGCATTTAGCTATCTTCGGGTTCACCCCAATCCTTGATTTCACAATTAAACAGCGATTGTTCGGTTTCGGCTTGAAACGCCTGTGTTGGTTCAATTTGAAGTGGATAGAAGGCGCTCTCCGTTAGTAAGTATTTCGCCCTTCGGGGCGGGAATTTTCTAGGCATCGATAAGACCACCCGGCCATCCCTGATTCGGAGACATTCTGCGATCGAGCCGCGGATCGCAGAGAGCCCTCGATCAGGAAGCGGTTCAGAAAATTCATAGGCTAGCTGGGACCACAATATAACGGTGGTGGACAACCAAGGCTTGAAGAAACAAATACTAGCATGTAAGGTCTGCAGGAGCCATTCTTTGAAAACGTCCATGGGCAGGAAGACTTCAGCCGATGCGAAAGCCCGTGCAAAGGAATCCTAATCACCAGCTGTAGCTCCATTCAGTTCGGAATGCTATGCACATTGTTTACGTTATGCACGTTGTGTACGTTGAAGGCATGACCGAAACCCGGCAGATCATAAAGACTGGGCGTACGGAATACAATGAGAGTCGTCCTCGTGGGGCTGTCGGGGAGCGGATACCGAATGAATTCGCCAATGAGATCGCGGCTAGCCGCGATTTCATTGGGATCCAAACAGCCGAAAACTCACCCTAGGGTTGGTACAAAAAAGCCGGTCCGGTCAAACAGCCGAAAACTCGCCTTAGACTTGGTACAAAAAAGCAGAGCCGCGCAGCCTGAGGCTGTGATGTAAACTCTCTCACTCGCGTGGTACAGAAGCTCCATCAGGTCATCACGAATCACACTGTGTTTAGGGCCTTAGCTAAGATTTTTTGAAAGGGACAACCATTTATGAAGACCAAGCAGATCGTTATCCTACTCAGCATGCTCGCATTGGCGTTGCCACTGGGTGCCCAGATAGTGTTGCGGGTGCCTGTTATGAGCGGTATATGGCATCCAGTGGTGGGGTCGGGAGGAGCTTACGAAATTACGGCTCGAGAGGGAAAGAAGTCTCAGTTTGAAATCACTGTTGTCGGGAAAGAAATTGTCGCTGGCAAGGCCGCGTTCTGGGTGGAAATGGCGGCGTCCGACACGCAGTCCGGCGGCAACGATTATATGAAATATCTAATTGCGCCGAACGATAAGGGAATGGTCTTGGCGAATGTGATTATGCAAAGGTCCGATGAGGATCCCATGAAAATGGATATCAATATGATGGCTGAACGAGGGGCGGCGGCGGGCGCGATACCGTCCGACATTCGAGCGAAGGCTAATCTGGTCGGCACCGAAACCGTCACTGTTCCTGCCGGGATATTCAAGTGTAAGCACTTCCGAGCAAAGGACGGTTCCTCCGATACGTGGGTTTCGGATAAGGTCGCTCCCTATGGCGTCGTGAAAGTGCAGGGGAAAAATGACTCGATCATTCTTATCAAAGTCATTACGGATGCGAAGGATCACATCACAGGCGCTCCAAAGGAATTTGATCCTACGCAGATGATGCATGGGGACGTATATCGTTAAGGCCCATACTGCGATTGACGCAATTCAGTGCAATCGCAGATTCCGGCCAGGCGCGCACAATCTCATCAAAATCAGGTTCATCAAACTAGCGGCGTACGCGCAGCGGCTTACGCGATGTCGCGTTCCTTCGCAAGATTCACGATCTTTTTGTTGCGGTAAGTCCGTCGCCGTTGTTTATGAACACTTGTCTCGAGACCCGTCATGGGAGTTTTCGCTTGCTGCAGGCGCCGGGAAAACGGCCGCAACTCTTCAAGATGATCGCGGAGATAAGCCAACAGGCGGCGCTTCTTTTCCTTCCCGCGCTGGATCGAAAACACATCCGGCCTCGAGGCAGTCGGCATTAGTTCTGGCAGATGGGCGGACACCCGGCGATAAACCGACACCCACATCTTTTTGACAGTGGGAACGGAAACGTTAAGTTTTTGGGCAAGTTCCAGATCCGTCTGCCCCTCAAGCGCCATCAGCAACATGCGTTGTTCGCTTCGGCTAAAGCCACAGAGTGGTGGATGATAGTCAAAAAGGGTGCCAACCCATGAGACGGCCCATGCTTCGGAACGCGCCAGTTCTATCTCTCGCGTGAGACCGACTAAATGAGGTCTTTTGATGATCTCATTCGGGTCTTTTGCGAAGGACTTTCTGTACACGCCAGTTCGCGGATTCCATAACAGGCCGCCAGTCTGGAGCGTCCACCGAAATCTTTCTGCGCTTTCGAGCTGTGAGCCGATAATCTCCTTCAAAAAAAATCCTTTATGTTCTTCGGTAAACCGACCCATAACGTGCCGACGAATTTCGCTATTTGTCTCGAATTCCGGGCGAATACAACCTTCCCAGACAACCAGATTCAGCCCGCCATGCGAGTTTGCGTCCCGGAATTGACTATTTGAGAGGATGGGAGAATCGCCCCGCAGAATCCTCTTCAGCAATTCCGGTCCAAACCAAAAACCCGGGTGCGCCTTCATCTCACGCACGAAATCGTCGGTCACAAAAACAGAGACCCCGATGAAGCAAATCGGGGCACAAGGAGTGCTCATTTGGAGTACTGTTGCGCGTTTCGCTTCGCAACGGATCAAGCGCAGCCATGCCGTACACAAATCTCTGATTCGGCCTCCATAGCGCGGACCGATGACCGGGTGCGTCCCTATGATCTCAGCGCATTCCCGAACATCCTTCGGCATCATTGGACGATGGCGTATGAACATGGAAGAGGTCCTGAACGTGTAATGGTACGTCTAGTCTGGGTCTTTTAGGACCATTGTTTAATATCACGAGCGCCTTCAGAATGGCGCACTTTGCATTTGCTTTGTGTCGATTCGGAACACGCAATCCAGGTCTTGACTTGAAAACTGCAGTCGATACCTCTTGCGAAGAGGGGAGAAAGACAATGCAAGTTCGACAAACTTTCCTGTTGCGTGCTTTTTCGATGAGAGTCTTCATGCGGCTTCTGGGAGTGGCGGTCGGTCTGTGTCTCTCGGGGTTGGCCTTGTCCTCCCGCGCGATGCCCCAAAACAATGTCACCTACACCCCGGCGACGGCGGCGTTCGACAACTCGCCCGTCTGCGACGCCACTGATCTCTCGAACGACTCCGACGAGGCGCGCGGCAGGCCCGAGTGGAAGCCGATCATCATCGACCCCAACCTTCCATTTCCGAACAATTTCCTCCATCCGGTGACCATCTTAGAGGGAACCGTCCCCACGCCAGGTGAGGAGTACCCGAGCGGTGAGCTCGAAAGTAACCAGGCGCCGAGCGAGGTTTCCGAAGAGGAAATAACCTGGAACCACTACACCCATGACTTTACGGCTAACGTTGTTCCCGATCAGGCCTATCAATACTTACTGTCATCGTACGCGAATCCCCCAGACCCTACCAAGGTGACGGCGGACGACCCGACCGGACGAGAAAAGTGCCCGGACGGCACCTACAGCGACCCCTGCCATCACGTCCACATGGAGGTCGAGTGGGACAACGCGAGCCTGATGGATGAAGGCGAAGGTTTCCAGCGCATCTGGGGCGCGGTGCCCGAGTTCGTGTGGCCTGCTGTCAACGATCGTGTCTGGGTCGCCGGGCGTTGGATCTTCGATTGCGGTCACCCGGGCGGCGGAGAGAGGGCACTCGTCAAGTATTCGACGGAGATTCATCCGCCGCGCGCTCTGGTAACCTTCCGCCTGAACCATCCGGCACTAGACTCATTCCCTGTGCCGCGCACCTCGGCTCCTAATTTCCCAGGCCCGCAAAGCTTTTTACCAATTACCGGTGCGCCAGTTGCTGTGCCGGCCGGCCACGCGAACAGTGGGCCCACAAATGTGCCAGTAACGGAAGCCGATATCTTCGTCAGCGGCAACGGCGGTGGGGCCAACGATGCGTGCCAACTTACGCACAACCCCGGCGACGACTGCGGCACGCCCCACACGAGCCCGGTCATTCCACTGAATGGCCCAAACGATCCCAACTACGTATTCGATGTCTATCCGCCCGGAACGAACTACCATTCACTGCTGAACGGCGGTACTTTCAGGGTCACGCCGCCGGTTGGGGATGCCTCTCTGCAGTGGCGCATCGTGGACCATTCCAGCGAGCTTCCGGCACACACATGCGGCGGTACAAACACCAACGGCTGTGTGACCGCGGTCCCGGTTTTCTGCCTTCTTGACGCGACGACGCCGCCGCCGAACCAGACGGAGACGGGGTGCCCTTCAGTTCCCGCTGCGCATCCCACGCGCCTGCGAGTCATTCTTCCGTTTGCCGGCACCAGCGCGAATTTCTTTGCCCAGAGCATCCTTCTAGGGTGGGACGACGTTCCTGGGGGACAGATCCTTCTCGCGTCTGCGAACATGAAACCAAATGTTTTTGCTAAGGGTGCCCTGCCAATGCAGATTGGCATTCCGGGACCTGTCTCTACACCGATCATGCGCACGTTTAAGGTGACCTTGCACGCACTCACCGTCGTCGCGAACGGGGAAGGTAGCCCACTCCTCGGCGCTCCAGATGGCGATTGGCGCGTGTTCGTCAATGTTGGCGGACAGTACAGGTACATGGACCCCTTCTTTGACCGCAACCCGGATGGCAGCAACAAATGCAATGGCGACGCGCTGACTGAGAACGGTGACGGCGATTGCTTTTTATTCGACAACACCCCTTGGATCGTGAGCGTTCAGGATGGCACACCGATTCACGTTGGCGTCGGCGGCTGGGAATCCGATAGGGTGGATTCCCACTTCTGCAGGAATTACAATGATCCTGACCCAAGTCCCGCGGGTTGCGCCCCGGACAGCTTCGGCGATTTATTAGCGCTGGCCACCGCGAACAACGACCGCATCGGGACTTACGAGTTCGACCTCAAGGCTCCGGATTACAAATGGTCTGATGCACCTTCGTTCACAACTGAAAACACGGGAGACAATTGCACAGCCTCATTCCCGCTCACGTGCGACGAATTACAATACAAAGTCGAGTTTGCCGTGGAAGAGATTCCGGCCGCTGCAGCGCCAACGGGCGCTCCGCTCCACCTCGGTGACCCGCACTACATTAACTACGTTACTTCCGCTGCGCCCCTGGTGCTCTCGACCACGTCCACGGACGCGCAATATTTCCAATATCGTTTCCACCATCAAGGGGCTCCTCTCACGGCGTATGCAGCCACTGGCGCGATGAAGAACGGCTACTCGGTCCCCGCTCCGCCCACGTTGCCCTTCCTGGTGTATTGGACCAGTGCCCCTATCGATGCAGGCTCACATTCCGTGTCTCTCCACCTCAGCGGCGCCGACGGGCCGTATGACTTGCAGTACTCTGCCCAGTCTTTCGGGCAACTGCTCGAACCCCGGCACACCGAAACGGTTATCCTCGACAATACGCCGCCGGTTATCGGCATTGTGCAGCCCCAGCCCACGACCTATCCCCACAGCGCCGTTCTCACGCTCAACTACAGCCTCAGCGATGCTGGCTCCGGCGTAAATCAGTTCACGTCTTCGATGGATGGTATGACTACGGTCTTTGGCCACGGTCTTGCAAGCGGTCAAACAATTAACCTCCTTACCGAGCTGAGTCTTGGCCCCCATACCTTCAGCATTATGGGCCTGGACAATGTGGGCAACGCAGGCTCCCGGGCGGTGACGTTTACGATCATCGTTACGCCTGAGAGTATAAAGGGCGACGTTACGCAGTTTCTGGGAGCAGGCAAAATCAAGAATCAGGGTGAAGCTCAGTCGCTGCTTGATAAATTGAATGCTGCCGCCAATGCACGAGCCGGGGGTAATTGCGCAACGGCAAATAACATCTATCAGGCGTTCATCAACGAACTGAACGCACAATCAGGCAATGGAGTCGACGCAACCGCTGCGCACATCATGATCGCAGACGCGCAGTACCTGATGGCGCACTGCCCTTAGGTCTGGCTGCTGTCGGTCATTGTATGTAGGAAGGCTGCAAGCGCGTGAGTACGAATGTGTCATGTTTTGAGAGGGATTATGCGAAAGGCATTGTTCGCGACCATCGCCTTGTTGACTGCTGGTTGTAGTGCCTGGGCGCAGAGTCCGACAGGAAGTCTTCGCGGTATGGTTCAAGACGTCAGCGGGGGGCGCATTCCGTCCGCCAGCGTTACGGTGCAGGCTGAGCAATTTCCTACCCTGCGGGCAGTCCAGACAAATGGCCGCGGCGAGTTCGAAGTTGACGACCTGACACCCGGCAAATTTCAAGTCAAGGTTGATGCGAACGGTTTTGCGTCGGCCCAAGCTGAGATACAAATCGCAGTGAGTTCCGTGCAAAACATTAATGTTACGCTCCGCCTGCAGGTCATGAAGGACAGCGTCACGGTGACCGCGCAGCCATCGTCGGTCACCACGGAGCCAATCGACATAGCGAGTACCGTGCATCAGAGCGTGGTGACGGCGCATGATCTCGGTACGATTCCGCTCGCAAACCGCAGCTTCGCAAACATTGCATACTTGACGCCCGGGACCGAGCCTGTAGAGCCTTCAGATCCTACCAAGGCGCGCATCACTGCCGTTTCGACAGGAGGCAGTTCCGGGCTGAACAATCAGCTCTCCATTGACGGTGGAGACAGCTCCGACGATTACATTGGCGGTTTTTTACAGAATATTTCCCCGGATTCAATCGAGGAATTCGCGTTCAAGACCGCAGGGGAGGACGCGGATACCGGTGGGACTACGGCTGGAGCCGTTGTCATTACGACCAAGCGGGGCACCGATCAATGGCACGGCGGAGCGGCATTCTACGAACGGGACGCAGCGTTGAACGCGCGCTTCCCAATTGATAATCCCGCGCCGAATCCAAAGCAGCCGTTCTCCCGGCAAAATTATGTTGGGACACTGGGCGGACCCATCGCAAAGGGAAAACTGTGGTTTTTCACCGGGCTCGAATATGTTCCAGAAAAGGCAAGCATTGCTTACAGCCCTGCCACCTCAACGCAGTTTCAGGCGCTGGCAAACTTGGCCTCGGATGGACTGATACCCGGCGTGACTTCAATCGCAACGCCGAACAGCGTCTCGATACCATTCCATGATCTTCTGATCGACGCTCGATTGGATTGGTATCAATCTTCGCGTTCCCAGTGGTTCTTGCGGATTGCCACTGACAACTACACTACGGATAACGATCTGGTACAGCAGGGCACGTTGCCATCCACTGGCGCGACCTCGCAAGCGAACTACCGAAACATTGTGATAAGCAATGCCTTTACGTTCAGCCCAACTTGGGTGGGATCGTTCACCTTTGACGCAAGTTTTCTGCACCGCACCGAAACGCGAAACCAATATCTGGGGTTTGCGCTGGCGTTTCCCTTCAGTTCCACAGCCAGCACGATTTCCGGCTTTGAGACTTTCGGCGACAACCAATTCCTGACGCCGATCACAGCGTTCCCGGTGCTGCGTAACCAAGAGAAGTATCAGTTCCTGTATAACGTGAGCCACGCAATGGGAAAACACGCTCCGCGCTTTGGTGTGAACTTTATTCATGAACCGGTACTCAGTGGAGCACTTTCCGCCACGACTGATAATTTGACAGTGTTTGCGGTCAATCCGGTGGATTACCTTTCAAATCTGGCGCAATTTACCGAGGATTTGAACTGCGGCAACAATGCAACGCCGGGGACCAGCTGCACAACCACGTCTGCCGGTGACGGCAGCTTTTCGCAGAACGTGCAGCGGCTAGGCATTTATGCGGAGGATTCGTGGCGAGTAACTTCGCATCTTACGGTGAATTACGGACTGAGATATGACACCACGTTCGGACTCTTTAAAGCGTCCGGCCGAAGTCAGTCGGAGAACCCCGCTTTGCTTACGGTCCGATCCCTAAAATTACCGCTTCCGACCGGAGCGCCGCACGATTATCGTCACGCCCTGGCGCCACGGCTGGGAATCGCCTACTCGCCAGATCAAAACGGGCACATGGTGATTCGAGTCGGGTTCGGCCTCTATTACAACGACTTGGCACAAAACGGTTGGGTCACAGCGTTTCAGGCGGTGAATACGGCTCCGGGACCGTGCAGAGTTCCCACCGATACGGGATGCCTGCCCGGAGCGGCTGCGGGAGGAATGGGCGATATCATCGACCCGGACTACAAGACGCCTTATGCGATTCATGCGACTGCTGGATTCGAGTACGCGTTCAACAACAAATGGACGGTGAGCGCGGATTTGACCCATGAGGAAGGGAATCACGGATATCGCGCGTACAATTATAACTCAGGTTTTACGCTCTCTTCGCCGCTGTTCGCTTCCGATCAGGCTACGCAGATGGACAATGTGCCGAACATTACCGTGTTCCGGAGCGACAATCGCTCTCGATACGACGCGCTGATGCTCCACCTGCAAGGGAACGTGACGCGGCGCCTCAATCTTACGGTCAACTACACGCTTTCGCGCGCGGATACCTGGGGCTGCGTGCTGGGTGAGCTGTTCGACTATGTGAACGGCGTTTGCGACCCGCTGAATCCGTTCGCGAAAGGAGACTATGGCCCGTCCGGCGAAGATGTAACGCATCGTTTCGTCGTTGCCGGCGGTATTTACTTGCCGGGGGGATTCGAATTGACGACTCTGTTTCAGGCGGAAAGTGGGCGTCCAATCACCCTGACGACACCGGTGGACGTAAACGGGCTTGGCGACGCCTCGAACAATCGCGCGGTGGTAAATGGGGTGCAGACCACCCTCGATCAGTTTCGCGGGACTCCTTTCATTCAACTCGATTTGCGCGCGAGCCGACCGTTCAAGTTTCTGGAGAGTTGGTCGGTGACGCCTTTTGTCGAGTTTTTCAATTTAAGTAATCGAAATAATCCGGGCAACAACTACATTACCGACATCTCCGCGCTACCCATGGCAGTGAACAATCCAGCGAATGCTACAGCTTTCTGTCTCAATTCCGCTTGCAGTAGTACGAAACCCATCACCAACCCGAATCAGCTCTTGGTACCGGCCGGTGCGCTGGGAGATTTCTTCGGGCCAGGAACGACGGTCGGCATCCCATTCGCCGCGCAGCTCGGAGTCCGGCTATCTTTTTGAAGGATTGAAGGACGAGCAGGCAGAAGTAACATGATACTTTGTTTGCCAGATAATGTAACGGCACAAAGCGAATCGGCCCAGCCATCGTGGGAGTAGCGGGCGGCCCTGAGTTTTCCCGCACGATAGGTGAGCGTTGTGTCCTGTACGTCAATCTTGCTGCCCTGGGTGAGTAAATGACCTAATCGGGGATTTTTGCACCAGGTGAAATGAGAGAGAATTCACCAACAAGCCAAACGACAAGAGGAGCTGAGAGAATATGAATTTTTGGTAAATGATTCAGAACGCATCTAGTTGCACGAAAGATCGCAATTTTCATGCAAGCGCGCCGCAAAGAACCGATGGAGTTTAAGCTTTTTATTTTTTGTGACGTACTTTGTGACGTAACCCCTTCATGCTAGCCCCGGCAAACGCATCCAACTCGTGCTCATCACTGCCCACTAAATGAACGCAAATTCCGAGCTAGCCATTTGAGCCAATACAACTTGCACTCACTCCACCTCATCCGTTCCCAAATCGCTTAGGAAATTGACACGGTAGAGGTCTGCGGTTTGAGTCCGCATATGCTGACGCTTACCACATCCGCGGGTCTGGCATAAATTCGCGCGATTCGTTTGAGTTTCGAGGTAGATTGCCTTCCAAAGCGTCATCACTTTCACGTTGTTCACAATGCAAACCGCAGAAGTCTTGCCCAACTGTGCGAGATTCTGCCCACAGGTGCCGCTGCATCGTAGAAAGAAGAAGGGCATACTTATCTCCAGCGCCTTCTCGCCCGCCAGAAGAAAGACCCCTCCGAGTAGTTCCAGCTCGGCCGGATCTCGGACAGTTTCCAGGCTGCGATAGCGAAGGCGAAGCGCCGGATGAGCAGTAGGCTTGCAGGCCAGCGGCGTTTGGCAATAGGGTTTTCGTACGACTTATGCCCGATTTCTTCGCCATATTTTCTTCTGAACAGAATATATAATTACTTATATCTTTGACTCGGGTTTGCTTCAGGTTTATCGGTGTTCATGCCTACTGCTTCAGCGGTGGTTTCTTGCTTCATAATAAGACTAGTTGACACTAGTTTAAATGGAGGCATCAAGATGGCATTAGTGGGGGCTTTTGAGGCCAAGACGCATCTAGCGGATTTGCTCGATCGGGTCAGCCGGGGTGAGAAAATAATGATAACAAAGCACGGCATCCCTGCGGCAATGCTGGTTCCTATCGAGGAAACAAAAACAAGAATGACGCACAAAGAGATTGTGGAGGGTATGCGGAAGCTGCGCAAGCGGATCAAGCCCGGCAAGATGAGCGTCCGTCAAATGCTGGAAGAGGGGCGGCGGTTTTGATTGGGATTGTTATCGATGCGTCTGTAGCGCTCGCCTGATGTTTTCCGGATGAGGTAAGCGAATACGCAGACGGGATACTGGTCGCGCTAATAGGGCACGCGATTTTGGTGCCGGCGCTTTGTTGAGCTGCTGGGCGGACTGATAGTTCTCATGGATTCGCAATCAATCACAGAAAGTGTGAGAAATATTCTCCCCTCCGCGCGGGAATATGGCCTTTCTGCATATGGCGCCGGCTATCTGGATGTGGCGGTCCGGCAATGAGCACCGCTGGCCACTTTCGACGGCAAATTGCAAAAGGCCGGTGAGAAAGCGGAAATCGAGATATTCAAGCCGGGCGCGACTTGAGAGTAGGGCCATTCCTTGTTTTCTTTTTCGAAGGCGCAAATTTCCCGTTGATTCTTGTTGATCGCCTGCTACACTAACGAACGGCACGCGAAAATCGACGTATTGCAGCAGGTTTGTGGACCCGCGTGCAGAAATTGAATGAGGAGGTGTTTAAGACTCTAAGCACAAAGGAAGTGAACTAGCACCGCAAAGCTAGTTTAGGAATTCCGGGTAAAGGGCTCTTAAAAACGAAGGCGAGTAACCGCAGGTTTCCTGAACCGCAATTGTAGCCTGGCAATGAGTGGCGCCAGACACCAGTGTGGGGCGGAGGCAGGCGCTGTTACCAGCCTTTTTTGTTTTTAAGGAGCAACACCATGGAACGGAAAGACATGCTGCCATATGAATCACAAAACCATGTAGACAACGTCGAACCCTCATCCGATCAGAATTCTTCCCGGTCAATCCCCGATGCTGCTTTCGAAAATGCGGCGAACTCAGATAAATTGAGCCAAGCCACGGGATCAGAGTTGGTAGAAACGGTTGGCAAGGCCAGCCCATGCCAAGGCGAAGAGATTGTCCCGAAAGGCGACGGGCCGGTAAACAAACAACTGCATTTAAAGGTCGTTCCACGCTCCTTTCAGATCAGGTCACGAGTAGAAGGCGGCACACGCATAATCGTGACCGGAGCGTTTCCGCCCTTTCATCGTGAGCCAGGAGTGCTAATTGAGACCATTCGAGATCCCGACAACCCGGCACGGATGGCTTTTTTGCGCTGGGAAAATGGGAGAGCAACCATCCTTAATTCCATCGAATCCAACGGACAACTTTATGTCCCTCCCGACCCAACTTCGGCTTCTTTCCCAGCATTGAGCCTTGCCGATGGGATACTGCCGTGTGAGACACCATACAATTTATTGACAGAAATCGCATCAGTGATTTCACAGTTCGTGACAATTCGCCCGGGTCAAATGGGGTACATCGCGGCCTTTGTTTTGGCAAGCTGGTTTGCCGATTGTTTTGAAGCTGCGCCTTACCTGTGGGTGGTAGGGCCTTTAGGTAGCGGGAAGACAAAACTCCTTAAGGTTATGCGATGCCTCTGTCGCCGTGGATTGATTGCTGGAGATCTGCGGAGCGGATCTGTATACAAACTTGTGGATGCTTGGGATCCGACGCTCATTATCGACGAGCTTGAGTTGGGAAGTTCTGTGCCTAATGTTGAGTTGCTGCGAATGCTTCGCACTGGCTCAACTCCCGGCGTTCCGACGATTCGTAATGGCCAAAGGTTTTCAACCTACAGTTTGAAAATTATTTCATCGCGCCAACCGATCGGCGACGCAGCATTGATGAGTCGGGGTGTGACCATTTCGATGTTGCCAGCCAATGAAGATACCGATCCATTAGACGAGGCGGCCATGCAAAAGCTTGAGCAAGAATTTCAACCCAAATTATTAGGCTTTAGATTACAAAATCATACGGCGGTGAAAAACTTCTCACTCTCCCAAGATGCCCTCGATGGCCTGAGTCCGCGGATCCGGCAAATTGCTCGGGCGCTCGCTGCACCATTTCTGGGAGATGTGGGAATCACGTCAGAGTTGGTCCAGTCTTTAGGGGGATACGATGAAGAGGGTCGTATCGACCGTTCTTTGGAACCAGAATGGCTTGTCGCTGAAGCCCTGATGATCGTTTGCCACCCGGGAATAGAAAACGGGAGTTTCGATTCGGAAATTCTCGTTGGTGAATTGGCTGCTCAGATCAATCAAAGACTGGCGGATCAGTCTGAGGACCACAGGCTCGGTCCGAAAAAGGTCGGGATGGTTTTGAGAGGTTTGGGGCTGCCCACAACAAGGCTTGGCCGTTCGGGGCGTGGTTTGAAGCTCACACTCGGTCTTAGACGGAAAATTCACGAGGTTGCCGCCCAACTGGGAATTGACCGACGGACCATCGCTGCGAGCATGGCGCTCCGGACCGATTACGGTGGCGTGCGGTGTGCGCTTTGCGAAGAATTTGGCCTTACGGACGGCCTTAGATTTACGGAGACCAAGGACATCTTTGAATACCCTCCCTAACGGATCGGGATTTCCTCCAAGCATAAAATAAAAGGCATAACTAACTGCAATTCCTACTATGTGATGCGAGAAATAAAGAATTGCGACAGAAGGAAGAGCGTGAACGTTGTGCACATTGCGCACATTCTTTGCATATAAGTACCCACGGCTCTTCCCCTCTAGCTAAAGGGAGAAGATTTAGATGATCGAGGCGCAACTCGGAATTTCCCCACGGAATGTCGCTCAGCCCAAAAGAACTCCTGGCGGTCAAACTTGCCAGCATTACGAGTATTATCGACTGCACAGGCAGACTCGCCTGCATCGGAGGTGCAAAGAGCAACCGTTGCCGCCCCAGTTGGACGTCAAGATTTCCTGATCTCGGGGACAAGGAATCAACGATTCCGCTTCCCCGCTGGCGCGCAACCTTCTTGCTTCGAGATGTGGCGCACCAAGCGGTCCCCCTGCCATTTCGCGAAGGAGATTGACGCGCACCATGTGCTACCACGCAAAGTATCGTATGTCCCTTACCGCTCGCGGGCTTCGCTAGGCTTTCAAAAATCCTTGTCAAAGACATTGCCACAAGTGACTGAATCTGCGTACCCACGAATCGTGTTCCATGGCTTCAAGAATCACCAGTTTATTGAGCGCTTCGGATAAGCAACCCCGCTCAAAAATATCGATTTGCCGATAGCCAAAGAGTTATACTCTGCCAATTCTAAGTTGGCAGGTGCCCATGCCGATCCCCCCTGGCAGACGCTTAGGGCCCTACGAAATTCTCTCCGCCATCGGTGCGGGCGGGATGGGCGAGGTGTACAAAGCCCGCGATACTCGCCTCGATCGAATCGTCGCCATTAAAGTCTTGCCGACGCATCTTGCGAATCGTTCCGAGTTGCGCGAGCGATTCGAGCGCGAAGCCCGAGTGGTTGCCAGCCTGAATCATCCGCACATCTGCACCCTCTACGACATCGGCCAGCAGGACGGAATTGATTTCTTGGTGATGGAATATCTCGAAGGGGAAACGCTTGCCCAGCGGTTGCTGAAAGGTCAGTTGCCGCTGGAACAGGTGTTGCAATACGCCATCGAGATTGCCGACGCTCTGGACAAGGCACATCGCAGGGGAATCACGCATCGCGATCTGAAGCCTGGAAACATTATGCTCACGAAGTCTGGGACAAAACTCTTAGATTTCGGACTAGCCAAGCTGCGGCAAGAGGCATCGCCCACCGTGCCATTCTCTCAGCTCCCCACGGCGAAAGACGCTATCACGGCGCAGGGCACGATCCTTGGCACACTGCAATACATGGCGCCAGAGCAAGTGGAAGGAAAGGTAGACAAGATAGACGGGCGGACGGATATCTTCGCGTTTGGGGCGTTGATATACGAGATGGCCACGGGCCAGAAAGCGTTCGAGGGCAAGACGACTGCCAGCCTGATGGCCAAGATTCTTGAGACGGAGCCGCCCCCGATTTCTTCGTTGCAGCCGATGACGCCGCCAACGCTGGACCGCGTGGTCAGGACGTGTCTGGCCAAGGACCCGGACCAACGATGGCAAAGTGCCGGCGACCTGTGCCGCGAATTGAAATGGATTGCCGAGAGCGGCTCGCAGGTCGCCGCAGGACAGGTGGCCGCGCGAGCGGGCTCTCTTTCTGCAGGCAACCGGCGGCTAACGCTCGCCGCCGGAATCCTGTCATTGGCGGCGGTTGTTGCGGGCTTGGTAATCTGGAGACTACGACCCGCGACCGAACCGGTGCCCCAGCCCGTGTCGCGGCTTACGATCACGCTACCGCCGGGCCAACAATTGGCAGGCACGGATTTCGGCTCTCCGGTGGCGCTCTCTCGCGACGGCACGCATCTGGCGTACGTCGCTCACGAGCGGGGCGCGTCGCAGCAGCTCTATTTGCGTTCGATGGATCGCCAAGAGGCCAGTCCAATTTCGGGGACCCAGGGGGCGGTGACGCCATTTTTTTCTCCCGATGGCCAGTCGGTGATTTTTTCCGCGGGAGGAAAATGGCAAAAGGTCTCGGTCAACGGAGGGACCGCGGTGACCTTGGCCGACAGCCCTCTGCCCGCGGGAGCCAGTTGGAGCAGCGAAGGTGTCATCGGCTTGGGGGACTTCCGCGCACCGATCCTGCAAGTACCGGCAGCGGGCGGCACAACGCAGCCGCTGACTCGTCTGGAAGGAGGAGACACCGGCCATACATGGCCGGAGTTCTTGCCTGGAGGCAAGTCCGTATTGTTCGCCATGGGAACGGACGCCAAGCCTCAGATTGCAGTTCAATCGCTCACGACCGGCGAGCGACGCAATCTAGTGAGCGGCATACAACCCCGCTACGCGACTTCCGGGCATCTGATTTACGCGCAAGGGGGAACACTGATGGCCGTGGCATTCGACCCGCAGCGTCTGCAAATCATTGGTGCGGCGGTCCCAATGGTGCAGGACGTTGCGGAATCGCCAATCTACTTCGGGAGCCAGTACAGCATCTCCGACAACGGCTCGCTGGCATACATTTCCGGAGGTGCGGAAGCTATACGACGGAGTCTGGTGTGGCTCAGCCGCAGCGGCGCGGAGCAGCCCTTGCCGGCGCCACCGAGGGCCTATGGTAGTGTCCGATTTTCGCCAGACGGCCGGCGCGTCGCAGTGGACGTCGATCAACAAATCTGGATCTATGATCTTGTACGGGACTCATTAACCCGGCTTACGTTTGAAAGCAGCCTTAATCGCAACCCAGTGTGGACGCCTGACGGCAAGCGGATCGTCTTTCAGTCGAACAAGGAGACAGTGGAATACAACGTCTGGTGGCAACTAGCCGATGGCAGCGGCGGCCTGGAGCGATTGACCAAGAGTGATTACGCCGACATCCCCAAATCATTTTCTCCGGATGGGCAACTTCTAGCCTTCAACGAGATCAATCCCAAGACGCAGAAGGATCTCTGGGTGCTACGGCTGAGCGACCGCAAGGCGCAGCCGTTCCTGCAAACACCCTTCATGGAAGTAGCGCCGACTTTTTCACCGGACGGACGTTGGCTGGCCTATGTCTCGGATGAGTCCGGGCGCCCCGAGGTCTATGTGCAGACGTATCCGGCCCCGGGCGGGAAGTGGCAAATTTCGACGGAGGGCGGCACGGAGCCGGTCTGGAACCGCAATGGGCGAGAACTATTCTTCCGCAGCGGCAACAAGATGATGGCGGCAGATGTTACCGCTCAGCCTGGCTTTTCCGCGGGCAAACCGCGGAAACTCTTCGAGGGATCATACGTTAGATCCGACTGGCCACTCGCGACCATGACCTATGATGTGTCCGCGGATGGCCAGCGGTTTCTGATGGTCAAGGAAACCGAGCAGGCTTCCGCGGCGACGCAAATCAACATCGTGCAGAACTGGTTTGAAGAGCTGAAACAGAAAGTTCCCACGGGGAAGAAGTGATGACACTCTCAGCGGGCACACGTCTCGGCTCCTACGAAGTCCTCTCGCAAATAGGCGCGGGCGGGATGGGAGAGGTGTATCAAGCGCACGACACCAAGCTCGGGCGCGACGTGGCCATCAAAGTTCTGCCGGAAGCGTTCGCACATGATGCCGAACGTCTTGCGAGATTTCAGCGCGAAGCCAAGATGCTGGCACAACTGAATCACACGAACATCGCCACGATCTACGGCCTCGAACATTCCGACGGCACGCATTACCTCGTCATGGAGTTGGTGCCCGGCGAAACGTTGGCCGAGCGAGTAAAGCGAGATGGAGCAGTTCCAATTGAAGAAGCTCTTGCCATCGCGAAGCAAATTGCCGAGGCCCTCGAAGCCGCACACGAAAAAGGAATCATTCACCGCGATCTGAAGCCCGCCAATGTGAAGGTGACGCCCGAAGCAAAAGTCAAAGTGCTGGACTTCGGGTTGGCGAAAGCATTCGCGGGTGACACATTAACGGAAGACATCGGCAATTCACCGACATTGAGCCAAGCTGCCACGATGCAGGGAGTGATTCTGGGCACGGCGGCGTACATGAGTCCAGAGCAGGCGCGAGGCAAGGCCGTGGACAAACGAAGCGACATCTGGGCGTTCGGCTGCGTGCTCTATGAACTGCTCACGGGCAAGCAAGCATTCCATGGCGAAGACATCACTGAAATTCTAGCTTCTGTTGTGAAATCCGAACCTAATTGGACCGCGCTGCCCGCGAACATCTCTCCATCCATTCGCGTTCTGCTGCAACGCTGCCTGCGGAAAGATCGGCGTCAGCGAACCCCGGATGCGGCGACGATCCGAATCGAGGTTGAAGATGCGCTGGTGGCACCAAAAGATTCCGGTGCCACGCAGGCTGCTTCAGCTTCCACGAGCAAGTTGCTGTTGGCAATCGGAGCGGCGGCCGTGGCAACAACGATCATCGCAGCTGTCGCGTTGTGGGGCTGGTGGCGGGCAACGCAACCTGTTGAGCGAGCACTGGTGCGGCTGGACGTTGACCTTGGATCCGATGTGTCGCTTGGCTCCGCACGGGGAACCGATGCGATCCTTTCGCCCGACGGCACCCGCCTTGTTTATGTCTCACAGGGGCGGCTGTTTACCCGGCGGCTCGATCGGCCCAACGCCACTGAACTTGCAGGAACGCAAGGGGCATTTAGTCCTTTCTTCTCCCCGGACGGGCAATGGGTTGCATTCTTCTCGGTGGGAAAACTCCAAAAAATTTCGGTCGACGGCGGCTCAGCAATTACGCTGTGCAGTTCAGGCAATGGTACAGGTGGCAGTTGGGGCAAAGATGGCAATATTATCGTGGCGCTCGGCGAACGCACACCTCTATCCCGGATCCCTTCCACGGGGGGGCCACCAACACCAGTGACCGAACTCGCAAACGGAGAAGCCACGCATCGCTGGCCGCAAATCCTGCCGGGAGGCAAGGCCGTGTTGTTCATGACTAATAAGTCGGGAGTTGGGTTCGATGGAGCCGACATCGAAGTGATGTCTTTGGCGGGTCACCGCAGGAAGACGCTCGTGCGAGGCGGCACGTATGGGCGCTATTTGCCTAGCGGCCATCTGATTTACGTGAATCGAGGCACGCTGTTTGCTGTCCCGTTCGATCTTGATCGCTTGGAGGTGCACGGGACGCCTGTCCCGGTGCTCGACCAAGTCGGCTACGGCATATATGGTTCGGCGCAGCTCGATTTCTCCCAAACTGGGACGCTGATTTACCGCAGCGGTGGGGCGGGCAGCGGACTCTTCACTGTTGGGTGGCTTGACGGCGCGGGAAAGGCGCAACCGTTATTAGCCAAACCGGGCGGCTATGGGCGTCCTAGCCTGTCGCCAGACGGGCAGCGATTGGCCTTGGAGGTGACGGAGGGATCTGGCACGGACATCTGGGTTTACGACTGGAAACGCGAAACGATGACGCGCTTAACATTCACCGGAACAGCCCAAGGTCCCCTCTGGAGCCCGGACGGCCGGTATATCGCCTTCCGAGCGGCGGGAGCAGGCACGTCTGTAGCCCGTTCCGACGGAGCGGGCAAGCCGCAACCATTGACCCAAAGCAAAAACACCCAGTGGCCGTGGTCCTTCACGCCCGACGGGGGACGGCTGGCGTTCTGGGAATCAAGTACCGGGGCATTTGATCTATGGACGGTGCCGCTGGAGAGCGATAGTGCGGGAGTGCGTGCCGGAAAGCCAGAGGTTTTCCTGCAAACGCCGGCGGACCAGCGGCACCCCTCCTTCTCTCCCGACGGGAGGTGGATGGCTTATTCTTCCGATGAGTCGGGGACCTATCAGGTTTACGTGCGGGCCTTTCCGGACAAGGGCGGGAAATGGCAAATCTCGAACAGCGACGGCGTGTACCCGATGTGGTCACGTAACGGACGTGAGCTTTTCTTCGAGGCTTTGGATAACCACATCATGGTGGCGGCATATACGGTGAAGGGCGATTCGTTCGTGGCCGACAAACCGCGAGTGTGGTCCGAGAAGCAGATTGGGGGCGTCGCCAACGCCGCGAAGAACGTCGATCTCGCGCCCGACGGCAAGCGAATCGCCGCGCTAATGCCGGCCGAGACGGCGGAAGGTCAGAAGGCGCAGAGCCACGTGATCTTTCTGGAAAACTTCTTCGACGAAGTGCAGCGGCGCACGGCAACACAAGCGAAATGATTGGCCAAACCATCGCTTCCCGTAAAGAGGCTAGTGGAGGTGGCGAGACGCTGTGGACAGGCAATGATCGGGAGAGAAAGATGAAAATTCCCTCTGCCATTCTTATTGTAGTGTTGGTCATATCAGCCTCGTGGGGCTTGGTGGGCGCAAGAACGGTCGCCGCCCCCACGCCGTCCGCCAAGGATCAACTCATTGGCACTTGGAGACTCGTTTCACGAGTCGTCAAGCACGCGGACGGAACTTCGAACCCCGACCCCGCATACGGACCAGAATATCCCGTCGGCTATATCATGTACGATCGAACGGGGCACATGGCCGTTCAATTCATGGGACTTCATCGCCCCAATAACCACTCTTCGCTCGCTTACGATGCCTACTTCGGCACGTATTCGGTCAACGAAAAAAGCGTACCTCCCACGGTGACGCACCACCTTGAAGGCAGTTTGAATCCGGAAAACGTGGGCAAGGACATAGTCAGGGATTTGATACTCGATGGTGATAGGCTGACGCTCATTGTCCACACCGCTACGCCAGATGTAAATATCAACTCCTTCACGCGGGTGGAATGAACGGTGGAGATCATGGCACACCGAGTTTTTCTGCTGGGCGCCAAGGCGCTCTTTTACACTAGTGAGGCACCGAAGGGCATGCCTGCAATGGATAAATGATCTCGCTATGATCGGCCAAACCATTTCGCAAAATCGCATTCTCTCTCAGCTTGGTGGCGGCGGGATGGGCGTGGTGTACGAAGCCGAAGACCTCAAGCTACATCGGCATGTCGCGCTGAACTAGCAGTAAGAGAGCTCACAGAATTACGGGAGGTATTGATGATGATAATCCCATCTACGCGCCGGGGCTGGAGGCTATCCCTACTCAAGGTCGCGGCTTTCTGTTTGCTTATGGCAGCAGTTATGCAATCTCAAACAAATCTTGATAGCAAGTCAGCTAGCAAAACAATGGGATCGGGTAAAGTGGTACTGTACGCCGCTGTAGGAGCCGAACTCACGCAATATGACGTGGACCTAGATGGTGCGGCCCTGGTCAAGCGAGGTTCCGTGATACTTCCGGCAAATGTGCAGGAAGCATCGCCTCATCCTTCGAAGCGGTACCTTTATGTGGCATGGAGCAATGGTGGTCCTAGCAATCTCCCTCCGGGCAGTCCTGCACCGAGCGGTAGCCAACACGGTTTGAGCGCGTTCCGCATCGATCCAGCCTCGGGTGCTTTGCTTCCCCATGGTCAGTCCACATCGCTGCCGTCACGCCCGATTCATGTGACCACTGACATTCCCGGCACGCATGTGCTCACCGCATATAACGATCCTAGCGGCGTAACTGTTCATCGAATCGAGCCGGATGGGAACATTGGTTCGCAAGTAAAACAACCGCAGCCGCTGGACGTGGGAATTTACGGGCATCAGGTCCGTGTAGATCCTTCCAACGAAATAGTGATTCTCGTGACCCGGGGTAACGGGCCGACTCCCACCAAGCCGGAAGACCCGGGCGCGCTGAAACTATTCGATTACAAAGACGGCGTGCTGACGAATCGGCTTTCGATCGCTCCGGGAGGGGGTTTCAATTTTCAAGTTCGGCATCTGGATTTTCACCCATCCCGGCGGTGGGTATATGTTTCGCTGGAGCGCCAAAACAAACTCGAGGTTTACGAGAAACTGAAGGATGGGACACTGAGCAGGAATCCTTTGTTTGCCAAGAACACTTTGGTTGATCCCGGCAACGTGCGGTCGGGGCAGGAATTGGGCACAATCCACATGCATCCAAACGGCAGGTTCGTGTACTTGGCCAACCGGGTCAGCGGCACCATGGATTTCGAGGGGAAGCCCGTTTTCGCTGGCGGAGAGAACAGTATCCCCGTCTTCGCGATCAACCAGGAGACCGGCGAACCGACGCTAATCCAGAATGTTGATACGCACGGAATTCACGCGCGCACCTTCGCCCTCGACCCGAGCGGCAGGATTCTCGTTGCAGGCAACATGATGCAGCTCTCCGTGCACAACAAGAAAGGCGTGAGCGCAGTTCCGGCCAGCTTGGCCGTATTCCGCGTGCGAAGCGACGGGAAACTCGATTTCGCACGCAAGTATGACCTTAACGTGGGCAACCGCAATTTATTCTGGATGGGGATTGTCCCGCTGCCCTGATTCTCCTTGTGATTCGAGTGGATTCATTGCTGTGACCTAACCCCCGCTTCGCAGACCTTCTCCGGCGTATGAACTTGCAACCATAGCTTGCCTTGGAATTCGGTTCTTCAAACTGCAAGAGACTCCAGCACAAGTGAGATTCCATTCAACTGAAATTTTCCGACTTTTGTGACGTACTTTGTGACGTAACCCCTTCATGCTAGCCCCTGCAAACGCCTCCAACTCAGGCCAATCGCTTGCAATGAAACGGCTCGGAATTTTGGACTAAACGATTCTCTCCATACCATTTGTCCTCACTCCACCTCATCAGTTCCCAAATCGCTCAGGAAATTGACACGGTAGAGGTCTGCGGTTCGAGTCCGCACGGGCCTACCACTTCATTGCGATGGACTTAACCACGTTTTCGCCACCCTGTTTTTAAACATTCCGTACCGCTCTCCGTACCGCTGAAACTCTCGATCTGGTGGCGGCGAGGTCCGTGCGGGAACTTTCTCCTTCCATGGGGACACTTGAACTCAGTATCTCAGGGCAGATAGCGGGTGGTGCCTAGAGGTTAAATCTTGCTAATAAAGTTCATCTTCTTGCGAAAGTTTTTTCGTAACGTAGAGTTCTTGGAGTCATGTAGTTCGGACAGGTAGCTCTGGAACTCCGCTTTGAGACAATCATGGAACTTGTTGCGGTTTAAGGTAATAGCGTTGCCTTTGACTCGGAGCAGAGGACCTATCGACCACACATTGCTGTCTCCTCCAATTTCAGCTTGGTGCAGAATCCCACTGCGGGATTGCTCGTAGGACTTCTTCGCGAGATCATCAGTTGTAAACTCGGTTGAGAATTGCTTTCGTGCTCTGAGAAAAGTGCAGAATGTTTTCCTCGATAAATTCGAGAAAGCGAGCGACGGCTCGTGGCGGTAGCCGGCGCTGCGGGATCTGGGATCGCTGCCGCGCCCGCCTTGCCGCGGCCACGGATACCAGCCCGTCGCGGTAGAGTTATTTTGGAGTTCAAAGGTGTACCCATGCCCGGCCACCGAGATCGGCACGCGCGAAATCATGAGGTGAGGCGCGGGATCGTCAACGATCGGCTCCGACTCATGTTCGAGTGGTACAAGGGCATGGTCGACGAAAGCACCGGACGTCTTCTGTACCTCTACGATCCGGAAAGAGATGTCACGATCGGTGACGGCGAGCCCATTCGCGACATCGCCGCGATTTGGGATGTCGAGGTGCTCAGTGTCTTTCTTGGGCGCAACGACCTCCGATCCATGATCCGGCACTCGCTTAATCACTTCGAACAGTTCATTATCGAACGCGACGGCCACGCAACCGTCGCGCCGCAAGGGGAGCCATCTTCAATTGCTCACAGCGCTTTCCTAGCCCTCGCGCTAATCCGTTCGGAGTTCTCCGACAAGGTGCGGCGGTTCGCACCGCTGATTGCAGGCATCCTCCAGCAGCAGAGGGAGGACGGCTCGTACAAGATCTTCTTCGATGCCCATCCGGATAGCGGCGAGGAACTATATCCCGCCGAGGCGATGCTGGCGATTCTCGAGGCGTACCGGCTGACTCGGGATGCCCGGTATCTCGGTAGCGTCGAACGCGGCTTCGCTCACTACAAGCGGGCCTACTACGACCTGGGCCGGCTCTTGCCGGACTCCCTTGTCTTTTTCGCGAACTGGCAGTCGCAGGTGGGCCAGCCGCTGTTCGAGGCAACAGCGAGTCCGGAGGTGAAGGATCTCGTCCGCGTCTTCCTCTTCGAACTTCATGACCGGATCATCGAGAGCGGTTTTTACGATCGCGTGGCGCACCAGCCGGAGGCGCAGGCGTGCGTCGAAGTCGCCTGCGGGCTCGAAGGGCTTGCCGATGCGTACGCAATCGCGGCCTCAAGCCACGATCGCCGGATGGAGGACTACCGGCGATGCATTCTGACCGCGCTCGACTTTCTCCTCTGCGCGCAGCGGACGACTGGCTGCACCGACAGAGAGCGGGGTGGCTTCGGAGGGTCGCTCGGGATTCGCGAGCAGCGGATCGACGTCACCGGTCACGTTGCGAGCGGATTCATCAAGAGCATCGAGAAAGGGATCGACCGACCCGCGAAGTGACCTCGCATTTACGAGACGCAATGCCTCGTTGGTGGCGTGCGGGGCTGAGGTGGTTATGCTGTGGCTTTCAAGCGAGATTGGCCGGCCCGTCGACCGGTCCCGCATGTCGTTTGAGCTGTTGCATCTTCCGTGACGGATGTGGCAATGAACCTGAGCAACGATGATCGCGTGACACTATTCCTCTGCGGCGATGTGATGACGGGGCGGGGCATCGATCAGATCCTGCCCCATCCCGCCGGGCACCAGCTGTTCGAGCCCTACGTCCAGGATGCACGGGACTACGTCGAGCTGGCGGAAGCCCGGAACGGGCGGGTCGAAAAGCCGGTCGCACCCTCCTACATCTGGGGAGACGCGCTCGAGGAGCTGGAGCGCGTCAGCCCTGACGCCGGAATAATCAATCTCGAGACGAGTGTGACGGCGAGCGACGACTATTGGCCCGGGAAAGGCATCAATTACCGCATGCATCCAGAGAACGTGGGCTGTCTGACGGCCTCGCGCATCGACGTCTGCGGGCTGGCAAACAATCACGTCTTGGACTACGGCTATGACGGCCTCGCAGAGACGCTCGATACGTTAAGGCGTGCAGGACTCAAGACCGTCGGCGCTGGGCGAAACGTGGACGAAGCGCGGACTCCAGCGGCGATACCGCTCGCGAGCGGGGGTCGTGTGATTGTCTGCGCGTTCGGTGTCGAGGACAGCGGCATTCCCGGGGAGTGGGCGGCCCGAGCAGACAGGGCCGGCGTGGAACTGCTGCCCGATCTGTCAGAGAAAACGGCAACGGCGATCGTGGACCGTGCGCGTCGCGTGAAAGGACCACGCGATATCGCCGTAGCATCGGTCCACTGGGGCTCGAACTGGGGCTACGATGTGCCACGCGACGAGGTGCAGTTCGCGCATTGGCTCGTTGACGGTGGCATCGATGTCGTGCATGGCCATTCTTCGCATCATCCGCGTCCGATCGAGGTGTATCGGCATGGGCTCATCCTGTACGGCTGTGGCGACTTCATCGATGACTACGAAGGGATCGAAGGATACGAGCAGTACCGGGACGATCTCGTCCTGATGTACTTCGCGACGCTCTCGCAACAGGGTGGGCTGGTCAGCCTGGAAATGACGCCGATGCAGATCAGGAAGATGAGGCTCAACAGGGCGGCGCCAGTCGACTCGGCATGGCTCAGAGATACGCTTGAACGAGTGAGCGCGCCTTACGGAAGCTATGTCGACCTGCACTCGAATGGCACGTTGACCTTGCGATGGGGATAGTACTGCTACAGCAACGGGCCGGCGGCGCTCAAAGTTTCTGCGATCATGCCGGCGTCGCGACCGGTCCGAGTGCCGCAGGCCCAGAGTCAACGCTTCTGGCACAACTAACGTGCTTCAGAACGTAAAGGGTTTCATCCATATCACCGTATTGTGACTGACTTAATGGCACGCGGTTAAGCATTCGGCCACGGGCTCACGGAGAAGTGGAGTTTTCATCGGCATGGCTTTGTCTCCGCGGTTGACGATTGGAAACTGAAGATATGGCCGCACGTGCGGATTGAGGGTCAGGCAGGGTCCCTAGAGGATAAGCGGCCAATCTGTGCCTGATGCAAACACCCGGGCCGAATTGCGCATGAGTTTGTGGTCGCGCGTGCGTGCAGCTAGATAATTGCGGATGGATTGCGCTCATGCTGGCAACCCAGCCCAATTCGGGGCAATATCGCCCAATACAATGAAACTGACTTTCCTCGGTACACGCGGTGAAATCGAAGCACGGACGGCACTGCACCGGATGCACAGCTGCCTGATGGTGAACGAGCGAATTCTGGTTGACTGCGGCGCAGATTGGCTTGGCAAACTTAAGACATTATGCCCGCAAGCCATCATCCTTACTCACGCACATCTAGATCATGCTGGTGGATTGAAACGGGGAGCTCCATGCCCGGTCTATGCGACCTCAAAGACATGGGATGGGCTGAAGCGTTATCCCATCCGCGATCAGGAGACGATCGTGCTGCGGCAGCCCGTTAGAATCGGCGATATTAAGTTCGAAGCCTTTTCGGTCGAACACTCGCTCATCGCTCCTGCAGTCGGCTATCGCATCACTGCTGGTGGTGTCGCTGTATTTTATGTCCCAGACTTGGTTTCCATTCACGAGCGCCACGAGGCCCTCTCGGGAATTCAGTTGTACATTGGCGATGGTACATCGATTATCCGGCCGATCCTGCGGCGCAGAGCTGAAGTGCTGATCGGGCATGCTTCGGTGCGTAACCAATTGGATTGGTGCCGCGATGAGCGCGTTTCGCACGCCGTGATTACGCACTGTGGCTCGCAGATTGTGAAAGCGGATGCCCGCACTGCTACCAATCGGGTCCAGACGCTGGGGCGGGAGCGCAGCGTACAGGTAGCAATCGCACACGACGGATTGAAGCTTATAGTACGCAGGTTGGAGCACGCCTGACCCGCAAGCGGTTAGCGGTACTGGTTATTATCGCCCTGAGGCCGACTTCCCGAAGGAGGCGACACCGGAAGAATTACTTGGCTTTCTCTCAACCTCTTGGGCCTGTTCCTTAGAAATTAATTTCGGTAACTGGCTTAGTTCCTCGGCGAGCAACTCAGTCAGATCGTCAACTGAAATGATACCGACCAGTGCCCCTTGTTGATCAACGACGGGCATTCGGCGGACACCATGTGCCCGCATGTGCTCTATCGTCTCGAAGACACCTTGGTCTTCCCTGACCACAACAATCTCGCGGCTGATCAGGTCACCTGCGGTGATTGTGGCAGGATCGAGTTGCATTGCGATCACACTGGTAACGATATCTCGGTCAGTAATCAAACCCACCGGAACGCGTTTTTCCCCCGCCTCTTCCACTATTACTAAGTCGCCTACATGGAACCGGCGCATCAACTGAGCTGCTTCGAGCACATTAGTGGATCGATTGCAGATGATTACTTCGCGAATGCAGATTTCTCCGATAGGCATATCGCCCTCCCGCAGTCTCGGTCGTCATCTCTGAAAAATCCCGACCGACTCTCCGGATTCGGCCAGGTGAAGATGAACCGGTTGCAGAAATTCCCTCTCCGCTTGGAGCCAATCATCAAGTTCGCGGCCGAATACACGACCGTTTCTCTCGAAGATTTCAAAGGCCCTCTTGCTGATGTCGTTAAACACCTCATTCATCCGGTCGAGCAGACTCTCGAACTTAACCGGCTTGGGTGTTACTGGTTTCTGGGCACGTTGTACTGCAGTTGATCTTTCCACCATTGTGGTATTCGCTCTAATCTCATTCAGCGCTTGCCTCGGTCTTACCAGCCATCTCAGCTCTGTTTTGCAGCCGATGTAGAGGATCTCCGGGGCCAGCGTTATTAACATATAAAATCGCACTTAAGAAGAAGCAGCACAGTGATATGGATCACACTGAATGCCAACAAAGTTCGAAATGCTCCTTTCGACATTCCAGCCAGCCACGCCTGAACTTTTCCAGCTAGGCCACTTTCTGCGTTCGTGCCTTGCTCTCGCCGAACAGGGCAACCATCTCGTGATTGAACGCGGGAATGTCACCTGGCTGACGGCTGCTCACCCAATTCCGGTCGCGCACTACCTCCTTATCGACCCAGTTTGCGCCGGAGTTCCGGACATCGTCCTGAATCGTGTGGTAGCTCGTCATCGTTCGGCCTTTCGTTAGACCTGCTGAAATTAGCAGCCACGGGCCGTGGCAGATTGCCGCGATGGGCTTGCTCGCCTTGTCGATCTCGCGAACAAACTCCCTGGCCTTGGATTCCATTCGCAAAGCATCGGCGCTCAAAGCTCCTCCGGGCAACAGCGCTGCGTCGAAGTCGGCGGGATTGACGTTGTCGAAGGTCGCATCCACAGAAAACTCTTTTCCCTTCTTGCCGTGTATGCTCGCTTGGATTGTTCCCGCTTTGGGCGCGATCAGCGTTGTTCGAGCGCCAGCGTCCTCAAGCGCTTTGCGCGGCTCGGCAAGTTCGGTTTCCTGAACACCGTTGGCCGCAAGAATCGCCACTCGTAATCCTTCCAGAGACTTCTCATTCATAATTGCACCTCCGCTACTTCGGACGGGCCCGGTTACGTACCTTGATGCGGAATCTCGATGTTGACAGTGCAGACCATGATTTGGCCCTAGAAAGTTTCGAGCGTGCCTGCTTCCCCTCAGATCCATTCGCCTCGAGATTCTTCCGCCCGTTCATCCGATCCTTTACTGTGAATCAGGTAGCAGCGCCAACGGGGATCAGATAAAGTGGCGTTTGTTCCCAGGGGAGTGAGAGCGCCGTTTGAACTTGGCCGTCGCGGAATGCCCCAACAGGCACACTAGCGAGGCCGAGGGCCGCGGCCTGAAGCAATAAATTTTGCGCGGCGTGGCCAGCCTCCAAGTGTGCGTAGCGCACGCTGCGTTCTTCACCGTATTTTTCGGCAAGCCGGCTGTAGATCGCCACGATCACAAAAACTGCGGCGGCGCCAAGAACGGATTCTTGCTCCCACGCCGCCAGGTACAATGCACGCCTAAGATCCTCTACGGACTGCCGTTCCATCCGGTGGGATTCCGGGATATATTTGTAGAAGCCATTCGCCGTTGCCATGTAAGTCTCGAGGGCGTACAACGCCCCCGCCGAAGGCGCGGTTCGTAGACCCTGAGGATCGGTGATCCCCTGGGCAGCCCACAGAAGCTGTCCGATTTGTTCATCCGTTAGCGGTCTGTCAGCGAACTCTCGCACGGAACGCCGCCGACATAGAATCTCCTCCAAGGAAACCAGACCTTTGCGCATGGGTGGGGGAATAGTAACTTCCGCAGCGATTGGTTTGGGCGGGTGTATGACCTGTAACCGTCGTATATCGTCTGTTCGTTCTCGTAACATCTCGGATCGAACCTCCGCTCAGCGGCCAAACTCGCGGCGGGAATGTCCCCTCCCGGAATGTCGTGCCTGATCCTCCACCCCTGTTAGGAAGTCCCACTATGCGAAAGTCAGATGCTCCCCATATTCTTTTCTGTCGAATTCGCGGAGCCATGCGCCCATACCGCCCATCTCTTGCAATTTACGCCCCGCTTCTCCGGACACCACTTCCACCGATACTTTGTAACGCCGTGCTAGTTCGGGCAGGACCTCGTGAAGTGTGACGGTGTGCCGCTCGCGGCCGCAGGCTGGGCATATGGGGTCTATCGTGCGATCGACCCACAAGCATTCACCACACCGCTTCAGGCTCGCATCCAACCCTTTGACGACCACAAGGTTGCGGATCCTTCCCTGCTGTAGTCGAGCCAGAGTCTCATCAATTCCGACCACGAGGCCCCGGTCATCACTCAGCAGTGCGTCAATTACTGCCGCCTTGCGCTCACATTCGTGCTTTGCGACGATCGGCCCAATCCGTTGGTGCAGTTCTGCCCGAGATACCCACCCAAGGTCTCCTTCAACTAACATCACCTTTTCGCGGAGGGTTTGAGGGAGTTCCTTCTGAATGGCCTTCACCATTTCAACTAACCCCAGCAGGAACATCGATTGAAAATGTTCCACGTCGGACCAACGCTGAATATCCTCCGCAATCTGCCGATAGTAATGGGCGTATTGAGCATCCACATGATGTTCGAAGACGTCACGGGCCGTGCCGCGAGACACTCGGACCCCACCAGCACGTGCAACGGGGCCCATCTCTTTTTCTTTCGAGGGTTCCAGAGTGAACTCCTTGTCCTCCACTTCAAGCATCTCCCCTAACCAATAAACAAAGAACTGTGCATGCTTGCGGTTGACAATCACAATTCCATAAGGCTTGTGCTCATCTAAGAGCCAAAATAATTGTGCCAGGTCCGGGGTACCCCACTGAACTTCATCTTTTATCTCTGCCTCAAGGGGCACAAATTTCCAGCTATTCGGTCCCGCGAAGATCATGACGCCCTTCGACCTTGGCGGATGAATGCGAAGAAACGCATCCGCCCGCGTTACTTGCTCTCGGAATGATTCGCGGTCTTCTGGCGGTAATTTTCCCTCCATCAGCTTCGCCTGTGACCCGAGGCTGATCAGATACGCGGGTTCGAGCACTCGATTGACTGCTTTCGCACGGTTCGTGTCCAAGTAAATTGTCAGAACGGGAGCCGGGAGATCGGGAAGAGACTCAATGAGAGCAGGCCTAAGCATGGGAGCCTCCGAATTTCGACGCGAGATGGAAGTTTTCGTCGGGAAGCACGTCCTCGCAAAGTTCAAACGAAACTTGCAATCGAGCCATCAGCACCGTACGAATAGCAAATGGGCCCGAATCGTGCTCTCTGAACTTCCATATCGAAGGATGGAGGATTTACAACTGGTCAGACCCTGGTTGTTGCTTCGCACCATATCGGAAGGCGACCAAGGGGAATTTCTGTGCTCTTGGATTTGTTCAATCCACAGGGTCTCGGAAACTCTCTCCCATCGCACTCTCCATCCTCCGATGGTTTCTTTGTAGCGAATGCTCATACAAAAAGCAGTGATGTGCATCACTATTTGCAATCAGACAGCGAATAGAGTTCGGGTTGATGCGGGCAGTCTCAAACGGAGCAGTCTTTTCGACGCTGGCTGCACTAGTGACGCAGATCACCGCGATTTATTCTCAGCGCTGCAAACTCGTACATGATTGCGTGAGAATCCAGCGAGCGTGTGCCCTGACGGCCACACGGAAAGGACATTCGGGTAAACGAAAGGGGGTTCTTCATGAAGATAGCGTCTTCACCAATAAAGCACTTGCTATGGCTGATTCTGAGCCTGTGTCCGATCGCCGGTCTGGCGCAG
The DNA here is from genome assembly GCA_020073485.1 of Terriglobia bacterium. GTDB lineage: Bacteria > Acidobacteriota > Terriglobia > Acidiferrales > UBA7541 > Palsa-360. The sequence goes on along the minus strand of JAIQFB010000004.1, from coordinate 242,451 downwards.
GACCTCAAAGATATACAACTCCCTTTGCCTCAAACGGACGGAGGCCGCCCCCTGATGCAGGTTTTGAAGGACCGGAAATCGACCCGGGACTTTCGGCCAGACAAACTTTCGCCGCAGACGCTCTCCAACATGCTTTGGGCGGGTTTTGGAATCAACCGCCCGGATGGCCGCCGCACCGCGCCCTCTGCCTCGAATAAGCAGGAGATCGATATCTATGTGGCTACCGCGGAGGGGCTTTACATTTACGACCCCAGGGGAAATCGCTTGACCTCCGTTCTTCGCGACGACGTACGGGCAAAGACGGGAATACAGCCGTTCGTGAAGGACGCGCCCGTGAATCTAGTTTACGTGGCGGATCTGGCAAGAACCGGGGCTGACTCTGCGGAACGAGACATGGACGTGGCTGCGGACACCGGATTCATCGCTCAGAACGTCTATTTATTTTGTGCCTCGGAGGGATTGGCGACGGTCGTTCGCGGAAGCATCGACCGGCGGTCGTTGGCAAAGGCCATGCGACTGCGCCCCGACCAGCGAATCACCCTGGCACAAACCGTGGGCCATCCTCAGAAGTGATACGCCACAATTTGGAATTAAGATAGGGCGTCACAGAATCTGATCCTAATTGAGAAGACTGGATGACTTCCCCTTCACCGCTCTGCGTCGTTCATCTCACGAAGCGCTACCACCAGCGCTCCGGCCCGGATATCGAGGCGGTCTCCGATGTCTCATTTGAGGTCGCTCCGGGCGAGTGCTTTGGGATGCTCGGCCCGAACGGGTCTGCTAACGCCTCCAACCCAGCCTCATCGTTGCCAACTAAATGACAGCCAATTTCGAGCTAGACAATTGCGCCCTTGCAACTTGCGCTCACTCCACAGCATCTGTTCCCAAATCGCTCGGGAAATTGACACGGTAGAGGTCTGCGGTTTGAGTCCGTACGTCCTGACGCTTACCAGATCCGTGAGACTGGCATGATTTCGCGCAGTGGCTTTTCAGCAGGGCAAATTGCTGCTGCCCTCGTCTGGGCGCTCTCTCGACGAGAGCCGTACGGCGCAGGATCTGGAAACAGAGCTATTCCACTTCCAACCTACGGCCCTTAGAAGCGGTAAACTGCAATATGGAGCTGCCAGCGGGTATCACGACGACTTGGTCATGGCGCTGTGTCTTGCCTATGGTGAAGCGTCACACACTCCACGTGAACCCATGATCGAGTTCATTCCATTCGATCCCGCCTCAGCGTATGGCGACCCACGCGAAAGCAGGTTTCATTGGCACATCATTTCGCGTTGATTTTTCGGCCGCTCCAGTGAGATAGGCATAGCTGTTTGAATTGCAAGATTCGCTCTAATGCTGAAGATCGTCCGCGGCCTTGATGCTTTTTTATGGAAACGCCTTACGTTTCCACTTACGTAATGATGGTCGGCGGCAGTTAAGTCAAATTCTTAAACTAAGTGAGACAGTATAGGCCCTCGGAAATACGGCTAGGGGTATGTCTTGGCCCGACGAACTACACTCTGCCAGTGGATTAGAGCAGTGGGGATCGAAACTGCGTAGGAACGATGTTTTCAGGGAGCTAGAAAGATTGCCGGGTATGCGCTATGGAAGGATAGGACGTCGGCCAAGCCTCCGGCTCGCCGACTAAGAGCCGGAGGCCCACAATCCTCTCGCGCCGTGCGCGTTACGCCGCGGCAGTCTTGGCAAGAACCGGAACTTTCTTTCCTAAGCCAATCTTCAACAATTTGATTTCAAGCACTCCGTTGGCGACCGTCGCGTTCACTTTTTCCGCGTCGACTTCCTTTCCCAGATTCAGCACACGGAAAATCTTGTCTGCGCGGCGCTCCGAGTAAACAGCTCGTGCTTCGCCCTGCTCCGGTGGCTTCGGCCGCTTCCCTGTGATGCACAGAAAGCGGGGAGTTACGTGTACTTCCAGATCATTCTCACCGAAGCCCGGGACATCCGCGCGAATGGTAAATTCCATTTCTGTTTCCAATACTTCCACGGGAACATTGAGCAGGATTTCCGATTGGGCGTAGAGCCAATTCTCCTGGTCACGGCCATGAGCACAGCCTGTTGCTTCAAACATCTCATAGGCGCGTTGTGAGATCAACTCGTTGAGTTCTTGGGCAAGTTCGAAGAATGGATCACCTTCCACCAGATTGCCAACTTCCGACGCCCGAGTTAGTCGTGTCACTGTTTGATCAGTCACGTTTGGTTCCTCCCTTTATAGGAGTCTCACTCAGATCTCGGTCCCGGCTTGGCGGAAACATCCATCACATGGGATCCGGCCGAGTCAACCCCAGAGCGGACGGTAGCGCAGGTCCCCTGTGAATTTCAAATGACCAGCCAGAAGGCGATGCTATACCTATGCACGTCATGTACGTTGTGCACGTCCGTATCACGATCTGCGGGATCAACAATCCGGAGTGCGGTCGGGCTTGTATCTTTTGATCGGCATGGCCGGCATTCCTCCAAGTGAATTCTCACTCATTTCACCTGGCACAAAATTCCCGGTCAGGTGAGAGATTCCTGCATCCAGATTTCGAGCCAGTGTTCCGTCGACCCATTGAGACCGCCCTCACATGCTGACAGAAGGCCGCATAGCTGCAGTCAGGTGGCATTGTGGTAGCATCACGGAAATAAGGTACAAGGGCCGCGAAACATTCCTTCTCGCGGGTCTGTCAGAATCAGGAGCATGTCATGGCGCAAATCTCACTGAATGTAAATGGCAGGATGCGGGTGGTGGATTCAGACCCAACAACGCCGTTGTTATACGTCTTGCGCAATAACCTGGATCTCAAGGGCCCGCACTTTGGCTGCGGTCTGGGACAGTGCGGCGCATGCACCGTCATTCTGGAGGGCGTTGCTGTCCGGTCCTGTATCACGCCGGTCAGAACAGTTCAGAACCGCGCCATCACCACGCTCGAAGGGCTCGGCAGCTCCGCAAAGCCACACATGCTGCAGCGGGCTTTTGTCGAAGAGCAAGCCGCGCAGTGCGGTTTCTGCATGAATGGCATTCTGATGAATGCCAAGGTGTTGCTCGACAGGAATTCCAATCCCTCCTCAGAAGATATCCGCGCCGCGCTCGATCCAATTCTCTGCCGCTGTGGCAGCCATCTGCGTGTGATCCGAGCAATCCAACGGGCCGCGAAATCGGCCGCGCGCGCATGAGTACGACGAGGAGAACGAAAATGAAGACGCACTCCATCTCCCGCAGAGAGCTTCTGAAAAACTCGGGCGCCCTCGTCGTAACCTTCGGCTTGTTCGGGCCATCCGCCCGTGCACTGGCGCAGCAAGTTGCAGGTCTGCCCATTCCCCCGGGCTCGGACCCTTACAACAATCCGGATTATCTCGATCCCACGTCGCTCGATTCCTGGCTGGCGGTGATGCAGGATGGCAGCGTAACGGTTTTCACCGGCAAGGTGGACCTCGGCACCGGCGTCGAGACTGCGCTGGCGCAGATTGCGGCGGACGAGCTTGACGTGAGGTTTGACCAGATCCACATGGCGATGGGCGACACCGCGAAAACAGTGGATCAGGGGCGCACGGCGGGAAGCAACACCATCATGCGCGCCGGTCCTCAATTGCGCCACGCGGCCGCGGCGGGACGCGCGGAATTGCTGAAGCTCGCGGCAGCGCGCCTGGAAGCGCCTTCCGAACAACTCGTGGTCGTCGAAGGCGTCGTCAGCGTGGGCGGGAGCCCGGCGAGGAAAGTTTCTTACGGGGAGCTGCTTGGCGGGAAGCGTTTCAACTTGAAGGTCACGGCAAAGGGAATTCAAGCGGGGCTGGATCTTGCGCCCGAGGCCCGCGTCAAGAATTACAAGGAGTACAAAGTCGTTGGCAAGCCGGTACCGCGCGTGGACCTGCTGCCAAAGCTCACCGCGGAATTCCAATACACGCCCGATTTCCACCTGCCCGGCATGCTGCATGGGCGCGTCGTGCGTCCCGCGACTGTGCTCTCGAAACCTGCGAGTGTGGACGAAAGCTCCATCCATGGCATTCCCGGAATGGTGAAAGTCGTGCAGGACGGAAGCTTCGTTGGTGTGGTCGCAGAGACCGAATGGGCCGCCATCCAGGCAGCGCGAGCGCTCAAGGTCACATGGTCCGCACCCGCCGCGAAAATGCCCGCTACGGTGGGTGAGGTGGACGCATATCTGACCAACACAAAAAGTTTCGTGGACACGGTCATCGCTGACAAAGGGAACGCGGACGCGGCGATTTCCACGGCGAGCAGAACATTTGAGGCCACCTACCACTGGCCATTCCAGAACCACGGCATGATGGGACCATCGTGCGCCGTAGCGGATTGTCGCGGAGACAAGGTTACAATCTGGACGGGCTCACAAGGCCCTTTCACCACGCGCGACCGCGTAGCGTCAATGCTGGGAGTCCCCAAAAGAAATGTGGAGGTGAATTTCGTCGAAGGTTCCGGCTGCTACGGACGCCTTACGTCTGACGATGCTGCCGAGGACGCCGTGCTGATGTCGCGAGCGGTTGGCAAGCCTGTGCGTGTCCAATGGATGCGCGCTGACGAGCACGTCTGGGAGCCCAAAGGTCCACAACAGTTAATGACCGCGCGCGCCGCGGTGGATGCTCAAGGCCATATCACTGCCTGGGACTTCATCGGCCGCACTTTTCCCTGGACCGAAGCGCAGGGCACGCCGCAATTGGGCGAAAGGCAAATCGGACAGAAATCCACAGCGCCGCTCCCGGGGAACCCCGTTGGCGGCGGCGCCATCGAGCAGATATACGATTTCGACAGCCAGAAAGTAGTGGGCTCTTACGTGGATTGGCCGCAGGACGAACCGACCCCGCTTCGAACCAACCCCCTGCGCTCTCCCGGAGAGCCCGCAGGGTTTTTCGCCAGCGAGTCCTTTGTGGACGAAATTGCCGCGGCTCTGCGCGTGGATGCGGTTCAGTTCCGGTTGCAACACCTGACGAGCAACCCACGCGCTGCGGAAGTCCTGCTCGCAGCGGCCAAGCAAGCCGGATGGAAAGAACATTCGTCCACTACGGAGACGGCAATAGGCCCAAAGGCCTCGGGAAGAGGCGTGGCCCTGGCAATTCGCGGCGGCACTTTGATCGCTGCCGTAGCGGAAGTCGAAGTGGACAGGACGACCGGCAGCGTCACCGTCAAACGAATGACCATCGCGCACGACTGTGGTCTGATCATCAACCCGGATGGGCTGAAGTTTCAGATCGAAGGAAATGTCATCCAGGGCACCAGCCGCGCGTTGATGGAAGAGGTGAAATTCGATGCCGCTGGGGTGAAGAGTCTTGACTGGAATAGCTATCCCGTCATCCGGTTCAAGGACGTCCCAGAAGTCGACATCGTGCTGATTAACCGCCCGGAGAATCCGGCCCTTGGCGCTGGCGAACCATCTATTGTTCCCATCCCTGGCGCGATCGCGAATGCAATCTTCGATGCCGTTGGAGTGCGTCTGCGCGAAGTGCCGTTCACTCCGCAGCGCCTGCTCAAAGCCCTGAACGCCAAGGGAAGCAGCTCCGCCTAGGTCAAGCTCCAAGATTCAAGGGCAACTGCTGCCGTCCCAGTTGGACGTCAAGATTTCCTGATCTCGGGGACAAGGAATCAACGATCCCGTTTCTGTGCTGGTGCCTACATCGAAACGAAAATTTCCTGTTCCTCTTTTTCCTGACCGGAGCCACCCTTGCGGCAGAAGGCAGGCTAAGGACGGAACTGGGCCATGGTCGTGTTGAACGAGCGCGTGGCCAACTCATCGAGAGGACGTTGCCGCAGTTCTTTATTAAGGACCTCGACTCCAATCGGGCCGCGGTAGCCCGCCTCCCAGACGTGATCGAGAAAACCGGGGACATCGAACTCACCTTCGCCGCAGAGTCTCCTGTGATTTACGGTGTCTTCGACCAGATCCCAGGGAGCGGTGAATGTGCCGTCATTAATTTCCACGCCGAAGAAATACTCCATCGGAAAGCGGGCGACTTCCTCGTAAGGGATGTCCAGCTTCACCACGTGCCACAGATCGAAAATGATGCCGCCGTTTTTCGCCCCGGCGCCCTTGAGCATGGTCAGGGTGTCCGGGAGGTTATCAATCATGGCGAAGGGCATGAGCTCGTAGACAATCCTGGTGCCATGCGCTTTGGCATCCCTGCACAATGCCGCGAAGGACTCGATCACCTGGGCCATAGGAGTGTCCGTATGGAAGAAGTCGCCAACTTTGATGTGTCTTGCACCCAGGAGCGATGCGGCCGTCAGCAGATCATTCTTTACGATATCGGATTTCTTCTTTTTTTCGCCGGTGAGAAACCAATCACCGAGAAATTCCAGTTCAATATGTTTCATGCCGTTGTCGTCGAGAATGCGCTTGATTTCAGTCAGCGGTCGGCGCTTGAGGGTATGGACCAGATCCGCATGCCAGATGCCGATGCCCTTGAATCCAACCTTGGCGCAGGCTTCGACGCGGTCCTTGAAGTCAAAGAGGCTGTATTCGTGGTCGGTGTGCGGCTCGGCGCCACCCGCCAGCGTCCAATACGAAGCGATCAGCTCGACATCCTTCTTCATGGCGGGTTCCCCTTTTTCTTGGGCGATCAAGCGATGCCGTGTTTAAGCTCCACGGTCAGCAGGTGCACGTCCGACGTGCCGACGTTTTCTACCGAATGGGGCGGCAAGGGTCCTAACCACTCAATCGCTGGTGTTTTCGGCAAAGACCCAGCCTTGCGGGAATCGAACAGCACGCGACCCTGCCCGTCGCGACGGATGAAATCGCTTGTGCTTTGCACGTAGACAACGCTGGGCCAGCGGTGCGTGTGCACGGGAACGAATTCCCCCGGATGGATGACGACCTCGAGATAGCGCACATGCTCGTTTTCAAACAGATTTCGGTGAAAGGAGGCGGCGGCAATCATCGCATCCAACTCGTCCGGCCAAGGCCACACCGGCGCGGCAGCAGGTTTCGTCTCCATGATTGGCGCTCCTTGTTGACACCCGAGGGGCAATTCCTTCTCTGCAGAACGTTATATCAATTCAAGGGAGCCGCAGCGAAAGAATTGTCCCGGCCACGTCCGATATTCGCGCGGAGACCCTATTCCCTATCTTCCCCGAAAACACAGTCTTGGTGTACGCTGAGGCACTGCGTGCAGGCAGAGGCGGCGTGAGGAATTTCCGAGGTGAATGCCGCGGCCCGCAAATTATTTTTTCTCCTGATTCGTACCCCGCACGTATAGTTATCGCTCGATGCAGGAGGAGTGCCCATGGACCAACTCGTTACCCTGAACCGGCGGGAACTTCTGAAATCCACCACGGGACTCTTGATGGGATGGGTGGTCGCAGGAAGCCCGTTGGCACTGATTGCACCCGGACGTGCCTGGGCCGTGGACCTGACGGCTTTCACCAGTTCCGAAGGCGCCGCGCTCCTGAGCATGGCGCGCACGATCGCGCCGCACGACAAGCTGGATGATGCGGCTTACGCGCTCGTCATCCAGTCGGTGGACGGCGATGCGAGTAAGGATGCGAACACTCTCAAAATGTTCAAAGAAGGCCTGGCATCAATCGGGACAAGTTTCGCGGCCAGTTCCGAGAGCGAGCGGGTCGAGGCATTAGAGAAGATAGAATCCTCCGCATTTTTTCAAACGATGCGCGTGAAAATTCTGCAAGTCCTTTACTCCAACCCCATCGCGTACGCCTATTTCGGATATGAAGGTGAAGCGTTCTCCAAAGGCGGCTATCTTCGCCGCGGATTCAACAACTTGCGATGGCTTCCGGAAGTGCCGACCGAGGACAGTGGTCCGCTGCCGGCTGGCGCGTAACACCAGAGAGGATAGATATGGCCCGCATTGCATTCCAAGACGAAAGCGCGGTGGTCATCATCGGATCGGGCGCGGGGGGCGGGACTCTCGCGCATGAGTTGACCCGCCGGGGAATCCAGGTCGTGGTGCTCGAAGCCGGCAAGCGGCAGTCGACGGAAACTTTTTCGCAGGTCCCAGGAGAAGCCTTCCTACAACTGACTTGGCTTGATGCGCGGACACAGAGCGGCGATTGGGGAGTGGCAAAGAACTTCCCTACCCTCCCGGCATGGCATTGCAAAACTGTTGGTGGAACAACGGTGCACTGGACCGCAGCCACGCCCCGTTTCGAGCCCTGGGAGTTGCGCGCAAAAAGCACTTACGGGAATATCCCCGGCACTTCACTGATTGACTGGCCGATCTCCTATCAGGAACTCAAAACATATTACATACTGGCCGAGCGGCGGCTTGGCGTGACGCGGCGTGATGGCGTGCCCGGCTTGCCCGCCTCCAATAATTTTAAGGTCATGTACGCGGGGGCGAAGAAGCTTGGCTACAAGCGTGTGCATACCGGGCACATGGCAATCAATTCGCGCGCCCAGGACGGGCGGGGGATGTGCATCCAGCAGGGCTTCTGCGTACAAGGGTGCAAGATGGGCGCCAAATGGAGCACGCTGTACACGGAGATTCCGCGCGCCGAAATGACTGGCAACCTGGACTTGCGGATCGAGTGCATGGCCACACGGATTGAGCATGCGACGAACGGGCGCGTCAACGCAGTGGTGTACCGGGACGGCCAGGGCCGTGAGCAACGCCAGAAGGCGCGCATAGTCTGCATTGCGGGCAACGGCATCGAGACACCAAGACTTCTGCTGCTCTCGGACTCCTCAAAATTTCCGCAGGGTCTGGCCAATTCCGCCGGGCAAGTGGGCCGAAACTACTGCCACCAGATCATCGGCTTCGCCTGGGGAATCTTCGACAAGCCGGTTCATTCCTGGCGCGGCGCGACGCTGGCGGGGGTCATCGAAGACGAAGTCAAAAACGATCCGAGCCGCGGCTTCGTGGGGGGCTACCGCATGGAGCTGTGCACTCTCGACCTACCCACTTTCCCGCTGGTGGGCCTGCCGTATGGGTGGGGCCGGGATTTTGCATCCATCATGGAGAACTACCGAAATATTGCCGGCATGCTAATCAATGGCGAAGATATGCCGCGCGCGGAGAACCGCATTACGTTGAACCGCGACGTCAAGGATGCCTTCGGCCTTCCGGTGGCCAATGTCCACGTGGACGAACACCCGAACGACCAGGCGATGCGTAAACACGCGCAGGCGCAGATGTCCAGAGTATACGAAGCCATCGGGGCTAAACGCGTAGTGCTCGGGCCGACCCCACCCGCGACACATAACACATGCAGCGCCCGCATGAGCGCCGACCCGCGCGAAGGCGTGACCAACGCCTGGGGCCAGACGCACGACATCCCGAATCTATTTATTTCTGACGGTAGCGCCATGACTACGGCCGGCGCGCCCAATCCAACTCTGACGATCGTGGCCCTGGCGCTGCGGCAGGCGGAGTACATCAGCCGGGAGATGAAAACGCACAAAATTTGAGGCTTCCGCCATGTGGCCTCTCGCCTTGCCGGTTCACGCGCTGTCTATTCGCGGAGCGAATCCGATCATTCACTATTGGACGCGACAAAGTAATTCAGACTGACAGTCGCCAGTTCGGACGGTGGAAATTTGCATGCATGAAGCGGATCCGCGCGGAGCCCTGCCTCCCGCGCACATTCCAGAAATACCGGCAACTCGACCAGGTACTGATCGGAGAAGCCGTGTGTCCCATCGTACGCCACCGCAGGAGTCTTCTCCAGATTGGCGGCAGCCAACTCCGGGGGAAGAGTGTGCAACTCCAGCAGTAGAAGGCCGAAACGCCCGACGTAGGGCGCCCAACGGCGCAGATGTCTGACCAGGTTCTCCTCTAATTCATCGGGCGCAATCTCCTGCCCCAATCGAGCGAATGCTCCGGTGGATGTCCCCCGCCGGGTTCCTTTGACATAATTCATGGGCGGCAAATAAGGGCGATTGTGATCCAGGAAGGAACGAACATGCAATAAATCGTGAATGTCCAGATCGAGATCGTCAAGATCGGCCGCAAGCTGAGGCGGGCGATTGATATCGCCCTGAATGACATGAAACGTCGGGCAGTCCGTATTGCGTAGCGTTTGCTTGGCCACACGGCGGGCTACTTTATTGAAATCCGCCCCAACCAATATGAGAGGATGCCGATCGAGTACTTGTCCTCGAGCCGTCCGCGTCTTCACTACGGAATACAAATGCTCCAGAAATGTGCCATCGCCGCAGCCCATATCGCAAATCCCCTGCGGCTGGCGTGCGATCGGCCGGTTGAATATCTCCACCACGATTTCATCCACTTTTTTAAAATACGTCTTGTGGGCGCCGCCGCTTCCCCAGACGTTCATGCCTCGGTTGACCAGCAACTCGACGCCACTTTCGTCCACCCGCTGAATGCGTGGGTTCCCGAAGAGTAAGGTACTGACGATATTGAACAGAGGCACATAGGAAACTGTCACGCCATAGGAAGTTGCCAGAGTCGCCGCGTATTCGCCGTTCGACGTCAAGCGCACCATGTTCTGTTCGCGCACGACCCAACCCTGAGTCGCCAGCAGATCGAAAACGCAGCTCAAAATGCCCTGATTCCCATGGATATTCTGAATCGCTATAGGCCCGGCTCCCAGTTGCGCAAATATTCCGCCGCGGGCCAGCGCTACCATGGCGGGTCCTACCAAGATGCCGTCCAGATGCCTGCGAAGCTGTTCGCGAATTCTTGCCGTACGAGGTTCATTTTCGACTCCGAGACCCCAGCGGTCCTGGGCGCGTCGAACCAGCGCTTCCAGGGATGGCAGAAGCGGGTGATCGGATCTCCCGAATAGAAAATCCTCAAAAAAAACAACCTTAGGGAGAAACGAGAGGACTTCCTCGTAGAGCGGCGGAGCGATCCGCAGCGCGAGCGAACCTTCGGGTGTGAGCGCATACCTGGGGGAAAGTCCGTCTTCGGCCATGCGCTGGGAAAACCAGCCACACGAAGCCAGAAGGCGGAGAGCAACGCGCAGGTAACCGCGGTTGGCGTGCGTGCGATCGGCAATCCTGTCGAGTTCCAGCCACGCGGAAGAGTTGCCGAAAAGCTCAAACACTTTGCGGTCGAATAGCGCCTTAACGACCGGAGCGAGGACGATGCCGCTCAAGTGGCCGAAGAGAGCGGCCCGGACCTCGGCCTTTTCGTCATGTAGCATCGATCCACCCTTCATTTGGAATCCATCACATCCAGTAGTTCCCTACGCCCGGCCTTCGAACAGATTTCTTCCCTCGACGAGGGCTCGCATCTTGCGGTCCACAACGCTGCGTTGCAGCATCCAGAAGCCGCAGTCCGGGTGAACGTAGTGGATGCGTTCCGGCCCAAGGACGTTCACGATGTTTTCGATACGTGATGCGATCAGGTCGGGACTTTCCACTTCGTTATCCTTAATGTCGATCAGGCCAATCCCCAAGGCAATTTTCGGATTGAGATCGGCCAGGACATCCAATTCCTCATAGCCGCGGCGCGCAAACTCCAGAACAAGATGGTCGGTGCGCAGAGAATTGAGGAAAGGAACCAAGTCACGCCAGAAGCCTCGCAGCATGGGCTGTCCGCCATAATTGCCGAAACAAATATGAACCGCCTTCTCATTCAAGACGCCGTCAAGGACGTGGTTAACTGCCTCGGCAGCCCACACAGCGTCCTCCGGATAGCCAACGATGCTGGCTTCATCCAACTGCACTACGTCCGCTTCGACCAGTTCGAGCTGGCGGCGGAGTATGGCGGCGATGTCCATCGCCAGATCCGCTACATTCTTATAAAAGCAATTGGTGAGGACTCTGGAGAGCATGTGCGGACCGGTGCATGTGAACTTGAGGGGCAATTTCGTGAGGGTGCTGACAAATTCGCAATCTCGGAGGAGATTCAAAGTTCCTTCGCCGATTTTGTCCACCACCACCCCGGCGCTGAGCAAACGGGAATCCGAAGAGCGGTCCGCGCGGAAACGCTCGAAATCCGAAAGCGAAAGATGTTTGCGGATGCCATCCATCTGCGACACGAAATAATCCACCATGCCGTTGGTTTCCGGGTGACTCGGATCGAAGCGCATCAATTCGCCGTCGGTCGCCAGGTCCAATCCCGCCAGTTCCTGCGTCTGCATCACCGCCATCACCGCATCGCGCAACACCAAGCGAGACGTATTCCCCACCAGCCAGGAAGGAACGGGATAGCTGCCAACCACTGTCGTTTTAATTTTTCGTGCCATGGTTTCTCCCACTGCCCGATTCGCCAGCCCGCGTTCCTGCTTCCGGCGGGATCGTGTATCATTCATTACGCTTGCTGTTTCGGAGATTCGGCCATGAATCGATCCTTCACTTCTTGCGGGATGGGATGGCTCTTAATTCGCTTGAAGCTATCCTCCGAGCGCACTGCCCACACACGCTTCTCAAACGCTTCGACCGCGAGAACATCGCCCTTGTACAGCCGGTGCTGGACCTTGAAGCTGGTGCGACCCCATTCCTTGATGCAGGTTTCGACGACTACGGTTTCGCCGAAGGCCGAAGACACAAAGAATTGTGCGCGCGCATCAACCAGGGGAATGCCGGCGATGCCATAGGCCTTCATCATCTCTGGTTTGCGCAGACCGGCACATTCGAACAGCCGGTTCGTACAGGAATCGAAATATTCAAAATAGCGAGGGAAATAGACAACCCCCGCGGGGTCGCAATCTCCCCATTCGATATGGATTTCTCTGCGGTTGGTCACCATGCCGTCGTCATCGCCCTTTCACTGGCTATTTTCGAGATACGTATACTGTAATTTGGACAAGAGCCCATTCCGGTCAGAAGGACCGGGGAACTTGGTCCAGGACCTTACTCATGCGCTTCATATCCGTCCCCGCTGGGACATCGCCCGCGGTGGTCAATATGGCCGGGCGCAAGCCCGCAACAATCCTGTGTAGCGATTCGCAAGAAACTTGCAGTGCGGCATCGTCCAACTGGAATGTTTCAAGCGGCAGGGCCAGGCCCAGCGTCGCGGAACTCCATTGGGAGGCCACATCCACGGGTTGCGAAGCGATCCCATCGAGCGAGAGGCACAGGACACAATTCCAGCTGCGTTGAAATATTTCCGTGGAGTTCACGGCGAAATAGCTGCCGTCGGTCAATTGCAGCACAGGCAGCGCTTCATAAAAGCGGATGATGTTGAAAGCGGGCTCAAGCGCCCACGCCCAGGCGGCACAACGCTCTTGCGACAGGGGAGGAAGCACTTCTTCCCGGATCATGATCAGGTTAGCGCCAGCTTCGACCATGGCGCCGGAGATCCGCGTGACCACCGAAGCCGCAAGCTCCACCGCGGACTCTGAGATTTCCTGCGTGCGCCAGGCGCCCTCAGTCTCCAATTGAAGGATGCGTGCGGCGAGGGTGAACGGACCGGTGACGCCAGCCATGAGGATGGAATCGTCGCGGACCATCGCTTTCAGGCGGCGAAGAACATCGAGTGCGACGGGAACCCGCCCGGCCTTCACGGCTTCTTCCGGCGAGCGGAGGTCGTCCGGCAATTCACCGGGCTCCGCGCCCTGCGGCCAGCGCACCGCTGGAGGCAGGTCCGCGACTCCCCATTCGACTGTGGCGCCGAGCGCTTCCATTTCCAGGAAAGGATCGAAATAGCAGGAGTAGCCGTCCGTGCGCAAAGGGCCGCGCAATTGCCGCTGCGCGTTGCAGATCTTGGTGGGATTTGCGAGTAACCCTGGCAGCGACAGGCTTTCCACGCGGGCGCCGGCGGAAAACACAATTGGCAGGAACAGCGGCCTTGGCGGCGCAATCCCCTGCAATAGTGCCTTGACCATCTGTCGAGGAGTGGGATTTGCAGCCATTGCTTATGGTCGGAAGACCGGCCCCGTGGACTTGGCGTCGGGCCAAGTGCCGTAGTAGAGCAGCGCTTCTTTCGGCGGGCTCTTCTTATTCCACTCTTTTTCAAACTCGTCGTAGGATTTTCCACGAGCCAGCCGTGATCTTCTTTCCTCCTGGCGCTGCTGCATCGTTTTCTCGAAATCTACTTTCCGCCTCTCGGCGCCGTAAGCTATTTTGTAAATGTTCATGGCGGTCCAGTCCGAAATAATGTGATTCTTCAGGTCTTCCATCACGGTTTCCGGATCGCGCTCCAGGGGATCACCGTAGCCGGGGCCGCCGCCGCTGAAGCCGAACAGCAGGTCGCCTTCTTCAAAAACCTTGGGAGTTCGAGCAACGAGCTCGTACTTCCAGTCACCATGGACCGTGGGTTTTTCGATCATCTCGCGGAGGTCCATGGTGAGTTCGGAATTCCCCTCCTTCATCTGTTTGAGGAGGTCGTTTTTCTTGACGGTGATGCCCGGAATCGGCGCGGAGGCGTATCCACCGAAAAGCGGCTGCCCCAAAGGCACCTTGCTGCCGTTGCCCATGCAAAGGGAGACGAGGTTCGGCACCTTGTGGATCATCCACTCCTGGACCGCGCCGGAACCGCCACGGTGAATCCCGTGCCCGCAGGAATCGCGCCAATGCTGAGAGAGCATCACGGAAAGTGGGAGTTCACTTTCCACCTGCTCGGAATCCGGCGCGCGGCCGAAAGCGCACCATGCGAAGCCGTAGGAGTCCATGCCGTCAGTGGAGGCGCGGCCGCCCTGACCTTGCGTGTTCAGAGAAAAAGAGAGGACATCGGAGACGGCGAGTTTCCATTGCGACAAGCCGGCGCAAATCTGTGCGGAGTGCTGGCTGCCGGGAGCAGCTGCAACCTGCCGCCAGAGGCTGGCGCTGGAAAAGCTCATCTTGGCAAAGCTATTATGCGTCGCACAGCGACACTGCATGCCGATATAGACACAGCAGCTTGTGGCGGCCATCTTGTCCGGATTGAGGATGATGCCTTCGGGAAATTCGAAGTCGATGGCCGAGAACGTGGAACTGCAGATGGGCAGATCGTGGAAGATATATTCGTACATGAAATTGGCGATGTGGCCGACGACCGCCTGCGTGTGCACGTTGTAGGAAGAAGGATTCTCGGGAGATGTGCCCTCGAAATTGAAGATGAGCCGCCCTCCATCCTTGATGAGCGTGAGATAGCAGGAACGGACCAGAGCGGGTGTGTATCCGATGGCGTCGTTGAAAACGACGGTGCGGAATTTTCCGTCAGGGAGGTCCTTGATTTTCTTGCGCGCGCCGATTTCGGCGGTGTCCTGCATCTTGCGAAGGAGTCCAATCAGATAGTCTTCGCCGCGCTTTTCGACGAGTTCAATGAGCCGGACGCGAACGCGGTCCGCTGTGGTGCAGCGCGCGCGAAGGTCGGAGATAAACATGGCCGGAGCGCGCAGGCCGTACACGGAATACATTTCGAGGAAATCGTTTCGGATCTTGAAATTTTCGCCAATTTTGATGGGCGGCATGTTCAGCCCTTCCTCGAAGCGGGATTTCGCGCTGACCGGCATCCCACCCGGCTCGATGGCGCCGGTTTCGGTTGTATGCAAAGCAGCCGAAGCCCAGGCGAGGAGTTTGCTTTTGTGGAAGACGGGCATGAGGGCGACCTGGTCGGGATTGTGAATACCGCCGTACAAGGCATCGTTGGTGTACCAGACATCACCATCGAAGATGCCAGGATTTTCCGCGTAATACTTCTGGATGAATTTGATGACGATGGGCTGGATGATCGCGTGTAAATAGGTGCCGCAGGAAGCGTTGATGAGGTCTCCGCCCGCGGTGAAGATGGCTACCATGGAGTCGCCGGAGACTCCGAAGTAGCTGCGCGAGGAACGGACGAAGATTTCCATCGCCTCATCGAGGATGTCATTGGTGATCTGCGTGCCAATTTCGTAGTCCCCCTGCGCCAGCTTAGCGGCGCACTCGCGTTCATAGGGGGTGGCCGGCACCGGCTTTAGCCATTGGAGTTTTTCAGCTAACGTAGGTATGGGCATGTTTCTCCTTGCTCGTTTCGGGCAACCCCGCACTTATTTCTTCTGCAGTATTCCTAGACTCCGATCATCCATGGAAAACCGCATCGAGGGAGGCACGACCAGAGTGGTGTATTCCCCTTCCACAACGGCGGGGCCCTCGACGATGTTGCCGGGACGCAATAATTCATAGGCGAAAATCGGCGTAGTCTGAAACCCGCCGGCTTCGGTCCAGAACACCGGCCGTTCGCCTTTGCCTGCGGCGCTCGGGTCGCTCCCCTCAAGCTTCAGCCTGGGCAATTCGAATTTCTTTGTGGGGACAATCGCCTTGAGGATGAAACTCTCGATGAACACGCCGCCCTCGGGATTGACGACAAACGGGCTGAACGCTTCGCTGAACTCTTTTTCAAACGCGGCGCAAACTGCGAGAACGTCCGCGGTGCTGTGAAGCGAAAGTCTCGGCGAAAGGGTGCGTTTCACGTGGAACTGTCCGCCGTAAAGCATGTCCAGTTCGAGGACATACCCCGCAGCATCCACGCTCAGGCCATCGGCAACGAGATCTTGCTTGGCCTGCTCAACCAGCGCTTCCACCGCGCGGTTGTAACCGGAAAAATCCTCAGCGAGCTTTTGGGTTCCGGGCTCCATGAGAGTGATCTTCTTCGATGCTTCATAGACATGCATGATATCCATGGTGGAAGAGCCGAACGCGCAGAAAACAGGAGAGAAGTTAAACGTGATGGCCTTGGGGATGTCCGCCATATAGCCTTCGACGTGCGTCGCGCCAGCTCCGCCGCCGACGAAGAGGATGAACTCCTCGGGGCTGTAGCCCCGCAGGTGGACTTCTTTCATGATGGCCGAGGCCATGTTGCCGTTGACGATCTTGCGGATGATTTGCGCGCCCTGCTCGACCTCGATGCCCAGCGGCTTGGCGATTTTTTCGCGGATAGCCTGGAGGGCGCGCTCCTTCTTGAGGCGGAGCTTGCCGCCGTAATAAAACTCCGGATTGAGATAGCCGAGGACGACATCGGCGTCGGTGACGGTCGGCTCGGCGCCGCCTTGATTGAAGCAGGCCGGGCCGGGCATGGAACCGGCGCTTTTGGGGCCAACCTGGATGCGATTCTCGAGAAGTTTGTCGAGCCAGGCGATGGAGCCACCGCCGGCGCCGATGGAAAACGTCTTGATCATGGTGATACCGACCATCCAGTGATCGATGATGGGGCGGAAGTCGTAGCTGCGCACGCTGTCTTCGACGACGAGGCCGACATCGAAGCTGGTGCCGCCCATGTCACTCATGACGACGTTTTTGTAGCCAAGCGTTTTCGCCACGTGATGCGCGCCCATAAGGCCGGAAACTGGCCCGCTGTTAAACGTGCGGCTGGCGGCGGTGCGGAACACTTCGGCGATGCCGCCGGAGCTCTGGATCATGAGCAGCGGTTTGGTGTAGCCGCGGTCGCGGAGCTTGTCCCACATGGCGGAAAGCTCGATCTGCATGGAGCGCTGCAGATAGGCGTCGAGGATGGCGGCCATGGTACGTTCGTATTCGCCGAGCTTGCCGACAACCTGGCCGCCGAGAACGACCGGAAGAAAGCCGATGTGAAATTCCTTGTACTCGTCGCGGATGATTTCCTTGATGCGCTTCTCGTGGGTGGGATTCAGAAAGCCCCAGAGAAGTGAGACGACGAAGCCGCGGACGCCGCGATTGACTAGCGTGCGGACCTTTGCGCGAACATCTTCCTCGTCAAGCGGACGAACAATCTGGCCGCGGGAATCGATCCGCTCCTTGACGCCGACAATTTGGTCGCGCGGGATGAGCGGGGTCGGCTTTTTCTGGATGGCGAGGTTGCGGCGCTCGGCGACGCGCGTGCCGTCAATCCACTGCGCGCCGCGGCCGATCAGGACCACGTCTTCATGGCCTTCGGTGGTGATGAGACCGAGGCGCGGACCTTTCCTTTCGATTAGGCGGTTCAACGCAATCGTTGTGGAATACCGGATCATGTCAATCGCCGGAAGGAGCTCATCTATCGTGAGCCCCACTGATGACGCGCCCTCTTCGATCACTTTCGAAAAGCAGACCGAAAGATCGTAGGGAGTGGTGGGCACCTTTTTGATCAAGCTTTGGCCCTCGTAGTTGAGGACCAGGTCTGTGAAGGTTCCGCCCACATCTATGTCGATGGAGTTCATTCGGAGACCTCAAGCCGCTGCTTGCGGATCTTGTATTCGCCCGTCTTCAGCCGCTGCTTCAGACGATCTAGATCGATTTCGATGTCCCAGGTGAGCGGGTGGCCCGGCGGCAGATACTCCGTCTCCATCTGCACGCCGCAGGACGGGCAGTAGAATTCGACAATGCGCACCCAGAGGGGGTCCGGAGAAAAATTAAACTCGCCGGAGACCAGCGGCGGGTGAATCTCGCGCGGATCGCGGTCGTAAAGCAGACAGCCCCGCTTGTAGTTCTCTCGCGCGCCGCCCAGCTCGTGTCCGCAGCGGTTGCAGAACCACTTTTCCTTTTCAACGTCCAGGTCGAGGTACTCGGTGACTCGAATTCTGTCTTGTTGTTCTGCAGGCATTGTTCACCTCCTGCTCGATCTTTGTTTACCGCTGGCCGCGCACTTCTTAGCGGCGGGTCAGTTGAGCATTTCCAAAACGGTCCATGGCCAGTGTCCAATTTTCCGGGACGAAAAAGGTGCTGTTGGCCCCTTCCAAAACCGCACAGCCCTCCACGGTGTTTCCCGGCTGCAAGGCTTCCCACGTGTAGAGCAACGCTTCGCCCTTCTTGCTGCCCCATGTGACCTGGCGCTTGCCCTTGAGCGCGTGTGAGGAATCCGCTCCCTGCAGCGGCTTTTCGACAAGAGACGGCTTCGGCATGGCCTTCTTGATTTGGATGCGAATCAGATCCAAGATGAAAGCATCCTTCTTCCCGCCCAGGGCTTTTTCCAGCAGCGCTTTGAGTTTAGTTGAATCCTGCAAAGCGTCCGGCGGGCAAGGCACTGCGATCGAGGGCTGCATCGGGCGGAGAATTTCTAACTCCATCATGTACTCAACTCCTTCGGGCTTGATGCCTTCGCCCAGAAGATCGCGATGGCCCTCAGCCTTGATGTCACCGACGGCGTCAGCGAGACGCTGCATTTCCGCAACGGAGAGCGATGTCAACTGCAAGGAACGCTCGTAAACGTGAGAAATGTCCGATACGGACGAGCCGAAGGCACTGAAGACTGGACCCAAGGCAAAGAAGCGGACTTCCTTCAGTCCAACCTTTTCGGCAACACCGCAAGCGATCAGGCCGCCGTTACCTCCATACGCAAACAGCGTGTACCTGGACACGTCCAGGCCGAGATCCTTGCCGGCGTGCGCAATCGTCTCGGCGACCATGTCGAAGGAGCGGTCGATGATCGCGCGCGAGGCGTCCTCGACCGATTTGCCGAGGGGAGTCGCGACAAGGTGCTGAATCGTCTGGCGGGCGGCATCCAGGCTGATAGGCTTGGCACCACCTAAAAAATAGTCCGGGTTGATCAGGCCGGCGGCAACTAAAGCATCGGTGAGGGTGGGTAGTTCACCGCCCAGGCCATAACAGGCCGGGCCGGGAAACGAGCCCATGCTTTCGGGTCCCAGAGAAATTTGAGGCTGCGTTCCCTTCGCCCCTGCCTTGACGACGCTGCCGCCACCGAGGGCGATTGAACGCAGGTACGGCAGGGAGATCTCCACGGGAATCCCGAAGAAATCAGAAGGCTTGACCTGCACTGGAATGGTGTTGCGAAGCACGCTGACCTTGGCGGTGGTGCCTCCAACGTCGAGGGCCAGCACTTCGTTTGCCGCGTAGACCTTTGCGAGGTGTGCGCTGCCATGAATGCCGAGAATTGGGCCGGATTCGATTGTATCGATGGCCTTGGTTTTGGCGATGCCGGACACGCCGCCATTGATGTGGCTCACAAGAAACGTGCCTGCGTAATGATGGACTTCGCGGAGATCGTCTTCGGCCTTGAATAGCGTAGCGGCCAGTGCGCCGTGGGTATAGGCATTGATGAGAGCGCAGTAGGTGCGAGTCATGTCATCCGAGCTTTTGGAGATATCGCTGCCGGCCAATACGGGGACGGAACCGAGGAAATGATCGGGATACTGCTGCTCCACGATCTTTTTGATTCGAATCTCTTGCTCGGGAGTGCGATGAGCGCCCTGGAAACTCACGCAGATGCGGCGAACTCCGGTTTCGAGCAGGGAGCGTACGGCATTCATGACTTCGGCGTCGGAAGCGCCGGCATCCATGCCAATGACATCGCGTTCGGCAAGGATGCGGCCCATGACGACGCTGCGCTTCGCCTTGCTGTAGAGATCTTTTTCATGGCCGCGGGTGATGAGGAGGCCGATGCGCGGCCCGCGAAGCTCCGCAAGGACGTTGGAAGTAATGGTGGTGGACCAGCGGATGAGGTCCACATTTTCCAGAAAAAGATCCACGTCCGTATAACCCAGTTGCGCGGCGCCCTGTGTCAGGCAATCGAACAGGCAAATCGTCAGGTCGTGCGGCGTCGTATCTACCTTGGCGCAGACGATGCTCTGGCCGTCGGTAAAAATTCCGTCGGTCAGCGTGCCGCCGATATCGATGTCTACAGTCAGCACTGGCCCCTCAGCACTGTGATGAGTTCACTGCTGCCAGAAACTCTTCCGATGGCACCGTCCAGCCGAAAAAGCTCTCCACATTAAATAGGGTCGCCTCCTGCAGGGCGCAAGGGCCGGCCTGCATCGTGGCGTCGGTAATCAGCAAAGGCCAATAATCGAGAAAATAGCCGTGGCGCAAGGTGGACTCGACGCACACGTTGGTGGCAATGCCGGTCAGGAAGAGAAACCGGATGCCGCGCATGCGCAACTGGGAATCGAGCGTGGTTCCCTGGAAGCCGCTGTAGCGCGTCTTCACGATGACGATATCCTGCGGCTGCGGCTTCAGCTCCTCTACGATGTCAAAATCCCAGCTGCCCTCGGTTAGCAGCTTGCCCTTGAGTTCCGGCCGGCAGTTCATCAGGTGCATGGCCAGTTCCTTATGATAGTTTGGGGAATCCGGCCCGCCGCTGTTGCTCAGGTCCGGCTTGTAGCCCATCTGCAGATAAACAATGGGGATTCCGGCGCGGCGCCCGGCATCCACAATTCCCCTAATGGACCGGACGACCTGAGCGGCTCCAGAAATATCAACGCCGGCAATATCGAGCATACCGCCCTTTGTGGCAAAGGCATTCTGCATATCCACAACCACAACGGCCGCCTTGCGAAGATCCACTTCGACCGGCGCGGGCTTGGCATTTAAAGTTGCCACGACAGGACCCCAACTTCCTTTATCGTTCTTCATACAGCTTCCGGATCAACTGGCCTTTCATTTCAAAACGCGGCAACGTTCCCGCCGGCACAAGTTGCACGGCCGCGGGAACAGTCAGCACGGACTTGATTTTCTCTTCCACTTTCTTCTGCAGTGTGGCCTGATCCTGAGCCTCGGTGCCAACTTCCGCCATGACCCGCAAAGGAGGCTTCACTCCCGGCCCAGGCTGATCGAGAAGGATCTGTACTTCACCGGTCATCTGCGGATAAAAGCTGGAAACGACATCCCGCACCGCGGAGGGAAAGACATTGACCCCCAGGACGATGAGCATGTCGTCGGTGCGCCCGACGCAGCGCAGCTTGTAACTGGTACGTCCGCACTTGCATGAGGTCCCAAGGATGGTCACGCGATCGCGGGTGCGAAAACGAAGTAGCGGACTGCATTCGCGTTCCAGGCTGGTGTAAATCAGTTCTCCGGATACGCCTGTTTCAATGGGAAGGACCTCGCCACTCTCCGGATCGATGATCTCGTTATAGACATATTCCTGCCCGTTATAGTGCATTCCCGACTGGTCCTGGCATTCGGCGAAGATGATGGGAACCATGTCCGCATTGCCAAGACCTTCGGTAACGCGCGCGCCCCATTCCTCGGTGATTTTCGCGCGAACCGCGGGAATGCCCGCACCGGGCTCGGCGCCGCAGACAAATTTCTTAATGCCTAACTCCCGCGGGTCCATCTTGGCTTCGCGGCGAACATAATCCGCAAGGTAGATCGCATACGAAGGCGTGCAATGAATCGCTGTGGCGTGCAGTGACTTTGCGTACAGCACCACTTTTTCAGAAGCGCCGGTGCCTACCGGAACAAATGTGGCGCCGATCAGCTCGATGGCGTCCTTGGAAGGAAGCCCTCCGGCAAACATGGTGAGGCTGGTGGCGTGGATCACAATGTCGCTAGGCCGGATTCCCTGTGTGTAGAACGAGCGGGCGGTGACTTTCGTCCAAATTTCGGATCCTTCATATCCGCGGCCATGTAGCTTCCCAGGGGGGGAAATGCCTGCTGGCTTTCGCGCAACTCTTCCTTAACCGTGAATGGGAAGCGTGCCAGGTCTTTCAAATTGCAAAAATCTTCACGGCGAATCCCGGCGGCGGCGAATTTTTCCCGATAAAAAGGCGAACGGGCAAACAGGTAGTCCAATTGCCTGGAGAGCTTCGATTGCTGAAGCAGCCGCAAGTCGCCGGGCTTCATCGTCTCTATTTCTGGATCAAAATACTCGTCTGTTCTCATTCCGCAATGGTTTCCTCAAGGCGATTAAGGTAGTTTCTCGGCAGACGCCATGCACCAAAACGAACACGGCCCCAAAGCGAATGCTGCCTTAGTTGCTCCTCCTTGGATCGGGTTCGATGCAATGACTGACTGAAGTTGCGAACTGCCGTTCAGGCAGAACGGTGCGCCCGGCTGCTTGAGTCTCTCGCAAATCAGTTGAGGACTGCTCTTGATTCCTGAAGCTGTCTCAAATTCCAAGCGGCCGGGCTAAGGCGACGAGCAATCGCTGGTCTGCCCGCCGCCCTGCGCCGCAAACTCAGAAAGTATACTTGAGCGAAAATTGGAATTGCCGCGGATTGAACATGGTCCTGGCCGCGCCGAAGATCGGACTCGGTTCCGGCGGTCCTGCAGCCAGTCCTACCGGAGAACCTCCCACTCCCGCAGCCCAACAACTGGACTTCCCGGTTTGAATTGCTATGGAGCCGGCGTCCTTATACCGGACCGGAGCCGCTCCGCTACAGAAGTTGTACGTGCCGTACACAGAGGTGACCTCGTTGACGTTCGGCCGATTGAACATGTTGAAGACATCCACGGCGAACTCAATCCTCTGCCGCTCCAGGAAATTGAAATGCTGCGAGAGGCGGATATCTACGGATTTTAAAGTGTCGCCCCAGTAGGAATTGCGGGGAGCGTTTCCGACGCGGTCGGTCACCGGGTTGGTATCGCCATTGGCGTCGAAACCCACGAACATGGTGAACGGACGCGCCCCATCGAGCGTCACGATGCCGCTCAGTTCGGTGTTGCGCAAGAAGGACTTTTGCGGGCCGGTGGCGGTGAAGTTGCCCACAAACCGGTTACGAATATCCTGGTTCGAGTTGGCGCGCTCGGACGCCCGGTGGTAAAGGTCCTGAGGGGTGCTGACAAACGTGGTGAACGTGCCGTCATCCAGCGTTTTCGAGAACGTGTAGTTGGCGTTGAGCCGGAAATATTGCCCGGCCCGTTCCGTCGCCGAAAAGGTTAAGCCATGGTAAACACTGTTCCCACTGTTATCCGTATAGTAGAGAAGTCCTACGGGAATCAACACACCGCTGAAATTGGACTTGCCGGCGGCGAACCCGGGCAGTGTCGGCGGAGCTGGAGCGCATGGGAACGGTCCGGTCGTAGCGCCACCAGGCGGACAGACGTTCAAGTTCTCGGCGCGCACCTGGTGGTGAGCGGAAACGAACATGTAGGCAAGATTCAACACCAGTCCGTGGCCAATCTCACGGTCAATTTCCAGACTCCCCTGCTCCGAGTACGGAATCTTGCTGTCACGCGCCACCGCACCGTCTCCGACCGGAGACACTGTGCCGGTAAACAAGTTCGTGACCATCTGGACCGGCTGGTAAGTGCCGAACCGAATCAAATTTGCGGCTGCATCCGCAGGTTCGATACCAAAGGGCGATCCGGGAATGTAGGGCAACTGGCTCAAGGAATAAGTGGCGTTTAAGCCTCCATCGCGAACGCCCGGCAGCGGGTAGGTCTGCGAACAGGAAGCGTTCATGCAGAAGGTCACCGCGCGCTGCGGATGGGTCACGAAGAAGAAGGACAGATTGTACCGGTCGTCAAAGATGCCAAACCCCGCGCGAATGACGGTGTGTTTGTCCGGAGAGTAGGCGATCCCGACCCGGGGCTGAAATCCCGTATACCGGGTGTTGATTTCCTGTTCCAGGCCCTTTTCCAGATCCCAGCGCAGGCCGTAGTTCAAAGTGAACTTGGAATTGACGCGCCACTGGTCCTGAAAGAAGAGGCCGTAATAGCTATGGTTGATATCCGAAAAGTAGTTGGGCGTCGCGGCTGCCGGATACGCGCTCTGCCAGTTGGTATTCACCGGCGGCGGAATCATGCCGTTCACGACGGAGTTGTCCGCCGATCCCAACGGTGAAGGCCAGAAGACGACAGGGGTGCCGTTTTCGAGGTCCGCAGGATTTGGACCGGGGGCAGCAGGGAAAGGAGAAGGTGGAGTGTTGAGGCCTGGGTTACCAGTGGGCGGCAAGGCCAACGGGCACGGACCTTCGACAAAATTCGAAGTCAGATACTGTGAAGATGGTATGCCCTTCTTCGAGCCCACGTAGTTCGCGAAATCCACCAGGCAATTGATGCCGGGGAGAACTATGCGCATGGGCGAAAACCCGGGCCATATGATGTGATCGTTTACGTAGTTGAAGTCCACGCCGAACTTTGCCACGTGCGAGCCCTTGACCCAGGATACGGAGTCCGAGAACTGGGCCCTACTCTCATAGGTTGCGTCGAAAACGCCGAAGTTGTGGCCCATCAGCAGCGAGTTGGGAAGATCCAGGTTCGGCTGGCCGGTGGCGCCGGGAAAGGTCGAGTGGCGCCGGGCATATTGCACCAGCACCGTGTTCACTAGATTGGATTTGAGTATCGAGGTCAGTGTGCCGACCAGTGCCTGATCGCGCAAGAAATTGTTGTGCGCGCTGCTGGGGGCTCCGATGCCGCCACCATCGAGTGTGTCGCCCATCAGGACGTTCAAATCGCGGGCATCCTCCACGTTGTACCGCAGGGTAAGGCTATTTGCGCCACTGATCCGTTGATCGATTTTAATGAGTCCCCTGTCACTATCTGCGGTCTTCAAGACCCCCACGTTTTCGGGGGCGATTCCCAGGATCGCTTTGGCGGCGTTGATCAGCGCCAGGTTGTTCACCAGCTCCGGCGATTGAACCGGAATCTCACCGCGGCGCTGGCCTTCATAGTTCGCAAAGAAGAACGTCTTGTCCTTCCTGATGGGCCCACCCAAAGTACCGCCGTACTGCCCCTGCCGCAGCGTGTTCGGTAGCGGCGCGGGTTGCAACATGCTGCGAGCATTCATGGCGCTGTTCTCAAGGTAACCGTACAGGGAGCCGTGTAGGGTGTTGGTACCAGACTTGGTGATGATGTTAACGATGCCGCCCATGGCCCTGCCCTGCTCGGTGCCAAAGCTGTTGTTGACCACGCGGAATTCGCTGACCGCTTCCTGGGACGGAGTGCCGCGCTGCGAGCCGGTGGCGGTATTGATGGTATCCGCACCGTCCACCGTGACCAGGTTGCTCAGGTCGCGCATGCCACCGAAGGAAATGCGCGTTACTTCCGTTTCCGTGATGGTGGACTGCAGACTGGTGCGTCCAAGGGCGACACCCGGCGTCAGCAGCGCAAAGTCCGTGAATAGACGGCCGCTGATGGGCAGCGAGTCGATTTGTTTGGTATCAATAACCTGGCTGACTTCCGTGCGCGTGGGCTCAACCGGCGGCACTTCTTCCGAGGCTACTTCGATATTCTCTCCGGTCGCGGCAACTTTCAATTCGACGTCGATCGTAGCCACCTGACCGACGGTAAGCACGATGCCGGTGCGTGTGGTCTTGGAAAAACCGGGCGCCGTCGCAACCAGCTCGTAATGGCCGGGCGACAGATTGGGCAGAACATAAAATCCAACATCGGTAGTGGTTGCCGAATACGTGCGGTTGGTATCCGTGTCGCGGATCTCAAGCGACGCTTTGGCGACGACGCCCCCGCTCGCATCACGCACCGTGCCGTTCAACTGAGCGCCGCTGCCACTGACCTGCGCAAAAAGCACACTGGTCCCGGCGAAAACAATAATCACGATGGCGAGAACAACCCGCAAGATCACCCGTACTCTCATGCGTATCCCCCCTGTCGCAGTGCATCTGAACTCAACGGTCCTGAACACCCTGGCACATGGAATGGATTCGATTTGTTTCTCTCTTATGCCCGCACCTAGTTGTTGTCAAGCCCATAATCGAGCGACTGGCCGATATTCGGCCAGCATTGAGGGCTGGTATGATTTTGCGAGAATTCGACGGAACTTTGGCCTTCCGAAAGGTCCGTACGGGGGAGCTGCTTGACATGCAAGGTACAAGGGGATAAGTAGTCGCTCCGCACCGGCGGAACAGGCATCTGTCAGGCCCCTGCCGCGCTCTGATCATGGGGCGCAACCAACACCCTGACTCTTAGAAGGAGAATGTGTGGCTCACATCAGAGTCTATCGTATTCCGATACTAATTACTCTCGCGGCCGGGGCGGGATTCCTTGCATCCAATTCCCTGTTGGCGCAACAGGTTCCCGCAGCGAAGACTGCGAAACCAGCAGACGTGAACGGCGCTCGCATCGCCAATGCCGACCGAGAACCCGGAAATTGGCTGAGCCATGGCCGCACCTACAACGAGCAGCGATTTAGCCCACTCAAAATAATCAACGACAAAAATGTCACCCGGATGGGGCTGGCGTGGCATTACGACCTGGACACGCGCCGCGGCCAGGAAGCAACACCGCTCGTCGTTGATGGTGTGATGTATTTTTCGACGGCGTGGAGCAAGGTGGTCGCGCTGCAGGCGGCGACCGGCAAGCCGCTGTGGACGTACGATCCGAAGGTGCCGCCGGAGTGGGCGGTCAATGCCTGCTGCGACGTTGTCAATCGCGGGGTGGCAATCTGGGGCGGCAAGGTTTTTGTGGGGACGCTCGATGGGCGTCTGGTGGCGCTCGATGCCGTCACAGGCAAGCCGGTGTGGGAGAAACTCACGATTGATCCGAAGTTCCGGTACACGATCACCGGAGCGCCGCGAGTGGTCAAAGGCAAAGTGCTGATCGGGAACGGCGGAGCGGAGATGAACGTGCGCGGCTATATCTCCGCGTACGATGCCGAGACGGGGAATCTGGCCTGGCGGTTTTACACCGTGCCCGGAGATCCTTCCAAACCATTTGAAAGTCCGATTTTGGAAAAAGCGGCCAAAACCTGGACCGGCGAGTGGTGGAAGAATGGTGGGGGAGGAACTGTCTGGGACGCCATGGCCTACGACCCGCAACTGGATTTGTTGTACATCGGCTCGGGAAATGGCGATCCCTGGGCGCGGAAAATCCGGAATTCTCAAGTGGAAGATAATCTGCTTGCATCGTCAATCATCGCTCTAAGGCCGGATACGGGCGAATACGTCTGGCACTATCAGGAAAATCCCGGCGATGAATGGGACTACGACTCCGCAGCGCAGATCATCCTGGCGGATTTGCAAATCGATGGGCAGCTTCGCAAGGTTCTTCTGCATGCGCCGAAGAATGGTTTCTTCTACGTTCTCGACCGCGCCACGGGCAAGCTTTTATCCGCGAAGCCTTTCGTCCCGGTGACCTGGGCAACTGGCATTGACCTGCAGACCGGCAGGCCTATCGAATCGCCGGAAGCGCAGTACGAGGCGAGCAACAAGACATTGGTCGTTTCGCCCGGTCCAGGGGGAGCGCATACCTGGCAACCGGCTTCGTATAGTCCGGACACCGGACTCGTCTATTTCCCCGTGCTTGAGGCTGGGTTTGCTTACAAATCAGCCGAACAATTCAGCCACAAGGCGCTCGCCTTTAATACCGGGACTGACCCCGTGGCAGCGGGCATGCCGCAGGATCCAAACGTAAAAAAGGCAATTCTGGGGAGCATCAAAGGTCGCCTGTCAGCGTGGGATCCAGTCAGGCAAGTGGAAGTCTGGCGAGCCGACCGGCCTGGCCCCTGGAATGGCGGAGCGCTTTCCACAGCGGGCAACCTGGTTTTCGAGGGCACCGGCTATGGCCAATTCGAGGCATTCCGCGCGAATACAGGAGAAAAACTCTGGTCGGCATCGGCGCAAAGCGGGATCATTGCCGGCCCCATTTCCTACACGGTAAATGGAGAACAGTACGTCGCGGTTCTCGCCGGGTGGGGCGGCGTCATGCCACTCGCCGCTGGAGAGGTCGCCCGGCAATCTCCACAGATGAACAATGTGCCACGGATGCTGGCATTCAAATTGGGAGGAAAGGCCAGCTTGCCTCCGGCTCCAGAGTTTAAGCCACGGGCATTAACGCCTCCACGCGCAACCGCGAACCCCGCCACGGTCAAAAAGGGCGAAGAGTTGTATCAACAGTACTGTAGCAATTGTCACGGAGATGTCGCCGTCAGTGGCGGCGTCTTGCCGGATTTGCGCTATTCCGCAACGCTCAAAAACGATACGTGGTTTGGGGTCGTGATGGACGGGATGCTCAAACAGGCCGGCATGGTGGCGTTCGCCAAAGAGCTTTCCAGGCAAGACGCCGCAGTGATCCGCGAATATGTGATTTACCGCGCTAATCAGAGTCTCGCGGAAAGCAGCAGCCAGAAAAAACCGTGAGAAACTGCGCCCTCGCACCGGCGAGCAACTCTTCTACTTGCCGAGCACCGACTTCACTGCCCAGACAATTTTTTCTTCACTGGGCAAGACGTACTTTTCGAGCGGCTCGCTGTAGGGGATGGACGTATCGAGCGCCGTCACCATTTTTACCGGCGCCTTCAGGTGGTGGAAACCGCGCTCGGCGACCTCGCCGGCGATGATGGCCGCTACCGAGGCGTGGCGCGGGGCCTGATCCACCAGCACCAGCCGGCCGGTTTTTTTCACTGAATTGACGATGGTGTCAACGTCGAGAGGCGCGATGGTTCGCGGATCAATCACCTCGACGCTGATTCCCTCTTTGGCCAGCGTTTCGGCGGCCGCCAGCGATTTCGTTACCATCCATCCCGTGGCCACCAGGGTGACGTCGCTTCCGGGGCGCTTCACGTCCGCCACGCCGAAGGGAATCACGTAATCTCCATCCGGGACCGGGCCCTTGCCCAGCATGGTCATGTAGTGATGCAGATACATGACCGGATTGTCGTCGCGAATGGACGCAGCCATCAGGCCCTTGGCGTCGGCCGGGGTCGAAGGGAGGGCCACTTTCAGGCCGGGGATTCCCATCATGGTGTGGTAGATGCAATTGGAGTGCTGGCCGGCCCAACCGGCGGCAAAGCCGTAGCCCGCCTTAAAAACCAGCGGCACCTTGATCTGGCCGCCGGACATGTAGCGAAGACGCGGCGCTTCATTGAGCAGCTGGCCCATGGCTACGAGCATGAATTCGCTCATCCACAACTCGACCACGGGGCGCAAGCCGGTCATGGCCGCGCCCACGGCAATACCCATCTCCGCAGTTTCTGAGATGGGCGTGATGCGAACGCGGCTCTTACCGAACTTACGAACCAGGGGATCACGGTCGGTCATACCGAGATTCTGGCCGTAGAAAATGACGTTGGAATCGCGGGTCATCTCTTCGGTAATGGCGGTGGCCATTGCTTGGGCGTACATCATTTCGCTCGGCATGGGCGCTCCCCTCTCTATGCGTAAACGTACTTGGTGGCTTCTTCGGGCGACGGGAAGGGGCTGGCCAGGGCGAACTGCACGGCCTGTTCCAATTCGGCGCGAACGGAATCTTCGATCTGCTTGGCGGCGGGCTCGGACAAAACCCCTTTGCTCTTCAATTTTTTGCGGAACAGCAGGATCGGATCCCTGGCGCGGGCCGCGGCGTATTCCGCCTTCCTGCCATAGGTTTCAATGGCTTCATGCTCGGGAAACTGCGTGGGCACGGGAGGAACGGTGATGGCGTTGCCGTGGGCGCTGAAACGGTAAAATTTCGATTCGATCAGGCTGGGTCCCAGTCCGGCCCTCGCACGTTTCACGGCTTTTTCGACCGCGTCATAAACTCTGAGCGGATCGGTGCCATCCACTGTGACGCCGGGAATGCTGAAGGCCTGGGCTTTCCGGGAGAGCGGATCGCCGGCGGCGGCGTTGGCGTCCTCCAGCTCAACGCGGGTGTAGACCTGATACTGGTTGTTCTCCAGAATGTAAACGATCGGAAGTTTCCAGACGGCGGCCATATTCAGCGATTCGTAAAAGGCTCCCTGTTTGCTGGCGCCATCGCCGAAAAAGCAGTAGATCACCTGGCCGGTCTTTTTCACTTGCGCCGTGAGCGCGGCTCCGGTGGCATGGGCGATGGCCTGGCCGATGATGCCTGAAGTACCGGGAAAATGATGCGCCGGGTCGGCCAGGTGCATGGAGCCGCCGAACCCCTGGCACAGACCGTCTTTGCGTCCGTAAATTTCGGCCATCATCTTCTTGACGGAAGTGCCAAGGACGATCGGATAGCCGTGGCAGCGGTAGCTGGGCATGGCCAGATCGTTTTCATTGCGCGTCGCCAGCGCCCCTACGATCGAGGCTTCGGCGCCGTCGGCAAGATGGGTGTGGCCGCGAATCACACCCGGATGCTCGACAAACGTGCGCTTGACGCGCTCCTCGAATTCGCGGATGCGCAACATTTGCGTGTACATCCAGATCAGGCGCTCTTTCCCGAGCGCTTTTTTATTATTCTTCGGCATCTTCTTCGGCATCGGTGGCTCCTTGCGGATTCAGGACTTTGGCGCAGCCTCGCCCGGCTGGCCGATGTGGCAGAGCATATCCCCCACGGGGACTTCCGAATCTGCCTTCGCGATAATTTCCAGAAGCACACCCTCGACGGGCGAGTCGAGCTCGTAATTCACCTTGTCGGTTTGCAACTCAACAAGCGGCTCCCCTTGACGCACTTTTTGTCCCTTGCGCTTCAGCCACTTGACGACAATTACCTTGGTGGTCGGGATTCCTCCCGTTTTCGGAACTCTGAGCGTGGTTACGATGGCGGTCCTCCGGTAGCATGGGCTACAGCGTGTGGATTTTTTCTCCGTAATTCAAAACCCACAGGCTGAAGCCTGTGCTACTCAATTCGTCAAGGCCTCATGGGAAATGAGGACTAGTTAATGCAATTTGTGCTCCGTGTCAATTCGCTTCCCGTCAAACTGTCACGCGCGCTCGCGAGAGTCCATAGTTTTCCAGCACCTTGAGGAGTTCGCGATGCCCGAAGGCTGTGCACGGCGAAGCGTAGCCCGCCTTGCGTGGCGGCGTGTGAATCAGACTGTGCGCCGCGTGGGCCTGCATCAGGCCGGTTTGCCGATAGCAGCAGGTGCCAAACATAATGCACTGCGCGAAGGCCGTCGTACCACGGCCGTAAACCACGTCAATGGTCCGATGCTCGCGAGTATTTTCCCGCGGCGGGGTGCTGCCTTGCACGGAGTTCGCCATCTCCGCCAGCTTGCGTTCCTGCTCTGGTTTCGGCAAGGGACGAATATTCTCCTCAAAGTGTTTCTCCGTTGCGAAAACAGTTTCCATAATTTGCCGGTTCAGCAGTCCGCCCAGAGTGCGGACGTTGGCCAGTTGCGGGTGATGCTTGTACCAGACCGGATGGGGAAATCCGCCCCATGGCAGAGCGAGCTGCGTCTGGATCAGCGCGGGCACGGCGACTTCATGGGCGACGGCGCGGGGCCAGGGCTTGTAGCGGTTCTGCTCCAGGTAGTAAGCGTCGGTGGGGATGGCGGCAAAAATCGTTTGCGTGGAGCCAAACGTGGGAATGCCATTGAACATGGAGAGGATGTCCACCGTGTCAATCCCACCGGTCTCGAGGCATAGATGCACGGCGATATCGCTGGCCGCGGACATGTAGGCCATACCGGGCGCGGCCAGCAACCCCTGACGCGCAAACTTTTCTCCCCAGTTCTCTTCCACTTCACGATGCCAGGCTTGCTCGCCTCCGATGTCCATATAGTGGCAGCCCGACTTGAGGCAGGCTTCGATCACACGGGGGCCGTGGTAGAGGAACGGGCCCACCGTATTGCAGACGACTCGAGCGCCCGAGAAAAGCTTGGCGAGATCGTCTACCGAGCCCGACGTTTCGGCAATCTCGTAATCCGCGGTCTCGATTCCCGGAACGTGGTTCATGACGTCCTGGATTCTGGCGCGGTCGCGGCCTGCGGCGATGAAAGGGACGTTGAACTCACGCAGGAATTCAGCGACGAGGCGTCCGGAAAATCCGCTTGCACCGTACAGAACAACGGGTCTATTGCTACTCATTGTATTCCTCCCGTGCCACTGTCGCTCTTTTGCCTGGCTCGAACCTTGGCGGCCGAAGAGCGATCCCAAGGCCCTCCTGGCGACGCGGGGAATTTTAGGTTAAAGTTTCTTTATTGCCAGTAGGCACTTTTTTGTAACCTGATTCCCCAGGAGGTTCCCTGTGGAGGAATTCAATTGTCCGGTAGGACTCACTACCGGGATCATCGGCGGAAAATGGAAGCCTCTGATCCTGTTTTATCTCCAGGGCAAGACACTTCGATTTAGCGAACTGCATACGCGGATTCCGAAAACAACGAAAAAGATGTTGACGCAACGGCTGAGAGAGCTGGAGAGCGACGGCATCATCCGCCGCAAAGTGTACGCGCAAGTGCCACCCCGTGTGGAGTACTCACTAACCCGCCATGGACAAAGCCTGCGGCCCCTGCTGGAATTAATGTCCGCCTGGGGAAAGCGGCATCGCACGCGGCACACGGGCAATTGAGAGGAGACGGGCCCCGCAATTGCTTTTCCTGCAACAGCCGCGTGCGCATCTTCCAGGCCATCACTTCAAGAGGATCGAGAGTTCCTGTGCGGCCGCGTGAAGATGGGGAACGAACCTGGTCACGAAGTCCTGCGCGGAGACACGTTGCACAGGCGCTCCGACGTTCAGCGCGGCAATCACTCTCCCTGCCGCATTGCGAAGGGGAACAGCCAGTGCGCACAATCCCATCTCCAGTTCCTGATCCACTAAAGCATATCCATCGCGCCGAACATGATGGAGCGCCTGACGCAGACCTTTTATGTCCGTGATGGAAAGTTTGGTGTGGGGAATAAATTCGGCATGCGCAAGATGCGCTTCCAGGTCTTTCGCGGGCAGATGGGCGAGCAACACCCTGCCCATGGACGTGTAAATCGCGGGCAAGCGGCTGCCCATGGAAAGGTCCACGGCCAGGACACGCGAAATATTGGCATGGGCAACATGAATGACGTCGGTGCCATCCAGCATGGCGATGGAACAGGATTCACGCAGGACTTGACTCAAGCGATCCAGAATGGGCTGCGCCACCTTGGATAAAGGCATGGAGAAAATATACGAATGGCCGAGAGTAAGAACCCGCGGAAGGAGAGCATAGTGGGTACCGTCTTCGGAATTGGCCAGGCCCAGCTTGCTCAACGTGTAAAGGCAGCGCCGCACCGACGCCCGTGAAAAACCAGTGGACTGGCTGATTTGCGTGACGGTGAGAAAAGACGTGGCATGAGAAAAGCACTGTATGACGGACAGGCCACGGGCCAGCGAAGTCATGAAGTTGGGATCGCCGCTAAGAGCGTCGATGCGCCTACTGGGCAACAGCGCGACTTTCAGCGCAGTGAGCAAAGCAGCAGGGCGATCACTTTTTTCGTTCTGGCGCGATTTCCGCGAGACGGGTACGGCCATTCAATCCCCCCGAAACGTCACTGGCTGAACGGTGGAAAGATACAAGAATTTAAATTCTCCGGCATCCCTTTAAAATGGATATGGGTGTTGGCCCATCTGGATCGTGACCCACTTCACTTCCGTCATCTCATCAATGGACCAGCGTCCGCCTTCGCGCCCGCTCCCGGAATCCTTGACACCACCAAACGGAACGGTCGCTTCATCATGGATGGTCGGGCCATTGACATGGACCATGCCGGATTCCAGCTCCAGCGCGAAACGCATTGCCAACTGCAGATCGTTGGTCATCACCGCGGAAGACAGTCCGTAGGCGGAGGTATTCGCCAGCACCAAAGCGTGGTCCGCGTCTTTCGCTTTACTCACCGCCGCCACAGGGCCAAACAGTTCATCGCGGAAAACGGCCATCTCGGGGGTCACATCGGCCAGAACTGTCGGATGGTAGAAATTTCCTTCATATTTGCCGCCGGCCAGCAACCGCGCCCCTGCAGCCACCGCCGCTTTCACTTTGCCGTCAATCATCGGGCATTGTGAAGTGCGGATGAGCGGACCGATCACTGTGTGTGGGTCGCGCGGGTCACCCACCTTCATAGTCCGCGCTTTGGCCACGAATTTGCTCAGGAAATCGTCGTAAACCGGCGCTTCAACGATGATGCGCGATCCGGCCATGCAGATCTGCCCCTGATGAATGAAAATGCCGAAGCAGGCGGTATTCACGGCGTACTCGATGTCCGCATCTTTCAGAACGATGACCGGACTCTTGCCGCCCATTTCGAGAACTACGCGCTTGCCCCGCTTGGCGCACTCCGTGGCAATGATGCGTCCCACTGCGGTGGAACCCGTGAAGGTGACCAATTTTACCCGCGGATCATCAAAAATAACACGCGCCATTGTGGGGCCATCACCGGGAACAACGTTGAAGACTCCGGCAGGGACGCCCGCCCGCTCGAATACTTCGGCAAGCTTGAGTCCGAGGAGCGAGGTTTCCTCCGAGGGCTTGAGGACAAACGTGTTGCCTGCGGCGAGCGCGAAGGCCACTTTTTTCAGCGAGAGAATGACCGGAAAGTTGAACGGCGAGATGCCCGCGACCACGCCCAGCGGACGCCGGATGGCCATCGAAAACAACCCCGGCCCATCCGAAGAGAAAACTTCGCCCTGAATGCGCCGTGCTTCACCGGCAATGGAATGGACCATGTTCGCCGCAAAGGGCACTTCGAACATCGCTTTGCCGAAGGTGGCGCCGCCTTCCTCGATCAGCAGGTCCACAATTTCCTGCTTTGCCGATTCCAGCCCATCCGCGGCACGGTGCAGGATACGCTCGCGCTCGGATGGAGGGGTGGCTGCCCAGGAGGCTTTGGCGGCATCGGCGGCGTCAATCGCTGCGCGCATGTGCTGTTCTTGCGCCATGAAAATCTTGGCGAAAGGCAGTTGATTAGCAGGATTGAGGACGTCGGTGAGGGCGGAAGCCGGGATATCGATGGCTTTACCTGCAATATATGGCGTCGAAATCATTTTGTCGCCTCCATCGTTGAAAATCGTCGACTAATTTCTGCGGATGCTCAACTCCACACGTGGCGCGCGGTCTCCACGACCAGGCGCAGCTTGGCCCACTGCTCGTCTTCGGTGAGCATATTCCCTTCCATGGTAGAAGCAAAGCCGCACTGCGGGCTTAGCGCCAAATTCTCCAGGGGAACATATTGGGAGGCTTCCTTGATCCGTTGCACTAGTTCGTCGCCGCTTTCCAGTCGCGTCAGCTTGGAGCTGACCAGGCCCAGCACGACAGTCTTTCCGCGCGGCACAAAACGCAGCGGCTCGAACGTTCCCGAGCGCTCGTCGTCGTACTCGAGCAGGAAACGGTCCACGGCCAGCGTGCCGAACAACTTCTCGGCGACAGCGTCGTAGCCACCTTCCGCGTACCAGTGGCTGCGATTATTGCCGCGGCACAGGTGAATAGCGACGGTAACACCCGGGCGCCGCGCTGCTTCGAAACAGGCATTATCGGCGCGCAGCGATTCGTCGAGCATCGCATCCGGCTCGACCTTCATCTCCCTGCGAATCCACTCGCGCCACTTGGGGTCCATGAAGTAACTGTAGCGGGGGGCATCAATCTGAATGTAGCTCACGCCATCAGCCGAAAGCTTGGCGATGTCCGCCTTCATGATGGCGACGATATCCCACAAAAGCGCCGAGTGATCTTTATACACTTTGTCGGTCACACCGCTCTTAAAAGAAATAGCGGGAAACTGGGTGGCGCTTGGCAGAGTCATCTTGATCGCGCCGGGGCTGTTCTTCTTCATGAACGGAAGCTCGTGCCCAGTGAGCGGGCGCACCTGCCGCAGCTTGGAGGTCACGATCCCCGCCACACGGCTGACCGCGGCATCCTCGGCATCGCCCGCTTTCCACGTCCGGGAGACGGCGTCTCCCAGGTCGAATCCCTCGACCGCGTCAGTAAGATCGCTCATGAAATTGCGCCGGCGGAGTTCGCCGTCGGTAAAGACCTCGAATCCCAACTCTTTCTGCTTTGCCAGGACACGCAGAATATGGCGGTCCTCAATGGTGCGCAATTGCTCGGCATTCACCGAAGGATTCCGGCGCGCCTCCAACAGCTCGGCTGGCCTCAGAAAGCTGCCGACATGGTCGGCTCGATAGAGTGTGGACATCTTCATATTCCTTTCTACTGGAGAAACAAGCTGCTCCTAGATTCCGTGCACCGATACTTATTCAAACCAAGCCGCTGCAGTCACCGAGATTCGCCGCGATCTTTTGCGCAGTCATTTTCACAAGCTCGATTTTCTCCGCGAGATTCCTTCCCTGAAAGCGTTGTGTAGGTCCCGCGATACCCACGGCTCCAATCACGCGCGCGTCTGGGAGAAACACGGGCGCCGCGATGCCGTTCAGTCCCAACTCCAATTCCTGCTCATCCAGGGCATAGCCGCACTGTCGCACGCGCCGCAAGTCGTTCTTCAACTCAGTGATCTGCGTGTGTGTGTGAACGGTATAACGGGTCAATCCCTTGTTCCGCAGGATGGCGTCCACATCCTCTTCACGCAGATAGGCGAGAACCGCCTTTCCCGCAGCCGAGCAATGTGCCGGAAAAAGAGCGCCGACCGGTGTGCGCACGGTGATCATCGTCCGCGGGGAATCAAATCGTTCCACACAAACGACGCCTCCGGCGCCGGGAACAGCCAGACTCACGGCCTCATTGCAGATCCGCGACATCTCCATCAGGTAGCGTCGCGCTTCATTCTGAAGAGTCCTTGCGCGCGCCGCTTTGGTTCCCAGTTCGTACAGTTTCAAGCCTAGACGGTAGCGCTCGTTCTCCGGATCCCTCTGCACTAGATCCAGCCGTTCCAGGGCGCTGAGCAGACGATAGACCGTGGTCTTATTCAGATGCAGGCCCGCAGCGATCTCGGCAATGCGCATTTCCGGACCGTGCTGGCCCATGTGAAAAAGAATATGCATCGCCTTTTGCAGCGATTTGCTGGATCCCGCCCGGGCATTTGATTTTGTGCTGCTGCGCATCTTTCCGATTTTCCTGGTCACCGATACCGCCACCCTGCTGCCATCATCCCCAGAGCGGGACGGTTCACCCGTTGCGGCCGCATTGTAAATGGAATCGCCGTCAAGTCAAAATGAATTTATATTTCACAATGTGAAATACGCCACAAGCCGCCGCCACGGCCGCCGGCGCGGCCGGCTTAGTGTGGTGCCCCGGCCAATCCGAAAAGCTTGACCGCATTCTCTTTTAGGATCAGCGGGCGCACTTCTTCCCGTATGCCGACCTTTTGAAAATCGGCCATCCAACGATCGGGAGTGATCAACGGATAATCGGAGCCAAACAGGACTTTGTCCTTCAACAGCGTGTTCGCATACTGCACCAGAATTGGAGGGAAGTATTTGGGGGACCAGCCGGAAAGGTCGATATACACCTCCGGCTTGTGCAGACAGATTGAAATGGCCTCCTCTTGCCAAGGAAACGAGGGATGTGCCAGGATTATGGGCATGTCGGGGAAATCCACGGCCACGTCATCAATCGGCATTGGGTGACCGTACTTGAGCCGGACTCCACCGCCGCCGGGCATGCCCGTGCCGATGCCACTGTGCCCCGTGTGGAACAATACCGGCAGGCGAGCTTCCGCAAACACTTCGTAGAGCGGGTAGGCAATTTTGTCGTTCGGAAAGAATTCCTGCAATGGCGGGTGCAGCTTCAATCCGCGAATCGCTCCCGAGGCCACCAGCCGCCGCGCCTCATCCACGGCGGCCTTTCCGCGATGCGGGTTGATGCTGGCAAAAGCGATGGCGATATCCGAATTACGGGCGGCAAATTCCGCAACGCGATCGTTTGAGACCACTGGCCTGCCGGTCACACTCTCGTCCACCGAGAAGACGACGCAAGCCATGTTGCGGGAGCGGTAGTATTCGGCCAGGGCCTCGGGGCTGCGGCCGGCGCCGCTGTCCCCAAAGTATTTTTTTGTGGCTTGATCCGTTGCCGAATCCTCGCCCTCATGCTCGATGTGCACGTGGACGTCGAACGCAACGAGGGTATCGGCACGAATAGACCTTGCCTGACTCATGACAACGCTCCGGTTTTCCTTGTTATCTCAATGAAAGAGGGTTGAAAACCTGGCCTCAGAATATTGCGCATGAAATTTGTTGCCTCACTATGGGCCAATAGGACATTTCCAGATGGCACTTCCGCTTTCGCGCACAACCATACGTCGGCCTTTCTTGCGGCGTCAATCTGAATTCGCGTTCAGGAGTGGCTGCAATCCGCCGACATAATGAGCGTGATTTCGACATCATCGCAAATTCGTTGTGCTGATCCCAAGAAAGCCTTACGATGCGCAAGCCAAAAGTTCCAAAGCGAAAATTCAGCCTCACGGGTCCCGATTGGGGCGAGATTCGCTTGCCATTTCTTCGGTGCGGCTATGTTTGCAAGCAAATCCTGTTAATGGAAACGGTGATGCGAACACAAGTGGCAATCATCGGTGGCGGGCCGGCTGGACTGCTTCTCTCCCACATCCTCGATCGAAATGGCATCGATAGCATTGTGCTCGAACGGCACAGCCGCCAGCATGTCCTTCGGCGGATTCGCGCAGGGGTGTTGGAGACCGGAACAGTTGAGCTACTGCGCGCCGTCGGACTCGGCGAGCGTATGGATCGTGAAGGCCATCCCCATAATGGGGCGGCAATCGCGTGGCAGGGACGGGAACGGTTCTTCATCAACACGAAGAAGTTCACGGGCAAGTTGATGATGGCTTATGGCCAAACCGCAATCACCGAAGACCTCTATGCGGCGCGAGATGCCCGGCGCGGAAAGATCATCGACGAAGCGAGCAATGTCCAATTGCACGATTTGACGTCCACCCACGCGCACGTGACCTATGAAAACAAGGGGCAAATCCACCGGATCGACTGCGACTATGTCGCCGGCTGCGACGGTTATCACGGCGTAAGCCGCCAATCGATCCCGGCCTCCCAGCTGCGAACATTCGAGAAAGTCTATCCGTTCGGCTGGCTGAGCATTATGTCAGAGACTCCTCCATTTCCAGACATTTGCTATTGCTACCATGAGCGCGGATTTGCCCTCGCGTCCCAGCGAAGTCCGATGCTCAGCCGCTACTACATCCAGTGTGACATTGACACCAAGCTGGAGGATTGGCCGGATGAACGCTTCTGGCAAGAATTGAAAGCGCGATGTCCAAAGGACATGGCCGAGCAGATTGTCACCGGTCCGTCGATCGAAAAATCGATTGCGCCGCTGCGCAGCTTTGTGGCTGAGCCGATGCGGTACGGCCGCCTGTTTCTTGCAGGGGACGCGGCGCACATTGTCCCGCCGACGGGCGCAAAGGGTTTGAACCTGGCTGTATCGGATGTTTTCTATTTGTCACGCGCTTTGACGGAGAAGTATCAAACGGGCACAACTCACTATCTCGATTGCTATTCCGACATGGCGTTGCGCCGCGTGTGGGGTGCTACGCGCCTGTCCTGGTGGCTGACGATGCTATTACACCGATTTCCGGACGATACTCAGTTCGACGAGCGAGCCCGCCAAAGTCAATTTGACTATCTCACCGCCTCGGAACATGCCCAAGCCTCGCTGGCGGAACAATATGGCGGGATGCCCTTTGAAGCATGATGGAGAATTTTTTCTCCACATCGTCGTTCCACGCATAACTGCCGCTGCAACTGGGAGTCCATCCCACAGAAAACAGAGATACTGTTACTCTGCGCGAGAAGTTTTAGGAGCGCAGAAATAGCTCGCATTGTAATCTATGCCGGTCAGTTGTATGTTGCTGGTCGCCCGAGAAGATAAAAATAGAATTTCCGGTTTGCTCTCATGCCGCGTTAACGGGAATTAAATACTTAATCTCCGGATCCGGCGCTCTGCAACCGGACGCAGTGCTTGAAGGAGCAGCACAATGCCCGTGTCAGAAACCAATTCCCGCCTGCTTCACCAAACCCTGAAAGCCTGCGGCATTCAAGTTGTGTCGGCTCTGCCGGAGTCCTGGTTGGTCCCTGTGATCCGCATGATTGGGGACGACCCCGGGATAAGGCTCATTCGGGTGGCCAAGGAAGAGGAATGCGTCGGTATTTCCGCCGGAGCACATATTGCCGGAATGAAGTCGGCCATGCTGGTTCCCAATCATGGCTTTCTCGCTGCCGTGAACCCCATTGTTTCGCTGGCGCACCTGTATAAGGTGCCGATGATGATGTTCATCGCCTACCGCGGTACTTTCGGGGATACTTATCCGTGGCATACTCCCGGTGGCACGGTCACCGAGCCGCTGCTGCAAACTCTCCGGATTCCCTACACGATACTGGATTCCCCCGAAAGTCTGGAGCGGCGCGTGCGAGACGCGCAAGCGTTGGCCGATGCCAGCCTGTTGCCAGTTGCACTCCTGCTTAAGTACGAACTGATGATGGAGGCGTGATGAAGCGCATCGAATGTCTTCGCGCAGTCTACCCGCAACTCGAGAAGCGCGTCGTGGTGACGATCATGGGAGCGGTTGCGATCGAGTTGCAGGCGATTGGGCACCGGCCAAACTTTTTCTATTTGCAGCACGCCATGGGCCTGGCGAGCTCGATCGGACTGGGACTGGCGGTTAGCTTGCCGGAGCAAAAGATTGTTGTTCTCGACGGCGACGGTTCGCTGCTGATGAACCTGGGCACACTTTCGACCATGGCGCATTCCGGAGCCAGCAATATCGTGCACGTGGTCTTCGACAATCAAAGCTATTTGTCTGCCGGCGGTTCTCCGACGGCGACGGCGCAGGGCGCAGATCTTGAAGGCGTGGCGCGCGCTTCGGGCATTCCTAATACCGGCTCCGCTCGCAGCGTCGAGGAATTTCAAACTGCGTTTGCATCCGCGCTCGATTCGAGCAATCTGACCTTCCTGGTTGCACATGTCGATACTTCAGGGCCATCCGACTGGCTGACCGACCTTGGGCTGCTCGAAAATCGTTTTCAATTTGCACGCCACTGCCAATCGCTCGCGAGGCGCTAGCCGACATTTGCTTCACCCCAATGCGATTTCAATTTCGCCCCATTTTCTCTATGTTGCCGTGCCCGTGGTGATGCTTTCGCTTTTCGGCTTCGGAGCCGTGGCAAATGCGAGAGCGGTGATGCCGATCGCGACGATGACCATGTTGAGTGCAAAGCCAAACGCGTAGCTCCGGTATACGTCGAACAATTTGCCGCCGACGAACCCCGCCGGCGAACTTATCAAACCTCCGATCAGCAAGTTCAATCCGTTCAATTTAGGATACGCCGCGGGTCCAAAGAAGTGGGCCGTCGCTGTATTCATGCAGATGAACGTCCAGCCGAAAGCTATTCCGTAAAAAATCGCGGCGGCAAAGGCGATTGCGAGCGTGTCCGAATGGATTCGCAGCGCCAGAAGCGAACCGGCGAAATAACAGCATAATCCGGAAATGAACGCGTAGCGCGCGGGCATTTTGTCCATTAACCATCCGCCGATTTGTCTCCCCAAAATCGCTCCCATCGTGAAAAGCCCCATGGCCCAGGCAGCAGTCGCCGCACTCAAACCTGATCCTTTCATATGTAGAATTCCATGGGCTACAAAAAAGAAATAGGGGAACTGAGAGGCGACACCGCCAATGACAATCATCCAGTAGGAAGTCGTCTTCATGGCCTCGGCAGGCGTCCATTCATGCCGAGTGATCAACGATTCGTTTGCGGTCGAGCGGGCTGACTCGAGGTCCTCCACGATACCATCCACCACTTGTCCCAGATCCTCCGGACGTTCCTTCACGAATAGAAAGGCAATAATTCCGGAAAGGACTGCAATTCCGGCGACCGTCTCCCAGGCTTGGCGCCAGTTGCCGCCGTTCGCGGTGAGAATCTTATTGATTAATGGTGACCCGATGAACCCGGCAAAGCCCGAAGCACTCAAGGGAATGGCCATTGCTCTTCCACGGTAGCGCCGGAACCAACGCGTGATGGTTGTGGTCACGGGTACGATTGTGCTAAAGCAGATACCAGTTCCGATGATGACGCCGAAACCCACAAGGTACTGCCAAGGTTGCGTAGTGAAGAAGGCCAACCACACTGCACCGATCAGGAGAAACGCTGACCCGATGCCGAAGGTCCACTTGATCCCCAACCTGATAATAGAGGAGGCCACGATCACCGAAGGCAGCCCGATGCACAAGTTCGCCAAGGTGAAGCCAAGACCGAACATACTGCGGCTCATGCTGATTTCTTTCAGCATGTAGGTATTGATCACGGCCCCGCCGAAATAAGGGAAGCCCATGTTAAGAAAATCCAGTGAAAAAAGAACGCCTACCAGCGTCCAGCCGTAGAACTCACGCTTGTAGGTCATTCCACTCTCCTAGACTTGCCCGGAGCGTTGTACCACGATTCATGCTAGTTCAAAGAATCTTCAATGATCCTAAATCAATCTCTGATCCTGCTCCCTTGTGCGTGCGAGTGCACGCAGCCGCAAAATACAGGATATACAGGTAGCAGATTGCCGGCAGAATAAAAGCGTGCTGGATGCCTATACGGTCAGCGAATATTCCTTGAAGTTCTGGAATAATTGCGCCGCCGACGATGGAGGCAACGAGCAAACCCGACCCTTTGCCGGTCAGCGGTCCCAAGCCTTGGGTGTCGTGTACGTTGATCGAAATGAAGAGTAAATCGCCCTCGCGAGCGCTGGATACTTGCCATCTAGAGCAGGCTGTCGATGTGCCCAGCCGATGCAGGCTGCCGCTCGTCATCCGTCTTTTCCGGCACTTTCACTTGCGCTCTTGTTTGGGGTCTTACTTGCTCTCGCATTTGTGGATATAGACGATCTTCACGCCGAATTCGCCTATCTGGATGGATGATCGTGCCTGTCGACGAAAGTGGGCGAAGGCTGGAAATAGTCCGCAACAAGTTGTAACAGACCGGGGCACCCAGACTAAGTAGTGCCAAGGCGACCAGAAAGCCCGGGAGTTCATTGCCCGTCGGTTTCCAACCCTGCCATTTTTCGGGGACCAACTGCAACTCCGAGCGCGCGAGATCGTATTTCAGTGAAGCGGAATGGTCGATCAACTTGTCGGCATCGCTCACAAGCTGGGCGTTGACCGCCTGTTCGTAATTAGCAACCAAATTTTCGAAGGCAGGATCCGAACCTAAAGTGCCGCGAAGCCAAGAAACTGCGCCTTCCCTGCTGGTAAACCCTGATGTGGTCTCCAGCGCTTTGCTCGCCCGTGATTTCGCCTCCAGCGTGGCTCTATCTTCGGCGAGCGCCGCCGTGGATTTTTCTACCTCGGTTCCTGGCGACTTCGCTTTCGATGAGCTTGAAGACTTATGCCATGGTTCTTTTACAGGAGGTTCGGGTGCAGGCTGAAAACTGGGCGGGACGAATGCACCATCAACGGGTACCTGAATGGCTGCCCGAACGCCATCCGGCGATTCCGCTAAACTACCACCGGCCACCAACTGAGAAGCGGTAGGCGCAGGTGTAGCGATGTGGCGCGAGGTATGGCGCGACTTTGATTTTGTTTGGTCTACACTGATAGTAATAGGCTGCAAAACTTCCACCATAGCCTTGCGATATATATCGGGCACAACTTCTCTGCTTGTTCCATCCTCACGCGTCCGCGAAAGTTGTCCGGCCTGTTTCGTGATGGCATCTGCGCTGCCAGTTAGCTGAGCTCGCACCTGTGTGTCAGAAGAGAGCATCCGGAATAGACGGATGGCGTCCAGATGCGCGGCAAGGACGAGTACCAGAGAGAGGACAACCGTTATCACACGGGCTTGCAGGGTGAACCGTTGCGAGGCCCTGTCCATGGCATGATCGAACCAGGAGTTCAACCCTTCCAGCCGCGGTTCAAATTGTCTCGAGACCTGTTTTGCTGTCTTCTCTACGACGACGGCCATGTCATCTTCGTCGTTCTCCGGCAGTTCCTGCACAAATTTGGCAAACTCCGCGGCCGTAGAATTTATTTTGAGGCGTGGTCCGCTCTGCGCCTCGCCAGCGATTACGAGCATCGCTCGCTGCGCAGGGTCCGGCAATGAGCCGCCCGGTGGTGTCGAAAGTTTCTCTAGCACGGCGACGAGTTCATCGGCGCGAACAGACGTGGCTAATCGCCAGCGACTGATAAGTCCTCCGAGAACTGCACCGACGATAGCGCCAGTGCGCCAGGGATGTTCGCAGAAACTAAGGAAAGGCACATAGGTGGTGACAGTGCTTGAGAGTGTGCAAATATCTAGAGACGAGAGGCGCTCAATGGTCGCCAGAGTGGCGGGCCAGACGAAGAAGCCGCCCAGCGCGCCCAATAGCCAGGGCTGAAATGGGATTCCGCTACCGACCCACCGAAGTTTTCCTGCTGCATCCTCCGGAACGAATGGAAGTTCATCTATTCGAATGCCGAAGCGAGAAAACACGGACCCGGAAATGAGCGGGTGACGCAAAACCCTGCGGGCAATGATCTTGCCATAGCGCTTGGCGTCTCCATCGTCACACGCGGTTTCAAATAGGTCGGCAAGGCTTCTACGCAAGTTGGCACCGCGCAGGCCGAGTAAGCTGATGATTAACTGGGTCCCGGCTGTAACGATCAAACTGGCGACCAGCATTACTGCCGCAAACGCAATTATGGAATCAAGAAGATGCACTGTGTTCTACTCTCTGGCTGGTTCTTAAAGTCTAGGGTATGACCAACAAGGAGGGCAGAGAAAAACGTATGAGTGGTTCTTTTTGTTGACCTGGCCAAAGGGTCAGGTTGCAACGGCACATGGATCGTGCGGGTGAAGAGGTTGCCGGACAAAGAAAACCGTGAACGCGGTGCACGTCGTGAACGTTGAATATACGTGAACCTGCGCACGCCATTCAACAGAACGAAGTCTGGATTTTACCGAAGGTGAAGTACTTGATGGGCGTATGGTTTGGACCTCAACGGCCTGG
This sequence comes from Terriglobia bacterium, assembly GCA_020073485.1. GTDB lineage: Bacteria > Acidobacteriota > Terriglobia > Acidiferrales > UBA7541 > Palsa-360. The sequence goes on along the minus strand of JAIQFB010000004.1, from coordinate 197,526 downwards.
GCCAGTGCCTTTTCCTCTCTCGAGAGACCGTTACTTGGACTTCTCGATCCATCGCTGGGTGCGGAAAAAATAAATAAAAAGGTCCGCCCCTTTTTCACAACCTAATTTTAGGCGGCGGGGATCGAATGTATGATAATAACGTAGTTTCAAGGAGTTAGGAGGGATGTTGGGGAATCTAAAGTCGTGAAAAGTAAGGCAGAGAAACTTAATTGTTCCCCAATTGTTCCCTCTTTTCTCGACAACGGCTGGGAAGAAACTCGGAGACTTTTGGTCACTGATTGAAATCGGATTCCGGCAAACTCTCTCACTCGCGTGGTACAAAAACTCCATCAGGTCAGCGACTTATCCAAATTAGCCATGGAAAAGCACTTTTCTTCGCATAGAAAACAAGTGATCCAGATCACTGCTCGATAGGAAACGAATTTAGATATCAGAGTTCGCATGGGGCAGCAATTGGACGTAATCTTAATTAAGAGAGACCCACAGAGCGTGGGAGCTGTGTATGACCAGAACTGAAAGAATCTGGACTTTCCTCAATGGACCTGGAGCGGTCTGGCTGTTCCTGACAGGGGAAAGTAGCGCCTTGGCACTGGCTTGGACGCTGCGACGTTTTGAGCTCGACCTTGATCCTTTACTTTTCGGGCAGTTCCAGATTACAAGTGGCCTCCTTGCACTCATTATCGGAGTTTCCGCGCTAGTGAGGTTCCGGGGAACGCGCGATCGTCTTCCACTCATCCTTGCCTGCGGTTTCGCCATAGTCGGTATCACTCTTGTCAGTTCCAGTGTCGTTTCCCCCCGCATCCCGGATACCGACGTAAGCTTGAGAGATCCAATAACCTGGGTGATTGGCCGGACATTCCTGGCCGTGTTGCTCGTGGCGGCCCTGGTTGTGGAGCAAAGGCTTCCCAAAGCACGCAACCCCGGCCGAGAAATAATTGCGGGTCTTACCATCGTTGTATTATCAGCATCGGTACTCAGCATTGTCCACGGACGACTGCCTGCCGACATCGTAGTTCATCTGGGGGGAGCTTTTCCGCGCCCGGGGAATCTGTTTTCAGCGACACTCTTTCTTCTCGCAACGGTTGGATATCATCGCCGGCTGAAGCACACTACTTCTCCGTTCGATCGTTCTCTCTACCTTACAGCTGGATTGAATGTGGCCTGCTGCCTTGCTGCTAGCCAGTCCGAGCATAGGCTGGATACGCCCTTTGCCTTCGCAGAGATTCTTCAGTTCAGCAGTTACACGGTCCTGCTGAGGGGCGCTCTTCTCGACAACATACGCTTATTCGAAAACGTCCGTCAGATGGCAGTGAGCGACCCTCTGACTGGCTTGGCGAATTATAGGCGGCTGGTAGACGCGCTGGAAGGAGAGGTCCAGCGGTCTCGGCGCACGGGGAGAGCTTTTTCTCTCTTACTGTTTGACCTCGATGGACTCAAAAAGATAAACGACAATTACGGACACTTGGAAGGCAGTAGAGCACTCTGCCGAGTCGCCAACGTGCTTCGCGTGAATTCCCGCACGATCGATACGGCCGCGCGGTACGGAGGAGACGAGTTCGCGCTTATTTTGCCCGAGACCGGATTGAATGCGGCGCAAGAGGTGGCACGCCGTATCTGCGACCGCGTAGTGGGAGACGGGGAGCTGCCCCCTCTTTCCGTGAGCGTGGGCGTCTCCGTTTTTCCGCGGGACGGAGAAACACTCGAAGCCTTAGTGGGCGCGGCCGACAAAGCCCTCTATGAGACAAAGAGTCGTATCGGCCGGAAACTGTCCGTAGCAGTCTAGACGATATGGCCTCAGCGCTTTAGGCTCTTGTCGATAGCCCTTGGTCACTGACTTTGCTACCTCGCAAACGAGTACAGGCAAATGAACCGGCGAGTTCCCTTCTTAGCCAATGAATCTTTACGTTCTGCAAAGCGGGGATTTGAAATAGTTTTCTTGTTTCAGCTTTGATACATCCATCGTGCCAGATCGAGATTGCGCCGGAAGTAATCGCTGGCCGGTGCGTTTTTCGCATTATAGACGAATAGGGGCATGTTCAACTCGTGCAAGGACCCATGCGAACGTAGACCGCTCGAGAAGTTTTCCTGCTCCACATCCATTTCTCCGAACACCGTGTCGCGGTCACCCCACACAACCAGGTCGCCAATCCGCGATGCCATTAGCTTGTATTCTCGCGCCGCCTGATCGCGCATAAGAATGCGCTCGCATCCCTTCGTCTGGGAGAGGATCTCGTGAACCCGGCTTACATCCTTGGGTGTCTTGACATACACATAGGCTGCTCCGGAGCAGCCTCGATTGTGTTTCACGTAGCGGTCGCGACCTGCGGAGAAAGCCTTTCGCACCGGAACTCCTTGACGGGCACAGACTTTTTCGAGGTCCCAGCAAAGGGTTTTAGCGTTCATGCCATGATCTGCGGTGAGCAGAAACTGGGCATCGGGAGCCGCTTTCATGGCTTGGCCAATCAGGTCGTCCATGCGCGCGAGGTGTTCTTGCGATTCCTTGGCCTCCGGAGCCCACATGTGCATCGGATAGTCCGTTGTATGGACATAAAGGACGCCAATGTCCGGCCGATTTTTTAGGACGTCAATGGCCGCTCGCATCAACCAGTAATTGATCTCCGCGCTATAAATCGGTGGCGCGTTGCCGAGTTTTTGGACCCAATCTGGCGTAGGCTGCTCCGCCGTAAGAACAATTTCACAGCTGCGCAATAGGAAGGTGACTGTCTTGGCCTTGCTCGAAAGCAGCGCCGACTTGACGCCTTGACGGCCGGCACGCTCCATGACCGTGGGAGCGACTAAAAGGTCGGCGGATTCCATGTAATCCTCGACACCGCGCTTTTCGTCGAAATAGGTGTTTCCCGTGATGCCGTGAACCTCTGGATAAGCACCGCAACAAATTGAAGCATTGTTAACATTGGTAATTGAGGGCATCACGCCCGACACCTGTTTGTAGATCCCGTCGCGTTCCCATTGCTTGAGTACGGGCATGCTGCTTCCCTCTAGATAGTCGATCCCGAAACCGTCAAACATGATCACGACGGTTCTTTGGTGGGAACTGCTCTTACCCTGCCCCATCGATAATTTGCCGAACGCCACGGATACGGCCGCGGCTGTACCATATTTGAGCAGGGTTCGTCGGCTCGGCTGTCTGATCATGGACTCCTCCGTATTCGGGCGAGTGGCTCCCACGCACGAATTCTGGTCATTTTTCCCTGAAACTTCGAGAAGAGATGTCGAAGCTTATCATTTCCGCAGAGAGTCCGGACGTACATTCCCCGTGATGTCGCTGGAGTCTGCTTTGCTCAAATTCGTTGTGTCGGGGAAAAGAGAAGCGTACGATGCGCGAGTAAGAGGTCCAAATCGCAACTTCCGGTGGAAATATTCCCCGCAAGCGGGGTTTCCTGGCCCCCATTCTACTAGAATCGAATTGAGAGACTCGCGATGGCGCAGCCTGCACTTGGTTTAGGCATTCCCCTCGGGCGAATCTTTGGCATCCCGATCTACCTGCATCCCAGCTGGTTCATCATCCTTCTGCTGATCACCCTCTCGGTGCGGACTCAGTTCGTCTCCCAGCATCCCGGCTGGACTCCAGCACAGCACTGGATACTCGGAATCGTCACCAGCATGCTCTTCTTCCGGTCGGTAGTGTTTCATAAGCTTTGCCACAACTTGGTGGCGATGCGGTACCGCATTCCCGTTAATTCGATCACGCTACATGTATTCGGCGGCCTGGCGAAAATCCAGCGCGAAGCGGAGAAGGCGGTCGGCCCGTGCGCCGGGCGCTCGCTGCGCACGCAAAAGCGTCAAGCCCTGCTGCTCGGATTGAGTTTCAATCTGTATCGCCTGAGGCATCGCTAACCTTTCGTAAGGATGTCAACAGAGCCAGATAACTTCTAGTTAGCGATATATATCTAATATGGGAGAGCTGAACTCAGAACTGTCAAGCGAAAAAAGGGTGCTACTTAGGGGAGCTCCTTATTGCACTTGGCCCGAGTTCCATTCTCCTGCTGTACACGAAATTATGATCACGTTCTTCGCATCTAAGACAGCGGGATGGGGACAGGGAACAAACACGATGCCCACACCTTAGTGGATGTTTGAAAAACTCCAGGCACTACCTGGCAGCTCGTTTCGAAAGTGCACTGTGTGCGGTAGCATACTGGGGCCCATTTTGGGATGATGCATCTGGCGCCTTGACAACATCACAATTTTTTTCGCTGCCCCATCGAATTGTCGATCGAGAAGAGTGCCAATTCCAGGCGGTTGTGCACACCGACCTTGTTGAAGATGTTGGTGAGGTGATGTTTAACCGTCTGTAGGCTCGCGCAGAGTTCCTGGGCGATTTCCTTATTTGTCATGCCGGCAACAACCTGAGCGACAACATGACGTTCGCGGGGCGTCAAACGCCACAATCCTTGCGGAAGCACGCATCGTAACAGACATGGCCGTAGCCTTTCGGCAGGGTAAATTGGTACTTCCCTCCTCCGGGCGCTCTCTCGACGAGAGCCGCACGGCGCAGGATCTCGAAGCAGAGCTGTTCCACTTCGAACCCACGGCCCTTAGAAGCGGCAAGCTGCAATATGGGGCTGTCAACGGGTATTACGACGACCTGGTCATGGTGCTCTGTCTTGCCTACTCCACAGCATCACATGCCCCACGAGAACCCATGGTCGAGTTTCTTGATGATCCTAGGGACAAGGAATCAACGATTCCATACCCGATCCGGCGTGCAACCTTCTTGCTTCGAGATGTGGCGCTCCAACCTGTCCCCTGCCATTTCGCGAAAGAGACTGACTTGCGCTCCGTGCCGTTACGAAAAGTGTTGTGTGTGCTTTAGTGCGCGCGGCATTCGCTGGTGCAGACTTGCACCCGCAGGTAGGGACGAGCGAACCGAAGGGCTAAAGTGGCAAATTTGCAGAACAAACTCTGACAAGCGCCATGGATTCTTCAAGTTGCAGCCCTTTTCGGGATGTGCGCAAATGAAGTCGAAAAAGTCTCCGCGGAAGGCATCTTATGCACGGTTCGTGCAAATCGTGGCTGAGGCGGAATTGGCCTGGGACGAGCTTTTGACCGGACGCCAATTAGGGTTAACCGAGGACGGCGGATAGGCCAAGGGCAGCGGCTGCCACCCCATTTGGACGATAAGATTTCCTGATATCGGGGACAAGGAATCAACGATTCCCTTTCCGCGCTCGCGCGTAATTTTCTTGCTTCGAGATGTGGCGCGCCAAGTTGTCCCCTTCCATTTCGCCAAGGAGATTTACTAGCGCTATGTTCCACCGCGGAAAGTGCCGTGCGTGCTTTGGCGCTCGCTGAGGCGAACTTGCGCCCGCGGGAAAGGACAGCGTCGCTGGCTGCTCACCGGAGAAGACTAGAACCCAACTTGCCAAGAGCCGTGAATGAAGCCACTCAGAGGGCGCCATCACGAACTCTCCGGCTTTTCTTCAAGGGCGCATGAATTATCTTGGCTCTTGAGGGTCCTTATCCATATTAGGAATAGAAAGTGAACTGGAAGACATAGCACCAGCGGTGTGCCGGGTTGCAGGTTTAACAGCGCTATCGCCTACTGTTTTGACAGAGGTGGTTTCTTGGCTCATTCTAAGACTAGTTGCGACTAGTTTAAATGGAGGCATCAAGATGGCATTAGTGGGGGCTTTTGAGGCCAAGACGCACCTGGCGGACTTGCTCGATCGGGTCAGCCGCGGAGAGAAAATTACGATTACGAGGCACGGCATCCCTGCCGCGATGCTGGTTCCTGTCGAGGAAACAAGAACAAGAATGACGTACAAAGAAATTGTGGAGGGTATGCGGAAGCTGCGCAAGCGGATCAAGCCCGGCAAGATGAGCGTCCGTCAGATGGTGGAAGAGGGGCGGCGGTTTTGATTGGGATTGTCATCGATGCGTATGTAGCGCTCGCCTGGTGTTTTCCGGATGAGGGAAGCGAGTACGCAGACGGGATATAGGTCGCACTGGAAGGGCACGCGATCCTGGTTCCCGCGCTTTGGTCAGTTGAGATTACCAATGCTCTGTTGGTGGCTGAGCGGCGCAAGCGTATCAAACAACCCGAGATCCGGCGCTTTGTTGAGTTGCTGGACGGACTGATAGTTCTCAAGGATTCGCAATCGGTCACAGAAAGTGTGGGCAATATTCTTCCCCTCGCGCGGGAATACGGACTGGCCGGAATGGGCCGAGAATTGAGTGTTCCAGGAACCCGAATTCGCGCAGAAGGGGGGCTATCGGGTATGAGTCGCGGCAGAAACCGCCTCGCGACTTAGCCTCCAATCTGCACCCCACTCGTTTGGGATCATCGGCCGGAAGTGCTCAGAGACGAGCGCCCATTCAGTTGGTGGTCTCAATCAAGATCGGCATCGCAAGCAGCTCCAAACTGAAAATAGAAATGGTAACTATTGTTGCGCATATCCTGAAGCGAACTTCTTATTTTGTGTGTTTTGTTTTGCATGTTTACTTATCTACTTCCGTGCACACCTTCCAACCTAAAGATTTGTAGGTAATAAACTTACACGGACTTTCCTAGAACATTGGTCCTCCACTTGCACTTATGGAAATCGTCCAGGGGGGATTGTCTCTAGTGAATGATCCATTCGCGGCTATCGCTTTGAGCTAATTTTGTTCGCGACGGGGAGAAATGGCCCACCTTCCGGCCAGATTTCAGGGGATAGTTCGGGCAGCTTGGAATTCAGAGGTAGCATTTGATTACACGTCCTTCCTTTCGATGGAGATACAAATGAAACGGCTTTTCCAGAGGGTTGCATTGCTATTTCTCTTCGCATTCCTCTGGGTGTCTTCTTCGCGGGCGCAGGCAAATGCTGTCGGTCAGTGGGTGACATTGCCCTACCAGATGCCTATGAATCCGGTCCATGCAGCCTTGCTGAACACCGGAAAAGTCCTGGTGGTTTCGGGTTCAGGATGGGTGGCTGGGAACACCAACTACCTAGCCTCGGTTTGGGATCCCCAGGCCGGAACGATCACTCAACAAACGCTGACCTGGGACATGTGGTGCAACGGAACCGTGAGTCTTCCCGATGGCCGGGTGTTCGTTAATGGCGGCACCATCCAATACGATCCCTTTTACGGATCTCCCAAATCCGCCGCGTTCAACCCCACAACACAGCAATTCACGGACCTGCAGAATATGGCGCATGGCCGCTGGTATCCATCCGTCGTTGAGTTGGGCGACGGCAGGATCATGACGTTTTCCGGCCTCGGCGACACAGGCAATACCAATTCCACTGTCGAAATCTATAGCATATCGTCCGGGTGGAGCCCCGCCTATGCTGCCCCTTTTACTCCGCCCCTCTACCCGTGGCTTCATCTCTTGCCCAGCGGCAAGGTTTTCGATTCCGGATCCAGCCCCGTTTCCAACACCTTTGATCCGTCCACCAATACCTGGACGACGGGCGTAGCGACAACGAATTTTGGCGGAACGCGGACCTACGGTAGCTCCTTGCTGCTGCCCCTAACCCCTGCCAATGGATACAAACCCGTCGTCATGATTATGGGCGGGGCAAATCCTGCGACGGCGACAACCGAACTAATCGATCTTTCCGCAAGCAGCCCGCAGTGGGTATACGGTCCTTCGATGTCACATCCTCGGATTGAAATGAGCGCCGTCCTTCTACCCACGGGCAAAGTGCTCGCTCTAGGCGGATCCACCAACGATGAAGACAGCAGCACAGCCGCTCTAAACGCCGACTTATACGATCCCAATGCAGGGGCGACCGGAAGTTTCAGCGCTGCAGGGACAAGTAACTACCCGCGGCTTTACCACTCGGTTGCATTGCTCCTGCCGGATGCCACGGTGTGGGTCGCCGGCAGCAATCCATCACGCGGCAACTATGAGCCGAGCATGGAGATCTATTCCCCCGCTTACCTTTTCACAACGAATTCGAACGGTCAGGTGATTTCGGCTACGCGACCTTCCATCACCAGCATCAGCTCAAATACGATGAATTATGCGAGTGCCTTCCAGGTGCAAACCCCGGACGCCGCCAGTATTTCTTCTGTCGTCTTGGTGAAGACAGGGGCAGATACACACGCATTCAACATGGACCAGCGTCTAGTAGGCTTGTCCTTCACTCCCGGCAGCGGCGTGCTCAATATTACCGGTCCGCCTAACAGCAACATTGCGCCTCCAGGCTATTACATGTTGTTTATCCTAAATTCCTCCGGGGTTCCATCGGTGGCTAATTTTGTCCAGCTTCCGGTTGCCGGCTCGCTTCAACCTCCTACGGGGATAATCACAAGTCCCGCAACGAATGTAACCATTGGTGCGGGACAATCGGTCAGTTTCGCAGGGACCGGAACAGATCCCAATGCTAATGGCACAATTACCGGCTATTCCTGGGTATTTCCCAACGGAACTCCGAGTACGAGCACCGTGCAAAATCCGGGCTCGGTGACGTTCTCAGCGGCTGGGACGGATGTGGCTTCTTTGACTGTGACTGACAATTACAATCTCAGCGACCCGAATCCGCCGACGCGAACAATTACCGTAGTGCCGAATTTTACTTTGTCGGCCACCCCCGCCTCTCAGTCCACTCCCGAAGGCAGCGGCACTTCCTATACTGCGACCATAACCGCGGGCACTGGCTTTAGCGGGACCGTTGGCCTTAGTGTGAGCGGCTTGCCCACCGGTGCAACATCGTTCTTCAATCCGGCCTCGGTGACCGGATCAGGATCTTCCACACTGAACGTCGCAACTTCGGCGACAACACCCACGGGGACCTACACGTTGACTATTACCGGGACCAGCGGAGCGCTGACTCACTCCACAACCGTGTCACTGGTCGTCAATGCTACCGTGGATTTTTCACTTTCCACGTCGCCCAGTTCACAAAACGTGGTCCAGGGCAACAGCACCAGCTTCACGACCTTGGCCACGAGCCTAGGCGGGTTCAGTGGCTCCATCGCCTTTAGCGTCAGCGGCTTGCCAGCCGGGGTGACCGGAACATTCAACCCCACTTCCGTCACCGGATCCGGGTCGACCACTCTGAATCTGACGGCCAGCGCCACGGCGACGACTGGCGGATATACAGTAACAATCACGGGAACGAGCGGAAGCCTGACGCACAGCTCGACGGCGAATCTCCTCGTGCTCAGCTCGAGTGGTCCCACACTGGTGTCGATAGCTCTGACTCCAGCAAGTACTTCTATCTTCGTCGGGGGGACGCAGCAGTACATTGCCACGGGAACCTACAGTGACACCAGCACGCAAAATCTGACCAGTTCGGTTACCTGGACGTCTTCGACCCCCGGCGTTGCCACGATCACCGCTGCTGGCCTGGCGACCGGCGTGGCCGCGGGGAGCACTACGATCAAGGCTGCTTCAGGAGCAATCAGCGGGACCGCGACACTAACCGTAACGTCCACTTTGTCCGGATTGGTGGGCCACTGGACGTTCGATGCGGGCTCAGGCACGACGGCGGTCGATTCCTCAGGCAGCGGTTACACCGCAACGCTGTTTAACGGCGTGACTTGGGTGCCGGGCAAGATCGGAAACGCAATTTCGGCCAACAACACCAATCAGTACGCCAGCACCGCTTCCATCAATTTGAGCGCGACCAGCGCAGTCACCGTTGCGACTTGGGTGAACCGCACCTACACCAGCGGGGGAACCAACGGCGATACCCTGTTTGAATTCAGCGACAATTACAACAATTACAGCAACGTCTTTGCGTTCTTTCCGGACGAGGCGCCGGACTGCGGCGTTACCGCCATGGAAATCGGTATCGACGGCAACACCGGATTCAACATCAAGTGCTTTTCGCAGCCCACGTCGGGCGTCTGGCACCATCTGGCAGTTGTCTACGATATGACCCAGGCAGCGGCCAATGAGGTGAACCTCTACATCGACGGCGTCCTGCAAACAGCATTGAAGCAGACGTACAACAGCAATAATTCCGGAAGCTTCGGCACCTATCCTCTTTACATATTTTCGCGCGCCGGCACCACATCCTTCGCCGGTGGCCAGATGGACGATCTACAGCTTTACAACCGGGCGTTGTCGGCCTCCGAAGTTCAACAGATTTACGGCGGCGCCACGCTCTCTCCCGACTTCGCGCTGGCGTCCTTGCCAATGTCGCAGACTGTGACCCAAGGCGGCACTACGACGTACACGGCGGCCGCAGCCGCGGCAAACGGTTTCAGCGGAGCGGTTTCCTTCAGCGTGAGCGGGTTGCCCGCTGGTGCGACCGGGACGTTCAGTCCCACCTCAGTCACGGGATCGGGAACCTCGACGTTGACGGTATCGACTGCGGCAACGACTCCGACCGGCGCGTACACGCTGACGATCACCGGCACCAGCGGAACGTTGACGCACAGCGTGACCGTTACGCTCGTTGTGAATGCGCCGGTCACCCCCGATTTCACAGTAACGGCTTCGCCAGCCACACAATCGGTAGTGCAAGGCACCGGCACAACGTATACGGCAACGATTACGGCTGTGAACGGTTTCAACGGAGCCGTTTCCCTCAGTGTGAACGGATTGCCGACCGGCGCGACCGGAACATTCAATCCCACTTCCGTTACAGGTTCCGGCACATCGACGCTGACGGTAACGACCCTGGCAACGACACCCAACGGCACGTACACACTGACGATTACAGGCACCAGTGGAGCGTTAACACATGGTGCGACCGCAACACTTGTGGTGAACGCGGAGCCGGTGCCGAACTTCACGCTATCCTCCTCGCCCGCTTCACAGTCGGTGGTCCAGGGTAGCGGTACCAGCTTCACGGCAACAGCCACTGGGACGAACGGATTCAGCGGAGCTGTTACCTTCTCCGTGACCGGGTTACCAACCGGGGCGACGGGGACGTTCAACCCCACATCCGTTACGGGTTCCGGGACATCCACGCTAGCCATCACTACATCGGGTACCACGCCGGCAGGCAGCTACACACTCACGATTACGGGGACAAGCGGTGCGCTGACGCACAGCGCGACCTCGACGCTGATGGTAAATTCGCCTGCCTCGACCTTCACGCTTACCGAAACGCCGACCTCACGCACGATTGTCCAAGGAAAGAGCACTACCTACTCGGCCACAATGTCAACGCTGACTGGCTTTACCGGGACGGTCACATTCAGTGTCACTGGTCTTCCAACCGGAGCGACAGCAAGTTTCAGTCCCGCATCGAGAACGACGTCTGGTTCGACAACGTTGACGGTGGCCACCACCCTGTCCTCTCCTGTAGGGACCTATCCCCTTACGATTACCGGTACGGACGGCAGCGAGGTTCATTCGGTGGCGGCAACTCTGGTCCTGACCGGGACGTTTACCGTGGCCGTTTCGCCAACCGCTGAGACGATCACGGCAGGAACGGTCGCAACCTATACGGTTACAACAACTGCGGGCGCCGGGTTCACAGGAACAGAAACTTTCACGATCAGCGGATTACCTTCGGGCGCCACGGCCTTATTCAATCCAACCTCGGTGGCCGGCTCCGGGACGTCCACGCTTACGGTGAGTACCACTTCTAACACGAGGAAGAAGACCTTCACTCTCACAATCAGCGGGACCAGCGGCAATATCGTATCGAAGGCAATCGCGACCATGACGGTTCAGTAGGACGTGGCAATGGGACAAATCAAGCCTGGCGTCAGGGCGGGCGCCCTTGATCTATCCATCCTGTTGATTCTGGCGGTTTGCAGCTCGTTGGCGGAGCGGCGTCGCCGGTGGTCACTGGCTTTATCGCAACTACGCTTGGCTGGACCTACGCCTTGGATTTTGCCGCACTCGTTACCATGGTAGGTGGCGCGGCCTGGTTCTTTATTGTTGCCGGCAAGTTGATTGAGTAGGGCCGTTTCGATTGGAACATACGTTTGGTTGCGTGGGGCTACAAAGAACCAAGGAAACCTTTCTCATCCCCTTCCCCACTGAGCTCACAGATTGCAGCAAGGCTTAAAGCAGGCTGCAAGGCGGCGCCGAAGAGCGGTCAGCTACCTCCCGCGAATTGTCTCAGAGCGTCCAGAGCCGGTCTGTAGTGGGAATGAACTCGATGCGTATACCCGGAAGATGTTCCTTAAACCAACTGGTGAAATATCCCATTCCGTTCTCTTCGCCTGACTCATGCGAAGCGATGATCATGGCTCCCTTTCCACCACTGGCCAGCAAATCGCGGCCGTATTCTGCCGTTTCAAATTCTCGTGCCTCGATGGAGATGGTTGCGTCGCTCTTCTCCAATTCTTCGATATTTTGCAAGCAACTGTGGCCGCAGTAAGTCAGGCTCTTGACCTCCCAATCCGGATTGCCGATCACCCGCACGCTATCCGTCGGCACTTTCTGCGCGTACTGCGCCACGACTTCCCGCAAAGGTATCGGAGGAAACTGGCAGGTCCTCGGGTCGCTCGCCAGCGTGTATTTGTCCCATCCGAGTTTCTTGTTTAGCGCTGTGTTCATGGGTTCGGGCTGCATTTTGTGCCACGAATCGTGCGTCCGCCAGAGGATCATCTTGTTGTCGTTCACGTACTCGAGCTTCAACTTGTAGAGCGGATCGTTTTGCACCGGCGGCAGCAAATCCGCGTCCGTCCAGATGGTCGGCTCGTGCGTGATAACGAAGTTCAGCCCCTTGTCGTGCGCGCGCTTGATGACATCAAACGTGGACATGAAGCACGAAGCAACTCCGTTGACCAGCGTGTTTGGGTCTCCCATTTTGAACGTGTCCCGGTAGCTTTCCGGATTCCAGGCCGGACCCATGATCGCCAAAATTTTGTCCGCGATTTGCTGGGCGGTGATCGGAGCATCCGCGAATACCGGCCCCGCGGAAAGCCCCAGCATCGCCGCCGCCCCAGTGGAAATGCTGAGCTGTCCAAATTCCCTTCTTGATATTTGCACCGGAAACTCCTCTCAGGCCTTGTGCGACGGAACGTAGGAAAACGGTTCGCCAACTGCAATCCCGGTCACAGGCACGTCGGTGATAAAAGAGCGCATCCAGGCCGCAAGCTCTTTGGCGCCGGGATCTTCGGACGCAGCGCGGCCGAGCATGATCATGCCTTTGCCCCAGCCGGCCGTGATCCAATCTTCCGCGTACTCGAATGCTTCCCATTCGCAGGGCTCTCCGCAAACGACAACATCCACGTTGCGATCGCGAACCATCGCCATGATGTCCTCGTTCTCAATGTAACCCGGAAGCAACGCGACGCTTTTCACCTTTTCCTTCGGATCCCCCAACACGCGCAAAGCCTTGGCGTTCGCGCTGTCTCTGGTCTTTTTCGCCAGATCCGCGAGCGGGATTTCCGGAATCGCGTACACTCCGGCGCCAATCGCCGCAAGCCTTTGCGTGGCCGCCGCATTCTCGTGCGCTTTGTAGCCCAGGGTTCGGGCCAGAGCGTTCAGCCGCGGGTTTGAAGCAAGCGCCCTGTAATTTTCGTTGAAGCGCCAGAGAATCAATCCGTGGTCGTCGATCAGCTTCTTTTTGTATTGATAGACCGAACTCGCTTCCAGGACTTTCATCGACGGCGTGCCCATGCTGACTTCGGTGAACACCGGTCCGGATTCACGCCAGAATGGCGGCTCCATCGAGATCATCAGATTAAGGTTTAGGGAAATCGCCTTCTGAAGGGCTTCGATGGTGGGTGTCCAGGCGGTGGCAATTCCCGTGACGGTTGCGTTCAGATCCCCGCATTGAAAGCCTTCACTGGTGCCGCCCATCCAGTTTCTGCTCACCTGGCTGCGAATCATTTCCACCACTGCGTTGGCCGTCAGACTTGTCGCCATGTTTGCCAACCCCCGCTGCGAGCGATCGTGAATATCAACTGGCGTGGAATTACTTTCTTCATCGTTAACAATAATCTTTGTAGGATGCCGAGTATACATAGGTATATATTGCAAAACAATTTCTCTAGGATACGAATCGACGGCGATGGCAAATCGCGGGTCCGGTCGTTCAGACAAGGGTTTGCCGCTGCCGTCGCGTACAGGCGAGGGACCCGTAGTTGCTCGTTTCCAAGGGAGCTACCATGACTCGTGGATATTGGACGATTGCGATCGTAGCAGTTATTGCCACGGCATTGTTGTTCCTCCCCGCCGGCGAATCCGGCGTCGTCCGCACGGAAGGCGGCCCCATTTCCGGCGTCACCGATTCGCAAGGCGTGACCTCATATAAGGGCATCCCATTCGCCGCTCCGCCCTTGGGCAATTTGCGATGGCGAGCTCCGCAACCGGCCGCGCGCTGGAGCGGCGTCCGCAAAGCCGACCATTTCGGCAAGGCCTGTTTTCAGATCCAGGATTACTCGCGGCTTCCCTGGAGCGAGCCGTTCATGGAGCAAGGTCCGGTCAGCGAAGATTGTCTCTATCTCAATGTTTGGACAGCCGCAAAATCGCCAAGCGAACGCCGGCCGGTAATGGTTTACCTGTGTGGCGGCGGATTCGTGGAAGGTTCGGGATCGGTTGCCGTTTACGACGGCACGCACTTGGCTAGCCATGGCGCAGTAGTCGTGAACCTGAATTACCGCGTCGGCCCGCTTGGATTTCTCGTCCACCCCGAGCTCACGAAGGAATCCCCGCACGGCAGCTCGGGCAATTACGGATTGCTCGATCAGATCGCCGCGTTGCAGTGGGTGCAGAAGAATATAGCCGCGTTCGGAGGCGACCCCGGCCGCGTGATGATCTTTGGCCAATCGGCGGGCGCCAGTTCTGTTTATGGGCTGATGCAAAGCCCGCTGGCGAAGGGGCTTTTTGCGCGAGCCGTCGCGGAAAGCGGAATGCGCATTTTCGCTGGCTCATCCGACCGTCAACCCACTGTCGCGGATCGGGAACAATTGGGTGTCCGATGGGCCGAATCCAAAGGCGCGCATTCGCTGGCCGAACTTCGCGCGCTCTCACCCGATGTCCTGTTCAAATCTGCGGAAGCTGGCGGACCCGCTCTGCCAAGCCAGCCGGTCACGGATGGCTGGGTGCTCCCCGCTCCGGGCTCTGCTCCGCCTGCGAGCGAAGTTCCGCTGATTGTGGGGATGGTCGCGGATGACATCGGCGTCAATCCTCCTGACTTCGGTCCCGGGCAAAAACCTTCGGTGGCATCTTATCGAGACGCCGCGAAGAAAAAATACGGCGACAAGGCAGATGAGTTTCTGAACCTCTATCCAGTAACCTCGGATGAGAATGCCGCGGCAACGAAGAAGGATGCGGCCCGCGATCAGGCACGCGTCTCGATTGACTTGTGGTCGGCAAACCAGGTCAAGCTGAGCGGAAGAGTCTACACGTACTATTTCGATCGCGCGATTCCCTGGCCCGAGCATCCGGAATTCGGAGCGTTTCACACTTCGGAAGTGCCATATGTTTTCGGGAATCTCGAATTGACGCGTCACCCGTTCGAACCGATCGATCAGCAGGTCTCAGACGCCTTCTCCTCGTATTGGATGAATTTCGCAGCGTCGGGAGACCCAAACGGGAAATCACTCGCCAATTGGCCTCCGTACAAGGCAGACGCGCATAAGACTATGGAACTTGGCACAAAAATGGGCCCCATGCCGGAAACCGCTACGCCTGAGCGCTTGGCGTTTCAGATTGCATACCTGAAAAAGCCGGCGCAGCCATCTGGCGGAATGTCAAATCGTGGAAGGAATATCGAATGATTCGACAACAAAAGGAAAATCACGGAATTGCCCGCCGGGCCTTCATGAGGAACGCTGCTACGCTCACCGGCACCGGATTGGCCGCATTCGTTACCCCCGCGACCGCGAAAACTTCGTCGCGGCCAGTCACATCGCGGGAGGAGCCTCTCCTTGTGGCTTCGTCCTCGAACCCTGTTGTTGAAACGACCGCGGGGAAGGTGCGCGGCTACTCCGCGCAGGGAATCTTGACGTTCAAGGGAATCCCGTTTGCCGGGAGTACCACCGGGGCGAACCGCTTCATGCCGCCGTCAAAGCCCAAGCCATGGGCAGGCCTTCGCAGCTCCATGTATTACGGGCAAGTTTGTCCGCAAGGAGCCCGCGCCGGATGGAAGAACGACGAGGAGTCGTTCATGTTCGAGTGGGATGACGGGCAACCGGGAGAAGATTGCCTGCGCGTCAACGTGTGGACACCAGGCGCCGATAATCGCAAGCGACCCGTCATGGTCTGGCTTCATGGCGGAGGTTTTTCGGCCGGATCGGGCCAGGAGCTTAAGGCCTACTACGGCGAAAGCATCGCTCGCCACGGCGACGTCGTCCTGGTCAGCCTCAATCACCGGTTGAACGTCTTTGGGTATCTCGACCTGTCACGGTATGGCGAGGAATACGCAAGCTCCGCAAATGTGGGCATGCTGGATCTGGTAGCTGCGCTCGAATGGGTTCGCGACAACATCGGCAACTTCGGAGGCGACCCGGGCAATGTGATGATCTTCGGCCAGTCCGGAGGCGGAAGCAAGGTCAGCACGCTGATGGCGATGCCCGCCGCGAAAGGGCTCTTCCATAAAGCGGCGATTGAGAGCGGATCAAGCCTGCGTCAAAGCACTCCCGAGTACTCGGAAAAGCTCGCGGCCGCATTGTTCGATGTCCTCGGCCTCAGTCCTTCTCAGGTTTCGAAATTGCATGACGTGCCGTTCGAAAAACTCGCCCAGGCTCAGCAAGAGGCCCTGTTGAAAGCGTTTCCGGAAACCGCAATCCCGGGAACCGGCGGAGGCTGGCGTCCTACGCCCGACGGCCGCCTCCTGCCGTCGCAGCCTTTCGACCCCGTTGCTCCGGCGATCTCTGCCGGCATTCCGCTTCTTGTGGGCACGGTGCTCAACGAGATGACCCACGGGATCAACCATCCGGAATATGAGGATATGACCATGGACGACGTTTTGCGCCGCGCACACGAGCGTTTCAAGGATCGCGCGGAAGCCGTCATCACCGCCTACCAGAAGCTTTATCCCAAGGCGAAACCGTTTGACGTCCTCTCGGTAGCATTCGCGGCGGAAAGCCGGCAGAACTGTGTGACTCAGGCGGAACGCCAAGCCAATCTGGGCGGCGCTCCGGTTCATATGTTCTGGTTTACTTGGCAAACCCCTGTGTTGGACGGACGCCCTCGCGCCTTCCATTGCTCCGAGCTTCCCTTCGTGTTCAACAATACCGATCGCGCCGCAGCGATGACCGGCGGCAGTCCCGAAGCACGAGAACTCGGTGGCCGGGTTTCCGACGCCTGGATTGCTTTTGCGAGAAAGGGCGACCCTAATCATCCCGGCCTTCCGAAATGGCCGGCGTTTACGGCGAAAGAAGGCACCCTGATGATTTTCGACAACAAGTGCGAAGTCCGGATGAATCCAGACGGCGAAGCTCGTCGCGCAGTCTACGGCGCATAAGGTTACGACAGGGAGATGCTGATGAAAATGACCATCCGATGTGGGACGTGCGTGCTGGCTGCATTCTTCATTTGTAGTTCTGCCTTCGGAGCGGCCGCGGAGCGAGGTCCTCTCCGCGTCGGCGCGGCCCGTGTGGACATCACTCCGCCGGTGAATCCACAGTATCCGCCTTCGGGCAAGTACGAACACGAGCACCTGTACGTCCGATCAATCGTATTGGACAACGGTGTGACTCGCGCAGCGCTCCTGAATGCCGATCTGGGCAATATGCCCGAGGCCGTCTGGGCGAACGCGAGCAAGCGGATTGCGGAAGAGCTTAACTGCCCGGTCGAAAACATCGTCATGTCGGCCATTCACACGCATAGCGGCGTTCCCGCGGGACCGCCCGCGTCGGCAGCTCCTGCGATGCCATCCACTGCTTCAGTTGTGAGCGCAATGCTCGATGCCATCAGGCAGGCCAAGGCAAAACTCCAGCCGGCCAACGTGGCTTTTGGAACGGGTCTCTCGTATTTGAACGCGAATCGAGACGCGGTGAGCGATGAAACACATCGCTGGACCCAGGCGCCCAATCTAAACGCCGTTTCGGACAAAACCGTGGCTGTGGTGACGTTCACTAATCCGGCAGGTGATCCGATCGCTGCGTACGTGAACTACGCTATGCATCCCATTAACGGTTATCTGGTTGGCATTACCAGCGCGGATTTCCCAGGAGCGGCATCCCGCTACGTCGAGGAGGCATTCGACGACAAGATGGTGATGGTGTTTACGCAAGGCGCATCAGGCGACCAGAATCCGCTGTTAATGCGCTCCTCGACCAACGCACTCGCGTCGTTGTCAGGCGTCAAGATCACCGGCTATGACTTGGTTCGCGAGGATGTCGAGGGACCCTTACGCGACGGAAAAGTGCCGCGCGGCATGCTGGATCCCAAGGTGGCCGACCGGCTCGAGCGCTGGATTGAAAGCGAAGGCGATGTGTTGGGCGAGGAGATCATCCGGGTGATGACCAACAGCCAAAACAGGAGCAGCGAAGTACAGATCTGGGGCGCGCAAAAAACGATTAGCTGTCCCGGGCGGGAGCGCACCAACACGGGGCGTGAGGGAGAACCCGGAACATATAAAGACGGCGATCCAGTAAACGTCCGGCTGGGAATGTTAGGCATTGGAGATATCGCCTTGACTGCCGTGAACGCCGAGCTCTACACAACGATCGCCCAGCGGACGAAGCAACACTCTCCGATGGCCAACACGGTCGTGGTCACGCTGGCAAACGGCAGGGCCAATTCGGGCTACATCCCAGACGACTCCTCATTCGGACATAACACCTTCCAGGTGCTGGGATCGCGTTTGAAGCCCGGCTGCGCCGAGGAGGGTATTGCCAGCGGTTTGGATGACCTGGTGACCCAATACATGGCTAAGTAGCTTCATCGCACCATCAGAATGATTCTCATCTCCCGTCATCGCCTGCAACGCAGGCAGCGCGACGCAAAGGGGCCGGTCTTGTCATGTAACGCGAGGGCAATAGCCAAAGCAGTCATGCGCATTCTCATTGCTCTGTTGTTTGTCTCGTCTGCCAAGGCCCAGTATTCAGCGCGTACTGACGGCGAGGTCGTGCATCTGGAGGATTCCGCTCACCAGATTCGCGTATCCATTGTTCTCAGTGTAGGAAATGTTGCGTTCGAGATGCGGGTGAAAGATCAAAATGTACTTTATTTCCCTTATGCAGACATCGCGGAATTCCGCAGCCACCCTAAGGTTAGTGGCATTCCGTTTCTTGGGCCGTGGGCCAATCGCCTGGACGAACAGGCGTTCTACGCCAACGGCAAAAGATACGCCTTCAATATGGACTTGGATAATGTCAGCGGCGCTCATCCCATCCACGGCTTTCTGTCTTTTACCGATAAATGGAAATTGACGGAGGTCAAAGCAGATCACGAAGCCGCTTGGGTAACCAGCCGCTTGGAATTTTACCGCGAGCCGACCTGGATGGCCCAATTCCCCTTCGCTCACACCATCGAGATGACCTACAGGCTCGCGGCGGGAGTGCTGGAAGTAAAGCTCCGGCTGCAGAATCTAAGCTCCGAGTCGATGCCGGTCTCGATCGGATTTCATCCTTATTTTCAGCTGACCGATTCGCCGCGCCAGGACTGGACCGTGCATATTGGCGCAAAGAAACACTGGCTCTTGAACGGCGACAAGATCCCGACCGGAGAGACAGAGCCGATGGAACAGATGTTCCCCGACCCGGATCGAATTGCGCTCAAAGACTACAGCCTCGATGACGTGTTTAGCGATCTCGTGCGCGATGCGGACGGCCGGGCGCTGATGAGGGTCAAAGGCAAGTCACAGCAGCTGGAAATGCTTTTCGGGCTCAAATACAACACGGTGGTGGTTTTTTCCCCGAAGCCGCTCGACTTGGCCAATCGAGCTGGCGCAATTCCGAACTTTATTTGCTTCGAACCAATGGCTGGCATCACGGATGCGATGAATCTCGCCTATCGTGGTCTCTACCACGAACTCCAGATGCTTCCTCCCGGTGAAATTTGGCAGGAGAGCTTCTGGATTCGCCCGAACGGCTTCTAGGCTGCGATGTAAACTCTCTCACTCGCCTGGTACAAAAACTCCATCAGGTCAGGGTTGACTCCCACTCGCGCGGGACAGCACGATTCAGCTTCAAGCCGTGCGACGACTCGACAACACAACAGGAATGCCGTTCTTGGGCCTCAAAGTAAAGGAGGCTTGTGGAATAACCACGTGCCCGGGAGCAACTGTGACCTGAAATCTCTGGGCCATTGCTGTCAAAAGCAAGACAATCTCCATCATAGCGAAACCTGCTCCGATGCAATTGCGGGGGCCGGCACCGAATGGGATATAGGCATACTTCGGGAGCGTCCTTGCTGACCCGTTAACCCATTGATTGGGCACGAATTTGTTCGGGCAGTCAAAGTAGCGCGGGTCACGATGCATCACCCATTGGCTGAAAAAAAACCAAGGCGCCACGAGGTATCCGATATCCTCCGACCTCATAGTCTTTCGCAGCCTCTCGGCCAAAAGCGTAAACCGGTGGATATAGGCGCAAAGATTCGAGTGCGACAGCCTCTGCGAAGCGCAAGCGGGAGAGATCGGCAGGCCCCGGTATACGATCACCAAGAATATCGCGTATCTCACTGACTAGACGGTCTTTTACACCGGGATTTTGTGACAGCAGGTACCAACAACACGCTTCGTTATCGGTTCGACCTTCGGTGGACGCGGGTAATCCCACACGGATTCCCGAGTCACTGCGTCCTCCCGACGTCCTGACTTTGTCTTTGCGCCATGGCGAATCAGTTTCTCTAATTGCTATTCACGAACATCCCGCTCAGACCCGCCCCCTACCAGAATCATCGAGCGCCATAAGTTCCTCTGGAAAAGGCATGAAAATAGTCTGCTCGCGTAGATATTCCGATTCAAACCGCATGACCCAAGATCTTAGTATGCTAACCGCACTGCTTAAGGGTGTCCTTCCATGACGATACGCTTCCAAAACTTCAAGGAAGTGTCGCTTTTCCCTGGCGGACAGCTGCTTCTTGAAGTAACCGAGAATGTGCATGAGGACATTGATCGGTGACGCGTGTCTCGGCGGTCTATGGAATGCCTCCCGAAAACACTTTCCGTAAAGCTCCAATACCGCACCTATTCTATTTCCCTCGGCATTTGCGACAATCCTTCCAAGTTCTCGCATCTTGTTTTGGCTGTAAGCCATCAGGAGCAGCTTATTCGAAGCATGAAAGCGCACAAGATCATGCATGGATGCCGATTGTTGCAGTCTGCGGAATCGAGCAAACGCAAAAACACGCGTCAGAAAATGCTCGCGGATGTTTAGATTCTTGAGGCGGCCTTCGTCTTCTATCGCTCGGTCGCTGAATTTTTCCAGCACGGCGCCGCCAAAGAAGCCGGCCGTTTTGCCGATGGACGCACCCTTTTCGGGCCCGGAATAAACCTTCACGTCCGTGAAGCCGCAAGATGGCGATCGGTTCTTCAAAATGAACCCATCCACCTCTTCCAAACCATCGAGGAACTCGCGACTAAATTCTCGCATTTTGCGGGAAACGTCCAAGCGGGAGGACGGCTGGATCATTTTGAAACTGTCTCCCGAGGAAACGATCCGCACGGGCGCACGGGGAGTCCCTAATCCAATCTCGACCTCGGGACAAACACAAACGAACTCCACATGTGGCTCCAGGTGTGCGACGAACTTGTCCTGTACGATTTTTCCGTCGTATCGGCAGGGATCAAAGCCGATGCACTTGCTGATGACAATTCTTGGTTTCGGGGACACGGTCAACGCGATTCTCCCATCGCATCCACAATTCCTGTCAGCATTCCGGCAAAGACAAATTGATGGATAGGATATAAGAGATACCAGTAGAGCTGCCCCAGCACTCCCGCAGGATCAAAAATCGCTGTTTGGCGAACGACCGACCCCGAGCCGTCCGGTTTGACCTCGAATTGCAGCCATGCCCTGCCAGGCAGGCGCATTTCTGCGGCTAATCGAAGCAGGCTGTCAGTTTGAATCTCTTCGACGCGCCAGAAGTCAAGTGTATCACCTGCTAACAACCGGTCAGGATCACGTCGCCCCCGTCGCATCCCCGCGCCGCCGAGCAACAGATCCAGAACCCCTCGAATTCTCCAGAGCCAATCCCCGTAGTACCAGCCAGTCTTACCTCCCAGCCGCTCGATGGGTCGAAAGGCCATGGACGGAGAAAAAGACACGTGCACCGTCCGCGAATCCACGATGCGTCGGCCAAAAGTGGCCCCACCCCAATGCGGCGAACCGCTAACGGACGAGAATGCGTCGGACCAGCGCGTTTCCGCAAATTCCCGATCCTCATTGGCGAGCGCTCGCTTCAGAGCTTCGCGAGACCCAAGCGGTCGAATCGAGAACAGATCATTCGCAGATCCATCTCTCACAATCGTTTCGTTGCGCAAGCTGTCCACTAACTCGCGGCCCACACGCGCATAGACAGGTGTCACAAGGCCCAGCCAGAGACTCGACAGCCGTGGAGAGAGCACTGGTACGGGAATCATCCAACGTTTTAGCCCACGCTGACGGGCGTATTCCTTCATGAGATCCAAGTAGGTGACCCGGTCAGCTCCACCGATCTCAATAATCCTGCTGCCGTTGATTTCCAGATCCAGCGATTGCTTCAGATAAGCAATCACATCCTCGACCGCAATTGGCTGCGTGCTGGTGTTGACCCAGCGTGGAGTGATCATCACCGGGAGCTTCTCAACCAGGGCCCGGATCATCTCGAAGGAAGCGCTGCCCGAACCGATGACGATCGCGGCCCTAAATTCAATGGTCGGGACCCCAGACTCTCTCAGAACCCGCCCGACTTCTTGGCGGCTCCTCAGATGCGCCGACAGTTCGCTGCCGCTGCCGAGGCCACCCAGGTAGATGATGCGCTGCACACCCGCATCGCGAGCTGCAGCTGCGAACGCATGCGCCGCAAGACGGTCTTCCTTTTCAAAAGAGTTTGCCGAAGCCATTGAATGCACTAGGTAATAGGCGGTGTGCACACCGACCATGCTGGGGGCAAGAGACGGCGCGTCGAGAACATCACCCTTTACGACTTCGGTTTTCTGGGCGACGCGCTGACTTAGAGCTTCGGGATGGCGTGACAGGCAACGCACGCGGTAACCAGCGGTTTCGAGCGCATGAAGCAATCGCCCGCCGACGTAGCCCGTCGCCCCCGTCAGGAGAATCAATCTAGAATTATTTCTCAAGCGTCACGCCTTTATAGGAAGAACTATATTGCTGAACGTACTCTTGGACATTGAACTTGCGGGCCGTGTTTTTGGAGCTCATATAGCGGACCGTCCCGAAAATAGGTCGCTCCGGGGCCCAGGGGCGATCATAGCGCCCCAGACACCAAAAGATCCCGCTGTAAGAATTCGGATCCCGCCCATCGAGTGCATACTTGTTGTTCAACTCCACCATGATTGCGAGTGCCTTTTTCGGAGTGCGAGTCCACTCGATGATTTTCTTTCCCCACAGCATGCGCAGGTAATTGTGGATTCGCCCCTCTTGGAGCAATTGTGTCTGCGCGGCATTCCACAGTGGGTCGTGCGTTTTGGCACGCTCAAACTTCTCAAGAGTGTAGACGTAGGACCTCTCATCACGTGCATGCAGTCGAAGAGTCTTCAGAGCCCATGCCGGCAGCGATTCGAACTGGTCATAATCTTTTCGCATCTGGCAACAATTGAAGCCAAGCTCTCGCCAAGTAATGACTTGGTCCAGAAAAGCTTCAGTATCTTGGCTAGCACCCCACCAACCGGAACGGCTGCCCGTTGCGCATACAGCGAGATGGCTTGGAGACCAGCCTTCTTGTGCTGTGAGTTCAGAGAAAATCTGGTGCACGGAAATATGGCCAAAGTGGAGATACGGAGAGAGTTCGCTCGTGGCCTGGCGTGCTGGTTCATTTCGTGCCTCAGCGTAAGTTGACAGCTTATTTCGCAGGAAGTTTCTCAGAAGTGTTTGAGCGGCAGTGCTCCCCCCACGGATCTCAACCGGGGGAACCCCGTGATCTAGGGGAATTCCTGCCAGTACACTCTCTCCCGTATTCAAAAGTCGAGGTGAAGCCTTCGGCCAACGCTTTGTGATTGCCGCAGGAAGAGGTCTCGCTGGCGGCAATTGTGCCTTCGACAGTGCATTGGGCTTAGGAAAGTCCATCAAATGTCGCGGGAGTTCCGTTTGCAGGAACCGGCGAAAAGCATACGCAGTTGGATAGGCTTTCTCCGCTTGCCGCATCGGAAGCACGCCATTCGAGTCCACTACCTCCATGAGCACCGGGGCTTGCCGAGCCGCGGATGCGACCATCCGCGGGAAGGAAAAGCAGGGGAACTCGTCCGTCACTACAACGCACGCACGCCCTGCCAGAGACGAGACCAATTCTTTCCCCGCATTCGGTGCGAACTCCAGGTACGGATAGTAGAGAACGCCGGTGCCCTCAAGCCAGCAGGCATTCTCCGCCATACCATCAATCACGAATCGGTGTATCCGATCGCTCGCCCAGGGATAGCTGCAGCGCAATGCTTCCAAGATAACCAATGGCTTCTGCAGCTTTTCGGCCCATTCCACAGCTCGATCCAGAGCAAAATTCCAGGTCACCCGGCGGGAGGAAATCATCCAGTAGAGGACAAAATCTCCCTGCTGCCGGACTGGCAAGGAATTCACAGACCTAACGCGAATCGCGGGAACTGAGTTCAATGGGGTTTTCCTGTGGTCGTAAAGAAAATGGTCAAGCGTTCAACCGCCATATTGAAAAGTTGAGCGCTGTCGCGTAGCTAACCCAGATCAAATACGGCAAGAGCAACAAGCCCGCGACCGGGACTACTCTCCAGAATTCGATCGATGTCGCCAGGATGGCGAACCATAGCATGACGATTTCGGCAAAGGCTGGTCCTGGAGATCGCAGACGAAAAAACACTGCTGACCACGCAACGTTGAGCAACAATTGCAGCAGGAAGAGTCGCATTGGAGCTGCTGTCAGCCCAACTTTCCGCCAAACGAGCCACACTGCGATTGCCATCGCTATGTACAAGATTGTCCAAACAGGCCCAAATAACCAATTGGGTGGAGTCCAGCTGGGCTTACTCAAACTCGCATACCACGGGCGAAGCGCTGGAGTGGTCAGCAACGACCCGACCCCCGCAGCCCCAAGGCAAACCAGAATGCACAGAATAAGTCGCATAGACAATTGGTTGGTCAGGCCCTAAGCCCCAGAATGCTTTCTCCAATCTTGCAATTCAGCCCCACGCGTAATCGCAGACGATCTCCCGGAAAAGTTCTTTCACGCGAGGATGCTCACCGATCGGTTGCAGGAGTTCGATCTTGACTTATGGAAAAGACTCCTGACAGGCTGCGATCTGTCGGGGAATGTCTTCTCCAACATGAGCACCAGCTGCCAAAAAGAGCGGCAACACAAGAAGGTGAGACTTGCCGTCTCGTGCAGTTTCCCGAACTATATTGGCTAACGTGGGATGTACAAACTCCATATAACCAAGACGCACTTTGTCCGTGTCATGACTCTCTGTCAGGCTCGCTGTCAGTTCCTCGAAGCGAAGTCGCCAGCTACTGTCTTGGCTCCCGTGAGCAAAAATCACCAAACATGAATCCTGCAAGGTATTTCTCCTTCTTGAAACGAGAACTCATTAGGCGAGCAAGTTACTTATCGACCCGCGTTAAGACCTGGTGAAACTCTTCCACAAGAGATGGCTTTTCGCGAAAAAGACCGCGCAAGGCCACGGTTGTCATCTGTGCCTCATGACATTTCACTCCGCGGACGGCAACGCAATCGTGGCGACCGGTAGCGCGCGCCACGCAGCCTAGAGGCCTGACCACCGACATGAAAGAGTCTGCAATCTCTGAAACAAGATCTTCTTGCACGATAGGTCGAGACGCCATCGCCTGAATCAGGCGGGGAATCTTGGAAAGGCCCACGATCTTGCCGTCCGGAACATAGCCAAAGTGCATCTTTCCTCGATAAATGAGGAGGTGATGTGGACAGAGGGAGTAGAAATTGATCTCAGAAACAACAATGAGTTCACTATGTTTTGAATCGAAGGTCTTTAAGATCTTTGCGGGGTCCACCCCAGAGCCACGCGTCAACTCCCGATAAAGGCGGGCCACCCGTGCAGGCGTACCGTCAAAGTGCTGGTTAGTCAGGTCCAGACCGAGTTCTGTCATTAAATCCCCGATAATCCTCTCCAAGCGATCCGTCTTGGCCCCCTCCGTCAATACCAATGACATGCTTTGGTCTTGCTGAGTTTCTGATTCCCACATCACACTCATTTCTCACCTCGGTTTCATTTCCTTTGATTTTTCCCTACTACTTGTCCTTCAAACATCATCGACAAGAACCTCTATATGATTTCCAGTGAAGAAGGGGCCCTGTTCAGATGCTGAACAGGGCCCGCTGGCATGCTTTGAGGATCTACTTTGGCAGAACAACTGAGTCAATCACGTGAATGATCCCGTTACTGCATAGAATGTCAGTCTTGATCACTTTGGCACTGTCGACCATTATTTTGCCACCGTTGACCCTAATGGCTAGAGACTGGCCGTTCACCGTCTT
The DNA here is from genome assembly GCA_020073485.1 of Terriglobia bacterium. Taxonomy (GTDB): domain Bacteria; phylum Acidobacteriota; class Terriglobia; order Acidiferrales; family UBA7541; genus Palsa-360. Next base: position 171,128 of record JAIQFB010000004.1, on the reverse strand, counting down.
GGCTGAACTCATTTTGGTTACTTGAGACGCCAAATCCCTGCCTGATACCACGTGGTAGGTCAGGATGGCGACAAGCTTTTCCTTGTTCTCCGGCTTCAACAGATCTTCGACCGTTCCTGGAGGCAACTTCGCGAACGCCTCATCTGTAGGAGCAAAGACCGTAAAAGGGCCCTTGCCCTTCAGAGTATCCACAAGACCGGCTGCCTGGAGAGCTGCAGCCAGAGTCTTGAATGAGCCTGCAGCGACTGCAGTGTCTACGATGTCCTGCGACGCCGCTTTGGGACCCGCGTATGCCCCGAGGGCCAGACAGAGCACGAGGGCCGCCGCCATGACAATAGAAGTAACTCTTAACCCTTGCTTGAAGCTTCGTGCCATTTTTCTTCTCCTTGAATTTCACTTACGTTTCGAATCTGATTGTTGATCCCTAAACCCTTCACTACTCTTCTGAATATCCGATGCTGCTATCGCGAACGCTGAAGAACCGGTTCCCCATGCCACCGGTGTTGAATGGCTTTCCAGCCCAGGCCCTGATATAGTCCCGCCAGAGCGACGAGTCCGTAAACGATTCCGCTGAACACCGAGACTTCACCGAACTTCATACCGAAGATCGCTGCCACCAAGTCGAAACGAGCTACGGCCACGAGTCCCCAGTTGAGCGCGCCGACCACCACGAGGATGGCTGCGAGAACGTCTAATTTCTTCATGATCATCTCCTCCAAGTTTTGTCCGTTTGTTGCTGACTGCATCTGTAACTATAGAGAAAAACTATTTGACAGCAAGGAAAATACACGCCAAACTAAAAGTCGAGTGATTCGCAGTGAAATCTTCGGGAGCTTTTTGCTTCCTGGTTAAAAAGCGGAGGGAATTCGTGCTGTCCGATACTCTGGCCAAGGGATTGAGCGACTATGCCATTGGAGATAAGCTGCGTGCCCTCCGCCTGAAAAAGAAGATGGGACTCGTTGAATTGGGCCGGCACACGGGCCTGTCTGCGGCGATGCTGTCAAAGGTTGAGCGCGGAAAGCTTTTTCCGACCCTGCCGACGCTCTTACGCATCGCCTTGGTGTTTAGCGTTGGCCTGGAGTACTTCTTCTCTGATGATCAGAAGCGGCACGTTATCGGGATCGTGCGTCGTGCCCAGCGCAAACGTTTTCCGGAGAGGCCCGATGGGCGTGATATTTCTTTCTACTTCGAATCGCTGGACTTCGCCGCAGTGGAGCGCAAGTTGAATGCCTACTACGCTGAGTTCGAGCCTCTCCAGCCCGGAAAGGCCCGCCTACACCATCACGCAGGTGTCGAGTTCCTATCACTACTCCGGGGGAAGCTGGAATTACACATTGGAACGGAAGACCACATTCTTGAGTCAGGAGACTCAATCTATTTCGATTCCTCGCTGCCGCACTCCTACAGAAGAGTCAGTCAGAAACCATGTGATGCAATCGTCGTTACCGTACCGTGAGTTAGCCGGCTGTCCCGAAACAGTGATGACGAGCAAAGGCTAGGCACAAAAAGGCAATGCCATAGTGAATTGGCCATATTCGCCAGTTTTCAGCATTACTTCGGTGGCCTTTTCCGCGTCGACTTCCGATCCCAGATTCAGCATGCGAAAAATCCTGTCTGCGCGGCGCTCCGAGTAAACAAGTCGTGCTTCGCCCTGTTCCGGTGGCTTCGGCCGTTTCCCTATGATGCACACAAAGCGGGGAGTTACGCGCACCTCCAGATCATTCTCACCAAAGCCCGGGACATCGGCGCGAACAGTAAATTCCGTTTCTGTTTCCAATACTTCCACGGGCACATTGAGCAGGATTTCCGACTGAGCGCAGAGCCAGTTCTCCCGGTCATGGCCATGAGCCTGGCCCGTTGCTTCAAACAGCTCATAGGCGCGTTGAGAGATCAACTCGTCGAGTTCTTGGGCAAGTTCGAAGAATGGATCACTTTCCAGGAGATTTCCAATTTCCGGCGTGCGAGTAAGGTGTGTCACTGTTTGATCAGTCACGTTTGGTTCCTCCCTTTAGAGGAGTCTCTCTCAGATCTCGGTCAGGGCTTGGCGGAAATATCCGGAACGCGGGATCCGGCCGAATCGACCCCAGATCGGACGGCAGCTCAGGTCCCCTGTGAATTTCAAATGCCCCGCCGGAAGGAAACAGGCGGGTAAACTTAGCTCGTTTGGCTCGGATGAATTATCAAGCAGGCGGCTCTGTCGACATTGGGTATCAACAATCCAGTTTGAACGAATCGAAGCTGGTTCGTTTGGACTGATCGAAAACAACAGGAACGCATCCCCACGCTCATCGAAACCCATGGAATAGACGGTGAACCCCGCCTGCAACCCCACAACTCCCGCAAAAATGTGAATTGTGCAGCCCGAAAAAAGACATCAGAAATTATGGTGCGCGCCCCTTGCCTACCCCCCTGTGCCGATGGAAGACCTGCCGGATAAAGAACCGAACAACCAACCACGGCAACCTTATCGTGCAGGACGGAACTTGAGTGTGCGTTGTGCGCACTGTCCACATCCTTTGGACGATCGTGCGCAACAGATGCGCGCAGGCCAACCGCTGCCTCCCGTTTGGCAATCGGCGATGGGCTTACGCCAGTTTCTCTCCGCACGCCCTGACTATCTGCGCGTCGACTTTCCGGGCGCTCCACGGCATGAAGGCATGTGACTTCAATCACCTTGCCGTATGACAGCGGTCACATCTTTATTCTCCTAGCCAAAGTAAAAGCCGTGGCAAGCTCGCGCAAGTCATATCACGATCATGACAATCTTTTTGGGGTGGAAGTATTCCGGACGCGTCAACAGGGAGGATTGCAATGAAGCGTACAGCGATACCAATTGGAACGACCTGGATTGGAGTGTTCTTGCTTCTTCTGCTCGGGACATCAGTACTTATGGCTCAAATGCCAACGGCTACAATCCTGGGTATCGTAACGGACTCCACAGGAGCGACGGTACCGGAAGCCAAATTGACGGCTCGCAACATTGAAACGGGGCAAACGCGGACGGCGACCAGCGCAGCAGATGGCTCCTATCGGTTCTCTGCGTTGCCGGTAGGCAAGTACGAAGTCCGTGCGGAAAAGAACGGATTCCAAACTAATGTGCGCTCTGGACTAACGCTGGATGTGGCGCAGGAAGCGGTCGTGAATTTTGCGCTCCAAGTGGGATCTATGGTGCAAGAGGTGGTTGTGTCGAGCGAAGCTCCCCTGGTGAACACAACCAGTGGTTCCTTGGGAGGCCTTGTGGACGAGCAGCAGGTTGCCCAGCTTCCCATGAACGGCCGCAACTACGTGGACCTGACACTTCTGCAGCCCGGAATCACACAGCATAGAAGTCTGGGAGCGAACCCCTCGAACGTCGGCCTCTGGTACAGCAGTAACGGGGCGCCCGTGCACTCCAATAACTTTCTATTGGACGGCGCTTCCATGTCCAATCTGCAAGGAGTCAATTCGGCTTCCGCCTCTGGCTACACCCTGGGGGTGGACGGAATCCGGGAATACCGCATCATTACCAATTCATTCAGCGCCGAGTACGGGATGACTATGGGCAGTCAGGTGCTGATGGTGAGCAAGGGCGGAGCAAATAAATGGTCCGGGGACGTGTTCGAATATCTGCGGAATAGCGCACTGGACGCCAGAAACTTCTTCGACGCGACGGATACCGCAAACATAAACGGCTTTGGCACCGACAAAAGTCTTACGTATCCGCGAAAGAGGCTGCCGCCCTTTCAGCGGAACAACTTCGGCGGAGCGTTTGGAGGTCCGATCCAGAAAGACAAAACATTTTTCTTTGCGGTTTACGAAGGAGTGCGACAGCGGCTGGGAGTTACGATCGTTGACACTGTATTCCCCGCCGCGGACCATGTGGCGACAGCTAACCCGGGGTGCGGAGGATGCACCGTGGCCACACAGATCCTTCCCCTGCTGGCGCTATACCCGAACTCCAATATGCCCAACAACGGATTCACGTATCCATTTGTCGCGCCGACCCGAGACGACTATGGGCAGATTCGTGTCGATCATACATTTTCGGCGAACGACAGCCTGTTTGCCCGGTACACCATCGACAATGGATCGTTACATAGTTCCGTGATTCAAAATGCGGGGCCTTGGTCCTATCCCGGGTTCACGATGGACATAAGCAGCCAGAGCCAATACACCACTCTGGCGGAGAACCATGTTTTCTCTCCGTCCCTGTTGAATACGGCACGATTCTCCGTTAGCCGGACAACGCCCCGAATCGACTCTGGTTCCCCTTACGCTGGTTCGCAATACCAGTTTGTTCCGGGAGCTGCTACCGCCGATCTTGGGCTCATCAATATTGCGGGCGTAGCAATTTCCCCCATGGGTCCATTCCCAACTGCTCCGGCGTACCTGCCGCAGAACATTCTCAGTTGGGGCGACGACATCTTCTACACGCGGGGCCGTCATTCGTTCAAGTTTGGAACGCTCATCAACCGCTACCAGCAGCATAACTACACCGCCCGAGGCTACCGCGGCACGGCGACCTTCAACTCCATCTCGGAATTCCTGCAGGGAAAAACGTCTGCAACATTGGCGTATCTCACGCCCACTTCAAGTCTGGTCCGCGATTACCGCTCCACCACAATCGGGTTCTACGCCCAGGACGACTTCCGGGTTACCTCTCGCTTCACATTGAACCTCGGTCTGCGCTACGAATTCATGACACAGTTGCACGAAAAAAATGGCGTTCAGGATGCCCTGGTGAATGTCCGGACCGATGCCAGCCCGACGGTGGGACCTCCGTTTAAGAACCCGACGTTGCACAACGCGAGTCCGCGGCTCGGCTTCGCCTGGGATGTGAGGGGAAACGGCAAGACGGCCGTACGGGGAGGGTATGCCCTCTTGTATGATCTCAGCCCCTACGGCACTGCCATGGACGTGATCCAGACAAACGAAAAGCCATTCACCACCACCAGCACGATACTCGGTTCGGCTTCGTCTCCAATTACGGTGACAATTCCATTTCCAGTAAGCACGGCAATCATCGCGCACGACATCGCCTTGTTCGATTACAACATCAAGCAGCAGCATCTGTTGTCCTACAACCTGACCCTGGAGCAACAGTTGCCCTTCTCCATGGGCCTGAGCGTGGCCTATGCGGGCTCGCGGGGACTCAACCTGATGTCGCGTCGCGATGCCAACCCCAGGCAGCCGAATGGCGTCCCTTCGGTCGTGGGCGGAGTTGAAACCTGCGTGCCCCTTACTTCGGGGACCCGCGATTTAACAAGCATGATGGATGGATCGGCAACGGCGTGCTGGGCTCCGACTGTTGCTGGGGTAAACCCCAATCCCTATATCAACCCCGCCTGGGCCAGCATCCTCTTGCAAACCGGGGCGGCGAGCTCAAACTACAACGCGCTCCAAGTGGTGCTGAACAAGCGAGTCACCAAGGGGCTGCAATTTCAAAGCGCTTACACCTGGAGCAAGATGATGGACTTCCCTCAATCCGAAGCGCCCAACGAGATGAGTTCGGCGCCGGTCTACCCGGTCGACGCATTCCACAATTGGCCGGATTACGCCGTCTCCAATTACGACGCCACGCACAATTGGCGCTTCAATGCCACCTATCGCCTGCCTCAAATGTCCGGGAAATCGGGCCTGCTGCCAAAAGTCGCGAACGGCTGGCAGGTGAGCGGCATCGAATCGATTCAGACGGGCTATCCCTTTACCGTAAACCTCGCGAATAATCAGTCTGGGTCCGCGGTGTTCAGCGGCGGGACGAATCTGGACCGGCCGGATTTGGTGCCGGGCCGCAGCGTTTACAGCATTACGCACGGCACTTCCCCTGGCTGTATCATCAACCCGGGTAAACCGGGGACCGTGACGATTGCTGCAGGGACGCCTCTGGGCACTCCCAATCTGTGGTTCGACCCCTGCGCCTTTACGCTCCAGCCTGCCGGCTTCTTGGGCAATGAACCGCGGAACATGTTGCGGGGCCCCGGGCTGTCGAATCTGGATTTCTCCCTGCTGAAGGACACGGCCATCCGGCAACTGGGAGAGAACGGGAACATGGAGTTTCGCGTGGAGATTTTCAATCTTCTCAACCACGCGGACTTCGCCATCCCGGGCAACCACAACTATCCCAGCGGCGGAGCCATTACGACCACCGGGAGCGCGACGTCGCGGCAGATTCAGCTCGCGTTGAAACTTATGTTCTAGATATTAATATAATTGTTTGATATTCGTTGCTGCAACATCGTCCTTTTCCACAGGAGAAATACATGAGCATGGATGGCAAGGATTCCAGGCAATCCGGCCGAAGGCATTTTCTGAAGCAAGGCGCCGCTCTCGCGGCTATGACTGCGGCAGGCATCGGAGCTGCCGCCGCGCAAGGCCCGGGCGAAGATCCGAAACTGCGAACCGATTACGTCCCCGAAGAGCAAGTGCCCAAGGACCACGTCTTGCGCGATCCGTGGTCCGGAGAAATGATGCGGGACGAAGAAGGAAATCTGGTGGTGAACTGGACCGGAACGCCCCAATGGGAGGCTTACCGAAAAAATGCCAGGGCCATGGGTAGCAAGTATGGAACGCTGGAAGTCGACTCCCGCCTCTACGGCGTTCGCTCGCGTTTCGTGACCTCCGTCCGCCGGGGCTTCGACGGCGGCTCGGCTTTCGGTTACACCGGGACTCCCACCGCGCCGAGCGCTGCCAAGTCCTATTTCTTTTCGTTAATGTCTCCGGTGGAAGCTCAAATGGGGGTCATCACGCCCAGCGGGCTCCACTTCACCGACGAGCATGGGGAGGTTCCTGAGATAGATCCACGGGAGCACCATCTCACCATCTTCGGTATGGTGGATCGGCCTGTAAGTTTGTCGATGGAAGAACTGATGAACCTGCCTTCCGTATCCCGGATTCATACCCTTGAGTGCAACACCGATGGAGTGACCGGCGGCCTTCGGAATATGCCTTGGGCAACCGCCGGGCATGCGTTCGCGGAGAACAGTTGCACCGAATGGACGGGCGTGCTGATGTCCACGCTACTCGACCTGGTCGGAGTGAAAAAAGGGGCGAAATGGTTCTATGCGTCGGCAGGTGACGAATACAACCAAACCTGGGCCCTTCCGATCTGGAAGGCCATGGACGACGCGTTGATCGCCTATGGCCAAAACGGTGAGCCACTGCGGCCCGAGCAAGGTTTTCCTCTCCGGCTGTTGAACCCTGGTTTTCAAGGCACCACCAGCATCAAGCGGCTGCGGAGAATCAAGATCACCGATGACCTGACCCTTTTCCACAGGATGTACCAGGAGGTGCATCCCAACAACAAGATCACCTGGTTCCGCCTGGAGATGCCGCCACAATCGTGCATTCTGCGTCCTTCCGGCGGACAAAAACTCAACCAGCGTGGATTTCATGAGATTCGGGGTGTGGCCTGGTCCGGCGGTGGCAAAGTCGTGCGAGTCGAAGTCACCGTAAACGGCGGGAAGACTTGGAAAGATGCCGTGATTCAAGGGCCGGTAAATTCCAAAGCGCATACCCGGTTTGTCTACCCTTGGACTTGGAACGGAGAAGACGCGATCATCGCGTCCCGCTGCACGGACGAACGGGGTTCCACTCAACCAACGACCAGCGAGGCAGCCAGAATACGGGGTATCGACGTGGAAACGCTCAAGACAAGGACGATCCAGCGCAATAACATCGCTCAACCTTGGAAGATAGACAGTGACGGGAGGGTTACCAATGCGATATTTTCTATCTAAGGTGATGGTGGCCGCATTGGCCTTCGTGACCGGCATTGCTTGCGTCAGCGCGCAGACGCAGCCCCAACCGCAGAAGCAGCCACCCTCCAAGAAGGCGGCACAGACGAAGCAAAAGCCGCAAGCGTCGGCGCCCTCGCCAGTGCCCCTCTATAGCGGCGTGGGCACTTCTCCCACTCCGGAAGACCTGGGGAATCTCGCCTTGGCCGCTGGTTTCATGGGAAAGGATCTCCCGCCCGGAAGCGGAACCGCCCAGCAAGGGGCGCCGCTCTACTTGGGCAGATGTTCCATGTGCCACGGGCAAGACTCCGAGGGCGTCCATTGGGACCCCATGGCATTTTCTCCACTCCACGGTCCCCGGCTGGAGGGAGGCACCGGCGTGCAGCTCTATAAGCCCTCCCCGGGTCAAATCACCACGATTGCCTTCACGGCTCCATCGCCAATGGTGATCTTCGATACCATCGCGGTCGAGATGCCCATGTTCCGAGCCGGAACGCTCAACGCGAATCAGGTCTACGCGCTTACTGCTTTCATTCTGTTCAAGAACGGCCTCATCAAGGAAGACGAGGTGATGAACAGCGAGACGCTCGCGAAGGTCAAGATGCCGAACAGAAATTCGTTCCCCGCTTCAGACGACGTCTATATGGATATGAAAAAGCGGGGTTGCTACAAAACATACGGAGTCTGTCTCAACGAGTGACTTAAATTCAGCCTGCAGGGCCGTAACCGGACACGAGACGAGGAATTTTAGATAGCCCTTTCTTGCTCCCATTGGGTGCTGGGGCCTCTTCCTTGCGGTGGAGGTGTTTTCCAGGAAAAATCCGAGTCGCAAGGCGGGTTTGATCGAACCAGTAGCTACGGGTTGATTCTCGTCGAGAAGGGGGATGTTACTTATGCGACGTGTCGTGGGGTGTCTGCTGTTTGTTTTGGTTTGTGTGCCGGTGGCATCCGCGCAACTGCCCACCGCGACCATCTTGGGTGTCGTGAAAGACTCCTCGGGAGCGGTGGTGCCCGACGCCAATTTGACGGCGCGCAACACGGAGACTGGGCAAACTCGAACGGCGGTCAGCGGCGGCGATGGTTCCTATCGCTTCTCGGCCTTGCCGGTCGGAAAGTATGAAGTCCGCTCGGAGAAGTCCGGATTCCAGACCGACGTTCGTTCCGGGCTGACCCTCGACGTGGGGGATGAAGCGGTTGTCAATTTTGAACTGAAGGTGGGCGGGCTGGAACAGGTCACTATCGTCACGAGTGAAGCCCCTATCGTCAATACAACCAGCGGTTCACTGGGCAGCCTCGTCAACGAGCAAAAAGTTCAGAATCTTCCCTTGAACGGACGGAACTACATCGACCTGACCCTCCTGCAACCGGGAGTCACGCAGCACCGCGAGATCGGCGCCAATCCCACAAACGTCGGCCTCTGGTACAGCAGCAACGGAGCGCCGGTGCGCTCCAATAACTTGCTGCTGGACGGCGCCTCTCTGTCCAGTTTTCTAGGCGCTAATTCGGCCTCAGCCTCGGGAGCCACATTAGGACTGGATGGCATTCGCGAATACCGCGTCATCACCAACGCCTTCAGCGCCGAATATGGAATGGCCATGGGCAGCCAGGTGGTTATGGTCAGCAAGGGCGGAACCAACCGCTGGTCCGGGGACGTGTTCGAATATCTTCGAAATAACGTGATGGACGCGGCCAATTTCTTTGACGCCATCGATCGCAATAACGTAAACGGGAAGGGCGCGGACAAGAGCCTTCCTTATCCGAGCAAGAGGCTGCCGCCGTTTGAGCGGAACAACTTCGGTGGCGCGTTTGGAGGTCCGATCCAGAAAGATAAGACCTTCTTCTTCGCGGTCTATGAGGGATTGCGGCAGCGTCAAGGACTCACCATCATAGATAACATGATTCCGCAAGCGTGCCATCAGAACCTGGTGCTGAACGGCAGCGGCAGTTATAACTTTGACACAACTCCTCACGCCGCCGCCTGCGCGTCTACCTTGACCTCAGCCTCGACGATTCCCAGCTCGATTTATACACTGTTGACTACGGCCTACCCCATTCCGAACTTGCCCTCCAATCAGTTCACATATCCTTTTGTCGCTCCCACGAGGGACGATTATGGACAAATCCGTGTAGACCATGTGTTTTCGGCGAGAGACAGTCTGTTTGCACGGTACACGGTCGACGATGCGGAAGTCATGGCGGCCATTCAAACGGCTGGAGGATTTCAATCCTATCCCGGGTACACGCAGGACAGCCGCAGCCGGGGTCAATTTGCGACGCTGTCAGAGGACCATGTTTTTTCTTCTGCCCTATTGAATACAGTGCGCATTTCTTTCAGTCGGACGGCGCCCCGATTTGACTCCCAACCACCCTATTCCGGCTCACAATATGCGATGGTCCCGGCCAATTCGAATCAGCTCGGGAACATCAATATAACGGGCATCGCACCGCTGGGCCCGAACGTCACCAGTCCGGCCTACCTGCCCCAGAACGTCTATACATGGAGCGACGATGTTTTCTATTCTCGAGGAAGGCATTCCCTTAAAATTGGAACGCTGATCAACCGGTTCCAATTGTTTGACTCCACGGCCAGGGGCTATCGAGGTACGGCCACGTTCGCCAATCTTGCCAATTTCATGGTGGGGGCACTACAGAACTTCGCGGAACTTACGCCGGGATCGAACCTCTCGCGGAACTACCGTTACACCACGATAGGATTCTATGCGCAGGACGACTTCCGGGTTTCCTCGCGCCTCACTTTGAACCTCGGACTCCGTTACGAGTTCATGAATCAATTGCACGAAAAAGATGGTATCCAGTCGTCCATCCGTAATCTGGCGACCGATTCCAGTCCCACCGTCGGGGTCCCATTCAAGAATCCCACATTGCACAATGTCAGCCCCCGCTTCGGGTTTGCTTGGGACGTAATGGGAGATGGCAAGACAGCAGTGCGAGGCGGTTTCGCCGAACTCTACGATCTTTCGACCTATGGGACGGGAATGAACGTGATCCAGCCCAATGCGCAGCCGTTTTCTTCCGGGAGCACTGCTCTTGGCGGTACGTTTACGATTCCTTTCGTCATGCCGCCGGCAAGCATCGCCAACACACTCTCTCTCTTCAATTACAATATGCGCCAGCCGCATATGTTGTCCTACAACCTCACGGTGGAACGGCAATTGCCATTCTCGATCGCTCTAAGCGTGGCCTATGCCGGATCGAGGGGAATTGATCTGCTTGGAACTCGCGACGGCAATCCCCGGATTCCCGCAGGGGCGCCGGTGAATGGGGTTTGCCAGCCTCTCCCTTCCGGCCAAACCGCAAATCTTAGCAGCATGGTGGATGGCTCCGCGACCGCGTGCTGGGCCCCAACCGTATTGGGCGTGAATCCCAACCACTTTTACAATCCCAATATTCCTTTCAGCATCAGTTTGATTAGCGCCCCCGCCAACTCCTTTTACAATGCTCTGCAGTTCGGACTGGCAAAGCGGTTGAGTCGCGGGTTGCAATTCCAAAGCTCTTATACATGGAGCAAGCTCACGGATAATGCGCAGGCCGAGGCGACTCAGGTGGTCTCCTCATCGCCGGTCCAGCCGACAGACGCGTTTCACAACTGGACCGATTATGGGCCGTCCGTATTTGATGTGACGCAGAATTGGCGCTTCAATACGATTTATCAGTTGCCACAACTATCCGGGAAAACCGGGTTGCTTCCAACAGTGGTCAACGGATGGCAAATGAGCGGCATCCTGACGGTTGAGACGGGTTATCCTTTTACCGTAAACATGCAAACGAACCGGTCCGCCTCGGGAGCTTTCGTGAGTCTGGCCAATCTGGATCGTCCGGACTTTGCACCCGGCCGTAACCCATACAACATTACCCACGGTGTATCAACCTCGAATGGAATCGATCCCTGCCCCACCGCCGGCCAAGCTCTTGGGACTCCAAATTTGTGGTATGACCCCTGCGGCTTTTTGATTCCCGCGGCCGGGTTTCTGGGGAACACGGGGAGGAATATCCTGCGGGGACCTGGGCTGACGAATCTGGATTTCTCTTTGGTGAAGAATACCGCGGTCCACCGATTGGGAGAGAAAGGAAACCTGGAGTTTCGCGCGGAATTTTTTAACATTCTGAACCATCCGAATTTCGATATACCCGCACGCACTGTCTATGCTGGGACAGCAAATACGCAGGCCCCCATTGGCAATGCAGGGCAGATAACCACCACCTTGGGCACATTTTCACGGCAGATTCAGCTCGCGTTGAAGGTCATGTTCTAGGCGGTGGAGGGTCCGGTTAGCAGCTTGTCGTGCCATCTGAGCGAAGTCCAAGGAGAGGCCATGAAACGGGAACGCTTTGAAAACGGCAACTGGATCGACGCGGTTCGTCCGGAAGTGATGCCTTTTGCTTCCGGCGCTTCGCGCCGGGAGCTGCTGAAAATGCTTGCCGCCGTGGGGGCAGGCGCGATGTTTCCTGTGGGCAATTTGATCGCCCAGGCAGCCCGGCCCGGCGTCAATCTCAAAACCGGGCGAATTGACGTGCATCATCATGCCAATCCCCCCATCTATGTGAAGACCACGGGGCGATTCGCAAATTGGACGTGGACGCCGGCGGAGTCCATCGAACAGATGGACAAGTATGGCATCGCGACCGCCTTGCTTTCCATCACCCAGCCGGGGATCTGGTTTGGAGACGACCAGAAAGCGCGAGTCTTGGCGCGACAATGCAACGACTACATGGCCCAGACGGTTCAGGACCATCCCGGCCGCTTCGGGCTGTTCGCGGCGATCCCTCTGCCGGACCAGGAAGGCAGCCTGAAAGAGATCGAATACGCCTATGACACGCTCAAGGCGGACGGCATCGGCCTGCTGACCAGCTACATGGATAGGTGGCCTGGCGACCCGGCGTTTGTTCCGGTATTCGAGGAGTTGAACCGGCGCAACGCCGTCGTGTTCATTCACGCAAACGGGCCGAGTTGCTGCCAAAATCTCATTCCCGGCATCACGCCGACCATGGCCGAATTTGATTTTGACACCACGCGCTGCGTCGAAAGCCTGCTCGTGAACGGGACGCTGGCGCGGTTCCCGAACATGAAACTGATTTTTGTCCACTCCGGAGGGACTCTCCCGGTGCTCGCGGGGCGCATCAACGACCGTTTCCCCAAGGATCGCATGGACAAAGTGCCCAACGGCGTGCTGTACGAAATCAAGAAACTATATTATGAAGTCGCGCATGCGACTTATGCCGCGCCGCTGGCCGCACTGACCCATTTTGTGCCTACTTCACAGATCCTATTCGGAACCGATTATCCAGCCGAGCCTATCCCGACAACCGTTGACCCGCTCGCGCATTTCGGTCTCTCGGCCAAGGACCTGCACGCCATCGATCGCGGGAATGCCGAGCGGCTATTTCCCCGGTTCAAGGTCTAATCATCGTCACCCAGGAACAACTCGACGCGCTGCGCAAAATTCGCGACAGGGGAGCGGGTCACACGTAGTGCAGGACGTGAACATCGCGTGCATTTTGCGCGTGAATTGTCCTGTCCTGCCAATCTTCTCTTATCTTGTATCTTGAGGTTGACAATTCTCTCTCATTTCACCTGGTACAAGAATCCCCGGTCAAGTCAATTAGTAATGCGCCTGGAAAATGGATAGGTAAGCTACAATTTGGGAGTGGGAGAAGCTTTCGAGTTCGTATTCTTAGCTGGCGCACCAGTTGCAATGGTCGAATACTTTTTATTACGATCAGGCAGCGGCGGGCTCTTGCGTGGAACACAAGAGCAGAAATCAGCGCCGTATCTAAATTAATTCAAAAGGACATTGACTATGAGCGTTGAGCCGGTTCGTGTCGGCATTATCGGGCTTGGCCGCTGGGCCAAGGTACTCACCCGCGCAGCGAAAAAGTCCGATAAGCTGGAGATCGTGGCTGGCTACAGCCGCTCGGAGGAAAAGCGCAAGGAATTTGAGAAAGAGCTCGGGGTCCCGTCGATGCCGGATCTGCAAACCCTTCTTTCCAAATCCGATATTCAGGGTGTAATTCTAACGGTGCCCAACGAGCAGCACCTGCCGGTGGCCCGGGAAGTGGCCAAGGCCGGCAAGCACGTCTATACGGAAAAACCGATCGCCAGCACACTTGAGGATGGACTTCAGATCGCTGCCCTGCGCGAGAAATACGGAGTCACGGTAACGGTTGGTCACAGCGCGCGGCTGATGGCGGGAATCCGCATGATCCGGGCGGCAATCGATCGTGGAGAACTCGGGAGGGTCGCCTTTCTGGAAGCCAATTTCTCCAACGAGCGGGCGCTGGAATTGACGCCGAAGACCTGGCGCTGGTACAAGGACCGCGCGCCGGGCGGGCCGCTTTCTCAACTTGCCATCCATCACTTCGATGTGATGCACTACCTTGGCGGCGACATTGTCGAAGCCAGTTCGGTGGCTTCCAAGCTTTCGCCGGTAGGCGCGGAAGTGGACGATCAATCGATGACGCTGCTCAAATTTGCAGACGGCAAGGTCGGCTATGTCGGCTCCTGCTGGACCTCGCCCGGAGTATTTTCCGTGCGCGTGTTTGGCTCCAAGGGGCTAATGCATTATGAGATCGACTTCGGCACGTGGGACACGCCCGATAAGTTGCACGAGACCTCCACGCTTTACATTCAGCGAGGCAAGCAGGGATACGCGAGCCGCGAAGTTCTGAAAGTGCCGGAAAGCGACATGTTCCGCACCGAATTGGAAATGTTTGCCGAAAGTTGCCGCACGGGCCAAGATGGTGAATTGACCGCGAAAAACGGGTACACGGCCGTCGCCGTAGTGAATGCCGCGCTGCGTTCGATCGAAAGGAACGGGCAATTGGTAAGGGTTGCGGAAATGATCGAGCAAGCACGCGCGAAACTCACCGAGAGCGCTCATGCTTCCTAGCCGCTACTTCATCGATCTCACGCAGCCCGAGATTGCCGCGCAATTCCGGAAGCACCCGCTGGTGATCCTGCCGGCGGGCAGCGTGGAGCAGCATGGGCCGCACCTGCCGACAGGCACGGATATCTACGCGGCAAAGGCGATCGCCCACGGCGTTGCGGAACGCATGGATGGACTGGTATTGCCCGGCGGACCGCTGGGCGTGACGCCGTTTCACATGCCGTACGAGGGCACCATTTCGCTTTCGCCCGACACGTATATGCGCCTGGTCATCGAAACGTGCGCTTCCACCGCGAGCCATGGCGCGAAGTATTTGCTCATTCTCAACTGGCACGAAGGCAATATCCCGTCGCTGGCCATAGCGGCCGATGCCCTGCACCGCGTGCATGGCATGACCGTTCTGACCGTGCAAGCCTGCTACGTTGCCGCGGATCTTTTCGGCGCCGAATACGGGGGGCTGACGCACGGCGGAGAGATCGAAGCCCTGGCCGTCCTGGCCGAACGCGCGGAACTGGTGCATTTGGATCGCGCCGCGCACTCCTCAGAAAAACACCACGCCAAAAAGATGGACAAGCTACGCCGAACGCGCAGCTACCAGCCTGTGCTCAGCAATATTCGCACGATTGCGCCAACCGGCTGGTACGGCGATCCTCAGCCCGCCACCGCGGCAAAGGGCCAGCGCATGGTCGCGAGCATCGCGGACGCCATCGCCGGCGAGGCTACAGAAATTTTCCGACAACTCGACGAAGTGCAAGGCGGCGTCGGCGAAATCACTGGAAAGCGGGCCATGTGATGGCGCACCTGTGCAAACAATCGGAAGCCAAGCGGCTTGGATTGCCCGGACGGACATCTTTGGAAATCGTCTCCGGGGAAAAAGGCGCGCGCGGAATGACGCTGCGGCTGGTGGAGATTGCCGTGCCTGCGATTGGCGAACCGCTGCGTGGCCCCCACTATCACAATGACACCGAGGAATGCATCTACGTCTTGTCCGGCCGGGCCACGACGTTTGCCGAGAGCGGCGAATTCAAATTGGAAGCAGGGGACACCATCCTGATGCCGGCCGGCGAAAGACACGTCACGCGGAATACGGGAAGCGAGCCGCTGTTGCTGTTATGTTTCTTCCCTGTTGCCGACGTGACCAAATCCACTGAAGAGGCACCTTCGCCGGAGCCGCCCCAAAATCGATGACCGTCGAAGTCTTATGCCTGCGGCCGCGCGCGGATTTTGAGCGCGTAGAGGCGCTGCCGCCCCCGGCGCTCGAAGTCGTTTACCGCGCGCCGGGTGACGCCGACGTACCCGCGCTGATGAAACGCGCGAAGGCGCTGGTCATTCCCGCCGTCGGACCCAAATTGCCCCCATCGCTTTTTGAAGAAAGTTCCGTGGTGCTGGTCCAAGTGACGGGCGCAGGGATGGATCGCCTCGACGCGGCAACACTGCAGCGCCTGGGAATTCCTGCGGCGAATGTGCCCGGCGGCAGCAATAGCGCCGTGGCGGAATACGTGATGACGTGCGCATCGGTGCTGTTGCGACGGCTATGCTGGGCGGACAACGAAATTCGCCGCGGCAATTACGTGGCGTTCCGCGCACGCATGCTGGCCGATAACCTCGCGGGGCTGGACGGGTTGCTCGTTGGCGTGGTGGGTCTGGGCACGATCGGCATGGCCGTCGCGGAAGCGTTCCACAAAGTGGGCTGCCGGATCTGTTATTTCGATCCGGCTCCGCGCGACCCGGCGGGCGCCGCGGCGCTGCAGGCAAAATCTCTGCCGCTCGAGGAACTTCTGAAAAACGCCGACGTGATCACACTTCACGTGCCGCTTCTGCCGGAAACGCAAGGGCTCATCGGCGACCGCGAACTCGCATCAATGAAAGCCGGAGCAGTGTTGATTCAAGCCTCACGCGGCGGCATCGTAGACGAAGCCGCGCTGGCGCGCTTTCTCCAATCCGGGAGCATTGCAGGCGCGGCGATTGATGTATACTCCGCCGAGCCTCCCGCGGCGGATCACCCGCTGCTGGCGCTCGAAGGGGAGGCCGCTCGCCGGGTTTTGTTTACTCCACATATCGCCGGAGTGACGCGCCAGTCCGCTGCGTTGCTCTACCGAGCGGCGTGGCGCAATGTCCATCGAGTGACCGTAGAAAATCAGCCGCCTCTCAACCGCGTGTATTGACGCGCGGAGCCAGGGCATTTCGGACGCATCCGCCCAGGCACGGCAAGGGGTATACATGGCACAACGTCGTCCCTGGTATTCCGTCCTGTATGTGCAAGTCCTGATCGCCATCGTCCTCGGTATTGTTATCGGGCGATTCTTTCCGCAAACAGGCGTGAAACTGAAGCCGCTGGGCGATGCATTTGTCGGCCTCATCCGAATGATGATAGCTCCGATCGTCTTCTGTGTTGTGGTGCAGGGCATTTCCTCGATGGGTAATTTGAAGCAGGTGGGCCGTGTGGGGCTCAAGGCTCTGGTTTATTTTGAAGTGGTCTCCACGCTGGCGCTGGTCATTGGGGTTGTGACCGCGTACATTCTGCACCCGGGGAGCGGGTTCAATATAAATCCCGCTTCGCTGGATACCCATCTGGTAGCCAATTACGTGACGCGCGCGAAAGACGTGGGAATTGTTCCTTTCCTGTTCGGAATCATCCCTTCCACGATCTTCGACGCCTTCGTGAAGGGCGACGTCCTCGAAGTTCTGTTCATCGCCGTCCTGTTCGGCTTCGCCATTACGCAGGCTGGCTCACGCGCCAACGCCGTCGCGCGCGTGGTTGATGCCACCACGAAAGTGCTGTTTACCATTATCCGTATCATCGTGCGAGCCGCACCGATCGGTGCGCTGGGGGGCATGGCTTTCACCGTCGGGAGCTACGGCTTTGGCTCGCTTACCAACCTTCTCAAACTGATCGGTACGTTCTATGTTACCTCCATAATTTTTGTTTTGGTCATCCTGGGACCGATCGCCTATTTCGCGGGCTTCTCCATCCTGCGTT
This sequence comes from Terriglobia bacterium, assembly GCA_020073485.1. Classification (GTDB taxonomy): domain Bacteria; phylum Acidobacteriota; class Terriglobia; order Acidiferrales; family UBA7541; genus Palsa-360. The sequence continues at coordinate 153,531 of JAIQFB010000004.1, read as the reverse complement.
TCATCGCTTATATCAAGGATGAGTTGCTGATCGTGCTGGGCACCAGTTCGTCGGAGACCGTGCTCCCGGATATGATGGAGAAACTCGAACGCCTGGGTGTGTCGAAAACAACTGTTGGGCTTGTATTTCCTACCGGCTACAGTTTCAACACCGACGGCACGAACATTTATCTCACCTTGTGTGTGATTTTCCTCGCGCAGGCCACCAACACACATCTGAGCCTCAGCCGACTTCTGGCCATGCTCCTATTTGCCATGATCGCCTCGAAGGGCGCATCTGGTGTAACCGGCACCGGCTTCGTGACGCTCGCCGCGACTCTCTCCGCCGTTCCAGACGTGCCCATTCAGGCGCTGGCGATTCTGGTTGGCATCGATAAATTCATGAGCGAATGCCGAGCCATGACGAACGTGGTGGGAAACGGCGTGGCCACGATTGTGGTGAGCCGTTGGGAGAAAGAACTGGAAGGTCAGAAAATGGCTGGCCTGCACAGGATCATGGCAAACCGCTCCGCCGCCATCAGCGAAACGAAACTCGAAGAACCCAAATCCGGCACGGCAAAAACCTCGCAATCATAAATATCCTTCTCGCTGTTCCACTTTGCTTTTCCCCCGGATTACCGATGCTTCGGCTTCAAGTTGCTCGCGATACATGGAATCCAAAGCGTCAAATATGGAAACGTCAAAAATCTCGGTTCACTCAATGATTTCGTTGATTTAATTCGGCATTACCGCGGGAGCTGACTGAATCGTCGTCTGATAGCTGAATGCCATCTTCCACATGCCGTCTCGCTTGGCCCAGATACGCGAGATATGGACCGGCTTGCCGCTATAGCCCTGGGCCGTTGCGATCATCACGATCGTTTCCGGATGATCGCCGGGGAAATCGAACATTTGTGCGTGAACCAATCCTGGCGGCGCGGGACCTATACCGGGCTTGGCCAGCGTTTTCAGGCGGTCCGCCTTGGTCATCACTTGCGTGCCGTTCGACGAGATCAGCACGAACTCGTCGAGGAAATGGGGATCCCAGCCTTTCGGATCGTGGTTGGTGACGGCAGTCTCCAGCGTGGACCAGGATTTGATGACTCCCGCTTCGCCCTCGTTCTTCGGAGTGAACGGCACGGTCTTGCACGGGTTGATGCACTCGTTCGTGGTAGGTCCGGGTGCCGGCGCCACGTCGACTTGTTTGACTTCCTGGTAATCCAACAATCGCCAGCCCGCGGGCCGCTTCACCCAGATGCGCACCACGTGTTGCTTCCCGTTAGCGACTTGGACGCCAGCAACCTCGCCATATGAACGCTCGCTCACTTCCGCCCCGTTTTCATCACCCATCATCGGCACTGGCAATGCGGCCAGGGCCTTGGCCCTCGAAAGTGTCTCTCCCGACGCATCGGTCCACAAGAAATCATTGTCGAGGACTTTGCTCAGCGCCGCCGGGTCGTGCTTTGCCACTGCTTGCACGAATGCTTTGTCGAGTTGGAGCACCGCCGCATCGTTCTCCGCGGCGGCTGCGGGCCTGCTTGCGGGCAGCGCCAGAATACCCGCGCAGACCATGCCCAAAACGAAGGTCTTCGTAGCGAAACGATTCATAGTGCGCTCCTTTGACTTAAACAACATTGTTTTCCTGGACCCTCGGAGGCTTCTTCCACCGTACTCATGGATGAGGATTTCTGGATTGCCGGATTCTCAAAACAACCCGCCGTCGTGCAGCTTGATTCCTGCAATCGCGACTGGCATTGCGCTATCGTTATCTTTTCCGAGCGCTTCGTTCGATTTCGGCAGGCTCGCCAAATGCATATCTGCTGCGGCGATTCTTGCAGCAGGCATTCCGAACCAATCTGCCGGCACCAACTAAATGATTGTAAGTGTCAGGATGCAGTACGAGCGATGCAGTGACCCATGGCACACGAAAGTGTGACATAGCGCACCGCACCCATGACCGATCAGCATGAAAATAAAATTTAAGGTGTTGCGGCGAAATCACTTTGATCGAATGGAATCGGGCAGCAGGGCGCGGCGCGCCAAAACGATCCTGTGATCGCCGAACGATGGAGGTCTTCAAATCATGTCGCATAAGATCCAAAGCCGCCGAGCGCTCGCGTTTTGCGACCGCCGGAGCTCTTGCCGATCAGGATTGCCGCACATGTTCGCGATTGCCGCCGCGCTGGTGTTCCTTTTTACGGGAAGCCGCGCTCGGGCCGATGTTTCTCCCAATGGCGAAGTGAACGGCCTGAAGGCAAAGTTTGTGGACGTGAATGGGATCCGTACTCGCTATTACGAAATGGGCTCCGGCGAACCCATGGTGCTGGTGCACGGCGAAGGCTGGTCGGGGCATTCCAGCGCCAACGCCTGGTCCAAGAATATTCCCGGCCTGGCAAAACGTTTTCACGTGTTTGCACTCGACAAGATCGGCTCGGGAATGACTGACAATCCCAAGGACCTGAACGATTACAATCTTCCGGGCGAAATCGAGCACCTGTACCAGTTCATCATCGTGATGAAGCTCGGCCCGGTTCACCTGGTCGGGCAGTCGCACGGCTCCGGGGATATCCTGTTCCTCGCGGTGAAGCATCCGGAAATCGTCCGGGACCTTGTGCTATGTGACAGCAACACGGCGGCCCCTCCAGGTCCTCCAACACGGCGTCAGGAAGCCATTGGCAATTGTCCAAAGGAGGATGCGGAAGAGTGGAAATGCAGAATCCAGGCCATCACCAAGAGACCCGACCTGGCCTTCGACGACGAATACTTCGAAGCGGGAAAATATATGGCCGGCCTCCCGAAATCGCAGCAGACCGTCGCGAACGTCAAGGCCGGGGCCGGCGCGCCGCTTTACGACATGCGGCCGAATAACGAATTTAACGCCTGGAAAGTGCCGCAACTGGATCGTATCAAGAACGAAGGCATCCTGCAGGTTCCGATCCTGCTGTACTGGGGACACGACGATCCCTCCGCTATGATCCAGAACGGGTGGGCGCTGTACGACGTCCTGGGAGCCAAAAATCCCAGGGTGCGGATGATCACCGTCAACGACGCCGGGCATTTCCATTTCCGCGAATATCCCGATGAATTCAACACCAACGTCATCAATTTCATCAATTATTGGGAACAACATCCAGGAGTGCCGTCCATGAAGGCGGCCGAGGCTCACTAGGAATTGTAGCAATTTGGAAATGCAGCCCTTGTGCGCTCCTACTTCGGCAATTGCAGCTGGCCTTGTGGCGGCACGTCCGTGTGATGCTCGAAGTAATCAATGAAACCAAGCAAATCCTGGTTGAATTGCTCGGGATACTCCCGGTACATAAAATGGCCGCCGTTATTTTGGACGATCATGCGCACTCGAGTGTTTTTTGCGGCAATGATGTCGAATAGACCCAATTCTCCGGAGAGTTTTGCCGTGGCATCGCCGGCCGCCCAATCGAGCACGTCGTTTTTCCCTGCGTAAAGCAGCACCGGTACTTGCAGAACGCCGTCCTTTCTCACTTTGTCCCAAAGCGTGGCACGCCAGGCGGGGAACGCTTTGCGTTCGGCTTCGCCCGCCCCCGCATTGATTTTGTCGCGTGCTTGTTTGGACTTCGGCAGGGTCGCCATGTACACATCTGCCGCCCAATACTGGTCATCGAAGGTGGTGGGGAGCCAGGCGAGTTCGACTACCCGGCACTTCAGGCCCGCGTACTGCGTCTGGTCAGGGCATTTTTTCAGTTCTGCCTCGAGTTTGGTCGGACCTCCGTTGGGGTCAGCACTCGGTGCTTCCGGTCCGTGGGCGACCACGGTGAGTGTGCGGACGATTTCCGGATGCAAGATGGCCAGGAAGAAAACGATTCCGCCGCCGGCGGAATGACCGACCAGATGAACTTGCCCCAATTTCAAGGTCTGAATGAATTGATAAATATGCTCCACCTGGCTTTGGGTGCTGTAATCCTTATCTTCAAGCGGGTTGTCCGTCATGCCGGAGCCGAGTCGGTCTACGGCAAAGATGTGGAAATGTTTTGCAAGGCCTGGAATGTTCCGGGACCAGACATTCGCGGTGGAAGATCCAGCTGTGGACCCTCCATGGACGAGCACCATCGGTTCACCCTGTCCCATTTCGTAGTACCGCGTTCTCACGCCATTGACGTCCACAAACTTGGACGTAAGCCCTTGGATGGAGGCTGGATCATTTGCCGCTGCGGCTGCAGCCACGCCTCCAAGGATCGCGAGCAATGCTCCCACTGCAAACGCCAGGAAACGTGACCCACCTCGCAACCGCAAGTTGTCGGTAAGAGACGATACTTTGCACTTTGCCGATCCCGATGAAGACATGATTCTTCCTCCGCGAACGGATTTTGCGTCGGGCGAATTCCTGCGGCCGCAGCTATGTGTATCGCTTCTTCTGACATTGCCAGGCCGAAGATATTGCTGCGATTCAAGAGGCTAGTCGTCCGAACCGTTCCGCCAGCATGCATAGAGTCACGGGGAGTCTCAGTGTGCAGTGTGCGCGTTGCAGTGACCAGCGACACACGGCAGCGTGACACAGGACACGGCGCGCGCAACCCGCGCCAGCGTAAGCATGTCGTAAAGTTCTTGGGGGATAGCTCCAGTTCGACAGGTGTTGGACAGACGAAATCACGCGCCAGTTTAGTAGCCCCGGGATACCCCCCAAGCCACAGCTCATCGACCAGATATGGAGTCAAGATTGTGAATGAACCAATCGGAGTCAAACAGGGCTCGCATGACATTATTTTTCCCGAACAGGCGCTGATGTCTGCAAAGCCTAATATCGTGCGGTCTCTCAATGTCGAAAATTTGTTCTCAGGGGTGGATACGATGAAAACTCGTGCAGGTATAACGATTGGATTGAGAAAAGCGAGCCGGTTGCTTAGTTTAATCTTCGGCTCGATGTTGCTTTGCGTTTCGTTATTTTCGCAAGGAAATGCAGGTCGTATTCTGGGAAACATCATGGACCAGAGCGGCGGCGCCATCGCGGGCGCCACTGTGACCGTCATGGATGTGCAAAGAGGGGTTTCGCGAACCTTGACCACGGATGAATCGGGCGGCTACGCTGCTCCCGATCTTGTCCCCGGCACATATAAGGTCCGCGTCGAGGCTAGGGGATTCAAGACTGCCGAGCGCCCGGACATTGGGTTGGAAGTCGGTAAGGACATTCGGGCTGATTTTACACTCCAGCCTGGCGAGCAGAGCCAGACGATTACAATCACCGAAGCGCTTCCGCTGATCGAAACCACGAATGCCACGCTGGGCGGAACACTCAGCAACGAGACGATCAATGACCTGCCCTTGAACGGGCGCAACTACCAGAATCTGCTCACTGTGCGCCCGGGAATCACGCGTTACCCCGGAGGCGGATTCTCCACCCTGAGCACTAACGGCACTCGTCCCGAGGACAATGTCTTCATGATGGACGGTCTGAACAACGACGAACCTTTCTCCGCCCAGAGCATTGTCAATGGGGCGCCCCTGTTTGGCGATACGACCACGATCTTGCCCGTGGATGCCATCCAGGAATTCAACACCGAGGAAAATCCCCGCGCGGAATACGGTTGGAAGCCGGGGGCCATCGTCAACGTTGGGCTGAAGTCGGGTACGAACGATCTTCATGGTACCGCTTACGCGTTTGGCCGCGATACCCCTTTGGATGCGCGCAACTTCTTCAACAGAGTGACGGACCCGACCCCAACGAAGGCCCCACGGGCCCTGGAGCAGTTCGGCGCTACCGCGGGTGGGGCCATTAAGAAAGACAAACTCTTCTACTTCCTGGGCTACGAGGGTCAACGATTTACAGTGACGCAAGTGTACAATGTGCTTAGTCCGACCACGGTTTCGCTGGCCACACCCTCCAATCCTGCGGGTGATCCAGCCAATAGCATCATAGACGCCTGTAAAGCTTTGCCGACGGGGGAGCTGAATCAACTCAGCTTGAACTTGGCGGGCTTGAACACGAGCTGCCAGAGAGTAACCCCGGGCTTGTACCCCACCAATAATGGGGGCAATGCGTTGGGTCCAAATTTCGTTAACCCTGCGTTACCCAGCCACGTCCGGGAAGACAACGGGATCGCGAAGGTCGATTACCACATCAATGACCACCACACGTTGACCAGCGAGTATTTCATTGGCGACAGCTCAGGTAACGTCAATGATGCGCCAACCCAACTGGCGCCACAATGGGAGTCGCTTGTTCACACGCGGGCTCAAGTGCTTGGAGAAAACTGGACCTGGGCGCCGAATTCCATTTGGGTAAATGAATCACGGTTTGGTTTTTCGCGCCTTTACCAGCCCACCTTTCCCGTCGACAACAGCGTCAATCCCACAACCTACGGCATCAACACGGGCGTAACAAATCCCAAGTATTTTGGAATGCCGGCGATTCTCATTGGCACTTTTGGCACTAGCCAATTGGGGGGTACCTTGCTGAAACAACAGGGGCCCGACGAGGTCTTCCAGTTCGTGGATCACGTCTCGTATTTGCACGGCAACCACGCCTTTAAGTTCGGCGGCGAAATTCGGCGCAATAACGTTAACGGTGCCGCATTTCGAAGTGCCAACGGTCGCGTCAGATTCAGGACCTTGCAGACCTTTCTGGAAGGCATTCCCAGAGACGGGCGTCTTCTTGTTGGGGACCCTGTTCGTCATTTGCACAATGAGGGGTTTGCAGCCTTCCTGCAGGATGACTGGCGTGTCACACCGAAACTGACCGTGAACCTTGGAGTGCGCTACGAGTTGAACACGGTCATGGTGGAGGCCCATAACCTGCTTGGCAACTTCGACCCGGCCGTCGGACTTGTACAGGTGGGCCAACAGATCAAATCTCCTTATAACGGCGATCACAACAACTTCGCGCCACGACTGGGCGTCGCGTGGGATGTCACGGGCAAAGGGACGACTGTAATTCGGGCAGGAGGCGGGATCGTGTACGAGGAGATTGCCTACAATACGTTCCTGTTGCTCAACAACCAACTAGGCATCAACATTATTCCCACCGGAGGCCTCGGGGTGCTGCCGGGTAACGGCACGATCGATACCGGTGCCCTCAGCCTCCCGGGTTCCGCGATCAACTGGACCGTTGCCGGGCCGGTCTTCTCCAGCGCCAACCATATCAATTGCGGTGCTAGCCCCTGCAACATCCTGTCGGTGGCGCCCAATCTGCGTACCCCCTATGTGACCTCCTGGACCCTGAACGTCCAGCACGCCTTTACTAATAATCTTTCCCTTGAGCTTGGTTACGTCGGCAACCATGGCACGAAGCTGATAAGCATCGAGGATATAAACCAGGTAAATCCCGCGACTGGACTATCTGCGTTTGGCACGAAGTTCCCCTTCCTGGCGGCCATCAACCAAGTAGGGAACGCTTATCACTCTAACTATAACGGGCTGCAGGCGACTCTGACTCAGCGGACTTCTCACGGGCTGTCCTTTGTCGTCGGTTACACTTACGCCCATGCTCTCGATCAATCTTCCAGCAACTGGGGATACGGCCCCGCACAAGACCTCAACAATCTTAGGGCGGAGTACGGGAACAGCGACTTCGACATTCGGCATCGTTTCACTTTCACGATGTCCTACGCCATCCCCGGGAAAAAGTCGTTTGCACAACTACTGGAAGGCTGGAAGCTGAATTCCATCGTGACTCTACAGACCGGGCAACCCTGGGGCGCACAGGATACCGGAAGCGATATCGCCGGGACCGGCGAGGTTAACAATCCCGCCTATTACGGTGACCGTTGGGATTTCTTCGGGAACCCCTCCGACTTCACATCCGGTCCTACTGCAATTCCTTACATCGATCCCACAAACTTCGTAGTGGATGGTAACAACCATGTGACAGGCGTGGTCAGCGGTGCACCCGCTGGCGCTTCCACTTGTTTGGCGCGCGCGGTCGGTCAGGCAATGGCAGATCAGCTTGGTAGTCTTGGCTGTTATGTAGTGCGCCACTCCGTTCTGATTCCCCCCGCCCCCGGAACGTTTGGCACTGCAAGCCGCGGTATCTTCCGTGACTCCGGCTTCCGTAACTGGGATCTGTCGGTGACCAAGTCTTGGAAGGTCGGGGAACGGGTCACTTCCCAGTTCCGGGCTGAGTTCTTCAACATTCTTAACCATCCCAACTTCGCCAACCCATATGGGGGGGCCAACGGTTATGCCAACAACGATCCTTCGACAGGCCCAGGGATGGGCTGTGGCTGTGCCACGCCCGACGTGGCGGCGTCCAACCCTATTCTTGGATCGGGAGGCGCCCGCGAGATCCAGTTGGGTCTTAAGTTCATCTTCTAGTCCTTGCGGGAGGATCTGAAAGAGTAGCGGGCGGGGCCGGACACAAGTCCGGCCCCGCCACACTACGAGCAGCGCCACGTGCAAGAATTCTCAGTAGAAATACAAATCGCTGCAAGTCATCGTCCTGCAACTTTGGGAGGTTTCCGATGAAACGCTTGATGGCAACCCTGTTCGCGGGGTCGCTCGCTTTTTTTGGCGTGGTATTCCTGGGTTCCCGAGTCATCAGCCCCGCTTGGGCCCAGCTGCCGGGTGGAGCGGCGCCAGCCGAATCGGTCTCCACTCATGGCTACGTGATCGCCAACCAACCCGTCAAAGGGTCGTCCATCCCCGCGGATCTGGTCTTTGTCCTGACCCGCGACGAGGTCTACGTGCCTATCTCCATTCGCAAGCCAAAAGGCGATGGGCCATTCCCCGCCATCACCATGGCCTCCGGCGAGGGCCGGGGAGGAATGAAACAAGTCATTCAGACCATGGAGCGCCTCGCGCAAATGCAGGACCACATGATCGCGCGCGGCTACATATGCGTCACGATCAACTACCGCAACGAAATTCCCTATGCGTATGAGCAAGCCAAGCCGCCACAGAATCTCCCGGACAGCATCAGTGGAAACAGCCGTATGTTGAAATCGGGCCCCACGCTGGATCACGAGGACCTGATCGCCGTCGTCCGCTATCTTCAGACTGTCCCGTATGTCGATAAGGACGCCATCGGATCGATGGGTGTAAGTCACAGCGGCGAAATGATCATGAAGGCCGCCGCCGAATATTCCTGGGGAGCGGGCATCGCGATCGAACCGGCCGATCACGAATTCCTGACCGTGGACACGGGCCCAACAGCGCCCCGCGAAGGGACCGAAATCCAATTCAACAACGTCGATGTGGTCCGCAAGAGGGCAAACAAGGCCGAAGCAATGGAACGCATCAGCCGGATAAACATGCCGATCATGATCTTCGGGCGGGTGCACGATCACCAGAATGGCATCTTCCAGCTGACATATGAATGGATGAAGGAAGCGGCCAAGGACGTGACCTGGGAGGAGTTCGATCATCCCGTGCACGGCTATGTCTTCATCTACCCGCAGAAAGACGGTTCCTACAAGCCCGACGACATTCAACAAAAGTCGTGGGACATCTTCATGGGTTACTTCGACCAACACCTTAAGCATCCGCGACATCAGCAGATGACGGCGGAGCTAAAGCCCCCCACAACTCCTGCCGGGGGCAACTGAGCAAACCGTTTGCCTCCCAGCCGGGGGAATACCCGACGACAACGCCTTCGCAAGTTAGCGCTAAGTCCGAACGGAACTTTTCAGAGAAACAGCAGCGACACTTCCGGCCTGCCGTTCCGGCCATTCCTACCAATTCTTCCAATGAGCAAAAGCACGACTCGTGACAGCCTGCTAGTACTCAAAGTACATGATGTGGTGATCTACGGCACACGATAGCGTGACACAGCGCACTGCGCGCACAACCCACACAAGCGTAAGAATGCCTTCAAGCATTTGGGAAAGTCCCCGTTTCATCGGCTAAGGACAGACGAAATCACTTAGGGATCCAGCGGCACCCGCCAAGCCTAAGACCACGGCCTCTCCGTTAGTGGTGGGGTCAAAAGCGTGAATGAGTCCATGGATATTAGACGCGGCTCTCGCGATGCTGTTTTGTCAAAATGGCGGCGATGCCTGCGGTTTTCCAATCCGCCTGTTCTTTCCTATGCGAAATTCTTATTGGAGGGAGTGAAGACAATGAATATCAATTGGGGTGAAGCTGTCGGATTGAGAAAAGCGATTCGGCTTTTCGGCCTGATCGTTTGTGCATTTGCGTTTTGCGTCCCGCTGTTCTCCCAGGTGAACACCGGACGCATTTCGGGAAACGTTCATGATCAATCCGGCGGCGTAGTCACCGGCGCGACCGTCACGGTCCTGGACGTGGCGAGAGGTATCTCGAGGCCACTGACCACGGATCAAGCGGGAGAGTACTCCGCTCCCAACCTGACTCCGGGCAGCTATACGATTAGAGTCGAATACAAAGGCTTCAAGACTGCGGAACGCGCGGGCATAACGCTCGAAGTTGGCAGGGAGCTTCGACTGGACTTTGAACTCCAACCTGGCGAGCAGACGCAGACGCTCACGGTCACGGAGGATGTTCCGCTGGTCGAAACGACCACGGCGACCCTGGGCGGGACGCTGAGCAATCAGACCATCAACGACCTTCCGTTGAATGGCCGCAACTATCAGAATCTTCTGCAATATCGCCCCGGCGTGGCGATTTATCCCGGCGGCGGCGCATGGACCCAAAGCACCAATGGGCTGCGTCCCGAGCACAACGTTTATCTCCTGGATGGCGTGAGCGACATCGAACCGTTTTCCGCTCTGAGCATGATCAATGGCGCGGGGATCGCGGGCGACGCTTCCACGATTTTGCCGATTGATGCCATCCAAGAATTCAACCTCCAGGTCAATCCCAAGGCGGAATACGGCTGGAAGCCCGGAGCGATCGTCAACGTCGGACTAAAGTCGGGTACCAACGATCTTCATGGCACTGCCTATGCGTTTGGCCGCGACAGCGCCATGGATGCAAAAAATCCCTTTCTTAGTCCCACGACACCAAAACAGGCGGTGACCCTGGAGCAGTTCGGCGCAACGGCCGGCGGACCGATTAAAAAAGACAAAATATTCTTCTTCGGGGCTTATGAGGGCCAGCGCTACAACGTGGGGAACGCGTTCAATCTTCAAGAACCCACATCGGCGGCTGGGGCAGGGAGATTCAACAGCATCCCGGACGCTCTCGCCGACATGGCGACGCACTCCGTGGCGGAGAATCCCCTAAGTGCTCAGCTGGTGAGTGCCGGTATCTGGAGTAATTCTGGTTCTTCAACGAACATATCTGTCGCGCCGGTCACTCAGATTCGTTCGGACAACACTCTGGCGAAAGTGGACTTCCATTTGAGCGATCACCACCAGTTTGGTGGGTACTACTTCTTCGGTGACAACTCGGGATTGGCCGTGGGCGGAAACATTGTGCAGCCGTACTGGCGGACCAGCATTCACACGCGGTCTCAAGTGGCTGGAGCGGCTTGGAACTATACGCCGAATTCCAACTGGGTGAATGAAGCCAGGTTCGGATTCAACCGCCTTTACCAGCCCAGTTTACCGGGTGATTGCCAGCAGATTGGCCAGCCGAACTTCGGCCTCAACACGGGCGCGACGTCGTGTGGATTCCCGCAGATTCAATTTGGCGGGTCCTTTACTCCATTGGGCTGCTGTGCCAACTTCCCGAAATATCAGGGTCCCGATACGGACGTCGAGATCGTTGACAATATTTTCCGTTTGCACGGCAATCACGCTTTCAAATTCGGCGGAGAACTCCGCAAGGCCATCTACAACGGCGGCACGTTCCGCGCTGGAAAGGGCGCATTCAACTTCGGAACGCGGGGCATCGTTCCTTTCGCTGGCGCGTCGCCGCTGGAGGACTTCCTGGCCGGCATGCCCAGCCAGGGTAGAGTCCTGGTTGGAGACCCTCGCCGTCACCTAAGCGATTGGGGATTCGCAGGCTTCCTCCAGGATGACTGGCGTGTCACTCCCCGGTTGACCGTGAACTTGGGATTGCGTTACGAGTACGTCACGCCCGTCAAGGAGGCCAACGACCTGCTTGGCAACTTCGATCCAACTCTCGGCATGGTACAGGTAGGCAAGCAGATCAGTTCCCCTTACAACGGTGATCCCAACAACTTTGGGCCCCGAGTGGGCTTTGCCTGGGATGTCACCGGCAGTGGCAGGAACGTGATCCGGGCTGGCGCCGGGATCATCTACGTCCTGGAAGGCTTCAACCTGCTCGTTTCCCAGCAAGGCACGAACGCCGTGACCACGGGCCTCAACACCGTTCCCACAGGAGCAAATATTTCAGTAACTACCGGCGGCGTTACTACTGTCATTCCAAGCCCTGGCAATATTGCAGTCGGCTCAGTCACCCTCAATCCCCCGGGCAATCCCCTCAACTGGAGCATAGCCGGGCCGATTTTCCCCAATACCTCCGCCATCAGTTGCACCAACGCCGCTCCCTGTCCCCTCATGGGTGCGGATCAGAATCTCAAATCGGCTTATGTAAGCAATTGGAACCTAAGCATCCAGCACGCTTTCACGCACACTTTATCCCTGGACATGGCTTTCGTTGGAAACAAGGGCACGAAGTTGCTCGGCCTTATTGATCTCAACCAGCCGGCTATCGGGGGAGGATGGACGCCGGCCGCGATCGCGGCATTCAAGGTTAGTACAACCGCCGAGCAGGCGGCCCGCCCATTCGTTGGCAAGTTCCCGTATCTATCGAACATCAACTATCTGGGAAACTATTACAACTCAAACTACAACGGCCTGCAATTAACGTTAACCCAGCAGACTTCCCGTGGGCTGTCGTTCATGGCCGGCTATACCTACTCCCATGGCATTGATGACGTTTCCAACGATTGGAACACCAACGTTCCCACCGACAGCAACAACCCAGGGCTGGAACGCGGGAGCAGTTTCTTTGATATCCGTCACCGATTCACATTCACCTCGACCTATGCCATCCCCGGCAGGCAATCGCCGGCACAGCTTTTGGAAGGCTGGGTGGTCAATGCCATGGTTAATATTCAGAGCGCCCTGCCGTGGAGCGTGATTGATAGCGCAAACGACCTGAGCGGAACCGGAGAGCTCGTAGATCGCTGGAACTTCTACGGAAATCCCTCCGACTTCAGCAACCGAGGTGCCTCACCCATCCCGTTCTTTCAGCCCGGGACGCCGCCACCTACCGATCCATTGGGTCCCACGGATCCCGCCTATGCCATTAACAATGCTGCCTGTGCAGGGAAGGCCGCGGCCATTGGCGCAACGGCTTCGCTCACCCATTTTGGCTGCTACGCAGTTGGCAGCTCTTTCCTGATCGCTCCTGCCCCGGGAACCCTTGGCACGATGGGCCGCAATCTCCTGCGGGGCAACGGCTTGCACCTCCTGGATATGTCGCTTGCCAAGAACTGGAAATTCCGGGAACGCTTCGGCGCGCAGTTCCGCTTTGAAGTTTTCAATCTTCTCAACCAGACTCAATATGCCAATCCGCAGTTCAACGGCGCAGGTGGCAACAGTCCGAGCGCGACCTCCTCGTTCGGCGCTTCCTTTGCTACGCCTGACGTTTCGAATAACAACCCGGTCATCGGAAACGGGGGCAGCCGCGCGATCCAGTTGGGCTTGAAGTTGAGCTTCTGAGGCCGCGGCACGACTAGACAAATGAAGCAATGTTCGGAGTGGGACAGGGATAGAACCACAGAGAGCCGAAAACGGGAGGAACCGAGATGAGAGACAAGAGCGATAAGTCCAGTCGTCGCCAATTCTTGAAGCAGGCCGGAGCGGGAGCAGGATTGGTAGCGGCTTCCGCAGCGGTTCCGGCCCTGGCCGATCATCATCCTCACCCTACTCCGAACAGCATTACCTATCTTGATCGCAGGATGTACGTCTCCAATATGGAAGTTCTTGCCCACATCATGCCGGGTGGGCGCCGTGGCGGCAAAATGCAGATGATGTCCGTCGGGGACCGGAGATACCTGCTCCAGCAGGGCGACATTATTGACGTTAGCGACTTGCACAAGCCCGCCGTGTACAACCGAAAATGCTTTGAAGGCGGCCAACTTCAGGCCGCCTATAACAAGGACCTGAAGAAATGGATCTTGATGACCGGAGCGCAGGCACCGATCACCGATTCCACCCCAACAGCGCCGATGGGGAAGTACGACGACCCCAAGCTGGCTGACAAGTGGAGAAACTTCAAAGGGCTTCGCGGCGTGCGGTTCTACGACATCACCGATCCGTCAAAAGTTGTCAAGCTGTCAGAATTCAGCACGGGCGCGACGGGTTCCGGCACGCACCGGAACTATTACGACGGCGGCAAGTATGCCTATCTCGACACCTCGCCTGACGACACCTTCATTCATCAGCCTTCCTATTTCCGGCCGCTGGTCAACGGCAACATGATTATCGATTGCTCCGACCCCTCCAACCCCAAACAGGTTTCATTCTGGTGGGTGCCGGGTTCGCGGAAGGGCGAGGAAATCGAGTATGAGAAGTGGATGTGGTCGAAGCTGGTCCCGCCCAAGGTTGTGGGCGATCAGACGCCCTTCGCGGGTTTGCACGGTCCCGTGTATGTCCCGAAGAAGCTGGAAGACGGAGGCACCCGCGGGTACGGTTCGTTCGGGTGCAACGGATTCATCATTCTCGACCTTTCCGACCCAAGCCATCAAAGAGAGATCGGCCGGTTCGAGCCGCCGCCGCAGTACGCAGGCATGGGCATCGCCTTTCACACTATTTATTGCGGCGTGCTGGAGCGCGGTTTTGTGATCGCCAACGGCGAAACCACAAATTCCGACTGCAACCAGATTTATCTGCCGAACTGGGTGATCGATATACGCGACGAAGAGCATCCCGTACCCGTGGCGCAGCTCCCTCGGCCCGTGCCTCCGCAGTCGGCGCCGTACGCCGACTTTTGCTTCAAGCGCGGACGCTTCGGCACGCATAATCCTCCGCACCTCAAGGCTCCCGGCAAGCCGCACCAGGACTTCATCGCCTATTCGTATTTCACCGGTGGCCTGCGGTGTTACGACATCGGGAATCTCTCCAAACCGGAAGAGGTTGCCTTCTTCATCCCTCCGCAAGGCGGCGATTTGAACGACTGGGGCAGCTGGAACCGAACTGTGGACAACGTCCTTGTCGAATGGGATCGAAACATCATTTACGCGGCCGCCGATACAGGTATCTACGCGCTGAGTTGTCCGAACCTGGGAAAACCGAACCTGGACCCGATGGCTGTGAAGGAGTGGTCGCTGCCCAAGCTCAACGAAGGGGCCGCCTGAGCAAGTGCTGCGCGGCCCGGAAATTCCATTCGCGCCATGGGTCCGCAATATACCGGCTAATGTGTTTCGATGGTCAAGCATTTGAGGATTGCAATATCCCTGCGACAAAATGATCTGCGGAGGATTTTATGAAATTACACTCCATGAGTAACTTGGCAAGAATTGGGGCGACCGCGTTTGCGCTACTTTTTATGCTTCCGCCCGGTCGGACCTCGGCAACGCCTGGGATCAACCCGGACGCCACCATCGACGGACTCAAAGCAAAATTCATCGAAGTAAACGGCGTGCGCACGCGCTATTTCGAATATGGGCAAGGCGAGCCTCTGGTGATGATTCACGGTGGGGCCCAGGCAGGCGCGACCACGGCCAACGTATTTTCGCGCAACATTCCCGGATTAGCGAAACGCTTCCATGTGTTTGCCATCGACCGCCTCGCCTGCGGGTTGACGGGCAATCCGAAGGAAGATACGGACTACAACCAGCAGGGCGAGGTCGACTTCATTTACGCTTTCATCCGCACCATGAAGCTCGGCCAGGTTCATTTGATAGGACACTCGGCGGGCGGTGGATTGGTTTTTTACCTGGCTGTTCAACATCCAGAAATCGTACGAACACTGACGATCCTCGCCATGGGACCCGAAGATCCGCCCGCTGGCCCGAGCAAGCTCGATCCTTTGTTGAAGAAATGCGCGGACCAGACGCAGTATGCGGGCCTGAAGTGCCGATTGGGGCTGCTCGCCTGGCTGCCCGATACATTCCCGAACGAATATTGGGAGGCCGACCAGTCCATGTCCGACTTGCCGAAATCGAAGGAGGCGCGGGCAAAGCTTGCGGCGGGAGTCGGAAAATTGCCGGACTTTCCTGCCTGGCGGCAGAAACAATGGGACCGTGTGCAGAAGGACGGCGTCCTGCAGATGCCTGTCTTGATGGTCGCCGGAAAGAATGACATTCTGGATTGGGGCGAAAACGATGCTACGGCGAAGCTGCAAGGAGAGCTGGGCCTGTTCGATATCGTCGCCTCCAGAAACGTGAAAGTGCAAATGATCGTCTATAACAATGGCGGGCACTTCATGTACCGTGAGCATCCAGAACAGTTCAATCAGGACTACATCAACTTCGTCGACTATTGGGAGAATCATCCCGCGGGAGCGCCGGCGATGTCGGCGGGCCCGTTGCAATAGGGAAAGAGTTCACGCAGTGGCTGGGCACTCTCGCAGTTACAAGATTGTCTACATTTGGTGCCCTGGGAAAATGGAACAGTCGAGGGATAACGTATGCATAATTCCACCTGCATGAGGATCCCATGTCCGGGGGTTTCACCCGGTTCGCGATATTCCGGTTCTGGCACAGGATCAATTACATCTATTTGATGGCCGGGAACGGGACATCCTCGAAATCTTGAGCCACTGTTTTCCGTGGTATGATTTTAGTCAGTTTCAAGTTGCAAGATTGCTCCAGAGAGTACTGGAATTGTGACATGATGCGACGACTAAGCAAAGTTCTCGCGATCGCAGCCGGTTTTCATGCGTTTTGTTGTCCAATCCTGGCGCACCACGGAAATGCCGCGTATGACGAATTGAAGCCGCTCACCCTAGCAGGAAAGGTTACGCGATTCATGTGGAGCAATCCTCATACTATGATTTATTTCGATGTCAAGGACGAGAAGGGTGGCGTTGTTCATTGGACCGTCGAGACTCTCAGCCCCGCCAAATTAGCCAGGGCTGGCTGGACGGAGGACGCCATCAAGCGCGGAGATGAGGTCACGCTCATTTTCAGTCCGGCAAAAGATGGAAAGCCCGCCGGTTTCCTTCAGAGAATCGTCTTTCACGATGGCAGACAGCTTGGCATGTTGGAGCACCCTCAATAGGACGACAGACGCGACACTGCAGCGCTGCTCGCGGTTCCACTAATAAAGTTTCGCCTATAAAGGCTTACGGCTTTTTCACCGGAGCCTTTGCGGGAGCTTGGGATAGGTCCGCTATGTGCGGAAGTACGAATCCGCGGAGCACCGCGTTTGCTCCAGTATAGTAGAAACCCGTGATGTCTCCACGGTTGTTGATGCTCTCGGAAAATGTCCCCAGGTTTCCGTGTCGCGCCGCGCCGGGAGCCTCGAACGTGGTGTACGTGCCGTCCCTGCGCCGGATGAATCCGTGCACCACTCCAGCGGTATCTCCGTAATATCCGGCAATGTCGCCCGATTCATTGATGCTCAGGGCTGCGGCCGTAGGGCGGACAATATATCCCTCGTCGTCAACATGCGGCGCATCATCGGTGATGCTGCCGGGGGGATCAAACTTCGTGAAAGTTCCGTCCTTATGCCGGATAAACGCGCGCATTCCGTCTTTGGGGCGCGTGTGGTAGTAGCCGACAACGTCTCCGTTTGAATTGATGTCCATCGGGAGCGTGCCCTTGCCCTCAATCGCGTTCGCGCCGGGAACATCAAACTTCGCATAGGCGCCGTCGGCGTAGCGAATGAAGCCACGCAACGAGTTGGCGTCGTCCGCGTAGTACCCGGTGATTTCCCCGCGGGCGTTGATGCCCTGTGGAGCGGTGTTTGCACTGCCCGGGGGATCGAAAGTAGTGAAGCTGTTGTCTCTGCGAGCCACAAATGCGTGAGCCTTATCGTAAGAAACGTAATTCCCTGTAAACAAACCATCGTCGTTATTGTGTTTTGCGACTGTGCCCTGGCTTCCGGGCGGGTCGAACCTCACAATCGTGCCGTCCTTGTACCGCACAAATCCATGCCTTACGCCGCCGGGATCGGTGAAGTAATACCCGATGACATCTCCCTTGTCGTTGATGCTCTCCGGAAAGGTGCCTAAGGTTGCTTTCTTGCTGGCGCCCGGCGCTTCAAACGACTCGAAGGTTCCGTCCTTGTGCCGCACAAATCCGTGCACGACGCTGGCGGAATCCTTGTAGTTGCCCGTGATTTCGCCATCGTCATTGATGCTCTGGGAACTGGTGCCTTGGCCGGCGCCCTTGCCTGCGCCAGGTGCTTCGAATGTAAGGATAGATTTCGAAATCGAGGAGACGCCACCTACTTGACCAAATGCAAGGCCAGTTAGAGCCAATTGGACAAGCACTCCTGGTATCCAACTACGATTTCTCATCCTAATTTGCCCCGGCATTTTGCTAATGTGCACACCCGGAACACGGGGAATCGCGGCTCTCTTTATGCCTTGCGAACGCATCGCTCGGCAGCAAGGGAATGTACGTTTCCGTGCGAACCATGTCAAGCAAGAGAGGTACGCGCATCTTCCCACAACCACCAGGCCGAACGGGAAGCGCGTTGATTTCGAACCGGCCGCGAAGTTGCCAGACTGAAAGAGAAAAGGGATGGCCGGTTTGCAGCCATCCCTTTTCCGGAGAGCTTTTCGACTCTTCGACCTTACGTTCTCGATTAGAAGACAACCTTCAACGCCAACTGAATCTGGCGGGATGAGGTTGACGTCGTCGTGATCTGCCCGACGTTTCCGAGAGGGTTATTTGCTGAAGCGCCGTTTGGAGCTTGGATGTTACCGCCCGCGAATGAATTCAGGGTATTTGGCGGGAGATTGTTGAACGCCGTTGTGCCCGCGAATGTAACGTTGCTGGGCGGTCCAAAATTTGCCCGGTTCAACAGGTTGAATATCTCCATGCGGAACTCCAGGCTCCCTTGTTCGCCGAGGAATCCGAGCTTGGTGTCTTTGTTTATTGAGAAGTTCCAAGTACCGACTCCCGGCCCGCGGAGGATATCGCGTGGCGAGTTGCCGATTTGTCCGAGCGGCGCTTCCCCAAACATTAAGGGATTGAACCAATGGTTGGGGTCGCCGGTAACCACTTTGCTCGGGTCGTAGGGGATGAAATTGTACGTGCACGAGGACGCCGCAGGCGGTCCGCTGGCGAAAGTGCATCCAGGGACGGGGGACGAGTTGACGGTGACCGGATAAGTTACTGTGGTGCTAGTGGTATTCAAGGACACGGGCGTCTGATTGCTCTGGGTGATTACGCCGCTGAACGACCGGTCCAGCCCAACGAGCGGTGTGAATGGGAAACCTTGCACCGCGGTCACGATGTTCCCTACCCACCAGCCATTGACCATCTTCGAGACAAACCCTTCCGACTTGAAGTCCGGTAAGTGATACAGGACGCTCAAGTGCATCGAATGGGGCACGTCAGAACACGATGGCCCTTTGTCCAGTTTCAAATCGAACGGAACAGGACCGACTGCCGTCCCGAACGCTCCGTTGCCGCAATCGGTGTTGTACATTTGGCCCGCCGTCGTGTCGAGGGACCGGCTGTAGGTGTAGGCGCCCTGGAAATCCAAACCATGGCTGAGGTGCTTGGTCACTACGACTTGGAGAGAGTTGTACCAGGAATTCGAGGGTGAGGTAATGAACAGCGTGCTTGTGAAGAAGGGATTCATTCTGCATGGATACGGCATGCCCGTAGCCCCGTTCGCAGTAATCGTCGTGGTGGGAGTTATGGGATTGCCGCCGTTGACACCGGGCAGAATCAGAGGCTGTGTCACGCCATTGACAGAGGTAAGGGCATTGTTCTGGCACTGAACCTCACCATTATTCACGTTGAAGGTCGGCATAGTATTGGGGGGCAGTTTGCCATTCACCAGATTATTGGGTACTACAGGGTTCCCCTCGACCAGCGCGAACAGGTTAATGCCGCGGTTGCCGACGTACGAGACCGAGAGGCCAATTCCGAGTGGAAGTTGCTGCTCCACCGTAAGGTTGTATTGCAGCGAATGCGGGTTCTTGATATTCGGGTCATTCATCTGCAGGGCATGCCCGAACTGTGCTTGCGTGAAGTTAGGTACTGGTGCTGTATCTGTCAGTCCTCCGTTTACATCGACAAACGGAATCGAATAGGCCTTGGCCGCTTGGGCCACTTGGGTCTGAGCGGCGAAGGGCGGAACGCCGTTGGCGGCCTGAGTCAACAAGGACCCGATATTGGCGACATCCCAATAAATGCCGAAGCCGCCGCGGACTGCTGTCTTCCCGTTACCGAAGGTATCCCAGGCAAAGCCGACACGCGGGCTAAAATTCTTGTGCGTCCAGTTGTGGTTAAAGATGGACCCGACG
This sequence comes from Terriglobia bacterium, assembly GCA_020073485.1. Taxonomy (GTDB): domain Bacteria; phylum Acidobacteriota; class Terriglobia; order Acidiferrales; family UBA7541; genus Palsa-360. The sequence goes on along the minus strand of JAIQFB010000004.1, from coordinate 133,324 downwards.
GTGTAGGTCTGAGATCCCCCCTGCAGGTCAGAAATCGTGGAACTCCGGTGGTAAAGCTCGTGTGGAATCGTATTGAACTCGTACCGCAAACCGAGGTTCAACGTCAGCCTCGAGGTAACGCGATAGTCGTCTCCGAAATAGAATCCGAAGGTCTTGAACATGTAGTCCTTGTCCAGGTAATTGCCCTGGAAAGGCGAGTTAAGCACGCCGTTGGTGGCAAACCCCGGGACCGGGGTAACTGTCAGGTAACTCGTCGTGAAGCCCTGCATCCAGTTCGCAATGCTGTTCCCCGAATTCGTGCTTCCGTAGGCGCCCTTCTGCATGATCGAAGGTTCCTGAAAGTTGTTCATCAGGATTCCAAACTTGAACCCATGCTTGCCGTGATTAACGAACACATCATCCGCAAGAGTCCAGACATTTTGCGGATGGTACGTGGGAAAGGTGGTATTGAAGGAAAGCGTGGTCACGCCCTGTCCAGGCGCAAGCCCTCCGTTAAATCTTCCCGGAAGATACGACCAGACGCAAACGGGGTTGGTAGCCGATAAGCAGGTGCTGCCCGGGGTACTCCCTGTGTCGATCATGTCGAAATCCGGGTTGAGGCCGGGAACGCGATTGATTCCCGGATATCCGGCGAAATTGGTCCGGGTAAAGGAGAGCCGGAATTGATTGAGCACGTCGGCCGAGAAGATATGATTCTCGCCAACGGTGAAATACTGATTTCTGCTTCTTCCGATGGAGGAGAACTGCGGAAAAGCGGCTCCAGTATCGGAAGCGGAAAGCGAAGCGTACGGCGTGGTCAGGAGGTTATCATCCAACGTGTACCGCGCGAACAGGGTGTCGCTCCCCGAAATGTTCTGGTCCACTCGAAGTTGCCCATAGTCCTCCCGGACATGGGAATGACCGGGAAAGGTGTAATTGGAGTTCGAACCGGGTTCGTTGGGGAAGGGGAATTGCCCAATCCATGGCGTGACCATTGGATTCACCTGCGTGGCGCCCGGCCCGGTAGCCGCGACTGCCCCGCACCCCGCTGTATGAACCGTAATCGGTCCAGTTAACCGGGTCCGCACTATGGTTGGGCTCAAGCCTGTGAAACCAGATGGGGCCGTGACAACCGAAGTAAGCGGGCCGCCTCCATCGATGACTGGACCACTTGGGGTATCCAGGAAATGGCACGCGGCGGGAAGCGTAGTCGTTTGAATCGCGTCCTGCTGGGCCTGCCGGAGACCCTCATACACCAGAAAGAAGAACGTCTTGTCCTTCCGGATGGGCCCGCCAGCGGCGGCGCCAAAATTGTTGCGTTGGAAGGGCGAGATGCGGTTGCCACCCAAATTAGCAGGCTGCGGTTCAAAGAAATTCCGCGCATCCAGGTGATTGTTCCGCAGGTATTCGAACACGTCGCCGTGCCACTGGTTCGTGCCGCCCTTGCTGACAATGACCATTTGGCTGCCCATGGTCATCCCGTATTCGGCGCCAAACATGCTAGTGACGATCCTGTACTCCTTGATTCCGTCCACGCCGAGCGTGCTGCCGGAGATGGAGTTCGGCCCTGTACCATACTGGTTCCCAATCTGCGCGCCATCAATCGTGAAATTGTTCGAGCGGGGCGGCATCCCGTTGCTGCTGAACCAGGTTCCAGAGGAACCAGACCCCCCACCCGAGGGGCTAGTGTTGATTTGGATCCCCGGTTGGATGAGCGTCAAGTCAATGTAGTTTCTGCCGTTCAGCGGGAGCTCCGCGACCTTCCGGTCGTCCACCAGGCTTCCCAGCGTGCTGGTGGTTGTATTCACGACAGGGGCTTCTCCGGTGACAGTCACCTCCTGCGTCGATGCGCCCACCTCCAACACGGGGTTGACGACCAGTTGGGCGGCTACGTCCAAAGTTAAACCCGGCTGTGTGGACGTCTTGAAGCCGTCCTTTTCAACCCTGACCGAGTAATGTCCCGGGCGAAGACCCGAAAGACGATACGCGCCATCGTCGCCCGTCGCCGCCTGGCGTGAATCGTTCGTGTCCGTGTTCGTGATCGTGATTTTCGCCTCCGGCACGGTGCCACCGGAGGGGTCTTTCACCACGCCCAGAATCGTCCCTGTCTCCTGTGCGAATGCCGGACCGGTGATCGATAGCACGAGCAATACAGCTATCCCCAAGACTGCGCAAAACGCCCCACTCCCCAGCTTCCTTCGGTCCATCGTTTCCTCCTAATAACTATCCGTGCGCAAAGCCCGATGCGTCGGTAGCAAGGAGCAGCACGAATAATTATACAGATCGCCTAGTGAACGACTTACTAAACCTTGCGGGCCTGTACGATTATGCCAGTCCGTACTCCGTTGCAATGAATCTGTCCACTACGCTGAGCGCTGAGTGAGAATCGCCTGAAAAATAGAAAAGACGCGATGGGCCAATCCGTTCTGAACTGTTACCGGAAATCTGCTGCCCCCAACCGAATCAGCGCAGCCACAGGTTCGAGCAACTACAGGAGCTGACAAACCAAAAACAGCTTTTGTCGACATAGCCTGTGTCCCTCGAAATATCAGCAGGCCCCAACCGCCATGGAAAATATGCGGCTCTCATAACACGGTTGGATATGCCACGGCAAGAACTTTTTCCACAACGTGCGTGAATTGCTCCAGCGGTGCCTTGTTCACACTCTGTTGCGACTATTGACAGAAATCCGGTTATCGTTCGTGAAAACTCTCAAAGCTACATTGGAAGATGAGGACGATCCCCGAGTTCTGCTGATCGCCTTGCGCCACCTCGCCCAAGCTCAGGGCATCGCCAAAGTGACCAAGCCTGCCGGCATAGAGCGCGAGAGTCTCTACCGAGCCCTGTCGATTCACGGCAACCCTCGGCTGTCCACGCTAGTCGCTGTCACCAAGGCAATTGGGTTGAGACTCACCGTCGAAGCCGCTCAATAATTGGGATAGCAGGTAGTTTGGGGTGGTAGTGAAACTACTTTGCCAAGTTCCGGTGATTGAACTTGTCTGGGTTCCGGAGAGGTAAGGCTGGATTGTTCTTTGTGATCGATTTCAGAAATTTCTCGTAGAACCGGCCCGGCCATTTCGGCTTTGAGCTATCTGAGTTTCAGGAGATATGCCCATGCCGATGGGCGTCCGCGGACAGGGGCGGCCGCGCCGATAGAATCACAATGCAATTTTGCAAAAGGAGTTGAGGTAAACCACAAGCAATCTGCAAGTTGCCTTTTCCAGCACGGGCACAAAGAACAGGGTCAAACTGGAAACTGGTCGAAAGTTCTGTGGGGGCGAGAGAAAAGAACCGCACTTCACCGATATGTTGTTTGCCCCACGAAGATCTGTGGCGCGGCTATCCGCTGATGCACTGCCCATTGCCAATTCACATCTTGAGACCGTTGATTGTTATAAGGCAAGCGATCTGAAAGTTACTGGAGGCGAGATCGAGCAAGAGACACAGCCACCTCCGTGGCGCGGTGTCGCACCGCTTCTCCCGATCTACCGCGAACGCGGTCGCCGCCGATTTGCGGCGCGAACATACGAGGAGAAATGTACGAATTGCATATGCGGATGCCAGAAATCGATCGGGATGATTATTGATCAGTGGAATCCGAGTAAGCGCCACTACCGAACCGATGCACTCTGTTACGGTCCTCTTCCCTCCTCTCTACCGTCCAGATCCGGCGCGGAAAGTTCCCAGCCGTCGCGGTAAAACATACACGGAAGAATATTGGATTGATGATGAGGCGACTTCGCACCGCGGACCCGATGAGTAGAGTGGTCACAGCGTGATTGAACCTGCCGACAATCTTGATCGAACCTTTAGGAAGGTGAAAACCTTGAAAACGGGCAATCCTGTGGCCTTCATCGAATTCTTGCGGAGCACAGCCCCCGACAGAATCTACTTTCCGCTGAACTCAAATACTTCATGGACTCCCGTATCGGCGTCGTGTTCGGCTGCCCCATCAAATGCGATATGCCCGCCAATCAGGTGGAGTTGGTTACCCAATACCGCCGCATTGACGCCGTGACGTGCAGTCAACATCGAAGGAAGCTGGAACCATTCGTTTGTTGCAGGATCGAACGCTTCCACGTCGCGAAATATCGCATCCATATGGTGATCGCGCACCTCGCCACCCGCTACGTAGATCCGGTTCTGATACGTCGCCCAACCATGCCCGCTCCGTGCCGTGGGCATTTTGGTCATTGCCCGCCAGCGGTCAGTGGCCGGATCATACTCTTCCACCACGTCGGTCGGGCTTGAAATGAAATTCGCAACGTTGGCGCCGCCGATGCGGCCGCCGATCACATAGATTTTCCCGTTAACCGTGCCGATGGCCGGATGATTTCGCGGCGTCGGCATCACGCGCTTGGTCTCCCACGCGCTGGTCGCAGGGTCGAAGACTTCGTTCGTCCCCAGCACGAGCATATTCTCTGCTGTGGGGGGATTGGACGCCCCCGGCGCCAGCCCACTTCCGCCGAGCACGTAGATCTTGTCGCCAGCTGCCACCGCCGCCCCTGCGCTTCGCCGGGTTGGCATGGGCGCGAGCGCCTTCCAGGAATCACTGGCAGGATCATATTCCCAGGTGTCATTGAGTTGTACATTACCGGGTCCAACGGCCCCTGGCTTTTCGGCGCCGGCGCCGCCGAATAGGTAGATCTTGCCGCGATATTCGGCGACGGTCATGTGGTCCGCGGCATACGGCATCTGCTTTTTTGAAGTCCATTTGTCCGTGGCGGGATCGTATTCAAGCACACGCCGCGGCAGACCCGTGCGTTGGCTGCCCGTTCCCACGGCGGTGCCGCCAAATAGGTAGAACTTCCCATTCGCGGCGGCGCTCCAATACTCCTCGGATGGCTCCGGCAGCGGCGCGAACTTCGTAGTTGTCACCCAATGCCCATACCCTTGAGCACAGAGGGCAAGAGGCAAAAGCAGATTGACGCATAGAAAAAAGAACATGCGGCGCATGGTTGAATTCATTAAGGACCACCCCTGGACACTTAGTCGAGAACATTACAACCGGAATTTCCATTTTGACTTCCCGGCCGACCGATAACGTACTCCCAAACCAATCAGCATGCAATGCTCCAGCAACGTTTTTGAGTGCGGAGCCTGTCCGACGACGGCGGCAAAAACCTCAAAACCGGAAACTGGCGCTTCTCCCACCAATTCCTTAAACACTCTTCCTTCTCCAGTCTCTCTGGGTCTCGCTTGGCACCGAAACTCCCTCATACTAGCCACTGCAAACACCTCCAACACAGCCGTGTCGTTGCCCACTAGAAGAGCGCAAAATGAAATCTAGCCATGAAATTGCTTGCCGAGAGGAGAGACACCGAAAGGAGTCGTCACAAAGTTCGTTGTCATTAGAAGAGTTGGTCGCAACGAATGACGCCGACATCGTGTTGCTTTCATGGGTGCAAATGGAGCATCGTAACGCTCCAGAAAGCGAGGCGGCGGAAGAAAGTCATCCAGTGGAGGAATCGAAGGACACACCCGAATGAATCAGCGGGGGCGTGATCCCCAATTGAAGGATACGCACGACAGTTTTTCACGCCGGCACAGTTCGGCACTCGTAGGCTGTTCCGATAAAGCTTCGGAGTTTACGATTCCTATTGTGGTTTGACGTGCTTCCTAGCTGACTTCTTGGCTGTTTTCAATGCGGACTTCTGCCCCTCTGCGGTTGCGCGAATGTTCTTCGCATCATAGTCTGCGAACAGAGCGTTAAATTTATTGCGGGCAAGTTCAGTGGCGTTCAATGTGTATTTCCCTCTTGGATCAAAGTAAAGAACTAACCTAGTGTAATCGAGCCGGCACAGTGTCACATTTCGAGCATACATGGAGCATTATGAAAACCACGGGGGTGGTGAAGCCGACGGTGTTCAGATTTATACCAACAGGAAGTTAACCAGAATACTATCTACCCAATTAGGCGGCTACGGCCAAGCAGTGCCACTTACCGTCGAGAGACTTTAATTGATGAACCTTGCCATCATCGGTGTAGAGGAAATAACTTCCGTCCGGGACTCGCCCGGCATCAGGGAAACGCACTGAACACTTGGCCCATTGCATTGGCGGTTCTCCCCTGCCTCGGCGAAAAGCTTCTTCCACAATATGGATTCCGTAGCGGACTTGGTATGCAATACCAGTTAGCCGCGTTGGGACCAATCGCCCACGTCCCTTAATTTGTCTGGAGGCCATATTGAAATTAGATGCAGACTGAGTCCCCAGGTTGCAAGGTAAAACCAAAGACTGCAGCTGGGATATCACAGCCCCAATTTGGCTACCCCAAATTGTAGTTCAAGGATAAAACGTGTTCTTTACGACCTTAGCTGAGACCTACCGATTGGAAGAACTCCACGCCGGAAACCAATTTGGGAATTTGTTCGGGAGATCGAAGGCTGCAGTCTACACACGCATCTGCCTCAATCTCCCATGGCAATTCGAACCAATCGCCGCAGACGGTGCAAACGAGGAGGGATAAATCCGGTGTTCGTCCAACGTACCTCATCTTGTCACTGTTTGTGTACTGAGATAAACAAAACAGAGCAGCGGCCAGTCGCAGGCGCACTCCGTCCGGATTGGGCGGTGCGTCGAAAGTCGGGCTGTTACTCCAACGGCTTCGCCTATCTGGCCGCCGCTTCCAAAGATAGATGATTCCCTGCGGATGCGTTGGGGGGCCTTAAAGACCGCATCAATAGCCATGGCCCCAAACCATGGCATCCATCTATCATCCGCGCATACTGTACGGCGGCACTTATTCGTCGATCTTTTACTATATAGTTATATTCTTGCGCTATGATAAACGGGCCGTGCCGCCGGATCACAATGGGCTTCTCGGCTATATATACTGATCCGAGACTATTTGATGGAGAAATGGGCATAATCATGGTTTGCAAGAAATGCAAGCGCACTTTCGAATGGCAACAGGCAATGTGCCTCCATCCCTCACGGTAGCGGCTTAGGGCCTGAGAGCTCGTGGTCGCGATCGGAATTAGCCCGAGGAGGATCCACATCCAATTTTACCGCTTGGGGTCATCGTCATATTAATGGCAATATGTAATATGATTGGTTGGAACTGATTCGCCGTATCGCCTTGGGCTATAAGGAGCAAATGGATTTCAAAGCTTTCCCCAATCTAGTTACATGCCTGGCTGCGCCACCGCGCTGGAACGGGCCTTCGACCGTATGCTGACCCAACACGATCGTGCACAGCGGATGCGCAAAGGGCAACCGCTGCCACCCGAGGTCAACGCCCAGATTTCATGATCCCGGGAGCGGGGTATTAGCTACTCCGTCCCCGCCCTAGCGCGCAACCTTCTTGCTTCGAGATGTGGCTCACCAAGCTGTCCCCCTGCTATTTCGCGAAGGAGATTGACACGCGCTATGTGCCACAACGCAGAGTGTCGCTAGCGCTCGTAGCACTAGCTAAGGCGGACATGCGCCCGCTATGTAAGAAATGGGTGTGATTGGAACTTTTTGCAGGTTTCGGTTCTGCGGCTATGCGGCATGAAATCGGTCTTCAAGACCGCAAAACTTTGTCCGGGATAAGCCTAGTGTTTTCGCCGCGGGTACCTGTCACTTTCAGAACACAGATTGTCAGGAAAAGCTGTCCCCATCACGGTCTTGGCCCAGTCATTGCACTGTTTTGAGATCAAGTGCCGCTTAATCGACAGCCAGGGTCAATGGGGGGAGCCGATGAAGAAACAATGGTTCTGCGTTAACTGCATATCACAAATTGAGTTGGACAGCCATGGTCGGTGTAGCACCTGCGGATCGGATGCGGTGGAGAGAACCTCGCGTGGTGCCTTTCAAATAATCCAGCAAGAGCAGACACCCAACCCCCATATGAATCATCACGGGCCGATGCTACCAACACGATAGGTTTTCCTTTGGACCTTGCCCATTCCGCTCACGGTAGTGTGAAGAGGTATGAGCATGAGCTGATTCGTCATGGTCAACGGTGGGACTCCATCGCTCTTGGAACCGAAGTCTCCCGTACCGAATGGCCTTCTGCCTGCCCCGTTTGAAGGACGACGAATTCTCGCGTGTACTTGAGAATCCAGGCCATGGAAAGTGAAAACAGCGTCAAGAAAACAAACGTCACAAAGCCGATGGCATAGCCCGTCGTTCCTAGGTTGTGCACTGCGAAAGCCATCACTGGAGGAATAACGAAGCCACCGAATGCGCCCAATCCCCCGACCCAGCCCGCAGCTCCCCCGACGGCCTCGGGAACGGCCTGCGGCACGATCTTGAAAACTGCCGCGTTACATACACCCATGCCGACTGCGAGAAGGATTTCGCCCGGCACCGAGAGTTCAAATTGATGTGAACTGGTCATCACCAGCGCTCCGACCAGCGCAATCAGAAGTGCAAGGATAGCGGTATTCTCGCCTCCTTCCTGCAGCTGATCCGCAAGAATTCCGCCGCCGACCCGCACGAGCGATGCCAGAATGGAAAAGGCGGCGGTTAGCATTCCCGCTTTCACAAGACTTACTCCGAAGAATTTCATCCAGTACGTGGGCAACCACGCCGTGAGCGCGATGAAACCACCGAAGGTTGTGAAGTAGATCCAAACCAGCGCCCACGTCCGCCAAACCCGTGCGGAGATTCGCAGGCTTTCCATCACACTTCGCGCCGGAAACAACTCCTGGCCGAGTTCGCGAGCCTGTATCCTGGCTTCCTCCGGCGTTAATCCATGTTTCTGGAGCTGGAAATAAGTACTGTTCCTGCCCCATATCGCATAGAGGGCGGTACCCGCCGCAAGAAAGCAAAACCACAAAATATAGGATCCGCCTAGACCCAGGCGAGATAGGGCCAGAGGCAGGAATAGAGAAAATAGCCCCGGCGCGAGGTTGCCCACTCCGGCAAAGATCGCAAGCGCCCGGCCCTGCTGGCGTTGCGGAAACCAGTACGACACCTGGCTGATGCCCACGGTGAATGTGGCGATACCGCATCCGCTCAACACTCCTAGAAACAATAAGAGCGGATAAAACGCGACGGTCAGGCGGGCGGGATAAAAAAACCAGGTAACACACGTCAGGCCGGCCATACCCACCAAAGAAAGACCGAGCAGCACAAGGAAGGGCTTGCGACCCCCCGTCGTATCTACCCATGCCGAAAATGGGATTCGAAGCAAGGAGCCGGAAAACGCGGGCACAGCCACCAGAAACCCGACAGCCATCGGCCCAAGCTCCATGACCTGCTGGAAGCGGGTGGCCGAGGGACCAAAAAGTGCCACTGCCGCAAAGCCTGCAAAGAAACCTAGCGTTGCACTCCAAAGCGCCCGTTTTGGTGTTCCTTCGATGCGAATCATGGTAAACCTCTCACCGGTCGTCTCTTGATATCGCGGCCGGAAACATTGTGTCCTGCTTAGAACCGAAAGTTTGTCTCCACGTACCCAAATTGCGCGTTGGTGCCAGCGGGAAAAATGTTTGCGATCACGCTTTTTCCCCAGGCATGCGCGTAGTAAGTCGTGACGCTGAACCCGTATCGCAACGGCACGTCCAAGCTCACGTCCCACACGTTCGCCAGACTGCGGGCACCACCGCTGGTTCGGCCTGTATACCCAAATGTATTCGGCTGAAACGCTCCGCCGCCGCCGTACCAGAGGTCCTGTGTATTGGTAAGGCGGAGAGCGTGAAGTTCACTTCGTATGGAGAAGGAGCGAGGGAGCCGGAACACCGCCGATCCATAGAAATCTTCGTTGTTCATCATGTTGTAGAACGGGAACCGGTCGTAGGGACGCGGCGTTGGCATGATTTGAAAGAACGTGCCGTGGATAGTGTCGTTGGGATTCGCGTCGCCACTGCCGTACGAATATCCGGCACTGAACCAGGGGTTGATCACATGGACCGGCGGCTGCCATCCGAGTTCGCCGACGAACGCTTCGGCCCGCTGCGTTTGCACGCCCCAACCGCCGTTTTGAAAAGCTCCCCAGAGGAGGAAGTTAAATTGACCTTGATGGTCGGTATGCAGCACATGGACGTAGTCCGCGCCATACGTGCCGATGCGGATTTGACCCGTATCGGCTGTGCGGATAGCCACCGGGCGATTGTCGGTTTTCACGACACCCGCCCTGTCGTCCATATATCCGATTGCGAAAACCCGCAGTTCCCCCGCGTTGTTCTTCATCGTGACAGGAACAGTGAAGGCGCCGTAGAAAAGGTTGATGTCCAGCTCATTCATCCCGCGGATTTGAAAGACGCCCTCCGTGGGCCGTGCACCGAAAAGAGTAATATTTGAATTCCCGATGTCAAAACCCAGTTGGGCTCCGTCAAAGCTCCGCTGCACCGCGGAAAATGAGAAATCCCCGATCAATCGTTGAGCGATACGAGTGTTGACCAAGGTCGCAAGCGTCTTATCTTTCGGCTGGACCTCCACGCCATCGAGAAACGTGAAACGCCCCAGTTTTACCTTGCCCTTTTGCGGGAGTGTGAACCCTACGTAAGCTTGCTTGAGGAAACCGCTGGCAGTGTTTCGAACACTCCCGTTCGCGGCATAATAGGTCCCACCCAAACCGAGTTGGCCCAGCCTCCCAGGCTGCACGGCAGCCGGAGGCAAATCAAAAATGCCATCCGCCGCGCCCTCAAGAAGCCATTCGAACGCGTCGGTCTTCTGGCCGATGCCAATTCTCAACAGGGAATGTTCGAAGGCATAAACATTTTGGCCCGTGGATGGTTCGAAAAAGTCCCACGCCTCGGTGCGAAAGCGCCAGCTGGCCGAAATGTTGAACGGCCCCAGCTTGTGTATTTTTGTTTTCGTTGGCTCCGGCTTTGACGGCGCCGCTTGTCCCCATGCCCTGCCAGGCCAACACGAAAGAGATATTGCCAGAGCTGCAATTCCGGCAGCGCCGAGCAGTCTGCCCTTTTTCGTAGATGGCACGCTTCGTTTCATGAAGCTTCTTTTTGCGAGCGATACCAGCGAACCACCTGCCGCCGCCGCCAAAGATAGGGATTCGGAGCAACCAGAACATGCACGAGCCGGGTGAAGGGGGTGACGAAGATGATGACGAAAGCCATCAGGATGTGCAGCTGCACACCCAAGGGCATCATGGACACATAGCCGAGATCGGGATTAAATCGAGCGAGCGACCAAAGGTACGGCGAAATGGCCGCGGCAAACCACGCCGATCCCCAGGGATGAAAAATCGCCACGTAAACGCCACTGATCGTTTGCACGAGCAGGAGGGAAAGCACAAACCAGTCAAATCCATTCGTAACCACGCGCACTTTGGAAACCGTCAAGCGCCGCGCAATTGCTCCCACCAAACCGACAACGGTGAGCAGACCGAAAATCAATGCAGATATTTCCAAGATGTAAAGTCTCAGCGGTTGGCTATCCCATTCGAGGATCTGACGCGGCAAGAGAAACGCAACGATGTGCCCGACCAGTACGGCCACGATCCCGTAATGGAATGGGACGAGTCCCCAGAAGTGCTTGCGATTCTCCAGGAATTGGGATGACAAACTCGAATAGGTGAACGGATCCTTTCGATAGCGCAAAATTGTGCCGAGCAAGAAAGTCAGCACCGCGACGTAAGGAAAGACAATAAAACAAAGCTGATTGTGGAATGGGAATGCACTCGTCATCTTCGCCTCCATTCACTGCAGAATCGGCAGTTCCGGCTTCCGGATTGGCATTTTTGCCGGGTCGTACGGATATTCGCTGCGGAGCCGCGAGAAAGCCGATTCGAGCAAGGGGGCGAAGGCATTGCGGTCTTCCCGCCAGTTCGTACGCATTTTGTCGAGTGCCGGGAGCAGAAACCCTCCCGCGAATGCGGCCGCTTCGTCCGGCTCCAAATGCGCCAATAAGACGAGTGCGTGAGACAGATGGTCGGGAAGCTCGCCGGACTCCCGGAGATCAAACTCACGCAATTGTTCTCGCATCTTCACCAGGAACTCGCCCCGCTGATAATCTTCCCCGTATAGTTGCCAGCCTATTTCGAGCGTGCATATCGGATTCAGATCAAATGTTCGCGTGAAGAGTTCCCGCAGATCATCCGTGCTTAGATTCCGAATCGGCGCACAAAATTCTTCGAACGACTCTGACGACGTAGAGTGCTCGCCTTGCAGAGCTGTCAGGCACTCTTCGGCATTCGCGCGATAGTCTTCGCCCGGATATTCGAAAAGCTTTGCAAATCGCTCGCAAATCGATTTCGCGTCCATCACATTCCTCGGCGCGGCCCGGATAGGAATCCAAAGCCGACGCCCTGCTTGTGCTCAAGCGGGTCTTCCATCATCTGAATCGCTTCCTCGCGATGCATGGGCGGAATAACGAAACGATCGTCGAATGTGCAAAGGGAAGTCAGGCGATAAATCGCCTCGGCTTGTTCCGGAGAGCAATCCGCTTCGCGCAGCATTCGTTCCGCCGTCGCCATTTCGACGTCTCCTACGGTCACCGCGCGGCGATACCATCGCACGGCCTTCTGCTTTCGAAGCGCGTAACGCACGAACTCTTCATGGCCGGCGCCAAACAGATTCGCGAGAAACTTGAGCGGCACGCGGGATTCGTCAATGTCGTGGAACAGATTGTCCGAGACATGGTGAATGGTCCCGTCCGCTACATTGGACATCACGGGAGACATCGGAGGGACATAAAACAGCATCGGCATCGTGCGGTATTCGATGTGCGGCGGCAGAGCAATCTTCCAGACCTTCACGAACTGGTACACTGGCGAGCGCTGCGCCGACTCGATGACCGATTCATGAATTCCGCTTTTCCGCGCCGCGGCGACGACTTCCGGATCATTCGGGTCCAGCACCAGGGAACGCTGCGCTTCCACCAAGTCTTCATCCGGCAGCGAAGCCATTTCTTCAATTTTCGAAGCGTCGTAAAGCATCACGCCCAGGTACCGGATCCGGCCCACGCAGGAATGGAAGCACGCGGGCGCCTGGCCGGTCTCCAGGCGCGGGTAACAGAGGATGCACTTTTCGGATTTTCCAGTATTCCAGTTGTAGAACATCTTCTTGTACGGGCAGGCCGCAACACACATCCGCCAGCCACGGCAGCGTTTCTGGTCCACAAGCACGATGCCGTCCTCTCCCCGCTTGTAGAGCGCGCCCGAGGGACACGACGCCACGCATGCCGGATTCAGGCAATGGTTGCAGATGCGTGGAAAGTAAAAGAAGACGAGCCGCTCGACGGCGACAAGTTGCGCGCGCTGATCCGGCGTCAGGCCCTTCAGGTTGGGATCGTTTTCCGCATAGACGGGCGAACCGCCGAGGTCGTCATCCCAATTGGGGCCAGCCTCGATCTGGATGAGTTCACCGGTGACCATCGAGATCGGACGAGCGGTAGGCTGATCAGTGCCTTCGGGCGCATTGAACAGGTGCTGATAATCGTAGGTCCAAGGCTCGTAGTAGTCGTCCATCGTGGGCATGCTGGGATTGTGGTAGATGTTAAAAATAGTCTGCGCCTTGCTGGTGGATTTCAGTTGCAGCTTCCCGTTCTTCACCTCCCAGCCGCCGTGGTATTTCTCCTGATCCTCCCACTTCGTGGGGAAACCCGTGCCGGGCTTGGTCTCGACGTTGTTCCACCACATGTATTCGGTGCCGCGCCGGTCGGTCCAAAGGTTCTTGCACGCAATGCTGCACGTATGGCAGCCGATGCATTTGTCGAGATGAAAGACCATCGAAACTTGCGATCGGACATTCATGGCGGCGCTCCTTACCATTTGAGTTCGGGCAGCTTTCGCACAAAGACGTGCGTATCCCGGTTGCAACCGACCGGACCCCAGTAGTTGAAATGGAATGTAAACTGGCCGTAACCACCGACCATGAGATTGGGCTTCAGGCGCACGCGCGTCAGGCTGTTGTGCCCGCCGGCGCGGCGGTTGTTCCGCAAGGGCGAGGTCGGAACCGACAGCGTCCGTTCCGGAGAGTGATACTGGATGCAAATGCCGCGGGGAATACGCGCGCTGACCACGGCCCGCGTCACGACAACACCGTTGTCGTTGTGCACTTCGACCCAGTCGTTGTCATTGATCTCTATGTCGGTGGCATCCTTGTCGTTCATCCACAACGGCTCGATGCCGCGCGACAATGTTGTCATCCGATGGTTGTCTCCATACGTTGAGTGGATGTGCCACTTCCCGTGTGGCGTGAGGTAATTGAGCGTCAGCGTCGGACCGACTTCGCGGCTCAACCGCAGGTCGGCATATTCCACCGGCAGCGGTTTGGGTTTGTACGTAGGCAGGTGTTCGCCGAATTGAATATAGCCGAGATGATCGAGATAGAAATGCTGCCGCCCGGTCAGCGTGCGCCAGGGCACGAGGCATTCGATGTTGTAGGTGAAAGGCGCGTAGGCGCGGCCGTTCTCGGTCAGCCCCGACCACATCGGGCTGTTGATCAGCCTCTTCGGCCGAGCCTGCAGCCCTTTGTAACTGACTCGCACGCCGCGATTGCGTTCCGCTAGCTGTGCCAGCGGCAAGCCGACCTTCTCTTCCATGTCTCGATAAGACCGATAGGCCAGCTCGCCATTGGTTACCGTCGCGAACTGCAGAATGAGATTGCAAACATCCTCGTCGTCTTCCAGCGAAGGATATCGCTCGCCGCCCCACGCCGAAACGGGCTGATTCTTCACGGCCTCGTCATATACATCCGCACAGGCGTAGTGCGTCCCGTGCGCGCCCAATCCCAGCGTGCGGACTTGCGGTCCGAAGGAAATATATTGGTTGTAGAGATTGGCGTAATCCCGCGCGACAAGTTTCAATCCGGGCATCGTCTTACCGGGGATCGCTTCCACTTCACCGCGCTTCCAATCGCGCATGTCCGGCTGGGCAATCTCGGCGGCCGTATCGTGCGCCAGGGGCGTGGCCACCAGGTCCCAAACCGGCTTGGGGAAATATGGCGCGGCCAATTTGGAAAATTCCTTTGCAAGCTCGCCGAAAATCTGCCAGTCGCTTTTCGATTCCCAGCAAGACGGCACCGCCGCGGAGAGCGGGTGAATGAAACTGTGCATGTCGGTGGAGTTCAAGTCGGCCTTTTCGTACCAGGTAGCGGCGGGCAGGACAATGTCGGAGTAAAGCGCCGAAGTATCCATCCGGAAGTTCAAGTCCACGACGAGGTCCATCTTTCCCTGCGGCGCCGGATCGCGCCAGACCACATCTTTCACCTCATCCTTGGCGATATCGGTGGCGATGGCGTTGGTATGCGTGCCGAGATAGTGCTTGAGGAAATATTCGTGCCCCTTGGCGCTGGCCATAAGTGCGTTGCCCCGCCAGATAAACCAGACACGAGGCCAGTTTTCCGGGGCATCCGGATCTTCGACCGAGAATTTCATCTCGCCGCTTTTCAGTTTTTCTACCGTGTATGCGCTGACTTCCTCCTGGGTCTTCGCGCCGGCCTGCTCGGCTTCGCGGACCAGGTCGAGAGGGTTGCGATTGAACTGCGGATAAAACGGCAGCCAGCCGTTGCGCACGGCCCGCGCCTGCACGTCCACAGTGTGGCCAGAGGCCAGAGACCCAGGCCCTTGATCGGAAGGAACCGTGTGGTAGTCCGTGAATTGTTTTTCGTAGCGCCACTGATCGGTATGGACGTAGTGCCAGCTCGGCGCATTTTGCAGCCGGGACGCCGGCAGCCAGTCGCGCCCGAACGCAATCGACGACCAGGACTCCATCGGAGCCAACTTTTCCTGTCCGACATAGTGCGCCAGCCCTCCGCCATTGACGCCAACGCAGCCGCAAAACATCATCGCGTGGATCGCGGCGCGATACATCAGGTTGCCGTGATACCAGTGATTGATTCCAGCCCCGATGATGACCGTGCATTTTCCTTTGGTAAGCAAAGCCGTGTTACCCCATTCGCGCGCAAAGCGAAGCACGACGTCTCGGCCCATGCCGGTGAATTTTTCCGACCACGCCGGCGTATAAGGAGCATCAGCATCGTCGTAATCTTTCGGGTACTGGCCCGGCAGGCCGCGGTCCACGCCGTACTGCGCCATCAGCAGGTCGTAGGCGGTCGTAACAATGGCGATTCCTCCATCCGCCGTCTTCACTTTGCGGACCGGAACGCCGCGCAGCAACGCCCGCCCCTCGGCAAAATCGTCGAAACGTGCCTGCACTACTCCGTCATTTTGGGTCAAGAAACTGAGTGTGGGATCGATTTCGGAACCGTCGATGCCGTCCTTGAGTTCAAGATTCCATTTGCCTTTCTCTTTTCCCCAGCGGAATCCGGAGCTGCCCATGGGCATCTTCGGCCGGCCATCGGCCGCATCCCACATCAAAAATTTCCAGTCGCCGTTTTCGACACTTTTGTAATTCGCCAGCCGGTTGGCCCGCAGTAATTGTCCGGGTTTGTACCCGCCTTCGATCTCTTGTAATTCGACCAGGTACGGCGCGTCCGTATATTTCTTGGTGTAGTCGACGAAGTAAGGAACCTGTTTATCGTGGTGAAATTCCTTGAGCAGAACGTGATTGACAGCCATCCACCAGGCGCCGTCCTGCCCGGCATTCACTCGCACCCATTCGTCGGCATATTTTGCTACCTGGCTAAAATCGGGTGAGAAAACCCACATCTTGCTGCCGTTGTGCCGGGCTTCGGCGGCGAAATGGCAGTCCGGCGTACGCGTCATGTTGAGGTTGGAACCCATTACCGCGAGAAGTTTTGCGTTGTACCAATCGGCCGACTCGTTGACGTCGGTCTGCTCTCCCCAGGTCTCCGGTGATGCGGGTGGGAGATCGCAATACCAGTCGTAGAACGAGAGGGAGACGCCACCCATCAATTGCAGGAAGCGAGCTCCAGCGGCGTAGCTGATCATGGACATCGCCGGAATCGGCGAAAAACCTGCCACGCGATCCGGCCCGTGTTTGCGAACCGTGTAGACGCAGCTGGCCGCGATCAGTTCCCGCACCGTGCCCCAATCGGCCCGCCGGAATCCGCCTTTGCCGCGAGCGCGTTGCCACCGCTGCCGGGCCTCGGGATTTTCAACCAGCGATTGCCAGGCCTGAACCGGATCTTCGAACTTGGTGCGCGCTTGTTTCCACAAATCCAGAAGCGCGCCACGCATGTACGGATACTTCACGCGCAGCGGGCTGTAGAGATACCAGGAATAGGAAATACCTCGCTGACACCCGCGTGGCTCGTAAGGAGGTAAACCAGCTTCCAACAAGGGGTAGTCCAGTCCCTGCATTTCCCAGGTGACGATTCCATCTTTCACGTAGATCTGCCACGTGCATCCTCCGGTGCAGTTCACTCCGTGTGTGCTACGCACGATTTTGTCGTGCTGCCAGCGGTTGCGGTAAAACTCTTCCCACCCGCGCAGCTTTGGATCGCTTTCGTCCTTGATCCAGCTCATGCCCTTTTTCGATTTCATGCCGCACCTCGCTGCGCGCCGCTAACCAAAGCTCGCCTTACGGTCCGGATCCGGCCTCGCCAGACCCAACCCATGAAAGCCAAGCCGAGCAGAGCGCCCGCAATACCCGCTAAGGAAAATTTAATTTGACTGTTTGCGTTCGCGGGTTGTGATTGCTGAGACGAATCTTCAAAAACAGCCAGGAGCGGCAGGATTTCCGCGGACTGCAGCGAATGATTGCGGAAAACCGACTGCATGGTCGGTGTGGCAGGAGCGGTAAGCCATGCACCGAGTGATTTCCGGCCGCCAAGCCGCTTATAAACCAGAGTCAAATCCGGGCCGAGGCGCCCGCCTCCAAGACCACCGATCGACCCGAGCGTATGGCAGGAGACACAGGGAGGCCCTCCTTGACTCAGTTTGTGTTTGCCCAGAAAGATCTCCCTGCCGGTCAAAACATCGTTGGCTGTGAAGGGCTGCTCGCTGACGGTCACCCCCGCGAGACTCGATTTCGGGAGCTTCGATTGCACTTCAATCATGTTCAGCAATTCTTCCGCCATTTGCGGCGTCACGCCCGGCATCTTGGGCATGACGATTCCGTTTGCATCTTTTTTCAGTTGCAAGGCATAGGGATCGCCGCTGTTCAAGACCGCTTCCGGATCTTGTATAAAATGTTCTAACCATTCGCGATCTTTTTGCTGCACGGCATCCTTCAGGTCCGGGCCGACTAACCGGCCACCGCCGATCGTGTGGCAAGTCGAACAGTTTTGTTGAAAGAAGTCATTGGCAACTTGTGCCGCCGCGAAACGCGGCAGCGCAAGCGCGAGCAAAACGGCAATCAATAGACGTCGCTGGGGGCTCACGGGTGCCTCCTTCCCCGGCTGACATGCGCTTGGGCGGAAGAATTCCTTTCGCCGAGCATCGACTCGAGTGACTTATTGGAATGGCCTTGGGCGATCTCAACCAAATTGGCGAGAGTGGTGTTTCGCAGAAGCGCAAGGATCGCGGTACGAATCGGAACCCATTCCGTGTGCAGGGTGCAGGGAGTTTCCTTCGAACAAATTCCAATGCCGAGCACGCATTCGTCGTCCCTCATGGCGCCCTCAATTGCGCACACGATAGAGTCCAAAGTGATGGAAGAGGGTGCCCGGCCAAGTTCCATGCCCTTTCCCGGGCCGCGGAATGAACGCACCAAGCCGGTGCCGGCCAGTCGCTGCAATATCTTTGCGAGGTAGGCCTCGGAAACTCCTGTGTGCGCCGCGATTTCGTGAACAGGGGAAAGCTTCCCGGGGGCCTGCTGGGCCAGGAATAAAGCAGCCCGGATGGCGAGTTCGGAGGAACGTTGCAGGATCATGCAAGGCCCTTTCTTGAATTCAGGACCCTTTATTCCACAATTGGTTCGGCCGACGCTGTAACCGGCATCACCCTTTCATGTGATTCGGGTCACGTTTTTTGGTGTAGATTGTCACTTAGCGCAGCGGGAAAATTCAAAATGGAGCATCCAGAGGAGGGTCGACGGTGGGCTATGGGAGACACGATCCCCAAGCCGATCTGATATGCTCGATAGGGGAACACCGCAAGAGAAGGGTCCCTATTTCTTGGTGAGAATATCTTCAGCCCAACTGAGAGCAGCCTGTGCTTTTGGAAATCCGATTGTAGTGATGGACAGCAAGATGGCATGTCGGATTTCATCTTTCGACACGCCCTCCGCCAAAGCGTTTCTAACGGCCGAATGCAATGCGCCCTCCGAACCCGCTCCCGCCGCGATTCCGACTTTTACTAGACGTCTTGTATGGGCATCCAGAGGCCCCCACCCATGACATACTTCGCCAAGATCCTGAAAAGATTTCCATACCTTTGCGTAAGTCTTCTCGAATCGGCGGGACCATTGTGGAAGATCGGACTTCATATAACACCTCCCCTGATGTTTTCTTCTGCGGGCCAAGCATACTACGAGCTTTGAGCAGGACAAGACGTCAGAATCTAAGAAACACGCTGTGACTGCCAGGATACGCAAAAAGAATCACATGCAAGGTTTCGCTGTGATCAAAGTCACAGCAGTTTTCCCTGAACAAGTTAACCTTCCCATATGATTAGCTTCGATGATGCTCGCAACACGATTCTCTCATCTGTCCAGCCACTGGAAGCGACAAGAGTTTCAGTTCGCGACGCGCTGGGCCGCATCGCGGCAGAGACAGTTGCGGCCGATGCAGACGCTGTTCCATTCCCTCGCTCGGCGATGGATGGTTACGCCGTTCGAGCAGCGGAATGCTTCCACGCGACTCGGGAACATCCCTTGGAACTTCCCCTAGCAGGAAAAGTTTTTGCTGAGGAAGCGGAATCGGAATCGATTCTTGCGCCCGGCACCACGCTTGCAATCACCACAGGCGCGCCCTTGCCTGACGGCGCCGATGCAGTGATCCCGTTTGAGCAAATTGAGCGCCAGAACAGCACCATCCGCATTTTTGCGCCAGTTGCCTCGGGCGCTTGTGTCTTCCCGCCGGGTGAAGACATTCGCCGCGGCGAGGAGCTGATTGCTTCGGGTGAACCCTTAAGCGCCGGAAAACTGGCACTGCTGGCGTTCGCGGGAACGACGCAATTACGGGTATTCCAGCGTCCTCGTGTGGCCGTTTTGTGTAACGGGCAGGAGCTTGTAGATCCGGCCGTAACACCTGGCCGCGGCCAAGTACGCAATAGCAATGCGATTGCGCTTATCGGCCTTGTCACCGAATTCGGCGGTGTGCCTCACGATCGCGGAACGGCGCCTGATGACCCCACCATCCTGTCGGCCATGCTTGAGTCCGCACGTCACGATTCAGACCTTCTGGTCACGACGGGCGGCGCATCGAGCGGAGAGCGCGATTTTGTCAAGGGCGTATTGAAGGACTTAGGCGCCAAATTTATTTTCGAACAAGTGGCCATGAGGCCCGGCAAGCCCTTCGGCTTCGCCGTGTGGCATGGCAAACCCATTTGCGTGCTCCCCGGCACCCCAGCGGCCGCGTTTGTATGTTTCCAGGAGTTAGTCCGGCCCGTCATGGCGCGATTGGCTGGGAAACAGGAAACGAACTTGCCCGTAGTGCGCGCACGTTTGCAGGGCTCCCTACATGCTCGTTCGGAACGCCGCTATTTTGTGTTGGCGCGCCTCGATCTGACTGCGAACGGCTTTGTGGTGACCCCGCTCAATAATCAGTGCTCGGCCCTGGTACGCACGGCAGCGGATGCGAATGCGATTATCGTCGTTCGTGAGACCTCTTCGGGAGGGGTTTCTCGGATGAATTCGGGGGAGCTTGTCGAAGTGGAAGTGTTTGAATGGCCTCATGGGCTCGCAGGTGCAGGTAGCATTACCCAGGACGAGCGCGATTCCGTCCTACTCGAGCGGCCTGCGGGTACCACGACGATCTCGTCATGGCGTTGTGCCTTGCCTACGCGGGGCGTCATTCACTCCACGTGAACCCTTGGTTGAGGTTATTGATTTAATTCCACTCACTGCATACGGCGACCCTCGCGAAATCAGATTTCGTTGGCACATAATTTCGCGTTGATCTTTCGGCCGCAGGTAACGGGGCATGGTGAAATAGAGAGAGCAGTGAGGTCGGCATAACTTTGTCAATTGCAAGATTCGCTTGGGACTGGCATGCGCCGGTGGCCCCAGTTCCAGTCTTTTTTTTGGAATCGCGCGACCCTGCAAAGTGGGTCCTACGATCGGAGTCAGTTAGGTCACACTCCTAAATTGAGCGAGGCGGGCTGGGCCCTCGGTCGTGAAAACGGCTGAGGGCTTTTTTCCATCCACATGCGGCACTCTGGCGGCGAATAGGAACTGGGGGATCGAAACCACGTAGGAACAGTATTTTCAGGGAATTACGAGTGATGGCAATTCCTCATGCTTAGAGGGTGCGATAGTGCCGAAGACTTAAGCTCCTGAATCTTTCCGAGAGTGCGAAGTTCGCGGTGTTTGGGGTATTGAAGAATTCCGCCCGAATTTGCAGGCTCCCATTCTCTCCCAGCATCGGCAGGCTGGTGTCCTTCACCATCGAAAAATCCCAGGTCAGGTCAATTTCGCATCACCGGTGACATTGCCCCTGTGGGAGTACTCATAATGTGATTCGGCCGAATGAATAAGCTTGGTTGGTCGATGCGCGCGGCATATGCGATCACGGATTTGCGTAATCGCGCAGGAATTGAACGAGCAATGCGTTCACCTGTTCCGGCTGTTCCTGCTGCACCCAATGTCCAGCGCCATCGAGAAGATGGAATCCGACCATATGCGTGCAGGCGCTATTGCGCATCTTGTCGACCGCACCTGGTGTTTGATAGACACCCCAATCGCTTTTCCCCGCGATGAATTGAGAGGGCACATCTATGGTGCGTCCCGAAAACGTCTGCATCTCAGCGATACTTCTGGGATCGGAGCCCCGCCGCACGCGATAGCCCTGCAGCGCGCCAGTGAAACCAGTCCTGCCGTATTCGGTCGCGTACACATCAACCTCGGCTTCAGTCAGCCATTTGCATTTCGCGATGTAATCCGCCGGCGGCATGAACGGCGCAACGGTCGCAGCCATGCCCTTGTCCTTCTCCATCACATAATAGGTCGGAATTTGCGCCATCTCCTCGGCGGTGCGCGCCTTCAGAGGATGAGGATTGTTCCCTTTGTAATCGGCGCTCTTGTAGAAGTAATAGGCGCGGAAGAAGGCGTGCAGGCCTTGCGGCGCATGAAGCATATCGTCGTTGGCGCCGCGAGTACGCTGATAGTTCTGATAGTATTTTCGAGGTGGGTTGAGCTTGGCGAGCTCGGCATCAAGCTCATCGTCCGTGACTGCCGGGCGCGGTAGGGGGGCGCCGTTCGCTGTGTCAAAGGGCAATGAGGGCGCGCCTTCAAATGGTGAGCTCATGATCGTGATCGAACGGAAAATATCGGGGCGGATGAGCGCGGACCAGGAGGCGACAGGCGCACCTGCGTCATGTCCAACCACCATCGCTACCGACCGGTGACCAAGCGCATAGACGAGCCCGATGGCGTCTCGCGTCATGTTGAGAATGCGAAACGGATCCTGATCGGCATCGTAGGAATCGTCCCAGCCAATGGTGCGACCGTAACCCCGCTGATCGGGGGCGATTACGTGATAGCCGGCAGCCGCAAGAGACGGCATCACCTTGCGCCAGCAATAGGCGAGCTCCGGGAAGCCATGCAAGAGCAAGATCGCTGGCCGGCCCGGCGTCTCGTAACCTGCCTCCAGAATATGCACAGTCATGCCGTTCACATTTGCGATCTGGCGCGAGCGGATGCCGGCAGGAATGGTGCCGTTTCCGTAAGCTGGAAGCGTCGAAAAATCGGTCTGCATGATGGCAGGACGCGTGGGCATGCTTTGCGCGATCGCCAATCTTCCGAACCCCGCTGCCGCGGCAGTCGCCAAGAAACCGCGCCGCGAGGGGTTGGTAATCGTCTCGGCGCCTACCTTTTTGACCATCGCACACTCCCGCGTTCCAAAAGTCGGCATGATAATCCCCAACAGCGCGGGCTGTGTCAAGGGCAGCGCATATGTTATCCGGCGGGAAAAGTCAGTTACCGATGAGACTCTTCGGGGAGATCGCTTCAGTGACCTCCCCGTTTTTTAATGGGCACTCTCTTGAAATCGAAACGATGTAGAATGCACGCATCATTGCATTAACGCTTTGACAGTGCGAACTCCCAAGGAGCCTGAAATGCGAATCTTCAATCGTTTCGTAATGGCAGCTTGCGCGGTGTTTTGCCTCTCAGCGACTCTTTCGGCCACAGACGCCGTGATTCATGGTGTTGTGACAGACGCCGCCGGCAAGCCAGTCCGCGGAGCGATCGTGAAAGCGACCGCCGGAGACGTGACCGTTTCGAGGTATTCGCAGTCCGACGGCCGATACGAAATTAGTGTTCCCGCTGGAAATTACGACTTGTCCGTTGAGGCCTACGGCTTCGCGGCCAAGAGGCAGAAGCTGGATGCGGCGCAGGCAGCGGATACAAATTTCAGTCTGTCTCCGCGCCTTGACTTGACACGCCTGAGCGCAGCCGACATCGATGCCCTTTTGCCGGACAACGCGCAAACGCGCATGATTCGTGCGGCATGCATCAGTTGCCACAGTTTTGACAGGATCATGAACAGGCGCGGGAGCACCTCGGCGCAATGGCAGGAATTTCTCCCAAACATGACGGGCGACAGGCGCATGTTTCAACCCAAATACAGCCCGGATGAGCTCAATAAACTCGGCGCCGCGCTGGAAAAATATTTTGGGCCGGATTCCCCATATTTTGGACCGGATTCCGAACTGCCTACCACAGGGCAGATCCAGCATGCGGAAGTTTCTGACGCGGCACTGAAGGCCACCTATCGCGAGTATAGAGTCCCTACACCGGATGCCTGGGTGCATAGTGTCGCCGTAGATCCGGCGCGGGATATTGCCTGGTTTGCGGAATACGACTACCAGTCCAACAAGGTGGGGCGATTCGATATCGCTTCGCAGAAATTCACTGAGTACCCCGTTCCCTCGCCGAAGTCGGTGCCGCACACGCCGATTGTCGGAAAGGATGGCCGCCTGTGGATGCCGTTGGACGCAGTGAACCTCTCGGCAAAGATCGTTTCAGTCGATCCAACAAGCGGCGCCTTGAAAGAGTACAAATGGCCAGAGAAATCAGCTGGGACACATACAATCGCTGTCGCACCGGACGGAAATCTTTGGCTTTCCTCCATGAGCTCATCGGATGAATTTTTCGGCTTTGATATAGAAACTGAAAAATTCAAAGCCTTCAAACATCCTGTCCCCGCAGCGTATCCCGAAGACTCCGCCGGAGCGTATGCGCAACTGCCCGGGAAACCTACGGGGATTACCTATGCGGTCGCCGTCGATTCTAAAGGAAACGTCTGGTACACGGAGTGGCTGCTCGGACTGATCGCGCGCCTTGATCCCAAAACCGGAGCGATCGCCGAATTCAGGCCTCCGTCAACTCCCAATATGGATGGGATCATGGTGGATTCGCGGGACAACGTCTGGTTCAGCGACTTCATGGGCAACAAGCTTGGGAAGCTGGACACAAAGACCAACGCCTTTACCTTGTATCAGCCGCCTACTGCGAAGGCCCGGCCCTACGGCCTCGTCGAGGATTCGAAGACTGGCTATATCTGGTACGGAGATTTCAGCGGAAACAACATTACGCGATTCGATCCGAAAACGGCGCAGTTTGTCGAATATCCGATACCTACCCGCGGCGCTTACCCTCGTTTCATCGGTCTCGACAGCAAAGGCCGCATATGGTTTGGCGAATGGTGGAGCAACAAACTTGGCATGCTCGATCCGGGAGACTCGCAGACTGTGGCTTCGCGGTAGGCGACAATTTTCAGGCCCTCCACACGCTGGCGTGCGTGTCCGCACGGTTCTTAGTCAACCAACTATTCCTTTTGATTTATTCCTTAAAGATGATGAGTCTGGACACGGCGGGTTGAATCAGCCATCCTGACGCAAGCTTCTAACGGGATGATTGAAGGTCCCCCCATTTTAAGTCCAACTGGCGAGGACGGAGTAGAGGGATCGCGACCCTTCCACCCATTGGACCAGTTGCGTCTGCGCCTAGATGACGGCGCGGCCCTAAGTTTTCTTTATGGCCAGAACTCCTAAATGGCCTCCTACAAGTTCAGATTATTGCCGGTTCAGAAGATCGCCAGCGGGTTCAGCGGCGAACCCGTTCCCAGCGCGATCCGCAGCGGGGCAGCCGAGAACAGAAACTCATAACGATTCACCTGCCTCGCATGCTCGACGGCTCTTTCGAAATCGAGATTGTCGAAAATATCGACGCCCATCGAGGCCAGCGCCAGTTGATGAAGCGGTATTCTGATGGGCGCGGGAAAGCCCGATGGCATCACGTCAGTCGGGCCGTCACTTCCGATGAAAGATACGCCACGCTCTTTCAAAAAGTAGGCGACGTCCGCATGATAACCGGCGAAACCTGTTTCCCTGCTCCACGGTCCCTTTTCGGCGCGCCGCTTCCAACGCCCCGTATATAGAAGGATGACGTCACCGGGAGCGACCTTTACATGCTCCAACTTTTCCAGGGCTTCGAGGTCTTCTCGATGGACAGCCGTTCCCGGCTCAAGCCATCCCTGTGCCGTGGCTTTCCCCGGCAAGCGCGTCGCGTCGAACAGGATGGCACGAGTCACAATTCCGTCCTTCAGAGCAGTGATGTTCCCTTTCGGGCAGCCACCCGCGGCTTTGATATCTTCCATCGCCCGGCCGTTATATCCCTTGCCTTCATACATGACATGACAATCGACGGCATCCATATGGCTGTGGACCACCCCATGATACGTGCCCGTGTATTGGTAGCGATCCGTGGTGCCCGAGTCCGTGACGTCGTTCAGAGTTCTCTCCAGAATGAAGGGCGCATCCGCGGCCACTTCCTGAGCAACGTCGTGAGCAAGTGAAATGGGCACGCCTTCCTTGGCCAAAGCGAGGGCCTGTTTCCGCTTCGCGGGTGTTATGAGATTGGCGGCGCCCAGCTCGTCGTCCGCCCCCCATCGTCCCCAGTTGGAAAGCTCCTTCATCGCTCGGCGGAAATCTTGTTCGTTCGCGATCGTCGGGCGCGAATCGCTCTGGCTTTGTGCGAAAGGGACGGCAATCGCCACACCCAAAACGAAGAGACCAACCACCAGGATTTTCAAGTTTCCTCCTATCGGTGCACCGGGATTATGCCCCGCCTTCCATTCCGAATGGCTGAAGATTCTCAACTCGACCCGGCCGAGAAATCGCCAAGAACTAAGTGACGCTGCGCCCTGAAATCAATTTTCAGACCAACCGGCGGAAATAATTTCTAGATAGCCGACCTTCCGTAAGCAAGCGTGTGAAGGAGCGCAGCTAGCCGCAAAATTAATCAGCCAGAGGATTCGGGCGAAGCTGGAACTTGACGACCTTATTCTTCGTGCCGGCGCCGCCTTCGATGTGCCATGTCATATCCCCGCCGTAGGTCGCCCAGATTCCGCGACCTTTCCAACCGGTATTGGGATTGTCGATCCGGCCATCCATTCCTCTCGAGAAAAACCCCATAGGATACGGCACGCGCAAAATTGTCCATTTTTTCGTCTTGGGATTGAACGCTTGCAATGAATCTGAACTCGTGCCTGTCACGATCGGGATGTTCTCTCCCAGGCCGAGGGTATTGAACTGGTCTACCCAATTGTAATACTCGAAATCGGCGCTACTCTCGTCCGTAACACCCTTCATCTTGGGTCCGGGCGCCGTATAAACTGTCCAACCTTCCGGGCATTGCTGGCCCGTCGCCGTTGGACCGTTCAACACCTTGCACTTGCTTCGGTCGAAGCTCGCCAGCTGACCGCTGCCCGAAAGTGCAGTCCAGATCACGCCATCGCGGTCGATATCAACGCCGCGCGGCGCATACCCGGAGATCCCGGGCGCCCTCGGATTATAAAACGGGGGTTCGTACACCTCCGCCATGCAGGTAGCCGGCGGGTTTGAGCCGAGAGTCATGCGAAGCAAGTGTCCAGGAGTGGGATTGGTGGTAGCAAACCAGATCGAGCCGTCCTTGGGGTTCACGATGGCGCCGTAGCCATTTACGGGGATTCGCTTGTCAACAGCCGGGTCAATCTTGCCGTCGCCGTTGGTATCGAGATAAGCAGGACACCATCCTTGGGCCTTCTTCGCGTCTCCGGTTTCATCAAAAACCCGAGTATTGAGCCAGCCGAAGGCCTGCCCGCCCGGCCCGCTAAAGAACAAGGTATCGTCCTTGTCGTAACCGAATTGAAGATGGTGCGTGTTGAAGCAAGTGTCGATGGGAATGAACCGCTTTGTCTCGGGGTCGTAGACAGCGGCGTGCTTGCCCGCTGTGTTCAGTGGGAAATATTGCGCAAACGGCGAACTCGAACCTGCCTTGCAGAAATCCGGATTTTCAGCGGGGCGGATATTCGACGTAACCCACACTCTTCCCTTCTCATCCATCATCGGGTTATGCGGGCCACCCACGCCATTCCATAGAATCTCGTTTCCGTAGAATGGTGATGGGGCAGAGATATTCTTCGGCCACGTGGGTTTCATCGTCGACCGGTCCGCAATGGTCGGAACATGGATGGCGCCGGCAGTATTTTTAAGTGGATCGACCCAGAGAAGGTCGTCATCGTTGAAATCAGCGCCGTAAACCAGCCCGTTGGCGTTCACCGTAGGATGGCGCTTGTCGGTGCTGATCTCGTCATGCGGGTGCCCTGAGGGTTTTCCCCAGTCCCACATCGTGATGACAAGATTACGTTCAATCCCATCCGGACGCGGGGGGGTTGGCGGCAACTCGCCTGCCGCGATCCGGTCGCTCCAGTCGGTAAACATTTTGATAGCGCGTTGCTGGTCAACGAAACGGGGGAGCGTGCCGCTCATTCGGTCGGCGCCAGCCTGACCGAAGTGGATGCGCGTAGCCCACGCCTCCTCGGGCGATTTGAAACCAAATCGCGACAGGTGCGTGAGATCGCGCGTGAAATAGTCGCCAAGCTGGTGGCATTGCTGGCAACCCTGTTTCATGACGTCGATCCACTGCTCCTGCGTGGTGATGGGGCGCAGAGCAAGCGCTTCCTCATTTGGCACAGCTTGTTGGTTGGCTCTGGCGCCACCTTCCCGCTGAGCAATCGGCGTAATCCCAATTGGCGAAGCCGTGCCCAGCCCCGCCGTTTCTCCCTTAAACGGAGGCATGGGTGTGGGCTTCATGGGAAACTCACTCTTGTCGGGCACCTTGATGAGAGAAAGCCAATACACAGCCGGATAGTAGTCCGCAGCCGCTTTGGGTGTTGGCGCAATCACCGCCGTGAGGTTTAGCGGCTTTCCGGGCATGCCTTGCACGGCCTGCGAATCCACGAGGCCATATCCCCGCACCCATACCTGGTAGGTGGCTTTCGGCAATTCGGGGAGCATGTAGCGTCCCTGATCATCGGTAACGACGATCTTGACAAACTTGGTGGGAAGATCAGTGGTCTCGGCAATTACCCAGACGCCCGCTTCGGGCCCTTTCGAGCTGGCAACAACCCCGCCGATATCGCTTGAGCTGATCTGAAGAGTGGTTTCAGCCTGTCTCGACTGTCCGGCCTCCACTTTGCTGAGAAACGCGGCAAGCGAATACACCAGCAATAGAACGAGCCCGATCCGAAAGCTCCCGTTTAAATTCATGATTCGCCTCCAATAGTAGATGGCGCGTGGGAAACCAACTGCCTGCCGTATTTTTCCCCGGGAATTACCGAAAAAATGACTGGTCTGCACCGGACCTTACCGCCCAACGTTCCGGAGTGTCAACTGGAATGATTCTGGAGTGTCTTCGCTCCATGATTCTTACATCCCTTCACGATAATTTGAAAAGGCCAATAAGGAGGAATTGGATTTCCAGGCTTCGCACAATCGAGTTGCAACACCGCCGCGCATTCAGATTCCGGGGACAAGAAATCAACGATATCGTTTCCGAGCTGGCATGCGATCTCTTGCTGCGGGATGTGGCGCCGCGCAAGATGTGGTGTGCCCCTAAGCGCTAGCAGCACTCGCAGAGGCGGACTTCGCAACCCTATTTTCCGCTAACAAGCACAAACTTCTGAACACGCTTCCCGGTTTCTACTTCCCCTTCATACAAATTCCCGTAGGAATCCGAAACCAGTTGATGTATCGCGTGAAACTGTCCTACGTTGCGACCGTTGTGTCCAAACATGCCCACAACTGTTCCGTCGCTCCGTCGGAGCGTCCAGATCACGTTATCAGTGTCGTCGGCCACTAGGATATATTCCTGTCCCGGATCATGCGAAAAGACAATGTCACAGACGGTCCCGGGCTCCAGAGTTTCCGGATGCACGAAGAATTCCTTCAAGAATTTGCCCTGCTTGGTAAATATTTGAACTCGATCATTGCTGCGATCGCAAACATAAACCAGCCCGTCGACCGAGACGTGCGTACAATGGACTGGGGACCTGAACTGCTGATCGATGGGAGCATTCCCTTTTCCTTTGTACGGTCCAGGATCGGCATCGTTCGGGACATTCCCGTATGCACCCCACATGCGCTTGAAAGCCAACGTATCCGTGTCATAAACGATCACGCGCTTATTCATGTATCCATCCGAGATATACAGCTCGTGGGCGGCTTCATCGATCTCGAGGCCAGCAGGCCGGCCCAGGATCGTTGTATCTGCGCTGTTCACCGATTCTTTGGATGGATGGCCAAGCTGCTTGAGAAATTTTCCGTCATTGGTGAACTTCAGTACCTGGCGATCATTCGGGCCATTGCCGCCAATCCAGACATTTCCGGCTTTGTCGACATAAATCCCATGTTCCACGCCCGGCCAATCGTAGCCCGCACCGGGGCCGCCCCAGGATTTTAGAAGGTTCCCTTCTGTGTCAAATTCGAGCACCGGCGGCGCGGGAAGGCAACACATGGCATGGCGCGGTGAACTAGGGTCCGCGCTTATCTCGTCCGGAGTGTTACTTCCGGGGCGCTGCAGAACCCAAATGTGATTCTGGCTGTCTACGCTCATTCCACCGATCTGTCCCACAATCCAATTGTTGGGCAATTCCTTTGGCCAATAGGGATCAACTTTGTATTGTGGTGGCGCGACTTGTGCCAATGCGAAGGGAGAGACAGCGATAAGGCTCAAACACCCCGCGGCCAATAGCACGGCTGTCCTTGAGATCATGTTCTTCCTCAGATTTGACATGGGGCTTCTTGTAATGCTCCCTCCCAGAACTGGACCTTCTATTTGAGAACCATAACCTCCCAAACCGGAGGCAGCATGATAAAAGATCATGTCCGCTAGGCGCGCGGGACCCTCTTCCCGCCGAGCACGGTCGCTCTCGGGAAAAGCCTCTGGTGGCCGGTGATCTTGTTTTTGTAGTTGTCGAGGAATTCGAAATTTCCTTTTCGCAGTTCGAGCAAGGCCACATCGGCAGGCGCGCCCACATTGAGCGTGCCACGGTCGTTGAACAATGGGAAGAGGCGCGCAGCATTGACGGTGGCCCGCGCGATCGCCTCATCTAGAGTCATGCCGTAGCCGAACAGCTTCGACATGCAGTTGGGAAGGTCGATTACCCCGGTCTGATGGGCGTTCGTGTTCCAGTCGGTAGAGAACGTATCGGGCCAAAAACCGGTCTTCATAATTGCGGCAATGGTGTCCCACCTCATGTGTCCGGTCTGCCCATTGCCGACGTCGAACCAGACGCCGCGGCGCCGCGCCGCCAGCACTTCGGGCAGGATGTGACCGCTGTCGTCGATGATGCTGTTGGGCGGCGGCGCAAACATGTGAGTAACGATGTCGCCGCGCTTCAACAGGTCAACGAGCTTGGGAAGCGGCGAGACCGTCTGCCCCATGTGAATCATCACGGGCAAGCCGAAAGAGGTGGCCACCTCCTGAGCGCGGCGAAGCACCTCGTAGTCGTTTTCGCCCGCGACATCCCGCGACAGCCGCGCTTTGACGCCGACAATGAATTCGCGGTTCTTCGCGATCGCGTCACGCGCCGCATCGACATCCGCGCGTTTCAAGTCCATCGTGTCACCTTCCGGCAAGATGCCGGCGCGCCCGATGTTGATCAGCACCCGCCCTTGCTGCAACGACGATCGGGCGACGGCAATCGTCTCGCCGATGCGATCAGCCCCTTGCGATCCCGCATCGATCCACCCGGTCACACCGTCCTGCAGCATGAGGCCGGGTCCCTCAGCCGTGCGTCCGGCATGGGTGTGAATATCGAGAAGACCAGGGACGACGAGCTTGCCTCGCGCGTCGAAGGTGTCCGTTGCGTCGCCCGCAATGGTGGCTTCGACCGCGACGATTCGGCCTCCGGAGATGGCCACGTCGCGGATCGCATCGAGCCGCACGGAAGGGTCGATGACTCGCCCGCCCCGGATGATCAAGTCATAGCTCGCCGGGAATGCTGTCTGCGTGTGGGCGAACATCGCCGCGCTCGCACCTGCGGCGGCTGAAAGAAATTGGCGCCGGTTTAACATCGCAGCCTCCCTAGCTTTTCTTGCAGACAAAATGTTGGCCGCGTCAAATCTGTTTGTCAACACGTGTTCGTCCAGAGGTGCGCCTTCACCCGCGTCATGACCCGTCCGAGATCTTTGGTGATGGTGAGATAACTGCGCACCAACTCCTTCAGGGCTCGTAGACCGTGTTTGCCGTGATAAACGGGGTTCAATGGTTGGTGCGTCGAAAGTCGAGGTACTTTCTTAACGGATTTGCGCTTCTAACCACTGCTCCCGAAGATGAATGGCTACGCGGATAAGTTGAAGACTTGAGTCCTTCAGGACTGCGTTATCTCTGGCGGTCCAAATGATGGAGTCAGTCAGGCAGCAGTAGGGGTTTCACCAGACTGGGGCCATGACGCGAGAATGTTCCGGCGACTCTCACGTTCCAGCGCCATCTGGCAGGAATCCCACCCGAAGAGGTCGAACCCACTGAATGAATTGAACCGGGATTAGCACGAAACATGGTACAACGCTCTCCGGCAAGGCACGGCGCTGTCGGAGCGCAAGAGATGAGGGTACATGTCTGACGAGATTCTCAAAGAACTTCAACGAGAAGCGCGTGTGCCAAGTCGGATTATCGCGGACCAGGCCTTTTCACGAGCAGCGGGCGCCCCTCTAATCCCCGGAAACAAAGTAAGACTCCTGAGAGATGCGACGGAGAACTACGCAGCCTGGTTTGAAGCCATTCGGAAAGCCAGAAATACCATTCATTTTGAAAGTTATATTATTCATGCCGACGAAATTGGGTGGCAGTTTCGTGAGGCGCTTGCGGCGAAGGCGCGCGAGGGGGTACGCGTCAAGCTCATCTACGATTGGATGGGAGCACTCGGACACAGGTATAGTCCATTTTGGCGGTCGCTGAAGAATGCCGGTATCGAAGTTCGTTGTTTCAATCCCCCTCATTTGGACAGCCCCCTCGGGTGGCTTAGGCGAGACCATAGGAAGATGCTTTCCGTGGATGGCCGTGTCGGCTTTGTGACTGGCCTCTGCGTCGGGCGTAGCTGGGTGGGTGACCCAAAACGAGGCGTTGAGCCATGGCGCGACACTGGTGTCGAAATCCAAGGTCCGGCCGTAGCCGACATCGAGCACGCGTTTGCGCAGATGTGGGCGATCTTAGGATCCCCGCTCCTCACGGACGATCTTGGGGATGGGAGGGCCGCCTGGCCGGAAGGCGATGTGGCTCTGCGAATCGTGGCAAGCTATCCAAACACGGGCAGTCTTTACCGATTCGATCAATTGATTGGTGCGTTGGCCAGGCAAACGATCTGGCTTACGGACGCCTACTTTATCGGGACCGCACCGTACATCCAGGCGCTTCGGGCAGCGGCGATGGATGGAGTTGACGTGAGGCTGCTGTTGCCCAGGACCAACGACGTCCCGATTGTCCGAACTTTGTCGCGCGCTGGATATCGAACACTGCTCGAAGCGGGAGTGCGAATTTTTGAGTGGAACGGTTCAATGCTACACGCCAAAACGGCAGTCGCAGATGGTCGGTGGGCCCGTGTGGGTTCCACGAATCTTAATATTGCGAGTTGGCTGGGGAATTGGGAACTCGATGTTGTGGTTGAAGACGAGGGATTCGCCCGCGAGATGGAGGAGATGTACCTGAACGATCTGGCTCACTCCGTGGAAATCGTGTTGAGTCCAAGGCAAAAGGTGCGTTCCGCCGGACAACCAGCACGGCGGCCTCGTCATTTGAAAATTGCCGAGGGAAGTGGAGGCCGCGCCATGGTGGGTCTATTGAGGGCCGGCAACACCCTCGGCGCGGCGATAACAAGCCGGCGCGGTCTGGGTCCTCCGGAAGTGGGTGCTTTGGCCATCTCCGCGGCCCTAGTGCTGTGCGTGACGATCCTCGGCGCCATCTGGCCGCTCGTCATTTCGATTCCGGTCGTTCTTTTCTGTGTTTGGGTCGTACTCGCCCTGCTGGTCCGGATCTACAGACTGCGTGTCAATAGAGATCGTTAGCGGGACGGTCATCGACCATTGGATCTTCCGCGTCGACCGCCGACCTTCCACTGCATCCCCATCGTGCTTGCAGGCATCCAATGAACAGGGGAATTTGATGACTAAACCCAACAATACGAATCGCATCCGGGTGGCAACGTACAATGTTCACAAATGCCGCGGACTCGATGGGCGGGTCCGTCCGGAACGCCTGGTAGACGTCTTGCGCGACGTGGATGCCGACATTATCGCCTTGCAGGAGGTCGTTCGGATTAGTTCGGACCAGCCCGAAAAAGACCAAGCCAAGTTCATGGCCGCCGAATTAGGGATGAACTTTCACTTCGGTGAGAATCGCCTGCACAAGGGAGGGACATACGGGAACGCATTATTGAGCCGCTATCCGTTACACGCCACGTGCAACTATGACATCAGTACCAGTGGCCGTGAGCCTCGCGGATGTCTTCGCGTGGATACGGTTCTGCCGGGAGGCGCTCTGCTCCACGTGTTCAACATCCACATGGGGACGGCTTTTTGGGAGCGCAGGAAGCAGGCGCGGAAACTCGTCAGTCCGAAAATCCTGCATCACACGGAACTCACCGGTCCGCGTATCGTGCTCGGAGATTTTAATGAATGGACACGTGGACTCACTACTCGTTTGCTCCGCGAGCACTTCGTCGCCCCCGATCTGCGGCAACATTTGAACCGTTCGCGGACCTATCCGGGGCCGCTGCCGTTCCTTCACCTGGATCACATCTATTTTGATCCAGCGCTGCGTCTCAACCGCCTTACCCTTCACAAGACTCGCAACTCACTGCTGGCATCGGATCACCTTCCCCTGGTCGCGGATTTCTCGCTCACGGCCGCGACGCCGGTTCTGGAATCCGCCAAATCGTCTGACAACTGCTCCAAGGTTGCCGCCTGACTTCCGTATCATAGATCTGACCCGTTCTCCATTTCCGGAGGCAGAAATTTTAGCGCGACATGGCGGTGCTGCTGGAGGTCTTCGGCTTCGTAGACCACACTCATCCCTCCGACACCGAACTGCGCGACGACTTCGTAAGAGCCGAGTTTTGCGCCGGAGGGGAGTATTACTTGTTCAGTTTTGCTGTCCAATTCGGAATGATGGACATCGGTTCGACGCCCAGCTGCTTTGATTCCGTATTGGTCAGAAATCGCTATCCTTCCCTACTGACGTCATAAAATGTTTGCTCCGAAGTAGCGGCCGCCTCCCGCGGATTGGCCTGGAAAATGGCAATCGGCGCTCCCGCATCGAAATTGATTCGCTCTGATACCGGGCCCGTCCTCAATTCCAAAATGAAGAGCCTGGAATCGAACGGAAAGACTGTATCTAGTCAATAGCGACGATTAATCGCCAGTGATCTTCGTCACTCTGTTTTGTGTGCTAGCGCACATGAGACACTCCTTCCGACTAAGCCATTGTTCCGGAAAGGGATACGATACTTCCCTTTCGAATAGCGATTTGGCTCCTGGATTGCCTCTTTGAAATCGCAATAACAAGGGATCAAGCAGATCAATGATAAGAGTGACGATTCAACAGGCAGACGCTGAAGGCATAACCATGAAGATTGAAGGGAACATCGCAAAGTCCACCGTCTCAGCGTTGCAGCAAGCGTGGCGGGAGTTGGCGCCTTCCCTGGGACAAAAAAAGCTCCTGGTGGACCTTCGCGGCGTTACGCATGTCGACGGGACCGGCTGTAATTTACTGGCTGAAATACACGAGGCGTCGTGCGCCGAATTCATTGCGGATACGCCACTCACGAAATATTTCGCGGAACAGGCTCAACAACATATTCGAAGAACGTCCGATCTAAACGCCATGCTGAGGAGGCAATCATGAAAGGTCCATACGGATTGGAGCTGAACGATGGCTGCAAGACTTGCAAGATGAAGGGTTCAGGATTCTTTTGCGAGTTGCCGCCCTTGGCGGTAAAGGAATTTGACGCAATCAAGTCCACGGCCACCTATCCAAAGGGCGCCTTGCTGTTCGTCGAGAAACAGGATGCGCGGGGGGTCTACGTCCTGTGCGAAGGCGAAGTAAAACTCTCCATCAGCTCACCCGAGGGCAAGACCCTCATCCTGAGAATTGCCAGGACAGGAGAATTGCTCGGACTGATTGCCGCCATGGCAGGTCTACCATATGAAGTGACGGCCGAAACGATCCATCCCTGCCAGGTCGCGTTTGTGCGCCGGGAAGATTTCCTGCATTTCCTTGCAAAATATCCCGAAGCCTCTCAAAACGCAGTGAAGCAGATGAGTTCCCAGTATCGAGGCGCATGCGAACAATTGCACACGATCGGACTCTCAGCTTCCGCGCAGGGAAAACTCGCTCGACTTTTACTCACCTGGTCAGAGGGAGTCCAACAAACGAAAGAGGGCACGCGAATCAAGCTGCCTCTGACGCACGAAGAAATTGCGGAATTCATCGGCACCACTCGTGAGACGGTTACGCGCATTTTGAGCGATTTCAAGGTACGACACCTGGTTGCCATACAGGGATCGACACTGATGATCCCCAATCGTGCGGCCTTGGAAGGCTACGCGAACCTATAGGAATGTCCCTTAAGATCGGCCTTGACGAGGAGGAGAAATGCCAAATATCGAACTTGCCCTAATCATCTGCGAGCCGGGAGAAGATCGGCAAAGGATCGTCGCTTCGGCCCTTAAGTGCGGACTAGGTCCAATCTGTTGCTCCAACTTGAAAGAAGCACGGACCTTATTGCCCCAAGAGGAGTTTAGATTGGTTTTTTGCAAGGACATTCTGACCGATGGTGATTTCCGTATGGTGTTGAGGGAAGTGAAGAAATCGGTGGCTCACCCGCCAGTCATAGTACTTTCACATTCCTCTGATTGGGATTCGTACCTGAAAGCCCTTGGAGCCGGCGCACTTGATTTTATCGTTTGCCCACCCAATCCGGTGGAAGCAGAGGCAATCATTTGGTCAGCCCTCGCCGATACGATCGGCTCCGAGAAGATATTCCATGCGGCTGCCTAAATATCATCCACGGACCTGTAATTATGGACCGTCAGTGGAGACCCTTCGCTTCACGCCAAAATCTCTTTCCTCGGTCTTTCCGCGTCTACTGCCCCGCCAATCCTGGAGCCTCATGGCGTTACCTTGAGGCTCCTCTCACCTCGAAAACGAATACAGAAAGGCTCACCGACGAGTTCCCACCTTAGCCAGTGATTCTTTACGTCCTGATCAAAGGCCGACGTCATAGCGTTGCGACGACCTATCGAGACCGCCCCGTTTCTCGGGAAGTGGCTTCCGGAATCTCGCGATCCAGTCAAGGCCTGTAGTAGTGGCAAGTTCGTTCGAGTTGTAAACCCTTAAAACGAATTCCATTTCTTCTTTGGAGTGAGGGAGAAGATTATTTTACGGGGTGCGCCTTGAAACCTTGCGAAGCGAGGCTTTGCTGCGCTTCCGCGATGTCTTTTTGGTTTGTGTATGGGCCAACTTCGACGTGATAGGACTGCGACCACAAGAGGTTTTTGTGAATTAGCACGGGGTGAAAACCTAGCTGGGTCAATTTGTCTACCGCATTATTCGCCCAGGTCTCGTCCTTGAACGTCCCCACCTCGAAATACAATTTGGGCGTTTTGGTCGCATTGCCACCAGCCTTTGGCTGGCTCGCCGCGATTGCAGGTTCGACGGTTGGTGCGGACACAGTGTTTGGCTGTGGTGAATTTGTCGCAGGTTCCTGAGCTACGGATTTTGGGGCACCTGCCAATGTCAGAATCTCAGGCTGTGTCGGGCTCGCCAGCTTCTGCAATTGTGCCGAATGTTGTTCGCCCGAATAGTCATTCCTCTTGTCTGTGCGAACTGGCGATTTCACGCTTCTCACAATTCGAGACGGCTTTGGAGAAACTCCTGGCAGTGTAGCAGGCTGGAGTCCAAGATTGTCATTCGGCAATCCCAGATCGGACGATGGCGTCTTCCCATTGGCGGTCTTAGAATCTTCATTCAGGTCAACCTGGCGCGATGTAATCGGGTTCAACGAATTCTGCGCCGGAAGCATTGTGAAATCAGGATTGGCGCCATTGACCGCAGCGACAGGCGACAGAGAATTCTGACTGGCGACATGGACGGTCTGCGCATTACTCGTACGGGGCTTCCATCCCCCGAAAAACAAAAAGACAGTTAAGGCCCCGACAAGGCCAGTTACGCCAAGCATCGCGGTACGGTCTTCCAGGATTCTTATCAGTGGACCCCAATCTTGCCTCTGTAAAAAAACTTTCGCCTTTTCAACTCCTTGGCGCAAACGGTTGCGAATCTCGAGTTCCGATCGTATGAGCCCTCGGTTAATGGCGGCTTCCCAGGGACTGCTGCGTCTGGCTTTCGCGGCCCTCACGAGGGCAATTTCGAATTCAGCCACGGACTGAAAGCGCTTCGCAGCATCCTTTTGCAGACACTTCATAATCACAGCTTCGATGGCACCTGAAACCAGCGGTACAATTTCGCTAGGTCGCTTCGGATACTCTCGAATTTGCTTCAAGGCTACAGCGACGGGGGTGTCCCCGGTGAAGGCAGCGGTCCCTGTGATCATTTCGTAGAACACAAGCCCCAGCGCATAAATGTCGGTGCAAGAACTCACAGGCTTGAGTTCAGCCTGCTCGGGCGCCATATACGCCGGTGTGCCGACAATCGTGCCCGTCATTGGACCATCACGCTGAACCATTCGCGCAATGCCGAAGTCCATGATCTTCACAGTACCGTTCCGGTCCAACATGATATTTGCTGGCTTCAGGTCTCGGTGCACAATTCTCTGAACATGGGCCTCGCGGAGACCGGCGCAAATTTGTAGTGCAATCTCCAGCGCCTCGTTCAGAGGGAGTGGTCCGACGCGAGATATCCTGGAGGATAAGCACTCGCCTTCGACAAATTCCATTGAAGTGTAAGCCATCCCGTTCGACCGGCTGAATTCATGGATTCGGCAAACATTTTTGTGTGTAATTTTGCGAGCGAGACACAATTCTCTTTTGAGATTTTCCTGGACATTTGGATCGGAAGCGATCTCGGGCTTGATAATTTTCAGGGCCACAATTTCGGCAGTTTCCAGATCGCGAACTTTATAGACTATGCCGCTTCCGCCAGTTCCAATCTGAGATAAGACTTCATAACGCGCCGGGAGGTCGGATGAGGCCGCCCGCCTGTCTTGCGCGTCACGATGGGTTTGTATGTCGGTCCAGACAACTTCGAAGATATCTTCCTTTTCCGTGCGCCCGTCGATCGTGAGCTTGTTCAGCCATCGGCAGTGCAGGTCGGCGTCTTCCGATATGACTTCATAAATTGCACGGGAAATAAGAATTTGCGCCGGCGCCGTGCGCTTCACGATGCGCGCCGTTACGTTGACCACATCCCCGAATAAATCATTTCCCTTCCGAAAGCCTACGCCGGTGTGCACTCCAATGCGAACCTCTACACGTTGATCTTCCGGCAACGTCAAATTCAGACTTAGAAATTGACGCTCGATCTCCACGGCTGCGCGCACAGCCGACCCTGGATTCGGAAATTCTGCCATCGCGGAATCACCGATTGTCTTAATCACTTTACCGTCATGTTGTTGGATGGCGCGCGCGGCCAGTTCATCGTGGCGGTGGATCATCACTAGCCCGGCCGTATCGCCATTGCGCTCAAAAAAGCCAGTCGAGCCAACGACGTCCGTAAACAGGACCGTCAAGGCATTCTTGTGTCGACGGAGCTTCTCATCAATCTCAGCTCGCGCCCTTAAAAGCTCGTCGACTTCGTCTGCGGTATGCATAAATTGGGGACCAAACAAGGGTGTACCAGTGGAAGGGGAGAGCCAATGGCACGGAGGTAACAGGCAGGCAGTACGGATGTACTTTTGGGAACCAAAAAGCCACTTAATGAACCAAGGCTATAATATTGATTCGACAAGAAATACACGAACTTCACCAATCGCGAGACAGGGCCAAAAGACCGCTGGTAGGTCGGGGATCGTGAGTCGAATTCACTCTGGGGGGGGGGACGCTGGTAAAAGAAAACCGGTCACCTCATTTTCTCTTCCCACACCTTGCGAAGCTTTGCACGCTCCGCCACGACATACGCTTTTGCCTCTTCAAAATTGTGGAATAACCGGCGGCCCTTGATGAGGTTGCACGGGCGACAGCAAGCCACCAGATTGCTGGGAACCCTCCTACCTCTCCGTGCACGCGGGACGATGAAATCAATACACATCAGGAGGGCGTTTTCAAAACTGCTTTTGCCATCGAGCCCGCAGTACTGGCAGCGGTAGTGGTCTCGGTCCAGAATGTGTAATCCCTGTACCCGCGTCACCGGCTTTGCAATCCAACGCAGCGTCCAAGGATCTAGTGGCATTGCACACCCTCACCTTTAACTCCGTTCCTGGTCACAAGTCCGCGGCTGCCGCCAACTCAGGGGTTTATCCATCCTTGATAAGCCCAGAAGCTGACACTTGAAAGGAACAGAACAACCGAAATCGAAGCCAGCGCAATGATTGGCTTCTGGAGTCGCGTCATCCTGGCAATAAGTTCCTTTTGCTCTTCGAAGTGATGGTGCTCTGCCGCATCGATGAAGATTTGGTCATCTTCCCTTGATGACAGCATCGTGCGGTAGATCAGAAGAACGACCAGAACGGCCGTGACGACACCCCACGCACTGAAAAGCATCACGAGGATCATTGATGGTTCCATGATTTTCCTCCCTCCAACCTTGGGCTTTATTGGGCCGAGTTAAGACTATCTTGTTAATCAAAATTGGCCGTGTCGGCTAACACAGACCC
This sequence comes from Terriglobia bacterium, assembly GCA_020073485.1. Taxonomy (GTDB): domain Bacteria; phylum Acidobacteriota; class Terriglobia; order Acidiferrales; family UBA7541; genus Palsa-360. The sequence continues at coordinate 93,341 of JAIQFB010000004.1, read as the reverse complement.
TAGTGATCTGCGTCACAATATGCTAGACAGCCGCGCCGATAGGGGGCTACATTCTGATAACGCCGATTCTTGGGCGCGATCCGGTTTAGATCTTGGTAAGGCTCGATTTGACTGTTTGCGTCTCACCTAACCGAGGATCGCTTTCGAGTATTCCACTCGTCAGGAACGGCGGAAGTCGAGGACCGCAGGTGTGGCTGGTACCTAAGTTCAGACGGATCTCTCTCGCAGTAGCACTCGTAGCCAGCTTCACGCCTGCTGGATCCGCCTGAGCTCGGTCCGCGCGCGGCGATGACCTGCCGTCGCTGCAGCCGCCGACATCAAAGAAAGGGACCAGGGGGAGATTGCCTCCCCCCCGGCTTCCCCGCCTTTCTTTGCTCTTTTAGTCTTGCCAGGCTGCGCGGACCGGCTGGCCTACCAGCAACTCCTGTGGCGCGTTCTTCCGCGGAACGAACTTCTGCGGACGACCGTGGTGCACCTCTGCCGTATAGAGGTTGCCGTTCTGGTCCACGCTAAACTGGTGCACTCCAAACAGTCCGCCGGGCCCGTTGAACGTCGAGCCCCACGAATACAGCAGCTTGCCGTTCAGGTCGTACTTATAGAACTTGAAGTTCCCATAACCGTCCGACATCCAGAGGTGCTGATCGGCGGACATAAAGAAGTGGTACACGAGCGTCGGCCCGTCGCCGAGATACCACTGGTTGAGGAACTTGCCGTTCTCATCAAAGATCTGGACGCGCCGGTTGGCCCGGTCGTCGACGTAGATGCGGCGCTGGTTATCGATGACAATGCCGTGCACGGTGTTGAAGTAGCCCGGGCGCTTCTCATTGCAGTGAACCGGGGTGCCCTGGCAGTCGCCCAGTTCGCCCCACGCCTTGAGGAAGTTGCCGTTCTTGTCGAATTTCACCACACGGGTTTCCTCGTAGCCGTCGGAGACGAAGAAGGTGCCGTCCGGCAGCCACGCGATATCGGTCTGGCGGCCGAAAGTCTTGTCGGATGGGCCGGTTTTCCTGGTGAGTGACGGAAGACCGGTGAGGCCGGTCTTGATGGCATTCCTCTCGGTCGTCGTGTCATAGGTGCCAATCGTCTGCAGCAGTTTTTTCCCATCGTTGCTGAAAATCCGGATGACATGGTGGCCATCGTCGATGGCCCACACGCGCTTTTCCGGATCGTAGGGACTGATCAGAATCTTGTGGACGCGGCCCTGGGAAAGCACCCTCGGGTCGGGCCGGCCGAACAGCGAATCCCACTGGGTCCACGCCTCTTTCACGTTTCCCTGGCTGTCGTATACCGTAATGATGTGTTCCCACTTGTAGTCCTTGTCCGCGATGCCCTTGTATTTATCAGTGGCTTCGCCGGGGCTGATCCATTCACCCACGGATGCGTCTCGCGCGAACAGCGGCCCGGGAACCGCCATGTGCACCGGCATTCCTTCATCGGTCTCGAGGTCTGCGACGGTGGGCTTGACGTGCGTTATATCGGGCAGTTCGCCTCGCATGCCCACAAAGATGCGGTCCGGGTTCTGCACGAAGACGGCTTGGGTCGACCCAAACGTCCACCCCTTCGGGCCCGGAAACTTGGGCCAATTCGGGTCCACTCGATAGGGGCCGGTCACCAATTGATCGCTCGGGTTATCCGGATCGGACCACTGCACATACTGATCCGCAGCCGCCTTTACCGGGCGCCTCAACATCACGATGAAACCGATTGTCGCGCAGAACATCGCTGCAACAACGAGTATTGCGATTGTTCGTACGGCCGCTTTCATTGGAATTCCTCCTCTGTTTTGCCTCTCGGGATCTTTGTCCTGGTTCGCGATTCTAGGTGAAACGGGCACAATGCTCTTCTCCTGCTGCAATGACGCGCAGACACCGGATATTCTTTTTTGGCCTCTTGGCCTGCCGATAAAGTACTCCCAACCGTGTCAGTAGGCAATGAAACAGAGCACATGCCCCAGCACGCCATGGCGTTCCTGCGCCAGTCCAAGAAGCTACCACTGCTCAAAATCCCTCATCCCGGCGATCGCAGAAACGCTGGGACTACGTCTGCGAAGAGGCGCGCCAGAGTCGCCTCGGAGAAAGCTATGAAGTCCGTTACATTCAAATCAGCCCGATTTTCACAGGCAGGACTTGCCCGGCGCTACCGAAATGCGACAATGCAGCAGTTGTGCAAATGCTTTCGGGAGGAGCCAATGAAAATCGCACGCCTCGTGACCTGCGCCCTAGCCGCCGCTGTCATGATTCTGCTGGCCAACGCGGCGCAAGCTGCCACGAAAACCCAATGGATCGACTACAAGCAGGGCAACACGGCGCTATCGGGCTATCTCGTCTATAACGACTCCGTCCAAGGCCGGCAGCCCGGTGTGTTGATGATTCATGACCGGTCCGGCTTCTCGGCGGGCACCCTCGCGGATGCCGAGATGATCGCCAATCTCGGCTATGTGGTGTTCGCCGAGGACATTTTCGGCAAGGGCGTTGTACCCAAGACCGTTCCTGAGATGACGGACCTAATTACGATCTACAACAATGACCGTACGCTGATGCGTGCGCGCGCCTTGGCCGGGTTCGATGTCCTCAAGGCGCAGCCGATGGTCGATCCGGCGAAACTTGCTTCGGTCGGCTACTGCTTTGGAGGCACCGTTGGAATTGAACTCATTGAAACCGGTGCGCCGCTTCTCGGCTTCATCTCGGTACACGGAGCATTCCGCAATTTCACCCCGGAAGCCGCCAAGAACATTAAGGGGCGCGTCCTTATCCTGCACGGCGCTGAAGACCCGGTTGCACCGATGGATGAGGTCAATGCGGTAATTTCGCAATTCCGCGCCGCCAAAGTGGACTTCGAGGTCAACCTTTACAGCGGTGCCACGCATGGGTTTACGAAGCCGCAGAACCCCTCGGAGGTGCGCGCCGATGCGGAATACAAGGTGGCGATGACGCGCTTTTTCAAGGATCTCTTGGGGCATTGAACGCCAGGCAACTTTTCTTAATGCGTTTGATGGGCGAAATCGAACGTTAGATCAAGTAAATTTGGACAGACGCCGGATACGGGACAAGAGTCAGTCGGGCTTGTTGTGGGAGTAACATGGAACCATTGAGCCGGAAGGACGTGTTGTTTGAGCACTTCAGTTAGTCGTCAGGCTTCGCGAGAGCAGCGGGATTCGCGCTTGTCCAGTGTAGCGCACCAATCATAAGATTGAGCCATAGCTGCGATCACTCACACCGAATCAAGCCGCGAAGCAAATGGGGAGGAACCAAGGTGTTATACACATCGAGCATGAGCCGTTTTGGACGCAGCATAAGCGCGCTGGCCATTGTGGCTCTTCTGCTGGCCGCTAACGCAAATGCGCAAGAAAAGAATTCGGCACCCGCGTACATGCAGATTGATAAAGACGTTGACGTCCCGATGCGCGACGGCCTGGCTTTGAAAGCGAATGTGTATCGCCCAGCTGCCCCGGGCAAATATCCGGTCATTCTGGCTCTCAGCGCGTATGGCAAGGATAATCCGGCGGCAGGCTATTTCCCCCAAGCCTTCAAGGAAGAACTCTCGTTCTATCCGGACTTGTGCCGCAACGGGTCGAGTTGCAAATATCTGCGGCACGAAGCGGCCGATCCCGAGCGCTGGGTGCCGAAGGGCTACATCATCATGCACGTGGATACGCGAGGCGCCGGGAAGTCGCCCGGTTATCTCGATCCCTGGTCGCCGCAGGAGGCGCGCGATTTTTACGATTCGATCGAGTGGGCCGCCAGACAGCCTTGGTCCAGCGGAAAAGTGGGGCTTCTGGGCATCTCCTATTACGCCATGACGCAGTGGATGGTGGCGGCGCTGCAACCCCCGCATCTGACGGCCATGCTTCCCTGGGAAGGAAGCGAAGATTTTTATCGTGAGTGGATGTTCCACGGCGGCATCTACACCAACATCATGCTCGATAAAATCGTTTGGGGCCCCGCTATCGTGCGGACTCAGCATGGCAATCCCGATGGTTATACGGATCCCGATACCGGGGAACGAGGCAGCGGCCCGATCACGCTGAGTCAGGAGTTGCTGGTGGGGAATCGGATTGATCTGCCTGGCGAGGCAGCCAAGCATTTCCTGGACGACGAATGGATGCGGGCGCGACGGCCGGATGTGAGCCGCATCACGGTGCCGCTGCTTTCGGCAGGAAACTGGGGCGGACTGGCCCAGCACCTGCGAGGCAATACCGAAGGGTTTATGCTCGCTTCTTCCAAGGAGAAGTGGCTGATCATGCACACTGGCACGCACTTTGAGAAGTACTACATGCCGGAGTCGCTGGCGCTGCAGATGCGGTTTTTCGATCACTATCTGAAAGGCGTCAACAACGGCTGGGAAAAGGAGCCGCGCGTACAGCTCGCAATTCGGCGGCCCGGCGGCGAGACGCTGCGCAAAGAAAACGAATGGCCCATCGCTCGCACGCAGTGGACCAAGTTCTACTTGAACGCCCAGGACAAGAGCCTCAGCACGCAGAACCCGGCGGCCGAGAACACCGCCAGCTATCAAGCCATGACCGATGGCGTGACGTTCTCAACCGCTCCATTTGACAAGGACACGGAAATCACCGGCCCCATTGTCGCGCATCTGTGGGTATCTTCCTCGACCACCGACATGGACATCTTCGCAACGCTCCAGGCATTCGGGCCGGACGGGAAGGAAGTGACATTCCGAGGGGCCAACGATCCCGCCGTTCCGGTAACCCAAGGTTGGCTGCGCGTCTCCCATCGCAAGCTTGATCCGAACCGATCGAAACCCTATCGCCCCTGGCATCCCCATGACGAAATACAAAAACTCATGCCCGGCGAACTCTACCCCGTAGAGGTCGAGGTCTGGCCTACTAGTATGGTGTTCCCGAAGGGATACCGGCTCAGCCTTGTGCTGCAGGGCAAAGATTTCGAGCGCCCGATCGACTCATCGGGGGCCTATAAGGGGATGAATTCGCCGGTGGCGTATCGTGGGTCGGGAGCGTTCCTTCATACCGGTCGTGACCCCGTGGAATTCGGTGGCACCAATCGCATCATCACCGGAGGACAGCACGACAGCTATCTCCTGTTACCCGTCATTCCGGAAAAATAAAAGCGGCATGCGCAGCGACCTGACGGGGAACGCTAGCTGGTATTCGACTGAATTGTCATTGTCTATACAACACTCGATTCTTCCACGGCCTCAGACTTCGAAATCGTCGTGAGTCATGAAATGTCGCGACGCCTACTCTTTGCGCGCGACTTCTTCTTCCAGTTTTGCGACAGTTCTTTTCAGCCAGCCCAAAACAGTGGTTTGGAGCTTCTGCTGATCGTCTTCAGCCTTGAGCGATTCGACCGTGTCGCCCTTTTCGTTGAGCGGAATCTTATGGCAGATGTCACCTGTGGAGTTGCGCAGCTCGGGGGGTGCGAACTGGCTCAAAAAGCAATCCGAGCAAGGATGCTCCTTTTCCTCAAGACCTACGTTAAGGCAGGTAATCGAATCGCGGAAGATTTCCGGATTTTTGCGAGGTTCCCGCACCGAAGCGTCGTATCCTCCCTTCTCAATCATTTCGATTTCAAACTTCAACTGCTCAATCATTTCCTCTTTGTCGAAGCCCATTGGTGTGCTCCTTGTGGACAATGCAGCGTGAGATGCAAGACTCCCGAGCAATCAAGCATGTCCCAATGTCTATCAATGCTTGTTTTACCTAGTCATCTTTCGATACGTCGTGCTTGGCTCCATATATACCACCAATTCCAGAAAGAGATCGCTGCAAGATTTTTCGTACATATTAAAGATGCCGAGTATGCCTGGCCTAAGTTCTTGTGCAAACAAGAGGTCGAAATTGCATGTTCCGATTGATTTGCCCGGGCCTTTGGCACGTCATAGGGGATGGTGACCTTCGTCACAGCAATTTGGCTGTGATTAAGAGGAGAATTTTAAGTGTTTCCCTTGAAGTCACTGTTTCGGCGGGTTGGACCGATATGAATAGACTCATTGTTTTTGCGCTAGCGCTGGTTTTATTGGTCTTGCCTTCAGCTTTCGCACATGAAACTGCGACCACAACCGGGCATGGACAGGTCGCGAAGGCGTCCCCGATCAAAGAACCGCCTCCGCTGGCAGAACACCAGGTTCTCTACTGGTACGACCCCATGCACCCCGCTTATAAATTAGACAGGGCGGGAATAGCCCCCGATTGCGGTATGGAATTAGTTCCCCGCTATGCCGGCGAACCAGAGGTTCCCATCCAGCCAGTTCCCATGTTCCATCCATGGTGGACGCTTGGCGCGATGGTTTTTCTAACGGGACTCACCGTCGCCCTTCTCTTCACTCGCGGATCTCCTCGTCCTCGGAATCAGGGCCGTTTCGATCTATTGCAGTTCCGCGGGGTAAAAGCCCTCGTAAAGTGGAGATACTTTCAGCTGATATTGCAGGTTCCGAATCTTCTAATCTTTGCCCTGGTTATCTATCTCGGTTTTTTTGACACGCAGGACGGAGGAAGGAATTTCGCAACCAAGATGACGTGGACGATTTGGTGGGCGGCTATCATCTTCGCTTTCGTATTGGTTGGGAGGCTTTGGTGCACCATGTGTCCCTTTGGCGCCCTGACTGTCTGGACCTCCCGCATATTCAAACCGATCAGGCGATTTCCTCCCGCCCTGCGAAATGTCTGGCTGGCCACTCTGGCTTTCGTGATTCTGACCTGGGCGGATGAATATTTTGGAATCGTTGGCAGCCCGAGCCGCACGGCGTGGCTTGTGGTCGTAATCTCCACCGTTGCGATTCTCACGGGACTCTTTTTCCAGCGGGCAACGTTCTGCCGCCATTTATGTCCGATCGGAGGACTGATTGGACTTTACTCCATGGTTTCGCCGCTTGAGCTTCGCGCCAAGAATCGCGCGGCTTGTTCAACCTGCTTGACTAAGGATTGTTACCGCGGCAACGAAAAAGGAGAGGGATGTATGATGTTCGAGTTTCCCTCGGCCATGGACCGCAATAATTACTGCAATCTGTGCGGCGAATGCGTAAAGACATGCCCGAAAGACAACATTTCCTTCACGTTAAGACCGTTCGCGGAAGATCTTTGGTCAAGCTCCCACCGGCGTTTCGACGAAGCATTTCTGGCTATTTTGCTTGTCGGAGTCGTCTTCATGGTTACCGGCCACATGGTCGAGCCCTGGCATGCATGGATGGACCGGATGTCGCACTTCATCCCTTTTTCTCTGGTGGGGATTAAAAACCACGCCATGATCGAGAATTTGACATTTACCGTCGTCTATTTTGTGTCCAGCTTCCTGGTCGCCCCGTTGTTGGTGTTGCTTGCATCACAACTGAGCCGTGGGATGGTTCATTCGCCCAGATTCGGCTATAAAGAGACCTTTACAATCTTTGGCTACATGTTCGTCCCCATCGGATTGGCGCTGCATCTGGCCCACAACGTTTTGCACCTACTTAAAGAGGGGCCGGGGATTGTCCCAGTCATCCAGCGCACGATTAACGATTTGACTGTTTTCCATGTCGGCACAGCCAATTGGCGGATTGGGCCGCTTGCAACCGACGTTTTCATTTATTACCTCCAGATGTCTATCCTGTCGGGGTTCTATCTGCTCTCCCTGTATATAGGCTGGAAACTTTCATTGAGGAACTATCGGGAAAGGAAGCTGGCTCTGAGGGCAGTCTTTCCGATGATGATGATCGCGGCGGCTTTTACCTTCCTTAATGTCTATTTATTGTCACAGCCCATGTCTGCACGTCATCATCACTGATTACCTATTGTGTTTCGACATGATTGCCCTCAGCGCTTAGGGGGACAAAATAGCTCGCAACAAAACTGCAGACCGAATGTTGGTCTTACTGGGCGTGATTATGATCACAACAGATTGTCCGCTGCATGGCCACTCGTCCACTCTTATCCTGAATGCCGTAGTACAGGATCGTTACAATGATGGAACCACTGATCCACACTCACGTGGGTCGACGATCAGGACGTCACATGAATCCATCTCTGTTCCTTTGTTGCTGATTTCGATTCCTCGCAAAGGTTAGGAACTTCCCCTCCAGGAACTCATCAACCGAGCGGGCGTTGTATACCCTCCAGGTCTGCAACGGACGTAGCATAAAAATGATCCACCCGCATGACTACGACAGCGAGAAGCCTGCGGAGGGAGCATGGCCACGGGCGGAGTTTCTTACTTGCATACACAGGCTAGAAGCCGCTCGGGCGAATCCAGAAGCTCTCCTGCCAAATTTCCCCGGGCGGGAGCATCTGAAGTTCGTAATAGAGCCCACGATAAGCCAGATTCATCGCATCCGTGATGCCGGCCATTGGCTCAAAACAAATAAAATTCGGAATTGAGCCAGTGCGATTGTCTGAATCGCGCGGCTGTGGGGAAAAGACCACGACCGTGTTGTACTTGGGTACGAACAGCACCTCCAGCTGCTGCGACTTGCCTTTGACCCTCATTAGCGCCCGGCCGTCCGCATCGCGCACGAGATCGCTAAACACTTCATCGAAGTTGTAGTCTTTGAGCGCAATTCGATTGGGGTCGGGGAACATCTGTTCCGTCGGCGCAGTCTCCCCGGTCGGGATCTTGTCGCCGTTCAACAGCCAGTGTTTCTTTGCTCTCTACTCACTCCCATTTCCGCTGATGTCAAACACCCACAACAGACCGGCTCTGGACGCTCTGAGCCCATTCGCGGGAGATAACAGATCGCCGTTCGCATGCGCGTCCTCCCTCCGTTGCGGAAGAATTGCCAGCTCCCTTCCTTGGGTATACATTATCGGTCAACCAACAACCAAAAATGAGAATCCCGGATGAAGGCTAAAGCATGAGACGGAGCCAGGCATGACTGTGAATGTCAGGAGGATGGATATGCGACGGTATGCAGCAGCAGTCCTGTTCGTGGTGACAACTATTTTGGCCGTAGCCCTTCTCCCGATTCTGAAACCCAGCGCCGCGCAAAGTTCAGATACTTTGTCCCGAAGCACTGGCGCCGGCCAACCTCACTCCTCCGGGTATGCCTCCACGCAGAAGCTTGCAGGACTCAAGCAGCCTGTCACCATTATTCGCGATACCTGGGGTATTCCTCACATTTACGCCCAGAATCAGCATGACATGTTTTTTGCTCAAGGCTATGCCACGGCGCAAGACCGACTCTTTCAAATGGAGATCTGGAAGCGTGCGGGGCAAGGAACTTTGTCTGAGATTTTGGGGCCGACGTTCCTGCAGCGGGACATCGGCGCCAGACTCCTGCGCTACCGCGGAGACATGGCTGCCGAATATGCGAGCTACGCTCCGGACGGGAAACAAATTCTGGAAGCTTTCACCGAAGGCATCAACGCCTACATCAAGGCGATTTCGGCACCCGGCGGGCCGGGACTCACACCCGATTTCAAAGCCGCCGGGTTCGCGCCCGAACTCTGGAAACCGGAGGACGTCCTGACACGAATGGCCGGCTTCCCGATGACGCGCAATGCCGTCGCCGAACTCGCGCATGCGGAACTCGTCAAGTTGATTGGCGCCAAAAAGGCCTCGACTCTCTATGATTTTAATCCCGCGGTGGAGCTCGACCCGGCTCCGGGCCTTGAGCTTTCGGGATTGTCGTCGAGCCTGGTGCGCAATCTTGTAGGCAGCGACGTAGGAATCAGTTTCCCTCCGTTAAAGAAGACCGCGGAAAATTTCCCCGTCGAATGGGACAGTGAAAATTGGGGCAGCAATAACTGGGTCGTTTCCGGAAAGCTCACCTTGACCGGGCGTCCAATTCTCTCGAACGACCCGCATCGCACCGTCAATATCGTGCCCTCGCTTCGCTACATTGTGCACCTGGTTTCGCCGGGCTGGGACGTGATTGGTTCAACTGAAGCTGGATCACCGGGCGTGCAGGGTGGGCATAACGAGCGGGTGGGCTTTGGCTGGACTATCTTCGGCATGGATCAGCAAGACCTGTACGTTGAGGATCTCGATCCGTCCGATCCGCTGCGGTATAAGACGGAGTCCGGCTGGGGCACCATGAAAGTTGAGAAGGCCACGTTTCACATCAAAGGCGAACCCGACCAGGTGGTGGAACTGAAATTCACCCGGCATGGACCCGTCCTTTGGGAAGATGCGGCCACTCATCGCGCTCTGGCGCTGCGGTCCGTGCTTTCCGATCCTGGGACGGCAGGCTATCTCGGGTGCCTGACCATGGACCGGGTCAAGAACTGGAATGAATTCGAGGAAGCCGTCAAGGTTTGGAAAGCACCCACACACAATATCGTCTACGCGGATGTGGACGGCAATATCGGGGAGCATTCGGTGGGTCTTGAGCCAGTGCGAAAAAATTGGACTGGGCTGATGCCGGAGCCCGGCACCGGTGGCTACGAATGGGAAAATTGGATTCCAACTTCGGAATTGCCACACCAATACAATCCCGAGCGTGGATTTATCGCGAGCGCAAACCAAAAAATGATTCCGGAGAATTATCCTTATAAGGTCGGCTTCGAATGGACAGAACCCGACCGGTTCAACCGCATCACGGAGCTTCTGCAACAAGCCGTGGACCAGAAGCACAAACTGGGGATTGCAGACATGGAGCGTATCCAGAATGACGTTACACCGCTTCCTGGCCGCGCGTTGGTGCGTTTACTAGGCGAAGTCAGCGGAAACAGCCAGGATCCGGCCACCCAAATGATTCTGCATTGGGACGGCGCTGCCACGCGCGATTCCGCTGCAGCGGCGCTCTATGAGTTGTGGCTCAACGGCCTACAAGAGGCCGTGATGCACCGCATGATCGCCGTCACTGGAGCGGCGGATCCGAATGCCGTCGCGCGCATCGTGGGAAACGGAGCTGCGGACCCTATCATCCGCCGCCTGGAGCATCCAGATGCAGAGACTTTCGGAAATCAACCAGAGGCGGCCCGGACACAAATCATGCTCGACACCTTGCAGGCCGCATACATGCGGCTTTCGCAGATGGAAGGCTCGGACTCTTCAAAATGGTCATGGGGGCAGATCCACTCGGTCGTGTTCCACCACCCGCTCGAAACCATTCCGGAAATGAAGCCTTTGGTGAACCTCGGCCCCATACCGCGGCCGGGCGACGCGAGCACCATCAATGCCACTGGAGGCGCTCGCCGAGGCGAGTCCGTCTTCTACCAGACTGGCGGTCCGACTTGGCGGCAGATTCTCGACGTAGGTGCCTGGGATAATTCCGTCATGGTTAATTCACCAGGCGAGAGTGGAGTTCCGGGGAGCACACACTACGCGGATTTGATGCCATTGTGGGACCAGGGAAAATACATCCCGATGTTGTATTCGCGAGCGGCGGTGGAACAGCATGTCAGCCAACGGTTAATTCTTGAACCTGCAAGGTAGGGATTGGATTTTTGTAAGACATCTGCAGCAGTTTGTCGCGGGATGGGTGATCAGTTCTGCCTTGCATGCTGGTAACCCCTCTTTTTAGTCTCTATTCTTTGCGATTTGTCTCCTAAGAAAAGTGTGCCGACGTCAGAGGATCGGGACTTAATCGAAATCCTTGACCTGTGTGCGCATCGGCGGTCATGTCGCGGTTATCGGCGTCTTGGCGGGTGCCCGCCAGTTCGATCCTCGAAGTGTCTTGATGAAAGCCGTTCGTGACCTGACCGGCATCGCTGCCAACCACACGCTCGAAATCAAACCCACTGCAAGCAGAATTCGTGGTTTCATGGCAAACCTCCCGAATTGGAAATCGCATGATGCGTCAAACCGGCATGCAAAGATAGTCTCTGGAATTGTGAAGTGACATGGGTCACCGCGAAGAAAGCCCATATAACGTAGTTTTCAAAAAAGGTTGAGCATTGTCTGAGGAGCCAGACTTCCTTCGTAATGGGGTGCTCTTGAAGAATCTACTGGCAATCGATAATTCCAAGTTTTCCTCGCTCTTCCGCCTTCGGTCCTTAGCGGTTGTGTTCCGCGTCACAAATGGCGGTGACATTGCTCACCGCCGCTGCCTGTGATTACCGTTAGAAGAGTTACAGCACTAGAATCTTCGAGCGAGAAATCCGATGAACACCATCAGAGCAGGGGCCTTCGCGATAACGAGTGCTGCTCTTGCCATGGTGATTCTCCTGGCAGGCACGGCCCGTTTGGCCGCACAGGGACAGCCCGGTCCCATCCCGCCGCCACCGGGGCACCGGGTCCCCCAAGCCCCGTCGCCTCAACCCCAGCCAAAGATTCCCGGCCCTGCCATTTCGGTGGAGACCGCGCTCGTGAGTCTCGATGTCCTTGCGACGGATGAAGATGGGTTGGTCCTCGCCGGGCTCAAGAAGGAAAACTTCCGCGTCCTGGACGAGGGCAAGGCGCAGGCGATTACCACTTTTGAGCCGACGGGCGCGCCGATCACGATCGTGATGCTCCTGGAAAACAGCGGCAGCTCCTACGATTATTTCGCCTATAAGGCGGCTTCCTGGGGATCGGCGTTTCTCGATCACCTGGAGCCAAAGGACTATCTCGCTCTAGTTACCTACGATATCAAGCCGACGGTTCGAGTCGATTTCACGCGAAATCGGGCTGCCGTCCAGGAAGAGCTCAGCATGCTGGTCTATCCTCAATTCCACGAGGCCAACCTGTTTGACGCCCTCATCGATACCCTGGATCGCCTCAAGCGCGTAAAAGGAAAAACATCCATTCTGATCATCGGCACTGGGGCCAACACGATGAGCCAGAGCAATCTCAACGACGTGCTACGGCGAGTTAAGGGGAGCGACGCGACCATCTTTTGCGTGGGAGTGGCGGAAGCCGAATATCTGCGGGCTGAAACGCAGCTCTCCGGGGGCAGTTCCCTTTCATACATCCAGGCAAAGAATCAACTGCAGTCATTCGCGAAATTATCCGGCGGCAGTGCGTGGTTTCCCCGGTTTGAGGGAGAAATCCCCGATATTTTCAGGAACGTGGCCACGTTTCTTCGCAGCCAGTACAGGATTGGTTTCTCGCCGGAAAATCTTGCGCACGACGGCAAATACCACAAGCTGAAAGTCGAGATCGTGCGGCCGGACGGGAGCCCGATGATCGTCACAACTCCCAAGGGCAAGAAACAGAAGCCGGTGGTCTACACGCGTGAAGGCTATACCGCGCCGGTCGGGCCTGGGCGCAAGTGAAGGATTCCACCGAGTGAGTTCACGGGGCCATTCGGCGGCCCCCAAAATGCGAAAAGACGAGAAATGATCATGAGAAAAGACGAGAAAAGATGAGAAAGGAGCCGAAATGAAAAACCTATTCCGGAAGTCAGTCGCGATTCTGCATTGTTCCGTGATGGCCTTGCTGCCAACCTTGGGGGAAGGCCTGGCCTACGCGCAGCAATCGCCGATCCGGTCAGCGCAGACGCTCACGCTGCGCGAGTACCTGAACAAATCGTACATGGAGCTTTTCGAGCTGGCGCCAAAGCTGGAATTCAGCGCCTCGGAAATCGAATCGCAGCGGAACTCGCTCAAGAGTGGAAAGGATCTCTGCGTGGGCCGCTTCAAAACGCATTCCAAGCAGTACGGCGATCAGATTGACGCCGCCCGCAAGGATCTCAAGAAAAATACGGCGACGCTCAACGAGGAGCAACGCAAGCAGGCCCACTGCACCATTCAAAACCTCGATATGTTGAGGAGCGAAGCCGACATCCTTTCCGGACAGGCCATTCCCACTGCGTATGACAACCTAAACGCGAAATTGGATGTCATTCAACAATGGCCCGCTCAATACAAACAAATCCAGCAGGAACTCGCGAGCGGAACCTATCACACGCGACGCTGGGGAGACGTAAAGGACATCGGATTCCGTGAGATCGAGCCGAATCAGCAGGACGACATCAAGCGCGGCGCGCAATCCGTCGAGGAACTGAAACGCCTCGGCCTCATGCCGCCCGAACTCGAGGACAAGGCTATCCAGGAATACGTCCGGTCGGTCGGGGAGAAAATTGCCAAGCACTCCGATCTGAAAATTCCCCTGCACATCACCGTGCTGCAATCCCGGGAAATCAACGCATTCGCGCTGCCCGGCGGGTATCTGTTCATCGAGCGCGGCCTGCTGGAAGCCACCGACGACGAGTCCGAACTGGCGGGCGTCATCGCTCATGAAATCTCGCACGATACGGCCCGGCACGCGAACAAGCTCATGAAACGCGCAACCATCGCCAGCATTCTTTACCAGGCAGCGCAAATCGCCGCCATCGTCCTGACCGGCGGCGTAGCGGGCATTGGCATGTATTATGCGTTGCAGTATGGATTTTTCGGTTTGGGCCTGGTGCTCAACCTCAAATTGCTGGGCGTCAGCCGCGACTACGAACTCGAAGCGGACCAACTCGGCGTCCAATATGCGTGGAGCGCCGGATACGATCCCAGCGGGTTCATCCGCTTCTTCGACAAAATGGCCACAAAGAAAGGCTACGTCAACGGCGTGAGCTGGTTCCGCACGCACCCGCCCTTCTATCAGAGGATGGTGCAGACCCAGCGCGAGATCACTTTCCTGGAAGCAAAGCCGGACGCCGTCGTGCAGACGTCCGCGTACGAGCAGATGAAGAAGGAACTTGCGCCCATCGCGGCCAAGGCCGAGAAAGAAGAGATCGGGAAGCCGAGCCTCCTGCTGACCAAGGAAGAAGGATGCGCCCCGCCCAAGAAACTGGAATACAAATCGGAGCAGCCCGTCGAAGAGTTGTGCTCTGCGCCCATACAGACGTTGCCCGCTCCGGGGAAGTGAGCAAGGCGTCACCCAAATTTCGGAACCCTTACATCGCTCCGGCTACACGCCCGGAGCGAAGTTGGGCGTAATGTCCGGTTTGAGTCCTTGTTTTGTGGGCTCCTGATGCGTCCGTTGATCCGGTTCACGAGCGTCAAGTCAAAAACTTGGCCTTCAAAAGTCGAAGGCTGGGGTACCCTCCGATTCAGGATCGTCTAATGTCCGGGCAAACTGCCAGATCACCGCCCATGGTCACTTCACTCTACTTTTCAGGGACCAAACTTGAATCCCACACTCTAGTGCTAGCGGTTGAATTCCCATCGAGAAAGGAAACGCCTCGTGTTTGAGTCAACCCTGTAACGGGCTTGTATTCGGGCAGTAAGGACTCGAACTTGTCGATAGCCGGTCGCAGTTCTGAGAACATGGCTTCGACGTCCCATTTCTTCTTTATAGTTCTTCGCTTCGTACAGTGATGGAGATATTTTGAGATCGATTCGGGATTCTGCCTAGTTTCATATTTTTTCCAAAGGTCCGGTCTAGTCATTAATTCAATATCAGGTTTGGTCAGGGCTTTCCATGTCCTAAAGTCCTTCGGGCGTTGAACAGTTAAATCGTCTTTATCTGGCTTCGGCTTCCCAAAGAATTCGATCAGATTACGGAAATGCAACAGAAAGCTTTCCAAGTAGACCCACTCGTCGCGCTGTGTCCACGCTGAATTGGACGAAAGCAACCGCCCCCTCGTGAAGCGCAGCAGGTCAATTTCATAAAGTATTGTTTCCGCATCATCGCATTTGTCCTTTCGTGAAAACAATATGCTCGGTGTTGCCATGTCATCCTCCATCTAGGATTGGATTCTAACATGGGCTGGTAACCATGCCGTGGTGTGGCGATTATGGTAAATGTGGTTCTATGGCATCGGGACGCGCAGTAGACTACTCGCGTGTATGATTAGAGGAGCGGTAACGGACCCTAAAGGATCATTACATGAAGACAAAATCGGAACAGTTATTCGAACGGTTCTTGATCACCAATAAGGTGCCGTTTCAGAAGGTCGAAGAAGTTAAAGAGAAAGCGTGTCACAGGCCAGACTACCTGATACTAGTGGGCGACCTTAAATTGATGGTCGAAGTGAAAGAACTAACGGAAGATGAAAGCTTTGGAGTCGTAAAAGACCCGTCCAGCCCGAATATCTTGTCACATTCCCGAATCATAGGCGCCCACGTCCGCGACAGGATAAATCGCTCAAAGAAACAGATACGGTACGGAGCCGATCAAGGCATTCCTTCGATACTGCTGATTTACAATAATATCGATCCCATTTTTCAAGTGCACGGAACTGAGAGTCATGATTTCATCGCTGCCATGTACGGCGAAATTACCTTTCTGATTGACAAGAACACTAGAAAAAGAACCGATTGGTTTCATGGAAGAAATAGCGAGCTCCAATACACTAAGAATACATCATTCAGTGCAGTAGGTCATTTGTCTGACCGTAGTGGAAACGTAAGTGTGACCCTGTTCGAGAACATTTACTCAAAGGTTGGTGTGCCTTACGACCTCCTCCCATCCTGTTTCGAGGTCAAGCGTGTCGAAGTGTCGAACGAGCCATTGTCGTTCATCCTGCATCAGCCCGATTTGCCAAAATAGTTTAAGGGGCGTCGCATTTGACGCCTGTAAGGGAGTAAGCATGATCGGCGGGCGGCGCAGCCTTTAGGTTTGAATTTCCGGGTGGTCGTTCCTTCTTGATTTTTCGAAGGGGCGGTGGGGTTGGTTTCTTCTCGCACTTGTGATCACGTCAGTTGTCGGGGTCGAAGGGGTCACCGACGCACCCGGTGAGTAGAATGAACCTATCGTCGGGGCCTTCAACCTTCCCAGGATATTTCTCTAAAAAGCCTGCCTTCAGCTCCTCGGGATACCCAATTGCCTTCCAGATTCAAAAGAAACTTTTCTTCCATCGCATTCCCGTGTAGAAATTCATGACATTTCCGCAAGGAGCCGCCGTTCCGGATGGACCCGGCGTAATTGTGGTCTCAATGTTCCAGTGTGGCGTTACCAAACGAATCCAGCAGCTCGATATACCCGCCATTTTCCAAACGCAGACGGACTGAAGTCATCGCGGCTCCTTTCGCGAATATCGTATCCGAATCGAGGCTTGCAAGCCCACAGTACCGCCCGGCATTTCCGTTTCATCTCCATTCCATGGAGAATTCTCGCGACTCATGGCTCTTGCCTATCGTGCGAAATCGTTCGGTAGTACAATCTCGGCCGGCCGATGGCCACACCTGCAGCGACGGTGTGTGTTCAGCAATGGCCGCCAATGGCGGCGACGAATGGCCCTGGAAAGCTGAGGCGAGAATGATTCAGGTGACTGAGGAGACGCGGGGGGACTGGAGAATTGTCACCGTTGCCGGCCGCGCCGATGGCGAAGCCGCCGACGCGCTGGAATCGGCGCTGCGATCCGCCGTGGAGGGAAATGCCCGGGTGGCCGCCGATTTTAGCGCGCTCACTTACATTTCGAGCGCCAGCCTGCGCTCGGTGCTGCAAGCCGCGCGCGCCGCGCAAACCCGCGGCTCCGAGTTCGCCATCTGCTGTCTGAACAAATTTGTTCAGGAAGTGTTTGAGACCACGGGCCTGCATAAGCTGCTGCGCATCCAGGGAGAACTGCCTTGTTGACGATGCTGGAAGAAGTGGTGTTGCTCGCGGTGGACGAGAATTCCGGCGCGCTGCGTTCCACGCGGCCCTACGGCACCGCGTATGCTCTGGTCGGCGCAGTGTTCTTTGACCTAGCCCTGGCTCGCAAGATCGATACCGACACGGAACAGATTCACATCCTCGATCGAAGCCCCACAGGCAGTGCCACGCTGGACCGCGTTTTGGCCGCCATGTCTCAACGCGGCGATATCACCTCGGTGCGGGAGTGGATCGAGGAGATATTTTCCCGGCGCGACGATCTGGAGGGCGAAGCGCTCGCATCGCTCATCCGCCAGGGAATTTTGAAGCACGAAAAATCCAAGCGCCTGTGGATCATCGATGTCGAGCGCTTCCCGATGGCCGACAACCGCCCGCAGCGGGACGTCCGCCTGCGGCTGGCCGATGCCATCCTCTCCGATTCGATTCCCGAAACGCGCGACATCATGCTGGTCAGTTTGGCCGAGTCCTGCGGCCTGCTGAGTTACGTGCTCAGCGCTGAACAGATTGCGAGCCGGCATGAGCGCATCGAACTGCTTTCCAACTTGGAAACCATCAGCCGCAAAGTGGCCAGCGCCATCGCCGACCTGGAGAATACGGTGCGCCAGGGATTGCCCCGGATGATGTGAGACAGCGCGGCCCCGTGCGTCGCCTCAGGGTACGGAATCCGCTATTCGCCAAGGTATTATCCGCCTTTGAATGCCGCTCCTCCGGCGTTGCCATGCTTTCAAACATGTGGAAATGGACGCAAGCAGCCGATGACGGCGGAAGCCTGCCTTTACTTGCCGATCATAGGGCGAGCGGAACTGCCGGCGCCTCGCGCCACTTGTTGACGTTCCGGACTCTGCGGAATAGACTCCGCGCAACAGTCCCGTGGGTTGGACATCTTCGTTTGAAAAAGGATGGGATCACTATGGCAAAGTTCAAATGGATTTTTGCGGGCGCACTCGGCGTTGTTTTTGTATTTTTCCTGGCGAGCGGACCGGCGGCGCAGAATCAAAGCGCGCCCAAGTTCAAGGTCGATGTCAGTTGGCCCAAGCCGCTGCCGAACAAGTGGAAAATGGGCGGCGTCACGGGGCTGGCCGTGGACAAGGACGACAACGTTTGGGTGTACGACCGTCCGAACGATTTGACTTCCATCGAAGTCGAAGCCGAACTGAATCCTCCGATTGCCGATTGCTGCGTACATCCTCCGTCGATGATCCACATCGCAGGGCATGACGGCCCCGGCTACAAGGATGGCGACGTCATCGGCTCATTCGACGCGCCGCAAGGGCACGGCATGGCTGTCGACACCAAGGGGTTTGTCTACCTCGGGCAAAACAACGTCCGCAAGTACGATCCGAAAACCGGCAAGATGCTGATGGCGGTGCCTCACGTTCCCGAAACGCCCGATGGAAAGCCATTCACAGAGCCGACTCTTCCGACCCGCGCTCCCGGTGAGGGCAGCGCCGGCCCGATTGCCGGATTCCTCACGATACCGGGCACCCCGCGCGGCCCCCGCGGAGATGGAGCTGGAACAGCGGCGGCACTGGCAAGAACTGCCTTCATCGCCAAATATCCGCCGACCACGCCGATGATTGTGGGCGGAATCGAGGAAATCCGCACGGACGATGCGGCCAACGAGATTTACATTGCCGACAACGCTTTCGGCGGGCGAGTAATGGTCTTCTCGCTGGACAAATTCGAGTTCAAGCGCGGCTGGGGCGCCTATGGACACAAGCTCTCGGAAATCAGCATCGCTCCCGCCGACCACGCCTACACTCCGAATGGTCCGATGGCGAAGGAATTCGTCGGCCACCTGACATTTAATTTCTCGAACGACGGCCTGGTGTATGCGGCCGACCGGGCGGGCAACCGCATTCACGTGACCGACAAGCAGGGAAATTTCAAGCAGGAAATAAAGATGGCCGAATGGACGGGCGTGGGCGGCTCGACCGGCGGCGTGATGTTCTCGAACGACAAAGAGCAGAGGCTGCTCTATATTTCCGATCTCACCAACAATCACGTCTGGTTCCTGGACCGCAAGACTGGCAAGGTGCTGGGCACATTGGGAAGCATGGGCCAAAACGCCGGCCAGTTCTTCGGCGTTCATATGGAGGCTACCGACTCCAAGGGCAACCTTTATACCGGTGAAGTGTTCAACGGCGAGCGGGTGCAAAGGTTCCTGCTGCAAAAGTAAAGGCGGAAAAACGCCTCAACCGGCCAGACGGAATCCGCGCAGGGGATCGAAACGAACATGAAGAATATAAGCGGACGGCTACACTTCAGGCGAACCATGCAACGGCGGATTGTTCCTGCCGTTTTCGTTTTGGTCCCTCTCTGTCTTTTGGCGATTCGCACAGCGAGGCCCGCGCAGCGCGGGAGCAACGAGCATTGGGTGGGCACGTGGTCCACTTCCGAAGTGGGCCGTCCCCAGACACCGCCGCCGGTTGCTCCCGCCCTGCCGCCGTTTCAGCCAAATCAGTGTCCCGCGGCGCCGCCGGCGCCGCTTACGTTCATGCATTTCAATAATCAGACGCTGCGCCAGATTGTGCACACCAGCATCGGCGGCTCCAGTGTCCGCATCGTGCTCAGCAATGCGTATGGAAACGCGCCGCTGTTGATTGGCGCGGCTCACCTCGCGCTGCGCGACAAGAGTGCGGCCATCGAGCCCGCCTCCGATCGCCTGTTGACCTTCAGCGGAAAGTCCACGATTGCGATTCCGGCGTACGCGGTGATCACCAGCGATCCAGTGAGTCTATCGGTTCCGCAGATGTCGGACCTCGCCATCGATCTGTACCTGCCCGGTAACACCGATACGCCGGCGCCGCTGACCATGCACGCCGCCGCGTTTCAGACCAATTACGTTTCGGAGACGGGCAACTACGCAGGCGCGGTGAAGCTGCCGGTGGTGGCGGCCATGCAGAATTGGTTCGTGATCTATCGCGTCGAGGTCCAGGCGCCGGAATCGGTCGGCGGCCTGGTGACGTTCGGCGATTCCATCACGGACGGCACGCGCTCGACGCCGGACACGAACAATCGCTGGCCCGATCAGCTCGTGCGGCGGCTATTCTCCCAGGCGTCTCCGGTAAAAATCGGGTTGATGAACGCGGGGATCGCCGGCAATCGCGTGTTGAGCGAGGGGGCTTATCAGGCGGGGATCAATGCGCTGGCACGATTTGAGCGCGACGCGATTTCGCAGCCCGGTGTTACGCACGTCGTATTGATGGAAGGCATCAATGACATCGGGAACGCCCGGACCAATCCGACGCCAACCGCCGAAGATATCATCGCCGGGTACCAGCAGCTCATCGACGCGGCCCACTCGAAGGGCGTGAAGATCTTCGGCGCCACCATGACTCCGTTTTACGGCGCGCCGTATTACAGCGCCGAGGGCGAGGCTAAGCGCCAGGCCGTGAATCAATGGATCCGCACCGGCAAAGCCTTCGATGGGGTGATCGATTTTGACGCCGCCACGCGCGATCCGAACAATCCGAAACAATTCCTTGCGGCGTACGACTCCTGCGACCACCTGCATCCGAACGATGCCGGCTACCAGGCCATGGCCGCGGCCATCGACCTCGGGCCATTCAAGTAGCCCGCGGAAAATGCGAGACTGATAACAAGTTTCGTTCGGATCCGCGGCCAAGCTCGAGAAACGGCGTTTCGCACCCAAAGCCAAATCGGCGCTACCGCATCCATA
Organism: Terriglobia bacterium; assembly: GCA_020073485.1. Classification (GTDB taxonomy): domain Bacteria; phylum Acidobacteriota; class Terriglobia; order Acidiferrales; family UBA7541; genus Palsa-360. Next base: position 72,320 of record JAIQFB010000004.1, on the reverse strand, counting down.
AAGATCATGTACGCGGCAGATGCGCCAGCGCTTCCTGAACTTTTTCGGCGGGATATTCGTAATCGGTGAGCTCGCCCGCAAAATATTTTTCGTACGCGGCCATATCGAAGTGTCCGTGGCCGCTCAAATTGAAAAGGATGGTCCTTTCCTTCCCCTCCTCCTTGGCGTTGCGCGCTTCGTCGATCGCGCAGCACACCGCATGCGAAGTTTCCGGCGCGACGACGATGCCTTCGCTTCTTGCGAACTGGACGGCCGCTTCAAAGCATTTCAATTGCGTGTAGCTGACCGCTTCGACCACGCCCGCGCGATGCAGCAGGCTGACCAGCGGCGCCATGCCGTGGTAGCGCAGGCCTCCCGCATGGATTCCCGGTGGAATAAAATCGTGGCCGAGCGTGTCCATTTTCAAGAGAGGCGTCATACCGCTCTTGTCGCCGAAATCGTACGCATAGACGCCCTTGGTCATTGTCGGGCACGCCGCGGGTTCCACAGCCACCAGGCGAATCTGCTTGCCGCCCGCTTTCAGCGGCACAAATGGAAACGCGATCCCCGCAAAATTACTGCCGCCTCCGCAGCAGCCGATCACCACATCCGGGAACGCTCCAGCGAGTTTGAGTTGCGCCAGGGCTTCCTGCCCGATCACCGTCTGGTGGAGCAGAACATGGTTTAGGACACTGCCGAGCGCGTAATTGGTGTCCTTCCGCAGCGCCGCGTCTTCGACCGCTTCGCTGATGGCGATGCCCAGGCTCCCGGGGCAGTCCGGATCCTCTGCCAGAATTTTGCGGCCGGCGATGGTGCGGTCACTTGGCGAAGGAATGCAATTGGCTCCCCAGCATTCCATCAGCGTGCGGCGGTGGGGCTTCTGGAAATAACTGCATTTCACCATGTACACAAAGCATTCGAGTCCAAACACTTGGCAGGCAAACGAAAGCGCGCTGCCCCATTGGCCGGCTCCGGTCTCGGTAGCCAGGCGCTTGATGCCCTGCTCTTTGTTGTAGTACGCCTGGGCGATCGACGTGTTCAGCTTGTGGCTGCCCGCCGGGGAGACCGATTCGTTCTTATAGAAAATTTTCGCCGGAGTTCCCAGTGCCTTTTCGAGGCGCCGGGCGCGGTGCAGCGGCGTGGGCCTCCAAAGCCGGAGCATATCGAGCACCGGATCGGGGATCGGAATACGGGGCGCGGAAGAAGCTTCCTGCTCGATCAACGCGCGCGGAAAAATCGCTTCCAGATCGGCGGGGCCCGCCGGCTGCCCCGTCCCCGGATGCAATGGAGGCGACATCGGCTGCGGCAGATCCGGGACGACGTTATACCAACTCTTCGGCAAGTCGCGTTCTGAAAGCAAATATTTGTATTCGTCCACGATGGTTCTCCCATTCCGCCCGCGCTCGACCAGATTGAGGGTGTGCGGCGACATCTTACGTTAATCGAGGCGTTCCTGTGCGTTAAAACAAGGTAAAAACACTTCGCGCATGCACCGGCGCGGAGGCGGTTCCCGGCGACAACCATTGAGATTGGAAAAGAAGCCGCCCCGCGGATGGAATGGCCCGCGTGCGATTCGTCCATCATCAGGAAAACTCTTCAAGTTGACGTGACGCCGGCACGGGAGTAAGTTGCCCGCATACATGAATGGAAACGCAAGTGTCCGAATGACCCAGGGGAAATTTGCAGAGCGCGCGCGGGAACTTGAGGCAACGAACTTGCGAGTTGCGTCGACAAGGAAATGGACCGTGCGAAGGACGCTACGCCGGAAAGGAAACGGAAGATGATGAAAAGCCTTGATCCGCACCGGCGAAACGCCGGCTTTTTACGAGCATGCGCCAGATCCTGCAAGGGGCCAAGGGTGTTTCTCGCGGGCCTGGCCGCGGTGCTGCTGCTGCCGCTTGGCCTTGCGGCCGCTCCGGCAGCCACGCCGGACTGTTCTAAGCTGCTCGGACTGAAACTGAAGGACACCGTCATTACCGAAGCGACCCTCATCGCGGCAAAAGGGGAAGTGCCGGAGTACTGCCGTGTGCAGGGCGGGCTCGAGACTGTGATTCTGTTCGAGGTGGCGCTCCCCACCAAGGCGTGGAACAACAAATTCTTCTACGTTGGCGGAGGCGGGTACAACGGATCGGTTCCGGAACTCAACGACGCACTGGCGAGGGGTTACGCCGCGGCCGGTTCGGACACCGGACATCGCGGCTTCCACTGGGATGCGTCGGCCATGTACAACAATCCGCAGTCCCAGGTGAATTACGCGCATCGCGCCACTCATCTGGTTGCGCTGTTGGCAAAAGCAGTCGTCAAGGCCTATTACGGAACGCCGGCGCGCCGCTCCTATTTTTGTGGATGCTCGAACGGCGGCAAGATGGCGCTCATGGAGGTGCAGCGGTATCCGGACGATTTTGACGGCGTGGTTGCGGGAGGCGCCGTCGTCGACCGGACCAAAGCGATGATGATGTTTGATTGGACGCAGCACGCTCTTTTAGGTTCGGAGATTCCCCCGTACAAAATTCCCGCGATGGAAAGAGCGACCTTGGCCGCGTGCGACGCCAAGGATGGCCTTGCCGACGGCTTGATTGACCGTCCCGATAAATGCGAGTTCGATCCGAAGGTTTTAACGTGCGCGGGCGCGGACGGTCCCAATTGCCTGACCACAAAACAAGTGACGGCGTGGCAAAAGATTCTCAATGGTCCGGTAAATTCCTCTGGAAAGCGATTGTATGTCGGATACTCACCGGGGCATGAAGGCGACTACCCGTATTACATCACCGGCGTCGGAACGATGCACGGGTACCCCTCCAGCGATTTTATGTACATGGACAGTTTCATGCGCTGGATCGTCTTTGGCCCGAAATTCGATTCGGTCCGGGACTTCGATTATGACAAGGATCCTGAGTCGTTGATCCCGTTTGAAAAAGATCAGGACGCCGACAACACGGACTTGTCCGGATTCAAGGCCCATGGCGGGAAACTCATTTTGTACAACGGCTGGGCGGATCATTCGACGCCGCCGTTGCGAACCGTGCAGTATTACAATGACGTCCGCAAAAACAGTGGTGAGGCGACCGGCGAGTTTGTTCGCCTTTTCATGATGCCGGGCCTGTATCACTGCAATGGAGGCCCCGGTCCGAATACCTTTGGGGGTCTTGGCCAAAAGGGATATAAAAAGAACGACCCCGAAAATGACATCATCGGCGCGCTCGACCGCTGGGTTGACCAGGGGATTGCCCCCGCCAAACTCATTGCCACAAAGTTCAAGGACGATGATCCCCAGCAAGGTGTCGAGCGCACCCGTCCGGTGTGTCCCTACCCGCAGGTCGCAACGTACAAGGGTTCGGGCAGCGAGAACGACGCCGCGAATTTTGCCTGCGCCGGAGCGAAGTAGCGGAAAGAGATTCAGGATCTTGCCGGGTTCGATTTTGTCTCCTCGGCGCAGCCAGTGCTCGTTAAATTTGGTATATTCCGTGGGTCTATGAAAAAACTGAGCGCGTGGATCGTCCTGCTGGCCGCGGTTTCCCTGGCGGCATATTCTCTCCCGCATCGCACCGTTCTCGCACAGCCGCCCGCGGCCGCCCCCGCCCAGGCGCCAGCAATCGCGCCGATGCATTTTCATCACGTGCACTTGAATTCGGTGGATCCCAAAGCCGCGGCCGACTATTACCTGCGGCCCTATCCGGCCACCACGACGCGGACAACGTTCAACGGCTACGAGGCCGTCAAGACGGGAAACATTTATCTCCTTTTTACCAAAGTGAGTGCTCCGCCCAAGACGGAGCTGAACGCGCCGCAGGATTCGATCTGGCATTTCGGCTGGAATACTCCGGACTCGCAAAAATACGACCACGATTTCCGCGCCAAAGGCCTGAAGATCGCTCAGATGTGGGACGCCGCCGACGGCAAACTCGTGGATATGTCTAGCGATGTCCTGCCGGGACTTCCAACACAGGAGCAGATCATCGAAATGCGCGCGAAAGGCATGGAGCCGACGCATAAGGGCGGCTTCGGCTATCTGCGCGGCCCCGACGATGCGATGATCGAGAACGCACAAGGCGCGCCGGGTGAACCGGAACGCTTCAATCACGTGCACATGTTTCATGAGCACCCGCTGTGCGCCATGCAGTGGTACGTGGCGCACATGGGCGCGACCATTCCGCCAAATGTAGCCAGCGCGCCGGCCGGAAGCGACTGCAAACAGCGGTACTCGGCGCCAACATGGCCGTCGTTCTACAAGTTTCCGGGATTTGTCCGCGAGCCCGGCGGCAACGTGCGTTTTGGCGATATCGACATCCTGATCCGGCCGTGGCCGGGCGGCGGGCTGACCAGCCCGCGAGGCTACGTCGTGGATCATTGGGCCGTGAGCGTTGCGGATTTGCCGGCCACGGTCGAACGCTTGAAGAGCGAAGGGGTCGGGTTCCTGGAAGAAATTCACCCATGGGGCGCGACGCGTGCGGCCATGATCGAGGGCCCGGACCGCGTGGCTATCGAAATTGTGGAAATAAAATGATCCGGTTATTCGCTTGACCCGGCAACGGCGGGCAGGCAAGTTAGACTTAGCGGAACCGCTGCAAGAATCTTACAAGCAAATCCCAGGAGGAAACATCCATGAAAGTGTTGGCCCTGTTCATCATGAGCGTAACGCTGGCTGGAGCCGTGGCCACGCTCGTCATTTCAACGCCTGTGGCGTTTTCGGCGCAGAAGGAGCCCCGATTTCCCCAGCTGAAAGTGGAAGATCTCAACGAACAGCAGCGCCCGGTGGCCGATGAAATCCTGAAAGTTTCCAGCATCGGCATCAGTGGCCCGTACAATCCCTTGCTGCGCAGCCCCGTGATGGCCGACCGCATGCTCAAGCTGCTCGATTATCTGCGCTTCAACACAACTGTGCCGCGCAAACTCAATGAGTTCGCCATTCTGATCCAGGGGCGGCTCTGGACTTCGCAGATCGAATGGGTCGCGCACTATCCCCTGGCAATCAAGGCGGGACTTTCCGAGTCTGTGGCCAACGATCTCAAGGAAGGAAGGCGTCCGGCAAACATGCAACCCGACGAAGCGGTGGTCTACGATCTGTGCTTGGAAGCCGCGACCAAACATGCGGTGAGCGACGCCACGTTCAAGCGCGCGCGCGAAATTTTCTCCGAACAGCAGGTGGTCGACTTGTTGATGGTCAGCGGAACGTACGCGTCGGTAGCCATGCTGGCCAACGCCGCCGAGGAACCCGCTCCAGGCGGAAAGACACCGCTACAGCCGCTCCCCGCGGATCACTAGGACGAGGGTTTACGTAGAACAGGCTTCAGCCTGTTGGAGTTTAGTGCCGACGTAATCGATCTTGCAGGCGACGAAAACCCACAGGCTGAAGCCTTTGCTAATGGTATTTGCTCGCGGTATAAACCCGCGCTACTTCCCGCCTGATCCGGCAGCGCCGCTTTTTCCCGCCAGATAAAAGTAGCCGACTTTGTTGTTAGGCGCGGAGCCGTACCACATCCTTCCCTGCGCATCGCGGAAAAATTCACGCATGGCAAGCTCGGTGTGCGGAAACGGATATTCGATCACGTTCCCGGTCCTTGAATCGAATCGCCCGATTTCACCCATATTGTGCGAGTCGTACCACAGATAGCCGTTCGCATCAAAACCCAGAGCATACGGAGTGGGGTCCGGTCCGGGCAACGGAAATTCCTTGAAGGTTTGCGTTTTCGGGTCGAACCGAGCGATTTTTCCCGCTTGATATTCTCCAGTATAAATCATTCCGTCCGGTCCGATCTCCATGCGCCGGGGATGAGAATCCGGCGTCGGAGTCGCCCACCGCGAAACCTGCGACGTTTTGCCGTCCACCTTGCCGATCTTGCCCGCAAACGGGCTCGTGAACCAGGCATCGCCGTTTTTATCAGGTTTGACGTCATATGCATACTCGCCTTCGACAAAGCGGGCGAATTTCCCGGTCTCTGGATCGAAGCGCGTCAGCGGGACTCCGCTGGCCCACACCTTTCCGCTGGGATCCATGCGGATGGTGTGCTTGGATCCGCCGTCTTCGGTTCCCTCTTTTCCGGGCAGGTAGGCATCCTGAAATTCCGTGATCCGCTGCGTCGCGGGGTCCCACCGGCCGATCTTGTTCGGGCCTTGCTCGGCGAGCCAGACGGAACCGTCCGCTGCGGGCACGGCCGAATGAACTCCGCCGGTCCCGACGTTGGGAATCGAGAAATCCTTCATCTCGCCCGTCTTCGGATCGAGCCGGGTGATCTTATTGGCCACGCCAAAATCGGGGATCCACAGGAAACCGTTCTTGTCGGGAGCGGCGCTGAATGGCATGCGGCTCGGGCCCGGCATTTCGTACTCCACGTACACAATGTTCATGGCCTCGCTGCTAAAGGGCCGCACGGTCTTCGCGTATCCGGGCATGTCGGCCGCGGATTTCGGCAGCACGGAATCGGGGCCAAACAGGCTGGTCAGATAAGTGGCAACTTCTTCCGCGTCCTGATCGCTGAAATGAGGTCCCAGGAAAATACTGAAACCCATTGCTTCCCGCATGTACGCAACGCGGTCCTTCCAGCCGTCCAAATCCCGCCGAACCGAAGCCATGCGAGTCTGAAATTGGTGGCAGATGTTGCAGTGGCCGAAAATCAGGTCCTTGCCTTTCGCGGGCGGCCAGAGTTGCGCCGCCTGGTATTGGGAAATTTCATTCCAGCGGACGATGGCCTTCTCCAGCGAAAAATCGGTCGAGGCGGTTTGATCGGCGGTGAGTGTGATGCCCACCTTGGGATCGGCGTGAAAACCGACGGCCCGGATCTGCACGCGGTAATCGCCCGCCACGAGATCGGGTACACGATAGCGGCCCTGGCTATCGGAAAGCACGATGGTGGTGATTCTGGTTTTCGAGTTCTGCGCCTCGACGAATGCGCCCTGGAACGCGGAGCCGTCCGGGCCTTTCACCGTGCCGGTGATGGAAGCGCCGTAACACATCGGGCCGAAGAAAGCAGCCAGTCCAAATAATCCGAAAACTCCACGTAGTGTTCGCATAAGCGCTCATCCTAGCGTTTTTCCAATATTCCTACACCACATTTGTGCGAGGATTGGCCACAAGGTCTTGCGACCATCACGACGATCCCACGTTGACACAAGACCACGCCGGGCATATGTTCTTCCGCAAGAGCAATCTCAAATTCGCTTTTGTGGGTGATGCCGAATGAAACGAAAAAATCCCGATCAGAAGCATTTTTCCCGCCGTGATTTCATCAAGACCACAGCCACCGGAGCAGGCGCGGCCGCGCTGACCGGTCTGGGCGTGGAAGCCATGAAGGCCGAAGGGCGCCCCGCGCATTGGGATAAAGAAGCGGACGTCGTGGTCATCGGCGCGGGAGCCACGGGCCTCCCCGCGGCGATTCAGGCGGCTGAGGGCGGAGTCTCGGTCATCCTGATCGATGCCAACACGGACGTCGGCGGACACGCGATCCTGAGCGGCGGAAACGTCGCTCTGGGCGGTGGCACCAGCCGCCAGAAAAAATACGGAGTGGTCGACTCGCCCGATATTTTATTCTCCGACCTGACGGATTGGTCCGTCGTCGAGCCCAACGGGTTTCCCGATTACCGCTACAACGACAAGGAAATCATCCGCGCCTTTTCCGACGAAAGCGCCAAGACCTACGAGTGGCTGGTCGAACACGGCGTCACGTTCGTGGAAAAAGCTCCGGATACTCAAGGAGGGCACGCGTGCGGCAATTCGGCGCCGCGCGAGAGCCACGCCGCGCCCCTTGGCTGGGCGCTCCCGCAGAATGGCGGCCCGCTGTCTCCCGATAAAGGGGCCATCACATCTTCAGGCGTCGGCCTGATCCGTCCGCTCGAGGCCACGGCAAGAAAATTGGGAGTGCAGATATTACTGGAACACAAGATGACGGGCATCGTCCGCGAAAATCCGAATTCGGGCAGGGTGCTGGGAATTTCGGCGTCGAGTCAGGGAAAAACCGTGAACATCCGCGCGCGCAAAGGCGTGATCATCGGCACCGGCGGACACAGCAGCAACGTAAACTTCCGCCGAATTTTCGATCCGCGCCTCACCGAGGAATATCAAGTGGCCGGCGAGCCGTGGTCTTTTCAGGATGCCAGCGGAGAGATCGCCGCGATGGCCATCGGCGCATCGCTCTGGGGCGCCTTCAATCAATCCGGAGAATTCGGCCAGAATGTCACCAAGGCGGGCTGGATCGGATGCCAGTACGGCTACGTGAATCTTTCCTGGCAGCCGGATAGCCCCATTTTTCCCAAGGCCGGCGCCTCCGGCCTGTTTGTGAAGGATTATCAGAACGTGATTCTCGTAAATTTGATCGGCCGGAGATTTTACGATGAGACGGCGGGGCAGTTCCCGGCAAACAATTACAATTCCATCAAGCCTTATGTCCCGGACAGCTACCTGAACGCCGCGAATCTCAAGTACTCGCCGTCGAATTTCCTGAATGCGGCCATGGCGGGAATCGGCGACACACATGCCGGAGGCGGCCCGATCTGGGCGATCTTCGATTCCGACGCGGTAACGCGCGAAGGATGGAAGGTCGCGCCGCCTTACGTGGACACCGCGCGCGGATATTTTTTCTCCGCCGATTCCATCGCGGATTTGGCCGGCAAGATTAACAACAAATATCAGCGCGTGCCGATGCCGCCCGATGCGTTGCAGGAATCCGTGACGCGCTACAACTCGTTCGTGGACGCGGGCAAGGATGCGGACTTCGCCAAGCCCACGCCGAAATACAAGATTCAGACGCCGCCGTTTCACGCCGCATGGGCGACGCCGGTGATCCATGACACGCGCTCGGGGCTGAGGATCAATGCGAAGTGCCAGGTAGTGGATCTGAACGGCAACGTGATTCCGGGGCTGTACTGCGGAGGCGAATCGGCGGGCGGGTTCAGCCTGCATGGTCTGGCGAGGTGCACCGTGCAGGGCCGCATCGCGGGAAGAAACGCAGCTGCAGAAACCGTGAAGGGCTGATTTCAGGCGGTACGTGGACTTTAGTCTGCGCTAAGCGTTCACGGCTGGGGAGCGTGCATGTTGAGCGCGTGCGTCGTCTGGACTTCGTAGTTGCCGTACTTGATGGTCAAAGTGGCGTGACCGTCCAGACGGATGTGCGAAACCGAAGTATTCTGCGCCGGCAGCCAAAAGTCGCCCACTTTCATGAAGGAGTGATGGATCTCGGTCTTCTTGATCCAGAAGGATGGATTCTTTGCCGGCTCGGCTTCGATCCTGCAAACGGCGAAATCCTTGTCATCCACCCATATGCGTCCGCGAAATAGAAATTTGCTGGGAGCCTTCGGTTCGACGCCCAGAACGTAGGAACACCCGTCCACGACTTCCTGTGAATCGAGCATCGTGAAATTATAGTTCCGGTCTGTGATCTGGACGCCGTCGCGATTCTTGTCATCATGGGATTCGCGCTCGGACTCCAGCAACCGTTTCAGAACCAGATCGATCAACAGCTTGGATCCGCTCTGGGAGACCACCTTGAAATCCTCGGTGGAAGGCGCGCTGTAATTCAGGTCCACAACCATCTCGGCATGCATGGCGCTGGGAATACCTTTGTAGTCAATCTGGTAGGTGCGCTCACTGCGATAACCCGACAGCGCCGCGGCGCGCTCGGCGTTCCTTTCCGTGAGGCGTTCCACGACTTCCGGAAGAGTCAGCCGCGGCTGCGCCGGAGTTTTTGCGGTATCCTGCGCGAATGAGGCCTTTGCCGGAGACAACAGGCACGCCAGCAGCGCGAAAGCGGCCGCGGTGGAAATATATTTGCGTGTCATCATGGAAAGCACACTTTCGGGAATAGGCAATGGTCTCATTTTTTAAAAATACCATGATTACTGGAAGACGCGGCTTGCAATTCCGTCAGGTTGTGGCGGTATCGAAAACAGTGTGTTCGGCGACTGCTGCCGGGAAAATGCCGCGTTCGTAGGCCTCGTACATGCCATCAAAAATGCGGTCCCAGGAAGTGCCCAGGGCCTGCTCGCGGGCCGCGGCGCCCATGGCGGATCGCAAGTCGGGGCGGGACATCAACAGCGACGTGTACGATGCGAAGTCATCGAACGTGTCCGCCGCATATCCCGTCTGTCCGTGGCGAACGGTAAATTTCGGACCGCCACCCGCGGTAACCACGGCGGGCACGCCCGAAGCGAACGCTTCCAAAACCACAAGGCCGAAGGTATCGGTCTCCGAAGGAAACGCCAGCAGGTCGAGATTCGCGAATGCCTGGGACAGCTCGCGCCCGGCCAGTAGTCCGGTGAATTCCGCATGTTGCAGATGTTCGCGCAGCCACTTCTCTTCCGCACCCTGCCCCACCACCACGATCTGAAAATCCCGGTGGCCCATTGCCAACAGGGCTTGCTCGAGCCGCGCCAGCATGCGTACATTTTTTTCCGCGGTGAGCCGTCCGACGTAACCGATGCGGAACGCGCCTCCCTGCCGGGTGCGAAACTCGGGACTGAACGCCTCGGTATTCACGGCGTGCGACATCATGTAGCACGGTTTGCCCGTGGCCGCCTCCAGCGCCTGGATCATTTCCTGATTGGGCGCGAACAGCAGCCGCGGGATCCGGTAGAAACGCGCCGTGGCGCGAAAACTTGAGCGCTGCACCGCGTCCAGAACTTTGCCCGCTACATCTTCGGGAAGAAAGGACACAAGCGCCGCCGCGCGGCTCCGCGCGTATTGATGAACGTTAGTTTGCCAGGTGGCCGCGAGCGGAATTTTCAGTCGGTGAGCCACCAGCGCCCCCAACATGCCGACGTCGCTAGGGCCGGTGATCTGCACCAGGTCGGGACGAAAGTCCCTGACCTGAGCTTCCAGTTTCCGGTAATGTCGCCAAAAGAGCAGATCGTAATAATGGGCGCGGTCGATCGGGAATTTCAGGCGGCTGCGGCGCAGTTCGATGTGCGTCACCGATCCGGCCGAGGACATGGCATCCCGCGGCCCGGCATGAACCATGAGTAACGGAAGCTTGCGGCGCCGGGCGAAGGATTCAAACTGTTTGCTGGTGCTGGCTACCCCGTCCACCTCGTGGTACACGCACGGGAAAAGCGCCACCCGTGGACTTTCCCTCATCACGAGACAGCCTCCGAAGAAACCTGGGAAGGCGCGTAGGAGCTGACCCCGCCCCGGAACATCCTCCGCAAGACCCGCTGCACCGCCTCATTTTCCAGAATGCGGATGCAGGCAAACGTCCGATCGACGTACGCGGGAGGAGCCTTCCAGAGCGCCGAGATCGGCCGGTCGGCGCCGCCGACGGCGTCAGGATGATAGATGCGATTGTCCCAGCGGCGCGACCCGTCCGGGTATTCGGGGTATTCGCGGATGACGTCGAGCAGAGTACGGATGGTGCGGATGACTGCCGGCTCGGCGTACTGCGGCATCAGGAGCATATGGCTGCGCTGGCCGCGCCGGATCTCGTCCACAAATTCGGAAAACGTTTCGCTGCGCGTCAGGTTCAGCGCGCCGCTTGGTTCGCAGCCGTGGCGGTCTCCGCCGGAAACCAGCGGCCGGTTCCAGCGCTCGGCCAGTTGAATGACCCTCTTGTTCTCCTTTGTAGAGCGCGTGGCGTTGAATTCAAATGCGTGCAGAAATTTCGACGTTTGGCGTAGGAATTCGTTGAGGATTTCGGCGTCGCGCGCTTTCCCCGTGCAGGATTGGTTCCAGAGCGGATGATTGAATACAACGAGCACATCGGGGATTTGATCGAGCATGGCGAGAAGTTCGGAGATGCGCCGCTCGACCGGATTCCGCGTGCAGGCATTGAGCTCGGCTACAATCGACTGCGCGCTGGCGCTTGGCAGATTGTGCACGCCGATATGAAAAGTCGTCCCGCGGAACGGAACGCTCCACTCCAGGGCCAGGGGAATCTGCGATGTTTCCGCCACGCTCCGCAACTGCGTGGGCGCGTCGATATTGTCATGATCGGTGAGCGAGACCAGGCTGCCGAGTCCGAGCACATCCTCGACCTGGTCCTTCTCGGTTTCGTAGGCGCGCATGGGAGTAAGCGGCGGGGTCCAAAAGGCCTTGGTGAAATCCACGGGGATGGTGGAGCGTTTGCACTGTTTTTCCAGGGCCGCGTGCAGCATGGGGCATCTCTGCGCCAGCTGTGGAATGAAATCCAACGCTTCCCTGGATCGATTGGTGTGTCCGTGAAGTGAAACTCCGGTCAGATAATTGCGGCTGAATCCCGGCCCGTCCCAAAAACATGAAAACTTCGATTCAATCATTCGCGGGTGCCCGCAGATCCATCATTTTCCAACTCTGCGAGAGTTCTTTCTAAGCCGGAGCTTTCTTACTTGGGTTCAATCGGGGTGCCAATATACATCGGCGAGTCCCGGCAAGCAATGCTCCAGCTTGAATTTGACTTGATAGCGCTTTCGGCGGCCGTAGGAATTTCGCAAGAAGTATGAATGACCGCTTTCCAATCATCATAAGAGTAAAGGTTTCCGCGGCCTGTCCGCTCACGAAGTTCGGGGCGGGTGTCCGGCTCGTCAACCCCGCCGCGATCTTTAGGATGCCATTCCTGTCCTGATTGGTTTGCCGGATTGCCGGCTCAAGGCACTTTCAGATTCCCCGCTGGCCTCCGGACAACAAAGGCCGTCATCGTGACCGGAAATTTGACAAAATGATAATGGGCCGTCGATCATGGCGAGGGTTCGCTTGATATCGATCGTATCTGGCTCCTGAGAATATATTGGCGTACTATTCCGAGTTCGCGCACGGACCGGGAAGAGCTTCGCAGGGCATCTCACCGGAAAGGAAAACAGACACAAGAGAGATTGTGGGTCACAAAACGTGCCGTTTCAACGCCCCGATTGTAGCATGCCCGGAATTCGCCGCTACATTCTGTATTTCTATCGGCACCAGACACGGATCGAATGATGGAATCGAAGCGAAAGGGAGCAATGAAACTTTCTGTCCTGGACCAGTCGCCCGTCCCCGCAGGGTCAACCCCGGGCGATGCGCTGCGCAACACCATCCACCTGGCGCGCACGGCCGATACTTTGGGCTACGAGCGCTACTGGATCGCCGAGCATCACGCCATCGAAACGCTGGCTTGCCCGGCACCGGAAATTCTCATCACGCGAGTGGCAGCGGAAACTTCCGGAATCCGCGTCGGGTCGGGCGGCGTGTTGCTCCCGCATTACAGCCCGTTGAAGGTCGCCGAAGTCTTCCGCATGCTGCATGCGATGTATCCGGGCCGGATCGATCTTGGCCTCGGCCGTGCGCCCGGTAGCGGAGGTCTGGAAGCATTCGCCCTGCAGCGCGACCGCAGCAAACGCCTGCAGGCGGACGATTTCCCCGAACAATTAACGGAACTTCTGGCGCTCCTTCATCGCGGTTTCCCGCCAGAACATCCCTTCAGCCGGATCAAGATTTCACCGGATATGCCGGGAGCTCCGGACGTATGGCTTCTTGGTTCGAGCGCGTGGAGCGCGGCCGTCGCCGCGCGATTCGGACTCCCGTACGCCTTCGCCCACTTCATCGGCCCCGAACAGACCGCCGAGGCGCTCGCGCATTACCGCGAGCATTTCCGGCCGTCAAAATTTTTGAGCGAGCCGCGCGCCATCCTGACGCTGGGCGTGGTCTGTGCCAATACGCAGGCCGAAGCCGAGCGCCTGGCGGCCAGCACCAAATTGCTGATCCGCCGCATCCGCCTCGGCGGTCCGCGCCGCCCCGTGCCCACACCGGAGGAAGCGCTGGCGGAGTTGGAAACCCTTGGCGAAGATGCCGACCCGCTCACCTGGGACGCAAGCGCATGGCCCCGCTATGTTGTGGGAGATGCGGAAAGAGTGAGTGCGACACTCAAACAAATGGCACGCGAATTACAGGTGGAAGAACTGATGATTCTGACGGTAATCCACGATCACCAGGCCAGAGTGCATTCCTACGAGCTCCTGGCCGAAGCGTTCGAGCTCACAAAGCGCTGCTAGCGCCGTGCTAGAGCGTAGAAATCATTGTGCGCGGTCCCGGACATTCAGCACCTTCTACGATCTCTCTGCTCTCTGTGTTTCAAGATTTGGGGTTCTTGTCCCGCACCTACGTTACTGCTCCCCCTCCAGCTTCCGAATGCGGACCTCGACGCCAGGCGTATCCTTCAGGGCTCCCGCAAACTCTTCCAGATTCGACCCGCGATAATGATACGGATAAACAATTTTCGGCTTGAATGCCTTCGCGCATCCCGCCATTTCCACCGTGGACCCGGTGCGCGGAGGATTCATCGCCAGAAACGCGACGCTGATATTCTTCAGCGCCTTCATTTCCGAAGTGCACTCCGTGTCCCCCGAAAGATAAATCCGCGTATCGCCAAAACTCAAAATGTACCCGCTTCCGATTCCCTTGTGGTGATACGGCATCCCCGGCGCCGATCCCTGCACCAGGTTGTACATCGGCACGCCTTCAAACCCGATACCCATCACCGCTTTCTTATCCGAATCGGCGACAATTTCCGCGCGCCCGCACGCCGGAAAGCAGTTCAGCGTATCGATCACGGCGGCAGGCCCGACCACGATCGTCTCCGGCTTCTTCAGCTGGTTGACCAAGGCGAGATCCAGGTGGTCGCGGTGCGTGTGCGTGATCACAATCATGTCCGCCGGCGGAAGGCCCGTGAAATCCCCCTGGCTCCACGGATCCACGTAAATGATCTTCCCGCCGAATTCAAACATCACGCTGCCGTGATAGACCGGCATGATCTTCAGTTCGCCTTGCGAGGTCTTCATCACATCCGCCTGCCGGTTCGACGTTTCCGCCGCATGGAGAATCAAAGATGAGACAAAGAACGATACGGCAATAACGATCACGGACAAGAATTGCGGGACACGCTTGTGCATCGGGCGAACTCCTTGGTTTCTTGGATGGTGAGCAGTATATATCTGTTTTGCGCGGTTGGATGAGGGACGTTGGTGATTCCCCTTGGCATGCACACCGGCACTAGTGTGTTCCCGCAGCGTTGGGTCCAGGACAGGTTGAGCGCCCGACCTACTGTTGATCGTACGCCTGCTGCAATCCCTTGATCTCAATCTTAGTCATCTGCAGCATGGCCCGCATCACGCGCTTGGCTTTCTCGGGATCGCTGTCTCCGAGCATCCGGCCCAAAGACGAGGGGATGATTTGCCAGGAGAGGCCGAATTTGTCCTGTAGCCAGCCGCATTGGTCCTTTCTGCCGCCCGCGGAAAGCTTTTCCCACAAATCGTCCACCTCTTCCTGCGTCTCGCAGTTCACGAACAGCGAGATGGCCGGCGTGAACGAAAATTTGGGTCCGCCGTTCAGGGCGTAAAATTCCTGGCCGTCGAGCGTGAAGGTGACGGACATGGCCGTGCCTTTCGGACCCGGCCCGGCGTCCCCGTAACGTGTCACGCGCCCGATCTTCGCATTTTTAAAAATGGAAACATAAAAATTCGCCGCTTCTTCGGCGTTATTGTTGAACCACAGAAATGGCGTGATTTTTTGCATGATGAATTGCTCCCGTGATCCTTGAAAAAAATCTCCGTCCGCCGCGGCGGATGGGCTACAGCAGTCTGTGTGAGAACTTCGGAATCCCTTGGGGCACCGCTTCACTGTCTGCGGAATTTCAGTAGGACAGCCACTTTTGGCTGTGCGGTTTTGTAAGCCGCGCCAATGTCGCGAACCTCAGTGCGATTGCAAAAATCGTACAGCCAAGAGTGGCTTTGCTACCAAACCCGCTCCGAATTAGCCGCCGGCGATGGCGCCAACGATCAGGAATGGTTCCTTCCCCGACGCGACTTCCTCGGGGAGCGGCGCGTCCGGCGACTCGTGCGACCAATCTTCCGCGCAGGCGAAAAATCGCAGGAACGCGCGGCGCTTGTGCGTGACGTGATCGCGGATCGTGCCGCACAGCATGGGATAACGGGCTTCCAGCGCGTCGAGAATCGCTCGCTGCGTGACGCGGCCCTCTCCGTTGAGCTGCACTGCGATTGCGACCTCGGCGCCGACGCGCGCCAGCGTCCGCAAATGCGCGGGGAGCTCGACGCGAATCGTTGCCGTACTCATGCCTCTCTCACAGCAGCCTCAGTCACGGCAGCGTCTGCACTTCTACCGACAGCACGCCCGGCAGATTCTGCACCACCGGAGACCACGAATCCCCCGCGTCGGCCGAACAGTACACCTGCCCGCCCGTGGTGCCGAAATACACGCCGCACTTGTCGAGCGAATCGACGGCCATGGCGTCGCGCAACACGTTCACGTAACAGTCTCGCTGCGGCAGGCCGTTGGTGAGTTCCTGCCACTCGTTCCCGCCCGTGCGGCTGCGGTACACGCTCAACTTTCCTTCGAGAGGATAATGTTCCGAGTCGCTCTTGATGGGAACCACATAAATGGTTTCCGGCTCGTGTGCGTGGACGTCGATCACGAAACCGAAATCGGTGGGCAGGTTGCCGCTGACTTCGGTCCACAAATCGCCGGCATTGTCGCTGCGCATGACGTCCCAGTGCTTTTGCATGAACAGCACGCCGGGGCGCGCCTTGTGTGTCGCGATGCGGTGCACGCAGTGGCCAACTTCGGCGGTTGGGTCCGGAAGGAATTTCGAGTTGAGCCCCTGATTGATCGGCTTCCAGGTCTTGCCCGCGTCGTCGGTGCGGAATGCGCCCGCAGCGGAGATGGCGATGAACATGCGACCCGGAACATTCTGATCGAGCAAAATCGTGTGCAGGCACATGCCTCCGGCGCCCGGCTGCCAGCGCGGGCCGGTGCCGTGTCCGCGCAATCCGGAAAGTTCCTCCCAGTTTTGCCCGCCGTCGGTCGTGCGGAACATCGCAGCATCCTCGACGCCGGCGTAGACCGTGTCCGGATCAGTCAGCGATGGCTCCAGGTGCCAGACGCGCTTGAATTCCCACGGATGCGGCGTGCCGTCATACCACTGGTGCGTGCCGGGCACGCCGTCGTACACAAACTTGTTCCCCACCGGCTCCCAGGTCTTGCCGCCGTCGTTTGACCGCTGGATTAGCTGTCCGAACCACCCACTGGTTTGCGACGCATACAGCCGGTTCGGATCCACCGGCGAACCCTTCATGTGATAAATCTCCCAGCCGCCAAAGTGCGGGCCGCTGATGTCCCATTTTTCGCGCTTGCCGTCCGAGGTCATGACAAACGCGCCCTTTTTCGTACCCACCAGCAATCGTACTCCGCTCATCTGTCCTCTCCTTCCCGGTATTTGAAAACGCCACCCTAATGGAATCTTATTGAGATTTGTGCTGCATTGTCTTCAGGACGCTAACTTCGCAGCGGAATCAGCGGGCGCAGCCGCGCATCGCGCAAGTAAACGCCCGCCCAGATGAAGACCCCGAAATACACCGGAAACAAAACGACACTGAAAAACGGGAATCCGTCGCGAAGATTGGTCACCACCGCGCCACCCAGGTAACCCGTCAGCAGGATGGCGCCAAGAATGCAAGTCCGCGGAATCAAATAGATTGCGGTACAAACAAGCAATGCAACTCCGATGGGAACAATCAGGCGCAAAGGAAATCCGGTCTTGGCGGTCGCCTCCATTACAAAGGCCGATTGCATCACTTTCGTCACGCCGTCGAAGACAAGTAACAAAGCGACGAGCGCAGTGATGATCCACCCGGCCCACAGGCTCTTTTTCGAGACTTGATTCGCCGATTGCATAATTGCCACCAGGCTTACTTCTCGGCAATCCCCTTCAGATTTGCTAGTCCCTGCGCGAACTGCTTGCCGATCATGTTGTCCATGTTCATGAACACATGGAATACCTTGGAAATGAATCGATTGGGGCCGTGCATCGCCCAGGTGACGTCCGTCGCATTGCCTTTGGGCTGCATCGTGAATTCGGCAATGTTGTGGCCCTCAAACGGCTTGATGAAATCCAGCTTGATGGTGACTTTGCCGGGCGGATTGGCCTCGGTAATTTCCATGCGCCCCTTGCCTACCTTATTGTTGCCTTCCCACTCGTAAACGGCGCCTTTTCCCTTTTCCGCGCCGCCGTAGGTCCGCTTCATCGCCGGATCGATCTTTTCCCAGGGCGACCAGGAAGTCCAGCCGTGGAAATCGTTGATGAACGGAAAAATCTTTTCGGGCGGCGCCTGAATGCTCGTGGCGCGCTCCACTTGGAACGTGTCCGGCTTGCTTGCCGCAAGGCCCAAGACACCGGCAATCAGTATGACCACCACAATGGCAGCGATCGTGAACATGCGTTCCTCTTCGAATCGACATTCCCGAAATCTTGCACGCGCGGTAGAAATTATTTTCGTCCGCCGAGGGCCGTGAAGCGACGCCACGGGAATCTGGCGCTGTCTCAAATGCATCGTCAGCCGCCCGAACGCCGGCCCTGCGTGCCGAACGGCGACAGCATGCCAATATCACTTGCACTTTGCAAGTAAAAAATGCTACTGTCTGCCCATGCCCGGAAAAAAGAACATTCCCCCCTGGCGCTCGGGGTGTCCCCTGAACGCTTCGGTCGAAATGCTGGGCGACCGCTGGTCGCTGCTCATTATCCGCGACATGATGCTGCGCGGATTCAAGACGTACAAAGAGTTCCTGGATTCCTACGAGGGTATCGCCACCAACATCCTGGCCGACCGGTTGCGCATGCTGCAGGCACATGGAATCGTCTCCACCGAGCGCGATCCCTCCGACGCGCGAAAGCGCATCTACCGGCTCACGCCGAAAGGCATCGATCTCGCTCCGGTCCTCACCGAAATGGTTCTCTGGGCGGCCGCACACGAGGAAACGGGCAACCAGCCGCTCGTCCAGCAGATGCGCACGGACAAAGAGAAATTTCTTTCCGCCATCCGCGATCGCTGGGCCGGCACGGCCGCGCCTCGCGGATGATCGAAATCCGCAACCGGTTCACATCTTCGCCAAATATTCTTGGAGCTGATCCAGCGTCCCGCCCCAGCCCTGCTGCATGCCCTTGCGCCCCTCATCAAACGTTTTGCGCTCCGCGGCGGAGGCGTTCAGCGGGCTCCACCGGATGGCGAACGTGGTCTTGCCGTCTTTCTCGGTGAACGTGAACGTCGACAGCGTTTCCAGCGGCCAGGTGGGGCTCATCGGATGGCGCGTGAGTCCGCCGTGTTCGTCGGAAAAAGAATTGACGAGCACAAGCCGCTCGGGCGGGGCGATTTCGCGATACACGAATTTCCCCCACATGTCGTGGCCGTCCGGAGACGTCATGCAATAGTGATAGGTTCCTCCGGTCCGGAAATCCATTTTCGCGGATCGCACCGTAAAACCTTTGGGCCCCCACCAGTGCTTCATGTGCTCCGGATCGGTGAACGCCTTCCACACCAGTTCCCGCGGCGCATCGAACACGCGCGAGATCACGAAATCCTCCACCGCCGTGCCCGCGGCCTTTTCCACGAATTGTCCCAGCGCTCCGGCCAAGCTGGTCCAACCCATCAGGAAATTGCCTCTGGCGAGGTCAGGGTTCGCTTCCGGCAGGAAGGTTTCCAGTCCCTTGTGGGTCAGTTTCAATTTCGTCTTGCTGCCTTCGGGCGACAATTCAAAAGTGACCGAGGAGTTCCCGGGCTTGCCTCCAAATTTCCAATCGTAGGTAATTTTCCTGCCGGGGATTACTTCGGTCACCTTCCACAGGTGCAGAAAATCCTGATCGTTATGGTGGATGCTGAACTGGGTCTCAAATCCGACTTCCGCCTTGAATGTCTTCAGTGGCGCGGTGTGCGGCCACCATTGCTCCATGTCCTCCTTGGTCGTAATGGCTTTCCATACCAGATCGATCGGAGCGTCGCAGGTTCGCTCGATGATTAACGGAGTCCTGGCGAGCTGCTCGGCCAAGCGGCCCAAGGTCTGCTTCCCGCCTTCGATGGCGTTGTAGGTCTTGACCACCAAATCTCGCGCTGCTGCCGAGGGAAATACCATTCGCAGCGTAAGCTTCGTCTTGGCGTCTTGCGCCTCGAACGTCCAGGTGGCTTCAAATTGCGCGCCTGGATCTCCCTTCCTGCCGCCGCCATGGGAGTAAACAATCCGCTCCGGCTTCACCACTTCGAGAAAGACGCTGCGATTCGGATATTCCTTGCCGTCGGGGCCTCGCATCGTGTGCCGCCAGGAACCCCCGGGCCGCACATCCATTTCGTGAATGGTGGTCGTGAAGCCTTGCGGGCCCCACCACTTCACGACTTGTTGCGGATCGGTCCACGCATCCCACACAAGTTCGCGCGGCGCATCGTATACGCGGGTGATTACAATCTCGCGGTCGGAAGCGTCTTCAATGGGTGTGCTTCTTGCGGCCATGTTTCTTCTCCTTTTCTTTCAACTCGCGCAGGTATTCGCCCAGGCGATCGAGGCGCTGCTCCCAGATTTCACGGTATTCTTCCACCCAGTCGGAAACATCCTTGAGACGCGCCGGCTCCAGGCGGCAGGGCCGCCATTGCGCCTCGCGCCCGCGCGCAATCAGCCCCGCGCGCTCGAGCACCTTGAGATGCTTGGACACCGCCGGCAAGCTCATCTCGAACGGCTCGGCCAGTTCGGTGACCGAGACCTCGCCCGAGGCCAGGCGCGCCAGGATGGCACGCCGCGTGGGATCGGCCAGTGCGGCAAAGGTGGCGCTGAGAGGGTCGGGGGTCATGGCGTATTTAACCTTCAGGTTAAATACTCCCCTCTGCCTCCCTTGTCAAGCTCAAAAGCATCTCGCCCTGATCGCCTTCCCTACCCCGCAAACTCTTTTTGATTTTCTTCGCGGCCCTCTGTGATACTCAATGTTCTCTGTATCTGGCTTTTCGCAATTTTTTCCGCAGGGAACGCCAAAAAGAGAAAAGGAATGCCCCATGAAGACACGCAATCGCCGCCAGGTCTGCTTCGCGATTCTTTCCGCCGTAATGATCGCCATATTTTCCGCTGCCGCGCCGCTAGTGGATGCCGCAGGATCGCCGGCTTCCCCGGCCGACAAGCGAAAACCCGGCCTCTACTGGACGCTGGAAACCGACAAGGGGAAAATTTCGTGCAAATTATTCGAGGCCGAAGCGCCAGTCACCGTCCACACCATGGTTGGCCTGGCGATTGGAAAGATTTCCTACGTGCATCCGGAAACCAAACAAGTGATGCGCGCCAAATTTTTCGACGGCCTCGTCTTTGACCGCGTGATTCCCGGGGCCATTATTCAAGGAGGCGATTTATTGGGAACTGGCGTGGGACATCCCGAGGGCCCGGGCTTTCCCTACAAAAGTGAAATCGCGCCGTCGCTGAAATTCGATACACCGGGGCGCCTGGCCATGGCTAATAGCGGGCCGGACACCAACGACACGCACTTTTTCATCACCGAGGCGGCGTCGCCATCCTTGAATGGAAAATACACAATCTGGGGACAGTGCGAGAATCTGGACGTGGTCAAGGCAATCGCCGGCGTGCCGCGCGACCCTGGCGATACGCCGCTCACCCCCGTGCACATCCAGCACGTGATCATCGAGCGCGTGGGACCCGCGCCCGCCGATCCGCCCGAGGCCATGCCGGCGGACCCTGGCGCGCACTAGCCCGCGGGGTTCATCATTGGTTCTTTGTCAGAGGAGTTGAAACTGAGAATCCTGGACAAGACACTTTCGGGGCTTATTTCTGCTGAATGGTTTCCAGATACTTGACTAGATTCACCAAACGCACGTTGCCGAAATCCTGGTCCTCCTCGATCTGATGGAAAATCGGGCCCCAGACCGGCATTTCGCGCGAACCATGGGAAGCTGAAAGCTGGTCACCGGAAATGAAACTGCGCACCCGGTTTGCAGGAAATTCTCCTTTATTCTTCCGGGCAAGGGCCGTCAAATCGGCAGGCAGCGTCTTCAGCGCCGGTGCGGCAGGCCCGTTCCCCTTGCCTTCGCTTCCATGGCACGCGGCGCAATGCGCGCGATACAGGTCCGGCCCTTTTACGGAATAGATCAAGCGCTCGTACTCTTTCTGATTCTGCGCCGGCGGTTTTGTCTGCGCCAGAGCCTGGCCGCCGGAAAGCAGACTAGCGCCCAGTAGAATAATCGCAAGAAACCGCCAACCCTGAAGGAATTTCATCATTAGCCTCAATCACAACCCATTCTGCGATTGCGATTCCCCATGCGCGGCTAAGTATACATCGAGAATCCCGCGGCAGCCCGGATTGCCGGCACAACTCCAACCACAGGCTCAGGTCCACTCACCGGCGGATGCCTCATTCCCCCGGCTGCCGCGGGTCCCATATTTCTCACCTTTTGCGTCGCTACTCTTATTCAAGCAATAGCGCGCTCTTGGCGACTAGTGTCGGAAGTGGTGGGTACCTCCCCAGTGCATAAGAAAGAAGAGACCCATCATGAGTAACGCCATGAAAAGAAAGTCTTGTCTGACCATGACGCCCTCCTTTCACCCTCCCTCAACCTAAAATAAGCGTAACCAGATCGGCCCGGCAATGCTGTGACGCAAGGATCACACGCAGGTGACGAGGCGCACGTAGCTACACACGATGGTAGAGCAGTGGATACAGCCTGGAGCGGGTGGAGAACGAAAGACCGCACCATTGAAAGACACAAGGGGCGGCACTCGAAATTCAAAACCATCCCGGGAGCGGTCGCCCAATAGATCTAAGTGCATGTGGAAGACAAAGTCTTTTTAGCTTCTCTCACATTACACACCGGTAGCGCGCATATCGCTGGATTGCCCGCCTGCTGCCGGAACGTAGCATTTCCGCACGTAATCCATGACCATGCGGTCGGCGTTGAATCTCCAGCCCAGGGTGCGAATGGTGCGCTTCATGCGTTTGATCCAGCCGCGCGGCAGGCCGTCGCGGTCGCGCTGGTAATACAGCGGGATCACTTCCTCGTGGAGCACGCGGTACAGATCCTCGCCGTCCCGCGTGTCGTGGACGTCCATATTGGTGTGCGTTCTTCCGGTTCCGATCGCGAATCCGTTCAGCCCGTCATAGGCCTCGGCCCACCAACCGTCGAGAACAGAAAGATTCAGGCCGCCGTTGAGCACGACCTTCTGGCCGCTGGTGCCGGAGGCCTCCAGGGGCCGCCGGGGATTGTTCAACCACACGTCCACGCCTTGCACGAAATGCCGGCCGACATTGATGTCGTAGTCCTCGATAAACACGAACTTATTGGCGAACTGCTTGTCGCGCTTGAGTTCGGCAATCTGCTGCAGCACTTGCTTGCCGGGAGTATCGTGCGGATGGGCTTTGCCGGCGAACACGAATTGCACCGGGCGCTTCGGATCGTTCACCATCGTGGCCAGCATTTCGATGTCTTTCAGAATCAGGTTGGCCCGTTTGTAAGTGGCAAAGCGGCGCGCAAAACCAATGGTCAGAGCGTCCGGGCTCAGCAGTCGAGCGAGGCCTTGGAGGACTTTGGGAGGGTCTCCGCGGCGCTCGGCCTGCTCCACGGCGCGCATGCGCACGAATTCCAGCAGCCGCGATTTCAGGCCGAGATGCGTTTCCCACAATTCCCCGTCGTCCACGTTCTCGATGCCTTCCCAGATCTGGGGTTCCCCGCTGTGTTCGTGCCAACCCGTTCCCAGATGGCGGTCGTAGAGGCGGAACATTTGCGGCGCCAGCCACGTGGGCACATGGACGCCGTTGGTGATGTGCCGTATGGGCACGGCCTCCTCGGACCTGTCGGGGTACAGCCCGGTCCACATCGCGCGGGACACTTCCCCGTGCAGCGCCGATACGGCGTTGGCGCGGCGAGAAAGTTTCAGGCCCAGCACCGTCATGCAAAATGATTCGTCGTGGTTGACCGGATATTCGCGCCCCAGCGACATTAGCCGCTCATGCGAAAGGCCCAGCGAATCCCGCAACGGCCCCAGGTGCTCTTCCATCAGTCCGGCGTCGAAGCGATCATGGCCCGCCGGCACCGGCGTATGCGTGGTGAAGACGACTTCTCGGCACACGCGCGGCACGGCTTGGTCGAAGTTCAGGCCCTCTTCCTCCATGCGGCTGCGAATGCCTTCCAGCACGGCAAATCCGCTGTGCCCTTCGTTCAGGTGGAGGACGCTGGGCGTGATGCCCATGGCCCGCAGCGCGCGGAATCCCCCCACGCCCAGCAATAATTCCTGGCGGATGCGCACGCGGCCATCGCCGCCGTAGAGCCGCGAGGTGAGTTCCCTGTCTTCCGGCTCGTTTCCTTCCACATTGGAATCGAGCAGCAGCAGTGCGCAGCGTCCCACTTTCACGCGCCATACCCTGGCCCGGATCGAACCGCTGCGCGTTTCGATCTGCACGGTCACGGGCTCGCCTTTGGCGCCGATCGCAGGCTCCATGGGCATTTGCGTGACGTCTGTCTGCAGGTATTCTTCTTCCTGCCAGCCGTTTTTATCCAATCGCTGGCGGAAATATCCCTGGCCATAGAACAATCCGATTCCCACCAGCGGAATGCCCAGGTCGGACGCGCTCTTGATGTGGTCTCCGGCAAGCACGCCCAATCCGCCGGAATATATGGGGATCGATTCGTGCAAGCCGAACTCGGCCGAAAAATAGGCCACCGGGCGGGGCCGCAAAATGCCCGCGTGCCGCGCTCCCCAGGTCCGGTCCGCGTGCAGATATTCCCGCTGGCGGCGGTAGGCATAATTGATGCGCCCGTGCATGACCAGTTCGCGCGCGCGGCTTTCGATGCGGGTGAGGGGCATCTCGCTGAGCAGGGCAATCGGATTGTGATTCAGTTGCCGCCAGCGCAAAGGATCGAGATCGTGGAACAAGCTGGTGGAATCGCTGTCCCAACTCCACCACAGATTTCGCGCGAGCGACCATAGCCGCTCCTCCACCGGGGCCACGAAGCGATCCAACGTGCGCGCTTCACTGACCACCGGAGCCAGTTGCGCGGCCGCCTCCGTCAGCATGCGGATTTCCCCGTCCTGGAACGCTCGCGCCTCGCGCGTCTGAACCACCAGGACGCCCTGCAGAACTCCGCTTTCAATGAGTGGAACGCCCAGAAATGACTGGTAATCCTCTTCGCCCGCCTCGCTGAAATATTTGTAGCGCGGGTGATTTTTCACTTGCTCCACAGCGACGGGTTGCACGTGTTCGGCCACCATGCCTGCAAGCCCTTCATGCAGGCCCATCCGCAAGGCGCCCACGCATTGCGGGCGCAGCCCGAGCGTGGCGGCCAGGATCAGGTTGGCGCGATCCGGTTCCAGCAGATACGCCGAGCAAACATCGGTCTGAAACCGCTTGGCGATCAGGGCAACTACGTTCATGAGGGTTTCCGCGGGCTTGCCCCCCGCTGCCGCCAGATTGCCGATTTCTTCCAGCGTCAAGACGTGCAACTCGGCTCCCAACGGATAGGATTGCCGCGCCGCGGAAAGATCCTCTTCCGTTTCCGCGCGTTTGGGTCCGGGAGCTGGTTGCACCATGGGGGTCCCCTCAGTTCCTGCAGTTTTTCAAGTCGCAAACGCTGACCGTCGTGTTGGCCAGGCTCACGGCCGCGTCGCTGAGTTTCAGTCTTTCTTCAGAAGAAACCAGGTCGTGCAGCGCAATTTCCACCACCGCTTGCGCGAACTGGTATTCGTCCCACTTCTTCAGCATGATCTCGTTATTCGGGTAGCGCACTTCGTTCGCGACGGCTCCCAGGTGCAATATGATCTGCGGCCGGAGAGGCTCGCCCCGATTGAATTGCGCTTCGATCAACTGGCACGCGTTCAAGTACACTTTTTCCGCGCCGGCAATCGACAAACTCAGCCGGCCGGGGTTGATGATCTTGAACAATCCGGGGGTCTGGCTGGCGGGGGGCGCCGTTTCCGGCGCGCGGTCGGCGCCCGCATATCCGGCGTCCGCATTTTTTTCGGGAATGGAAAAATCCAGCGCGGCTTTCAGCCCCCGCACGTGAAAGGACGAGACGTACATCCCGTCTCCCACCTGGTTCAGCACAAGTTCCGTTTGTCCCTGCGGATTTTCCTGCACATGGGATTTCGGCATGAACACCCCGGAAAAGCCGCCCCCTACCTGCCACACGCGCACCACTGCCGGCGAAGAACCGGTCTCCACGGAGTAGACATACTTGCCTTCGGGCAAAATCGCCTTTTCCCAATGGGTCGCTTGAGACAGCTGGAACTCTCCTTGCGCGCGATCCTGCGCGTAAGCCGTGCTCGAAAAGGTGCCCGCTCCGGTCATGGTCAAAATTGCGAATGCGCCCGCTACTACTCCGTGGAATCGATTCACGCCCGTTCTCCTTTGTTATCGTTCATTTCGGAGACGGCGCGGTCCGCGGCCTTTCGCATTCAATCCGTAATCTGGCTGAATCCAACCGAACAACCTAGTTCGGGCCCTCGGTTGTGATCTGCTCAACCAGAGACGGCCGAAGCTACTTTCGCTCGCGCCTCTCCGATTGTCCAATCGACAAATTCTATTTGCGCTATAGCGTTTGGTTGGATTTCGCGATTCCGGGCGGAACAGTTTCACACCGGGCTTCGGGGTTGCACGCAATGGGGCTGGCCCGCCTCCTCTCACTTGTTTATCCGGGCATGGAAGTAGAGCCAGCGGCCTTTCGATGCCATAATTGGCGGCTGCTTCTCCGGCCGAAACTCATTGACCGATACCATCCGAAAATTCGATGCCATAGTGCTGGGGGCCGGGGCGGCGGGACTGCTGTGCGCGATCGAAGCCGGGAAGCGCGGGCGGCGCGTCGCTGTTCTGGAACGCGCCGAACAGCCGGGTAAGAAGATTTTAATTTCCGGCGGCGGCCGCTGCAATTTCACGAATTTGCATTGCCATCCCGGGAATTTTCTCTCCGCCAATCCGCACTTCGCAAAATCGGCACTGGCCCGGTACACGCCTTCCGATTTTATCGCCCTGGTGGAAAAACACGGCATTCCCTATCATGAGAAAACTCTTGGCCAGTTGTTCTGCGACCGATTCGCTCGCGACATCGTCCAGATGCTGGAAACCGAATGCCAGGCCGCGGGAGTGCAGATCATCCCAAACTGCAACGTGCGCGACGTCCGCCGCACGCATGAGTTTATTGTGCGCTCCGATTCCGCCGAGTTTCATGCCCCGGTCCTGGTGGTGGCCACTGGAGGACTGTCGATCCCGAAATTGGGCGCGACCTCGCTGGGATACGACCTCGCGCGTCAATTTGGTTTGAACATCCGGCCGACCAAACCCGCACTGGTCCCTCTGGTGCTGGGAGACAAGGAACGCGCCGAATATTGCGATCTGGCGGGAGTCTCCGCGGAAGTGATCGCCTCCACCGGCCATCAATCGTTCCGCGAAAAGATGCTGATCACGCACCGCGGGCTGAGCGGCCCGGCCATCCTGCAAATTTCATCCTATTGGGAGCCGAATCGGCCGATACAAATCGACCTGGCGCCGGACCGCGAAGTCTGCGCGGCGATTTACCAGGCCAAGGCCAGGAATATCGCCGCGGCAAGAGCCGCCCTGCAGGCCATTCTCCCCAAGCGGCTCGCCACGCGCTGGATCGATCTGCACGCGCCACAGGCCTGGACCAATCAGGATTTGATTCAGCTGGAACGCCAGGCGCACGAGTGGGCGATCGAACCTGCCGGCACGGAAGGGTACGAAAAAGCGGAAGTGACCGCAGGGGGCGTGGATACGGACGAACTATCCAGCAAGACCATGGAAACACGGAACGTTCCGGGTTTATTTTTTATCGGCGAAGTGGTCGATGTGACCGGCCACCTGGGCGGCTTTAACTTTCAATGGGCCTGGTCCTCCGGCGCAGCTGCGGGACGTTCCCTGTAAGGCCGCCGCGAATTCCCTGATTTTCCAGCATCTTGCGAGACCTGCCCCCGGCTAACCATCCTCCCTCTCATCCGTCTTATTGCATGTAGCACACGGCTGGCCCCATTGGCTCAGTCCATTGAAATTTTGCATGGTGGTGAAGGAGAAACTATGAATTCCAGGCCGTTTTGGAGAAAGCCGCAAGCGATCCTCGTTGCGACGCTTCTTCTTGTAGGAGTCGCGGGTCTCGGCATCGCCCGTGCCAATCAGAATTTGTTTTCCCCGGGCTTGCATGCCGCACTGAAGCTGGCGGACCCTGCCGAAGGGCCCAGCAAAACCGGATTCGCTCCGGTCGTGAAGGGCGTTCTGCCGGACGTCGTGAATATCTCCACGTCGAAAGTGGTCAAAGCGTCGAATCAATTTCAAGGCGAGCAGGACGAGATCCCTCCGTTCTTCCAGCAATTTTTCGGACAACAGTTTCCGGGTATGGGTCCGGACGGACGGCCGCAGAGACCGCGAGACCAGCGCGAAGACAGCCTCGGCTCCGGCGTCATCGTCAGCCCCGACGGCTACATTCTGACCAATAACCACGTGATTGACGGCGCCACCGACGTCCGCGTCACTTTGTCCGACAAGCGCCAGTTGAAAGCCAAAGTCGTCGGAACCGATCCTAAAACTGACATCGCCGTCTTGAAGGTCGAAGGCAACGACTTCCACGCCATCACCATAGGCGACTCCTCCAAAGTCGAGGTCGGTGACTATGCCTTGGCCATCGGCGACCCCTTTGGCGTCGGCCAAACTGTAACCATGGGCATCGTCAGTGCCATGAACCGCGGCAACCTGGGCATCGAGGACTACGAGGATTTCATTCAGACCGATGCGCCCATCAATCCCGGCAATTCCGGCGGCGCGCTGGTGAACGATCGCGGCGAACTGATCGGAATCAATACCGCCATCCTTTCGCACGGATCGGGCGGCAATGAGGGCATCGGGTTTGCCGTTCCGGTGAATCTCGCCCGCCAGGTCATGGGACAAATCCTGGATCACGGTAAAGTCAACCGCGCCTATCTGGGAATCATGATTCAGGACGTCACTCCGGCCATTGCTAAGGCTATGAACCTCAATAGCATGCAGGGGGTTCTGGTGGGTGACGTCAGCCCCAACGGCCCGGCCAAGAAGAGCGGGATCCAACGAGGCGACGTCATCACGGAACTCAATGGCAAGCAGGTACCTGACAGCCGCACCTTGCGCATGAGCATCTCCATGATGAATCCCGATTCTACCGTGAAGCTGAAGCTGCTGCGAAACGGCACACCAACTGAGGCGACCGTAACACTGGGCACCTTGCCCGCCTCGCAAGAACAGGCTAAGTCCGAGGAATCAGGTTCGGAGGGCGCACTCGAAGGAGTGACCCTGCAGAACCTGGACATGGACACGGCCAAGCAGCTCGGATTGCCGGCGTCCACATCCGGCGTGGTAGTCGCCGATATCGCTCCGTCAAGTTCCGTGGCGATGTCGGGGTTGCGCCGGGGAGACGTGATTCAGGAAGTCAACCATGAACCGGTGAAAAATGTTGCGCAGGCGGAAGCAGCGATCCGCAAGGCCGGGTCCAACGTCTTGTTGCTCGTCAACCGCCAGGGCAACACCATGTTCATCGGCATTTCCAAATAAACAGACCATTCCCTAAGCCGCTCATCCATCAGAAGGGGCATCCGTCAACCCGGATGCCCCTTCTGTTTCTCAGAGGTGTAACGAGCGATGCTCTATACTCATCCAACCAGTTGAATGCCGTCGCGCACACATGAGTCCCCCCGAATGCGTCTCCTGCTCAAACGAATGTTGATCGCCGTTGCCGTGCTGCTCGCCGTGGCCTATGTCTATGACTATCTCTCCGTCCTCCACCGCAAGGCGGCGCACATGCAGGGCGACCCCTTTGACTCGGTAACTTACCCGCACCTGCTCGCCATTCCCCAGAAAGGTAATCGCGTCGAATACGCCCTCGACGCGCAATCGCCGATGATGACCGAGCCTTGCGTTCATTCCCTGTTTCCGCATGAGGGCTATTCGCCCTGCTGGTACGTCAGCCGAAAAGCGCAAAGCCCTACACCCATGTTCCTCTTGCCAACCGCCAGATTTTTGTAGGACAGGCACACTTGCCTGTCCGCTTCTGCTGCAGCGATACCGCGCCGGACAGGCAAGTGGCCTGTCTTACAAACCCCAATTCCGCTTGACATCTTTTGGGCCGGGGATAATGATTCCGCACCGCCCGCGTCTTGCGTGACGCATTTCTGCCCGGTCGAGGAATAACGTGAAAAAATTCAACCTGCTCGCCGCATTCCTTTTTTTCTGTTGCGCTGGCTTCTTGCGCGCGCAGTCGCCGGACACAAAACCCGTCGTCAAACTCGACCCGTCGCTGGACGGCGTCATTTCGTCCGACGCCAAACTTGACCTGGTAAAAAATGATTTCGGGTTCACCGAAGGCATTGTGTGGGTCGACAAAGGAAAGAACAGCTACCTGCTGCTCAGCGACATGTATGCGAACGTCATCTACAAACTGACGCCCGAAGGCCAGGTCTCCCTGTACCTCGACCACAGCGGCTACACTGGATACGACATCTGGCGCGTGGGCATGCCACAGCCCGACGCCAACCGCAAGGACACTTTCTTCATGATCGGGTCCAATGGCCTGGCGCTTGACCGCCAGGGCCGCTTGGTAATCGCCACGTGGAGCGGCCGCTCCCTCGACCGCATCGAGAAGGACGGCAAGCGCACCATCCTGGCCGCCCGCTACGACGGCAAACGATTCGGCGGCACCAACGACGTGGTCGTAAAAAAAGACGGAGCGATTTATTTCACCGACAGCTTCGGCGGATTGCGCGGCCGCGACAAAGATCCCGGAAGAGAATTGGATTTCGCCGCGATCTACATGTGGAAAGACGGCAAGGTAACGCTGGCCATCAAGGATATCCCCACTCCGAACGGACTCGCCTTTTCCCCGGATGAAAGATATTTGTACGCGAACGGCAGCGGGGCCAAGTACGTCCGCCGCTATGACGTGCAGCCCGACGATACACTGACCAATAGCCAAATGTTCATCGACATGAGCTCGGACACTGCCCCAGGGATCACCGACGGCATGAAAGTGGATTCGCAAGGAAACGTCTACGAATCGGGCCCGCGCGGCGTGTGGATTATTTCTCCGGAAGGCAAACACCTAGGCACAATTCTGGTCCCCGAACTGGTCGCCAATCTCGTGTTCGGCGACGCCGACAATAAAACTCTCTACATCGCTGCCCGCACCAGCGTCTACAAAATCCGCGTAAACATCCCCGGCGTGCGGTAAAGCCCTCAGCAAAAATCGTTCGGCTCGAACTTCCTTCCACAATGATCTCCACCCAATCGCCATGCTAAAGCATTGCATGCGGCCGGGGGCGGGTGTACGTTAAGGGCCAACTGGACAATACACATGGAAATTCCGGGTAACAAGGGACCTCAAGAGAAACGCCTCGCCTGAGACTGGAAGCCGTGGGTATTGATGGATCGGAGACCAGCATTCATACGTTTGGAGGAAGTCGATGCGCAAACGAACCGCAGTGACAGTGACATTTGTTTCTTGTTTCCTCTTGCTCTTCCTGTTTGGCAACAAACTCGCGCCGGTGCAGGGCCAGCCGCAGTCCTCGGACACGGCCGCGCGTTTGCCGGAAAAGGGCGGGCAGGAACAAAGCGGACAATATGAAGTTGTTCGAGACTGGCCAAAGCCTCTGACAACCTTGCCGGGCCATGAAAAATGGACTTGGGGATCGCCCGAAGGTATCTTCGCGGAAAATCCAAACCGCATTTACGTTGTGGAACGCGGTGAGTTGCCCTTTCTGACGCGCATGAAGAATACGCCCATCCCGCAATTCGGACCGAGCCTCTCTTTCCCCGTGAATCAGGCGCCCATGCGCAACGCCTCGCAGGGCCCGGTGGCCGCCGCGCCCGGCGAAGGCGGAACCGGCGAAACTCCGGGCGGCCCGGGCTTCCTGGGCAAGGACGGCATCGACTACCGCTGGGAGCACGTCTTTCTCATCTTGGACCGCGAGGGAAATATCGTCGAGAACCTTTCGCAATGGGACAAAATGTTCAAACGGCCGCACGCTGTTTATATCAACCCGTACGATCCGGAAAAACATGTCTGGGTGGTGGAAGACGCCCGCTGCCAGGTCTATGAATTCACCAACGACGGCAAGAAACTTGTCATGACTCTCGGCACGGCCAACGAACCGGGCGCCGACGCCAAACATTTCAACCGCCCGACGTTCCTGGCGTGGCTGCCCGACGGCACCATGTTCGTCGCCGACGGATACAACGGCACGCGCGTCGCGAAGTTCGACAAGAACGGCGAGTTCCTACTGGATTGGGGCAAGAAGGGCGATCTGGGCAAGGAAACCCGCCCCGGATACTTCAATAGCGTCCACGGCATCGCCGTGGATCCGGTCACGCGGCGCGTGTACGTGAACGACCGGGAAAACCACCGCATTCAAGTGTTCGATGAAAACGGCAAGTATCTCGATGAGTGGCGCACCGGCGATCCGCCGTCGCACGTTTACAGCATCTACATCGGGGCCGACCACAAATATTTGTGGGCCGCGGATTCCGGCACCTGGAAGATGATCAAGTGGGACCTGAATGGAAAATTCCAGTATTCCTTCGGCTACCAGGGCGATGCGCCTGGCGCGTTCTGGGGCGTCCACCAGTTCTCGGTGGACCAGGACGGAAATCTGTACGTTGCCGAAGTTTCCGCCGGGCGCGTACAAAAGTTCCGGCCCATGCAGGGCGCGGATCCGGCGAAACTCATCAGCAAGCCGGAATACGTGTCCTGGAAGGATTGACGCGGCCCGAAGTCCGATCCGCTTTTCGAGCGTCTGCCACAAGGCATGCGCTACGATTGGCTTGAATTTCCATGAAGCCGTGGCCTCGATGTCGCCACGGCTTCATGTTTTTTGGTGGCTCGGTTTCGCATTCGAGACTGTGCCGGCCGCAGCGATTACAATTGGCCTGGAGGTCTAGACCCAATGAGCTGGTTGCTATGGGCGTTGCTTTCCGCTTTCTTCGCGGGCATGACGGCGGTTCTTGCCAAAGTCGGTGTTCAGGAAATTGATTCCAACATGGCCACCGCGATTCGCACCGTCGTGATTCTTATTTTCGCCTGGGCCATCGCCCTAATCACCGATCACCAGCCTCTTTCTGAGATCGCCAAGCGCACCTGGATCTTCCTGATCTTGTCTGGAATCGCCACGGGCCTCTCCTGGCTCTGCTATTTCAGGGCCCTGCAACTCGGCCAGGTTTCCCGAGTCGCTCCCATCGACAAGCTGAGCGTGGTCATCGCCATCGCCCTGGCGGCGGTTTTTCTGCGGGAGCACCTGACTTGGCACCACTATGTCGGTGGAGCTTTTATTTTCGCGGGGGCCGTGGTTCTGGCCTATGCGTAACGCGGATTCCCGGCCTGCGAAAGATGGCTGCGAATCAAACCATCTTGCGGGTTTCCGCAACCCGCAAAACCCCGGCGAAGCTAGGGAAAAAACTTGCCACTCGCTGCAGCACAATGGGACCCCCGCCAAAGCAATTGCAGGACCAAATTCCCCAATCGCATCAGATATTCTTTCGACAATAATTCGCGCTACCCCTCCTGCCTCCCGCAACTAATTTCCAGCCTGCGGGTTTTTACCAGGTAATCGGGGAAGAATTTGATGGGGGCAGTATCCCAAGCTGGGCATGGATGCCCGCTGGGTAGAAAAACGTGATCGTTCTACTCTTGGAGGAAAAAGGTGATGATTTCCAGAAACATACGCCTGGCTCTTGTTTTGATTCTGGCCGCTGTACCGGTATTCTTGGCGGGCTGCAGCTCGAACTCCACCTCGGCGGGCATGACCGGTGGGACGCAAAACGGCACCGTCGCCATGATGGTCAGCGACGCTTCGACCGAAGACTGGGCCACCATCGGCGTCAAGATTTTGTCGATTGCGCTGGTGCCGCAAGGCGGCGGCAGCAACGTCACCGTGTACACCGCTCCGACTCCCGCTCCGATGATCAACCTGGTGCAGCTCGACCAGCTCGGCGAAATTCTTGAAAACGCCACCGTGCCGGTGGGCACCTATACGGGCGCCGTGATCACCATCAGCGGCAACCCCACCGATATTCAGCTGACTACCTCTGCTGATCCTTCCGCTGGCTTGCTCGCTCTTGCCGGCGCGTCAACGACCGTGCCCTCGGGCCAGATTCAGGTGCAAGGTACGTCGGGCGGCGCTGGTAGTTTGACCACGGCCGTGAATGTAACCTTTGATTCCCCGCTTGTGGTGACCGCCAACGCAACCAACGCCCTCGATTTGGAGTTCGATCTCTCGCATCCCGCTTTCATCGTGGGACACTTGAGCGCCGGTGGGACGATTTGGGGGATCAACTTTAGAGGCCCGCTGCGCCACCATCCCATCCCGGACCTCACCAGATTCTTGCTGCGTGATATCTATGGCACCGTGACCTCGGTGAATTCCGACGGCTCGCTTACCATCACGCGTGATTTCCCCGTTGAGCCAGCCGCCGCCACGCCAACTTCGGAAGGCGTTATCTCCACCAATCACACCCTCACGATTTTCCCGGACTCGACTAACGGAACGATTTTCTATGACGTGGACGCAAAGACCCGCCAGACGGTCACCACTTACGCCACCGTGGCATCCGCGCTGGCCGCCGGCAAATTCGTTCGCGTGACGGCCCGCTTTCAAACCGGCGGCACTCTGGTCGCTGTGCGAACCTGGTCCGCCACCACGTTTGGCGCCATCTATGTCAGCCCCGAAGGCCACGTGCTGCACGTGAATACCACAACGAACGTCTTCGACGTGGAGAACGAGGACGGACTGCCCGTTCACTTGTCGGTGGACGCGAACACGTTGTTTTATTCCGGATCCACGCAGATTGGCCAGGGAACGTCGTTCCTGACGAACTTGGAGCGTGGCTTCAAGGTTCATGCCAGCGTCGTGGATCCTCTGGCGGTCCCCTTGGTCGCCAGCACCGTGGACGTCGAAATCGCCCGATATGACGGAGTGATTTCCGCCGCGAACGTGAACGGCTTCACCTACACCCGCAATTTCAAGACGCTCGGGGACAGCTACGTCGTCACGCTGCCCTACATTTCTCCCTCCACTGCAAACGGCAAGGATCCCGTCTCCGGTAATGCGATCATGGGCTTCAAGTGGTGGAACTTCACATTCCCCACTCTCGTTGACAGTGACGCGGCCGGAGGAACCGACTCCACTGCCATCATGGATTTCGTCAACGCCACTGGCGGCACAACAGCAACTTTTGGCGGCACCGCGCCACTGATCACCGCTTCCGGCGAAACCTACGCCAAGTGGGGTGACACCGCAGCTCCCAACGGCTGGTCAGCGCCCTGGACCGTGCTGCTCCCCACTCCGATCCAACTGGCGACGACCGCGCAGGGCTACAGTAACGGTAGCCCCAACGGCACCATCACCATCACCGTGCCCCTGGGCGCAAAGGCCGTGACCGTCAACATGAGCACGGTTGCCGGGTCGGCCACGCTGGTCTACCAGGTGTCTCGTACCGGCACCGCCGTAACCGTTACTCCGGAAGACATCACCACCTCGGCCGGCCAGACCGCCGTGACCACGAGCCTGATTACCGGTACCCCGGTGGAAGTCGACGGATTGCCTCAACCCGACGGCACCATCAAGGCCTACGTCGTCCTCTACTACACGGGAGTCAAGCCAACCGCAGTCGATTAGGCTCTTGCACCTTTAGCAAGTCCTTCGATTGCCAAGTGCATCAACGCAGGCACCACGGGGCGCTCGCCACAGCGAGCGCCCCGTGGTTTTTGACATCACACTCGCGGCGAGTGGAAGTTCAGCCTTCCCATTTCTAGACGAAGCGAATTGAGCCGTTTATCAGTGTGGAGAGATTGAGAAAGATTGCGGGAACGTTCTAGTGGCGCAGGCTTCAGCTTGTGGGGGTTAGTTGGGGGAGAATCGACCTTGCCGCAACCGACCCCCACAGGCTGAAGCCTGCGCCACTAAGACCGCCCAGGGTCGTTTCGCCCGATTTCAGAGGGACAAATTGTGACTCCGCAAAAAGGCTGGTCAGAAATGCAGATCAAGCCTTCGCATTTTGCGACGCTTGCACCCATTTTCCCTGCGCCTTCACAATGATTTCGATCACTTCGCGCACCGCGCCGTCGCCGCCGGAGCGCGCCGTGACGTAGTGCGCTGCGCGCTTCACTTCCGGCGCGGCATTGGCCACGGCCACTGCCAAACCGACGCGGTTCAAAACCGATAGGTCGGGGAGATCGTCGCCGACGTAGGCGACTTCCCCTTCGTCGGCGCCGGTAATGCGCAAAATCTCTTCATACGATTCGATTTTTGTCGCCCGCCGCTGGTACACGAATTCGATTTCGCATTCCCGGGCGCGCTGCGACACGGCGCTCGAGTCCCTGCCGGTGATGAGTCCCGTCCGCAACCCCGCCGCGCGCGCCAGCTTCAGCCCCGCGCCGTCATAGGCGCTGAAACCCTTGATCTCGCTGGCCGTGCCGTCGCGCCGCGAAAGCAGCCAGATGCGGCCGTCGGTGAGCACGCCATCGACATCCATGAGCAGCACGCGAATTTTTTTCGCGCGCGCCGAAAGTGCGGGAGTCACGCCCGGACGATTCGTTGGTTTCTTCTTGGGTGGCAATTGTCCCCCACTGCTGGAATTGATACCGCTTGTGAATATATGGAAAACGGTCGCCGCAAGTTCTGGCAGCGCAGACTTCAGTCTGCGCTGCTAAAATCCAAATCTAAAACAACTCCAGCGTCCACAAATCATGCAAGTGCACCACGCCGACCGGTTTCCGCCCGGCATCGATCGCCACCAGCGACGTGATCTTCCGCTCTTCCATAATGCGCAGCGCGCTGCCGGCCAGTTCTTCGGGAGCGATCGTCTGCGGATTTTTGGTCATGCAGTCGCCGACCACCAGATCAATCGTCGCCGCGCCGCGCTGCTGCATCAAGCGCCGCAAATCGCCGTCCGTTAATACTCCAGCCAGGCGCCCCTCCGCGTCCACCACCGTGGTCATGCCCAGGCTCTTCTTGCTGATCTCGTAGATGACATCCGGCATTTTTGCCGACACGCCCACACGCGGCAGGGCCTCACCGGCGTGCATCAGATCCTCTACACGCAACAGTTTCTTGCCCAAACGCCCGCCCGGATGCAGCGCGGCAAAATCGCGAGGACTGAATCCCCTGCGATCGAGTATTGTGATGGCGAGTGCGTCGCCCATGGCCATGGCCGCCGTCGTCGAGGCCGTGGGAGCCAGATTGAGCGAGCACGCTTCTTCCTTCACGCCGACGTCCACCACCACGTCACTGGCCAAGGCAATCGTGGATCGCGGATTCCCAGTCAGCGCAATCATGCGTAGGCCCAGCCGCTTGATCGTCTCCAGCAGCGCGATGATTTCCTCGGTTTCGCCGCCGTAGCTGACCGCCAGCGCCACGTCGTCGCGCATGAGCATGCCCAGATCGCCGTGCACGGCTTCGGCCGGATGCATGAAAATCGCGGGCGTCCCTGTGCTGGAAAATGTGGCCGCGATTTTCCGTCCGATCAGCCCTGATTTCCCCATCCCGGTTACGACCACGCGGCCCTTGCACGCCATTAGCATATTGACGGCCTGCTCGAAATTCTCATC
The DNA here is from genome assembly GCA_020073485.1 of Terriglobia bacterium. Taxonomy (GTDB): domain Bacteria; phylum Acidobacteriota; class Terriglobia; order Acidiferrales; family UBA7541; genus Palsa-360. Next base: position 35,024 of record JAIQFB010000004.1, on the reverse strand, counting down.
CAGACGCTTGGCTAGCTCGCCGATAGCCTCGGCTTCAATCCGCAATACGCGTTTGGCGGTCTCCTGACTCACTGGACGCTCCAGCTGCGGACTAGCGCGCTGATCTGCTTCAGCTTTCCCAGCAGTCCCGGAAGTTCGGAAAGAGGCAAAGCGTTGGTGCCGTCGGAAAGCGCTTTCGCGGGGTTTTCATGAACCTCGAGAAACACTCCGTCCACTCCCACCGCGGTTCCCGCGCGCGCCAGAGGCTCGATGAATTCCGGTTGGCCGCCGCTCGATTTCCCGGCTCCGCCCGGCAACTGCACCGAGTGCGTGACGTCGAAAATCACCGGGCACCCCGTCTTGCGCAGAATGGGAAACGAGCGCATGTCCACAACCAGATTCTGGTAGCCGAAGGAAGCGCCTCGCTCGGTGAGAATCACTCGATCGTTCCCCGCCCTGTTCACCTTTTCCACGGCGTTGGACATTTCCCACGGCGAGAGAAATTGCCCTTTCTTCAAATTCACCACGCGCCCGGTTTTTCCCGCCGCCATCAGCAAATCCGTCTGCCGCGAAAGAAAAGCGGGAATCTGCAGCACGTCGGCGACTTCCGCGACTGGAGCGGCGTGGGACACCTCATGAATATCGGTCAGAATGGGAACGAAAAACGATTCCTTGATTTTTTTCAGGATGCGCAACCCTTCGACGAGGCCGGGCCCCCGGTAGGACTGTTCGGACGAACGATTCGCTTTGTCGTAGGAAGCTTTGAAAATGAACGGCACCTTGGCGTGCGCGGCAATATCCACGAGATGCTCGGCCATCATCAGCGCGTGCTTCTCGCTTTCAATCACGCAAGGCCCGGCCACCAGCACCAGCGGCTGGTTCCCGCCGATGCGAAAATTTCCAATCGAGATTTCCCGCGCGGTTTGCATGTCAATTTCCGAATGAAACGTGACGGCGGTTCATAGCCTATGCGGGACAGAGGAGATTTGCAACGGGAGGAACCGTAAAGCAACGCCTTACTAATTCGACGGCGAAGGCTTGGCCGCCATGGACACGGCGTTCGTTTTCCCGCCGGTGGTGCCGCTGCCGCTCTGCTGATGCGCGAGCGCCGCGCCCACAAATGCATGGAACAGCGGATGCGGCGCGAGCGGCTTCGATTTGAATTCCGGATGGAACTGGCATCCCAGGAACCACGGATGTTCCGGCGCCTCGACGATTTCCACGTACTTGCCGTCGGGGGAGCGCCCGGTAATGCGGAATCCGGCGCCGGTCAGCGTCTTTTCGTATTCGCAGTTGAATTCGTAGCGGTGCCGGTGGCGCTCGCTAATGTCGGTGGTGCCGTAGGCCTTATACGCCGTGGAATCCTTTTCGATCTTGCAGGGCCACGCACCCAGGCGCATGGTGCCGCCCATTTCGTCCACGCCCAGCAGTTCGCGCAGCTTGTAGATCACACGATGCGGCGTCTGCGGATCGAATTCGGTGCTGTCGGCTCCGGCAAGTTTGGAAACATCGCGCGCGTATTCAATTGTCGCGCACTGCATGCCCAGGCAAATGCCGAAGAACGGAATTTTTTGCGTGCGCGCGTACTGGATGGCGTAGACCATTCCCTGAATGCCGCGCTTGCCGAAGCCGCCGGGCACCAGGATGCCGTCCGCGTGGCCCAGGCGCGCCGCCGCCGTCTCCGGCGAATCGATGTCTTCGGCTTCCACCCACTCGATCACCGTTCGCCGCTTGTGCGCCAGCCCGGCGTGCACCAGGGCTTCGCGCAAACTTTTGTATGCGTCCTCGAGCTGCACGTATTTTCCCACCACCGCGATGCGCACTTCGCCCTGCGGGTTGCGCACGCGGTCGAGCATCTCCATCCAGGCCTTCATATCGCGCTCGTAGGCCTGCAAATGCAGGAGCCGCAGAATTTCATCGTCGAGGCCCTCATCGGCCAGCGCCACCGGCACGCCGTAAATCGTGTCCATATCGCGCATGGAGATGACGCGCGATTCGGCCATGTTGCAGAACAACGCGATTTTACTTTTCAAGTCTTGCGGCAGGTAGCGGTCACTGCGGCAAAGCAGCAAATCCGGCTGAATCCCGATCGAAAGCAGTTCCTTCACCGAGTGCTGCGTCGGCTTGGTTTTCAGTTCGCCGGCCGTGGGGATGAACGGCACCAGCGTAACGTGCACCAGAACGGAATTTTCCGGCCCCACTTCGAGGCGAAATTGGCGGACTGCCTCCAGAAACGGAAGCGATTCGATGTCGCCGACCGTGCCGCCGATCTCCACGATCACCACGTCGGTATCGGTGGCGATCTTGCGAAACGCCGCCTTGATTTCGTCGGTGACGTGCGGGATCACTTGCACGGTTTTGCCGAGATAATCGCCGCGCCGCTCTTTCGAGATGATGGATTCGTAGATTCTTCCGGTGGTCCAGTTGTTGTCGCGCGTGAGCTTGGCGCTGGTGAACCGTTCGTAGTGCCCCAGGTCCAGGTCCGTCTCCGCGCCGTCGTCGGTGACGTACACTTCGCCGTGCTGATACGGGCTCATCGTGCCCGGATCCACGTTCAAATAGGGATCGCACTTTTGGAGGGTAACTCGGAGACCTCGGCTTTCGAGCAAGCAGCCGATCGACGCCGCTGCCACGCCTTTGCCAAGGGAAGATACAACGCCACCGGTAACAAAAATATACTTCGGCCCCATCCGCTCAGTTCCATCCGCAAAAAACTTTACGGGTTATGGAACTGGTAAAACCTCCAGGAAGATGTTGGCGTACAACGCATTCTACGGGGAACCGACATTGATGTCAATGCGCTGTGCTTTTGATTGCGCCCCGCCGTTGCAGGACAGGCACTCTTGCCTGTCCAGATTTAGATTTTCCTCGCCAAAAACAAAAACCGGACAGGCAAGAGTGCCTGTCCTACCAAAACCGATCGCAATCAAATTAACCTAAAGTGCAGAGTAAGACCGCTTGACACAGCAGAACGGCTGGGATAAACCGCCTGATACAATCATGCGATTGAATTCAATTTTTATCGCGAATCACGGCTGGAACCGCGGACCGAGTCTGGCCCGTCTCATGCCTGGAGGAATCTGATGCGAACTTATTCTCGGCGGATTGCACGCAGCGCCCCGATCGCGTGCCTGCTTTTGGCGAGTCTCCCTGCAAGCGCGCAGACCGGCGCCAAGAACGGCGAATGGACCACGTACGGCGGAGACCTCGCCAGCACCCGCTACGCGCCGCTGGATCAGATCAAGGCCGACAATTTCAGCAAGCTCCAATTGGCTTGGCGGTTCAAGACGGATTCGCTGGGTCCCCGCCCGGAATTTCAATTCGAGTCGACGCCGCTGATGATTCACGGCGTGCTCTACACGACCGGCGGATCGCGCCGCGCGGTAGTGGCCCTGGATGCGGCCACCGGCGAGATGCTGTGGATGCACAGCGAAAACGAAGGAGCGCGCGGCGCCAATGCGCCAAGGCAGCTATCGGGCCATGGCCTGGCTTACTGGACCGACGGCAAGGAAGAGCGGATTTTGTACGTCACACCCGGCTACCGGCTCATCGCGCTCGATGCCAAGACTGGCATTCGAGTTCCCGGCTTCGGCAAGGACGGCGTCGTCGATTTGAAACTGGACGACGACCAGGACATCGATTTGATCACGGGTGAAGTGGGCCTGCACTCAACGCCCGTGGTAGCGAAAAATGTCGTGATCGTCGGCGCGGCGCACCTGACCGGCGGAGTTCCCAAGAGCAAAAAGAACGTAAGAGGCTACGTCCGCGGATTCGACGTGCGCACAGGCAAGCGCCTTTGGATTTTCCATACCATTCCCCTCCCCGGCGAATACGGAAGCGATACCTGGGAGAAGGATTCGCTGGCCTACACCGGGAATACCGGCGTGTGGGGACAAATTTCCGTAGACGAAGATCTTGGCCTGGTTTATTTGCCGGTCGAGTTGCCCACCGGCGATTACTTCGGCGGCGACCGCCCGGGCAAGGGCTTGTTCGGCGAGAGCATCGTCGCCGTGGATTTACAGACAGGCAAGCGGAAGTGGCACTACCAACTCGTGCACCACGGCCTGTGGGATATGGACATCCCCTGCGCGCCGATTCTCGCGGACATCACCATCAACGGCCGCACGGTCAAAGCCCTGGCGCAGCCCACCAAGCAGGCCTTCCTCTACGTTTTCAATCGCGAAACCGGAGAGCCCATCTGGCCCATCGTGGAAAAGCCCGTGCCGCAGGGAGACGTGCCCGGCGAGTGGTACTCGCCCACTCAGCCGTTTCCCAGCAAGCCTCCTGCATTCGACAATCAGGGCGTCTCTAGTGACAGCCTGATTAATTTTACGCCGGACCTGCATGCGGAAGCCGAGAAACTCATTGAAAAGTATCGGGTCGGGCCGCTATTCACGCCGCCGTCTGTAAGTAAAGCCGAAGGGCCGCTGGCCACGATATTTTCGCCTGGCGCCACCGGTGGAGCGAATTGGCCGGGCGGCTCGTACGATCCCGACACACATACTGTATATTTGTTTTCGCAAAGCGCCATCGCACTTTTGGGCCTGGTGCCATCTCCCGATCCAAAACTTTCCGACATGGAATATGTCCAGGGAACCGCAGGGGTAACGCCTCGAAACGGACGCCCCATGGGCGCGCCTCCGGTACCCGCGCCCGCTGCGGTGCCTGCGGCAGTTCCCGGAGGAGAGGGGGTTGGCCCCGGTTTGACGGTCCAGGGCATGCCGCTGTTGAAGCCGCCCTATGGCCGCATTTCTGCCATCAATCTGGACCGCGGTGAGATCGTCTGGCAGATCGCGCACGGGGAAACGCCCGACGACATCCGCAACAATCCCGCGCTCAAAGGCCTGACCATTCCGCGCACGGGCCGCGCGGGAATTATTGGCGTGCTGACCACGAAGACCTTGGTCATCGCCGGCGAGCCCGGCTTTTTCACCACGCCTTCCGGCGCCAGAGGCGCCATGTTGCGCGCGTACGACAAAGCCACCGGCAACGAGGTGGGCGCAGTCTACATGCCCGCGCCGCAGAGCGGCTCGCCGATGACCTACATGGTGAACGGCCAGCAATATATCGTCGTCGCCATCAGCGGCCGGGGCTATCCGGGCGAGTTGCTGGCTTTCCGCCTGCCGCAACCCTAGCGCGGGTTTCTTGCGAATTCACACTAGGTGAACCGAGAATTCCATAAATTTCGCTGCGCTTTGGCGAGGTCTCATTAGTAGGAGCACGGTCCGCCACGGCGGATGCCCCTACTACCTCCGCTTGTATCGGCAGTCTCGGGGGTAATCACCCTATCCATTCAAAATGTTCGCCGTCAGTTTTTTCGCGGACGCCCGCGCGCACCACGCACCACTGCCTTGACCGCTTGGCGGGAGAAGAATTCTCTTCTCTTTTGGAGTACATTTATTGGCGCTCGAAGTCCGGACCCGGACCGGGCGGCGAGAGGAATGTCAAATTTCTTTTGACTTTATGGCGGGTGAACGATCTAATGTTTCACTCCGCACAGTGCAGGCGACACAATGATGCGATTGCGCATCTATGCCACGCGGGGGAAGTGAACCTATCCAGCATCCTAGCGCCAGCCAGCCCAGGGTGTTGCTAGTGTGCGGACTTGAAGCGGCCTGAGCTCTGAATATCGGGCGCGGGTTCCGCCTGCTTTTCGTGAAGCAGGAAGAGGGAGCCCGCCGTGAATGCCCTTATTTTTCGCGGGCTTGCGATGGAAAAATTATCGTCGTGACGGATGCGGGCTCTACTTTTACGCTGAACGCTTCAAGCGAAGCGTGGGGCCCGCCGAAGAATGGGCGGGGGGACTTCTAGTGTTTCAATCGAAAATCGATCTGCATCTCCGGAAGGCGCGCTGGCCACGATTATTCCTGATTGCTGCGCTGCTGCCGGCGCTGGCCGCATTGAGTTCCTGCGGGAGTTCCACCACGGCTTCGGCGCCGACCATCTCCATCACCGCGGCCGCGACCACCGTGAGCGTCAATGGTACCGTGCAATTCACCGCGACCATCACGAACTTGAGCAGCACCCTGGTCAACTGGGAAGTGGCCGGCGTGATCGGCGGGAACCTGGCGACTACCGGATCGATCGACAGCAACGGCTTGTATACTGCGCCGCCCACTCCTCCGACCAATAACGTGGTCGTGATCACGGCCGTCGCGCAGGCGCAAACCTCTCTCACCGCCACGTCAAACCTGACTATCACGCCTCCCGCCACGATTACCGGCATTTCCCCGGCCAACGCGACCGTGATTGCCAGCGGGACTCAAGTGTTCACCGCCACGTTTTCCAGCGGCACGGGAATCGGCGTCAACTGGTTCATCAACAACAGCCCCACGTGCAGTTCGACCCTCGGCTTTCTTAACGGCGTTGTTCCTGTGAACGGGCAGAACACTTTCCCCTACGGTCAAATCACCAACCAAGGAGTTTACACGGCGCCGCCAATCCCGCCGCCCGGCGGAGCGATCGCGCTGACCGCGGTGTCGCAGGCCGACTCCAAGCAAACTTTTTGCGTGCCGGTGATCTTAGCCTTCGGAAATAAATCCCTCGAGGGCCCCTACGCATTTTCCACCAATGGCAGAGTCATCTCGACGAACGCATTTTTCGCCCGCGCGGGCCGCTTCACCGCGGGCGCCGGAAATATCAGCGGGGGACTCGAGACCTACAATGAAGTGGGACAGGGCGGAGCGACGCAGCACAACTTCATTGGAAGCTACAACATCGGGGCCGACGGCCGGGGCGTCATGCTGTTTTGCGAGGACACGACCGCCAGCACCTGCACGGCTTCGGCCGCCTCTGTCTTCTTCAGGGTCGTCGTCATTTCCGCGCAACAGGTGCAGATCGAGGAGTTCAGCCCGCCCGCTTCCAACATTGCGCCGCGAACCGCCAGCGGCCAGATGCTGCTGCAGGACACGACCGTATTTAAGACAGCGGGCCTGAGCGGAGCCTATTCCTTTGATTTCTCCGGAATCCTGACCGGCACCACGCAACTGTCGATGGTCGGGGAGTTCAGCGCCAACAGCCTCGGCTTGATTAGCACCTCCGTTATTTCCAATATTCCAGGAATCCTGGACATCAACAACGGCGGAAACCTGAGCCAGGCGCAGATTTCCGCTACCTCGTCCTATTCCATCAACTCCAGCGGCCAGGGCTCGGCGACGGTGCTCACTACCGACCCGACCTTTCCGAATCTTGCGTTCACCATTTATATCGTTTCGGCCAGCCGCGCCGAATTCATCGAGTCCGACGGCAATGCCGTGGTGGCGGGCGATGCGATCAAACAGCAGACGTCCTCCTGCACCTGGGGCACGAATTCGCTCAACGGCGCCGCCGTCCTTCAAACCAACGGCAAGAGCGCAAGCGGCAGCGTTGCGGATCTGATCTCCTTCACGGCCAACGGCACGGGGACGGCCACTGCCGGATCGAATGATGAAAATAATGCCGGGGTCGTTTCCTTCGGGAATTCCCTCGGGGGCACGTACAACATCGATTCCACCCCGGTTGCCTGCGGAAGAGGCACGTTATCCCTTGGCGGCCCCGCGAGCCATTCCTACGTCTTCTACATGATTTCGTCGTCCTCCGCCGTCGTCCAGGAAACCACATCGGGAATTGTGGGCCACGGGTTCTTGGTCCGGCCGCAGAGCGGAGCGGTCGCGCTGGAGGCGCTGAGCAGCTTCGCGCTCAGCCTGGCCGGAACAAATGCGGCGGGCCCCAACGCGAAACGAGAAGAACTTCTGGGACAATTCAATGTAGGCAGTACCGGCAGCCTGTTGGCAAACGCGGGCGGATCGTTCGGTTCGCTGGATATCAATAATGCCGATGGCCTGGGCACCACGCAAACCGTTGCGCTCACTTCGGGCACGATGACCGCAGGCAGCCGCGCGACGCTGGTTCTCAATTCCGCGGGACCTACTGCCAGGAATTTCGTTTTGTATCTTGTGAGCCCGAAGCAGCTGTTTGTGATCAGTACGGATTCCACGGGCGTTGCCCTCGGCTCGCTCTTTCAGCAATTCTAGCGAATGGCCGTTCGGGATCTGGTGTGTGCGCGGCGCGCATCGCCCGGGGACTTCGCCGCGTGAGTGGTTGAAAAATATTTTCGCGCTTTGGAGAGATGGGTTGAGAGTGAAGCATACGAGCCGAACATTCCTGGAATCGCAGTCCATGCGGCGCAGAGTCCTGGATCGGAAGAGGGCTACGCGGTGAATCGTCTCTCCCTGATTGCATTGCTGGTTGCCGCCCTCGGCATGGCCTCGTGTCACGGTACGCCCGCCGCCAGCACGGCAATCGTCTGCACCACCACGGACGCCACGACTTCCAGCTCATCTTCCTCTTCCTCGTGCACCGACCCGGTGACCGGAATTTCCGTTACCATTTCGCCGGTGACTATCTCCGTGAACGTCGTTTCCTCCACGCAATTTTTTGGCGCCGCTTCCGGCGGAACCAATTCGATCCTCATTTGGAAAGTAAACAACGTGACCGGGGGAAATGACACGGTGGGAAGGATCGATTCGAGCGGACTTTACCACGCTCCGAACACGGCTCCCTCGCCCGCAACGGTCACCGTCTCCGCCACGGCATTCGAAGATACAAACGTCTCCGCCACCTCCTCGGTGACCATCACGCCGCCTCCGGTCGTCACGATCGCTCCCACTACCTGGACCATGCCTGCGGGAACGGCCAACACAAAGGCCTTCACCTCGACAGTCACCGGCGCCACAACCACCAATGAGGACTGGTACGTTGGGGCTGCGGGAACCAATCCCATCCTGGGCGGCAATGCCACGCTCGGAACAATTGATGCCAATGGGGTTTATGCCTCTCCCCGGACGCCGCCCTTGGGCTCGAACGTTATCGTCTCCGCAGTGTCGCGCGATTTTCCGCTCTCCCTGGCCAGCGCCGCGGTAACGATTTCGGGCTATTCCACATCTTCCTTGCAGGGACAGTTTGCCTTCTCCGTGTCGGGCCAGAATGCTTCCGGCGCATTCTTCCGCGCCGGCAGCTTCACGGCGGATGGCGCAGGACGATTGACCAGCGGCCTGGAAGACATCAACGAAACTTCCGGGGTCACGCCGGGATTGTCCTTCGTCGGCACCTACAGCGTAACGCCCGATGGACGCGGCAGTTTGCAATTCGCTGACGGGCACGCGCCCTCCACGTTTAATTTCGTTCTCGTAAACGGCAATCAATTGCAGATCACCGGCTTCGATAATACTGGCACGGCCAGTGGACAAGCGGTTGCGCGGGACGTTACCGCGTTTGGCCCCGCGGCTCTCTCCGGAACCTACGTCTTCGATTTCGCCGGTGTGCAGGGATCGAACGGTATTTCTCAGATCGGCGAATTTACGGCCGACGGCGCGGGCAATATCTCCCGTGGCCTGATGGACTCGAACTCCGCCGGCGTCGCCACCCCGCAAATCTCCATTACGGGCGGGGCGTATGGCGTGAGTTCCAGCACCGGCCGGGGAACCGCCACGCTGGTCACCTCCGGCGCGACATTCCATTTCAGTTTTTACGTCGTATCGCGCGGTTCGGCCGAATTCGTGGGAACCGACACCTCGCAGCAAGTGGCGGGCATAACATCGCAGCAATCTCCGAATGCGACCTTTAATGCCGCTTCGCTCAACGGAAACTTCGCCTTTCTCTTGTCCAATCCCGCATCCGGCAGCACGTTTGCTTCAGCCGGAAGCTTTTCCGCGGACGGAAGCGGCAACCTCTCCAGCGGCGTGCTTGATGAAAATTCAAGCGGCACGTTGAACGCGAACCTTGTCTTCAGCGGAACCTACAGCGTCGCGGCCAGTGGGCGGGGAACGGCGACGTTTACCGGGGGACGCACGTACGTGTTTTATCTTGGTTCGGTGGGGAGCGCCGTTTTCCAGGAGTCCGATTCGATCCACCCGACCAGCGACGGCATCCTCGCGCGGCAGCAGGCCGCCGCGTTTTCGCAAGCCTTGATTGCGGGTAACTATGCCGTTGCCACCAACGGCCTGTCCGGTCCCTCGGCCGAAGTCGTTACAGGCGAGCTGGCGGCCCGTGGCGCGGGAATCGTCTCGTCCGGGACCGTTGACCTCAACGCGGGCGGAACGCTCTCGCCGGCCGTAGCGGTGACCGGCGCGTATGCCGCTTCCTCGTCGGCTGAACGCGGCACGCTTACACTCACTCTTCCCAGCCCTCTGAACCAGACGCGCAATTACGCCGTGTACGTGATCAACTCTCCGCAAACTCTGCCCGCGCAACAAATCATCCTGATTCGCATCGACGCGGGACTCCCGGCAAGTGGCTCGCTCTTCCGGCAATTCTAATTCTCAATTTGATTTTTTGGGGGGGACCCAAGGCGGACTACGCGGACCGCGCTTCGCGAAGCAACTGCTCAACCCGCGCGACATCTTCCGGCACATCCACGCTCACTGAATCATGCGTGGTTTCCGCGACGCGGATCTTGTAGCCGTTCTCCATCCAGCGCAATTGCTCGAGTTGCTCGACGCGCTCCAGGTCTCCCAGCGGCAGCGTCGGAAACTCCAGCAGCGCCGCGCTGCGAAACGCGTACAGCCCGAGATGCTTCATGTGCTGCACATGCACCGGGGAATTCCGGTCGCGCACCCAGGGAATCGGTGCGCGGGAAAAATAGAGCGCGTCGCCGTCGAAATCCAGGACCACCTTCACGATATTGGGATCCATGATGTCGGCCGGCTTGGCAATGGGTACCATGAGCGTCGAAATCTGCACACTTTCGTCCGACTCGATCGCTTCGACCGCCGCGTCGATGGCGTCGGGTTCAATGAGCGGTTCATCCCCTTGCACGTTCACGAAAATCTCCGCGCTCTCGCGGGCCATTCCGGCGGCCACCTCGGCGACGCGCTCGGTGCCGGAGCGGTGCTCGGCCCTTGTCATGGCCGCTTCCCCCCCAAAGGCCGCCGCTGCCTTCAGGATGCGTTCGTCGTCGGTGGCGATGATCACCCGCGAAATTTTTTTCGCCCGCCGCGTGCGCTCCCACACCCTCTCGATCATGGATTTTCCGGCCAGGGAAACCAGCGGCTTGCCCGGCAAGCGGGTGGCGGCATAGCGAGCGGGGATCACGGCAATGGCCATAAAGTTTTTTCCGGGCGCGCCGATCAGCGATATGCGCGACGGGATGTTCAAGATGCTATCACAAGCCGCAACCGATCGCCGCGCCAGGCGATGACCGCATCCATTGCAATCCCGGACGTGGCGCCAAAAGTAAATGAATTGTCACATCGCTATCGAGGGCCTTGCGCGGGATTGGCCGAATGGTAGAATAGGTTTGGGTTCAGAGTCGGAACCACCGCAACCGCCCGGGCAGCGCCGGCAAAGGCAGGCAACGCGGTGATGGCAGAGCGAAATCATAATCGTGTACGCGCACTCGCCCTTGTTGTGTGCACCCTCCTTGCAGTCACCGTTTTCAGCCAGGACCAGGGCCCCGTATCTCCCCCAAAGCAGTCCGACGAACTAAAAATAAAACCGGGACAAGGAATCAAGGTCGACGTCAACCTGGCACTGGTCAACGTCACCGTTACCGACCCGCTCAACCGCCTGGTCACCGGTCTGGAGAAGGAAAATTTTCGCGTTTATGAAGACGGCGTCGAGCAGGAAGTCGTCACCATGTCCAGCGAGGACGTTCCCGTCTCCATCGGCCTGATTTTCGATATGAGCGGCAGCATGTCCGACAAAGTCGACAAGGCGCGCCAGGCCGCCGTGCAGTTCATGCGCACCGCGAACCCGCTCGACCAGTTTTTCCTGGTGAGTTTCAACGATCGCGCCGAATTGACCAGCGGATTTACCAACAGTGTCGAGGAACTGCAGAACCGCATGATGTTCACCGCCTCCCGCGGGCGCACCGCGCTGCTCGATGCCGTCTATCTGGGCCTCAGCCAGATGAGGGGTGCACATAACGCCAAACGGGCCTTGCTCATCATATCGGATGGAGGGGATAATCATAGTCGGTACAGCGAGAACGATGTTCGCAACTTTCTGAAAGAGGCCGACTGCCAGCTCTACGCCATCGGTATCTACGACGATATCGGCGTTCGATCCAGAACCAGCGAAGAATTGAACGGCCCCTCGCTGCTTTCCGAAATGACCGAAATGACCGGAGGCCGTACCTTCCCGGTCGGCAACATTGGCGAATTGCCCGATATCGCCGCAAAAATCGGAATGGAGTTGAGGAACCAATATGTCGTCGGATACAAACCAAGCAATGCAACGCATAACGGCACCTGGCGGAAAATCAAAGTCAAGCTGCGCCCCCCCAGAGGTCTCCCTCCCCTCACCGTCTACGCGAAGACGGGTTACTACGCCCCGGCGCAGTAGCCGCCTGACGCCTTTCCTGCTCACTCTGTTTCTGGCGTGTGCCGGAGTGTGCCTGGCGACCGTGGCATTGGCCCAGCAAGACGCGCCCATATCGCCCTCCAGCAAGCCGGCCGCGCCGCCCGCTCCTCCGCAGGAGCCTTCTCCGGATACTTACAAGATCAAGGCGGCGGTCAACATGGTCGTGCTGCACGCCTCCGTGCTCAACGACCGAAGCGCGTTTGTGCCGGGCCTGAAAGAAGAAAATTTCCGGGTCTTTGAAGATAAGGTCGAGCAGAAACTTTCCGTCTTCAAGCAGGAAGACGTGCCGGTGAGCTTCGGCCTGGTAGTGGATAACAGCGGCAGCATGCGCGCCAAGCGCCCGCAGGTAAACGCCGCGGCCATGACGTTTATCAAGACTTCCAATCCGCAGGACGAAGGTTTCGTCGTCAATTTTAACGACGACTATTACCTGGACACCGAGCACGACTTCACCAGCGACCTGGCCGAGATGAAGACCGCGCTGGAACGCATCGACGCGCGCGGCAGCACGGCCCTGTTCGACGCCGTGATCGGCTCGCTCGATCACCTGAGAAAAGGCACGCGCGATAAAAAAGTGATCCTGGTGGTGACCGACGGCGAGGACAACGCCAGCCGGCACACCCTGGAACAGACTGTCGAGCAGGCCCAGCGCAACAACGCCCTCATCTACGCCGTCGGCGTTTTCAGCGACGACGACATCAAGCACGATCACCGCGCCATGAAACGCGCCCGCACGGCGCTAAGCCAACTGGCCAACGCCACAGGCGGCCTGGCCTTCTTCCCGGAAAGCGTCGACGATACCGAATCCATCTGCACGCAGATCGCTCGCGACCTTCGCAACCAGTACACCCTGGCCTATTATCCGACCAACGCCGCGCGTGACGGCTCTTTCCGCACCGTGGCCGTCGACGTCATTCCCCCGCGCGGCATGGGAAAACTCAGCGTGCGCACGCGTTCCGGATACTACGCCCCGCGCACTCCGACATCCGGAAATTAGCATGCGTCGAGATTTGTGACTCGTGATTCTCGAAAAAACTAAACCCCACAGGCTGAAGCCTGCGCCACTAGGGTCCGCGCCAGCGGTGGAAATGCGACCTATTTCCGTGAAATCATCGGCAGAAAACTCTTCCCATGCGGAATCACCGCGCCGAAATTCTCGGCTATGGTCTGCCCCATGTCCGCCAGAGTCTCACGCACGCCGAGGTTGACGCCGCGCTTCCCTCCCGGGCTGTAGGTCACGATGGGAACATATTCCCGCGAATGATCCGTCGTTGGCCAGGCCGGGTCCGGATCGCAGCCATGATCGGCGGTAATCATAAGCAGATCACGCGGGGCGAGAGCCGCCAGCAGCGGCGCGAGCAGTAGATCGAACTCCTCGAGCGACTTCGCAAATCCTTCCACATCCTTCCTGTGGCCGTACAGCATGTCAAAATCGACTAGGTTTGCAAAAATGAGACCGGACTCTTGCTCGTCCAGCGTCGCATGCAGCTTCTGCATGCCGTCCGCGTTGTTCTTCGTGGTAACGTAACGATCGACGCCGCGCCCGTTGTAAATATCGTGAATTTTTCCGATGCCGAAAATCGGCACCTTGCGCTCGACCAGCACATCCATCAGCATCGGCCGCGGCGGCTCGACGGCGTAATCATGGCGCCGCTCGGTGCGCCGGAAATTTCCCGGTGTTCCGGTAAACGGCCGCGCAATCACGCGCCCCACTTTGTGCGGCCCGTCCAGCATTTTCCGCGCGATTTCGCACATGCGGTACAGCTCGGCGATGGGAATCACGTCTTCATGCGTGGCAATCTGGAAAACGCTGTCGCCCGAAGTGTAAACGATCGGACATCCCGTCCGAACGTGCTCCTCGCCCAACTCTTTGATGATTTCCGTTCCGGAGGCGGGCTTATTGCCGATCGTCTTGCGCCCGATGGCCCGCTCAAACTGTTCGATCAATTCCCTCGGAAAACCCTGCTTGTATACCGGAAACGCCTGCGGCAGCCAGATGCCGGCCATCTCCCAATGCCCGGTGGTCGTGTCCTTCCCCGGAGAATGCGTCGCTCCCTTGCCATAGCACCCTTCCGGGCTCGCGGGAGGCGTCAGGTGTTCGAGCGGCGCAATGTTGGCCAGCCCCAGCCGCACCAGATTCGGCAGCGCCAGTGGCCGCGATTTCGCAATGTGGCCCAGCGTGTTGCGGCCCACGTCGTCGTAGTCCGCCGCATCGGGCAGCGCGCCAATCCCCACGCTGTCCAGCACGATCCAGATGATTCGCTCAAAGGAACCCATGGCCTGCCTCGGCGAAAAGTATACAACCCGGCTTGTCTCGGGCAAACCGGGGGAATTGTAAAGCGGGGCCTCAGATTGGCTACAAGCCCTAACCAAGAATGCCCTCGCCTTGACCGGCTCATGCGCGAACGGTATTCTCAATGGGTTAACCAACTTTTCGTTTCCGCTTATGGGAAATCAGCAAATGAAGCGCGTGTATCTCGACCACAACGCGACTACGCCGGTGGCGCCGGAAGTTCTCGCCGCCATGCTGCCGTATTTCGGCGAAGCATATGGCAATGCGAGTTCGATTCATGCCTTCGGGCAGGATGCCCGCGGAGCGGTGGAGCGCGCCCGATCGTCCGTGGCGGCGCTGGTTGGAGCGCAGGCATCAGAAATCACGTTTTCCAGCGGCGGCACCGAATCGAACAATCAGGCCATTTTTGGAGTTCTGGGGAGTACGCCGGAACCCGGCCGGCATGTGATTACGTCCGCCATCGAACATGTCGCGGTCCTGGACTCGTGCAAGGAGCTGGCGAAACGCGGCGTGGACGTCACCTTCCTGCCCGTGGATCGCGACGGGCTTGTAAATCCGGAAGACGTTCGCCGTGCGATCCGCCCGGAAACCGCGCTCATCACCCTGATGCTCGCGAATAATGAACTGGGAACGGTCGAACCCATCGAAGAAATCGGCAAAATCGCGGCGGAAAGCGGCATCGTATTCCACACCGATGCCGTGCAGGCCGCGGGCAAGATACCCATCGACGTCACGCGCCTCGGCGTCCATCTGCTTTCGATTGCGGCGCATAAATTCTACGGCCCGAAGGGCGTTGGCGCGCTGTACGTGCGAAAGGGAACGCAGCTGAAACCACTCCTGCATGGCGGCCATTCCGAGCGCGACCGCCGCCCCGGCACCGAAGACGTCGCCGCCATCGCCGGCATGGGAAAAGCGGCCGAACTCGCGTTGAACAACATGCAGGACGAAACCGCACGGATAGGGGCGTTGCGCGATTGCCTTGAAAAAGGCCTGCTGGAGCGCGTTCCGCATTGCTGGGTAAACGGCGCGCAAGCGCCGCGCACGCCCAACACCACGAATATGACTTTTCCTTTTATCGAGGGCGAAGCCATGGTGATCGCCTTGGACCTGAAAGGGATCGCGTGCTCGACCGGCGCGGCTTGCTCGTCGGGCGCCGTCGAGCCTTCTCACGTGCTCACGGCGATTGGCTTGCCTCCGGAAGATGCGCGCGCCACGCTACGCCTGAGCCTGGGGCACCAGAATACCCAGCAGGAAATCGACTTTGCGCTCGAAACGATTCCCGCCGTGATCGAGCGCCTGCGCCTGCTTTCCCCCACCTATAAGAAGCCTGCGGTTGCCTGATTTGACGTTATACTAATACGATGCATTCGACGCACAATCCCGGCCCGATGACAGCGGTCGCCATGAGCGGCGGCGTGGATAGCTCCGCCGTGGCGGCGATTCTGGTCGAACAGGGATCTCCCGTCGTCGGCCTGACCATGCAGCTCTGGAATCAGCGCCGGTTGCCGGAACTGGACCGCAGCGGCTCGCACGGCCAGCGCTGCTGCTCGCTCGACGATGTTTATGACGCCAAACGCGTGGCGCAGCATCTGGGCATGCCCCATTACGTGGTGAATTACGAGCAGCGGTTCGAGGACACCGTGGTGCGCCCGTTCGTCGAGGAATATCTCGCCGGCCGCACGCCGATTCCCTGCACCCAGTGCAACAACCATGTGAAGTTCGATCCCCTGCTGGCGACCTCGCGGCAAATCGGCGCCGATCGTCTGGCGACAGGCCACTACGCCCGCATTTGCCGCAACGATATGACCGGGCGTTACGAACTGCTGCGCGCCGTCGACGCAGCCAAGGACCAGACGTATTTTCTGTTCGGGCTCACGCAGGAACAGATGTCGCGCACCGATTTTCCGCTGGGCGAGTTGGACAAGGCCGCCGTACGCGAGATCGCGCGCCGCGCCGAGCTGCCGGTGGCGGAAAAGCCCGAAAGCCAGGAGATTTGTTTCGTGCCGTCGGGGAATTACGTTAAGTTCATCGACGCATATTTGGGCGAACGCGGCGAATCGCTCCCCGAAGACGAAGGCGAACTGGTCACCACGTCGGGAGAAGTGATCGGGCGCCACCGAGGAGTGCACCATTACACGCTAGGGCAGCGCAAGGGCCTCGGCGTCGCGGCTGGACGCCCGCTGTACGTGGTCGAGCTGGACCGCGCAGCCAACCGCGTCATCGTCGGCGACGATGCCGAGCTGCGTTCAAGCACTTGCAGCGTGCAGAATATCAATTGGATTTCGATGGAGACGCTCGAAGCGCCCGTGCGCGCGGCCGTGAAGATTCGCCATCGCCACGATCCCGCCGCAGCCACGATCGAACCAGTGAACGCCACCAGCGCACTGGTCAAGTTTGACGAGCCGCAGCGCGCCATCACTCCAGGACAGGCCGCCGTATTTTATTCGGAAGACGTCGTCCTGGGCGGCGGATGGATTCGGTAATTGTCCGGAAGGCGAAGCGGCATTTGGTGGCACACCTGTTGCGAACACGCCATCACATGTGAGAATTTCGGGTCAAGCAGGATGCCCAGGCAGATTAAATAAACATTCCTTCGTCCTGCTGTTCGACGGGCTGCTCCACGGGTTCGCGCCCCTGTCGGGCGGTGCGGAAAAATTCGAGTCCAGCCTGGATACCCCGAACCAGCGCGGTGGCTTTCACGACGGGTCCCCAGACGGTTTCTCTCAGCCGCGATCCCGCTTCTTCCACGGTTTCCATTGCTCCCGTCAAAATTTGGTCGATATGGATCAGCTGCATGCGCACCCGCTCCAAGGTTTCGCTCAGTATGCGATCCACTTTTTGAGCCTGGCCCCGGGCCATGCGCGTCAGCTCGGAAGCGTCCGCCACGATGCCGGAAATCCGCGGAGATACGTCCTCGACCAGAATCTGCACTCGGGAGAGAATTGGCGCGATGCGCGTGTTGATTTCAGCGACGGCTGTTTCCACGCGCGCGGCCGTGCGCCGAATCTGAAGGAACAGGGCAATCAACACGACCGCCTGCAATGCGACGGCAATCGCGGTCAGTATCACAAAAAACTGCATCCAGCTTTGCATGCATTCCCCTCGACGCGGCTACTGCGCTTTCGCTTTTTGATAGGCTTCGCGGCCGGCATCCACCGCCGCGGAAATCGAATCCTTCTGGCGCACCGCCACGGTCTTGCTGCGCTCGAGCAGATCGTCGGCGCGTTCGCGAAGCTCGCGCGCTTTGCGCTGCGCGTACTCGCGGCCCTCATCGGCCTTCTGCGATAGATATTCGCGCGTTTCCTCGCCCGACTTCGGCGCGAACAGGATTCCCACCAATGCCCCGATGCCCAGCCCTACCAGGAAAAAACTGATTTTGGATCCAGCGTTGTCTGCCATGGCCTACTCCTTTGCGGCAGGCTCCCCTTCTGGTTTCAGCAACGACACGCGGAGCCCGCACTCGATTTCCTGCCTCGAAAGTAGCACAGGGCCATGGCAGAAGCAATCAAGTGGATTTCGCACCCGGCAACTCCCCTCCGGAAGCCCCCGCCAGGCGCACGGAGACGCGCTCGGCCACGGGTCTGGACACCACCCGGGCGATCTGCTCGACGCTTGCCGCCCGCAATTGCGCGATGCTGCCGAACCGCTGCAACAGCTTTTGCGCCGTGCGAGGACCCACCCCGGGAATATTCTCCAGGCCCGTCTGGATCACGCGCTTGGCGCGGCGCTGCCGGTGGAAACCGACGGCGAAGCGGTGCGTTTCGTCGCGAATCTGCTGGATCAAATGCAGGATCGGGGAATGGTGCTCCAGGCGAATGGGCTGGTCTTCCTGCCCCAGCACATAAATAATTTCCTCCTGCTTGGCGATGCTGGCGACGGCCTGATTGATCACCTCCAGCTTTTCCAGAGACGCGGCCGCCGCGTGCAACTGCCCCAAGCCGCCATCGATTAGGATCAAACTGGGAAAGGGCTTCTTTTCCATCTGCAACCGATGGTAACGCCTCTCGATGACTTCGCTCATGCTGGCGAAATCGTCGTTGCCCCATTCGCCCTTGATAATAAATTTGCGGTAGTCCGATTTTTTCATCCGGCCGTCTTCCCACACCACCATCGACGCCACCACGTCCGACCCTTGCAGGTGGGAAATGTCGAAGCTTTCGATGCGCCTCGGAGGTTCCGGCAATCCGAGAGCCTGCTCCAGCGCTTCCACAATGGCTTTCGACGAGGGCTTCATAACGCGAAAGCGCTGCTCGAACGAGTGCCGCGCGTTCTTCTCAACCAGCTCCAGAAATGCGTGCTTCGCGCCCCGCTGTGGCATCAGGATTTCGACTCGGCTGCGCGGCGGCTCCAGGTGCGTGGCCCTCTCAGTCAGGATCTCTTCAAGCAGCTCGCGATCCTCGAAGTCCATGGGAACGTGAATGGCGCGCGGCAGGTACGCGGCGTCCAGGTAGAGCTGCTTCAGCAGTGAGGACAAAAATTCGGCGGGCTCGAATTCGTCAAGGTCCTCCCAGTAAAAATCGCGCCGGTCCACCACGCGCCCGCCGCGCAGGTGAAACAGATTCACGGCCACCAGCGGAGGCTCGGCGTGCCAGGCCAGAACATCGATGTCGTCGCCCTCGGCGGCGGCGATCTTCTGGCGCTCCTCGATCTCCGCCAGCGTGCGCAACAGATCGCGGTAGGACGCGGCCTGCTCGTACCGCTCGGCCTCGGAAGCGTCGAGCATGCGCGATTCGAGACTCTTCATCAGGTCCCCGCGGCGCCCTTCCAGAAACATGCGCGTGTCGCGCACGGCCTCGGCGTACTTGTCGTCCGTGGTCAGCCCCGGCACGCACGGCCCGTGGCAGCGCCGGATGTAGTACTGCAGGCAGGGACGCGGGTGAGCGCGCGTCAGATCCACGGTGCACGACGGCACGCGAAACGTCTTGTGGATGAAATGCACGATCCGGTACGCCAGGCTGTGCGGAAAATACGGCCCGAAATAGATGGAGCCGTCCTTCACCAGGCGCCGCGTCACATACACACGCGGATACTTCTCGAATGCCGTGTAGCGGATGTACGGATACGTCTTGTCGTCTCGCAGCAAGATGTTGAATTTCGGCTTGTTCTGCTTGATGAGGCTGTTTTCCAGCGCCAGGGCTTCGCGCTCATTGTCCACAACGATGTAGTCGATGTCCGCGATCTCCCGCACCAGCGAGCCGGTTTTCGCATCGGTCCACCGCGATTCCAGAAAATACGATTTCACGCGATTCCGCAAGGAACGCGATTTACCCACATAGAGGATCGTGCCGAGAACGTCCTTAAACAGGTACACGCCCGCATCAATGGGAAGAAGATCGGCTTTTTGTGCGAGGTCCATCGCAGGAGTAGAATAAGAATGTGGCTGCCCGCGCGCCTAGAGGCAACATTCATGATAGCAAAGTGAATCTTACTCTGCGCGAAACCTGAGAATGCCAAGGAATCTCCCTATTTGCACGTTACTGCTGGCGGCCGCTCTATCTTTGAGCGCTCAGCAGATTGATCCGTCCAAGGCGCCTCCTCCGCCCCCGCCTGAAGCGCCCGCTGCGCAACCGGGGACTACCGGCGCGCCCCCTCCCGCCGCGGGCCCGGCCGCACAGCCAATCGATCCCTCGACGCCTCCTCCGCCCCCGTCAACCGACGCGCCGGACGCGTTCGCCGATCCCTCCGAGCCGGTCTTCGATCCACTGCACGCGGAGCGCAGCATGGACGTCGGCACGTTTTACCTGAAGGCCGGGAAGGTCGATGCGGCGATCGAACGATTCTTAGAGGCCGCACATTACGAACCCTCCCTGGCAAAACCCTGGAGATCTCTGGGCGAGGCGTACGAAAAAAAAGGTGTAAACTCCAGCGCCATCGAAGCCTACAAAAAATATCTGGAACTTCTTCCGACAGCCGAGGACGCCAAAAAAATCCAGAAGCGCATTTCCCTGCTGGAAGAAAAAGTGGAGAAGGAACCCACCAAGACCGCCGCGCATTAGATTTTAGTAACACAGGCACTCTTGCCTGTGCTCTTTTTGCATCCCTAATCGGATTGGTGAAGCAAGTGTGGCCTGCAAAACCGCACAGCCAGCCCCCCCGAGGGGCTCGGGATAGAAGGTGGCTGTGCTACATGACGTCAGAAGCGCGAACTACCGGAATTGCTCCAAAAATTTCCGCGCCCGCGCGTACTCGCGGAACCTTTTCTCTTCGGCACGAAATTCCGGCGAATGCGCCTGCAGCCCGCAAGCCGCAGCCCGCAAGGGATGCTTCACGTGCAGCATTTCGTGATACAGGATCAGTTCCACCGCATACAATGGCACGTCCGGAGAATCCAGCCGCCGGTTCATTACAATCTGATTGAGCGAGGGATCGAAACATCCGAACTGAGAAGTCCAGGCCCGCTTGCTCCAACCCAGGCGCGGCAGCGGAAGTCGCCCGCCGAAATATTCCTGGTTGAGCGCCTCGAACATGGGACCGAGATCATGGGACGCGCCGCCGGGGCTATGCGCGATGCGCCGTGCGCGGATACGCCGGACGCGCGCGATGTGCCGCCGCGTGGAATGCGCCAGGGCAAACTCGCGGTACACCTCACGCAACTCCACCGGCACGCGCCGGCGGTACATTTGCGCCAACAGGATGGCCGCGGCCGCCTCAATCACCGGCAGCGGAGCGTCGCGCAAAATGTCGGAGAGCCGCACACGGGCTACGTCGTCCCGCAAGCGCATGGTGTGCGCCAGATTGGCGTACGGATAAAGCTCCACGTGGAATGCAGGCGGCCGCCCTTGGCATCCCAGGCGCGTAAAGATGCGTTGAAAGATTCGGTCGCCTCCCGGAAATGCGGAGGTGCGCGGGGTTTCGGCGATCGTGCGGGAGAAGAAGTTCACTGCGGTCTGCGCCGCACCGGAGGCGGCGCCATTTCCTTCGCGGCCTTCTCCACTTCCTTTGCGGCGTCCTGCGTGGCCTCGATGGCGTCGTCGAGATTGTCCTTATAGGTGTCGCGCTCCGGGCCGTTCGCGGAGAGGTCCTGCAAATAGGGCAAAAATTCCTTGAGCCGCGCCTGCAGCACCTTCACGCCTTCGCGAATGTCCTGCTGGCGTTCGATCCCCAGGTCGACCAGGTCAGCCGCGTCGTCGATGCATCCGGCGTAGCCATTGATCAGGGCGTTGAAGCGGTCGGTGCGTTTTTCGTCCGAGGGATCCAGGTGCGCGAATTCATACTGGAGTTTCTTGATGCGGTCCGCCGCGAAATTCGCGAACAGCACGATCCGCGGCCCGGTGAATCCCGCGTCGCGGATCTTGTCCGCCTCGGCCTCGCTCAGGTAATCCTTTTTTTGCGGGGCGGCGGACATCGCCGCGGGCGTGGCCCCGAGCATGGCCGCGAGCAGGAAAAGCGCGCCGGTTGTGGTGATCGCCCGCATCGAACTCCTCACGAATTCGGCTTCTTCGATTTTTGACCCGGCTCTCTGGGAAATAGCGCGTCGATCAGATCGTTTTGCGCCGTCACCAGGTCCGTGCGAACTTCGCGAAAAAATGGCCGCTTGTCCACCGGCAGCGTGAAAATCAAATCGTCGAGGCGCCGCACGGTTTCTCGAAGGCTGATCTGAAGTTCCTTGAATCCCGCGGGCCTTTTCTCCGCGTCGATGCCCGCGGCCTTCAGCGCCGCGACCGTTTCCCGGACTTCATCCCGGTACTGTTCCAAGGTATGCAATGAACCGACGTCATCCCCCGATTTCAATTGCTTCTTCGCGAGTTCGACCTGGTCACCGCCGAATTTCGCCAGCTCGCGGGCCTTGCGGACCGGATCGGTCTCATGCTGGTACTGCGCCAGTGCGGCCGTCAGCGGGTCCTGTGCAACCGCAAGTGAAAAAAAAGCCAGCAGCAGGAGCATGGCGGACGCGATTTTTCCCATGGCTGAGTGGCTCTTGACCTCAATTTTTCCCGGTCTTGCCGGATTTCGCGAGTTCCTTCTGCAATGCAACCATTCGATGCTGCGCCTCGATATCCTGGTTGTCATGCTGCCCGTTATCCTGGTCCAGAAACTTCTGGTACGCATCGACGGCCTCGGCCTTGCGGGAAAGTTTATCGTAACAGATCGCGCGCACAAACCAGGAACCGGGCTTGGGGGGTTCCATTTTGTCTAACCGGTCCATGGCGCCCAGCGCCGCCGCGTAATCTTCATGGAGAAAAAGCGCGCTGGCCAATTCGCGCAAGGCGTCGGCCGACTGCGGATTTTGTTTGTACACCTGGCTTAAGAGGCCGATGGCCGCGGGATAGTCGCGCAACTCGAAATCCACGTGGCCCAGCCAGTACGCCGTTTCCGAGTCGCTCGGAGAAAGTTTCACGGCTTGCGTCAGCGTTTCGGCCGCCTCTTTCCATTTCTTCTGCTGCATGTAGATTTCGCCGCGCATCTTCAGCGATTCGGGCGCGGGCGAAGCGCCCTTGTCCGCAAGGTCGAGTTCGGCGAGCGCATCGTCCAGCCGGTCGAGATTGAGGAGCGCATAAGCGCGGTCGAAATGCGCTCCCCGGTCCTCTGGCTTTAGCTTCAGGTATTCGGCGAAGGCATCGCTCGCAGCTTCGTACTTTGTTTGATCCTGCAGCGCGTTCGCCAGGCCCAGGCGAGCCGGCGCGGAGTCCGCGCGCAGGGCCAGCGCGCTCCTGAATTCCGCTTCCGCTCCAGCCGCGTCCTTGGATTGCAGGAGCGCACGGGCTAGCGCGAAATGAATCTCATATTCGTTGGGAGAGAGCGCCAGCGCTCCGCGATACGATCCGATGGCTTCGGAAAGGTTGCCGGCGTGTTCGAGCGACAATCCCTCCAGGAATCGCGGGCGGCTTTCCGAAGGCTGCAGTTCAGCGGCGTGTCGAAACGCTTCCGCCGCCGCTGCTGGGTCGCCATCCATCAGCACCAGTCCCAGATTCAAATAACCCGCGGCCAGTTTTGGGTCCAGCGCCACGGCGCGCGAAAATTCCGTCTTCGCCCCCTCGGCGCGTTTCAATCCAGCGTAGGCATACCCCAGCTGAAAATGCGCGTAGGAATCATCCGGGCGCTCCGCAATATATTTTTGCAGCGGATCAACGGCAGCGGCGAAATCCATTTTGTCGATCGAGTCGGCGGCCTGGCGCAGCAGGGGCGCTAGCGGATCTTCCTTGCTCTGCGAAGCGGGCGCCGCCGGTTTGGGAGTTGATTTTCGCGGCGGCGACTGCAATTGCGCGTGCGATGACGCCGCAATCACGAAAAGCCACACAAACATCGATAGGAAGAGAATCGAAATCGGCTTGCCATTTTGGCTTCGATTCATTTTGGTGATTTTGGCTGCCGGGCGGAATTTTGAGCCGGCTGTTTGTGATTGCCTTGATTCGATTGCGCGTTGAGCGCTCCAGCCAGGTATTTTCCCGTAAACGAATTTGAATTCCGCGCCACCTGCTCGGGCGTTCCCGTCGCCACCACGCGCCCGCCCCGCTCGCCGCCTTCCGGCCCCAGATCGATGATCCAGTCCGCCGATTTCATGATGTCGAGATTGTGCTCGATGACCAGGATGGAGGCCCCGGTGTCGATCAGCTTCCGGAACGCGGTCAGCAGTTTCTGAATGTCATCGAAATGCAGGCCGGTCGTGGGTTCGTCGAAAATGTACAAGACGCCCTCGTTTGCCTGCGTGGTAAGATGCGCGGCCAGCTTCAGGCGTTGCGCCTCGCCCCCGGAAAGAGTGGTGGCGGATTGTCCCAGGCGCAGGTAGCCGAGTCCCACTTCATCGAGAATCCTGAGCTTTGACGTGATTTTCGGGACGCCCGCAAAAAACACCAGCGCTTCGCGAACCGTCAGCTGCAACACTTCATGGACATTTTTTTCGCGGTAGCGCACTTCGAGCACGCCGCTCTTGAACCGGGTGCCGCGGCATTCCTCGCAAATCAGTTCGACGTCCGCCAGGAACTGCATTTCGACGGTCACCGTCCCCTCGCCCTGGCACGCCTCGCAGCGCCCGCCTGGAATGTTGAACGAAAAATGCCCCGCGGAGTAGCCGCGTTTTCTCGCTTCCGGCGTCGCGGCAAAAACTTCGCGGATCGCGTCGAAGGCTTTCATGTAGGTGGAGGGGTTCGATCGCGGCGTCCGTCCGATTGGCGACTGGTCGACCAGCACTACGCTTTCCAGAAAATTGTCGCCCTCGACGCGGTCGCACAATTCTTTGAACGTCCCCCCGGCGCGCCGCGCCGCCAACGCCTTATAAATCACTTCATGCACGAGCGTGGATTTGCCCGACCCGGACACGCCCGTAATCGCCACGAGCATGCGCAGCGGAATCATCAGATCGACATTTTTGAGGTTGTGGGCGCGGGCGCCGTAAATGCGAAGGAAGCGGCCGCTCGGCTTGCGCCGCACGGTGGGGACGGGGATGCGCAATTCGCCGTTCAGATACCGCGCGGTGAGCGACTCGCTGCTTTTCAGCAGGTCGGCCCGCGGGCCGATGAACAGTAGTTCCCCGCCGTGCTCGCCCGCTCCCGGGCCCAGATCGATCACATAGTCGGCCGCGGCAATCGTGTCAGGATCGTGCTCCACGACCAGAATCGTGTTGCCCAGGTCGCGCAGGCTTTTCAGGATGTCGATCAGCCGGTGCGTATCGCGCGGGTGCAGCCCGATCGAAGGCTCGTCCAGCACGTAGAGCGCGCCGACCAGATGCGAGCCAAGCGAAGTCGCGAGCTGAATGCGCTGGGCCTCGCCGCCCGATAGCGTCGAGGCCAGCCGGTCCAGCGACAAATACTCCAATCCCACTTCGTCCAGGAATAATAGGCGATGGCGGATTTCCTCAAGAATCTTGTCGGCGATGGCGGCCTGCTCCGCGCTCAGTTCCAGGTTATCCATGAATTGCCGCGCTTCGGCCACCGTCATCGAGCAGACTTCCGTAATCGATTTGCCCGAAACGCGCACCGCGCGCGCTTCCGCGCGGAGCCGAGCACCGTGGCAGTCCGGACAAACCGCGTAACCGCGGTAACGGCTCAGAAACACGCGCACATGGAGTTTGTACTTTTTGCGTTCGAGCCACTGGAAAAATCCGTTCACGCCGTGATAGCCGGATTTCGGATCGCCTTCGATCACCAAGTCCTGCTGCGCCGCGGTCAGATTGCGGAACGGAACGTCGAGTGAAATATTGTTCGCGCGCGCGAATTTTTTCATCTCGGCCAACAGCATGCGGTATCGGGGCTTGGTCCACGGCTGGATCGCGCCTTCATTCAGCGATTTCCCGCGGTCGGGTATCACCAGATTGATATCGAAATCGACGGTATTGCCGAAACCCTGGCAGCGCGGGCAGGCCCCGTAGGGATTGTTGAAGGAAAACAGCCGGGGTTCGGGTTCCTGGTACGCGGCGCCGCAGGTTTTACACTCGAAGCGCTCGTTAAACACCATGCGTTCAACCGCGCCGCCGTCGGTTTCCGGCACGAATTCAAGAATCGTCTCGCCGCGTCCCTCGCGGTAGCAGATTTCCACCGAATCCACCAGGCGCGAACGCATCTCGGAATCGATCGACAGCCGGTCCACCACGACGTAAACGGGCTGAGAAAAATCCACATCCAGCAGCGTTTCCGGCGAGGAAAATTCGTGCACGCGCCCCGCCTGATAGAGCCGCTGAAAACCGCGCCGCTGCAACGCGCCGAGGGCCAGTTTTATTGCCTCGGGCGAAACCTTCACGGGTTTCTTTGATGCGCCTTTGCGTGGTGCAACCGCTGCCCCAGGCGCGGCAAATTCCAGCCGGTACAGCACGTAGAATCGCCGCCCCTGCGGCAGCGCCAGCACGCGCGCGGCGATCTCATCCATCGTGTCCTTGCGGACTTCGTGCCCGCAATTGGTGCAAAACGTGCGCCCGGCACGCGCGTAGAGCAGCCTCAGGTAATCGTAGATTTCCGTTGCCGTGGCCACCGTCGAGCGCGGGTTGCGCGTCGAATTTTTCTGCTTGATGGCGATGGCTGGCGCGATCCCAGTTATTTCGTCCACCTCGGGCTTCTCGATCCGTTCGAGAAACTGCCGCGCGTAAGCGGAAAGCGATTCGATGTAGCGCCGCTGCCCCTCGGCATAGATCGTGTCAAACGCCAGGCTCGACTTGCCCGACCCGGAAACCCCCGTAACCAGAGTGATCGCGTTGTGCGGAATATCGAAGCTGATGTTTTTCAGGTTGTGCACGCGCGCCCCGCGCACACGAATCGCTTCCTGTTCCGGGATATCCACTCCCGCGCCGCCCTTCGCCCGTTCCGGACTCCTTTCCTGCCTGTTGGACACGCGACCCTGCCCCCAACGCCGTCCACGACGCTTGTTTAAACTTTTTATTATACGTCCTTGCGTCAAGACGAGCAATTGGGCCCTGCAGGACAGACGCTCTTGCCTGTCCGGTTTGGTGCGCGGGTATGAGGATCTAAACCGGACAGGCACGAGCGCCTGTCCTAACTCAACACCGTAGCCACTCGGGCACCTCGCCTTGACACGCGAGTTCCCCTCCGATAACTTGCAAAAGGGCCAACGATCGCCGATTTTATTCACAAATTCCCCGCGCGACCCGGAACGGGAGACATTTTGTCCGACCCCATCATCACTCTCACCACCGATTTCGGCACGAGCGACCATCTGGTCGGCTCCATGAAGGGCGTCATCCTGAATATCAATCCCGCCGCCCGCATCGTGGACGTCAATCACGGCGTCGCGCCATTCGACATACTCGACGGAGCGCTCTCCATCGCCAATACCTACCGCTATTTCCCCCCGCGTACCATTCATGTGATCGTGGTGGACCCGGGAGTCGGAACCCAGCGCCGCCCTCTTCTGGTGAGCGCGGAAAAACAATATTTCGTCGCACCCGATAACGGAGTCCTTTCCCTGATCTATGAGCGCGAATCCTGCACCGTACGGCACATTTCGGCGGAGCATTATTTCCTGAATCCCGTCAGCCCCACGTTCCACGGCCGCGATATTTTCGCGCCCACCGCCGCATGGCTCGGCAAAGCCTTTCAGACCGAAGCCTTCGGTCCGGAAATCACCGATTTCGTGCGCTTCACCATGCCGAAGGCGAAGCCCTCGGGACAATCGATCAAAGGCGTGGTATTACGCGTCGACGCGTTTGGCAACCTGATGACGAACTTGACGGCCGAAGACGTTCCGGCCGCAATGGCTGCTGCGGGTGAAATTAAACTTGCGGTGAATGGAAAAGAAGTAAAGAAAATGGTGCAGACGTTCGGACTGGGCGGGCCCGGAGAACCGGTCGCCCTATTCGGCTCTGCCGGCTTCCTGGAAATTGCCGTGAACCGCGGCAACGCCGCCCGCACGCTGGGCGCGAACCGCGGCGCGGAAGTGACGCTCGATCTTGCCTAAGCTTGCCCGGCCCGTGACAGATTCCAGCCGCACAAGTTTTGGTGTCACAGGCTTCAGTCGGCGCGGTTTTGATTGTCATGCACTTCAACTTCGCACAGGCTGAAGCCAGTGTTACCAAACCGCTTCACCGCGGCAAATCCATGGTCATCAAAAACGCGCGCGTGCGCGGATCGAGCCAGTCGCGCAGGGCATCCCCCAGCAAATTAAACGCCAGCACCGCCGCCATGATCCCCAGCGCGGGAAACAGCACTAGGTGCGGCGCGTCGAACAAATGATTGCGCGCATCGTTCAGCATCGCGCCCCAACTGGGCGTGGGCGCGATAACTCCCAGCCCCAGAAAACTTAGCGTCGATTCCGAAAGGATCGCCCCCGCCATTCCGATCGTGGCCTGAATCAACACGGGCTGCAGCGTGTTCGGCAGCAAATGCCGCAGCAAAATGCGCGAGTGAGAAGCCCCGAGAGACCTGGCCGCGAGAATAAATTCCATCTCGCGCACCTTCAGCACCTGCGCGCGCGCCAGCCGCGCGTACCCAGCCCACCCGGTAATCGTCAAAGCAAAAATGACTTTATCGAGGCCCGGCCCCAGAAACGCCGCAAACGCAATCGCCAACAGAATTCCCGGAAAGGAGAGAAACGAATTGATCAGCACGATGTTCACGAAGCGGTCGAACGCGCCGCCAAAATATCCCGCGAGCGACCCAAGCGCCAATCCCACAATTCCCGCACCAAGCACCACCGATACTCCAACCAGCAGCGAAACCCGCGCGCCATACATCGCCCGCGACAGAACGTCGCGCCCCAGTTCATCGGTTCCCATCCAGTGGTGCGCGCTTGGCGGCAGCAAGCGCTCGGGCAGGCTCTGCGCCGCCGGATTGCGAGGCGCGATCCACGGCGCAAATAGCGCCGTCAAAATCAGCAACACGCTCACCGCGAGCCCCCAGCGCCCCAGCCCGCTGGTGCGCAGAAATTGCTGAATCTGCGAGCTTTGGCTCACGAAAATTGCATCCTTGTATCCACCAAAAGATTTCCGCCGGTCATTGCAACCTCACGCGCGGATCGACAACGGCATAAACCAAATCGGTCACCAAATTCACCGCCACATACGACACCGCAATCACCAGAATGCACCCCTGCAGCAGCGGATAATCCCGCGCCGAAATCGCCTGCACGGCCAGCCGCCCGATTCCCGGCCAGGAAAAAATCGATTCGGTAATGATCGTTCCGGCCAGCAGCGACCCAAACTGCAGCCCCACGATGGTAATGACCGGAATCAGCGCATTCGGAAACGCGTGCCGGAACAGCACCGACGTTTCCGGGATTCCCTTCGCACGCGCCGTGCGCACGTAATCGCTGGAAAGCTCTTCAATCATCGACCCGCGAACCATGCGTGTCAAAATCGCCGCCAGCGCGGCGCCCAGCGTCGCCGCCGGCAGGATCAAATGACTCAACCCACCCCGCCCCGACACTGGCAGCCACCCGATTTCCACGGAAAACACAAGAATCAGCACAGGGCCCAGCGCAAAATTGGGCACCGAAAGTCCCAGCAGCGTGAAAAAGGAAGTCGCGCGGTCAGCGCTGCTCCCCCGGCGCCAAGCCGAAAAGACGCCCGCGGGAATGGCGATGGCAATGCAAACCAGCAGCGCGGCCAGCGACAATTCCAGCGTCGCCGGAAACCGCTCCAGCACAATTGGGCGCACCGGTGCGGAAAATCGGATCGAGTGGCCCCAATCGCCCCGCGCAAGCCCCTCGAGATAGTGCGCATACTGCACGCCGAGCGGCTGGTCTAGTCCGAGCGAGTGGCGAAGCTGCGCGAGGTCCTCGGCGCGCGCATCCTGCCCCAGCATTTGCAGGACGGGATCGCCCGGCACGATGTGGATCAGCAGAAACACCATCGTGAGGATGAGCCACAGCGCCGGCAGCGTGTACACTACGCGCAGAAAAATGTGCCGGATCATTCGGTCTTCCGCGCATTCTCGGCGATGGCATTCGCGCCGGGCGCGGAAGGCGCGGCCTCGCCGGCCTGCTTGAGCCGCTGAATTTTCACGCGCGCCACTCGCCGCCGGTCCATTTCCACGATCGTGAAACGATACCCGTCAAATTCAAAATTCTCGCCGCCCTTGGGAATAAACCCGAGTTGCGCCAGCGCAAATCCTCCCACGGTGGCGTACGATGGGTCTTCCGGCAGGATAATGTTGTATTGCGATTCCAGATCGCGGATGCCCAGTGAAGCGTCGAAAATCATGGCCGCTTCGGTGCCCTGGCCGACGATCAGCGGCCTCTGCACCACGTCGTATTCGTCGTGAATTTCGCCGACCAGTTGTTCCAGAATGTCCTCCAGCGTGATCAGCCCCAGGATGGTGCCGAATTCGTCGACCACCATTGCCATCCACCCGTGGCGCATTCGCAATTCGAGCAGCAACTCATTGGCGGGCTTGGTCTCCGGCACAATCACGATTTCATGCAGCAAACGCCGCACATTAAATTCCGGAGCGGACCATCCTTCCTCCGCGCGGCGCTCGCGGTCGAGCAGCACCCACACAATATCCTTGATGTGAATGTAGCCGAGGACGTGTTCGCTTGTGCCCTCAAACACCGGCAGGCGCGAGCGCTGCGTGGTGACGAACACGCGCATTACGTCGTCAAGTGTGGCGTCGGCCGTCACCGAGTGCACGTCGGGGCGCGGCACCATCAATTCCCGCGCTTGCATGCGGTCCAGTTCAATCGCGCCGACAATAAATTTCTCTTCTTCCGCGCCCACAATGCCTCGTTCGCGCGCCTGCTGAATCTGGATCTGGAGTTCCTCGGCGGAGTGGACTTGCGTGTGGCTGGGCCCTCCGGAAAATCCCAGCCCCTTCAAAATCCGGCGGCTGGTCCCATCGAGCAGGCTGATGGCAGGATTGAACACATCGAGATACCACTGAAATGGGCGCGCCACCAGCAGCGCGACGAGCCCCGCGCGCTGCAGGCTGATACTCTTCGGGACAAGTTCGCCCAGCACCACGTGCAGGACCGTCAGCAGAAGGAACGCCACCGCCAGTGAAACCGCGTGCACGATCAGCGCGGTATGCCGCCCCGGAAGGTTCGCCACCGCGGGAGTGAGCAGCGCCGCCAGCGTCGATTCCCCCAGCGCCCCGAGGCCCAGGCTCGTCATGGTCATCCCGACTTGAACTCCGGAGACCACGCGATCCAGCCGCCCGATCAATTCCAAAACAATTTTCGCGCTTCCGCGCCCCTGCTGCACCAGTTGCCGCACGCGCGAATGCCGCACCGCCACCAGCGAAAATTCCACCGCGGCAAAAAATCCGTTCACGGCCACCAGCGCAAACAATCCGAGTAGTCGCAGTGCGATCAATCGAAGAAGCCCCCTGGCGCCCAATTCTAGCAGCCTCGCAGCCTTTTGTAGCGCCCGCCTTCAGGCGGGCATTTTGCACTCAAGCACATCTCCGGTCTTTGCCTCGAATTTGAAGCCTGCCCCACCAGCACAAACCGGTTGTTTCCACTCTCGCGCGTGCATTAGAATGTGGCCTCCGTCCGCCGCCCGATTTTTCGCGATCCGCGCGGCGGTTTGGCGAACCAGGCATGGCCAACGTGAGTCCAGCATCCACAAAAGGACAGGGCGCAGAAAAGAAGCCCGATTTCGAGTTCGCCCTGGCGCGCCTGGAGGAAATCGTCGGCAAGCTGGAAAATGCGAATCTATCGCTCGACGACGCCATGAAGTTGTTTGAAGAAGGCGTCCAGCTTTCGCGCGATTGCCAGAAATACCTGGAACAAGCCGAGGGCAAGGTGGAAATCCTGCTCAAAAAAGCGGGCGGCGAAATGGCCGCAGAGCCGTTCGATCCCGAAGCCGAGGAAAATTCCTAGCCGGCCGCCTTTCACGGGCGCGTCCGAGCTACCCCGCAGCTGATGAACCTTCCGACATTTTTCGAAGAAGACCGCGCCGCCGTGGATGCCGCGCTGGACCGGCTGATGCCCGCGGAAGACGCGATGCCCGCGTCGATTCACACCGCCATGCGCTACAGCGTGCAGGCCGGAGGCAAGCGCGTCCGCCCGATTTTGTGTCTGGAGGCCGCGCGAATCTTCTCGCCGGACGTAACGCCGGTGCTGCCGGTAGCCTGCGCCCTGGAATTCATCCACACCTATTCGCTGATCCACGACGATCTGCCCGCGTTGGACAACGACGATTTGCGCCGCGGCAAGCCCACGTGCCACAAAAAATTCGGCGAAGCCACCGCGATTCTCGCCGGCGACGCGCTCCTCACTCTGGCGTTTGAAACCCTGGCAAACGCGCCGGTCGATCCGACTCGCCGCGTGGCCATCCTTTCCCACGTCGGCGCATCGGCCGGCACGGTCAATGGCATGGTGGGTGGCCAGATCGCCGACCTCGAAGCCGAAGGCCGTGATATCCAGCCGAAAGAACTCGAATACATCCACCGCTCAAAAACCGCGGCCCTGATTCGCGCGTCCGTCGTATCGGGAGCAATCGCCGGCGGCGCGGACGATGATAACGTGGCCCGCCTCCGCCGCTTCGGCGAAACCATCGGCTGGGCCTTTCAAGTAGTCGACGACATCCTGGACGTCGAAGAAACTTCCGCCACTCTGGGAAAGACGGCGGGCAAAGACGCCGCGCAAAAAAAAGCGACCTATCCAGCGCTCTATGGCCTGGAAAAATCGCGCCGATTCGCCGCCGAACTTGAAGCCACCGCGATGGCCGAGCTAATGCCGTACGGCCCACGCTCCGCCCGGCTGAAGGAACTGGCCGAACTCATCGTCCATCGCCGCGCCTGAAGCCGCGATTGCGCCTCTTGTAGCCCGCCTCTGAAGAGGCGGGCTACAGCAGCCGCTCAACGAACACCGCTGGTGATGAATCGCCGTGCCCTCCAAACCAAAATCCGAAAAACGAAGGCTCGACGTCTTGGTCGTCGAACGCGGCCTCGCGGAATCGCGGGAAAAGGCGCAGGCCATGATCCTGGCCGGAGAAGTGCGCGTGGACGGCGCCCGCAGTGAAAAAGCGGGCATGCAAATCGCAACCGACGCGCGAATCGAGGTCAGCGGAGCCTCTGCAAAATACGCGAGCCGCGCGGGATTCAAGCTGGAAGGCGCGCTCGATGATTTCGGCGTCACTGCCACCGGCAAAACGTGTCTCGATATCGGCTCCTCCACCGGCGGCTTCACCGACTGCCTGCTGCAGCACGGAGCGCGGCGAGTCTACGCGGTCGACGTCACTCCCCAACAAATGGCCTGGCGATTACAGCAAGATCCGCGCGTCGCACAAATAAAAGAGAATGCGAGAAACCTCCGCCCCGGCCAGATTCCCGAGCCCGCGGACCTGGTGACTCTGGACGTTTCCTTCATCTCCGCCGCCAAAGTGCTCCCCGCCGTGGTAGCCGCCGCGGGACCCGGCGCGGAATTTTTGATTCTGGTAAAGCCGCAGTTTGAACTCGACCGCGAGGATATCGGCGCAGGCGGGATCGTGCGCGAAGCGGCGCTGCACCTAAAAGCGGTCGAGCGCGTGCGCGAAGCGGCGATCGCCGCAGGGCTTACCGTCGGCGATGCACGGCCCAGCAAGCTGGCTGGAGCCGAAGGCAACCAGGAATTCTTCCTGCATGCCTGGGCGAAGGGGCGTGCGTGAAAGCGGCTGAATTTTTGTAGGGCACGACTTCAGCCTTGCCGCAAAGGATGCAAATTCGGGTCGGCTTTAGCGGCTGGCGCTGTGAAAATGGAGTCCTTACACACGCTTGAGGGGACACACGGAATTCCACGCCGTGGATTAACCCGCATTGCGCATAAAGAATTTCCACTTGGTCAACAATGTAGATCGACGCCGCGTTCCGTTGAGTTTTTATAGCACCGGGGCCTCGCCGGCATTTTGCGGCGTGCATAAAATCGGCGGAACTGCCGGTGAAACGCCTGCGCTACGAAAGGCAGGATTGCGGCCTCCACCTGCTTTCGCGGCACGAGCCGCGGAACTCCCCGGAATTGCCCCAAAAAACTCGAAGATAAATGCTAGAGTAGAATCCGCCGGAAACGCATGCCAAAAGACGCCAAATCGATTCGCACCGTGGGAATTATCGCGCGGCCCCGCCGGGAAGATCTCTCGCGTGTGGTGCCGCCGCTCATCGCCTGGCTGCAGCAACATGGCGCAAAAGTCCTCTGCGATACCGAGACCGGGGAATGTATCGGCTCGCTCGCGGGAGAAACGCTGCGGCGCGAGGAACTGCCCGGGTGCGCCGACCTGCTGATCGTCCTCGGCGGCGACGGCACGTTGCTTTCCGCCGCCCGGCAGGCCGCACCACGAAAAGTCCCGATCCTGGCCGTCAACCTCGGCGGCCTCGGCTTTCTGACCACCGTTTCGCTCGAAGAACTCTACTCGATCCTCGAAGAGATTTTTTCCGGCAAGCACCGCATCAGCGAGCGCGTCATGCTGCAGGCGGAAATCGTCCGCGACGGCAGCGTCGTTCGCCGGCAGATCGCGCTGAACGACGCAGTGCTGAACAAAGCGGCGCTGGCCCGCATCATGGATCTGGAATTGCGCGTCAACGAAGAATACGTCACCACTTACAAAGCCGATGGTTTGATTCTCTCGACGCCGACCGGGTCCACCGCCTACTCGCTGGCCGCCGGCGGCCCCATCGTCTACCCCATCGTTGAAGCTTTTGTAATCACGCCCATTTGCCCGCACACGCTGACCAATCGCCCGCTGGTCGTCCCCGACTCCGTCAAGATCGAAATCGATTTCCGCGCCGAGGACGACGCCGTATTTCTCACACTCGACGGACAAGTGGGCATCGAATTGGCGAAGGGCGACCACATCCGCGTCGCAAAAGCCGCGGAAAAGCTGCGTCTGGTGCGCCCATCCAAAAAATCCTATTTCGAAATCCTGCGCAACAAGCTGAAGTGGGGCGAACGGTAGACCGCTTTTGGAACCACGGATGCACACCGATTAAGACGGATAAGAGCTTTCCTGAAAAAGGGGGCGGTCTCAATGGGTCGATGCAACACTTGCTCAGAGTCTTCCTTGTATGAGTCTAAAAGGCTGATTTCGTTTGGGAGCGCTGATTCAAACGGAACACCG
>JAIQFB010000029.1 GCA_020073485.1 Terriglobia bacterium | reverse complement strand
ATTCGAATTCATATCCATCGAGCCACGATTGATTGATATCGATCCGAGGGTCGTCCAGAACGGCCAGTCGATACGCGCGAAATCCGTTCGTTAGATCGGTACACTTTTCTCCCGTATATAGACGAAAGAAGATGCTGAGAGCCCTGATTGCGAGATCGCGAAACAACGGGAGGTTGGGGCTAGAACCGCCCGGAAGATATCGGCTCCCCTGAACGTAGTCGGCGCGACCTTCCAAAATCGGGCGCAAAAGGTCGGGAATTTGAGCTGGATCGTCTTTGCCGTTTCCGGCCATCACCACCAAAATATCGAATCCATGCTCCCGGGCGTACTGGATGGCGGCCTTGATACAGGAACCGACACCCTGGCGCGCCTGACTGATAAAGTTTATGCTTCGCGCACTCAACTCTGCCGGGCCATTGTCCGAAGAACCGTCATTCACGCCGAGGAATTCGTCTGCATGCCTGGGGGACATCCGTGCAGCCAACCGCGAAAGCTTTCCTTCTTCGTTAAAGAATGGAAACATTGCGAGAACGCGGTGGCCCGGATACACGCTTACCGCGCGCGGCGGATCGAGCGTGTTTTTCCCAGCATCACTGTGCATACAAAGCTCCCTCGAACCGCGGTTGTGGTTAGCGACAGCCTGAAGTGCAGCGTACGCGCGGCGACGTGCATGGCCCGAGCTCCAATGAGAGGAGAGATAGGCCAATGCCCGTATGCCTAATGCATTTGAACGGCCTATGATTGCAAGTCGCACGTTGTTTATTCTAAGGACCTTGTGAGAGGGTGTCCCAGCGGCACGAACCTTGCATGCACATTCGGTGACAGTCGCCAGAGCCAAATGATACCGGCGGGCGACTTGAGGTAATCTATCTTTTATGCTCATGCTGATAGAGACGGCGCTGATCGTGGTGGCCATCGTGGTGAGCCTCACTTCCGCTAATCTCGGCTCGCGATGGTTCGAGCACGTCGAGAGCGGTTTCCGCAATGTGGGGCGAAGGCGAACACTTTCGGTTCTGATCGTGGGGATTTCAGCGCTGGCGGCGCGAGCGGTTGTGTTGCCGGTCCAGCCGGTGCCCGTGCCGCAAGTGGACGATGAATTCAGCCATTTATTGCTGGCCGATACGCTGCTTCACGGGAGATTGGCCAATTCCACTCCTCCGATGTGGGTGCATTTCGAAACCCTCGAAGTAAACATGCAGCCAACATACGCATCGGTGTACCCGCCGATGCAAGGAATCTTTCTGGCGACCGGGAGGTTCCTCACGGGACAGCCTTTTGTCGGCGTAATGTTGAGCGTGGCAGTGATGTGCGGAGCGATTTGCTGGATGCTGCAGGGCTGGATGCCTGGCGAGTGGGCCCTGCTGGGGGGCCTGCTCGCCGTCATGCGATTCGCAGTGTTCGGCTACTGGGCCGGCAGCTACATGGGCGGAGCGCCGGCGGCAATTGGCGGGGCGCTGGCTTTGGGCGCGCTTCCGCGAATCAAGCGCGATTTTCGAGCCCGCGATGCCGTAATCCTGGGCCTAGGCTTCTCGGTGTTAGCCAACAGCCGGCCGTACGAAGGATTCGTCTTGAGCCTTCTAGTCGGCGTGGCGCTTTTGCGCTGGCTAATTCAACAACGAAGCGAGACCCTACGCAGCGCGCTGACGCATCTTGCCGTTCCGCTGCTCGTCGTTGTCACGATTGGGGGAGTGGCGACCGGGTATTACTTCTGGCGTATCACAGGAAATCCTCTGCGCACACCGTATCAGGTGAATTGGGAAACCTATGGCATGATGCCCAAGTTTGTGTGGCAATCGCTGAGGCCCAGACAGACGGCCACTCTTCGCAACGAGGCGCTGAAAGAGTTTTATTACGTTTGGGAATATGCAACCTATGCCTCCACGCGCACGTTCACTGGCTTGCTGAAGGAGTGGGCAATCAGGGCGGGCCAGGACTGGGCTTTTTATCTTGGGCCCATTCTTTCCCTCCCTTTGTTCGGTGCGATTGCGACTGCGCCTTATGGATTTACCTGGAAGCAGTGGGATGCAAACACGCGTTTCCTCTTTCTCAGTGCCGCCACGGTTGCCGCCGGGCTTGCCGTGGAACTTTTCTCCTACCCGCACTACGCGTCGCCGATCACATGCCTCATAATTGCGCTCGTCCTGCTGGCGATGCGCCACCTTCGCGCACAACAATATCGCAGAAATCCGTTCGGCTTATTCCTCACGCGCTCAATTCCGGCGGTATGTCTTCTCATGCTGATTCTCCGGGTGGCTGCTGTTCCCCTGCATATTCCGATGGGGCGGAGAGTCCTTCCCACGTTCTATGATGCCAGCCGAGAAAATATTCCAAGTTACTCCGTCGAAGCTCGTTTGGAGCAAACGCCGGGTCAACATTTGGTCATCGTTCAGTATCCTTCGGGCAGTGAACACTGGATGGGGTGGGTTCACAACGGCGCCGACATTGATCACTCCAGGATCGTCTGGGCGTGGGACATGGGAGCTGAAAAAAATCGTGAGCTTGTGGAGTACTTTAGCGGGCGACGCGTCTGGCTTGTCAACGCTGGGGATGATACACCTGTCCCGCGTCAATACTTCGACGAAACTTCCCGGTAATTTTCCAGCGTCAACGACGCTCTGCTTGCGTCCTCGGCGGCATCGGGTTACGAATCAATGGACTCGACAGGATAGAACTTGGCCAGGGCAAGAAACGCTTTTTCCGCTGGCCGATTCAGCCGCGGATTCACTTATGATTTTTATTGCGAACGATCTGTCCACGAACGGGTTCGCCGGTGCCCACGAACCTTTTATCAGCGATGTAACTCTGAAACTGCATTGGCAAACCTTCCCCCTTGAATAGGACGGGCGTATTTTGTAGATGAATGTGAAGGTGAGGCGTCGTAGCATCTCCACTGTTGCCGCATTTTCCAATCTGCTGTCCTTGGCGAACCTGGTCGCCCACCTTTACCTTGATGCTGCCCAGTTTCAGATGAGCCAGGAAGGAGTACTCTGAGTAACCATAATCAATCACCACGAGGTTGCCCGCCGGAGGGCTGTCAAAAGGCGCATTAATGGGGTTATCGGGGATGCCGTCATTTACCTCAACCACCGTGCCGGCGCCTGGAGCAAGGATGGCCCGTCCGAAGCAAAAGTATTGCTCGGGACGAGTGCCATCGCCAGAAAAAATCCGGCCATGCTTTATGGCCGTAATGTCATACGCAAAGCGTTGGTCTACGGTACCAGCATGTTGATTTTCGGACACGCTGCGACCACCGGCCAGAACCAGCCAGTTGCCGTTAAACGGCAGGCGAAGCGCCACTTTGTCTTTATAGTCGAGGAATTGACTCTCCACAGCGGCCGCCGGTCGTACATAGAATCCGACAATAACCCCATTGTGATCAAAGCTCCATTGCACCATCATGGCCGAAGGATCCTTTTCGAACCTCACCAATCGCTGGTATTGGACGAACTCACCTTGAAGAATCACTTGTTCGTCGATTACCTCGGCCTCATCACCGAATTGTTTTTTCATCTGCAGGTGCATTCCAAGGATTCCGTCGGGATCGCCGAAAACTTTTTTCATTTCGGGGGATAGGTTCAGCCAGATATCGGTTGATTTGCCATTGTAGAAAAGATTTGTATAGCTCCTGCCCACCTGCAGGAAGTCTATTCTTGTCTGAGCGAATACCGGAGTGGCCAGGATAAGAGTGAGGATGAGCGTGCAGGTCTTCATAAATATTCCAAAGTGATATTGCCGGAGCGCATTCCCAATGTAAAGGTAGGGGATGAGAACTCATCCAGCGATATTGGCTTTGTCTTTGTTGGTGCAAAATAGGCTCTCACCCTGTCCACTGAAAGCAATTCCTCATCATGCTTACTGCAACCAATTGTGGACTGCGGAAGGCCATCACTTCTTACAGAATCCAGTAAATAACTGAATCAAAATAGCTTATTTACCTGAGGTAGTGGTGCTAGAAGTGCGAGAGATGTTTGTTTGATTGGTGTAAAAAATGCCAGGGAACCCTTGTACGAGGTGAATACGGGCCGATTCTGTTGCTTGCCGCGAAGGATAGATTTCGCGTCCCACTTTGCCATCGGGAGAGGGAAGTCAAATGGGAAATTTGGGGATCGCCTTTATTTTTGTTGTGAGCTTGTGCGGTTTAGTAAGTCTCTGGCTGTTTGAGTTCTACCGCGTCGAGTCTCGGAACTCCCCCTCCACGGCCATGCGCCGCCACGTCGCACAATGGGAATTTTCAGCGCAAGAGCTTGGCGGTTTCAGTCTCGGGAAATTGGCGTTGGCGAGCGTGCTCGGGTTATTCCTCGAACTACTGATGATCCGCTGGGTTTCTTCCGAGATCCGGATCTTTGCCTACTTCAAGAATTTTGTTTTGATTGCCTGCTTTCTGGGATTCGGGCTGGGATGCTACCTGGTACGCCGCCGAATCAATTTGTTGTCCCTGCTGGCGCCGCTGGCAACTATTGCCATCATCGTTAAGCTCCCCTGGCACATCCTGCGCCAGCTCATCACCGATCTGCCCGGCTACATTGGCGCAACTTCGGAGGTCAACGTCTGGGGCGTTCCGTATGTCCCGATGAGTTCCCATTCATTGGCCCTTCTGGCCGATGCGACGCTTGTGGTCGTGCCAATTTTTGCATTGATTGCATTCACATTTATTCCCATCGGCCAACTCGTGGGCTGGTACCTGGAAAACGCTCCCAACGGGATCTTTGGGTACACGGTCAATATTGTATGCAGCCTGGTGGGAATCGGGCTGTACACGCTGCTTTGTTTCTGGTTCCAACCGCCGTCGGTTTGGTTCCTGCTGGCTGGCGCAATGCTGGTGTGGTTCGTATGGCCGCTAGCCCGCTTGCGCTGGGGCTCTATTATCGTGATGACGTTTTGCGTG
The DNA here is from genome assembly GCA_020073485.1 of Terriglobia bacterium. Lineage (GTDB taxonomy): Bacteria > Acidobacteriota > Terriglobia > Acidiferrales > UBA7541 > Palsa-360. Next base: position 57,855 of record JAIQFB010000029.1, on the reverse strand, counting down.
GCCTTAACGATGATCGGTCCAGGCGGTGGAGGCAGGGTTTACTGGTCACCGTATCAGAAATTGACCATCACGCCGGTATACCAGGATGGTGAACTGATCAGCTACCAGCTTACGACCAACGGCAGCTGGTATCAACAAATGCTCAATTTGTCGCCTGCCTTCGTGGACGCGCACGAGAAGTACTTCAAGCAGGAACCCGTGGAATGGAACCCGTATAACCTGCCCTATCATTTCTACCAGAACCCGCCCTCTGTTTTGGTATTGGGCGCGGGGACAGGGAATGATGTTGCCGGCGCGCTTCGCAACGGCGCCGGACACGTCACCGCCGTGGAAATCGACCCGCTGATTCTGAAATTGGGCCAGACGCTCCATTTCGAGAAGCCGTACGGGTCGCCGCGAGTGAAGGCCGTGCTGAATGACGCACGCAGCTATGTGGAAACCACGGACGACCGATTCGACATGGTGGTGTTCTCGCTGCTGGATTCTCATACCAACAGCTCGTATTACTCCAACATCCGAATCGACAACTACGTCTATACGGTCGAAGCGCTGCAATCCACCAAGCGATTGCTCAAGCCCGACGGCATCATGGTCGTCAAGTTTCAGGTGCCGACCCCGTGGATCGCCGGCCGGCTGAATAGTTTGCTCCAGACCGTGTTTGGCCACGCGCCGTTGGAAGTGCAAACGGAAGATTCCATGTTTACCTCCTCCGGGCGATTTTTCATTACCGGATCGCAGGCACGCATCGATCGAGCTATGGCGGAACCGACCCTTTCCTCTTTCGTGCAAACGCATCAGGGGTTCCCGATGGCAAAGGCCTCGCTCACAACCGACGATTGGCCGTATTTTTATCAGCATGAGCCCGGATTGCCGGGATCGGTGATTATTCTTTCGGTGGTGCTCATTCTTCTGTGCTGGTTCTTCATGCGCCAAACCGGCGCGGTCGTGAGCTCCATTCGCTGGCATTTCTTTTTTCTGGGCGCGGGCTTCCTATTGCTCGAGGCACAAATCATCAGCAAGATGGCGCTACTGTTCGGGACGACCTGGTTGGTGAATTCGATTGTCATCGCCGGCCTATTGGTGCTGATTGTTGCTTCAAACTTTGTCGTCCAATGGATGCCAAAGATTCCGACGATGGTCGGCTATACCGGCATTATGTGTACGATCGCGGCGGGATACTTTATCCCTCTCGAACGGCTCTTTTTTCAATCGATATGGGTGAAGGCACTACTGGCGACCGCCGTGCTTTGCCTTCCCGTGTTTTTTGCGGGGATCGTGTTCATCCGGAGTTTCGCGCAGGAAGGATTCCGCAGTGAGGCACTTGGGTCGAACCTTCTAGGGGCATTGACCGGTGGAATGCTGGAATCGCTTTCGATGTGGACGGGAATCCGGTCGCTACTGATCATTGCCGGCTTGCTGTACCTGGCCTCGTGGTGGGCGCTCGGCGCGCAGAGCCGGCTCGAGAAATTTGCGCCGCAAGCCGATGCGCTGGATGCGAGGCCGGTTGGCTTTCGCGCGCGAAAACCCTATCCGACAACTTAGTTCGGATTGGGCCGCAGTTGGCGGCCGAATATACGACGAGCGAAGGCGCGTCGGTGATGGCCGTGGAGATGCTGCGGCGACAGAGGCAGGCTGAAGGGAACGCTTTTTCAAGACAGGGCAAGGCCGCGACGAGTTGAACGGAAACCCGGCTTCAGGGGGGGCAGCGGCATAAAGTCTGCTGGAGAGGCGTTTCGCGAAGCGAAAGGCTTGTGGATTGCCCACCATCCGTCAATGGCAGGATTACATCTCTGCAAATGGACTCCGCGTCCTGCCGTTTCGAACAAGAAATTCGCTGATTTCCTCACGATTTGTTTTCGAAGCGATTGTGTCTTTGGCACGGAAAGGGAATCGCGCCTCCTGCGCTGGCTATTCCGCCGCCATGCCTCAGGATAATACAAAACTCTTACAATCGGAATCCCGCGCGCATGAGATAAAAGTTTCCATGGGCAATCTTCCAACGATCATTCAAGGCGGAATGGGTGCAGGAGTGTCGAACTGGCGGCTGGCGGGCGCGGTATCCCGATGCGGCCAACTCGGCGTGGTTTCAGGCACGGCTCTCGATCAGATTCTGGCTCGGCGCCTGCAGGACGGCGATCCCGGCGGACATATGCGGCGCGCGCTGGATCATTTTCCGTTTCCGCAAATGGCGGAACGCATCTGGCGCACCTATTACATCCCCGGCGGAAAGCGGGAGAGAGAATCGTACAAGACCATGCCGCAGCACGCGCAGGCCAGCCCGCGAGAATTGCAGGAGCTGTGCATCGTCGCGAATTTCGTGGAAGTGGATCTGGCGCGCGAAGGACACAGCAATCCGGTGGGCATCAATTATCTGGAAAAAATTCAGCTTCCCCATTTGCCTTCCTTGTACGGAGCGATATTGGCAGGCGTTGGTTATGTCCTGGTGGGCGCGGGCATTCCGCTGAAGATTCCGGGCGTGCTCGATTGCCTGGCCGAACATCAGCGCGCGACTTACCCCTTGCACGTCACCGGCGCGCTCGACGGTGAGGATCCGACGATGACATTCGTGCCGTCGGAATTCATGGAACGCGATCTTCCAAAGCTCGCGCGCCCCAAATTCCTGGCCATCATTGCCTCCAATGTCTTGGCCGCAACGATCCTGAAGAGAGCGAACGGCACGGTGGATGGATTTGTGATCGAGGGGCCCACGGCTGGGGGCCACAACGCGCCGCCACGCGGGAAACTGCAGCTGGATGAGGCCGGAGACGCGATCTACGGCGAACGCGACCGCGTCGATCTGGAAAAGATTCGTGAGTTGGGGCTGCCGTTCTGGCTTGCGGGAGGATACGGATCTCCGGAAAAATTGCGCGAGGCTTTGGCGGCCGGCGCCGCGGGCATTCAGGTGGGGACCGCATTTGCGTATTGCGAGGAATCCGGGCTGCGAAGCGATTACAAACAGGCCATTCTGCAAAAGGTGGTCTCCGGCGAAGCGCGCGTGGCGACCAATGCGACCGCCTCTCCCACGAATTTCCCTTTTAAAGTCGTGCAACTCGAGGGCACCCTTTCCGAAGAAGCAGAGTACTTGGCGCGGCATCGCATCTGCGATCTTGGCTTTCTGCGCGAGGCGTACCGAACGGACGATGGCGCCGTCGATTACCGGTGTTCCGCCGAACCCGTGACCGTTTATGTATCCAAGGGAGGGAAGGCGGAGAATACCACGGGCAAGCGATGTCTCTGCAACGCTCTGATGGCCACGATCGACCACCCTCAAACGCGCAACGCGAAATTCACGGAAAAGGGGCTTGTGACTTCCGGCAACGAGTTGATGAAACTCGAGCGATTCCTGCCAACTGGCGGCGGGCTGACCTACACCGCCGCCGACGTACTCACAAAACTTCAGGATCACGCACTTAGCTGAGCGCGCACCATGTTGGAACACGTGCCTCGCGACCCCAGGACCGGGAAACACTTTTTGCCTCAGAGGCGTCTACAATCTAGGTGAGATAATCGATGGCCGTTCCACGTTCCGTGCCGGGCACGGTCGTTAGTCGAGGTGGCGCGTCATGCGGCGAATTTCAGGATTGTTTCTGGCGGGATTATTGTCATCTGCTTTTCTATTCTCCGCATCGGTTGCCTGGGGCCAGCAGGTTTCCTCCGTCCCTCCTGTCCCGGATTTGGATCACGCGCCTGCCCAAGATAATTCGCAGAGTGAAGCACAGAACGATCCTGCGGAGTGTAGTCGGCTTCTTGATGCCGCTCGTACGGCCAATGAAGCCGTAGAAAGAGACCGCCAGCAACTTGAAGCAGCGACGAATCCGGGCGTTGGGTCCGCGACGCTAAGTGCGGGGCCCTTTCCAAGCGACCTGCGCCAGGATCTAATGGTTCTGCAGCAGAGAAAAGAGGCTCTGAACCGTTGCGCCAGCCCAAGCCGTACGCCGGTCGACGTGCTTATTCCCGAGGCGGCCTGCTCCGGCGAAAGAATTGTGGAATTTCAAATGGCCCGCGAAGGAGAACCTGCGCGCGAGGTCCCCATCCAGTACCTGCCTGGAGCCTCGGCTTTTTTTTATGAGGCGGGCATGACCATCGATGCCGATGGGGCGCCCAATGCCTATCATCCTGACAACACGGGCCTCGACGATTTGACCAACGCGGGCGGCCCCGGAAATTGGGAGGGCTTGGCCAAGAATCGTTACGGCGATCCGTTTGTGCAGGGCGCGGACGATCCTTTTCCCGGCTACTATGTTTCGGCCACGGCGCTTGCGGATCGGACACGGCCGGTAAACGATCCCCTGCGGTACGTGGACGCCTCGAAGATTCCTTACATCGTTTTGCCCGGCAGGATGGCACGGCAATTGGGCGCAAGGCCCGGAGATTTCGCCGTCGTTGTGAACCAGCGAAACGCCAGTATTTCCTACGCGATTTTTGGCGACATTGGCCCATCCGACCGGATTGGCGAAGGCTCTGTGGCGCTGGCGGAAAATCTGGGAATTCGCTCCAATGCGCGCAACGGCGGAACGCGCGGAGGCATTCTCTATCTGGTCTTTCCGGGTTCCGGCGACGGGGGTCCCCACACGATCGAGGAAATCAACGCCGAAGCGGAAAAATTGTTTCAAGCTTGGGGAGGCTTGGCGCAGCTGTCGGCTTGCAAGATCCATCTGCCAGAGCGGCCATTCGAGGGGAACCGGAACACAAATTAATTTGCAAATCGAGCGTTAAGGAGCGTCCCGTGAAAGACAAACCGTTGCGAGATCATCTGGGCGAGCTGCTAACGGGGGGCCACGCCCATGTGGATTTCAAATCCGCATTTGCCGGCATCCCCCCGAAACTGCGCGGAGTCCGTCCGCCCGGCGCGGCCTACTCGATCTGGGAATTGCTCGAGCACATGCGCATCGCGCAATGGGACATCCTCGAATTTTCCCGCGATGCGAAACACGTGTCGCCGGATTGGCCCGCCGGTTACTGGCCGAAAACGGAGGGGCCGGGAACGGCGAAGGCGTGGGACGCCAGCATGAAGTCGTTCGCGCGCGATATGGCGGCCATGAAGAAACTGGTTGCAAATCCGCGCACGGACCTGTTCGCGCGGATTCCGCACGGCACCGGGCAAACGATTCTTCGCGAGGCCCTCCTGGTGGCCGACCACAACGCGTATCACCTGGGACAGGTCGTCGTAGTTCGACGGCTGCTGGGCGCGTGGAAGAATGGCTAGTCTGCCTGCCGCACCGCGCCAACTCCCCTGATTCTTTCGTAAAAATTTCTAAAAGAAAAACAAAACATTTTCGATTTATGCGCGTCTTTCAGGGGGTAGGGCTTCGAGGACTCCTCCGGTATCCGCGTATCTTCCTCCCCCGGTCTTCGATTGTTTCCTCGCGGGCCCAATTCTTATTTCTGAAGGGAGAATTTTCCCATATGTCTCGAGCAATGCTTTTGATCCTATCCAACCTGGCCGCTGTAACCGTGATCTCGATTCCATCCTGGAGCAAGTCCAATTCAAAAAATTACTTGAGCACGACCATTGACCTTGCGTCCCCGACGCGCATCCGAAACAAGCAACTCCAGCCCGGCAAATACAAAGTGATAGCCGAAGGAAATGAAGCGAAGTTTGAACGGGACGGCAAGATCGTGGCTCAGGTGCCGTGCACGTTGAAAACGCTTTCCCAAAAAGCGCAAGAGGACGATTTCCAAACCGATCACAATCGTTTGACCCAGATCGATGTGGCCGGAAAGATGGAGGCAATTACGTTCGGGTCCTGAAGCGAAGCGGACGGCTAAACGGGCGCCGCTGAATTCCGGCGTCATGCGGCGCACAGAAGCAGCGCGCGCGGGTGTCCTGCTGTGGTCACCGGGGGCACCCGCGCGACCTGCTGGTGGGGCCGTGCTATTTCAAGGATGATCCGCCATGTGGTAGAGCTTCACGGCATTTCCGCGAAGCACCATTTGCGCGATTTCGTTCGCGCGCGGCAAATTGATTTGGCCGTCGTGAATCAGTTCCGTCAGCGCGATGCCCAGCGCTTCCCGCGCGGTTTGATTGGTCTGCCAGCCGATCTCTTCCCAGTCATAGGCGCCGCTGCCGGGATATAAATCCGTCCCGTACAATATTTTTTCCGGATACCACTCGATCCAGTCGCGCAGGACTTCGGCCAGGCGGTGCGACGATTCCAGCCAGGTTTGTTCGGAGAGGTCGGCGTACACATTCGGCTTCATCAGCAGGAAGGCAACCTCGCGCGTGAAAGCTCCAGCACCTCCGTGCAGCAAAACGAACGTGGTCTTCCGCAGGCGCGCGTCATTGAGCACGGATTCCAGCAGCAACGGATTCGAGCCTCCCATAAAGAAGTATCCACCGCACCCCGCGCCCGTGTGGATATGCACCGGCAATCCGAGCCGCCCGGCCTCCGCGGCGATATACCGGAACAAATAATCCTGCAGGCGCGTGTAACTTTCCTTGGGAGGCGCGCCGCCACGAATGGACCTGGCGTAAATCGCGGCGGCTTCCGGCTCGGTTGCCGGCAGGAAATCGAGCGAACGCAGATAGGCCGCCTCGAACTTGATGGCCACGGCGCCCGTTTGTTTTTGGCGTTCCAGTTCGGGGGTGACCACGCGCGCCGTATATTCGGCGAGTGTTGGCGGCAACTCGGCGGCGCCAGTTTCTTTCCGGTAGCGCGTGAGCAGCGTGTTTTCCCGGCCGAAGAAGAATTTCCGGTCGGGAGTTTCGGCGGCCAGCGCTTCGTTGTTCAGAGGGAATAGAAGGGCGTCATCGAACGGAACCCAGCGAAATCGTGGTGCATCGAGGCCGCGGCCCATGGCCACGCGGTTCGCGAATTCGGTTTCGATATTCAGTTTATCGAGCACCCAGGCGGGAAAATGGTCGCCCTGCTCCTGTCGCACGTGTTGTTTGGTCGCCAGGAGTTCGCGGACGTGCTCGTCGCTGCGGTCGTTGTAGGAATATCCCCAGAGGGCCTGCCAGGCGCTCAGATATTGAGGATTCTCGGGGCGCGTCATGGTGTTGGGCGCGGTCGGTTCCAGAGGATCGCAGGGAAGGGCGTCGTATTCGTCATCGCTCTCGCCCGCGCCAACCACGCGCGGGGGATGGGAGTGGTTGTCGATCGCGCGAATTTTCAGGATTTGCGTCATCAACGCAGGATCGGGGGATTGCGCCCGCCCGAGGGACGCCGCGCCCAGCAGTATGAAAACCACGCCAATCCATTTCATTGCACGTCTCCAGGGAATTACTTCAGGTATAAATCCAGCCAATCGAAAAAGGTCTTGTACCAGAGCTGGCTGTTCAGAGGTTTCAAAATCCAGTGTCCCTCGTCGGGAAAGACCACAAGTTTGGACGGTACGTTTTGCCGCTGCAACGCGGTGAAAAACGAAAGGCTCTGTGTGTACGGCACGCGGTAGTCCTGCTCGCCACAAATCACCAGCGTCGGCGTCCTGAATTTTCCAATGGCCTCGGCGAACGTGCTAGGCGACCACTTCTGGTAGCTCTCCACGTTGGTCCACGGCGTTCCGCGCATGTCATGCTCGTCGAGCCAAAGTTCCTCGGTTGCGCCGTACATCCCAATCTTATCGTAGACGCCCGCGTGGCTGATCAGCGCTTTGAACCGCCCGGTATGCGTGGCCATCCAGTCCACCATGTAGCCGCCGTAGGAGCCGCCCGCTGCCGCCATGCGAGTTCCGTCGATGAACGGATATTGCGCGAGGACGTAGTCGACGCCTTTCATCAGGTCTTCGTAGGCGCGGCCGCCCCAATCGTCCGTGATTTCGTCGGTGAATTGCTGCCCATATCCGGTGGACCCGCGCGGATTGATCATCACGGCGACGTATCCGGGCGCGGCGAACAATTCTTCATCCCAGCGGTAGCCCCAGGAATCGGTCCACGAGCTTTGCGGGCCGCCATGAATCAGGAAGAGCAGCGGATACTTCCTGGTCGCATCGAAATGCGGCGGGCGAATCAGCATTCCCTGGATGCGCGTGCCGCCCGCGCCTTCATACCAGAAAATTTCCGGAGGATTCATTTCGACGGCGTCGAGGCGCGCGGCGTTGTGGCGCGAAAGCTGCTGCGAAGCGCTGCCGTCTGTTCGCGCGGTGAACACTTCGGCGGGTGACGTCAGGCTGGAGCGCAGGAAAGCAAGCGCAGCGCCATCGGCGGAAATTGAAATGCTCTCGTTAAACGTGCCTTTCAGAATCTGCGCGGGCGCGCCGCCCTCGGCGGCGATTTCATACACCGGCTGCTCCACCTCGTCGGCGGCCGTGAAATAAATTCGCTTGCTGTCCGGGGACCAGACGATTTCGTCCACGTTGCGGTCGAAGGAATCGCTCAGCTCGGCCTGTTTGCCGCTGGCGCGGTCGAACAGCATCAGGCGCCACCGGTCGCTTTCGTATTGGGGAGTTTTTTGCGAATGGTAGGCGATGGTGCGGCCGTCGGGAGAATACGCGGGGTGGCCGTCAAAGCCCGGATTTTCCGTGATCCGTTTGGGTTCGCCGCCGGCGGCGGGGACAACGAACAAATCGCCGTTCGTGCTGATAGCTTCGGGCCGGTCGGTCACCGCGGTGAAGCATAGCTCTTTGCTGTCCGGAGAAAAAGCGAAGTCGTTGGGGTCGCCGCGTTCATCGGGAGGCACATCGTAGTCGGCGCCGGGGGTCAAATCGCGCGGCGCGCCGCCGCCGGCCGGCAGCAGGAAAAGATGGCTGCGCTTGCCGTCGCTCCAGTGGGTCCAATGGCGGTAGAGCAAATGGTCGTAGACGCGCGCCTTGACCTTGCTCTTTTCGGCGGCATCGTCGCGCGAGCGATTGCAGGCGTCGTCGGAGCAATCCGGAAAAACGCTGGAGGTGAAGGCGAGCGACTTGCCGTCGGGCGACCACTTTTCGTTATCCGTGCCGGTCGAAAGGGAAGTGAGCCTAGCGGCGTTCCCTCCCTGGGCGGGCATTACGTAAATCTGCGGCGTGCCGTCCCGCGAGGAAAGAAATGCGATTTTTTTCCCGTCGGGCGACCATCGCGGGCGCGTGTCGTGTCCGGTCTGCGTTAACTGGCGCGGCTGGCTTCCCGGCGACGTCGAGACTACCCAGATATTGCGCGCGATGCGGTTGGTATCCATTTCCGTCGTGCCCATCGAGTAGGCCACAAAGCGCCCGTCGGGAGAAATCTGCGGCTCGCCAACGCGTTGCATGGCCATCAAATCCTCGAACCGCATGGCGTGCTTCGGCGGCGATTGCGCGCGCAGCGGAATTGCGCATAGAGCCAGGACGTATGCAAAGTGGCGCAGTCCGGGTCTGAAAATCATCGAAAACCTTTCCGCGGCCCGATGCCCGCGTGTCCGTTCGAGAATATTTCCTCGACGGGCGACTGCGAGCGACCGGTTCCCGCCGGATCATTACATTATCCCGGTATTTTTCCAAGTTGCCATAGGGGAGGGTTGCAAGGTTGGCTTCGTCAATGAAGCAGAAGAAAGCTGCCCGCTCAAAATGCGAGCGGTTCACCGTGAACGTTCGTTGTGAACGGCCGCTACAAAATCAACTTCGCCTGCTTGGATAGGGTTTGTAGCGGCCTCCGCGTCCCGGGCCTTTCGAGACGCAGAGAGCATGATTGGAATCTAACTCACCTATTTGAAATCCAGACCTGGATGCAGGCTGAATCAGTGCGGGAAAAGTTCCAGCCCGACCGGTCTTCCCGGGGGCAGCGGAGTCCTTGCCACATTCATGACGTAACCAAGCGTGGTGTAATACCCGCACAAGGCCGCGATATCGATCACGCCTTGCTCGCCAAACCGCTTTACGATGGGCGCGTAGGTGGCATCGCACACACTCTGGTGCTGCCGGATTTCGGAGACGAACTCGTAGACCATCTCTTCATCGGCGGTCATCCCCGTGGGCCGGCGTCCTTGGGCGATCGCGGTGATCGTTTCCTCTTTCACGCCCGCTTTGCGCGCCAGATCCACATGCGAGTCCCACTCGAACTGCTGCGTCATGTGCCGCGCCATTTGCAGAATGATGAATTCGCTGATGTTCGGTCCGAGTTTGGTGTTGTAGCGCAGGTACTCGCCTACCTTTTGCAGGCGGTTCATCAAGTCGGGGCTGCGCATCAACGGAATGAACGGGCCGACGACGGCCTTGCGAGGCCCGGACATGATTTCCGCGGCCGCTTCTTTTTGCGCGTCCGTCATCTTATCGGCCGGGATCGGCGGCATGCGGTCCTGCGCCATTTCGGCCGCCGCGGCTTCGGCGGGCGCGCCAAAACCTAAAAGGGAAGATCCCGCAAGAGTCGCGGCTCCGGCTACCAGAAGGTCGCGGCGGTCCACCAGCGTTTTCGCGTTCGAGTTCGGTTGTTCGTCCTGTTTTTCCACGATGGTCACCTTTTTCGAGTCAGCGCTCTGGAGCGGAGGATTGCTTGCTTCCCGGGTTCCACGGGCATTATATGCGGCAAATTCCAAATTTCAAATTGGTGTCGCACCTGTGGCGTCTCTCCGGCGTGGAATGGGGCTGCGCACTCTTTAGATACGCGGGGATGTTGCTGATCCGGGCAGTGTATGGACGATGGTGTGCATACAGGGTTCCGTCGCTGGTGCGCTTGACAAACGGACGCAATCGAATAAGAGTGGCAACAGCGGAACCAAAGACGATTCCGACTTCCGATCGAGGGCAAAGAGTATGACGAGGGGCGCTTTCCATGCTCAAGCAGGAGCTGTCCCGCGGGTCAAATTGTTTTCTTTTTCAATCGCGGTGCCAGCAATCCTATTCGCCTCGATTTGCGGTTTTGGCGGACGAACTCTTGCCGCGAGCCCCGCTCAGGCGGACAGTGGGGATTGGACTTATGCGGATCGCGATTTCAACGGCACGCGTTACAGCGCGTTGAATCAGATTACGCCTGGCAATGTGAAGCAACTCGCCAAGGTTTGCTCCTATACCTTCCCCGAAAAGGTGCCTTCCGAATCGGCGCCCATCGTTTCCGCGGGGGTTCTTTACGCGACGAGCGACCATTATACCGTCGCTCTCGACGCAGCGGACTGTCGCGTTTTGTGGTCGTATCAATGGATCCCGCGGGACCACGCTCCCGTTCATCCCCATCGCGGTCCGGCGATCGCCAACGGAAAAATTATCCGGGGTACCGGGGACGGTTATCTGATCGCACTGGACGCCGAAACTGGAAAGCTTCTCTGGGCCAAGCAAATCGCAAATCCCAAGGAAGGCTATTTCATCGCCATGCCCGCGCTTGTGACCGGGGACATGATTTACGTAGGACCCGCGGGTTCGGAAAGGGCAGCCAGCGGGTGGATTGGCGCGTTCCGGCTAAGCGATGGCGAGCAGGTCTGGAAGTTCAACATTATTCCGCAGGATGGCGAACCCGGAGCCGATACCTGGGGGCCAAATCCGGACGCGCGGAAGCACGCGGGAGGCGCACTTTGGACTCCGCAGTCCTACGATAGCGACAAAGGAGTCCTGTACGTTGCAGGCGGCAATCCGGCCCCCGATTTTTATGACGATGCCAGGCCTGGCATCAACCTGTACACGAATTCCATCATCGCTCTCGACGGGAAGACGGGCCATCTGCTCTGGTACAAGCAATTCATTCCCCATGACGTGGACGACTACGACATCACCCACGTCAATCCGATCTTCAAAGTGAACTCCCGCACCATGATCGCCTCGACCGGCAAAGATGGCTTGCTGCGCGTGGTTGATGGCGATTCGCATCAGATTGTGTATAGCGTCCCTTTCGCGACTCGTCTGAACACGGAGGTCCCGCTCAGCACCACCACTCCGCTCAAAGTGTGTCCTGGGATATTGGGGGGCAATGAGTGGAACAGCGGGGCGTTCAGCCCTAAACTGAGCCTGCTCGTCGTGCCTGCCAACGACCAGTGGTGCACCATGAACATGAAGGACAAGGAGCCTCCCAGCGTGGAGAAGGCGAATGCCAGCGAAAAAAGCTACTTTGGCGGCCCGATCGATCATGGCGCCTATTCCGGGTCGCGCGGCCGCCTAACGGGATTCGACGCGGCAACCGGGAAAGAGCGCTGGCGATATGAGGCGCCTACGCCGCTGGTCGCCGGCGTTGCCATTACGGCTTCCGATCTAATTTTTACCGGCGAAGTCGGGGGCTATTTTGACGCGCTGGACGCCCAATCGGGCAAAGTTCTGCTTCACTACGATCTTGGGGATTCGATACAGGGCGGCGTCATTACCTATTCGGCGCACAACAAGCAATACGTCGGAGTCACCTCCGGGGATGGCAACGTCATCGGTAGTAAGACTTATCCCGAAATCAAGGGGGGAAATCCCACGGTCACCGTTTTTGGGCTTCCCCAAAAGTAGCATCGCCAAGTGAGGGGCGCCTTCCGTCCGGTCCCGGCTTCTCAAATACTTTTTTGCGGCAACTGTCCGCACCGCGCAATAGCGCCGGCGGCATGCTCCAATCGCAAGAGCGCAGCCTGAACAAATCGTCCTTAAATAAGGGGATTTCTCCGTGCTATCCTCGACTTTCTTCCGCTCTTGACCCGATGGGTGCGGCCGCATCATCGCTTCGATTGACATACGTTTTTCCGGCGCGAATCGTCGCCGTGGATTGGAGTTTCTGCCGGCCCGCGCGCTTCTTTCCGCTACTGTCGGTAAACGTAAAATTTCCTTCCCGGACATCGAGAATAGTTACATCCGCCACTGTCCCCGGCCGCAGCGTGCCGAGTTCGATGCCAAAATCAAACATCCGCGTGGGCCTCAGCGTGACGCGTTCGATGACCTGATCCAGGCTCAGCCCCAGCAGCAGGAACTTCGACACTTCCGTGACCAGGTCGTACACCGGCCCGTTGTAACTCAATCCTCCCAGGTCCGTGCCGATCGTATCAGGCAAAAAATTCTGCTGGATGCACTTTTCCGCCACGTCCAGGCTCAGATGCGGCCCGCCGTCGCCGATGTCGAACAGGACGCCGCGTGCGCGGCAATCGAGCATCTCGGGAAGAATTTTTCCATTGGCGTCGAGCGGTCCGTGCGGCCGCCCGGTATAGCAGTGCGTCAGGATGTCGCCCTTTCGCAATTGGCGAAGGATCTCCGGCAGAGGAGAAAAGGTATCCCCAACGTGCACCATCAGGGGCAGATGAGAAAGCTCGGCGGCTTCCAGCGCTCTCTTCAAGACTTCAAGATCGTTTGATCCGGCGATTTCTTTGGAAAGCCGGGTCTTGATCGCGACGACATCGGGTTTGTTCGCTTCCGCCGCCCGCGCGGTCAATTGCGGATTCACCCAGTCGAGATTTGAGTAATTTCCGGCTAGGCCCATCAGCGTGCCGCGAGCGCCGATGTCCACCATCGCATAAATTCTGGTTGCCGAAGGCTTGATCACGTACTGCCGGAATCCGGCAATCGCGAAGTAGCCCGTCGAGCCGGCATCCACGGCGGTGGTCACGCCACGGCCCAGGCAATATTGATCGGCGTTGAGTCCCGTGGGTCCCACTCCTTCAAAAACATGCACGTGGACATCGATCAGCCCCGGCGTGACGATTTTTCCCTTGGCGGAAATCACGCTCCGCGATCCATCCTCGGGAATATCCGGCGCGATCTGCGAAATTTTGCCGTCTTTCACCGTCACGTCGAGCAGCGCGTGCAGTTTCTGGCTGGGATCAATGACCGTGCCGCCTTTGATCAGCAGGTCGCGGCTTTGCGTCAGGGCCCGGCCCATGTCCTGAGCGGGTGCGGAAGGAGAAGTGCCAGCCCGCGCGAGGCTGCTCGAGGTCAGCAGGGGCGATCCGAGGAGTAATTGAGAAAACTTGCGGCGTGTCAGCATGGGAAGGGAAACTCTCCGCGTTGGATTTGAAAAATCGTTCCGATTTTCAATTTTGTTTTTCATTTAGACGCTACGCCCGCGGTACGCCCGCGTCAAGGAATGATCCTCATGAAAGGCCCTGTAAGATTCACTATTGCATTCACTTTTTTACGTATTTTTTCAGATTCCGCGGGCCGACCTCGGCTCCGTAGACATTGCCCGCGTCATCCGCCGCGACGCCTTCGGCCGCGGTTCCGTTCGTCGGGTCCAGTCCCTCGCCCGGCACCAGCACCGGGTCAGGAATAAAGGCCGTCACTTTGCCGTTCTTGACGCTTCCGATGCGGATGCCGCGATGGAAGCCCGGATTGCGCGAATTGTTCGATTCGGAATCGGCGACATAGAGAATGTCGTGCTTATCGATGAACACTCCGCTCGGCCGGCCGAATTGCCGCCACTGGTCGAGGAAATTTCCGTCCTGATCGAAGATTTGCACACGGTTGTTTCCGCGATCGGCGACGTACAGCCGCCCTTTGGAATCCATGGCGAGCGAATGGGGATTATTGAACTCGCCCGGCTCGCTTCCTTGCTTTCCCCAGGCCTTGATGAATTTGCCGTCCGCCGAAAATTTCACGATGCGCGCGTTTGAGCCCGGGCCGTGTCCGTCCGCGACAAAAATGTCGCCGTCGGGCGCGACCAGCACATTGCTTGGACGGTTAAACGTGTCCGGGCCGTCTCCGGCCACACCCGCCTTGCCCAGCGTCATGAGCACTTTTCCATCTGGGCTGAACTCAAAAACCTGGTGGCCCTTTCCGGCTTCGCCGTCGCCGTCGGTCGCCCAAACGTTTCCCTTCTTATCGATGAAAAGGCCGTGGGGGCGCACAATCATTCCCGCCGCGATGCTTTTCACCAGGTTGCCGGAGGAGTCGAATTTCAATATCGGCGCTAGGTCGGATTTGGCGCAGGAAGTTCCGCCGCAACGTTCGGCTACCCATATGCTTTTGCCGTCGCGGTCGATTCTCACGCTGATCACTTGCCCCCAGGTTCTGCCAGCGGGCAGCTTCGCCCAGTTCTCGACGGTGCGGTAGGGGTTGGGGGCGGAATCGGGTGCGGGCTGTACTTGCAGCCCGCTCCTAGGAGGATCGGTCTGTGCGCGTCCGTTCGCGCCAAAAAGTCCGGCAACCACGGACACGACAATTCCTGTGGCGAAGTGGATTCGGTGCCTCTGCGACATGGCGGCCCCGCGAATTTGAATTTTGAGAAACGTTCCGCGATTCGCGCACATCTTACTTCACGCGCGGCCATTTTCCACGCGGATAAGAGGGGGGCCGCCCGCCAAGTTCACGAGCTGGAGGTATACTGCCCTACTCCCGTGAGGCGAAGCGAGATTTCGCCTCATTTTCAACCAAGGAGGCCCTTCATGAAAGTCGGCATCGTTGGAGCGGGCGGCGTGGGTTCTGCCTGCCTTCTGTCTCTCGTCATGCGAGGAGTTGCGTGCCAGGTCATTGTCCTGGACAAGAATCAGGAGCGCGCGAAGGGCGTCGTCGCCGACCTTCAATACGGCGCAACGCTCTCTCCGACAGTCGAGCTTCGCGCCGGGGGCTATCAAGACCTTGCCGATGCAGTGCTGGTGATTGTCACCGCGGGTATCAATGAGAAAACTGGCGGAGCCACGGACCGCAGCGATCCCGCCGGAAGGCTCAAGCTTCTTGACGTAAATGCCGGAGTCTACCGGGATATTATTCCTCATGTCGTAGAAGTCGCGCCGCAGGCGGTGATCGTCGTCGTCACCGATCCCCCCGATCCCCTCGCCGATCTCGCGCGGCAACTCGCTGGCCATGACCGCGTGTTAAGCACCGGCACTTTTCTGGACTCGCTGCGCTTCCGTTTACATCTCGCCCGCCGCCTAAACGTGAACCCCATGTACGTCGAGGCGCAAGTCGTCGGAGAGCACGGGACGTCCCAGGTATTCTTGTGGTCTTCGGCGCGCGTTGGGGGAACTCCCATATCCAATTTGTTGGAGCAGAGCGGCCAGACTATGGGCACTTTTCGCCGGGATGTGGAGCAGGACGTGCGCTTCGCAAATATCACAATCATCGAAGGAACTGGAGCAAGCCAACTTGGAATTGGCATGGTCACGGCGCGCATCGCCGAGGCGATCTTGCGCGACGAGCACGTCGTAATTCCCATTGGCTCGTACAATCCGAAATACGATGTCACCATTTCTCTTCCAAGTGTGCTTGGCCGCCATGGTGTGAGCCAAATCCTTGAGCCGGAAATGTCCGAGCAGGAACGGCAAGGGTTTCGGCAAAGCGCCGACGTCCTACGGAACGCGTTCGCCCGAATCACTCAAGCCTCTGGAAGGCGTCCAGCCGCTCAGGGGGACTGAAATTCGCGGACGGCATCGAATCGCTTTACATCCCTCAGGCCCCGTGATATTCGACCGACAGTAAAAACTCGATTTGTTCCCGGGAGACAAAATGAAATCGACCACTACCAAACTTCACCGGCAAATGTTGACTTATGCCGTCCTCCTTGCAGGCATTTTGTACGCGCTCCCGCAGCGCGCCTTCGCGGACCAGATTCCGTCCGGCTGGGAAGCCAGCAACATGAGGCCGATCGGCTACAGCGATCTGGACGGCCACGAGGCGTTCAAGATGGCCATCAAGCATGTCGGCGACCGCTGGTATCTCTACATGGGCCATTTTGTGGCTGGCGGCTGGAGCGTTGTCGATGTGACCGATCCCACGAATCCAAAGGTAGTCAAGTTTCTCCCTGGCCCCATGCCGACTTCCGCGGGCCAGATCGATCTTCATGGCAACCTGATGATCACACCTCTTCAGGATCGTGCCGGATACGGAGGCGACCCGAACAAGAAGGTCAATGAAGGACTGCTGCTCTGGGACATCAGCGACCCTACGAATCCCGAGCAAGTGGCGTGGTGGAAGACGGGCGCCACCGGCACGCATCGCGACGGCTATCCCGGCGGAAAATATGCGTACCTCTCCGCGGGCATGCCCGGCTACAAGGGACAAATTCTAGTGATCCTCGACGTCAGCGATCCGGCGCATCCGAAGGAAGCTGGGCGCTGGTGGATGACGGGGCAGAAAGAGGGCGAGCCACCGCTGCCGGCGCCCATCTACGGATTCCACGGCCCGGCCGTGATTGACGGCGACACCGCTTACTTGGGGTACAGCCCCGCGGTGGTCATCCTCGATATCAGTGACGTTTCCAAACCAAAATTGATCGGCCAGCTTACCGTCAGCCCGCCCTTCGGGACGAATATTCCCGTGCATGACGTCATGCCGATCCCGGGCAGAAATTTGCTGTTCGCGCACGCCGAGGGCACCGGAGGAGGCGACTCGCCGACCGGCGCGGCGGCCTGCACGGGCGCGTTGTTCTTGTCCGGGTTGATCGACATCAAGGATCCAACCAAGCCGAAACTCGTCTCCACGCTTCCCATTCCCGTTCCTCCCGCAGATGCGCCGTACACCGATTTCTGCGACAAGGGAGGGCGATTCGGGCCGCACAATACAAACATCCTGCAGCACAATCCGGACGTGGAAAAGCAGGGCGACCTGATTTACCTCACCTACTTCAACGCGGGCCTGCGCATCTATGACATTAAGGACGCGCGCTTGCCGAAAGAGGTCGGCTGGTTTATTCCGCCCACGCCTACGGTGCGGCGTATGCCTGCGCCTTATGACAAGCTGGTGAGCCAGACCGAGGACGTGCTGGTGGACACGCGCGGGAACATCTACATCACCAATAAACAATGGGGATTGTTTATTCTAAAGTATACAGGCCCTGGAGAGCCGGCGCCGACCGCGAAGTAGTGTTAAGTAGGACATGCTGAAGCCCGTCCTACTCACGCCGCCGAACGTCAGCTCAACGGAACAGACATCAATTTCCGGCAGGCGCCAGGCCCTGGGTAAGCTCAATCCGCGTGCCCCAGGGATCGGTCAGGTAAGCCACCTTGGTCGTCGCATTGGGAATCGTGCGAATGGCCTCGTCGAGCATGATCCCTTGCGCTTCCAGTTTCTTCGCGAACGCGTCCAGATCTTTCACGTCGAAGCCAATGTGATCGAGCGAGCGCCCTTTGGTGGGCGCCAGCGCTGTCTTGCCCGGCGAAAAAGACAGATTCGTCCCCGGAATATCGTCGCAATCGATCAGCCCCGGCGAAGACTGGCGCTGCCGCTGCCCCGGAATGCCACCAAATACCTTCGCGTACCAGGCCTGCATCCCGGGAATATCCACCGGATAGAAATGGATATGATTCATGGCCACCGGGGTGGCCAGCGACGGATCGCCAAAAAATTCCACGCGAATGCCGTCGGGACCGTGCACGTATCCCTGATTCGGATTTCCGGTCTGTTCGATCTCGACTTTGTCCGCTTTCCATTTCGCAAGCGTCGCCGGCAGATCTTTCCACGCAAAGCCGAAGTGATCCACGATCGAGCCCGCCGGGGGAGCCGTGGGATCGGCCTTGCGCAGCATGATGTACACGCCGGGAAACCGGATCAGCATCAGCGGTCCGTTCTGCACGACCGTTCCGCCCATCGTCGCGGTCCAGAACTGCTTCTGCGCCTCGACGTCTTTCACGAACAGGTGGATGTGGCCCATGGTGACGCCCGCGTCGTTCGGCGGCGCGAGTTGTGCGCATGCCGGCAAAACCGCAAACATGGCGGCAATCAAGACCAGCAAGAAACAATTTTTCATCGCGGCATTTTTCATATGGATTTTCTCTTCGCGGTCCAGGATGGCCCGCAACATACATCGAACCGCAGCGGAAAGCAATTCTCCTGCCCGCAGCTTAATCAAAAGATACTTCCCTACGGACGCGGGGCGACATTCATCCGGTTCAGAACCACCCTGCCGTTATTGACCACCATGATCACGTCGCCGATGTGCCGGATGTTTTCCAGAGGACTGCGGTCGATGACCACGAAATCCGCTTCATAACCCACACGAATCGAGCCGGTGCGTTTATCGACGCCCAATTCCTCCGCCGAGAGGGACGTTCCCGCCTTGATCGCGTCCATCGGCGACATTCCAATGCCCGCCAACTCGATCATTTCGTCGGTCAGCGTGCGATTATTTTTATCAAAGTAGGAAGTATCAGTCCCCGCCACGATCTTGATGCCCATTTTCCAGGCTTTCGCCGCCATTTCGCGGCCTGTCGGCAGCATGGCGCGGCCGCGCATCTGCAGGATGGGATTGTCGTACTCGCCTTCGGGATCGCTCATATCTACGGTCGCCGTGATCGTGGGATCAAGGTAGACGCCCTTTTCCTTCATGAGTCGCAGCGTGGCGTCGCTCAGGTACGTGCCATGTTCGATGCAATGCACGCCCGCGCGCACCGCTGCCGCAGCGCCTTCGTCGCCGTGCGCGTGCGCCACCACCCACAACCCCGTCTTGTTCGCTTCATCGACAATCGCGGTCAATTCTTCATCGTTGAAGACGCGGATCCGAGGATCGGTGTCCGGGGTTCCCGCCCGTTCGGTGGCCATGACCTTGATGCGGTTCACGCCGCGGCTGACCATCTCGCGCACCATTCGCCGCACGGCTTCGGCGCCGTGCACGCCGCGCATCAAGTCGATGTCTTGCGGGAAATCGGTAAAGTAGTCGTCCGCGGGATGCGTCCGGATGTGATATCCGGCCGCGACCACGTCCGGCACGTCTGGCGCGCCTTTATGATTCATCTCGCGCATGCCAACGTCGGCAAAGTGGTTGACACCGGCTTCTCCGATGGTGGTCGCACCGGAGTGCAGCGCCCTTCTGGCGTCCGCCAGATTTCCGACGTGCACATGTGCATCGACGAATCCGGGGAGGAGCCAGTGGCCCGTAAGATCAATGACCGGGCCTTGGCCCAATGGCGCCGGGCCATGTCCGATGCTCTGAATGCGCCCGTTCACCACAACCACGGTGGCATCCATCGTGGGCGCATCGGAAATGCCGTCGATCGTGTTTGCGTGGAGGAAGACCAGCGAGTCGTCCGCAGCCACTTGAGCGCAGCAGGGAATTGCGGCGACGACAAAGGAAATTATTCCCAAGACCGCGCAGCTCCATCGCAGCCAGATGGCGTTCCTCATCGTTCAGGACTCCTTTTTGCGCGCCTTGTGCTCACACCAGGTAGTGGCATGATCTCTTCAGCCCGTGCGGTCGTTTGGTGCCGCAAAAATTAAAACCGCACAGGCTGAAGCCCGTGCCAATGTAACCTATTCCGTGACCATCGTGGGAACGACCGCGTCCGCGGCCACTCTCCATTGGCCATTCTGTTTCACGAACACCAGCAAGCCGCGGTGCGGCGTGCTCTCAAGCTCGCCGCTGGCATCCATCACCTTCCGGATTCTGCGATCCGCCGCCAGAGCGACGTCCCCGTATACGGACATTAACTTGAACTGGTCCGCGAAAACTCCTTCGCCCGGCTTGAAATTGAGCTTTGCGACGCGTTCCAGCGCCGCCGGTTTGGTCAGGACCACGGTCGGGTTCCATCCGAGGATCTCAAACCACTTCTCGGCGTACATCTGTTTCAAATAATCGATCTTCGTGGTCCGCACCGCGTCCATCCACTTTTGATCGATCTCCGCGAGTTCCTTTTCCAATTTCTCGTCGGGACTTTTTGTGCTGCGGGCGCCGCTGGTCTTGGCACTGGCTTCGGTGGGCGGGATGATCGGCACCAGAGCTGCCGCAGCAGGACGCCACTCTCCGTTTTGCTTGACGAACACGCGCAGGCAATGGCTGCCTGAGGTGAACGCCATCTTTCCACCGGCCACAGGAGACTGAAAATCGGTGTGATCGGTCCCGAGCGCGACCTCCCCGTAAACGGCAATCAGCCGGAAATCGGCGGGAAACGGGTGCACGGCATGCACCGGATCCATGGCCGACTGCGAGGCCACCATTTCTTCCTTATTCCGAATCGTCCCCGCGGACTGGACCTCGTAAAATCCAGGCACCCAGTACTCGGCCCTGGATTTTACGCATTCCGGGTACGGTTTTTCATACGGCCCGGTACACAGCCAATGCTGTTCCACATCCCAAAGCGTGTTTTCCAAATTCGCCTGCTTTGCTTCCTGCGCCGCAGCCAACGCCGGCATGGCCAACAATACGGCCACAATGAGTACACGAAACTTGGTCATTGCGTTCCTCCGAATGAATTAAATGCGTGCTTCGTATCATAGACCAGTTCGCCGCGGGAGCGAACGCGAAGTTGTTGGAGCGCTGCTGCCGGGTGTATTGGGGCGGAGTTGAGAAATTTGGATGGAGCGGCGGAGTTTGAACCCGCGGCCCTCCGTGCCACAACTGGGCTGTCTGGCGTCGGATTGACTGTTTTCAGCCGTTTAATGAAATCCCTTTTGGTTTGAAACAAAATAAAAAAGCCCAACGCTAAAAAACTTGAGCGTTGGGAATCCGGTGTTTCATAACTGGCCGAAGCCATGTCCGCCGAGTCGTTCGACTCGCCGCCCGCTGGCGGAAAAACTGCCCGCACTAATGCGCTCCTACGTTTAGCATCGACCAAAGCTCGGCCTGCCAGCTTTCAGGGCGCGACGTATTTCTATGTTCGCGCCTCTCCCAGAGGTATCGTCACGAGTATCTTTGTACCGTGACTGTTGGAATCAATCCCGAGCCGGCCGCCAATCAGTTTCACTCGTTCCTGCATGCTGGAAATGCCCACGCCAAATTTGAAACCAGGGGCGGTTTTGTCTCCTTGGTTTGCAACGATACCGTGGCCAAAGTCGCTAATTTCCATTGCGAGAAACGAGTCGCGCTCAATCCTTATCTTGGCTATCTGACTTCCCGAATGGCGCTGGATGTTAGTGAGGCCCTCTTGAACTACTCTGAATAAGGCCAGCTCGATATCTCGTGCCATCCGTCCGAGACTCGATGACATTTCCAAATTCACTTGGATTCCACTTCGTTTACTGAACCCCTTCACATAGTCTCGAATTGCCCCCACTAGACCGATTCCGTCCAACACAGCTGGATATAACGTGTAGGAAAGAGTGCGAACCTCATGGATACACCGGTCCGCCAGTGCCTTACATTCGGAGAGAAGCCTCCGCGATTTGCGTCCATCCAAGTGACCCAAACGATTGAGTTGACCAACCATCGTTGCCAGTGCGACGAGGTTTTGCCCCGTGGAGTCGTGCAAGTCCTGCGCGATTCTCCTCCGCTCATCGTCCTGCGAGCGAAGAAGCTGCGCCGAAATACGTCGCAGGTCCTCTTCAGCTCTTTTTCGCTCGGTAATGTCCAGGCCGACAGTTAGCAGACATTTCTCTCCACGGAGTTCAACCAATTCGACGGAAAGCTGCATTATCGCGATTTGGCCGGACTTGGATCGAAAGTGGACTTCTTGGTTCCGCACATATCCCTGTTTCTCTATCTCAATTGCAAGTGTCTCCGCCTCCCGCGGATCAATCCAGAGTCCCGCCTCCAGTGCGGTACGACCAAGAAGCTCATGCCGTGCATAACCAGTCTGTCTCTCGAAGCTCTCATTGACTTCCACGAATATTCCTTCTTCAAGTGTGCAGATCGAAATGATGCTGGGGCTGCTGCGGAACGCTTTCGAGAATGTTTCCTCCGAGATCCGAAGCGCCTCTTCAATCTGCTTCCGCTGAGTTATGTCTTCGCAGACAGCGAGGAGACATTGCTTGTCGCCTATCTTGATTTGCTCCGCTGAGTAGAGTGTGACTCTTGTTTTGCCAGACTTGGTTCGAAAGCTGATCTCCCGGTTTTGCACTCTGCCGTTCTTCCCAATGTCCTCAACTAACAGCGCTCTATCATCGGGATTGTTCCACCTCCCAAGCTCTATGGACGAATGACCGACGACCTCATCCCGAGTGAAGCCACTGTTTCGCTCAAAAGCAGCGTTGACATCCAAAAGCTGATCTTCCTGAAGCGTGGAAATAACGATCTCGACGGGTGACGAGTGAAATGCCTTCGCAAATTTTTCTTCCGAAAGTCTGAGCGCCCTCTCAAGAAGCTTTCGGTCGGTGACGTCATGCGCCATGCCCCGGACAACAGGGACGGTCACACCCTCCGTTCGAAGTGTATTGTGGTATTCCCAGATTCTCTGTTCTCCAGTCTTTGTGACAACGACCATTGAACCCTTCACGAAACCATCTCTTTGGATGGCCAGGAGAGACTCATCAAACTGAGCGCGTGCCTCTGGCAGAAGAATGTTCCGCATAGGGATTTTCAAAAGTTCCTCCCGAGAATATCCGAGAAGTTTGGCTGGCAGCTCGTTCAGAGAGAGAAGACGACCCTGTAAATTGTAAGTGCAGATCAGATCCGTGGAATTCTCAACCAGGTCGCGATACCGGTCCTCATTTTCTCGCAATTGAATTTCCATTTTTTTACGAGCGGTAATCTCCTGAGCCGTTCCCATAAGTGTTAGGACTTTGCCCATCGAATCTTCAGCAACAGATCCGATACTTCTTAACCACTTAATGGTCCCACTTGGGCAGACAATGCGAAATTCCTCATCAAAGCAATTCGTCCTAATCAGTTTTCCAAGTCCCTCTATGACACGTTGCCGGTCTTCCGGATGTATTAACTCGAAGTAAGAGGTTGGATTTGAATAGAGCGAATTCAGGGGGAGTTCACAGATTTTTTCAAACGCCGGACTTGCATACGTAGCGGCTTTCGTTTCCGGGTCCATCGTCCAGAATATCTCTTTGATGTTTTCGGCCATTTGCCGAAAGCGCTCCTCGCTATTTTTCAAAGTGGCCTGTTGCTGTTTCAGCTGTTCGATTGTTTTTCTCATATCATCGGGACTGGGTAGGCTCAATGCCGCCGGTACAATCCGGACGAGAAATATCGCCGTGGGTACTGAAGCCATGACCGTAATTACCTTGACCCCGGCTGACAACCAATAGGAGGGAATCCATAGAGTCCAAACATCCATTAAATGTGTGGCGCCGCATGCGGTGATGAACACGCCAAAACAGACGAACATCCAACCAAATGGAATACCTCGCCTTTTTCGAACAAAGTAGATCAGCGCAATCGGAATCGAAAAATAAGCAAGAGCAATCAACGTGTCGGAGATGGCGTGCAGCCAAATGAGAGCTGGCTTCCACTGATAGCAGAATCCATGGGGCATCAGTCCGTTGGGAAACAGCCATCCACTGAGCATGGTCATCGCGCTCCTCCTAAAGGGTTGCTTCTCCAAGTGCTCAGAAAGAATCCATGGGGGTCGACCCGCCAGGTTAGACAAATTGCCTGGTTGACACTTTTGGCGTGAAGGAAGACTAAGTTTCGCTTGCTATGAAAGAACGGTGTTTCGCCTTGAAATAGTGGGCCTGTCAGCCTCGGTGGTTGAAAATCTGAAGTCACGTTGCCGCCCCTTACGGGTGCGTCTCAATCCGTGAGTTGTTTTAAGTGCTTCCTGGTCAGGAAGCATAATTCAATACGCATTCTTACATAGATATATAGTATATTTGCAACATATTTGGTCAAGACAGGAGCGCTCAACCAGATGACATGCAAAGTGACACTATTTTCAACCCATCTTGCCCGGAAGGGGCTTCTCGCCCCGTGTTGCCAATCAGCCAGCTCGATTCATCCATATAACAATGTATGTGGCTCTGTGCATAAGAAAGGTTGATTTGAATCTCTATTTCTCTCTTTTCAAGGGTACGATATCGGATAAATTACCGTCCACCTGAGTCCCGTATGGTCACAGTCTGTTGGGGCTGCGATGAGCGTGGTCGGTCTACACTGTGTTGCTTTTTGCAACTATCGCCTCGTCGTCCTCTCCGTCCTCAGTGCAGCTGGGCTGATTGGTGGGTGGCTTGATCCTGAGCTTTAAGTCAAGGCAAGAGGGTGCCCGTGACAATAACTCTCGAAGAGGCGCGGACATGAGAAAACTGGGTATTCTGATTGTTGACGATCATGCGTTGGTGCGGCGAGGAGCACGGGAAGTCCTCAACTCACAACGCGGTTGGAGGGTTGTCGGCGAGGCGGCGAATGGCCTTGAGGCGGTAAAAAAGGCAGTAAGGCTAAAACCGGATATAGCCATCGTCGATATTGGCATTCCCAGCTTGGATGGAATCGAAGTCACGCGCCGAATCCGCGAGGCCGCTCCGGATATCAAAGTTCTTGTGCTCACGATGGACGAGTCGGACCAGATGGTGCGCCGTGCACTGGAAGCCGGAGCACGAGGATACGTTTTGAAATCCGATCTTACGGACTGTCTCCCGAAGGCCGTCAGGGCCGTTGCGGGCGGTAAGCGTTTCCTGACCCCGAAAGTATCCGAAATCGTGCTAGAGGGATTTCTCAATTCGAGTAGCAAGCATCAAGAAGGACACCGGGCAGAGGCTCAAGTTGGGCCTCGCGAAATTGAAATCATCCGCCTTCTGAGCGAGGGGAGGACGAATAAAGAGATCGCTGCGCAATTGGAAATCACGATCAGGACTGTCGAGACACACCGATCCAATATCATGCACAAGCTTGGCCTCCATTCCGTGGCGGAGATCATTCACTATTCACTGCGTCACGGAATAGCCACGACACAAGGAAGCTGAAGGCCGGCGATACAATTCCAATCCCGCGGCATCGCAAGTCATGCGAACCGTTGGGGCATACCGCGATCACCGACGAATTACATGGGTTTTCGAATCTTTTTTCTTTTCTTCCGCTTCGGTAAAAGAACATGCCGCTCATTTGGTGTCATTTCGCGCCTGACGATTTCGCGGAACATTTGCTCAATTGGGGTCTTCTTGCTGCGGAAATGATTCTCGCGTTTGCTCATATGTAATTCCAAAATAACGAGAATAGAAGATAACGGAAATCGTATTGGAAGGGCAGCCATCTAACAATACCGCAGATTACGTAAGGGCTATCCCTTACGGGCTTTTACGCGGCCTGAGGTCCGAGCAGTGCCGTCATGCTGTTTGATGGCATGCCGTACGATCTTATTTAGCTCACGCCTCAGTGAGGCATCAACTAACTCGGATTGACGTTCTCCTCGCGCGACGCGGCTGACATACGAGGGATCGAGATGAAGGTTACGAGCCACTCGTCCATACATTCCCCTAACAAGAGATGCCAAATCTTGTGGAGGGTCTACAAACGAGGACTTTGTCACCTTGCGTGGTACGTGTGCTCGGTGTCGTTTCAAGAGACGCTTTTTTTCAGATATCGGGACAGACATAAGAACCTTCGTCGTTATCTCCAGGAGTCGGAGCGTACCGCTGGCCGAAGGAATTTAAAGGGTATAGATTGTCCAAAGTATACCATAACCATTGCTGGGAATTGCGTTAGTTTGCGAGGTTCATGATAAACCTCAGAGTATCCCTTCCCGTGGGCTTCATAATCAACTATCTGTCAGTACCCGACCAGGAGCGTAATAGCTCCATTAGGAAAGATAGAATTTGTTTACGAAATTAGTGTGCAAGGCCGTGAAATAAGGTATTTCGAAGGTATGCTTACAGCAGATGCGCCACAATGTTGGTCGCAGAAAAATTATTGTGGAATATTCGTTCTTGGCCTTTGCAAATCCCTATTTCCGGCATCTATTCCCATGCAACACCACGCAACAGGCGCTCGCCCTAGCTACGGTTCGCTTAGGGAAGTAGTCGTACGCGTCGTGGCGGTCTGGAAATGGCATGGCTGGTATGCGCCGAGGCGGGGGGTTGGGACAGTGGTTGCAGACCTCTCGAACTCCCTTGCAGCCAAAGGGTTATTGCGCCATTCGAGCGTGCGCACTACAGAACGCCACTGCATCAAAGACGCGCCAGAAAGCATGCTCCAAGCCATGAAACTGCTCGAAACGTTGTGCAACCCCCGTGCAACTGACAGGGAAGCAAAGCCAATCTAAGTGCTAGGAAAATTTGGGGTGAGCGACGGGGTTTGAACCCGCGACCCTCGGTGCCACAGACCGATGCTCTACCAGCTGAGCTACGCTCACCATCGCCAATTTTTTATTGGCTTTTCTGAGGCTTTCTATTTCTCGGCGTACCCACGTTTGTACCCAAAGCTGAACGGCGACGCGAAGGCTTTTGCATCTTTTTGAAGACTTGTGCGAGCCGGTTCATTGCCTGCTTTGATTCCTTTGACACCACGTTTTTCTTGATGTAGTGGCGTCGGGTGGTCTTTACGTCAGCATGCCGCAGGATAGCTTGGATCGTCGCTTCATCTTCACCAAGTTCGAAAAGATTTGTAGCCAAACCACGACGAAACCCATGCCAACCTGCCCAACATTGTACACCAGCTGCATTTAGTTTGGGAACTATGACGCGACGGGCAAGGTTGGCGAGATTGAGGGGCCGTCCGTTTTTCGAGCCTGCGAAAATGTATCCGGCTTCGTTCGCGTCACCCCGATGCGCTTCGAGTATCTTTGCCAGTGATTTCAGGACAGGCACAGGAGCCTTTGCATCCGGTGTTTTCGTTTTGTCCCGCGCGCTCGTATTCCAAACAGTGTGCGTAATGAAAAACTGACCATCGCGGAAGTCAGACCAACGCAACCCTCGTAACTCTGACCGACGAAGGCCCGTGAACGCCGCCGTTGCTATGACCGCGCTCGCAATTGGGTCATCTTCTAGCGCCGCGATCATGGCGCTAATCTCTTTGAGTGAATATGCTTTCGTCTGTCCGGTCGCGGCTCCCTCGGGAACTTCCGTGTACTCCATTGGATTTCCATCACACTGCAGCGCGTCCACTTGCTTGGCGTAATTGAGCGCACCCACGAGAAACCATTTGATGTGCTTCAGTGAAGTGTGCGACAGGCCCGTTTCCTCAGCGATCCGATTCAACAGTTGCTGCCCGGTGGCCGTTCGGAGGTCGCAGAGCCTAGTTGCTTCCAGACGGTGCTTCAGGTGCTTCGAGAAGATGTGCCTATATCCAAAAATCGTGCTAGGCGCGAGTGCGGATTTTTGTTCAGCGTAAAGGAAGTAGGTGTGCTCGATAAAGTTGGAAACGGATTGCGTAGTAGCAGTCGTGAGCTTGTCGGGCAGGGAATTGAGATAAGGCTTTGCCAGATGTGCGACCGAGCGCGGCGAATTGTATTCCTCGCGCCGCGCCAGTTTCTTGTACTGGTCCTTGAGTTTGCGCTGCCCATTCTCTTCGACTGGGATGCGATACCGAAGCATCCAAAAATTACCGCGAAGATAAATGTAGACGCCCGCTTTCAGAGTGTATTGGTTTTCTTTCTGATTGGGATTGGCCATTGGCTCGCCCTCCAAAAAAACAATTGATACGCCGTCTATGCCTTGCGCCTCTTATCGCGGAGATACCTACGCCGTCGTGCTTTTGGGTCGTAATTATTGCGTCGGTCTTTATTCACTTCGTCCGCGTTGTTTTTCCTGCCCGCCTTCCTATGTGCCCAAAAACATGACGTGTCTCCATCATTGCTGCAGAACCGTCGCTGTGACGCTTCAGCGATGAAACATTTGCCGCACTGCTCGCACTGTTTTACTCGCCAACTCTGCCCGACCAACCACTGAACGGCTTCATGGTACGGGTAAGAATCAATATCAAGAACATGCAGCCCAGTCACGAAAGGTGGGCGATGTTCTTCATCCCATCCCATCTCTTCAGGGTCAAACACAGATGTCAGCAACCATGTGGACCAAAAAGGGGGAAGTCGGAATTGCCTCAGCCAAGTGTCCCGCACCATCTGCTGCACGATCTCCCACTGCATTTTGGGAGTCGGTTTTTCGAGAGTCGGTCTTTTGGTTAGAGTCGTCGGTCGATAGTCCCACCACGCGGCTGGGAAAAAATCTGGATGGTCCTTGCGGAAGGCTCCGACATCGCTGGGCTCCAAATTAGCGAAATCCGCCAAGGTCTTGGCCTCTGCGAGGCGTTTCTGCCGTTCATCCCAACTTGTGTCAGAGTGCCGCATGTTTGTCGCGTACAAATGGAATATATCAAGTGCATGCGACACAGTCAACTCGTATTATCTCGACATGATTCGACAATATTAGGAGAAGAACATGCAACGCAAGATGCCCAGCACGACAACCGATACGAAACTCACCCTGCCTGCCTCAGGCGTAACTGAGGTTCTAACCGTCGCGGATACGGCGGCTCTTTTGAAAGTGCCCGCCAGTTCAATCTACGAATGGACCAGATTCCGGGGCACGCAGCGCACACCCATCCCGCACCGCAAGGTTGGCAAGTATCTTCGGTTTCTTCGGTCAGAGGTGGAGGCTTGGGGAAACGAGCAAGCCCAAGCGCGGGCGATAAGAAACATTGCGTGGACTCTATCGTATGAAGTCGCCGAGAGGTTTACGAAATTCGGACACTTATCTGGTATGCCTGATGGCCGCGTTTATAGGGCCCAAATAAAGCGGTCGGAGGTATTCGCGTATGTCGAACAACGGAACGAACAGGAAGTTCTTGTGGTTTTGTCCGATTCACACACTGTTGAGAAGTTGTAAGCCGCTACCATCCGCGCGGCCTGAAGTTTAAGACTATTCGTCCTATATATGTGAGCGCTCTGTGAGCATTTGGATGGGTCATGACCGCGACGAAACAACCCGGCCCGCGCCTCCGGCCTTTGACTGCCCGGCAAAAATATCTACAGCGGCTGACGTTGTGGCGTGACGGTGAGGACAAGATGAAATTTATTTTGCGGCACCCGATGGCAACACAGGCCGAGCAACTGGCCGCCGGGCGGTGGCTGTGGCTGCATGGATACCGCGTCGAAGACTATTGAGAAGTGGCAGCACAGGTGGGCATCCGCCACCCAGTTTCGTGCAGTCGGATGCAGTTTTGGGAGAGGGGTGGCCCATGAGAGGCACCTGCATAAAATTTGACAGAGCACGCGGATTCGGCTTCATCCTGCCGACCGACGATCCAACACTGCCCGATTGCTTTGTCCATTTTTCCGATATCGAGCACACTCCCGCATGGCGGCGTCGATTTCTGATGCCCGGCATGTGGGTGCAGTTTGAAACGGAGTCGAATGAGGGGCGTCGCAACGATGGCGGGATTCGGCGAGATTGAGTGTGAAGATGGAGCCGAGCCCGTGGTGCTAGTGCGTCGGATCATTGCCGAGTGGCTTCCGCGCGCAGTGAAGCATGGCGGGATGGCTGCTACTGCAAAGGAGATTCATGGGCTTGGGCGTACCTTTATTACTTACTTGCTGACGTAGGACTTTGATAGGTTATGCCAATCGACCAGGCTTTGAAGTTGTTTACACTCGTTTTGACCATAGTTGTGCTATCAACATAGCTTTGCGACGGACCCAACCCACGGGAAAATGAAATCCTGGCCACAGTATTTATCACAATACCGACTGCAATTTGTCCGATACCGTTATTTTGTTTGCTTGCGAAACCATAATTCCTCAGGTAAGCAGGAGACGTATAACTATAACCATAGCTGCCTCCGGCGAAGAGCGAACCAGCAAAACCTTGTGAGTTAGGAGCCAAATTGATGGAGTTGTACTGCAGGAAAGCTGTGAGTTGACCACTGCCATGAAACGGGGGAGAAGTAACATTGGTATTGGTCCCGGATGCGAAGTTCTGTATATCAACTCCCTCCTTCGCTATCAAATCCGCAGAAAAGCCGAGCCCCCCGGCGGTGTTCAGTTTGCTTGCTCCGACGGCAAGTAGGGGATAGAGCTGAGAAATCAGAAACGTTCCTCCGAATAGCATGTTTTGGGTCGCTTGCCCGGCGCCATTCGAGGACAAAGTTGGAACCGTGCCCGTACTGACCAGGTTAACTCCCGACGGTCCTGCTTGTGCATTCGTCGTAACCGTCACCTGCATTCCGTTGCCAAAATTGAGAGTCCCCAGATCAGCTGAGACGGTCGTGGAACCGGAAGCACCATTGTAAATGGACTTGACTTGACCCAAAAACGTAAATGAACCGTTTGTTTGCCAGAATGCATTTATATTCGTGTCTTTGCCCGATCCGAAATTCATGCACGCTGGCCTCAGCGGGATAAGTAAGCAGGTGAAGTGGGCAGTCTCTATGAACACTTTTTGCGAGGGCGAAGACGGAAAAGGTGCTTTATTTGAGTCGATATAAACCGCGACAACCGAATAGGTGTACCAATTCTGGGACTCCAATCCAGTATCGTTATAGCTCGTAGTTGTGAATTTCAACGGCAGGCTGGGAGTGCAATCAGGCGTGCCTCGATCGGCTGTGAGATGTGTACATTTAATCTCATAGTGGTCGAGTGTGCAGCCGCTTGGCGTGGCTGCTGGAGCGGCCCAGGCAAGGCCGATCTGGGAGGACCCGATGTATGTGACTATCAGATTTGAGGGAGCCGCACTTTCGGGAGTCGCGTCACACTTCGACCCGGCAGGAGGTGTCGGAAAGGCTGACGGCGCGGCAGGAGATGGAGCAGGGACCCGGACTCGTGACAATTGTGCGTGTGCGCTGCTTGTAATGGCTAAAAATAAAATGCAGAGACAGGCAATCCGAAAAGAGTTCAACACTTTGAAGCGTCTTTCTTTCTCAACAACGTCGATATCATATGTTCGGATCGAGCTAGTATCCGTCATATTGGTCTCCGTTTAGTTGACATCTATCTCGCAAAAGTGAGGGACCGAAACAAGCCGAACAAAAGATACCATACAACTTCTATTAAAGTATGGATATCTACGTTATGTGTCAGTGAGAACTTAATTAGCCAGTGTTACTTTGGCCAGCCATGTGGTCTGCGAGGGTGATTAGAATCAGAACGAATAGGCAACGTTTATGAGAAGCCTTTGAGCAAGTGTTGCATCGACCCATTGAAACCACCGGTCTCCTCGGAATGTGGGAATTTGGCCATTGCGACACGCGGTCGGGACTGCGCGCAGCGAACATGCATGGGCGCAGGGGGCCTCAGTAGCCTTTCGCGGCCGCGCTCCGAAGCGAAATCCCACCACGCCCGGTAGGTTGGTCAAGCTGTGAGACTACTACCCGTCAGGAGACACTTGGTAGAGGCAGAGTTGAGACGACTGAATGTCTGAGTGATCGTTAAGACTGTGCTGCCGGATGATAAGGCTACTGCCGGGCCTGCTGGGGTTGCGTGTACCTTTCGTGGTAGCGATGATTTCAGGCGTGTGTCGGTCAGTACTTGGTGCGCATGATGCGCTTGGGATGACTGCCAGCGACTGATGGGGTAGCACGCGCTTGGCGCGGAGCCGCTTTGGTTCGCTGGCAGCAGCAGGTGGATTAGGTGCTCGGCGCGTCCCCCCATCAAAAGCACAAGAGTCCGTTCGAGTTTGTTTCGCCTTGTGAAAAAACATATCCCGACCTGCAAGAACGCTCATATTGGCTGCTACACGGCAAGAACAGGCATTCTGGTGAGTGTTCCCTGTCCGTTGGAGGAATGGAGCATGCTGGGCTATAGATACTGACGGTACGAGACGGCAGTGGTCAGCGTTGGCGGGTCGTTTGGAAGCGGGGTCAAGAGTACCGAACGCGGTCAGCGCGAGTCCAAAGACAAAAGCATGGGGTGCGCGGGGTCGAATTCGCCCCGAAAAGTAATGATGCATTTCTGGGGCTGAAAACAACTCCGGCTCTTTCAACGGGTTGGAACCGTCAAAAGAGCCAGAATGTAACAATACGACTGTATTGTACGTTAGAAGGCTTGCGAGAAAGCCTTTTGGATGGCAGCTGAGGCATCGGCATCGGACGGGTTGACGTAGGCCAGCGTCGAATTGAACGACCTGTGCCCGAGTGCCTGCCGGATCAAGAACGCATTGGCACCACCGTGGACGAGGCGCATTGCGCTGGTATGTTTGAGGGTGTGCGGATTCTGTAGAGTCTCCGGCAGCCCGGCGGCCTTGGCGATCTTTTTGAACAGCCTGTAAGCGGACACACGGTCGAGCCGGGTGGATTTCTGCGAATTGAAGACGTAGCTATCGGCGTCCGGCTCGCGAACGGCAAGCCATGCTTTGAACGCGGCCACCTCATTGAACAATGCATTGCCTTTAACGCGAAGCATCGATTGGGTGGAAGCTAATGAGCCTTTCAACCGCGCGATGTGAACCTGCTCGTTTTTGAAATCGATATCGGATATTCGAAGGTTGCACACCTCGCTGATCCTTGCGCCATGCGCCACCGCGAAGAGAAACATGGCGTGCTCGCGCGGGCCAAATTCCTTCGCAGCCTGCAGAAAGCGTTCGAGTTGTTCATCGCTCATGTAGCTGATGCGCGTGCGAACTCGCTTCGCTCGGGCTTTCGGGATTGTGACCACGTTTCGGGCGATTGATGGCGTCATCGGACTTGCCTCCAGGCACACCACTTTACATTAGTAATGTTACATAGTAAAGTACCAATTTCGCTCTAATTTCGCACCCACCATACGCCCACGCACCCGGCGCGCGATCCCGAGGGCCAACTTCATTTCTCGACCGCGACGCGATGTGCTTAGTATGTAAAGTGCTGGCAACGCAGGATTTAGGGGTCCCATTGGAATTCGATTTTGGACTGAAAAATCCCCGACGGGTCGCCAGCGGCGCAAGGCTTAGTCCCTACCCTCACACACCTCTGTTCACGCGATGTTAATTTTCCCTCCCCATATTCCCGGCAGGCAGTAGAAACCCAAGCGTACCTACCGTCCCAGCCCGCCACAGAATGCCGGAACCCCGAGTCCCGGTCCCCCGGTGCCCCGGGCGATCCACCACCATGGCCCAGAAACCCCGAGACTCCCCGGCCTGCGCCGTTACACCACGGTGACGCCGCTGCAACGCCGCACACACGTCGTCATGAATGGCTGTTACAAAGCTGGCACAGTCGGTGACAGCCCGCGTCCGGTTTTCTCTGCCCGACCAGCCCCTTCGTGAGCCGAAAATGAATCCTTCGATGAATCGCGGATGAACAAATCGGACTATCGCCTCTAAAGAGAGGGGTGATTTTTCGATGGCACATGTACTCAAACCGGGCAGCAAAGGACTCATACCGCTCAATCAGTGGAAGCTGTCCCCGGAGTTTGCCGCCTGCACCGCGAAGCAGCAAGCCTTCCTGCTCGCGCTGATCGAGACTCAGGATTTTACGAAGGCGGTGCTGGCAGCCTACGGCAGCAAGAATGCCCGGCAGGCTCAGATTTTCAGCTACGCCGTGCGCGAGGTGGCGAGTGTCAAGGCTGCGTTGAACGTCTACCTCGGCAAGTCGCCGCTCGACGTGCTCTACGAAGAGGTGGTCTCCAACCTCAAACATGCAGAGCCCGGATCGGTTGCCGCTTCACGCTTTCTGGCGCAGAAGGAACGGCTGCTTCTCGGACTGGCTCCGGCCAAGGACGACGACGAAGTTGAAACGCCCCGGCCCGCCACCGACAGTCGCATCCCGACAGGTGCAATGCCGCTGGTTGATAGCAGTGGTGTCGTGCGCGGATATCGCACCGCTGACGGGCAGTACGTGCAACTGGCGAATGTCGAGGTGACGCGGTGAGCGATCCCAACATTCCTGACTGGGCGCAATCATTGACGCCTGCGGAGCCCGCGCCTGCAGATTTGGTCGCGGTTGAGGGACCCGGGGAACGGCGGAAAATCCCGCAAAAACCCGCGACATCATCGGTGCCAAAGCGCGGACCCGGTCGGCCTCGGACTGTGCGCGAAGAGCCCGAGGATGGGAGCCGCGATACCAAGCGATTTGCGCCGTCGCGCGTGGAGAGCAACGGTCTTTGCCAGACATGACATGGTGGGAGATAGAATTTTTGAACGCGCAGACGGCTCCAGCGGATAAGGCAAACAGGATACCAACTGACAATATCAGTTGATTGGCATACCTCTCACAATCCTCGCGAAAAACGCATCCACTCACCAACTACTCACAAGTTTCTGACTAATCCTCCTATAGTATGGGGCCTTCGAGCCTCTTATTTCGGGAGCATTCAGCCGAGAGCAACACGGGGATAGCGATGGCACGCAAGTACATGTCACTCGACACACTTTCAAGGACCGTTGAATTTCGTGCGCTGACGGTGCAGCAACAATTGTGGACCCAGACATATTGCCAATCCATTGTTGATTTCGGTGCAGCCGATCCTGTTTTCGCCACGCAGGCGGCTTTCGGAAACGCGGGCAAAAACGCACGGGAAAACGCACGGACGATGTCATTTCAGTTGCTGAGAAATAAAAACGTTCAAGCATGCCTGCGGGTATTCAACAATTTCGGAAAATCAAAGCGCGACATTCTTCTCAACGATGTGCGAGTGGACATCGAAGCGAGCAGGCCGGGGAGTCCAGCACGCGCGAAGTTGCGCGAGATCGAAGCGAAATTAATTGGCGTGAAGCCGAAAGGGAAATAAAAATGAGCACCAAGTGGAACAGGTCATCGGCCCTAAATCCTGAACAGATCGGCCTCGTGACTACAGTCACGGCTCAGACAATTCAGGATGCCATCGCACGATTTGAAAAGGCTGTCGATATTTCAACTCTGACCGAGGCCCAACTCGCCGAAGCCGTTTGTCTCATATCCGAGGGTGTCGCAGCAGAACTGGCAAAAGCACTTGAGGATTGGAAGTCAGGCGTGCCAACGATTGATCGCGGCAGTTTCTGATCGAGCACTTTTTTCAGTATGAGTTTGTCGCGGCCACTGTGCCGCAGAAAAGGGAAATAAAATGTCGTCGAACAAACACGAATCACCAGTAGCGGATCAATTGAAATCTCTTGAATCTCCGGCCCCTGCGCAATCTGCGCCGGAGCCCTCGCCGAAAGTCCCAACATCGCTGTTGAACCCGGAGGCGCAGGCATACACGAATGCCGTAGTCTCTGAAGCGATCAAGGGCGTGTTTGCGCAACTTGGACCGCTGCTTCAATCAATCGCATTGACGCCCGAGAAAATGGCCGAAGCCGAAAAACTCCGGCGTGCCCCCGATCCGGCGGCAGTTGCCCGCGAACTTCGCGAGCGCAAAATGACCCAAGTTGAATTTGAAGAGAATGAGCGGCGCAAGAAAGAAAATCAGGCCGCCTGCCCTCACAAATACCCGACGGGGCAATTGTCCATCAACGTCGTCCGTAACTTCCCCGACCGTCAGCCGCGATTCACCTGCGCGTCGTGCGCGATCTGGATCACGCCGCGTGAATGGCGCATCGGAGCCCCGGACGCTGAGAACCCTCGCGGTGTGCCGTTCATTGCACCCGAACACCCTCAGTACAAGATGGCGTCGGAAATTTTGGCGTCGAAGGGGTAAACCACCATGGCAAAAATATTTCGAGTCAAAGCCCATACCGTAGAAGTGGCGCGCGTCGTAACAGTTCACCCTCTTGTGGCTCACGGCGCAATGATGTCGCCATCGGCGGGCCTCGTGCTGATCCTCGACAATGGCACCCGGCACAACTGGATTCTCGAACGCGACGGCGTAAATCCCGCCGTTGGGGACACGCTAGTGCATGACGCCGTTCTAAATCTTCACTACGTGGTCCCGGTGGCCAAGTTCGCCGAGTTGTTTGCCGAGGAGCAGCCGCAGTAAGTCTCGACCCGCGCATCGTCGACCACGCGAATAACATTCTGCAGGCCGCGCCACTGGAGGACGGAGTAAAGTCTCTGGCGTGGGATCATTTTCACGACGCAAAATCCTCGGCGGAACTGGCGACCAGACTCGCGGCTGTTCCCATGCCCGACGAAATCAAGGCTGCGTTGTTCGACGCGAAGAACATATCGGACCTGCCGCTGACACAGCTTGACCGCGCGGTCACTGCGATCCATCGGTTGGCGACGTTGGACAAAAACGTATTAAACCGGGCCGAGGCCCATCCTGAAGTCCTGCGTATGCTGACGGGCATGGCGAAGAAAACTGAGGAGTGACGCATGGGTCGCTCAAGAAAAAAGCCGCAACGATGTGTCGGCGTCGGCGACAACGGTGTGCGTTGTAGTGCTTTTGCAGAAGAGGCTCGCGGCTACTGTCACCGATGCTATGACATTTTCAGGCGGCACTGTAAGAAGAATGGATCGTGGCCGGGAGTACGCGGAGCGAAGCCGCTATCACCTGATCCGCAACCATACGAGTGGGTTGGAGATGAAGACGCGCTTGCAAAATTGGTCGAAGAACAGGAACGCAAGAGAAATTTGAAATCGAACTCGGAAGCATCACAGGAGATCGAAAATGTCTGATTCATTCATGAAAGCTGATAAATCCCTAACACGGGACCTTGAGAAGTGTCAAACGTCGGACGAGATCAGAGCCGTGCTTGAAAATGCCCTGACGCGGAGCAACATCGGGGAGAGGGACCCCCAGACGGGGCAGTTCGTGCGCCGGGACCCGCTGACTCCAGCGCAGCAGGCTGCGGAGTCAGACGCGCCAAAGCAAGTCACCAAGACCGCCGTGATCGGCGGACGCAACATGGACTTCACGGGCACCGAAGCTGATGTCGATGCGCAGATCGCCTCGGATCACAAGGTGGCCGAAGCATTGACGCCTGATGAGCCCATCACGCCGCGATCAGTACGTCCGGCATACGCCAAGACGCAAGCCGACCGGGAGCGCGATGCATACGACAAGGCTCAACTCGATATCGCTTTTCGAAGCGGGCAGTTGACGACTCAGGAATATCTCGAACGTACAAACGCCATCGGTGATTATCTGGCCGAGCAGGGCTTCGACGTGGAGGCCGCCGCCAATGCTCAATCACAGGCCGGGTGGGCGCAAGCGACCGAGACATTTTTACAGAGCGAAGCAGGGGCGTCTTGGCCCGGTGGTGTCAAAAACCGCGAAGTTCTGGGCCTCGAATTAATTTCGCTCGGTCTCACGGACGCGCAGGACAAAGTCGCCGCGCTCGCGGCAGCCTACGAGAGCATGAAAAAGAAAGGGCTCTTGTTTCAATCCGATGTGTCACCTGAGCAAGCTATCGCGATGACGGATAACGCCACTCCTCAAGAAATTTTACAAGCATGGAAAGAAAAACAAGGCGACCCAGAGGCTGCAAATCAAAATTTCATCCAGTCGTTTCAGGGCGGAAGATTTTTTGACAAACAGTGAGGAAGGTAGACCGTGGAAACGCCGCCAGATTTGATCGTCCACAACGTGACGCCGACTACCGTCGATTTTATGGTGGTTATCGGTGCGTTCAATGCTCAGATCGTGCGCAGCTTCGACCATCCGGTCGTTGGCCTGCCAAACGGATGGTACGCAGACTACAAGTATTTTTACCCATTCTCAACTGCACGTCGTTGCGAATTTGTCATCTCGCGTGCCTTGCCAACATTGACGGCAACCACGGAGATTCCATTGTCCGCCGAGATGGCCCGAGCGGCACCATTGAGTGCAGATTTTGCTACGAATGTGCGCATAGTGGCCGCGATTGCGATTGACAAGTGGGCAAGACCCCGTTTTCGCGTCACGAATGCTGGAGTGCTAGCCACCGCTCAACACCGATTTCGTGTGAACGATCCATTCGCCCGGGAAGAATATCGCAAGCAGTTCATCGAATTTCCGACGAGTGACCGAGAGATCGCCGATCTATGCCGACCGCCGCAGAACCCAGCACTCTCGGCACCGCCAGTGGCCCAGCGGCCCGTGGCAAATTCGCAGTTTGATTGGGACATGTCCTCGGATGAAGCAAAGGCTGCAGCACTTTATGCGTGGAGTGATGTATGGCTTCGGCCAACACCGACAGCCGAGCCGATCCGGCGCGAACCAGTGAGGATCGTGATCCCCGAGCCTGAGCCGCCAGCAGACGCAGAGTGGCGACCAACACCGGAGCAGTTGGCTTCGCTTCGGAGCGACGACTGGAAGCGTTGGTAGGATATTTCTCGCCGATGCAATCATGGCGTCGGACGAAGCCCGCGCACATACAAAAAATAATTCATCTGGTCGGCGGTCGCACATTCGGCACAGCGTCCACGGATTCGTGCTTCCATGCCCGAGCCACAGTCACAACACAACGCCTCGCAGGATTTGCAAATCACACGCTGACGGGAACGAGTTGATCGTCCGCACATAGTGCAGCGCGGCAGACGAACAGGTTCATAACTGGGCTCGTCGCACCACCCGGCGGACGGCGAGTTGCAGATCGCGTCATCACGCTCCGGCTCCGCAGCAATGCCGCAGGCGCGAAGAAATTTGTGGTCGCCTTTTGTGAACTTCGTGTTCATGCGATCTCCAATCCGTTTTCGATTGCGCCCTGCGCGATGGCCTCGACGTACCGAGGTTCAGCGGCAATCGCGCCTCCGAAGTATTGGGTCTCGTCGTCGCCGACATTTTCATCTAGCCATGTTTGCCCTGCTGCGGACAATCCGCGGATCAAAACGATAGAGCCATGATTCTCGAAGGTGATATCGCTGGTTCGTTCAGACGGGACAGCGGGTATTGAATTGGTTGCCATTTTGCACCATTCAGTGCCGCATCTTTTCTACCACCGTGGAGATTCTGGGGAAGAACCCCTCGGTTGGTGGGGCGGTGTAACGTCGCCCACTCTGGATGCTAGAAACAATTATACAACACGAACGCTTTGCGGGTCCGCTTTATTTCTTCCGCATTATGCCACTGCGCCAAACCGGGGTAGAATCCGCCCCACGGGAGGGGACAATGGCAATCGCCCGCTGCGAGAAATGTGGGAAACCGAGCGGAAAAAAGGTGAAGCCACCCGGCTACTCCAACCAGCCGTATCTTCCAGTTGGTTATCCGTCCAGCGGTGTCATCTGTGGCAGACGGGGTTGTGAAAACAACGCGCAAATCTGGTTAAAGGTTGGCGAAGCGCAAACATATCAAAGGGGACAGCGTGTCTTCGTCATGAGCACGCATACCGCCAAGGTTCGCGTCCAGTGACACTCGCGTCATTTACAAGGGAAAGCGTCTTTGAATGCCAACGTGATTAACACTTGCTTTGGCTGTTGCAGACGTTCCGGGTGTTCATTCAGCCATTTCACGACGATGCGGAGACCTTGGTTTCCAGAAATAGGTTCTTTAGGGGGAAGGCAGAAAGACGGGTGCGATGAACCCGTTTGGGACTTGTCAGTTTCCATGCCAATGTTGTATCCGTCAATAAATCCTGTGATGTATCCAAGGCAGAGAAAGCCGGGCGTTAGTTCTTCATTCGTGATCTGCAGACTTCCGTCGAACATTCGTATCATGTGCTTGAGTTCAGGGACTACCTGAATCGCCGATTTGCCTCACTGGATGAATCTCTGCGCCAAACCGTACCATCGATGCTCGATGAGATGACGCCTGAAGATGAAAGCGATTTCGACCGCTTTCAGAAGCTATTAGATCGATTGGGGAAGGCGATGATCATGTCTGCGGAAACCGAAACATCCGAGATCATACGTCGTCGTCTATTTGAATGGGGTGGACTTCCCGAAGACGGAAGGAGGGCAGCGCAAGAGTATGGGGAATTTGTCCTCGATAACCGGACCCAATTTCCGAACTGGTTCCCGGCTGACACTGCGAAGGATGCATTCGCGGCGAGCTACCCGTTCCATCCCACGCTGCTTTCGGTGTTTGAACGCAAGTGGCAAGCATTGCCGCGATTCCAACAGACTCGTGGAATCCTGAGGCTACTGGCGCTCTGGGTGTCCCATGCATATCAGGCTGGATTCAAAGGGGCGCACAAGGACGCACTAATCGTCATGGGCACCGCGCCCCTCGATGATCCGATGTTTCGATCCGCCGCATTCGAGCAATTAGGTGGCGCAAAGCTTGAGGGCGCTGTTACGACGGACATCTGCGGCAAGAAGGACTCTCACGCCGTGCGATTGGATAAAGAGGCGGTTGACACAATCAAAAAGGCTCGCTTGCACCAAAAGGTCGCGACATCCATCTTCTTTGAGTCCAACGGCGGACAGTCCAAGACCGAAGCCACTCTTCCCGAAATTAGATTGGCCGTCGCGGAGCCAGAGATCGAGATCGGGAATATCGAGACTGTTCTCGAAACGCTTTCGACGACTTGTTATTTCCTCTCATCGGAAAAGAATCGCTATCGATTCAGCCTATCTCCGAATCTGAACAAACTGCTCGCAGATCGGCGTGCGAGTGTGCAGCCGAAAAAGATCGAGGAGAGGCTGCGTGCTGAAGTCCAAAAGGTGTTTACTGCTGGAGGCGGAGTAGAACGGGTCTTCTTTCCCGAAAAGAGTGGACAGATTTCGG
Source organism: Terriglobia bacterium (assembly GCA_020073485.1). Lineage (GTDB taxonomy): Bacteria > Acidobacteriota > Terriglobia > Acidiferrales > UBA7541 > Palsa-360. The sequence continues at coordinate 17,146 of JAIQFB010000029.1, read as the reverse complement.
ATCGTCCGGTTCTGACGTTGGTCGTGGTTGCACCGGAGCAATCTGTTTCAGACAAAGCGACCCGTGACTTCATCGAAAGTGCAACCAAAGAAAGCGGCAATTCAGGAAGAACATATAAAAGCGGATTGGTTTGGGCCGTGCCGGATTCGCCAGATGCCTTGAGAGACGAAGCGCGCAAGGTGCTTGCTTGGGAAGACATCGCCGACGAATCGGATGAGTTGCGTTTGGATGAAGCGCAAAAGAAGCAGCTTAACGTAAACGTCGATAAGGCTCAGCGCGATGTCAAAGAAAGCGTATGGCGTACCTACAAAAATCTAATCCTGCTAGGAAAAGACAACACATGGAAGACGCTCGATCTCGGGTTAGTACATTCGAGCGCGGCGAAGTCCATCGTGGAGTTGGTGCTAAACCGTCTTCGGCAGGAAGGCGATATTGAGGATGCGGTCAGCCCTAATTTCCTCGCGAGAAACTGGCCACCAGCGTTCAAAGAATGGAGCACCAAGGCGGTTCGTGATTCGTTCTTTGCGTCTCCTCAGTTTCCACGTTTACTGAATGCGGAGAGCCTAAAGGAAACGGTCGTCCGAGGTGTTGAGAATGGCATGCTTGCCTACATTGGCAAGAAGCCAGATGGCACTTATGCTCCGTTCAACTGGAAATCCACGCTCACGCCAATGGACGTTGAGTTATCCGAGGATATGTACATTATCCAGCGTGAGACAGCAGAATCGTATGTCGCAGGAAGATCGACTCCGTCCCAAACCATTCAGCCGTCCCAGCCCCCGACGACTGGGACTATTTCGCTTCCACCCCCGGCACCTGCGTCAACGGGCTCAGGTGCAACGAACTTCAACATCCCTACTGGAAATGCCGGGCGCGTGACGTGGCAAGGCGACGTACCTCCGCAAAAATGGATGAACTTCTATACAAAGGTACTCGCAAAATATGCTACCCAGACGGGCTTGAAGGTTGCGCTGAAAGTCGAGATCGCACCAGACGGTGGCGTATCAAATCAGAAGATTGATGAAATCAAAGTGGCGCTGCGTGAGTTGGGGCTCTCTGATGATATTTCTCTCGATTGAGTGATTCTTGCCGAATCGGACATAACCAGAGAAAATAGATATCCATCTCGCTGCGTCTGGCTGACGCTGTCCGCATGAATTTTGACGACGCGGTCAGAGATGCACTGGGGATCGAGCAAAATCGAAAGCGATCCCGCCGTAGGCCACGATCAGCAGCTGCATTCGTACCCAATCCGTACCCAAACTCTTCCAAAACCCACCAAAAAACCCGAATTCACCCGAATGACAGAACTGTAACCGATTGAAAAGAAAGGACGAGAATTATGGCGCTCGCAGCCACAGACCGATGCTCTACCAGCTGAGCTACGCTCACCACGGATGAAGTACACCTAGTTTAGGCCACAATGCGTCCGCAGTAAAGTGGGGCCTTTCACTGTACACGCCGGTTCGTGTTTCCGATGTATCTGCTGGCAGTCCAAATGTGCTACAAACTTCGTGCCGGATTTCCATTGGAAATGAACGGGTGAGGGTACACCCTATGCGGGTGTGGATGAATGGGGACTGTTCCTGACGTGCGGCCAGGTTCATCCCGGCAGCAAACATGTTTGAGAAACCCGCCCTCGCCGGTGTAGTATCCGGTGCGCTTTGTTGGCATCACAAACGTGCGCACAAGTCGGAAAGGCTATTTCTAAAAGTATGGCGACATTCATGCAGAACATCCTGGTGCGACGGGGCGGCCAATGAGCGTAGTGCAGACCACTTCCGCCACCAGTGCGGCCAAACACTCAGCGCTGTCGGACAGCGCGCAGTGGGTGGCCACGATTTGCGGATGCATCGTGGCGTTTGCCTACTCCGCCAATTACACCAACCACGCCCCGCTGGCGCCCGCTCTGATGCATCAGTTCGGTTTCAACCAAGCCCTGGCCGGATTTCTGACCACTGGAATATTTGCCACGCATGCCGCGACGCAGGTTCCGGGCGGACATATCGTGGACCGCTTCGGAGCCAAGCGCGTCCTCTTGTTTGCTCTAGGCATTGTGGCCATCGGCAACCTGGGGATGGCGTCGGCCGAGGCATACTGGCAGCTGCTGTTTTTCAAAATTTTTACCGGGATGGGAACCGGAGTCTGCTTCGTGGGCGGAGCGCGCTACATTCATGCTGCTGCGGCAGGGCGGCGGCTCAATGTGGCGCAAGGGCTTTTTGGCGGCTCCATTCAACTCGGCGCGGGATTTGTGATTCTGGCGGTTCCGCAACTCAACCGGATCGCGGGATGGAGGATGACGTTTCTGGCGTCCGCCGGCATGGCCTTGACCGCGGCTCTCATCTGGTTTTCGGCCGCGCCGGACGTGACCTTTGCCCCATCGCCGCCGGGCCGGCTACACGAAATGCTGCTGGCGCCCCAGCTCTGGCTTCTCGGTATCTTGCAGATGGCTACCTTTAGCCTCTCCGTGATCATCGGGTCCTGGGTGGTCGTCTTCTTGACGAAGATCATGAAAGTTCCTGCGACCCGGGCGGGGCTGATCGGATCGCTGGTACTGCTGCTCGGCATTGTTTCGCGGCCTCTGGGAGGCTATCTGCGGCACCATGTGGGGATCCGGCCGCTGCTGCTCGTAAGCCTGCTCATGATCGCGCTGGGGTGCTTCGCTTTCATGGCGTCCTCGATCACCCTGGCTACGGCCCTGACGGCCGTCGTGCTGATCGGCATGGGAGTCGGCATCCCCTATGCGGCGATGTTTTCGCGAGCAGGTGCGTTATTCCCAGGCCGGGCGGGAGCGGCCATGGGCCTGGTCAACATGCTGGGGATCCTGATGCTCCTGGGCGGGGCACCCTTTGTAGGACATTTGGCGGATTTGACCGGCACTTTCCGGGCAAGCTTCGCGTTCCTGGGCGGCTTCGTACTTCTGGCGTGTGCAGTGATTCCGTTGATCGACCGGGAGGAACCTCAACCCCGCGCGTGAAGACCCGGCTTCCAGTACAATAAAAAACGGGCATTTCGCCGAAATCCGTTCTCGGCGAAATGCCCGTTTCTTCCTCCGACCTGCCTGATTAATCTCCCGAGGCTGCCGCGTGCGTTTTTCCGCGAGCCATTTTTTGCGCCATGAAGAGCAGCAATTTCATGTCGCTCTCGTTGGTGCGGCTCAGGAGCTGGCGAAATTTTTCCAGCAGACGCGCTTCCTTTCCGGAACTCCCCCAGGCCAGTTCGCCGGCGGATTTGCGTTTGTAGACGCGCGGCATTGGGGGCGGTTCATCGCCGTCATAAAAAAGTTGATAGAGGGGAACCTCGAGCGCGCGTGCGAATTTTTCAATGGTTTCAAAAGCAGGCACGGTATGGCCATTCTCCACGCGGGAGATATAGCAGCGCAGAAGCCCTGAGCGTTTTTCAATTTCGCCTTGCGAGAGATTCTTTTCCTCGCGCAGCTGTCGCAAACGGTCTCCGATGATCATTGGATGGTTCGTCCTTTCGAGGTCGATTCGTTTGACCTGCGAGTTGTTGGTTAGTGTTTCCACTCGGCATTGACATTGAGGAGTTGACTCCGATCAACAACTCCTCAGATGAATATTAGCCATCCGGAAACAGAACTGGCTGTGCTCAGCGTCACCGGGTCCTGTGATCCACGTCACAATCAAGGGGAGGGGGGATTTCGACACTGCTACTGCGTGCGGCGGAAGGGTGTGAGCTTCCCGGAGGGCCGGGCTGGAGTCTTGTGCTTGGCGATCCGCGAGCGGGCGAAATCCGCCCAAGGCCCGTTTGGCTCATATTGCACATAAAGCGACAGATGGCGAATCGCGTTTTGCTGCCGGCCGGTCTTTTCATAGGCCAGCGCCAGGTTTAAATGCGCGTCAGCCAGGGCTGGCATAAGTTCGACGGAATTGGCCAGATGCTCAATGGCCCCCTTCATGTCGCCAAGTTGCTGATGGACACATCCGAGATTGAATTTCGCGAGGGCGTTTTTCGGCTCGAGTTCAACGGCCTTTCTAAACTGCTCCAGCGCTTCCTCCATTCGTCCCAGCTGGTAATAAGTGGTGCCCAGGTTGATGCGTGCTTCGACCCATCCGGGCGCGGCTTCCACGGCCTTTCGATAGGCCTCTGCGGCCTGGTCCAGAGATTCGGAATTGGAATCGCACGCCATCCCCACCTCGAACCATTCCTCCGCCGAACGCGAGGCCATGGCATGGATTTTTTTTTCGAGTTCGGCAACCTCGAAATTCAGCACGAACTGGCCGGTCAGCGGCTCATACGGCCGCGCCTGATTCAGCGGCGGATACACGACCACTTGTTTTCCGTTGGTGGAAATTCGCAGCTTGGAGAGAGGAGTTTGCGTCGATCCCAGTTCGGCTTCGAGTGCGTTCACCGCCTGGCGAATGCGCCGCGCCGGAACCCTGCGGGCGGCAAGGCGCTTGATGGTTTCCAGCGCCACCAGATCGGAGAAATTGAAAAACCGTTCGCCCCATCGCGCGCGGGGAATCACCAGGCGGAGGCGCGTCCAATAATTCAACTCCCGCTGGCTGATTCCCATCATGCGTTCGACTTCGCTTCGCGTGTATCGATGGTCCAAGCGCGGCGCTCCACAGGAAAATTTCTATGGCCACGATTATCGCTCGAATTCCTCATCGGCCAAGGCCAGCGCGGCGAGAACGAAGAAGAGGATGAGCTCGATGGTCATGGCGATCGGCGGCGCGGCCTCATTTCTGCCTCAGGACCAGCGCCAGGCTGGTGAGGAGTACATTGGCGAGCGACAGCGGCAGGAGAAGCTTCCAGCCGATGGACATAAGCTGGTCGTAGCGCAAGCGCGGGAGCGTGCCGCGCGCCCACACGTAGATGAACAGGAAGACGAGAATCTTGAGCAGGAACCAAAATGGCCCCTGAACGAACCCGTTGACGCCGGGAAAAACAACGAAGAGGGCGGCGAGGGCGCAGAGCGCGATGCCCAGGACAGGAAGAAGGATGCGGCCCAGGATGGTCTCATAGCGCAGGCCGTCGAAGATCAGATAGAAGCCCAGCGCGGCGAAGAGCACGGTGGGAAGGAAAAGGGTCCACGCCCAGAGAGGCGTCGCGGGAAACGGCGAGATCCAGCCGCCAAAGAACATGATCGTGGCCAAACAGGAGACCGTGATCATATTCGCGTATTCGCCCATAAAGAACATGGCGAATTTGAAGCTGGCGTATTCTGTGTGGAAGCCGGCCACCAACTCGGACTCGGCTTCGGGAAGATCGAAGGGCGCGCGGTTCGTTTCGGCGACGGCGGCGACGATGTAGCAGAAGAAACCGATGATCTGGGGGAACGGGCCGGCGATGATGTTCCAGCGGGGGAGAAATCCCCAGGTGCGCCCCTGCTGCGCGGCGATGATTTCCCGGAGGCTGAACGAGCCGGCCATCAGGAGCACGCCGACAACCGACATGGTCAGCGCCAGTTCGTAGCTCATCATCTGCGCCGAGCTGCGCAGGCCCCCGAGCAGCGGATACTTGCTGTTGGAAGACCAGCCGGCCAGCGCCACCCCGTAGACGCCCAGAGACGTAATGGCAAAGAGGACCAGCAGTCCGATGTTCACGTCGGCGATGCCCAGCGGCGTGCGCTGGCCGAAGATGCGGATCTCCTGGGGCCCGAAGGGGATGACGGCGAAGGTCGTCAGCGCCAGCGACATGGCCAGGAACGGTGCCAGGTAATAGACGAAGCGCTCCGCGCCCAGCGGCGCCGGGTCTTCCTTGAACAAAAACTTGAGGCCGTCGGCGAGCGGCTGCAATAGGCCGTGCGGCCCGACGCGGTAGGGTCCCCAGCGCGTCTGGATGCGCGCGATGACCTTGCGCTCGAACCAGGAGAGATAAGCGAGCGCGGTGAGCACGATCACAAGCAGTACGACAATCTTGATGATCGAGACGATGAGCAGCGGGAACTGGGCGACGACGGCGTTCACGGCTCGACCTCGCCCCCATCTGCCGGGGTCTTGCTCTCGGAGAGGGCCTCCACCATTCGGCAATAGCGGCCCAGGGTGCCGCTCGTGAAAAGCGTGTCGCGCGAGGAGAAGATTAGGCCGGCGGGAACGTCGTAGGCCGCATGACCCTTGCGCTGCACCTGCGGCCGCGCGGGCTCGGCGCCCCCGGTAAGAAGCGTCGCCTGCGAAACATCGTATCCGGGGACGGCCCGGCGGATTTCGTCGAAGACCGCTTCGGGTGAGCGGAAGTGGAAGGCCTTGCCCAAGCCGAGCTTTTCGAGCTGATGGGAGAGAATGCGCAAGATGTCGAAATCGCTGCGCGCCCCCATTTCCTCACCGGCTTTGCGGAGAAGCTGGACCTCGCCCGCCGTGTTGGTGAAGGTGCCGTCCTTTTCATAAGCGCAGGCGGCAGGGAGGACCACGTCGGCGAGTTGGGCGGTTTCGCTGAGAAACATCTCGTGCACGACGAGGAAGCCGAGCTGGCCGCGTTCGCCCGGGGCGCCGAAGGTCTTGACGGGATTTGCGCCGATCACATAGAGCGCCGGGAGCGCGCCCTGCCGTGCGGCGGCGAGCATGTCGCGAGCGGAGAGGCCGGGGCAGGCGGAAAGCGGCGCGCCCCAAAGTTTCTCGAGCTGCTTGCGGCGCGCATCGTCATGCACGCTGACGTAGCCGGGCAAAAAGCCCGGAAGCAAGCCCATATCGGCGGCGCCGCGCGAATTGGCGTAATCGCTGAGGGCCATGTACCGCACCGTGCCGGGAAGCCTCGAGGCGAAGGAAACCAGTTCGTGCACGGCTGCGCCGGTAATCTCCGCGCCGAAAATGATGACAACCTCGGGTTCCGCCTCGAGCGCGGCCTTGAGCGCGGTCAACGCACTGATCAGACCGGGCTCGAGGTTTTCTTCTCCGCGAGCGAGCCAGCGCAACGCCGCGGCTTCCTGGCCGGGCTGCAACGGAACGAATTGCGAGGCCTTGCGGCGAAGCCGGATATCGCGCGCGTTCAAAATGTGGAGGCGCGAGCCATGCAAGCGAATGGCGGCGCGAATCTGCCAGGCCACCAGGGGGTTCTGCTGGGTGGGGTCATCGCCGATGAGCAGAACCGATTGGGCCTCGCCGAGCTGGCCCATGGTGGCGAGGGCATCGGCGGCGCGATCACCGAGGGAGGCGAGCTCCGTGAAAAGCCCGGCGAAGTCGGCGGTGCGGTGGTGGTCAATATTGTTCGTGCCCAACGTGGCGCGAGCGAGCTTCTGCAATAGATAATTCTCTTCATTGCTGGTGCGATTTGAACCGATGAAGCCGATGGCGTCGGCGCCGTGCGCGTCGTGGACTTCCTTCAGCCGCGAAGCCACCAGGTTGGTGGCCTCTTCCCAGGAGGCAGGGGCGAGCCGGCCGTCGCGGCGCACCAGCGGCTGCCGCAGCCGCTCGGGGTGGCGCGCGAAATCGAAGCCGAAGCGGCCTTTCACGCAAAGGAATTCGCCGTTGATGCCGGAGAGGTCGCGGTTATTGGCGCGCAGGATTTCGTGGTTGCGGACGCTGAGCGTGGCCTTGCAGCCGTTCGAGCAGTGGGAGCAGATGGTGGGCACGTAGCTCATTTCCCACGGGCGGGTCTGGTAGCGGTAGGTGCCGCTGGTGAGCGCGCCCACCGGGCAGATGTCAATGCACATGCCGCACTCTTCGCATTCGAGGTGATCTTCGCGGTTGGGGATGATGACGGAGAGAGCGCCGCGCTCGCCGACGCCCAGCGCTTTCACGTCCATGCCCTCGTCGCAAACCCGCACGCACCGGAAGCAGAGGATGCAGCGCGGCGCGTCGTAATAGACCAGTTCGGACCATTTCTCTTCCGGGCGATGGATCTTTTCCTCGACGAAGCGGCTGGAGTCGGCGCCGTAGCGGAAAACCATGTCTTGAAGCTCGCACTCGCCGCCCTTGTCGCAGACGGGGCAATCGAGCGGGTGATTGGTAAGGAGAAACTCGAGCATGGCCTTGCGCGCGCCGCGAACCTGTTCGGTGTCGGTGAGGACGACCATGCCGTCGGTGGCCACCAGCGTGCACGCGGTCTGCAGCTTGGGGGCCTTTTCCACTTCGACCAGGCACATGCGGCAGGCGGCTTGCAGCGACAGGCCGGGATAGTAGCAGAACGACGGCACCTCGATGCCCGCCCGGCGCGCCGCTTCGATAACCAGCGTGCCGGGCGCGGCCGCCATCTCGCGGCCGTTGATCTTGAAGGTGACGAGCTTCTGGTCTGCCATTCCGTCCTACCGCGCTCCCAAGAGCGCTTCAGCCGCCTTGTAAGGGCAGCCGCCGGAGAGGTGCTCCTCAAATTCGTGTTTCCACTTGTTGACGATGCTGATCGTGGGCATGGCCGCGGCGTCGCCGAGCGGGCAGAAGGTGCGGCCCAGCATGTTCTTGGCGAGTTCGCCGATCATCAGGATGTCTTCAGGACGGCCCGCGCCGGCATGGAAGCGCTCGAGTATCTTGCGCAGCCAGGAGGTGCCTTCACGGCAGGGGATGCACCAGCCGCAGGACTCGTGCGCGTAGAAGTGCATGATGCGGCGCGCGAGGTCCACCATGCAGGTCTCCTCGTCCACCACGATCATGCCGCCGGAGCCCAGCATGGAGCCCGCCTTGGCGAGCGAGTCGTAGTCCATGGGAATGTCTATCTCATCGGCGCGCAGGAGCGGGCAGGAGCTTCCGCCGGGAATGACGGCCTTGAGCTTCTTGCCGCCGCGGACGCCGCCGGCCACCTCTTCGATAAAGCGCTTCATACTGAAGCCCAGGGGAACTTCGTAGATGCCGGGACGATTGACGTGGCCGGAGACGCAGACCAGGCGCGTGCCGCCGTTCTTGGGCGTGCCACGGCCGGCGTAGGCTTCGCCGCCTTCGCGGATGATCACCGGGACCGAGCTGAGGGTCTCGACATTGTTGATGATCGTGGGGCAGCCGTAGAGGCCCACGACCGCGGGGAAGGGAGGCCGGATGCGCGGGTAGCCCCGTTTGCCCTCCAGCGATTCCATGAGCGCGGATTCTTCGCCGCATTCGTAGGCGCCCGCGCCGGTATGCGTGCACAGGTCGAAATCGAAACCGGTGCCGAGAATGTTCCGGCCCAGATAGCCGCCGGCATAGGCTTCTTCGATCGCGCGGTCCAGGATGTCCTGCACGTAGCGGTATTCCCCGCGGATGTAGATGAAACCCTGATGTGCGCCGATGGCGCGGCCCGCGATGGCCATGCCTTCGATAAGCTGGTGCGGGTCCATTTCCATGAGCGGGCGGTCCTTGCAGGTGCCGGGCTCGCTTTCGTCGGCGTTGCAGACGATGTACTTGGGCTTGAGCGAATCCTTGGGCACGAAGCCCCACTTCATGCCCGCGGAGAAGCCGGCGCCGCCGCGTCCCCGGAGGTTGGATTTCTTCACCTCTTCGATGATGGATTCGGGCGTCATCTGCGTGAGGGCTTTTCCCAGCGCCAGGTAACCCTCGTTTTTCCGGTAGACCTCGAGCGTGTGCGAATTCGGAAGGCCCCAGCGCTTGCTGATGAGCGGGGTTTCAGCGGCATGGCGCTCGTGGACGGCGCCCGAGATGCGGGCCACGGGAGCCACTTTGCGGCCCGCGTCCAGTTCCTCGATGATGCGATCGAACTTGCATGGGTTCAGCTCCTCGTAGAAGTCGTAATTGACCTGCATGGCGGGAGCGCCCGTGCACGCGCCCAGGCACTCGACTTCTTCGAGGGAGAAGACTCCGTCCCGGGTGACTTCCTTGTGGCCGATTTCCAGGCGGCGCTTGGCCTGTTCGAGAATCTGGTGGCCGCCACGCAGCATGCAGGAGACATTGGTGCAGACCTGTACGTGAAACCTGCCGGCCGGTTTGCGCCGGAGCATCGAGTAATAGGCGAGGGTCTCGATGACTTGAACGGTGTTGAGGCCGAGGCGGCGCGCGATCTCCTCGATCATTTTGTCGCTGACAAAGCCGTACTCGTCCTGGGCGTACAGCAGCATGGGGACCAGCGCGGAACGCTTGACCGGGTAGCGGTTCTCCAGCGTTTCAAATTTGGCGGCGAGTTTGGGCGTGAGTTCCATGAGTGCGCCGGCGCTCAGCGATCCACTTCTCCGAGAATGATGTCAATCGTTCCGATACAGGCCACCACGTCGGCAATCAACCGGCCCACGACGAGCTGGGGCAGGGCCTGCAAATTCACGAAGGACGGCGCGCGAACGTGGACGCGCAACGGCTTGGGCGTCCCGTCGCTCGCGACAAAAACGCCCAGTTCGCCGCGCGGCGACTCGACGGTCTGATAGGCCTCGCCGGGGGGCGGCGCGAAACCTTCGGTGAAAATCTTGAAATGGTAGATGAGGGCTTCCATCTCCGTCTTCATCTTCTCGCGTTGCGGCGGCACGATTCCGGGCGCGTCGGCCTTGATGGGTCCCTCCGGAGGAATCTTGGCCATGGCTTGGCGGACGATCTTGAGGCTCTCGCGCATCTCCGCGACGCGCACCAGGTACCGGGCGTAGCAATCCGATTCGGTGCGTGTGGGGATGTCGAACGCGAATTCGTCGTAGCTCGAATACGGGAAGACCTTGCGGATGTCGTAGGCCACGCCCGCGGCGCGAAGCATGGGGCCGGTGACGCTCAGGGCGATGGCGTCTTCGGGGCGAAGTGTGCCCACTCCCTTGGTGCGCGCGATCCAGATGCGGTTCTGCGTGAGGAGGTCTTCGTATTCCTGGATGCGGCCGGGCATGAGATCCAGAATGCGCTCGACGGCCTTCTGCCAGCCGGGAGGCGGCTCGACAGCCACGCCGCCAATGCGGAAGTAGCTGGTCATCATCCGCTGGCCGGAGAACATCTCGAAAATATTCAGGATTTCTTCGCGTTCGCGGAAGCAGTATAGAAAAACGGACATGGCGCCGAGGTCAATGGCGTGGCTGCCCAGCCAGACCAGGTGCGAGGCAATGCGCGTGAGCTCGGTGAGCATCACCCGGATGTACTGGGCGCGCTTGGGCACTTCCAACCCGAGGAGTTTCTCGACCGCCAGGCAGTAACAGAGGTTGTTCGAGAGCGGCGCGAGATAGTCGAGGCGGTCGGTTAGCGTGATGGCCTGGGAGTAGGTCTTGGCCTCGCAGCTCTTCTCGATCCCGGTGTGCAGATAGCCGACGTCAGGGACGGCCTTGACCACCGTCTCGCCGTCGAGTTCGAGGAGAATGCGCAGGACGCCGTGCGTGGACGGGTGCTGCGGGCCCATGTTGAGAACCATGGTTTGGACGGGCCCGCTGGCGGTTTCGACCGTAGTCATGGTGCGTCCTCGCGCGTCATCCCAGGATCAGCGCGGGCCCTCCACGGGGTAGTCCCGGCGAAGGGGATACCCCTCAAAGTCCTGCGGCAAAACGATGCGGCGAAGGTCCGGATGGCCTTCGAAACGGATGCCGAACAGGTCGAACACTTCGCGTTCCATCCAATTCGCGCCGGGCCAGACCAGGAGAAGTGAATCCACCACCGGATTTTCACCGGAAAGGCGCACGCGCAGCCGCAGGCGCGCCCGATGGGGGATCGAAACCAGGTGCACGTGGAGCTCGAAGCGCGGCTCGGCGGGGAAACGGTCCACGCAGGTGATGTCGGAGAGAAGATTAAAAAGCAGCGCCGGGTCGTCGCGGAGGCGCTCGGCGGCGCCGCGAAGCAGCTCGCGGGGAACGCCGATGGCTACCTCGCCGCGGGATTCGGAGACTTCTTCCGCGGCGCGGGGATTCCAAGCGCGCAGTCGTTCAACGGCCGGATGTCTTTCCAGATCCGCGATCTCCATCACCCGCTGCAATTCTGGGGGAGCCGGCTAGCGATTCCAGTCGAGGGCGCCCTTTTTCCAGAGATAGATGTAACCGACGAGCAGAATGGCGATGTACATCATCATCTCCACGAACCCAAACCAGCGCAAATCGCGGAAAATGTACGCCCAGGGATACAGAAAAATGGCCTCCACGTCAAACAGGATGAAAACCATGGCCACGAGATAGAACTTGACGGAAAACGGCTCCCGGGCGTCGCCGCTCGGAGGCACTCCGCACTCGTAGGGCTCCTGCTTGGCGCGATTGGGCCGCCGCCAGCCGACCAGCACCGAGGCCAGAAGAAGCGCCCCGGAAAGCAGCATGGCGGCGATCAGGTGTATCAGTAAGGGCGCATAGGACTGGAGAGAATTCGCGCTCATCGCGTAGGGTATAATAGCGGCAGGCTGCCGCTCGGTCAAATCGGTCGCGGTCTTGCAGAACGCGCGAGGTGCGCCGCAGCAGGCGGCCTGGTAGCCGCGTATGCCTTTCGGACACAATTCCAATGTGCGGGCCGGCGGCATCCTCTATCACATCCAGACAGAGGACCGCGGAACTCACCACCCGTTTATTGACACGACCGTGTATTGCCAGGGGCGCGTGCTGCACCGGCGCTCGACGAATTACGACGACATCGTGGGCATGGGTGAGGGGCTGGAGACTTTCCTCCAGCGGCTGGTGGAGGAACAGCACCGCAGCGTGGTGGAAGAAATCCGCGCGGGGACGTTGGCCCTTTCGGCGGAGCAGGAGGCTTGGCGGGCGGGCCCGGGGCAGGAGCATGGGGACGCCGGCGCCCCCGGGGCCAGCGCGGCGCTGGCGGAGGGCTTGCGCGTGAAGCTGCAAAACCCCGGCACCTGGATGGCCGGCGGAAACGCCACGCTGAAGGTGCAGGTGCTGGCGAAGAATAGTGAGACGCCGATCGCAGGCGCGGAAGTGGAAGCGCGCATCGAGGGAGCCATAACGCCGACGTCGCACAAAGGCGTGACCGATTCGGCCGGACAGACGGAACTCTCGTTTCCGATGCCCCGGTTTGGGCCGGAGGGCGGGGCGTTGGTGATCCGCGCGAGCGGCGCCGAGGGGCAGGATGAGGTGCGCTACCTGTTGCGGGCGAAGCCGCAAACACCGGCGCCCGCGGACGCGCGATGAGCGGCGCGATGCACGTCGTGGTGAACGGCGAGGCGCGGGAAACGGCGCCGGGAACGACGGTGCTGAGGCTCCTCGAACAGATGGGGCTGGAGCCCGGTCGCGTGGCCATTGAAAGGAACCTGGAAATCCTGCCGCGGGCGCGATGGCCGGAGACGCAGCTGGAAGCGGGCGACCGGTTCGAGATCGTGCAATTCGTGGGCGGCGGATAACTCCTCGATAGGCTTGTGTTGCGCCGCGCGGTGAAAATTCCACACCGGCTTTGGATACACCGAGACCATCCAGGAATCATTCTCGAGTTGTGAGGGCTTCAGGACGGCCTGGGTGTGTTCGCTCTGCCGCGCCGCGGGCGCAGAAATCAGAGGCCGGCGAGGAGATGGCCCATCTTGGACTTCTTGGTTTTCAAATAGGATTTGGCGATGCGCGGCACGCGGGGCTGGCAAGGGACGCGCGCGGCCACGCGGATGCCGAAGCGCTCCAGCTGCTCGACCTTGTCGGGATTGTTGGAGAGCAGGCGAATGCGGCGCGCGCCGAGCGCGTGCAGTACCTGCGCCGAAAACCGGTAATTGCGGGCGTCGGCGGCAAAACCCAGGCGCATGTTGGCTTCGACCGTGTCCATGCCGCCATCCTGGAGTTCGTAAGCGCGGAGCTTGTTCATGAGTCCGATGCCGCGGCCTTCTTGCGGGAGATACAGCAGGATGCCGCAGCTCGAGCGGCCGATGAGACGCAGGGCCAGCTCGAGCTGGGCGCGGCAGTCGCAGCGCAGCGAAGTGAGCACGTCGCCGGTCAGGCACTGGGAATGGACGCGCACGAGCGGGGTGGAGTTCGGGGTGACGCGGCCGCGGACCAGGGCCACGGCTTCTTCCTGGTGGCCGCGGCCTTCCAGGCCGTAGATGGTGAAGCGGCCGTAGCGCGTGGGCAGAACGGCGCGGGCCACGATGCGCGGGAGCGCGGCCTTCGCAGAGGGCTTGGACCTGGCAGGCATAACAAACCAGTATAACAGGGAAGCCGGGAGTCGCACGCGGCGACGGGGGAAGCGCGGAGCGGCGGCGCTTTACATAGAGCGGGGGATTGGCTAGCGTTAGCGGAGCAAGACCATGAACATACTCTCCGCCGGGAAAGACTTGCTGTTCATGCTGCTGCTGAAGTTGGGCGTGGCGTCGTCGTTTGCGGCGCTGCTGGCGCGCTGGACGATCTTCCGCCAGGTGCTCTTCACCGAGGAGCGCGACCCGGACCAGAAACTGAAGCTGATGCTGTTCATGGTTCCTCCGCTGTTTGTCGGGGTGTTTCTGCGGCTGGGGGGATTCCCCTATCGGTTTGCCGATTTGACGCTGGAAGGAGCGTTCCTGCTGGGATTGTTGGGCGGGCGCGTGGTGGGGCCGATCGGCGGCTCCATCGTGAGCCTGCCGGCCTTCTGGAACCACGAATGGCTTTCCCTGCCGCTGGCTGCGACGGCGGGGCTCGTCGGCGGACTGATCCGGCAGGTGATTCCCAACAAGGAAGACCTCTGGAATTTCGGACCGTTCACGTTTCTGAACATCCCCAAGGGCATGGTGCGGCTGGTGCGGCGCGGCGAAGTCTCTTGGGAGATGCTGCCGCTGGTGGGTTGCGCGGCGCTGGAACTCGGACGCATGGTGCTGGTGCGGGCGACGAGGCCTTCCTGGCTTTTCGTGATTGACGCGCGGAACGACTGGGCGCTGGCGCTGGTGGTGCTGGCGACGGTGATGGCCGTGGCCGTGCCCATCAAGATCTGGAACAACACGCGCATCGAAATGAACCTGGAGCAGCACCAGCAATTGCTGCTGAAGGCCAGGATGGCCGCGCTGTCGAGCCAGATCAACCCACACTTCCTGTTCAACACGCTGAACACGGTCCTGGCGCTGATCCGCTTCGATCCGGACAGCGCCCGAAAAGTGGTGTTGAAGCTGAGCAAGATTCTGCGGCTGCTGCTGCGGAAGCATGAAACCTTCGTGCCGCTGCGCGAGGAGATCGAATTCATTGACGATTACTTGGACATTGAAGTGGCGCGCTTCGGCACGGACAGCCTCGAGATCGTCAAGCAGATCGGGAAGGAAACGCTGGAGACCTTCATCCCCAGCATGCTGCTGCAGCCCATCGTGGAAAACTGTTTGAAGCATGGGCTGGCCCCGAAGCTCGAGGGCGGACGGATCGAGCTGCGCACGGCGTCGCGCCGCGGCATGCTGGTGATCGAAATTGAAGACAATGGCATGGGCATCTCGGAGGAGAAGATGCCGCACGTGTACGTCGAGGGCATTGGCCTGAGCAACGTGCGCGAGCGGCTCCGGGTGTTGTACGGGAACGAGTTCCACCTGGAGATTCGCAGCCGCGAAGGGGAAGGTACGCTGATCCGCATCGAGGTCCCCGAAGTGATCGGCACGGCGGTTAGTTGAGGAGGTGCGTCCGGTGGCCGGGGCAGGCAGTTGAAGGCTGGAACGTTTGAACGTCGAGACGTCGGAGGCGCTGAAAAAGCAGGATGACCACAGGGGTGCCCAGAGGCCCCACTCGCGGTGACAGGCAAAGCTAGGAAGCAGGGAAGGGCAAGTCCGGAGCGGGCGCTGCGCGCGGTATGATTCGAGCGATGCCGGAATGGAAGGACAGCAAGGGCAGGGACGCGCGAGGGTGGCTTTTCTTCGACGCGGAGTGCGCGCTGTGCACGAAGTTTGCGCGTTGGCTGGCGCCGAGTCTCGAGAAGCGAGGGCTGGCGGTGGCTCCGCTGCAAGACCCGCGGGTGGCGGCGCTGCTGGGCTTGCCGGAGGAGGAGTTGCTGCGCGAGATGCGCGTTGTGCTGGCCGACGGGAGTCACTATGGCGGCGGAGATGCTGTGGTGGCGCTGGCGCGGGAGATCTGGTGGGCGCGGCCGGTGGCGTGGATCGCCAAGGTGCCGGGAGTGCCGCCCGTGATTCGAGCCGTGTACCGGCGAGTGGCGCAGGGGAGGAAGTGCGCGGCCCAGCCCCACGGCGCGTGAGAGGCGCAGACGGGAGTGGGCAGGGCATGCTGCGGCGGGGGCGGGAAGCGAAGCCCGAAAAGGGAAGCTGGCGGCGTAAAGCCGCCTCTACAAAGGCAAAAGGCGCAAGGCACACAGGCTAAAAGCCTGTGCTACGGGAGCAGGCGGAGCGTGGGTGGTGAATCACATTGGCCGGGGTCACTCACGGTACCAAGCCAGGATTCCTCCGCTTCGGGCCAACACAAACCGTCGGTCCTTCGGTCGGAATGACAGACAAGGAACGTTCACGCGCGGGCGGCGGAGGATTCCTCGAGAACGCGCCGGTAGTAGGCTTCGTAATGGGGGATGACGTCGTTGGCGCAGTATTTTTTGCGGGCGTTGATGCGGGCGCGCTGGCCCATTTCGCGGCCGCGATCGGCGCGGGAAAGAATCTCAATGGCGTGCTCGGCCGCGGCGCGCACGTCTCCGGGTTCCACCAGATAGCCATCCACACCGTCCTCGACCACTTCGGGAAGGCCGCCGACGTCCGTGGCGATGACGGGCACTTCGCAGGCCATGGCCTCGAGAGCGGCCAGACCGAAAGACTCAAGTTGCGAGGGAAGCAGGAAGAGGTCGGCGGCGGCGAGCTTTTCATACACAGCGTCCTGCTTGCCGAGGAAGAAGACGTCGTTCTGGAGGCGCTTCTTGCGCACGAGGTACTCGGCGGAGCCGCGGTCGGGGCCGTCACCGATGAAGACCAGCTTGGCGGGCATTTTCTCTCGGACCAGGGCGAAGATTTCGACGACGTCGGAGACGCGCTTGACCGGGCGGAAATTGGAGAGGTGCATGAGGATGGGCTCGCCATGAGGGGCCCACTGGAGGGGGTCGGCGGGGTTCTTCGAGCGACAGTAAAGATCGCAATTGACGAAATTGGAGATGACTTCGATGGGGCGCTTGATGTCGAACACCTCGAGGGTGCGGTTCTTGAGGTAGCGGGAGATGGCGGTGACGCCATCGCTCTGTTCGATGGAGAAGCGCGTGATGGGGAGGTAGCTGCGGTCGGTGCCGACCAGGGTGATGTCGGTGCCGTGGAGGGTGGTGACGAACGGCAGACGGCGCGGCGCGGCCATGGAGCGTGCCAGGAGCGCGCTGACGGAATGAGGAATGGCGTAGTGCACGTGGAGCAAATCGAGCGCAGCGGACTCAAAGACACCGCCGAGGCGGAAGATCTGGTGCAGGAAACCTACGCGAAGGCGTTGCGCGGATTCCCTTCCTTTCAACTCGGGACCAATTTTCGCGCCTGGATGTAC
>JAIQFB010000028.1 GCA_020073485.1 Terriglobia bacterium | reverse complement strand
ATCACAAAAAACGTCGCGCGCGCCCCGTGTGCCGCCAGCAGCTCGAGAATGCGCGGGGTGTCTTCCGGGTCGGGGCCGTCGTCAATGGTCAGCCATACCTCCCGCCGCGCGGTCGTGAAGCGCCGGTGCATGCGCACCAATCCCCGCGCATGGGGTGCGAACACGTGATAGGCCAGCAACGCGTCGGGTACAAACCACAGCGCCAGGGTTGCGGCGGGCGCCGTCCATCCCACGAGGATGGCCGCCATCTTGCCGGCCAGATTGACGATGACCAGGAGCCACACGCTGCGACTGTGTTCCCTTGCTTCCCCCTGCTCAAGCCCGCGGTCGTGTGTCAGTTTGGTTCTGTCCGATGGCGTGCAGTATTTGTAAGTCGGGGTTCACCCCCGACATGCTGCGGCTTATTGTCGGGCATAATTCGGCCTGCCGCTTCAACTGCATGAGTCCGTATTGCCTCAGCTCAGTAGGCACAGGAATAGCCAAGCGTAAAGCCCAGCGCGTCGATCCCCGGATTGGGTTTGGTCTGTCCTCCGTTCGACATGTGCTGGTACATTATGCCCGCGCTCCACCGGAGGTTCTTGGCAGTGACATGCTCGATCCCGCCCCGGATGAACCAGTTTAGCGTGAAGTCCTCACCCTGACCGCCTTTGATTCCGCGGGAATCGATCCATCCGAAGCCACCGCCGGATCCGGTGAACAACGACCAGGTTGCGGTTCGGTCCCACCATTCGAGGGACGGCGAACCCGAGACGCCCACGTAATGAGATTCAGGTCCGTTCTGGATCCAGGTGCCGATCAAGGCAACCCGGTGGCGGATCACAATCCGGGATCCGTTCGAAAAAGTATGCCCCAGAAATTCCGCGGATCGCCACGCGAACTGCGTTGGCACCAGCCGGTAGGCGAAGGGCGTGCCGCTGCCGATTTCCCAGAGCACTCCCGTTTCAACATTCAGGGCGCCCGATTCCCAGGGGCGTCCCGGCGTGGGCTCAGCCGCGAAAGTGGCGATACTCAGAATGGAGCCCAGCAGGGCGATCTTGACAAAGTGGTGCATGAGGGAGAGCGGCGGGCGGGGCGGAGAGAGTCGGAAGGTTCGCGGGCAGGCGCGAAGCCTGGGTGCCGGCCGGCGGGCGTCAATCGAGCGTGCGATCGGGTGGCCGGTCGGTCTGAGCATTGAAGAAACGGCGTAAGGCTGTTCCCGCAACTGATCTGTCGCATAGTCTCGAAACGATTGGAATGAGCTTGTCGTCATGGCGGAGAGCCCATGGCGGCGCGGTTGTGATCTTACTTTGACGTGGGCGAATGCCGGACAGCATACTGGGGTCCCAATGGGACCCGTCCCTCATCCATCTCACCGTCGCTGGACGAAACGGCGCCTCCTGCTGGCCGCCAGTCTCGCCGCTTTGATCGCTGGGCTGGTTTTCGTGGTACTGAAGACGGGACTGATGGAAGCGGCTGACGCCGCAGTCTTGGGTTTGCGGGAAGCGGGCCCGGAGGTCTTCTTTGTGGCGATGGCCCTGCTGCCGGCCGTGGGGTTCCCGTTGCTTGCGTTCACCCTGGCCGCCGGTCCGGTGTTCGGGCCGACCTTGGGAGCCGGCTGGGTGATCCTGTGGTCATTGACGGCCGTGGTGGTCAATCTTCTGCTGACTTACTGGCTGGCGAACCGGGCCCTGCGCCCGCTCGTGAGCCGGCTGCTGACATACTTTGAAATTCGCCTGCCGGATGGCACGGCGGACGGTGCGTGGCAGATTACCTTGATCGTGCGCCTGACCTTTGGTCCGCCTTTCTGGGTGCAGAGCTATTTGCTGGGACTGATTCGCGTGCCCCTGGTGCCCTACCTGGTCGTCTCCACCTCAGTCATGGCCGGCTATATTGTTGCGCTCGTGTGCGGCGGCGAGGCGATCGCCACCGGCAGCGGACGGTTGGCCTTCGCCGCCCTCGGCATCCTGGTGGTTTCCGTCGCGGCGCTGCAGCTGTTGCGCAAACGGACGGCCCGGCGAAGGGCGGCGGCCACCCTCCAGGGCTGATTTGCTCACAGTGGGACTATGGTGCATCGTTGCTGCTCATTGCACCCCATGACCGCCGACCATTTTTTCTCTTGGCCTGCGCTCGTTCGCGGCGTTCCTCTCTTCTCTCGGCGCGGCGTCTCCTTCCTCCGCGTCAACACCTGACGGCATGATTCTCCATCCGCCCATCACCGCCCGCTATGCCAGTTCGGCGGACAAGCCGGCCTTCGTCCGGCAGCTCTTCGACAATGGGGCGAAGTATTACGACGCCGTGGTGGACTGGGGTTTCTTTCACAGCGGCGCCTTTTACCGCCGATGGACCCAGAAGCGTCACGGTCTCAAGCCCGGCATGCAACTGCTGGACGTGGCGCCACGGGTTCGGCTTTGCCGAATCCCTGGGCGGTGACCGAATCCAGCGAAACGCCCTGCTCCCCCAGGAAATCGCGAACCGCGTCGGCGCGCTGTTCCGATAGCCGCACGTTGAAACTGTCGGTGCCCACGCTGTCCGTGTGCCCTTCGATCTGCATGGTGAGGCCGGGATGCGCCAGCAAGATTCCCGAGACCTTCGCCAGCTTTTCCCGCGCACCGGGCTTCAACGTGAAGCTGCCGGTGTCGAACAGCACGTCGGACATATTCACGATCAGTCCGCGCGCGGAATCGTTGGTTTGCAGGATGGAATTCAGTTGCGCCAGGAGCTGCGCGCGCATGTCGGCCTTTTCCGCCTCGGCTCTTGCCGCGGCCTGCCGAGCTTTTTCCGCTTCGGATTCGGCCGCCTGTTTCTGCGCCAGAGCCGCTTGCTGCTCGGCAACGGCGGCCGCGCGTGCGCGCTCGGCATCTTCCTTGGCCTTGGCCGCTTCGGCCGCGGCCTGCATGGCCTGTTCCTTCATGCGTTCGGCGTCGGCCTTGGCGGCTTCGGCCTGCTGGCGGGCCTGTTCGGCTTGCAGCCGGAGAGTGGCTTGCGCTTCGGCTTCGGCGCGCGCTTTCGCGGTGCGTTCCTCGGCGGCGCGGCGATCCGCTTCGGCCTGCGCCTGCGCGTCCTCATCGGCTTTCTGCTTCACGGAGATGACGCGAGACTCTTCGGCGGTCTGCACGGCGTCACGCGCCATGGAGATCACGATTTTTTTGTCGCTTTTGCGGGTGTAGGCATCCTCCGCCTGCTGCAATTGTTGGTCGGCTTTGGCGATCGCGGTGCCGGCATATTTTTCGGCATTCGCATTCTTGGCGATGCGCACGGCATTGCGCGCCTGGAATAGTTCGATGGGCGTCTTGCGGTCAATCCCGAAAATCAGATTCTCAATTTTCGTGTTCGAGGAAGAATACACGCCGTGCGGGACCAGTTCATAGGTGGCGCCAATGGTCTGGCCGCCGGCAACGTCCGCGTTTTCTAGGACCACTTCATCGCCCGGCTGCGAGACCGCGAAATATGGTTCGGCGGTCACCACCAGCCCGAAGGTTTGCATGTCCGTGATGGCTTGAACCTGCGCGCTCCCGTTCTTGACCTGCACTTCTCCGAGGTTTACGGCACGGCCTTGCGGAGAAACCGCCCAGAGGGCGTAGGTCAGGAACTCAAATCCAAACTTCGTGGCCGGCACCATGCCCTGAAAATTCGCCTCAATTTCTACGCGATTCCCTTTGTTCTCGACTTTGGCTTCGCCGACCGCCCCGGTCATCAGGCTGGTGCCCTGTAGGGACACTTTCGCCACGCCCCCGCGGCGGTAGGTGACTGCCTTGGCCGTGCGGGACACGCCCGTAGCGGTGGTGATAGAGGCCTGCCCGCGCGCATTCAAGGCGCCCAGAGTGAATCCGCACAGCAGGGCGGCGCAGAGCAAAGCGGATTTATTTGGGCGTGGCAACAGAGCGCAAGAGGGCCGTTGGTTGGGTTGAGAGGGCATGATTTGCTCCTTTTCTATCCTTGGTACTACTAAGGTTACCCAACCGGGGCGGGAGACGAAACGACGTCCAAGGCAAGGGGTGCGAAGTAATTACTTACTCTAAGGGCACGACTGCGGCCTTCTAGCAGACACCCGTAAGACATTAAGTCACTTGTAATGAATGGGCTACGATACTGGACCGTTTTGCCAGTACTCTTTCAAATCCCCAGCCAGAGTAATATCTTTGCCTGGGCCTCGTCGGCAACATGCTTGCCTGGATACACCCGGAAGGGACGGGGTAATTGCCGCCGATGATCCGCTTACCCTTCCGTTCAGAGTTACTCATTCACAGCGATTCTCCGGACAGGCTTGAAATCGCGTAAGTAGTCGATCAGGCTCTCAAGGGGGAACCGCTGCCGTGGCCCGGCGAATTACAGCGTAGTTCGATGAGTTTGGCGGGGGGAATGGGCCAAAATTCCCCGGAGGACATGCGTGCTTTCCACCGAAAGATCCGGACGCGGTGCCGCGCCCCGGTGCCATCCCATCCTATTCTCGACGCTTTGCCTGTTGGCAACGGCGTTTCTCTTCTGCCCATCGGGGCGTGCGCAGACCAGGGATCTTGTCGTCAGACCGGTTAACTCCGCCGATCGCCGCCCACTTGCCGGACACCACCCGGCCTGGGCCTCGGTTCAAAATGATATGGGCGCCGTTCCTGCAGGCCTTGCGCTGGAGCAACTCTCCATTGTCCTTTCCCGCACACCAGAACAGCAGCAGGCGTTCGAGCAATTTCTTGCCGAGCAGCAGGACCAGGCATCCCCAAACTTTCACCATTGGCTCACACCCGTGGAAGTGGGCGAGCGTTTTGGGGCGTCCCAGCAGGACATTGACGCGGTCGCGAATTGGCTGCAATCGCAAAATCTGCGCGTGGAGTCGGTTGCCAACAACCGCATGATCATCCGCTTCAGCGGCGCGGCCGCGGACGTTGCGGGAGCCTTCGCCGCTGAACTGCACTATTTCCTTGTGGACGGCGAGCAGCGCATGTCCATCACCGCCGAACCGCAAGTACCTGTGGCGCTCGCGGGTGTCATCAAATCCGTGAGCGGCCTCGCGACGCTCGCCGTCCATCCCGGGAGCAATGCCGGCATCGTCCAGGTTCCAACGCGCAGCCTGGCCGCGGACCCGGGGCGCGACGTTACGCCCGATTTCTCGACGGGCAGCGGCAACCATTACATTTTTCCCGCCGACTTCGCGATCATCTATAACGTCAATGTGGGGAACATCAATGGCACGGGCCAAACGATTGCCATCATCGGAATCGCGCGCGTATACGACCAGGACATCCTCAATTTCCAGGCGCTCTCGGGCCTGGCCCAGAAGGCGCCGACGACGATCATTCCCCCGAACGGCGTCGATCCCGGCCCTCCGCAGACCACCGCAACAGCCAACCCCTCGCCGGGCCAGTCCGAGGCGACCGGAGACGTTGACCGAGCTGGAAGCATCGCTCCCGGCGCGACTATCGACCTGGTGGCCAGCGGCAACAAATCCGGAGCCAGCGGCCTGGACATCACCACGCAATACGTTGTGGATACCACCCCGGTTTTTGCGCACATCATGAGCCTCAGCTTTGGCGGATGCGAGGCCACCAACGGCCAGGCAGGAGTCAATTTCTTCGACGCGCTGTTCAGCGCCGCCGCCGCGGAAGGCATCTCGGTTTTTGTTTCCTCCGGAGATTCGGGAGCGGCTGGGTGTGACGCGCACTTCACCACTCCTCCGGCTTCGCAAATTCTTAGCCCCAATTTCCTCTGCTCCTCAAGCCACGTGACCTGCGTGGGCGGCACGGAATTTGCCGATACCGTCCTTCCCGGGCAGTATTGGTCGTCGACAAACACGTCCGGCACCAATGCATCCGCTCTCAGCTATATCCCCGAGGGGGCATGGAACGAGCCGCTCAACAACAGCAACCAAGTCCAAGTCGCGGGCACAGGGGGCGGAGTCAGCGCCTTTATCCCCACACCGTCCTGGCAAACTGGGACCGGAGTGCCCGGCACACAGGGACGCTATACACCGGACGTCTCGTTCAGCGGTTCCGTGCATGACGGCTATTTCGGATGCCTGGCGGCGCTCGGAGCTTGCGGGCCTGTCGGCAACAGTTTCTTCCTCGGCGTCTTTGCAGGCACTTCCATGTCCGCGCCGAGCATGGCCGGCGTGACTGCGTTGCTGAATCAGAAGATGGGTTCGCCCCAGGGGGAGCTCAACGCGAATCTCTACAGGCTTGCCGCCGCGCCCGGCAAAAACGTGTTTCATGACATTACCGCGGCATCGAGCGGCGTCGCCTCCTGCGCAATCACGACTCCCAGCATGTGCAACAACAGCACTCCCAGTCCTTCGGGACTAACGGGTGGCTTGAGCGGCTATTCGGTCGGCGCCGGTTACGACGAAGCGACCGGCCTCGGCTCGATCAACGCCGCCAACCTGCTGGCGAACTGGAGTACGACAGCCGCAACGGCAGCAACGGTCACATCCAATTTGAATCCGTTTGCTTCGGGCGCCTTGGTGACGCTGGCATCGGCCGTGACCACCAGCGGAGCGAACGAGCCGACGGGCACGGTGACATTCTTCGATGGAGCAACGCAGCTGGGCACAGGAGTGTTGAACGGATCGGGCCACGCCAGCCTTACCATCTCCACTCTGACGACCCTGGGGCAGCACTCCATCACCGCTGTGTACGGCGGCGATTCATCGAACACCACGAGCACATCGCCCGCGCTGACGGTGACGGTGAATGCGGCCACGTTCGCGCTGGCGGCAAATGCCCCAACCGGCAAAACCATCTCCAGCGGCCAATCGGTGGCCTACAGCTTGAGCGTGACGCCGACGGGTTCCTACACCAGCCAGGTCAGCTTCGCGTGTTCCTTCTCGCCGGCTTCCTCGGGCGTCTGCACATTCAACCCTTCGACGATTACTCCAAATTCGAGCGCCGTGTCGACGACGCTGACGATCACGGGGGCTCAGGCGGGGGCCTTACACATCGGCGGGAAAAACAGGGACGCGCATCGAATCGCTCCGCTGAACGGTTTGTGGCTCGTTGCGGTCTATGCCGCTGGATTGTTCATCTTCCATGTGGGGAATAGATTCCGGCTCCGCCTGCAATTCTCGCTGGCCGGGGTCTTACTGGTAATGATGGTGATGGCGGGGTGCGGCGGGACAGGATCGGGAGCGCCCGCGCAGAATACCGCCAAGACGTACCAGGTCACGATTACGGCGAGCGCGCCGGCTTCGCCAAACGGCAGCAGCGCCAGCGTGAGCCAGACGCAAATCGTATCGCTGACGGTTCAGTAGAATCGCGAACAACGCGCCTCCGCAGGATTGCGCGCGCCAGCTTCACCGCTGTTTGCCTGCCCGCCGTTACGCGCTAAACTCGTGCAGCAAATTTCCTGGAGGATAACGAAATGCCGGATGTGCATATTTCCTGGCTCGAAGGGCGCACGGTCGAGCAGAAACGCAAAGTGGTCGAGCGGATCACACAAATTCTGGCGGAAGAAGCGGGAGCCAAGCCCGAATCGACCCACATCGTGTTCGTGGATGTTCCGCACACGAATTTTGCGTCGGGCGGAGTCCTGGTGGCAGATAAAATCAAGAAAACGTAATGCAAGCTTGCCGGCGCGGGCAACGCAGGCTACGAAGAAGTTGTTTTGTTCGTCATTCCGAACGGAGTGAGGAATCTCTCTTCTGTTTAGATCCAAGAAAAGAGGGATTCCTCACCCGCAGGAGCGGGTTCGGAATGACAACGTCCTTATTTCTTGCACAAACCCGGGTGCCACCAAAAACTTAATCGCTCTGATGGATTTGCATCGTTTGATCGATGGTAATGACCGGGAAGCGCGGCGGGGTGACACCCTTGGGCACCTCAATTGGCGGCGCGGTGTAGCGCGCGGTAACGGTGAAGCCGTTGCCGGTGGTTTCGACCGAATAGGTGTAGCCGTCTCGGTCGGTGCGCGTGATGTTCATCGTGCCGTTCGAGACCAGCGTGGGAAGGTCGGCGTAGGAGCCGTTCTGCGTAAAGTACATGCGCTCGGCCTGCGCGATGGCGTTCAGGTCCATCTGCACGCCGGTCAGGCTGATGGCTTGCGTGGCCACCATTCCCGGGCCGGGAGCGGCCTGCTTCAGCGTATACATGTAAAAGCCCATGCCGATTGCGGCAACAATCAACAAACTGACGAGTCCTTTCATGTTGAAATTATACTCCGGGGCTTATACGATGCGCTGGCGTGCGCGTCTCCTGTGCAGTTTCGGGCAACCCCGGCTCACCCTTGAGGCCCGCGCGGAAAATCGGTTTTCGGCGGGCTCCACGCTGACCCCGTGATTTATTTCGGCGCACTGTTCGTACAGCGCGCATGAACAAACGTCCGGTAGCGAATTTGACTTCCTTGGCTTAGGAGGTTGCCCATGAAAGCGATTCTTCCGCTGCACGCTTGTGACACCTCAGTGAAGAATGGCCGGGCAGGGTCGCCCCGCCGGCGCCCGATTTTTTCGTTTTCTCTCCTGCTTGCCGGAATTTTTGCCGCTGGAATTGTCCCCACCCCGATTGTGTTCGGCGCGACACCCGCCGATGCCCCTCGCGCCACGGCCGCAGCCGTCAGCGGAGCGAACGTGGAATTGAACGGGGCGCCGATAGCTACGGGCGCGGCGCTTTTCCCTGGAGACGTTATTACGGTGGGCGAGGCTTCCGCGGCGGCCCTGCAATTTGGAGCAAGCCGGATGCTGGCCGACGCCCGGACCGAACTGGTCGTCGAATCCGAAGGCGTGCTGGTGCGAAACGGGCGCGTGCAGATTCGCGAAAGCGATGGGAACCCGTTCGGCGTCTGGGGCCCTTTTTTCCGCGTGAACATTGGCGCGCTCCAAGGCGCGCCGGGTTCGGCGGAGATTCGCGTGGCCGGGAAGCGCGCGCAAATTGCCGCCACCTCCGGGGTGGCGGACGTCACGGCCCTGGGAAACGCATCGGCGTATGAGCTGCACGCGGGAGAAATGGCTACTCTGGATGCGACGGAGGAAACTGCCGCAGGGCAGAGCTCCGCGAATCCGGCAGCGGGCCAGGTTTCGCGCCTGCTGCCGCAAGTGCAAATCGACCGCGCCTCGCAGGAGTTGACGGCTTCGCTTTCCGACCCGGTGTACTGGAATGACGACCTGCGCAGCGGCGCAACGGGCCGCGCGAGGATCGCGCTCACCGATGGCTCGGTGTTGAATCTGGGATCGAACACCTCGCTGCGCGTGCTGCAGCACCACGCGCAGGGACAGCAAACTTCGCTGGACCTGGCCGTGGGAAGGATGCGCGGGCAAATCATGAAGCTCACGCGGCCGGGGGCAAAATTTGAAATCCGCACACCCGCGGGAATCGCCGGACTGGTAGGCACGGACTTCTCACTTTTGGTCACGGGCGATTCCACCGAATTGATCGTCTTCGACGGCGCGGTGCGCTTTACCGGGTCCGTCGGCGGGCAAGCAACCACCGTTTCCGCGGGCATGAAACTTGTAGTGTCAAAGGCCGGAGCGTTGGAAGGGCCGTCCGCAGCCACACCCCGGGATATCGAGGCAGCCAAGAACCTGACGGACGTGCCGGATTCTCCGGCCCAAATTGCCGGCCATAAGAATGGCGTCCTGATACCCGTTGTAGTTTCGCTTTCAGCTGGCGGGGCCGTCTTGGGAATCGGGACCTGGCTGGCCGGTCGGGATTCGATTAGCCCCATAAAGCCGTAGCGGCGCGAATGTCCCAAAATTCAGAGTTGTGGCAAGCCTGCCACTCGCGCGCACCCCGTGTTGACACCGCGAGCCGCGCGACTTAGACTGCCGTTCGACAATCTTGAAGGTCTGGGAAGTGGGGAAGGCCGTTAGAATCGGCCACGGTCCCGCCACTGTGATCGGCGAAACGCCGTAAGTCAGGATACCCTCCCAAACCGTCGCTGCCGGCACTCTTCGCGAGAAAGGGTGCGGCTATGTGCCCCACTTTCTCGTGGGGCTTTTTTATTGAAGGAAGACGGAAAAGTGAAATTGAAAATCATGGCGGACTCGATCACGGACACGCGCACGGATTTCTGGAGGCGTGGCATCGCGTCTATTTCCGCGGGGATCGTGATGGTTTGCGTGCTGATCTCGGGCGGCTTCGTACCGGCGCGTGCGAGCGAGGCGCAGGGTGAGCCTTTGTCGACTCGTTCGGACACGCGCGCGTTCACGGATGAAACCGGGCGGCGCGTGAATGTTCCGCCGCAAGTGAATCGCATCGTTTCGCTGGCTCCCAATCTGACGGAAATCGTATTCGCCTTGAAGCAGGAGAATCACCTGGCCGGCGACACGGACTTTTGCGATTATCCGCCGGAGGCCGCGCAAAAGCCTCACGTAGGCGGGCCAGTGAATCCGAATCTGGAAGAGATCGTGAAGCTGCATCCAGACCTGATCCTCGCTACTTCCATCAATCGGCGCGAAACCGTGGACGCGCTGGTTCGTCTGGGATTGCCGGTGTACGTCACCGATCCGCATTCCTTGGACGAGATGATCGCGTCGGTTGAGCGCATCGGCAGCGTGCTGGGGGCGGAGAAATCAGCGGCGGCGCTGGCCGAAAATCTTCGCGCACGGCTTGCCGATCTGGATCGCCGCCTGGCGGGCGCCGCGCCGCGCCGCGCGCTCTTCGTGGTGTGGACCGACCCGCTGAGCTCGATCGGCCGGGGTACATTCGTCGCGGATGCGCTGCGCCACGCCGGAGCGCGATCCGTGGTGGAAACCGATACCGAGTGGCCGCGCATCAGCCTGGAAGAGATCATCCACTTGCAGCCGGAATTTCTCGTGTTCGTGAGCGAGCACGCCGGAGACACGCCTGGGGAAATCGAAGCGCTGAGTTCCCGCCCCGGCTGGCGGGACCTGGATGCGATACATCAAGGGAAAATCGTTTTCGTCAGCGAAGCCATTATTCGCCCGGTGCCGCGCATCGTGGACGTCATCGAGCAGCTCGCGCGAGGGCTCCATCCGGAGGCGTTCGCGGCGCTCAACGCGCCTTCCGCCTATACGCAACCGGCCATCAAGGAGGCTTGCGCATGCGCCCGCTGACCGTGCGGCGATTGCTGTGGATTTGCGGTGGGCTCGCCGCCGTGCTGCTGGCTTGCGTTGTGCTCGCGCTCAAGCTGGGCGCGGTGCCTATTTCCGTCACCGACCTGGTCTGGAATCTGGGGCGTGTAGCCATCGGGCGCAGCGATCAACTGCCCACCGAATACCGGCTGATTGTTTTCGATCTGCGGCTACCGCGCATCCTGCTCGGCATTTTGGTGGGAGCTGCGCTGTCGGTTTCCGGCGCAAGTTTTCAGGCGCTGTTGCGCAATCCGCTGGCCGATCCGTTCGTGCTGGGCGTTTCCAGCGGGGCGGCGCTGGGCTCGATCCTGGCCCTGATTTTCGCGCCGCAACTTCCGTTCGTTACTCCGCTGGGAGCGTTCCTGGGAGCGATGGCGACCATTGCCGCCGTTTATTTTCTGGGGCGCCGCGGAGGAGAGCTCGACAGCACGACGCTGCTGCTTGGCGGGGTGATCTCGGCATCGTTTCTTTCGGCGATCATCATGTTTCTGATGACCACGCTGGCCGGACGCGATCTGCGCGGGATGGTTTTCTGGCTGATGGGTGATCTTTCGACGCCGGTGCCGCCGGGGCTGCGGTGGATATTCACCATGGGATTGCTCGTTGGAATCGGCGCGATCTACTCGACGTCCGCCGATTTGAATTTATTGCTGACCGGGGAACGCGAGGCCATTCACCTGGGCGTGGACGCTACGCGCGTGAAACTGGTGGTATACGTTTCCGCATCGCTGCTGACGGCGCTGGCCGTTTCCGCGAGCGGAGCGATTGGCTACGTTGGATTGCTGGTGCCGCACGCGATGCGCCTGCTGTTTGGTTCGGACTATCGCGTTCTGATTCCGGCGTCGGCGCTGGGCGGAGCCATCGCCATCGTGCTGGCCGATACGCTAGCGCGCACGGTGGTCGCGCCGACGGAATTGCCCGTGGGCGCGATGACGGCCATGGCGGGCGCGCCGGTATTTATTTATCTGCTGCGGAGAGGAATGCGGTGAGCGCTTCCGATACATCGACGCATGCGCTTGGCGGGCGCGAGACTTCGCCAAGAGGCGCTCGCGCCGAGCGGCTCAACGTCGAGCAGGCCAGCTACGCGTACTCGCCGGGCGCGGATGCCGCGCCAACGTTCACTCTCACCGCAACCAGCTTTCAGGCGCATGAACGCGAACTGGTGGCCATTCTGGGCCCCAATGCCAGCGGAAAATCCACGCTGCTGCGGCTGATTTCCGGAACGATTGCGCCGCTTTCCGGGCGCGTGGAACTCGATGGCGAGGAAACCAGCCGGCTTGATGTGCGCACGCGGGCGCAGCGTATCGCCGTGGTGCATCAGGAAAGTCCCATGGTGTATCCGGCGCTGGCCGGGGACTTTGTTTTGCAGGGCCGTTATCCCTACGGGCGCGCGTTGCGGTTCGCAAACAAGGAAGATATTGGGATCGCGCACAACGCCTTGGCGCAGGTCGGCGCCGATCACCTTGCGGGGCGCACGATCGGAGAACTTTCCGGCGGAGAAAAACAGCGGGTGATTCTGGCGCGCGCGCTGGCGCAACAGCCGCGGCTGATCCTACTGGACGAGCCCACGCTGCACCTGGATATCGGCGCGCAAGTGGAATTGTTGGAACGGCTGCGGCAACTGGCGCAGGAAAATCGCTACGCCGTGGTGGTCGTCACGCACGAACTCGCCCTGGCCGCGGAGTTTGCCGACCAGGTGGTGCTGCTGCAGCACGGCCGGTGCCTGCGCGTGGGGACGCCCGCAGCCGTGTACCAACGGGATTTGTTGGAGCAAGTCTTTGAAGCGCCGCTGGACGTCGAAGTGGGCCCGGCGGGAAGGCCGCGCGTGAATGTGCGCGCGCGGCGCGGCGAGGACGCGACGTAAAACTATTTGTTATGCGGCGCGCTTACACGGGCGCACCGTGAGTTCGTTCACCCGGAACCGCTGCGTCTCCGCCAAACGGAAACGCCGCTGATCCGCCACCATCACCGCAGACTCCGTGCCGGGAAGACGGTGCAAACCCGTCGCCGCCGCGCGACTGTAAGGCGGAAGAAATTCCGCGTGTGCCACTGTCCCGATCGCTCGGGGCGGGAAGGCCGCGCGGCGCATTGCCGCCGAGCCAGGAGACCGACGGAGCCTGCAACCGCGAAAGCCGGAAACGATCCCGGACACGCGGACAACCTTTGCCTCCCGCGCGAGTCGGGAGAGGAGGCTCCACATGCGCTTTTCGGTTCGTGTCTTATTCCTCCGTAGTTTCTTTGTTTCCGCATGTCTGTTCTTGTTCGCGCAGTTCGCCGCCGCTCAAAATCAATCCACTGGAAAACTTACATGCGCCGTGTCCGATCCGCGCGGCGCGGTGATTGCCGGGGCGCAGATCAGCGCCGAATCGATTCCGCCTTCCGGCGAAGCGATTCGCGGCGTTTCCGCGAGCGATGGCGTGTTTACACTCACACTTCCCGCGGGCCATTATCGCATTACGATCTCGCACGATTCATTTTCGCGGTTCGACGAGGAAATCTCGATCGCCGCGGGAGAAGCGCGCGACCTGCAAGTCCGCCTGGCGCTCGAGCCGCTTTCCTCGAAAGTGGTGGTCACGGCGCAAACGCTGCCGCTCGATGCGGAGTCTTCTCCCGCGCCTGCCACGATTCTTACGCGCGAACAGATCGAGCAGCGCGTAGCAACGTCGCTTCCCGATTTGCTGGCCACGCTTCCCGGGTTCAGCCTCGGACGCACGGGGCCGGAGGGCGGCTCGGCGTCGTTGTTTCTCGATGGCGGCAACTCGAATTACACGAAAGTGCTGGTCGACGGCGCGCCCCTCAATACGCCTGGCGGCTTCATCGATTTTTCCGACTTCACGCCGGATAATATCGACAAGATCGAAATCGTTCACGGCGCGGAAAGCGCGTTGTACGGTTCGGACGCCATGGACGGCGTAATTCAAATCTTCACGCGCCGCGGAACATCGCGCATTCCGGAATTCACCGCATTCGCCGACGGCGGCAATTTCGCCAGCGGCCGCGGCGGCGCCGAGCTCTCGGGTTTGCTCGGCCGATTCGATTATTCCTCGGGTGTTTCCGACCTGGAAACGGCGGGACAAGGCGTGAACGACGCTTTTCGCGACCGCACCCTCTCCGGGAATTTCGGCTGGCGGTTTTCGGAATCCGCGAGGGCAAGCCTTTCCCTGCGCGACAACGTCAGCGCCGCCGGCACCCCCGGCCAGACGCTGTTACAGCCCGCCAGCCCTACCGACAGCATTGGCCTGCACAATTTCACTGCCAGCCTCCATACTGAGTTCACCACCGGGCCCCACTGGCATTCCCAATTGAACGGCACGGAGTTTTACTTTCGCGAGCTCAATCACGGCTCGTTCGGCGATACGCTCTATCAGTACAACCGCTCCCGATTTGCGGGGCAATCCAGCTATCTTGTCAAAGGATTCGGAATCACCGCCGGTTACGAATACGAAGTGGAAAACGGATTTATCAGCTACATCGGATTTCACGCGCGGCGGAATAACCAGGCGGGGTTTCTCGACGCGCGCTGGCAGCCGGTTTCCCGGCTGACACTCAGCGCGGGCGTGCGTGCGGACGACAACGCCGATTTCGGAACCCGCGTGGTTCCACGTGCGGGCGCGTCGTATGCTTTGCGAATCGCCAGCGGCGCGTTTGGCGACACACGCCTGCGCGCTTCCTACGGACAGGGAATCGTGGAACCCAGGTTCGACCAAACTTTCGGCACCGATCCTTGTTTCACGGGGAATCCCAATCTATCTCCGGAACGAAGCCGGACGGTGCACGCGGGCATCGAGCAAAAGCTCGCATCCGACCGCTTGCGTGTGACGGTGGATTATTTCGACAGCCGCTTCCGGGACATCATCAGCTTTCAATCGGACCCGGTGACTTTTTGCGGCACATTCTTCAATACCAACCTGGCGCGCGCCCGCGGCGCGAACTTTTCCAGCGAAGCGCGCGTCACGCACTGGCTGAGCGCCAGCGCGAATTACACGTACGATTCCACGCGCACGCTCTCCGCGCCCACCGATCCCGTCAATCTGGATCCCAATTACCTTCCCGGCAGCAGACTGCTGCGCCGGCCCGTGAATTCCGGAAATGCCATGCTGAATGCCAACTTCCTGGGGATGAACTGGAACCTCAGCGGATATTTCACCGGCGAGCGATTTGACTACAACTACCCGGGGCAAATCATAAATCCCGGGTACGCGCGGTTCGATCTGGCGGTTTCCTACCACATGCCCCACGGCTTCAGCGTTTACGGGCGCATAATGAATCTTGCCGACAAACAATACCAGGACGCGTACGGGTATCCCGCGCTAGGGCGGGAGTTTCGCATCGGCGTGAAGTACACGACGCGGGCTGAGTGAAGCATTCGTAGTGGAAAGTTTCGGCGCGAAAAATGGCAGGGGCACGGAAGTGCCGTGCCCCTATACTTGCGACATCACCTGTTCAACTCGGCATTCATCCAATTCACAACCGCAAATAGCCGCAATTGTAAAATATCCAAATTCTGCGCGGCCCACGAAACCGCACCCCGCATTTAGCGCGGTGCGGTCTTGCCGTTGTGCTTTTCTTCGTGAATCTGGCGGCTGGCGCCGTTCTGCCTTCGGTTGATGTTCTGCTTTTCCTGCGGCGTGAGTTTTCCGCCCTTGGCTTGGCGATCGGCCGCGACGTGGCGATTGATATTCTGCTCGCGCCCTTCGGCCTTCGCCGCCTCGGAAGGTGACATTTGCCCGCTAGAGACGCCGTTGGCGATGCGTTGCTGCTGCATGTCGCGGCGCGCGCCCACTTCGTTGTTGCCGTATTGCGCCGTGTTGCCGTTGTGCTTGTCGTTGTAGATTGAGCGGCTCAGGTTGTTCTGCTGGCCGTTCACCTGGCGACGCTCCTGCGGCGTCAGCGTGCCGCCGTTGGCGGCGCGATCATTGTGAATTTCGTGGTTCAAATTCGCTTCGCGCCCCTCAATATTTTTGGTTTCGCCGGCGGTCATTTGCCCGGAGGAAATGCCGTTGGCGATGCGGCCCTGCTGGTTGTAGCGGCGCCCGTTGACCGAGTCCATGGCCATGGTGCCGGGGTGCCCGTGGTTTTCGGACGCAAATTGGCTGTGATCCTGGCCGGCGTCATGCTCGTGTGACATTTGATTGGACGTCGGCTGGAAATGATTTTCGTGTTCGGCCGCTTGTTCGCCCGCGGTCGCCCGGGCTGTCGATCCGCCCTCGCCGTTGAAACTATAATGATTGTTATTGACCGTCGTATTGTTGATGACGGTGCGATCCTCATATACGTTCCGGACAACGGTCCGGTTCACGTTGACGACAGCAGTGTTGTACTCGAAACGTTCGCCCGCCCAGCGCCCGCCCCAGAAGCCCACGCCGCCATATCCGAATCCGTAATTAATGCCTCCGTAGAATCCGACGTGCGGGCCCCAGTAGCCCGCGTGCCAGCCGTAAAGCCCGCCCGCGAAGCCCCAGTAGCCCGGCGTCCACAGCAAACCCGCTCGCGGCGGCATCACCCACACGCCCGGAACCCAGTAGTAATCAGAGGCGCCATACGCCCAGTAGCCGGGAGTCCAGAGATACCCGTCGCCCGGACACGGCGGCTGCGCGTAAACCGGCAAAGCCGGCGGCCCGACTCGAATCGAAACAGCAACTTGCGCAAACGACGCGGTTGGAACGAGGAAAAGAATAAACAGCAGAACGAGATTTCGAGATTTCATGAGCATTCGCATGATCTGCCCCTCCATGCAGGCGCTTGATCCGTGATTTTCACCCCATGCAAATCAAGCGGCAGTTTTTCCCGGGCGGTGGTTTACCCGGGCACGGCCCTATTCATATCATTGAACACAGGATTTGGTGAAATTTCTCTCTGGGCAAGCCACAAAGTTGCCCTGACGGACAACTGAGGCCCTAAATGTATGACAACAAGGAGCTAATGCGGCCCGGCGGGCCGAACGCCACGGCCTCTGCACGGCGAGCGCCTCGGGTGATATAATCTGCCACTCCCATGGCGAAGCTGGCACAGAACGAGATAAGCGTCTCACCGGAAATCATGGCCAAGTACGAGCCGGTGATTGGCCTGGAAGTGCACGTACAATTGAAGACCGCGACCAAGGCCTTTTGTGCGTGCTCCACCAAATTCGGCGATTCGCCCAATTCCAATACTTGCCCGGTGTGCCTCGGCATGCCCGGCGCGCTTCCCGTCCTGAACAAGCGCGCGGTGGAGCTGGGAATTCGCGCGTCGCTGGCGCTGAATCTGCACGTGCAGGAAAGATCGCGCTTTGCGCGCAAAAATTATTTCTATCCCGACCTGCCAAAGGGCTACCAGATTTCGATGTATGAGCTGCCGCTGGCCACGGCCGGGTGGCTGGAAATCGAGCACGACGGCCAGGTGAAGCGCATCGGGATCACGCGTCTGCATCTGGAAGACGACGCGGCGAAAAATCTGCATGAGGGATTTCCCGACTCCGCTGAAAAAAGTTACGTGGACTACAACCGCGGGGGCACGCCGCTGGCCGAGATCGTTTCCGAACCCGACTTGCGCTCGCCGACCGAAGCTCACGCGTATCTGACCGCGCTCAAGCAGGTGATGCTGTTTACCGAGGTGAGCGACTGCAATATGGAGGAAGGCTCGCTGCGGTGCGACGCCAACATCAGCGTGCGGCGGCGCGGCGCGGAAAAATTCGGCACCAAAGCAGAAGTGAAAAACCTGAATTCCTTCCGCTACCTGCAGAAGGCGCTGGAATACGAGATCGAGCGGCAAATTTCGGTGCTGGAAGCCGGCGGAACAATCGCGCAGGAGACGCGCCT
The DNA here is from genome assembly GCA_020073485.1 of Terriglobia bacterium. Classification (GTDB taxonomy): domain Bacteria; phylum Acidobacteriota; class Terriglobia; order Acidiferrales; family UBA7541; genus Palsa-360. The sequence continues at coordinate 46,186 of JAIQFB010000028.1, read as the reverse complement.
GTGGAACGTGGCCGAGGGCCGCACGGAAACGATGCGCTCGAAGGAATTCGCGCACGATTACCGCTATTTTCCGGAGCCTGATTTGCTCCCGCTGCGCGTGAGTGCGGCGTGGCGCGACGAAATCGCCGCCGCGATGCCTGAACTTCCCGATGCCCGGCGTAAACGGTTTGTGCGCGATTTCGGCATCACGCCCTATGACGCCGAAGTGCTCACGACGACGCGCGCGCTGGCGGACTATTTCGAGGGAGTTGTGGGCGCGGGCGCCGCGGCCAAACCCGCGGCCAACTGGATTCAGGGCGAATTGCTGCGGCTTTTGAAGGACGCGGGGAAAGAAATCGCGGAAAGCCCCGTGGTCCCGGGGGAACTTGCGGCGCTGATTGCCAAGGTCGAAAGCAGTGAAATCAACGCGGCGACGGGCAAGAAAGTGTTCGCGCGCATGTTTGAAACCGGAAGGCCCGCGGCCGAAATTATCGCGGCCGAGGGGTTCAGCCAGGTGAGCGACACCGGAGAGATCGAGCGCTGGTGTCGCGAAGTAATCGAAAAGAATCCCGACAACGTGGCGAAATACCGGGCCGGCAACGAAGGCGTATTCAAGTTTTTCGTGGGCCAGGTGATGCGCGCGTCGCGCGGCCAGGCCAATCCGCAAACCGTGAACGACACGCTGAAGCGATTGCTCTCCTGACCGTAAACCCAAAGGAGATTTCCATGCTGAAGGTAGGAGACCCCGCACCGCCATTTCGCCTCAAGGGCGACGACGGCCGCGATGTTTCACTGGCGGATTTTCACGGCAAGCACGTCGCGCTGTATTTTTATCCCAAGGCCAGCACTCCAGGATGCACGATTGAAGCCATCGAATTCCGGGAAGTCAAAGGGGAACTCGACAAGGTCAATGCCATCGTCCTGGGCTGCAGCGCGGACACGGTGGAGTCGCAGGCGAAATTCAAGGCCAAGCAGAAACTGAATTTTCCGCTGCTGAGCGATCCGGAATTCATCGCGATCGAAGCGTACGGCGCGCGCCGCATGAAAAGTTTTCTGGGAAAATCGTACTTGGGAATTGTGCGCAGCACCGTGCTGATCGGGCCGGACGGCAAGGTCGAGAAAGTCTGGGAGACGGCCAAGTCCAAGGGCCACGCCGCGGAAGTTGTCGAAGCGCTGAAGGCGCTGCAATAGGACAGGCTCTTGCAGTGAGCGAATGCGAACGGTCAGCCTGTCCTAACTCCGCAGGAATTTCACGTTACTCAGAGATTTGTGTCGAACTCCCCAGCGCGTTCCTCGATCAGTAGATTGTCAATCAGGCGTGTCGCGCCGATTTTCACCGCGAGCAAGGCGAGGCACGCGCCTCGTAGGCGCGTCACAGGCTCGAGCGTTTTGGCATCGACCAACTGCACATAATCAATATTCGTCAGAGGCTCGGCGCGAAGTGTTTCGCGGATGGCCGCTGTCAGCCGCAGCGCGTCGCGTTCGCCGCGCGCGATCGATTGCCGCGCGCCGTCCAGCGCGCGATAGAGCACAGTCGCGGCGCGACGCTCGTCCTGCTGCAGGTACGCGTTGCGCGAAGACATCGCCAGTCCGTCCGTTTCGCGCACGACGGGGCACACGACAATTTCCGTATCCAGGTGCAGATCGCTCGCCATCTGCCGGATGATACGAGCTTGCTGCGCGTCCTTGCGCCCGAAATACGCTTTGTGCGGCTGAACAATTTCCAGCAGTTTCAGCACCACGGTCGTGACGCCGCGAAAATGTCCGGGACGCGACTTGCCTTCGAGGCGTTCAGACAGGCCTTCGACATTAACCCAGGTGCGGAAGCCGGGCGGATAGATTTCCCCGGCCTCCGGCGCGAATAGATAATCCACGCCGGCGTTTTCGAGTTTCCCGCAATCCTCATTGAACGTGCGCGGATATTTCTGTAAGTCTTCATTGGGGCCGAACTGCGTGGGGTTCACGAAAATGGAGGCGACCACCGGCCGGCATTCGGCCAAGGCCGCGCGGACCAGCGACATGTGCCCCTCATGCAGCGCACCCATGGTGGGCACGAAGCCGGACACGCGTCCCTCAAGGCGCGCCTGGCGGGACACCTGTTTCATCCATTCAATGGTGTGGATGATTTCCAATTTACTCGTGAGGTCCTGAGCGTCAGGCGCGCGCGGCCGCGGCCTGTTCGCGATAATATCCAATCAAATCGGTGGAAACGGGCTTCACGCCCAGCTGCCGCAGCATCGTGGTCACTTGCCCGCGGTGATAGGACGCGTGGTTGGTCAATTGATGCAGCGTTTGCCAGAGCGGATTGGAAAACGCGTCGCCCGTAAAACTTTTGTAGTGGATCACGCGGTCCAGATCCTGTTGCGAGAGCTTGGAAACGTAGTCGATGTAGTAGCGGTCCATCTCCTCGAGCTTCGCGCGCACCGAGGCCAGGTCCGGGAACATTGTGCCGGGAACCAAAGCCGTGGGCGAACGGCCCTGTATGCGTTCATTCCACACCCATTCGGCGCCGTACAAGTGCGCCACGGTATCGCGCACGGAACTGAAACTCGATCCGAGATTGCGAGTGAATTGTTCGCTGGTGAGCGAGGAGCAGGCGTCCAGCAAGCGCAGATCGGCCCACAGATTGTACTGGAACAAGGTACGGAGCAGTTCAGGTGTTACCATCGATGTCCTCCCGAGAATCGTTTGTTTTTGTGCGTTGAACCAAAGCTTTCCGGGGCGCGACTTCCCAGCTTACAGAAAAACTTAGAATGTCGTCATTCCGAGCGAAGCGAGGAATGGCTCTTTCTTTTGGAACCAAACCAAGGAGGGATTCCTCGCTTCGCTCGGAATGACGGGCAAAAAACAATTTTTGCAGCCACTACCCGCGGCGCGCAACAGGCACGCCGCGATGCTCCGGGCTCAAATGGTACGATTCGCCGTCCGAGGGAAAATTTCCCTGCTGCACGTCGCGGCAATATTCGGCCGCCGCGCGGGAAATCTGTTCGCCGACCTCGGCGTAGCGCCGCGCGAATTTCGGCTGGTGGCCGAAGCTCATGCCCAGCATATCGTGAATCACCAGAACCTGGCCGTCGCAATCGGGGCCCGCGCCGATACCAATGGTGGGAATTTTTAATTCGGCCGTGATGCGCGCCGCAAGTTCCCGGGGAATGGATTCAAGCACGATGGAAAAAGCGCCCGCGGCTTCCACCGCGCGGGCGTCGCGCAGGATCTGTTCGCCGGCTTCTTCCGTTTTGCCTTGCACGCGGAACCCGCCGAAGGCGTTGACTGATTGCGGTGTGAGGCCGATGTGCCCCATGACGGGAATCTCCGCGTCCACCAAGCGTGCGATCAAGTCCAGGCGGCGCTCGCCGCCCTCAAGCTTGATGGCCTCCGCGCCCGCTTCCTTCACAAACCGCACGCCGTTGCGCACGGCCTGCATCGGGTCGTCGTGATAGCTGCCATAGGGCATGTCCGCCACCAGCAGCGAGCGGCGCGTGCCGCGGCGCACCGCGCGCGTGCAATGCAGCATCTCCTCCATGGTGACCGGAAGCGTGCTCTCATAGCCGAGCACGACCATCGCCAGCGAATCGCCTACCAGCAGGATATCCACGCCGGCTTCGTCGAGCAGCCGCGCCGTGGGATAGTCATACGCAGTCAGACACGTAATTTTTTGCGGTGTGGAATTTTGCGAGTGAGTACCGGACTTACGCTGCAGGATGCCCGGCACGGTGATCTTGCCGTTGCTCAGGGAAGGAACAACACTCATGACAACCTCCGGTGCCGCTCCCTGACGTCGGGATGCAGCCCAGCAAAAATTATTATACTAAACTTTTGAATCACAGGATAGTGACTTGGACTCGACCAGTGTGGAAAGAAAAAGCTGGCCGCCCAAAAAATGCGGGCGGTTCACCATGAACGCTCACCGTGAACGGCCGCTACAAAAGCAGCCCGCGCGGTGACGATATGGTTTTGTAGAGGCCTCTGCATCCCGTATTCTTCGGGACGCCGAGGACACGGTTCGAGTGATATTGGGCCAATGGGGTGTTGATCGTCCGCCAGTGCTCTTTCAGTGATTTTTGGCGGCGGACCCGTATTATACTCATCGCGCACAGGCCATTTTACTTCGCGTCGATCCGGCGCGCCCGTCATTGGAATGTATCGCAACGACGGACGCCAGGCTGCGCGATGATCGGAACGGGGAGACCATTACCATGCGACGCGCACCGGGAAATGCCAGGCGGCAATCGTGCTTTTATTTCGGAATTGTCTTCGCAGCTGGGCTGCTATTGAGCCTGCCCGCGGTTTGGGCGCAGTATCCCTTGCAATATCCTGCCAAGTCGGAAGTCAGCAAGGATGGCACCGCGATTTTGATCGAAGATTATGCGACGCCGCCGCTGTCGAGCGCGTTGATGGGTCAACGTTACCCGCCTCCCATCGATTATCACGGGCAGCTCGCGCGCATCGTTTCCATGCGTTCGGAGCCGGCCGACGCTCCGCTGGCGTCCACGCGGTTTTTCGTCGCGGAGATGAACGGCAATCTCTATATCCTGGACAAGGCAACGAAGAAATTCACTCCGTACATTACGCTTGCGGAAATTTTTCCCCGGTACAGCACGGATCGCCTGACCACCGGAATCCAGGCGATTGCTTTCGATCCCAATTACGCGAAAAACGGCAAATTTTATACCGTGCACTCCGAAGACCCGTCGAAGCCGGGCGCAGTCATGCCGACCAACGCGCACATGCCCAGCCTGAATCTGGATGGGTACACGCCGACCGCGGTGACCAAGCCTCCGGTGGGCGATTTCCTGAACGAATCGGTGCTGGTGGAATGGACGGACACGAACATAAAAAATTCCACATTCGAGGGGACGGCGCGGGAAATCCTACGCGTCGGGTTCAGCACTTTGATCCACCCCATGGACGACATTGTGTTCAATCCACTGGCCAAACCTGGCAGCGCGGATTACGGAAATCTCTACGTTTCGCTGGGCGATGGCGGGTCGGGAGAGACTCCCGGGGCAATTCATGTCATTCCCCAGTCGCTGAATGCGCTGCCGGGCAAGATCATTCGGATCACTCCGAATCTGGCGTTGCGCCCGAAGGACAAACTCAGCGAGAACGGCAGGTATCGCATCCCCGGCGCCGGGCCGGACCCGAATCCATTTTTGTCCGTGGCCGGAGCGCGGCCGGAAATCTTCGCTTACGGATTCCGCAATCCGCACCGCATGGATTGGGATGCGGCCACGAACACGCTGCTGGTGAATGATATCGGGCTGCATTCCTGGGAAGAGGTGGATATCGTCACCAAGGGCGGAAATTACGGCTACGCCGAGCGCGAAGGAAATGAAGTGATGATTGTCACCGGCGGCGGCAAGACCGGCACCCAGGTCAATCCGCAGGTTCCTTTTCCGCAAACGGATTTGCTCACCGTGGAAGGAATGGAAAAACCGGTCGCGCCGATTTATCCGGTGGCGACCTATAGCCATCAAGAAGGCGATGCGATCGGAAGCGGCTTCGTCTATCGCGGAAAGCTGATGCCGCAGATGGTCGGGAAATATATATTTACGGACCTGACCACGGGGCGGATCTTTTACACCGATCTGAATGAGATGATCGCCTCACGCAGCATACGCGGAAAACAGGTGCCCATTCACGAAATCCAGGTGATGTACAAGAGCCCGTTCGATCAATCGGCCCAGAACCCGGTGCAGCGCCGAATGTATGACATTGTTGCCGAGACCTACGCGCACAAGGACGGCGTCGCCAATCCGGATTCTCCCAAAGGCGTGCTGCCGGGCGCGGCGGCTACCACCGGAGGATGGCGCGGCAAGATGTTCCTGCAGGGCACGATCGATCCCTACGGCGTTCCCTACGGCGGAGGCCGCGCGGATGTGCGGCTTTCGATGGGTGGCGACGGCGAACTCTATATCATGAGCAAGAGCGACGGCATGATTCGGAAAATGATGGCGGTGGTGACGCCGGCGTCGAGCCAGATGGCGTCGCACTAACGCGGCGGGCCACTCTCCTTGTATTCGTCGCCGTCGACGAAAAGTTAAAGACCTAACACAGAGACCACAGAGGAAGAAGAGGAGAGACTTATGGATCAAAAGCGCCGGGATTTTTTGACTGCCACTGCTGCCGCCGCAACGCTGGGCGCGGCCGCGCCTCTACTGGGGCAACCTGCTGCTCCCACTACGCCCGAAGCCGCGCCTCCGCAGACGCCCTCTCCCAGCGTTTCCGTTCCCGGCTACGATGCGCCCACGGAAATCAAGAAAATCGACCTCATCAATCTCCGCGAACTGGAAGGCCTGGCGCAAAAAGTAATCCCCGCGGGCGGCTTCGGCTACATTTCGAGCGCGGCGGGCGACGAATGGACCAGGCGCGAGAACGAAGCGGCGTACAAGCGGCTGACGATCGTGCCCCGCTATCTCAGCGGCTACAAAGACGCCGACATGACCGCCACGCTGCTGGGCTCGAAAATCGCCATGCCCATCATCACCAGCGTCATGGGCGGGCACGGCATGGCCCACGTCACGGCCGAAGCGGGCACGGCCAAGGGTACCGACGCCGCCGGCACGCTGTTCGAAGTGCCCTCGCAATCCACATTGACCATGGAACAAATCGCCAAGGCCAGTCCCGGGCCGAAATGGTTTCAGCTTTACTTTCCCGATGACCCGGGCGTGGCGCGGGAATTATTGCAACGCGCCAAGGCGGCAGGGTATCTGGCCATCGTCCTGACCATTGACGGCGTCAGCAACGGCAATCGCGAAACCGACCGGCGAAATCATTTTGTGAACCCGCTGCCGCAGGGAAATTTTCCCGAGCCACGGGCCCGGGGCACGCGCCCGTTCAAGCCGGACCTCGGGTGGGAAGACGTTGCCTTCATCCAGAAGACAACCGGGCTGCCGGTGATCCTGAAAGGCGTGTTGTCGCCGGAACTGGCGGTGATGGCCGTCGATCATGGGTGCGCCGGAATTCAGGTGTCCAACCACGGCGGACGCAACCTCGACGACACTCCGGCGTCGATCACCGTGCTGCCGCGGATCGTGGATGCCGTGGGCGGACGCCTCACCATCGTCATCGACGGGGGCATACGCCGCGGGCAGGACGTCTTCAAGGCGCTGGCGCTAGGCGCCAATGCCGTGGCCATCGCACGGCCGGTCATGTACGGGCTGGCGCTCGGAGGCTGGATGGGCGTGCAGACTGTCCTGGAACATCTGAAAGGGGAACTTGAGTTCACCATGCGCTTGTCAGGGGCGAAAACGCTTGGCGAAATTTCCAGGCATTATTTGAATGCGTGAGGAGCGATTTCCTGGTACCTAGAACTGCCCTTTCCGTCTCGGAAGGCACGGGACGGAAAGGCCTCTACAAAACCTCCATCTTTTTGTGACCGATTCTCCCAGTGACCCAGGCTACTTCTGGATCGATCACCATTTTGGCAGAGATCGCTGCAACTCTATATGTGCGTTGATGTTAGAAGCTAATCCCAGGCCCGCAGAAGCGGATATCTTGCCTGCGTTTCGTGCCCTAACCGTAAGCTGTAACTGATTCCCATTCGCGCCATAAATTGCGGGGGTTCACCATCGTGGGTACCCCTACACTTATCTAAGGAAAACCATCCCGGAACGCCACGATTTTCTGCCTCTGAGGGAGGTCTGTCCATGCTGATCCCGCTTCGCCACGAAAATATGCAGGGGCGCCGTTGGCCGGTCATCACGATCGGCATCATTGCGCTCAACGTCGTGATCTTCCTGGGGACCCACTGGACGATGGACCGCGAGGCGCCGGAACTGGGTGAGACACGCGTGCACCTGATCCTGCTGGCAGCGATGCATCCGGATCTGAAGGTGGAAGGCAAGGCGGCGGATTTCATCACCACGGTCCAGACAAAAAATCCCAGCCTTTGGAAGGAAGCCACAAATCCGAGCCGCGACGTGCATGACGCCTGGGACGCCAGGATGCGCATGGCAGCGGACGAGCACCCCGAGACCATGCAAGAGGAGATGGACGCGCTTTCCAAGCGCTATGAGGAGTTATCCGAGACTTCACTGGTGAACAAGTACGCGTTCATCCCCGCGCATCAAACCGCGCTGAGCCTGGTCACCGCCAATTTTCTGCACGGCGGCTGGCTGCATCTGATCGGCAACATGTGGTTCTTGTGGCTTGCCGGAGCGGTCCTGGAAGATACCTGGGGCCGGCTGATCTATCCCGCGTTTTACATGGTTGCCGGAATTCTGGCGCTGCAAGTGCACGTCATGGCCAACGCTGGCAGCCTCACTCCGACCATCGGCGCTTCGGGAGCGATCGCGGGACTGATGGGCGCATTTCTGGTCCGCTTCCCGACGACGAAGATCGAAATGGGCTGGTTGCTGATGTACCGCTTTTACCGGTTCAAAATGGCGGCCTACTGGCTGCTCCCGCTCTGGCTGGCGATGGAAATCTTCTATGGAACGGTATTCGGGCAGGCCTCGGGCGTGGCGCATTGGGCGCACATCGGGGGATTCGTCTTTGGCGCCGTGATTGCCGTGGGAGTGCAGAAATCCGGGCTTGAGCAAATGGCGGAAAAAGGAATTCAGGACAAGATCGCGTGGGTCAGCCACCCGTTGCTGGACCAGGCCAGCGAGCAGATGGAAGCGGGACAACTGGACGCGGCGCTCTCCAACCTAAAAAAAGTATTGCAGGAAAAACCGGATTCCATCGACGCCTACCGGATGCTTCAAAATATTTATTGCAAGAAAAACGATCTGCCCGCGCATCGCGACGCGCTTGAAAAAATCGTAGGCCTGGAACTAAAAGCCAACGATCCCGAGGCAGCGCTGCTGACCTTTCACGATTTCAAGAACACCGGCGGAGAGAAGCTCGGCGCGTCCGTATGGCTCGATCTTTGCCGTCAACTGGAAACGCAGCCGGATGTGGATCGCGCCGCTGGGGAATACAATGCCCTGGCGCTGGCCTATCCCGCGGAAAAACAGGGGCTGCTTGCGCAGATGGCCGCCGGGCGCATGTATTTGAAGCGCCTCAGCCGGCCGGCGGACGCCCTGCGGTGCTATCAAGCGGCGCAGGCTTCGCCGGTGCCGCACGCCGACTGGCAACCGACCATCGATCGCGGCATAGCCGAAGCGACCAAAGCCATCGAAGCGCACGCCACTCCTATTTCCTGACGAATTTTTCAGGCGCATTCACGGGCCTGAATTAAGAATTCGTGATGGCCCCTGCAAGGCAATCCCACTAAGCGGCTGTCTGCGTTGTTGTCCGGCGGACACGGGTGCGTCAGATGCCCCATAGGAACGCCGGCCGCGGAAATTCAGGTTGGCCCGTTTTGAGCGTTTTCGTTTCGCTATCTCCTTCGTTTTCTTGACCAAACATTGGGCCCTGGTTTGGTAAATGGAATGCTTCCCAAACACAGCATGGCAAATGAAAATTCCGGTGGTTGCGCGGAATCCAGGAAGTGGCTCTCCCATTTTTCGCGGCGCAGCATGACCGCGCTGCACGTGTCTCGCCGAGTTTCAGTTCAATTGACGGCGAAAGAGCTGTCCATTGTAACGAAATCGATCCAGCAATTTCAGCTGGGTGAAGGCTCGAGGGGGCAGCGATTGCTGCAACGCGGCCGGAAGTACGGACGAGCGGTGAACGATCCCTATTTTGCCGACGCGCTGGATCTGTTCATCAAAGAAGAGCAACAGCACAGCCGGTACCTGGACGCGTTTCTGGAGTCTCAATCCATCCCGGTGGTCTCAAGAAATTGGGTGGATACGATTTTTCGGCGTTTGCGTGGGCTTGCGGGCTTGGAACTGTCGTTGACCGTTCTCGTGACCGCGGAAATTATTGCCGTCCCCTATTACCGGGCGCTGCGCTCGGCCACCGGGTCAGCGATCCTCAAGATGATCTGCACGCGCATTTTGGAGGACGAAGCAAACCACCTGAAGTTCCAGGCCTCGATGCTTGCGCGGGTGCGTGCGGCACGGCTTGGCCTGTTGCAGCACGCCCTGAGCGCAACGCACAGACTCTTCCTGCTAGGCACGCTGGCCGTCGTCTGGAGGGAACATCGCGCAGTGCTCAAGGCTGGAAATTACGATCTTCAGCGATTTCGCCGAGAAGCGGTATTTGAGTTTTTCTGTTGGGACCTTAGCTGCCGCGAGCTCTCGGCTGGGGTCCGATCCGCGAGTGGATTAATCTTGGGCCAAACGGGCCGAATTAAGCCACACGCATGAAGGCAAACGAAACCCGTTCCAAGAAAATCGGCGGCCGAAACGCCGTAGCGATTGAGGGAATCAAGCTCCGGCGCGGGCCGGCTTTGTTTTCAAATACGCCGCGAGGAAAAGGAACGCAAAAATCCAATCGATCGAACCGACACCGAGGGTGGACATCGCAACCCGGCCCTGCGCATGGAGAATTACGAGAGCGATTCCGAAGCTGATTTTTTCCACGATTGACGGCAGGATCATGGCACGGTATTTCACGGGATCGGTGGAAAGCGCCAAAAACAAGAATTGCCAAGCAAGCCCGACTCCGAGGAAACCGTAGAAATATTCCGGATGTGTAATCGGCGGCGGCATCTGTTGTCCAATGGCATTCTCCATGAAATACACAGGCGTAAGGACCAGAACGCCGTAAGTCCCCGCGACCAGAAAAACGATCCTGGCAAATCGCATGTTTTCTCTCCCGAATTAATCTTTGGGCACGGGATTCGATGAAGCGCCACGTTCCGGGGTTGCCGTTTTTTTGGAAGGCGCGCCATTCGCCGCCGCGAGCCTCGGGGGAACTCAGAGCCATTTGCCGTTTGGATCGATGGGCGTGAACTGGAATTTAACAATTCGCGCATCGCTCTTGCCGTTGTTCCTGAATACGCGTGACGGCCCTCCATTCACGAACCAGACGAAATCGCCGGGGCGCAGCGCCTGCTCTTTTCCACCTCCAGCTGCCGGGGAAAGAGTTCCCGGGTCCAAGGCAACGACCAATTCGAAGTATTTCAAATCTCCGATGGTCATTTTTTGTCCGGGAATCACGCGAACGAGTTGAACGAGCGTCTGGTCGGATTGAAATTGCGGCTCGTCGGCGTTTTTTGCGGAAGAAGCCCCGGCCGGAGGCGCCGGGCAATTCAGGGGCTGCCCGGCCATGACGGCAGCGCATAGGTTTCGCGGATTGCCTTGCGGCTGGAGCAGTTCGACGGCCACGGTGTGGTACGAGGTCCCGGGATCAACTCTGGTGGAATGGACGTAGCCGGTTTTCTGGAGCCTCAGCTGGCCGTCGGGATTCTTTTGGTGGACGGCCGGCTTGTCGGGAAATCCGACGGTGACCATCTGATCGCCGATGGCAATGGCGATCGTGTCGCGGTCGTGCTGGTGCATCCGAATGGAATCTCCCGGCACGACCTCCACACGGAACACTTTTAGATAGTCATTCTTGAGCGAAAGATGGTGGTGTGGCTCCTGGTCCATGGTGATGACGGCAGGAGCCTGCGCGAACGCCCCGGCAGGCAAAAACAGCAACGCAACGAGCCAAGCCCATCTTGTAGGTCTCATTTTTTCTCTCGGGCGATCAATCTATGTCGGATGCGAGGCCGGAGTCAACGCTAAGAATTAAGTTGCTTGTTTTGTTGGCCATGAAGCTACATTCCCTCTTGTAACATAGAATTAACATTCCTCTCACGGGCTGTTATTCCCGCGCCGATAGTGTCACCAAACCCAGTGAAGCACAGATGGTGTTGCCCATTGCTTGCTGAAGGTATTTCTTGACGGGTTTTGCCAGCCTGGGCGTGGGGGGGGTGCAACGAAAAACAGGGTTGCACCGGGTGTGGATGGGGTCACTGCAAAAGGGCGACCTCACGGATGGGTCGGAAGAATCAATCGCTCTCTTTCATTTGGAAAATAGGGGACGACCAGAGTTAAGTTTTAAAACTTGTCGAGGAGGGAAGGAATGCGAGTATTCGCAGCAGTACTGTTGAGCATGGGTTTAGCGGCGTCGCCGTTGCTGGCAAAGAACGCCGGTGAGCCTGGCAAGGAAGAAACACCCGCGGCGGTGACCAGCGCCGCCGCGCCGGACAAACCGGTGGCGGTGAAGCCGGAGACCTCGGCCATCGAAAGCGAAATGCAGGACCTTCGCAGCCTGGTGGAGGAACAACGGGCCGAGCTGGAAGCGCAACGCGCGGCGTTGAAGGCAGAGCAATTGAAAATGGAAGCGCTGGAGGAAAAATTCGGCGTGAAGTCTTCGGAACCCGCCACTTCTCCAGTTGCCAATTCGCCGGCGATGACAACGGAATCCGTGACGTCTGCCGCGGCCATCACTCCGGGTATGGGCGTGAGCGCGGCTCCGGCAGCCAGTCCCGCGGCGCAGAACGGAAAGGATGATGTTTCGCCGCTACAATTCCGCATCGGCAGCGCTTACATCACCCCGGTAGGATTCATGGATTTCACCGGCGTGTGGAGCAACCACGATCGCGGAAGCGGGATCGGCACGAACTTCGCGGGCATACCAAACGGCGGCACTGCATTTCAGAATCACCTGAGCGAATTCCGGGAAAGCATGCAGAACTCCCGCATTGGATTCCGCGTGGACGCGATGGTCAAGGGCGCTCACGTGATGGGCTACATGGAGTCGGACTATCTGGGAAACAATCCCGCAAACGTTTCCGTCAGCAGCAACAGCAATACCATGCGTTCGCGTTTGTATTGGGTCGACGTCGCGAAAGACAAGTGGGAAGTCCTCGGCGGCCAGACCTGGAGCTTGATCACTCCCGGCCGGACCGGCATTTCCCCTCTGCCCGGAAATATCTTCTTTTCGCAAGACATCGACGTGAACTACCAAGCGGGCCTGGTTTGGGGACGCATCCCGGAGCTTCGCTTCGTTTACCGGCCCACGAGCAAAGTCGCTTTCGCCGTGGCTCTGGACAGTCCGGAACAATACGTCGGGAAATCGGCAGGCGGCGGGACGATCACCTACCCGGCCGCGCTCGGTTCGCTGAACGCCACCCAATTCAACGACAACACGACCACCCTGGGCACACCCAACGTCGCTCCTGACGTGATCGTGAAGCTTGCGTTCGATCCAACGAGCAAGTTTCACCTGGAACTCGGAGGAGTGGAACGCCAGTTCAAGGATTGGGTTGCGAGTACCAACACAACCTTCTCCAGCACCGGCGGCGGCGCCTTCGTGAACTTGAACGTCGAACTGTTCAAGGGTTTCCGTGTGCTGACCAACAATTACTGGAGCGACGGCGGCGGCCGCTATATCTTTGGGCAGGTTCCGGACCTGATCGTGCGGTCCAACGGCGCCATTTCTCCCATCAAGACCGGGTCGGACGTTTCAGGTTTCGAGTACACGCACAAGAACACGCTGCTGTATGCCTACTACGGCGGCATTTATGTCCAGAAGAATGCGACGTTCGACGCGAACGGAACCACACCCATCGGCTACGGATACACCGGAGCGGCGGCCAGCCTGAACCAGAATCGCTCGGTTCAGGAAGAAACGGTCGGCTTCAATCAGACCATCTGGAAGGATGGAAAGTACGGGGCCCTGAACTTCATGGGGCAATACTCGTTCGTGCACCGCAATCCGTGGGTTGTCCCGGCGGGATCCGACAAGGTAGCGCATCTGAACATGGTGTTCTTCAACTTGCGCTATACGCTGCCGGGATCGGCCCCGACCCTGGGGAAATAGTAGCTACCAACACATAAGGGGCATAGCCCCTCGATCCAGCCGGTGCGGGTTTGCACAACCGCACCGGCTTTTCTTTTTACGTGGGCAATGAAGATTTGAGGCGGGCGCGAGGAATCGGCCGGAATTAAGCCGCATCGGGATCGTAATTCAGATTCGGGCTGAGCCAGCGCTCGGCGGTGCGCAGGTCCTGGCCCTTTCGGCGGGCGTAGTCTTCGACCTGGTCGCGGTCAATTTTTCCCACGGCGAAATATTTCGATTCGGGGTGCGAGAAATAGAACCCACTCACCGATGCGGCCGGATGCATGGCGAAATTTTCCGTCAGCGTGATGCCTGTGTTCTTTTCGGCGCAGAGCAGATCGAACAGCGCGCGCTTTTCCGTGTGATCCGGCAGCGCGGGATATCCCGGCGCTGGACGAATGCCCCGATAGCGCTCATGGATCAGATCCGCGTGGCTCAGGTTTTCATCCCGGCCGTAGCCCCACTCGATGCGCGCCCGCTGGTGCATCAGTTCAGCAAGGGCCTCCGCCAGGCGATCCGCGAGAGCCTTGGCCATCAGAGCGTTGTAGTCGTCGTTATCCTTCTCGAATTTCGCGACCAGCGACTCGATATGAAGCCCGGCGGTGACGGCGAACGCGCCGAGATAATCCATGCGGCCGCTTTCTCGCGGCGCGATGAAATCGGCCAGGGCGTAGCTGGGTTCCTGATTGGCCCTGGCCTGTTGCTGCCGCAGGGTGTGAAACGTGGTGAGCAAGTGGCGCGATTCATCGGCGTAGACTTCGATGTCTTCCTGCACGCTGCTCGCCGGGAAAAATCCGATCACGGCGCGCGCTTCCAGCAATTTGTCGCGCACGATGCGTTCGAGAAGTGTTTGGCCGTCGTCGAATAATTCCTTTGCCTTGGGGCCCACGTTTTCCTGCTCGAAAATCTTCGGGTAGATGCCGCGCAACTCCCAGGCGTGAAAGAATGGCGTCCAGTCGATGTACGGAACGATTTCCTCGAGCGGCACGGGATTGTAAACGCGCGTGCCCAGAAACGACGGGCGTGGCGGCACGTAGGCGGACCAATCGTAGGCCGGCTTTTTGCCTCGCGCCTCGGCCAGCGAAAGAAGCGGCTGCGCCTTGCGCGACAAATGTTTCTCCCGGGCGCGGTCCTGCTCCCCGCGATTTTCCTCCAGGAAATTATTTTTCAATTCCGCGCTGACCAGACTGCTCATGACGCCCACGGCGCGCGACGCGTCCTGCACGTGCACGACGCCGGCGCGATATGCAGGCGCAATTTTCACGGCCGTGTGCGTGCGGCTGGTGGTGGCGCCGCCGATCAGCAGCGGCACGCGGAACTCCTGGCGTTCCATTTCCTTCGCGACGTGCACCATTTCCTCGAGCGAAGGCGTGATCAGCCCGCTGAGGCCGATCAGGTCGGCGTTCGTTTCCCGCGCCGTCTGCAAAATCTTTTCCGCCGGCACCATCACGCCGAGATCGATTACGTCGTAGTTGTTGCAGCCGAGCACCACGCCCACGATATTTTTCCCGATGTCGTGGACGTCGCCCTTCACCGTGGCCATCACGATGCGGCCCTTCACGAACGTGCCGCCGCCGGCCTGCTTTTCCGCTTCCAGGTATGGCTGCAGGTAAGCCACCGCCTTTTTCATCACCCGCGCGCTCTTGACCACCTGCGGCAGAAACATCCGTCCGGACCCGAACAGGTCGCCGACCACGTTCATCGCGCTCATCAGCGGGCCTTCGATCACCGCGAGCGGCTTGCCGTATTTTTGGCGCGCCTCTTCCGTGTCTTCCTCGATGTAATCCGCGACGCCCTTGACCAGGGCGTGCGCGAGGCGCTCTTCGATCCTGCCGGTGCGCCAGGAATCTTCTTCGGCAGGACCTCTTTCCTTGGCCTTAACAGTCTCTGTAAACGCCAGCAGGCGCTCGGTCGCGTCCGGACGGCGGTTCAGCAAAACGTCCTCGACCAGATTCAGCAGGTCCTTCGGAATTTCCTCGTAGATCGCGAGTTGCCCCGCGTTCACGATGGCCATGTCCAGGCCCGCCTGAATCGCGCGGAAGAGGAACGCGGAGTGCATGGCCTCGCGCACCACATTCTGCCCGCGAAAGGAAAAGGAAATATTGCTGACGCCGCCGCTGACCTTCACGCCCGGCAGCGTGGCCTTGATCAGCCTGGCGGCTTCGATAAAATCGACGGCGTAATTATTGTGCTCCTCGATTCCAGTCGCCACGGTCAGGATGTTCGGATCGAAAATAATTTCTTCCGGAGCGACTCCTGCCTGCTCGGTAAGAATCTTGTATGATCGCCGGCACACTTCAATCTTGCGCGCGAGCGTATCCGCCTGCCCCTTTTCATCAAAAGCCATGACCACCATGGCCGCGCCGTAGCGCCGGATCAGCCGGGCGCGCTCGCGAAACGCCTCCTCGCCTTCCTTCAGGCTGACGGAATTGACGATACCGCGGCCCTGAATGCATTTCAATCCGGCTTCGATCACTTTCCAGTTCGAGCTGTCGATCATGATCGGTACGCGGGCGATGTCGGGCTCGGCGGCGATGTGGTGCAGGAACGTGGTCATGGCGTGCTCGGAATCGAGCATGGCTTCGTCCATGTTGATGTCAATGATCTGAGCGCCGTTTTCGACCTGCTGGCGGGCCACGGCCAGCGCCTCTTCGTACTGGCCGGCGAGAATCAACTTGGAAAATTTCGGCGAGCCGGTGACATTAGTGCGCTCGCCGATGTTGACGAATCGCGAATCGGGACGCAGGACGAGCGGTTCCAGGCCGCTGAACCGCGTGTAGCGCTCGGGTTTGGATAGCACGTGCGGCGCAAGGCCGCGCACGGCGTCGGCGATCGCGCGAATGTGCGCGGGCGTTGTGCCGCAACAGCCGCCGGCGATGTTCAGCCATCCGTTCGAGGCAAAATCGCGCAAATCGGCGGCCATTCGTTCGGGCGTCTCGTCGAATCCGCCGAACGCATTCGGAAGTCCCGCATTCGGGTGGCAGCTGATGGGAATCGGCGCCAGGTGCGAAAGCTCCTCGACATATGGGCGCATCTGTTTTGCGCCGAGCGCGCAGTTGATGCCCACGCTGAGCAAATCCGCGTGCGAAACGGAAATCCAGAACGCTTCGACTGTCTGGCCGGAGAGCGTGCGCCCGCTCTGATCGACGATGGTGGCCGACAGCATGATGGGAACGCGTTGCCCGGAGGTCTGGAAATATTCGTCGATGGCGAACAGCGCGGCCTTGGCGTTGAGAGTGTCGAAGACCGTCTCGACCAGGAGAAGATCGGCGCCGCCTTCCACAAGGCCCTTTGCCTGTTCGTAGTAAACCTCGCGCAATCGGTCGAAGGTGACGCCGCGCGAGGCGGGGCTGCTGACGTCCTGCGACATCGACGCGGTGCGATTGGTCGGGCCCATCGATCCCGCGACCAGGCGATGTGCGCCTTGGTGCGCCGCTTCAAATTCGTCGGCGACTTGCCGCGCGATTTTCGCGCCCGCAAAATTCATTTCATGAATGTGATTTTCCAGGCCGTAGTCCTGCGCGGAAATCGCGTTGGAATTAAACGTGTTGGTCTTGATGATGTCCGCGCCGGCCTCGAGATAGGCGCGCTGAACGGCCTGCACGATGTGCGGCTGTGTGACATTCAGGATGTCAAAGTTGCCGCGCAGGTCCTTCGGGTGTTTCCCAAATTGCGAGCCGCGAAACACCGCTTCCTCCAGGCGCTGCGCCTGGAGCATCGTGCCCATGGCGCCGTCCAAAATGACGATCCTCTCCCTCAGGAGATTCTTCAGCGCGGCGATGCGTGAGGCTCTGGGGTCCAACGTTTTCCTTCCTCCGTCGATCCTTACTCGATGCGGCAGGGCGCGTTTCGATGCAGCAATCCGCACGGGACAGCGCTCAAGGTGTCTAAAGTGCAATTTGCCGTTGAGGTCGTATTCTTTTCTGGCTGATTCCCGCGCCGGTGTTTATCCTGTAGCGGGGGATGTCGATGATCCAGCCTGCCCAAACATTTTACACTTGTCGCGGAAGGATTGCTTTGGCCGTCGCGCTTTTGTTGCTCTGGAATGCGGCGGGGGCGTGTGCGCAGTCCTCGAAAATCGGCGCGACGCTCGCGGGGGCGGTGACCGACAGTAGCGGCGCGGTGGTTCCGGAGGCGAGCGTGACTCTGCGCAATACTTCCACCAGCCAGACACGTACCGCGGCGGCGGATGCGGAGGGCATTTTCGTCTTTGCCGCGTTGCCGGTGGGCAGCTATGAACTGCGGGTCGAACGTCCCGGCTTTGCATCCTACCGGCAAACCGGCATCGAACTGGAACTTGGCCAAACGCTTCACCTCGATATCGCTCTGTCCCCCGCTTCGTCATCGGAATCCATCACGGTGAAAGCCGAAGCATCGGCCATCGAACCCGAACAGACTTCGTTTGTGTCCTCTGTCGACGGAGAAAGAATCGAAGAGCTTCCCGTCCGCACGCGGAATTCGCTGGATTTTGTTCTCCTCTCGCCGGGAGTCGCAAGTTCGCCCGGACCATCGTCCGGGGGAGGCGCAACGCCGCTTGCGGGCAGCGGATTCACGTTCGGGGGGCTTCGCGCGCGCAGCAACAACGTTTCCATCGACGGCTTGGACAACAACGACGAATACACGGGCTCGGGCCGCACGGAGCTTTCGCCCGAAATCGTGCAGGAATTTCAGGTCGTCAATAATGGGCTCTCGGCGGAATCGGGTGGCGCTTCCGGCGGTTCGATTAACGTGATTACGCGCTCCGGGGCGAATCCCTTGCACGGTGACACGTTCGTGTTTGCTCAGGACGCCGCATTCGATGCGCGGGACCCGTTCGAGAACGAAGCCGGGAAGCCTTCTTTCCGCAGATTTCGCGCGGGCGTTGCGCTGGGCGGTCCGGTCATCAAGGACCGCACGTTTTACTACGCCGCAGTGGAGCAAGAGCACAACCGCGGACAGGGCGAGTCGGGTATCGATCCGCAGGCGGCGTCCGCTATCAACGCGTTCTTGTCCGTGGGTGGATTTCCGGGCCTCGCGACGCGCCAGATCACTACGAATTTCTTTCCAACGTCACGCTCGGAGACCGAAGCGGCGGGCCGGCTCGATCATCACCTGACGAACAGCACCTCACTGATGCTGAGATACGCCTTCACGAACAATCAGGAATCGGGCGACGCCTTCCACGCGAATGCGCTGACCGACGTCAGCTCTCGCGGCAGCAGCTATGTAAGCGACAATGTGCTTTCCGGCTCGCTGACGACGGTTTACGGGTCGAGCGGGGTCGGCGATTTGCGTTTTGAAGCAGCCACACGGCGCGCCGTGCTTCGCACGAGCGATGCCGCCGGCCCGGAAATCGACATCGCCGGATTGGTTGATTTCGGGCGGCCATACGCCGGGTTCAATCACCGCCGCGAGAATCATTACGAAGCGAGTTACACCTATTCTCGCGCCCGGGGCAAACATCTTTGGAAAGCTGGCGGCACGGTGGATCGTGTCGGATTGCGCGCGTCCGCTCCCGACGGTTTTGCAGGGCTTTACCTCTTCAATACGCTCAGCGATTTCCTTGCCGGGCGGCCCGGCCAGTTTCGCCAGGCATTCGGCAATCCAACCGTGGATTTTTCCGTGACCACCCTTGGCGGATTCGTGCAGGATCACTGGTCGCTTGCGCCACATGTGACGTTGGACGCCGGCATTCGTTACGATTTCGAGCGCTTGCCCGGCGTATTCAACCAGGACACAAATAATTTCAGCCCGCGCGCCGGCCTGGCGTGGAATCCATCTCCCAAATGGGTGCTGCGCGCCGGATACGGGATATTTTTCGATCGCTACGTGCTCGCCAACCTCGCCCGCGCCGTCGAGAAAAACGGCCTACAAGGCTTCGAGCAGGTGGGGGATGGCGCTGCGGCGGCAGCGCTGTTCGTGGAAGCGCAAGGCGGGCCGCTTCTTTCCCCGGCTCCGGGAATTGCGCCTTCCATTTTTCGTTCCGATCCGCGCATGGCGACACCCTACAGCCAGCAAATCAGCGCCGGGGCGGAATACCTGCTTGCCAAGAACCTCTCGCTGCGCGCCGATTACATGAATGTTCGTGGAATCAAGCTGCCCCGGACACGCAACGTAAATCTCCTGCCGCCGGTCGTCCTGACGCCTGCCAACGCCGCGAGTCTTGGCATTCCCGATCCCACGCCGCAGCAGATTGGCCGGGAGGTTTTCTCGCCGGCGCGGGTCAACCCGCAGTTTGACGCCATCTACCAGATCGAGAATTCCGCGAGTTCCACCTACAACGGCGTTTCCTTCACGCTGAACCGGAAAATGAATGATGAGCTGGCTTTCTCCGCGAGCTACACCGTCTCAAAGGCATTTGACGATGCGTCGGATTTCGACGAACAGCCGCAGAATCCGCTCAACCTCGCGGCGGAGCGCGCTGTTTCGCGACAGCACCAGCAGCAGGGTTTTGTGTTCAACGCCCTTTGGGAATTGCCCATCGGGGACGAAGAAGATGAAGATGAAAAAAAGGGAGAAAAGCTTGGATGGCTGGAAAATGTCTTCAGCCATATCGAAGTGGCGCCGATTTTCACGGTAGGAAGCGGCCGGCCCGTGGACGCATTGACCGGTCTCGATTCCAATCAAAGCCACGCCTATCCCATCTCTTCGCGGCCGCTCGGGTTCGGCAGAAATCCGATCCTGATTCGCGGTGCGGCAACGATGGATTTCCGCCTGCTGAAATATTTTCCATTCGGCGAGTCCAGACATCTGGATGTGACGGCGGATTTTTTCAACCTGTTCAATCACGCCAACGCTTCGCAGATCAATCCGGTGTTCGGCTCCAACCTGATGCCGGCTGCGGGTTATGGGCAGCCGATCGAGGGGACCGGCGCGCGGCAGATTCAGTTTTCGTTGGATTTTGAGTTTTAATTCCCGCTTCTCATTACGCGAACAAATCCAGAATTTCCTCATACCGCTTGAACGGGGGAATCAGGTACGCGCCTGCAATGCCCGAGCTTCGCGCTCCGCGAGCCCAATCAAGCAGGCGCCGCGCCAGCGCGAAACCATGATCGCGCGCGGAACCTCCGGCCATTTCCAACTGCTTCAACAACGCGTCCGGAATCACGATGCCGGGCACTTCGTTGTGCAGTCGCAAGGCCTGCTTGTAACTGCTCAGCGGCCATAGGCCGACGAGAATCGGGATCGGCGACTTCCCGCCCATGCGTTTCAGAAACTGCTCCCAATGGTCCGGCTCAAAAATAGGCTGGGTCATGGCGAAGTGCGCTCCGGCTTCGATCTTTGCATGAAACCTGCGGATTTCCGCGTCCAGATCCTCGGCAAGGGGATTCACGGCAACTCCGATGGTGAAATTCGTCGCGCCGCCCAGATTTTTTCCCGCCCAATCGGTGCCCTGATTGAGGCGAGCCATCACCTTCACCAGGCCGATGGAATCCACTTCGTAGACGCCGAACGATTCAGGATAACTGCCGAGCGAGGGCGGATCGCCGGTGACGGCCAGGACGTTGCGCACGCCGCCCACGGTCCAGGCGCCCAGAAGCATGGCCTGCAAGCCGATCAGATTCGCGTCGCGCGTGGTGAGGTGCGGAATGGTTTCGATGCCGCGGGCTTCGAGCGCGCCGGAAAGCGAAAGGGCGTCCATGCCCACGCGCGCCAGTGCGCCGCTGTTTACGTCGATGGCGTCCACATGCCCGGAAGACATGACGTTGCGCACCTGCTCAAGCACGCGATCGATCGAGGTGCCCTTGGGCGGATCGATTTCCACGGAGATCACGAATTTCTTTTCCTGAATTTTTCGCCACAGCGCACTTTCCGGCTCCCTCGCCGCCACGGGGCGAACCTCGGGTGCGGCCTCAACCGCTGCCGCCACGCGGGCGCCGTGCACAGGTTGTTTGCCCTCGACCGCGCGGACCATCGCGCGGATGTGTTCGGGCGTGGTGCCGCAGCACCCGCCCAGGATGCGCGCGCCCAGGACCACGGCCTCGCGCGCGAACAGGTCAAAATATTCGGGCGAGGATTTCGGATAGACCACGCGATCCCCGACGCGCTGCGGGAATCCCACGTTAGGCATGGCGCTCATGGGAAACGAGTCGGCCACTTCGCTCAATTCCTGGAGAAGCCGCAAATGGTCCTGCGGCCCCACCGAACAGTTAGCGCCAATAACTTGCACGCCGCTATCTTGCAAAAGTTTCCAGGCGTCGCGCGGGCGCGTCCCCCCGAAGGTAGTTCCCTCCTCGGAGTAGGTCAGTTCGGCGACGATGGGAAGCCGGGAAAATGCGCGGATTGCTTCGATGGCCGCAAGGAGTTCACCGGAATCTCCGAAAGTTTCCAGGACAAAAAAATCCACACCGCGTTCCTCAAGCGCTTCGGCCTGCTCGCGGAATATTTCGCGGACCTCCTCGGCGGGAATCTCGCGGACCTGGCGAACCACGCCGAGCGGGCCGATCGATCCGGCGATCAGAACGTCGTGCTTGGCGGCTTCCCTGGCCTCGCGGGCGATCTTCACGCCGCGATGATTGAATTCGACGACGCGGTCTTCCATGCCGAACGCGGCCAGTTTGCTGCGGTTGGCGCCAAACGTGTTGGTTTCGATGACGTGCGCGCCGGCTTCGAGATAAGACATGTGAATGCGGAAGACTTCCTCGGCGCGCGTGGCGTTGAGCTCGTCGACGCAGCGCTGCGGCCCGAGGGTTTCGTACAGCAGCGATCCCATGGCCCCATCGGCGATGAGCACCCGGTCGCGAAGTCTCTGATCAAACTCTTCGATTTTCATGGACGGCCACACACTCCCACGATCCCTGCAAAAAAGGAAGCAATCAGTATACATCGAGGTCGGACAGGCTTCAGCCTGTCGGGTTTGCACCGGGGCAGCGAGCGGAAACCCGACGGGCTGAAGCCTGTCCTGCTGGGATTCTCATAGTAGCGCGCTGTTCAGGCTCAGGAGTGGCGGGCAATGAACAGCATCAAAGCAAATACGATGACGGGGATGAGCGCAAGCATGACGTAAAAGAGAATTCGCCGGCCGATCGGCGAGCGCCTTTTCTGCCACTGGGAAAGTTCCAGCCGGTCGGCCACACCCACTTTTTCCGGATGCTCCAGGTCCAAGGCGAATTCGTGCGCGTTCGGATAGCGCTTGGCCGGCTCGCGCTCCAGGGCGCGGTAAATAATCTCCTGCAACTCCGGAGAAATCGTCGGATCGATTTCGCGCGGCGGGATGGGATAGTTCAGCAGCCGCTCGTTCATGATGACGAACGGATTCGGGCCGGTAAATGGCACCTTCCCGGTGAGCATTTCATAAAACATCACGCCCAGCGAATACACGTCACTGCGCGCGTCACCGCGTTTTCCCTTCACCTGTTCGGGAGAAATATAATCGGGGGTGCCCATGGCCTGGGTCAATTTGGCGAAGGTCAGGCGGCGCGATCCGGCGTTGGCGGCAATGCCAAAATCGATGAGTTTCACATGGTCGTCTTTATCAACCATGATATTTTCGGGCTTCAGGTCGCGGTGCACCACTCCCTGGCTGTGGATGTAGGCAAGGGCATCGCACAGGCCGAGGGTGATGCGAATGGCGCGCTCGACGGGAAGTTTTTTTTGCTCGTTCAGGATCTGGCGGAGCAGGCGGCCATCCACCCATTCCATAACCATGTAGCGCCGGCTACGGTCCTCATCGGTCAGCACTTTCACGACGCCGGGGTGATCCAGCTTCTTGCCGATTTCTTCCTCGCGGTTGAAGCGGTCGAATAAAAGCGGATCGGATTCCATCTCCTGATGCGGGATCTTAATGGCGACGGAACGGCCGTCTCTCAGATCGGTGCCGCGAAAAATGGAGGCCATGCCGCTTCTAGCCGCCAGGGCATCGATGCGGTAGTGGTCGAGCTGGTCACCAACATGGGGTTCACTCATTGAGGAGCGGGGTCACGGTACGGGATCAGGTTCAGCAGACGCGTCAGTATAGCTTATACGGGCGTCCGCGGTACATGCCCATGCGCTCGACGTCGCGGATGCGCACCAGTTGAACGCTGATATTATCGTTGCCACCCCGGTCATTGGCAAGCGCGACCAATTTTTCGGCCGCGGCGTGCAGGTCCTGCCCGTGCCCGCATAGCGCGGCCATTTCCGAAGCGCTCACCTCGCCATGCAAACCGTCGCAGCACAACAGAAGAACATCCCCGGCAAAGATCTGATGATCGTTGGTCTCCACGTTCGCAACCATCTCGGTACCCAGCGAGCGGCTGAGAATATGCCGGGTCGAACTTTCACCGGCCTCCTGCGAGGAGACCAGGCCGAGGCGAATCTGTTCGTTGGCAACGGTATGATCGCGCGTAATCTGCACGGCCTGGCCGTTGCGGATCAGATAGCAGCGCGAATCGCCCACGTGAGCCACGGTGACCCGGTCGAAACGAATCGCGCAAGCCACCAGAGTGGTGGCCATGCCTGCCGCGGCCCTGCCGCCGTCGTGGGCCGCATTCAGAACGGCCGCATTGGCCTGTTGAACCAAACGGGGGAGCAACGCGGCGTGCGCCTCCCCGTCCCGGGCTTTCTGAAACCCGTCCATCAAGCTTTCCACGGCGGCCCGCGATGCCACTTCTCCCTGTTCGTGCCCGCCTACGCCGTCGGCCAGGACGAACAGCCAGCCGTGCGTGCGCGCCCGGGCGGGAGTCGCAGGGGCAACGTGGCCATGATAATCCTCGTTGTGTTCGCGAACTCGTCCGACATCGGTTCGCTCGGCAAACTCTAATTCCAGCATAGAAAGATGAGACGATCCCTCAACGGAGCGCGGCGACGGGATTCGAGAGCGAAAACTATCCTTGAGCTCCCACTGGCTCACCGCCAATCCAGACGCAGAAATTCGGACAGGCCTGATGGCCTGTCCGAATTTCCGAGCTAGCTGCGCTATTCCCATATCTTACCACCTACTGCCTTCCGCGTTAGCTGCGGCTGGCGACCAGCGTGGAGCGGCCTGTAGCCTTGCTGGCGCGAAGGAAGTAAATCCCGCCGTAGATGGCCCAAACCAGAGCGATGCCCAAGGCGAGCAGTGGTTCTTTGGCCGTTCCATATCCCATGAACGGCCCGATTAAGTAAAACGCCATGCATCCTAAATTCGCGACTAATCCGAATACGGGAATCAGGAGATGGCGCACGACTTTGAAGTTGGGGTGATTGTGGTAGGCCACCAGGCAGATGATGCAACTCAGGCCATAGAGAAGGAACGTGCCGAAGTTGGAGGCCAGGGTTACGGTGAGCAAGGAGTTAGGCAATGCCGCCATCTTGTCGTGAGTGGTGTACCCAAAACTCGAGAAGATGTTGTGGGGCAAAGCCTGGATGGTGGCATCCTGCGGAGCTCCGGCGTCGCCGAAGGCCATGGTTACGCCGATGCATCCGATGACCGCTGAAATGATGGCCAGCGTCCAGATGGCTCGGTGCGGGCTGAGGTTCTTGGCATGCAGCATGCCGAAGTGTTCCGGCACCTCGTTGTCCTTGCCCATGGCATAGGTGACGCGCGCGCCGGTGTTGATGCAGGACAGAGTCGTGCCGATCAAGGCGAGGAATACTGTTACTGCCTCAGCCAGCATGAAAGCTCGCCCATGTCCCTGGCCGAATACGGCGTCGCCGACCATGATCATCATGTCGCCGATTGGCGCCGCCGAGCCTGACGCGCTTTGCATTGTGTACCCGCTATTTAAGAAGTAACTGGCGCAGAAATACTCAATCAGATAGCAGAACGCCCCCTGAATGAGCAGCGACAGGATGACCGCGATGGGGATGTCGCGTTTCGCGTTCTTCGCTTCACCGCCCATGGCTGTCACCGATTCAAATCCGACCAGGATCAAAATGGCGACCGTGGCCTGCACGAAAACCCATCCCCATTTGTGCGGGGCAATGACGGATTTTGCGTCGGGGTGAGTCAAAAAGCCACCGTTGGAATCGTAATACGGATAATCGATGTGGTACGGAACCGGCTTGCCGCTCGCGTCGAGCTTGGGCTGCGGAACCATGTTGGCATCGCGGGTGATTACATCGGTTGCCGTTCCGTTCACCATCTGGCTGGTTGTGGCAAATTCATACGAATACGCTTCGCCGCTGGCCGAATCGAATTGGAAAGCGACGCTTCCGGGCGGATGGTTCATCCGGTAGCCCAGCGCCATGATCGAGAACACCAGCAGCGCGGAGATCTGAATGACGTTGATCGCGATGCTTACGCCGGTCGAGCCGTTGACCCCGCGGTGCGCGATGTAAGCCACGCCGAAGGAAAACACCACGGCCACCAAGCCCATGAACACCGGGCCGGGGTTCGAGGAACTCATGGTGTTGGGCCAAAGCGTGCCGACCACGTATCCGACGAAAATGCCCGTGACACCGACCATCACTCCGGGGTAAATCCAGTAATAAAGGTGCGAGCCCCAGCCGACAATGAATTTCGAGAGCCGGGCGTACCTCCAGGCTTTTTCGTGATTCAGGAACGACTGCTCGGCAAAATAGTAAGAACTGCCGGTCCCCGGATACAACTTCGCCAGTTCGGCGTAACAAACCGCCGTGGCCAGACAGAGCAGCAAGGCGACCACGATGCCCAGCCACATCGCCGGGCCCGTCGCGCCGGTCGTCGCTTGAATATAAAACGTGAGCCAAAGGAAAGCGCCTGGAGCGATGAGCGCCATAGCGTTCATCGTCAACCCGGTCAATCCTAAGGTTGGTGTCATTTTTACTTCGCCGGTGTTTTCCGCCATGAAATCTCCTTTATTTATTCTTTACTTCCGTTCACAAACCCGCCGTACGGAGCCGAACTATGCCGAGGCCCGTGATACTAGAAGGGTGCGGGAGAGTAGTAAAATGCAACGTTTCGATGACCCAAATCACCGATTCCGATGCCCTGCAATGCGCTGCAACAGGACAGTCTTGCCGGCCCCGGATTTTGGAAACTTGCTGTCCCTTGGTCGGGCCCGCATGCGTCAATAATTGGTAAGTTCTTTGTAAAAATACAGTTACGCGCCGATGGACACCCCTGCGCGCAGGACCGGCATTTTTCCGCAAAGCAAAATCCTTGGATTGGGCCCGCCGGATCCATTCAGATCTCTTATCGGATGCATACGAAACTCGCGCGCCTGCCGCGGCGGCGAATGAGACGCTATTTTCAATTCGCTCGATATTCGGGATTGATTCAGCGGTTTGGTTTGCGGAGATTTGCGCACATCGGTGCCATTGAACCGGGCACGATTGTGATATTTTAACGAGCGTCGAGAATTCCAGAGCGCATTCACTTTCCTGGGACAGGGGCGTTGCGAATGAGGTTTGTGGGTTTCCTGCTTATGGTTTCCGGCTGGCTTCTCGTGCTCGCCGCGGTGGTGTTGCTGGGATCCGCGGGCGCGCGCGGCGCGTTTGTTTTTGCCGGTGTGGCCGTGGAAGCCTTGGGATTGATCCTTGTCTTTCGATCCCATTTGATTCCGCGAGAGGAAAAAAGGTAGCTCTCATGAACACGCCCGCACTAACCGATCTGGCCACCGTCGCCTGTCTCTTCTTTATCTTTCTCACGCCCCTGGCCGCGGCCGGATTGGCCCTGATTAATACCGGATTGGGCCGCTCGCACAGTGCCGCGCATATCATGATGGCATCGCTTTCCGCGCTCTCGGTTGCCGGGCTGGTTTATTTTGCGTTTGGATTCGGATGGGAAGGATTCAGCGGAGGCACGTTTCACGCCTTGACTCTGTCGGGCAAGCAATGGAATTGGATTGCCGCGGAGCCATTCTTTTTCCGCAAGCTGGCGTCGGACGGTTCCCCAGCATACTTGTCCGCTCTGCTGCAAGTATTCTGTGTGGGGCTGGCAGCCATGATTCCACTGGGGAGCGGCGCGGACCGCTGGCGGCTTCGCGCCAGCGGAATTTCGACGGCCCTTCTGGCCGGCTGGACCTACCCACTGTTCGCGCACTGGGTTTGGGGAGGCGGCTGGCTGGCGCAACTGGGCGCGAATTACGGCCTGGGACGCGGATTCCTCGACGTCGGCGGAGCCGGCACAATTCACGTTTTGGGCGGGCTCACCGCATTGTCCATCACCTGGATTCTTGGTCCGCGGCGCGGGAAATATTCCGCGGACGGAATGGCTCCCGCGATACCGGGGCACAACGCGGTCCTGATTCTGTTCGGCTGCCTGCTGGCCTTGCTTGGGTGGCTGGGGCTCAATTGCGCCGGCGCAATCTTATTTGCCGGCGGGGAACCTTCCGGGTCAGAGCTGATCGCGATGAATACGGTGTTGGCCGGCGCGGCGGCCGCATTGACCGCGGCTTTTATTACGAATGTTCGCTTCGGCAAGCCCGACGCTTCTCTCACCGCCAATGGCTGGGTTGCGGGATTAGTGGCCAGCAGCGCCTCCTGCGCGTTCGTGGTTCCCGCCGAAGCCGTGGTGATTGGCTCGATTGCCGGGGCTGTGGTTACATTCTGTATCGAATGGCTGGAGTTGAAATTGGAAGTGGACGATCCGGGCGGCGCGGTTTCGGTCCACGCCATCGGCGGACTGTGGGGCTTGCTTGCCGCCGGACTGTTTGCGCGGTTCCCCGGCACGGCCATGAATGCCGTGGGCCATTCCGCGATCGGGACGGAAAGCGCCCCCGGACAATGGCTTGCGCAGGTGATTGGCGTCGCGACCTTGCTGGGCTTTGTTCTACCTCTTACTTACGGTCTGAACTGGCTGCTGAACCGCATATACCCCTACCGGGTATCGGTGGAGGGCGAACGCCAGGGCCTGGACCTGCACGAACTGGGCGCCGGCGCCTACCCGGAAATCATCACCCACACCGAGGATTTCCTTCCCCGGTAGCCTCGGATTGCTCAAAATAACAGCCAGGAAAGAGCGCCTCGCGCGCGTCGTTCCTGCGTTTGCCTCAAGAGAATAATCTTCTCGAATCCCAGCCATCCGTTCTTTGAGGTTGTCCCCGCGCGGCCGCCGCTGCAAGCTACATAAAGAATTCATAAAGAAAGGAAGCGGCTATGAGCCTGGGAAACTTTGCGGTGCCTTCGTCTCTTGAGCGTAGCCGCGGGTTCAGCGTGCGAATGGTAGCGAGGATACAGCGCTATGGGATTGCCGCGGCGTGCGTCGTGGCGGCCCTGGCTTCGAGCTTATTTCTTCAACGGTTGTTTCCGTATCCCTTTTTGTTCGTGTTCTTCGCCGCGGTAATGACCAGCGCGTGGCTCGGCGGGACCTGGCCCGGGCTCTTCGCGGTCTTTCTTTCCACCCTGGCCGTGGACTATTACTTCGTTCCTCCGTTTCATTCCTTCGCCATCAACGCGACAAATACCGCGTATTTTGCGGCGTTCGTTGTTTGCGCCCTGGTAGCGAGCTGGGTAAGCTCCTCGAAAAAGAAGAGCGAAGAGGCGCTGCTAGAAGCGCGCGATCACCTGGAAGCGCGGGTGGCCGAGCGCACCGCGGAACTGGAAAAAAAGATTACCGAGCTTCAGCAGAATGAACTCCAGAGGCAGAAGCTGGAAAGCGAAAAGTCCGCCCTTTCCGGCCAGCTCGAAACCCGCAAGCTGGTGGAGCGCGCCAAGGGCATCCTCCAGCGTGGGATGGGAATCACGGAAGAAGAGGCCTACCGCACAATGCAGCGGCAAAGCCAGCAAATGCGCAAGTCCATGAAGGAGATTGCCGAGTCCGTCATCCTAAATGACGAGCTGAAGCGCGGCTCGCAGTAACCGGATTCGGCGGCGAATGATTGCAATTTAAAGTTTGAATTTGACTGTTTCCAAGATGAGTTGCAGACTGCAGTGGAAATTGAACGGACCGCACCGTCGTTTCCAATGCTTTGCTTCGACGACGAAGTGAAGCGCCGACACCGCGGGCCCCGACGTACTCTAAGTTCTTCTCGGACACGACGCCGTGTCCAAACAATAGCTACATAACGCTCGACGACGAGCCAATAGGCAAGCCTTGAACGGCGCTGGACCGGGTCTGTTCGTTCCCGATGCGCAGCGACGTCTGTCCCTGTCTATGGCTTGGTGTCTGTCATGGCTTCAAGAGCGGCGCAAATAGGAGAAGGAATGCGGCGGCTGTGGGACATCTCAAATTTTGTTCGCGGCCTGCGGATTCAGCTGCGCTTCGGTGAACTCTCGCGCGCTCCGCTGCGGCTGCTGCGTTTGGAAATGTACAACGACACGGTCGAATGCGACTGGATGGCGCGGCCCCCCGACCCCTGGGACTCGGATCTATCGCCATCCGTGAGCGGGCGCCACGTTTCAATGCAGGCGCTGGAAGATGCCATCGCCATTCGGGAGTTGCTATTCCGGTTGCTGCCGGACGTGGAGACCGGTGTTTTGCGGGTCTTCCGGCCCGGTAGCGAAGGGGATATCGAATTGATTATCTCCGGTACTGTCGCTCGAGAGCAGTTGGCCACACGCCATTTTCATTCCGTGGCCATGCGGGCGAAATTGCTTGGCCTTCAATTCTGGCTCGAGGACGGAAACCTTGCGGCGATGCTGCCGCAGATCCAGGCCATGGATTTAAGGGCAGAAGAAGTCTCGGCTGTAGCGGTAGAAAAGTGATTCTTCGGTGCAGTTTGAATTTATCCGCAATGGTGTTGGCAGTCGGGAGATTTTTTGGCGGCTCGGACAATCTTCCGGCTTGTCGGTTTCCAAATGGTGCAGGGCTCGTCGGCATCGGTGATTGGTGAACGAGATCCTTACTAAATTACAAGGAGAGTAACAATGTCTGACATGCGTGGATTTGAAAAACGACTTACGTTATCGGAGAAATTTTCCAGGCTTGGCGATCGGCTTAAAAAACCGGAATGGCGCAAGTTTGGAGGGACGATGCTTGCCGGCAAGGTCATCGGCGTGGGAGCTGTTTTGCTGATCATGGCCTGCGTGACCGGGCTGCTCTTCAGCCATGTTTACGCGGCCGATCCCGATCTCAAGGGAAATGACATCGTCAACCCGATAAACACCGCGTGGACTCTGATCGCTGCGTTCCTGGTCTTCGGAATGCAAGTCGGGTTCACCATGCTGGAAGCGGGCTTCTGCCGGTCGCGCGAGACGGTGAACGTGCTTGTCGAATGCGTGGTGGATACCTGTCTTTGCGGGATTCTTTTCTACGCCGTCGGGTTCGCCTTCATGTTCAGCCACGGCAACGGTTTCGTCGGCTACCACTGGTTCTTTCTGCAAAACGCTCCCGCAACTTATGAAACCACGGGCGTCGCGTTCCTGGCCGTCTGGATTTTTCAATTCGCCTTCGCCGATACCTGCTCGACCATCACCTCCGGCGCGATGATCGGCCGCACCGGCTTCGTCGGCGACCTCCTCTACAGCATCTGCGTCACTGGTTTCATTTACCCCGTCATCGGCCACTGGGCCTGGGGACCGGACGGCTGGCTGGCCAACATGGGCAGCGACGGTCATTTTTGGCCTGGGTTGGGAATGAGCTTTCACGACTTCGCCGGCTCCACGGTCGTCCACACCATCGGAGGATTCATCGCCTTGGCCGGGTCTATTGTTCTGGGCCCACGCCTCGGCCGCACCTTCAAACGCGATGGCGGCACTCCCATGCTGCCGCATGATTTGACCATCGCCGTCTCGGGCGGCTTGATTCTCTGGTTCGGGTGGTACGGATTCAACCCAGGCAGCACGCTCTCGGCCATGGACTTTGTCGGCATCGGCCGAGTAGCCACGAACACCACATTGGCTGCATGCGCGGCCGGCCTCACCTCCATCATTTACGGCTACATCATGACCAAAAAATGGGATGCGGGGTACACGACGAACGGATTTCTTGCCGGCCTCGTCGCAATTACCTGCCCCTGCTACTGGGTTACCCCGACAGGCGCAATCATTCTTGGCGGCATCGCCGGCGTCCTGGTCATTTTGGGAGTCGACCTGCTGGAATATCTGCGAATTGACGATCCCATCGGAGCGGTCCCGGTTCACGGCTTTTGCGGAATCTGGGGCACCATTTCTCTCGGGCTGTTTGCCTCCGGGCAATTCGGCGCGACAGGGCCGCTGGCTCCCGATAACAGCGCACCGCTGAAGGGCCTGTTCTACGGCGGCGGCACGCAGGTGTTGATTGCCCAGATCATCGGCAGCGCTGTCATCACGGCGGCAACCTTTGCGGTGGCGATGGTCGTCATGCTCGCGGTCAACGCAACCGGAACCCTGCGCCTGCCGGCAGAAGCCGAACTCTACGGGATGGACCTGCACGAACACGGCATTTCGGCTTACCCCGAATATGTCATCACCGCCCTGGGATCGCCCAAGGGCTTGGCTGGCCACCAACAACCGGTCGGCTCGCCCGTCAAAGCGGCCGCACCAGCGCACGGCGATTGAACACCCGGGCGCCCTGGATCGGATGCTTCGTGAATGGGCGCCCGAAGCTATTTTCCCTGCAGCGTATCTTCCCGGAATGAATGCCGAGGTACAAGAGGGAGGCACGGTGGAGGGCAGCTTACGGGCCAGCGGCTGCGGGCTATAGTTGGAGCGCGCAAGAAAAGGAACTCCAGGCACGGTGGCAGAGACTGAGATTCGAATTCGCTACGAAAGACATGAGGATACGAAAATATGATGACCAAATTAGAAGTGATCATTCAGCCGTCCAAGTTTGAAGCGGTCAAGGATGTCCTGACCGAGTTGGGCATCGGCGGCATGACCATCAGCGATGTGCGCGGACACGGACGGCAAAAGGGGCATACCGAAGTTTACAAGGGCCGGGAATATACCGTCGATCTCGTTCCAAAAG
This sequence comes from Terriglobia bacterium, assembly GCA_020073485.1. Classification (GTDB taxonomy): domain Bacteria; phylum Acidobacteriota; class Terriglobia; order Acidiferrales; family UBA7541; genus Palsa-360. Next base: position 13,854 of record JAIQFB010000028.1, on the reverse strand, counting down.
TAAAGCTGGAAATCGTTGTGTCCGACGAACTGGTTGACTCCGCCGTCAAAGCGATCCTGGCGACCGCTGCAACCGGCAAAATCGGCGACGGGAAGATCTTCCTGTACAAGGTGGAGGATGTCATCCGGATCCGGAATCAAGAACGCGGAGCGGTCGCTCTGTAATCGAGTTTCACGCGGGGCCGAGTCTTGCTATGACCGCCATCATGGCGAGACCCGCGTGGGTCATTCAGCCGCGGCCTTGTTGCGGAATTCAACCGGTGGTTCCGCGCGGGCCGCGGCGTTCTGACCAGATGTGAATCGATGAAGTGAAGGTCTTCTCCGGAGGCCTATGAAAGCAAAGAAGTCATCCTCGCTGAGACGCCGCCCCGCCACCAGAAGCCAAAGACTTGTGAAAGCGAAGCGTCGCAAGTCCGCAAGAAAGAAACAGCCCGAATCCTGGCCGTCTCCCTGGCTGCGGTTGGCTGAGTGAATTTCCGCTGATTAGTTCTTCTGCCTCTCGAATCCACATGCGGGCAGACTCCGTCCGGATTGGACACCGCGTTCGAATTTTCTTGTTATAGTTAGCGAATGTCGTCGAATCCCAAACCGCCCCGCAAATTGGCCCCGATCTGGAGAGCTCTGGTCGAGGTGGGTTTCATCGTCTTTCTCTTCTATTCCAACCTCTTGATGGGGGAATTTACCCGGACCAATTCTGATGCCAAGACTTTGGCTTTTGCCTTCAAAGATATTTTCACGGCCACGAACCTTGTGATCGCCTGCATTTCCGGGCTGATCGGCTACGTGATTGTCGAATTTTTAAGAAAAAAAGTTTAGGCCATCGCTGCCAATATTCGCCCGGATTGCGGGATTGCATGCGGCCCGCTGAATAAGAATTTATTGCGGCCCTTTAGCCGCGGGGTTTCGCATATCCGCCGGAACCTTGGCCAACCATCGAAATTTCTTCTCCCCCAGCAAAGCGCGCCAATCCACGCGTGCGAACATGTAGATCAGCGCAAGCAGCAGGATCTGCGTGGCCACAAAATAGAGGCTGAAGTACGAGAAAGGCTCGGTCGATTCAAAATCCATCCTGCGCGCCACGCTCGAAGCCGTGAGGGCCCAGAAACTGTAGCTGATGGAACGCCCGATAAAAAAAGGCGCCGCGATCTTGCGGAACTCAATCGTCGTCAGGCCAAAGGCGATAAAGAGATAGTTCGACGGGAGGGGCGAGAAGGCATAAAAAAGGAGAACGCCAAACGTCAACTTACGCCGAGGTTCGAGATACTCCCGTATCGAATCGATGTTGTTTCGCGTGCTTTCGGACAGGAATCGCTGCCGGACGATGACGCGCGCCATTTTGGAGAGCGTTAATCGCCCCAGCGTGGCGGCTGCGGCGCCAATCACGGCCAGCAGGGCGATATTGGACGGCTCAAAGCGGAAACCAATGTAGGAAAACACCATCCAGGTGGGCGGGGCAAACGCGGGGATAATATTCAAGCCGAAAACGACGAAGAAAAGTAGGGCGATAGCGCGCATGGGAATCGGATTCGGTTAAGCTTTTGGTCCCGCCCATTGCGTACCGTGGCGCGAAGTCACCACTTCAGATCGGTCTCCGTGGGCTGCTCATAGTCTACACCGTCCACTTCAAAGCCAAACAATCCACGGAATTCCCGCTGGAAGCCCGCGAAGTCGGTGATCGCCCGGAGATTTTCGGTGCCCACCTGCGGCCATAGCGCGGCCACTTCGGCCTGCACGTCGGCCCGCATTTCCCGGTCGTCCAGGCGCAGACGGCGCGATGCATCGAGCTTCATGGGCTGCGCCGAACAGAGAAAATCGCTGAACATCCGCCGCATCTGTTCCAGCGGGCCTTCCTCCAGATTTTTCTTTTTCATGATCATGGGCAGCAGGCTCAGATACAGCGGCACGACCGGAATCGCCGCGGAGGCCTGCGTCACCACCGCCTTGTTCACCGACACCCAGGCGTTTCCGCCGAGTTTTTTTGCCAGTGCGGCGTCGAGATCGCTCGCCGCGCGTTCCAGGTCTTTCTTTGCCTGCCCGATCGTGCCGTCGCGGTAGATGGGCCAAGTGAGTTCCGGACCGATGTAGGAATAGGCCAGCGTGCGCGCGCCTTCCGCGAGCAATTTTTCCTCGAGCAGCATCTCCATCCAGCGGCGCCAATCGTCTCCGCCCATGACGGCAACGGTGTCCGCAATCTCATCTTCATTCGCTGGCTGCAGCGTGACATTTACCACTTTTTCCGTATCCAGTTCGATGGTGCGGTTGGTGTACGCTTGCCCTACCGGTTTTAGAACGGAGTTATACACGACGCCGGTTCGCGGATCGGTGCGTTTCGGCGATGCCAGCGAGTAAATCACCAGGTCCACCGGACCCATCTGGCTGCGAAGCACCTCGGCGGATGCGCGTTTGATGTCGTCGGAAAATGCGTCGCCGTTGATGCTGGCGGCGAACAATCCGTCTTGTTTGGCAAGGGCATGCAGCGCCACGGTGTTGTAATAACCCGCAGTGGCGACCTTCTCGCCCTCCGGCGGCCGCTCGAAAAACACGCCCAGGGTTTTCGCTCCGCAGCCCGAGGCGGCGGCGATGCGCGACGCCAGCCCGTACCCGGTCGACGCGCCGATGACCAGGACATTCTTCGGCCCGGTCTGGCCCGAGGGAATTTTCCCGCGCACACCGTCGATCCAGCGCTCGACGTTTTTACGGCATCCTTCCGGATGCGCATTCACACAGATGAAGCCGCGCGAGCGGCGCTTGACGATTTGTTGTGACATATTAAGGGCAAGCTAAGTTAGCGCGTGCGAACTCTCTTGTCTACCTGGATGCAGCCGCCTCATCTCTCCATTGGGATCGAGGGCACGCTACGATATGATTTCCCGGCGATGAATCCCATCTTGAGCACGGTCGAAGCCAGAGTCCTCGGCTCGCTGATTGAAAAGGAACTCACCACGCCCGAGTACTATCCGCTCTCGCTCAACGCGCTGGTCAACGCGTGCAACCAGAAATCCAACCGCGATCCGCTCATGAATCTCGACGAAGACACCATCAAACAAGCCCTGCAGCGATTGCAAAAAGAGGGCCTCGCGGGACCCGCCGACAACATGGTCAGCCGCGTGACCAAGTACGAGCACCGGCTCCAGGAAGCTTACAATTTTACGCGGCATGAAACCGCTCTGTTGTGCGAACTGCTTTTGCGCGGACCGCAGACGCCCGGAGAACTTCGCAGCCGCGCCGATCGCATGCACAAATTCGAGGATTTAGGCGTGGTCCACTCCACGCTGCAGCGCCTGATGAAGCGAGAGCCGCCGCTCGCGGCGCTGCTTCCCCGGCAGCCCGGAACGAAAGAGGCGCGTTACGCGCAGCTGCTCTCGGAAGACGTAGAGGCCTGGAAGCCTGAGCCGGAACCGGAAGCCTCGGCTCCAACCGTTTCCGGCGGCGACCGGATCGCTCGCCTCGAGACTCAGGTTGCCGAGCTGCAACAAGAAGTAGCGGGTTTAAAGCAGCAGCTTGCGGCATTCCGCAAACAGTTTGAGTAGGACAGGCTTCTGCCTGTCGGGTTGGATTCCATATTGAAGAAGTCAAAAGCGACAGGCTGAAGCCGGCCCTACCTCAGCGTCTTCATAAATTCCGCCAAATGGCTCTGCCAGACCTTGGCCTGGAAAAACGTATAGTGCCCGCGCGAATCGTCTGAAAAGGGCAGGAGCACAAATTTCCCGTTCTTCACTTTCTTGATTTCCTTTTCCGCGATGCCGAGCTCGGCGGGGTTCCAGAAATCCTCCTGCGGATTGATGAGCAGGACCTTTGCCTGAATTTTATCGAGGTCCTTTGATGCGTCGTAATTGCGCGACGCATCATACTGGTACATGAAATCGTTCGCGTCCGTGGTCTTCATGTTGGATTCGATATATTCATTCACGTATTTGTCGGCCGCCGCAGCGGTCGGATAGATTTTCTGCCAATAGGTCGGAACGCTTCCCACAACCAGCAAGTGCCCGAGCGCGGCGCGCAACCCGTAGGGCTGCTGCGTGTAGTTGCCGTTGTTCCATCCGGGATCGTTGCGGATGTCATCAACCATAATCTTGCGCACCATGCGGTTGCGGCTGGCGACCTCGATGGGCAGGCAGGAAAGCAGAAGCATCGCGTCCATATCGGTGGGGTTCGATTCACCCCACATGAAACCTTCCATGCAGCCCATCGATGCGCCGATGAACAGGTGCAGGTGGTCGACCTGCAACCCATCCTTCAACAGGATTTGCGAGGCGCGCACCATATCTGAATAATCGTAGTGCGGAAATTTGGCGCGCAAGCCGTCGCTGGGTTTGGAGGACTTGCCCATGCCGGCGCCGAACTGGTCGGGAAGGATCAGATAATATTTTGAGGCGTCCAGCAATTGCCCGGGGCCGAAGAGCACACCGGCGAAGGTGGGGGCGAGCCACACGCGTCCGGCGCGATTGGTTCCGTGGAGAATCAATACGGCATTGGTGACGTGGCCGCTCGCATCGCGCTGCGGCGCGCCGATGGTCGTGTAATGCAGGCGGACTTCCGGAAGCGTCTGCCCGTCGGAAACCTTGAAATTCTTCGTAACATAATCGCCTTCCCTCAGGGACGGCGACGTCCAGGCGGCATCCTGTTGTGCGGAAACGGAGACCGCAGCACAACTCACCACCGCCAGTGCAAAAACTCTCCATAGTTTCAATCTCATCTGCAAAGCCTCCTCGGAATTTATACGGTTGGAATATCCCTTAGTCGCGGCCCGTGGTAAAGGCCAGCGTGATCAGCGTCTTCTGCTCCAGTTCGTGCGCCTTCGCCGAACCCGTCGCAGGGCTGGCGCTGGCCGAGCGCTTCACCGAACGCACCGGAATTCCCTGTATGTAGTGCTCGATGCGCGGCAAAACATAAAACAGCGCGCCCATGTTGGCGGGCTCTTCCTGCACCCACACAATTTCACGGGCTTTCGGATGCCGCGCCACTTCCGCGCGCAATTCGTTTTTGGGAAACGGATACAGCTGGTCCAGAAACAGGATCGCCGTTTCTTTATCGCCGCGCTGTTTTCGTTCGTTGCGTAGTTCGTGGCCTATCTTCCCGCTGCAAATCAGGATGCGCTGCGCGGATTCGATCTCCCGGTCGGGCACCACCCACTCAAAACGCGGGCGGGCAAAATCCTCGATGGGCGAAGACGCGTCGGGATGCCGCAACATGCTCTTCGGCGTGAAGACAACAAGCGGCTTTCTCCAATGCCGCAATGCCTGCCGGCGCAGGAGCTGAAAATATTGTGCGGCTCTCGATGGCTGGCAAACCTGGATATTGTCCTCGGCCGCCAGTTGTAGATAACGCTCGATGCGCGCGCTGGAGTGTTCCGGTCCCTGCCCTTCGTAGCCGTGCGGCAGGAGCATCACCACGCCGGAGGGCAGGTCCCACTTATCCTCGCCCGAGCTGATGAACTGGTCGATGATGATCTGCGCGCAGTTCGCAAAATCTCCAAACTGCGCTTCCCACAGCACCAGCGCTTCCGGATAGTCACGGCTGTAGCCGTATTCAAAACCCAGCACGCCGGCCTCGGACAACGTGGAATTAAAAATTTCGCACTGCGCCTGGTTCGGAGCCAGGTGTTCGAGCGGCACATACTGTTTTTCCGTGACGGTATCGACCAGCGCGGCGTGGCGCTGGTTGAATGTGCCGCGGCGCGAATCCTGCCCGGTAAACCGCAGCGGCGTGCCCGAAAGCAGCAGCGAGCCAAACGCGAGCGCCTCGGCCATGCCGTAATCCACGGGTCGCTTTCCGTGCCCCATTTCCGAGCGCTGCTCGAGAAGCTTTTTCACTTTCGGGTGAATCGCAAAGTCCGCCGGATAGCTTGTTAATTTGTCGCTCACCTCGGCGAGGCGCGCGGCGTCGACGCCAGTGTCCACTTCATAGGCGCTGTCGTAACGGCCGCGCTTGTACGGCGACCAGTACGCCGGAAGCCGCCGCAGGCGGGGCTTTTCCTGCATTTCGCTCGCAGCCTTGTGCGCGGTTTCCAGTTCGTTGCGGATGGCTTCGACGTTCGCCGACGCGTCCATGCCGATCCGCTTCGCGTAAATCTGCCATAGCGGCGGGTGATCCTTGATTTTCGCGTAGAGGCGCGGCTGCGTGATGGTCGGATCGTCCACTTCGCTGTGGCCATGGCGCCGGTAACCGATGAGGTCGATGACCACGTCGCTTCCAAATGCGTTTCGGTATTCGACCGCGATCTGCCCGGTGCGCACCACCGCCTCCGGATCTTCCCCGTTGACATGGAAAATGGGAACCGCCTGACGCTTGGCCAGCGAGGAAGCAAAACGCGAGGAATGCAGATCGGTGGGCTCGGTGGTAAAACCGAGCAGATTATTGACGATCACATGAATTGTGCCGCCGACCGAATAGGCTTTTAACTCGGCGAGATTGAGCGTTTCGGCCCACACGCCCTGGCCCGCAAACGCCGCATCGCCGTGCAGGACAATCGGAAGGACTTTGGTGAATCGGCTCGCGCCTCCGATGCGCGCCTGTTTGGCCCGCGCGCGGCCGATGACCACGGGATCGACGGCCTCAAGATGACTGGGATTGGAAGCGAGATGCACGCTGAGTTTGCGCCCGTCGGGCGTGCGATAGTGTCCGGTCGCGCCGACGTGGTACTTCACGTCGCCGCTGCCCAACACGCTGCGCGGGTCCACGTCCTCGAATCCGGCGAAAATATCCGCCTCGCGCTGCCCCGCGATGTGCGCCATCACGTTCAGGCGCCCGCGATGGCTCATTCCAATCATGATTTGTTCGCCGCCGGCGCGCGCCGCCTCGGCCAGCACGCGGTCGAGCAGCGGAATCAGCGCCGTAACGCCTTCGAGCGAGAATCGCTTGCTTCCCAGGTACCGCGCCTGCAATACCTGCTCGAATAAATCGGCGCGGATCAGGCGTTCGAGAAGGAAAGCGCGATCGGGCTGCGGCGCGTCCGATTCAAGGCGCTCGGCGATCCACCGGCGGCGCGCGGTGTCATCGATGTGCACAAATTCCGCGCCGATCGAGCCGCAATAGAACTTGCGCGCGGAGGCCGCCGCGGCGCCGTCGAGAATCAACTCGGGATGGTTGAAAGGAGTGAGAAAACCAAGAGGATCGAGGTTCGCCGCAAGATAACCCCAGCGCCGATAGCCCTCAAAAACGCGTTCGTCATCGGCACTCTTTTGGACCGTGGCTTCCGGCATTGCTGCTGCATCCCCTGTTCGCGCGAAGGGTTTCCCTTCGCGGCGTCAAACCTAACCATTCTATCAAAATTGGAAGAGAGATAACGCTGAGGGAGAACCCAGGTGGCACAGGCTTCAGCCTGTGCGGTCTTGGTTTATCGCGATACCCCGCGGAGCACAGGCTGAAGCCTCTGCCACCTGGAATGAATTGACACCGTGATTTTCATCCGCCGAAGATTTTCTGCATCGCGGCGGCCAAATCGAGATCATTCTTGGTCAACCCGCCGGCGCTGTGCGTGCACAGGTCCACGGTGACCTTGTTCCAGGAGTTCGACCAGTCCGGGTGATGGTCCATTTTTTCGGCGGCGATGGCCACACGCGTCATGAATCCGAAGGCCGTGGAGAAATCCTTGAATTCAAACACGCGGTGCAGGTTGCCGTTCACTACGCTCCACCCGGGCAGGTTGCGCAATCCCGCGGCGATTTCCTGTTCCGACAGCTTTGCCATTGCCATGAAGACCTCCGGCGTGGTTCCGCGCCCCCGATATTATCTGCCCTGAAGCGAGGGCAGACAAGTAAGCCCGGGTCTCGCCGGCATATTTGCGCCGAATCCTGTTGAACGCGGCGCGCGATTGCTTTATCGTACTCGCTCCAAAATTGGCAATCGCGGAAGTCGCCGCCCTCGCCGCGGCGGGCCGGCAACCATCATGAACACGCAGCGACGGAGTCCATTGTGAAAAAGAAAATTCGCGCCATCCAGTACGGCGTCGGCCCGATCGGAGCAGCGATCGTGCGCCTGATGCGGGAAAAGCAATCCATCGAGATCATCGGCGCTATCGATTCCGATCCGGCAAAAGCGGGGAAGGATCTTGGCGACTTGCTCGATGCTGCTGACGCGCCCTGGGGCGTCCCGGTCACGAACGACGCCTCGGCTATGCTGGGCGAATCCGCCGACGTGGTGATCCATTCGACGTCCACTCTGCTGCCGAAAGTGATGGACCAACTGATGGCGTGCCTAGCGGCCGAATCCTGCGTAGTCTCGACATGCGAGGAGCTTTCCTATCCCTACCGGAAATATCCGGAACTTGCGGCGCAGCTCGACGCCGAAGCCAAGACGTGGGGCGTCGCGCTGATCGGCACGGGCATCAATCCGGGTTTCGTGATGGATAAGCTTCTGATCACTCTGAGCGCTGCGTCGCAAGAAATCGAATCCGCGCGCGCCGTGCGCATCGTTGACGCATCGAAACGCCGCCTGCCGCTGCAGAAAAAAGTGGGCGCGGGAATGAGCGTCGAGGAATTTCGCGCGCAGGTGGCCGCGGGCGCCATCAAGCATCACGGCCTGCCGGAATCGGTGGCCATGGTTTCCGATGCCCTGGGCCTGGCCGTGGATGAAATTACGGAGACGATCGAGCCGGTGGTCGCGCGCGAACGCGTGAAGACGCCGTATCTGGAAGTCGCCGCGGGACAAGTCGCCGGCGTGCATCAGATCGCGCACGGATACGCGGGCGGCAAGGAAAAAATCTACATGGAATTGCAGATGTTCGTCGGCGCAACCGACCCCGCCGACACCGTCGAAATCACCGGCAATCCAAACCTCTCGCTCACCATTCCCGGTGGCACGCACGGCGACATCGCTACGGCATCGGTGGTGGTGAATTGCATCCCCGCGATCCTCGACGCGCCCGCGGGCCTGCGCACCTCGCGCGATCTGCCGATGTGTTTCCTGCCGCCGGATGCGAACCCGTAGAATTGACTTCAGTCTGCGGGGTTTAGATCTCTCACGTGCAGAATTTAGCCCGCACAGGCTGAAGCCTACGCTACCAAGACCCGCGAATTATTTCTTCTGCCAGAAACTCGCCAGCGCGGAAAAATCCACGTCCTCGGTCGTCGCTCCCTTGACGGCGCTCAACACCTCGCGCGCTGCGGCGGCGGCGGGCAACGGCACGCCCAGTTGATTGGCAAGATCGAGCGCCAGACCCACGTCCTTGTGCATCAAGCGCAGCGGAAAGCTGGGCTTGTATTCGCCCTTGAGCATATTGGGCGCCTTGACATCCAGCACGCCGGAGCGGCCCATGCTCGACTGCATCACTTCCACAAGCTTCTCGCCGGCCACTCCGGCGCGCGTCACCAGGGCGAGGGCTTCGGCCAGAGCTTCCACTTCCAGGTCCAGCAGCAGGTTCATGGCGAGTTTCACGGTCTGGCCCGCGCCCACCGGGCCCAGGTGAAACCAGCGTTTGCCCATCACGCCCAGGACCGGTTCGAGGCGCTTCAGCGTAGCCTCTTCGCCGCCCACCATGAACACCAACTCGCCTTTTTCGGCGCCCCAGGTTCCTCCGGTTACCGGAGCTTCCAGAAAGTCTGCGCCCAGCGCCGCCGCGGACGCCGCGGCGCGCTTTTCCAGGCTCGGATTGACCGTGCTCGATTCGATCAGCGCGCTGCCCCGGCGCAATCCAGAGAACACGCCCTGCTCGCCCCACAGCACCGACTCCAGCGCCGGCGGATCGCTCACGATCGTCAGAGTCACTTCGCACGCGGCGGCAAGTTCGCGCGGCGTCGCTGCACGTTTCGCGCCCTGCGACACCAATTCATCGGCGCGTGAAGCCGTGCGGTTCCACACGGTCACCTCATGCCCCGCCTTCAATAGATTCGCCGCCATGGGGCGGCCCATCAGACCCAATCCAATTAGTCCGACAGATGGCTTCATATAAAAAATCCTCCCGAGGAAATAATCTCCGCAAAAAATCGCAAGACGCAAAGTTTACAGGAGTTGGCTGGAAAACTGGCTGAAAATCGCTTTGGCCTTAATCGTGAAGAACCTCTGGATTTTCAAAGGCTGATTTGCCGAATCAGGAGGAAAAAGGGACTAGGCCAGATTCTTCTTGAATTCCAGCGTGGCGGCGCTTGGCGCGGACTGGGTGCCTTGTTCCCGGGGTTCGTTCAAGGAAGCTGTGGGCCTGGGAATTTCGGGGCATTCATTCAACTGCACGATGCAGGGGTACGGTATTTCCCAGCGGAAGGTCTTTACACCGGTCTTCTGCTTGTAGCTCTCTTCAAGGAAGATGGACTTGCCCGAGTCGGCAGCAAGGTTTCCGGTCGCGGGCAGGATAATATCCCCCGCGCGATACGTCACCTCAATCCTCCGGCCTAGCAAAGCTGAATACCGTGCCATAATCACAGTATGGCGGGGAGGATCGTCTGCGGGCAATAGTACGTTGGGCTTAGTCTTATTAGTACTAAAGTCTCGTATCTGTTGCAAATGCATGGGATAGGAGAGTTTTATCTGCACCGTCCAATTTCAGGTGAATATGGTACCGCTCGCCAGAATTTCTCTTACAAGGGGGCGGCGCACGGATAATCCAAGCCTGGCCTCAGTGATGCGGGCCGTGGTCTCCCCCGTCGTGGCCGGCCGCCCCGTGCCCGACAGATGCGTGGGCCGGCTCAGGAACTGGCAGCGCGGGTGCGTTCCGCAGATTCGCCGTGACCATCATGACCAACGGCGAAACGATCCCGAACGCCAAAAACGCGTACAGCGTCGGCAGCACCTCGCCAAGGTCTGTCATGGAGCCGCTTGCCAGGCGCCACGCGATGGCCCCGGCGGCCAGTCCGACCAGAGTCGAAATCTCCCGCGAGCCGGAAGCCACTTCCAGCCGAGTGCCGCACTTCGGGCAATCGACGCCGTTGGTGTACGCCACAACATTCGCGGCGGTTAGTTCAGACTTGCAGTGCGGACACATGCGAGCAGCCACGGGTTACCTCCGGGTTCGGTCAATGATACGAAATGATATGAATTGTTGAAAACGCTAATTTCCGGACTTTGGTTTATCAGGTTCCACGAAGTTGACCACGAAAGGACCGAGACCATGAACCTGGACAACCGAGTCCCCTTTGCAGGTTGCAAAGTGACGCATCCGGGCCGGCGCGGAAGCGAAACTTCCCGCGGGCAGGTCTTTCATCGCCGCGGAATCCCATTTCGATCCCATGCCGATAGCAAAGGTGCCCTTAACGACGGTCACGTTTTCCGTGGTGGGATGCCAGTGCGGGGCGATCTTCGTGCCGTCGGTGCAAGAAAGGCGCAGCGTGTATGGCTGGCCCGCTGCCATGGGATTCCCTTGCACCACGGCAAGTTGTATTTTTCCGCCCATATCCACGGACGGAGTGCCGACCATGGCTGCCGCCGGAATGTCTCCCCATTTTTCCGAACCTGACGGGACGACTGTAGCCATCGCAGGTGCCGCCGCCTTCTTGGACGGCGCCTTCGTTTGGGCGAGGCTCGAGGCCGCAAGGAATAAACCAATGGAAACAAGGATGGTGCGATGCATGGCTTGCCTCCGATCTCGGAATTTGAGTTTCCGCTAAAACCTTGGGGAGACGATATTGCAATCGCGAATTCGAGTCAAGAAAAGTTGGCGGCTGAGAGCACGTGGAATGTTCTCGTGAGACGCAAGCTCGAAATTTGCTCGGAACCCGGAAACGGGGAATTACTCTACGGGCATCAGTAAGATTTCCAAATCTGGCGCGCAGCCAGTCAGCGTTAGAATGCTTGCGTTTCGGTCTATTTCGGGAGACTGAACGAAACTTATCATTCTCATGGAGGGAACAATGAAAATAAAATTCCTGAGTCTGTTCACCATTATGGCCTTCGCGCTAGCGCTTAGCTTGTCGTGGTCCACCCTGGCGGCGCCCAGGACGCCTGCATCCGCCGCGGTGCCGGCCGCAGCTGCCCAGCCGAACGCTGAACCCGCCGCGTCCCCCGAACCCCACCCCGAAATCCGCGAAGCCATCGGCGCGCTGCGAAGAGCGAAGGCGCACATGGAAATGGCCGCTCACGATTTTGGCGGCCACCGCGTGGAAGCACTCAAGGCAACCGATGAAGCGATCCGCCAGCTCGAACTTGCATTGAAATTCGATAAGAATTAGGCATCGCGAAAACGCGAACCGCTCAGGTAGGACAGGTTCAGCCTCGTGGGTTTGCAATGCAACAGCCCAAAAAGCGACAAGCTGAAGCCTGTCCTACTCGAGCACCGGCGAGAACTCCACGCGGCGTCGGATGGGGTCGATGCGCTCGGCGCGCACGCGGATGCGGTCGCCGAGTTTCCAGATGTGATTGCCTTGCGGGGTTCCGCGGCCGGATTTTTTCTTCTGACCTTTTCCGGCGCCGCCCTCGTGCGCGCCGCCGCGATGGCCCTGGGCGCCGCGGCCTCCACCTCCGCTGCCGCTAATGATGGCGTGGTCCTGCTCACGGTAGAAAACGTGCTGGCCGGTAATTTCCTCGATGCGGTCGATGGGCACGATGCCTTCGACAAAAAGTTCCGTCAGCTCGACGAAGAATCCGAATTTCTGCACGGAGATGATCAGCGCGTCGTACTCCTCGCCCAGATGCTGCTCCATGAACTGCGCGGTCTTCCAGGCCATGAGTTCGCGCTCCGCGGTTTCGGCGCGGCGCTCGGTCTCGGACGTTTCCAGAGCGATGGCGTCCAGTTCGCCTCGACGGTACGGGCCGAACGTGGATTCGTCTTTTTTCGGCGTCGCGCCGGAGTGCGGCCCTTGCGGCGCCGCGGGCTTTGATTCCGGATGGTCCAGCGCCCACTTTAGAACGCGGTGCACGATGAGGTCGGGATACCGCCGAATCGGCGAAGTGAAATGCGTGTACTGGTCAAAGGCCAGCGCGAAATGGCCCAGAGCGTCGGCCGAATAGCGCGCCTGCTTCAGCGAGCGCAGCATCAGGAACGACATGATGCGCTCCTCGGGTTTTCCCGCGATTTTTTCGGCCAGGCGCTGGTAATGCTCCGGGCGGATGGCGATGTCGAGCGTGCCCGGCAGCGAGACGGTCATTGGTTTTTCGCGGCCTCGGCCGGCGCGCCCATGCCGCGCGCCGCGGTCGAATCTTTGCGAATGCGAGCTCCCGTGTTTCACGGCCACCCGGCGCTCGGCAAGATTTTCCACGCCCAGCGAGTAGCCAAATGTTTGCGCCATGGCCTCGAATTCCAGAATTTTCTTGGGGTCGGGCTTTTCGTGGACACGATGGAGTGAACCGATGCCGCGGCTCTCGAGGTAGCGCGCTACTCCCTGATTTGCCGTCAGCATGAATTCCTCGATCAGGCGGTGCGCGATATTGCGCTCACTGCGCACGACGCCGATCATTTGCCCGTTCGGATCGAATTCAATTACCGGCTCGGGCAAATCGAAATCGATCGAGCCCAGGCGGGCGCGACGGCCGTTCAGGATCAGCGCCAGCTCGCGCATGTCGCGGAAATGTTCCGCCAGGTGCGCGAACTCGGAAGTCGCGACGGCGTCGCCCTGCAGCACGGCGTTCACGGCCGTGTAGGTCATGCGCTCGGCGGACCGGATCACGCCGCGCGCGAATTCCGACGCGACGATCTCGCCGTGCTCGTCCAGCTCGAGGATCGCGCTCATCACCAGGCGGTCTTCCCGCGGATTGAGCGAGCAGATCCCGTTCGATAATTCCTCGGGCAGCATGGGCACGGCGCGGTTCGGGAAATAGACTGAGGTTCCGCGCAGCCGCGCCTCGCGATCCAGGGACGATCCACGCCGCACGTAGTGCGAAACGTCCGCGATGTGCACCTGCAATTGCCAGTGGCCATTTTCCATTCGCCGGACGTAGACCGCGTCGTCGAAGTCCCGCGCCGTTTCCCCGTCGATGGTGACGATCGGCA
>JAIQFB010000046.1 GCA_020073485.1 Terriglobia bacterium | reverse complement strand
GATGCACAACCGCCGACTTGGGCGGAAGCCTCGGGACACACGAAGTCGGCGAATGGATTTGCAGCCGGTTGTGAGCGCGCAGTGGCCGTCTCCGTAAACACAAAGCGGGGTCGTTAATCAAAGGGCGGCGTTACAGCTCAATGACCTCCAGCGCCCGACGCCGTTTCGGCTTGAGAAGTAGTGCCAATACCAACCCCGCCAGGAATCCTCCCACATGGGCCCACCAGGCCACGCCACCCCGCGTGGCAGACTGGATCGCTTGCATCTGAAATCCCGCGAAAAACTGAATCAGGAACCAGTATCCGAGCAGGAGGAGAGCCGGAACCTGTAGTGTCCACAGGAAGAAGAGAACGGGCACGATGGTTGTAATGCGTGCGCGGGGGTAGCTGATGAAGTAGGCTCCCAGGACGCCGGCGATGGCACCGCTTGCGCCGATCGTCGGCACTCGCGATCCGGCATTCATGAGGATGTGCACCAGCGCGCCGGCGAGACCGCCCAGAAAATAGATGCCCAGATAGCGGAGGTGGCCGTAGCGGTCTTCGATGCTCCGGCCAAACACAAAAAGGAAGAGCATGTTCCCCAGAAGGTGCAGCCAGCCGCCATGCAGGAACATGGAGGCGAAGATGGGAACGAAAAGACCGGGCAGGGTTTGGTGCAGGGCAATCTGCGGAACAGTATAACGCGCCGGAATGATTCCAAAATAGAAAACCAGCTCGTTGAGGTCCCGCCCCAGCGACAGTTCGAAAAGAAACAACACGACGTTGGCGGCGATCAGGAGATAGGTGAGGGTGGGAACGATTTGCCGTCGGATATGATCGTGCAGCGGGAGGGGAATCATGCAACGAGCATTTTATCCTGCCCGCCCGCGCCTGCCCATCCGAAACATACGGGGCGGAGAAAGCGAGGTGCTCGTCGCGCGAGCGCGCGGTGAATCCACGGAGCGTCATGGGTCACAAAGGCTCAGCGTTCTCGCCGCGCGTCGGTTGGGTTGTCGGCCCCGGCGGTCAAGGTGTAAAGACAATCGCCGTGTTGGTGCCGCCCAGGCGAATCTCGCTGATGACCTGGGAGCCATCGGATTGGGTTGTGTACACGACCACGTTCCTCGCGAACTTGTTGCTGCGCTCTTCAATCTTTCCCTCGACGGTAGCGACAATCCTTTTGCCGTCCGCCAGAGTGACAGTTGCCGTGGGGCTGTGGTGTTCCCAGGTGATCTTGTAATGTCCCGCCGCAACCTGTTTCCCGCCCACCGTCCCAGCGTAGGGCAGACTAATCGTGTTCGCCATGGCAGTGGCGCTCACGAGCAACATCGCCGCCACGCCCGAAATCAATCCCCGAAGGTTCCTGCGATTCACCATGGATTCTCACTCCTTCTGATGTTTTGCGGTTTCCGACGTGGAAACCGGTCGCCTTGTTATGAGGCTCGATAAAAGTGTCGAAAACATCTTGGTGCTTGCAGCCCGGGGCGGTTTGTGGTTAGATGCGCGTGGGGTTAAACGAAAAGGCCACACCGCGAGCGGTAGCATCTTTTCCGCGGGGACCGTCGCCGCCCCGGCCGCCAAACCATCAGCGGCGACGTCCCGTTTAACCCCGTTCAGCCTCTGCCGTTCGGTCGATTACTCCCGGCAACAACCAGCCTACACGGGGAACCCAGCCCGAAATTATCCGAAGATTGCCTTCGAAATTCGTCTGCCGATTTACTCCTCGCCCGTTAGACGGCGGACGGCTTTGATTCGTTAGCTACAGATTCCCCGCACCGCGATCATTTTCGCCTGGAAAGCTTACCTGTGAAGGTCCACAAATACGGATTGCTTCCCCGTCCAATGGTCTGATGGCTTGACAACTCGCCCTAATTTGCCCATACGCAATCCCGTTCCTCCATGTTCCCCTGTTTTGCGCGAATTCGAAGTCAAATGTTTGTCAAGAATTTATGAAGCCTGCGTGCGTTGACGCTCGCTTTGGCCGTCCGATATACTTAGGCCGAAGTGATTTGCAGAGAGGAACCCGCGCGTTTGCCTGTTGGTGCGGGGCCGCAAGGAAGTGTGTGCACACGGCATGACGCGGCCGTCCTGATTGTGACCCGCGTACCACCCGCGGGGCCGACCTATCGCCGATGAAGCCCAGCCCTCTAGTTCGTGAGTTGTTCCGCATCCTGGGACCCGAGGCTGTCCTCTGGCGGCCCGAAGACGTCATGCTCTATGAGTACGACGCGCTCTCCTGTCTGAAGCAGCCGGAGGCAGTGGTTTTTCCCACCACAACGGACGATGTGGTTGAGGTGGTGAAGCTCGCAGCGCGTGAAAAGCTGCCAGTCGTGCCGCGTGGCGCGGGGACGGGGTTAAGCGGGGGTTCGGTAGTCAGCGAAGGCGGCATCGTGCTCGGCTTCGCGCGCATGAAGAAGATCCTGGAAATCGACCTTGAGAATCTCCGCGCCCGCGTCCAGCCCGGCGTGGTGAATATGGACCTGACGCTGGCGGTGAGCGACCACGGCCTCTATTTCGCTCCCGATCCTTCCAGCCAGAAGGCTTGCACGATTGGCGGCAA
>JAIQFB010000027.1 GCA_020073485.1 Terriglobia bacterium | reverse complement strand
TACGATTAGCAAGAGGTCCGGCCAAACGCAGGTCTAGTCAGAATTGCCAATCGCGACTACAATAACCCGGCCTGCCGAAGCGCCGTTTTCCACAAGGGAATCAAGAGTGGAGCCGATAGTCGTTACCGAAAATCTGTGGAAGTTGTACCACGCGGGGAAGCTGGAAGTTCCAGCGCTGCGCGGCGTCAACTTCAAAGTGATGCCCGGAGAATTCGTGACCGTGATGGGTCCGTCCGGTTGTGGCAAGTCGACCCTGCTGTACGTGCTGGGAGGGCTGGCGCAGGCATCGAAGGGGCACGTCCTGGTGGACGGCAACGACCTGGTGACCATGAACGATGCGGAACGCACCAAGCTGCGCCGCCACAAAATCGGATTCGTGTTTCAGAGATTCAACCTGCTGCCCACGCTGGACGCGCGCGGCAACATCGCTATCGCACAGCATATTTACGGCGAAAGTTTCGATCCCCACCGCTTTGAGGTGGTGACCAAGATGCTCGGCCTGGGCGAACGCCTGAAACACAGGCCCAGCGAACTTTCCGGCGGCGAACAGCAGCGCGTAGCCATCGCGCGGGCGATCATCAACGAGCCGAAAATTATCCTGGCGGACGAGCCCACCGGAAACCTGGACACCCAAAATTCGGAAATTGTGCTATCCATGTTGCGCCAGCTCAACAAGGAACTCGGACAAACGATCATCATGATCACGCACAACCCGGAAGCCGCCGCGTATTCCGACCGCGTGGTGCACATGCGCGACGGCCAGATTGTCGACGGAGTGCCTGCCGACTGATATGCGAACGCTGTGGCGAGCCGTTGTGAGGGTCGTGTTCTGGTCCTATGAGCGCGGGACCTGGCAATACGATATTGCCGTCGCCGCGATTGTCCTGTTCGTCCTCTTCTCGCCGCACTTCGTTCACTTCGGCGATCAGCCCATGGTCGGGCCTCCGGCCTCGCAGGCCGTGATCGAACTGCGCGCCGTGGCTCCGGGGCGAATCTCGACCTATCGCGTGGACGCGCGCCTGCTGGCGTCGCCGATCCGCACGCCGGAACTCGAGCACGATCTGCACGAAACCGTGCAGAAAAACGTCGAGGACCTGCGTCAGGGCCGCTTCGAAATCCTGCGCATCGACCCGATCCGCGGCGACAACGGCACCGTCGCGTACTATGACGTGTCGGTGAAACCCTGAACGTTCCGGGCTTCGCGATTATTTCGTGAGCCTGCGCTTGATCTCCTGCTCGTATTCCGGAAAATAACGGCCAATCACGGACAGATCGAAACGTGCGAGGATCGATTCCTTTGGTTCGTGTTCCAGCAGAAATTCAAATGACCGGCGGATGAGTTCCTCAGGCTCAATGTCCTCGCCCGCGAGCCTCGCGCGATCCTTCGGACTCAGGGTGACCTGGTGGAAGGATTCGCTTTTCTCGTCGATCACGCGGACGCGGAAATGTGATGCGTCGAATTTTTCGATTTCAATTCTTGCGGCCATAATTGCTCCCTCGATCTCCGCAGGACAGGCTTTTTACCCTGAGTGAAGCGAAGGGCTCCTGCCGGGTTTCGGTCTTCCACTATTCATCGCAAAGACAGGCTGCCCTTCACTGCACTCAGGGTAAAAAGTCTGCGCTACTCACTTAAACGCGGAAACGTAATACGAACCGCGGTGCGTCAGCTTCGCACCGGGCGGTACACTTGCGCCGGCGGCGAGTTCCACGCGCAGCGAGCGCCAGCCGGGGCGCGCGGTTCCCGCCGAAGGATAGTACCCCAGCGTGTATTCCGCGCTGATGGCCAGCGCGATGCGGCGGTAAATCTCGGTCAAGTTTCGCGTCTCGCGCAGGAAATCGAGCTGGCCTCCCACGCGTCGCGCAAGCTCCGCAAGGTAAAGCGTGTAGTGCGGCATGTGCGCATCGCGCGCCTGAAAGGTGACCAGCATCGCGTCCCGATGCGCTTCGAGCCACTGCGGGGTCATGTCGCGAGGACGGTTTTCGGTCGACACTATGAACAAGGCAATGCCGTCCGCACCCAACTCGCGCGCAACATCGTCAAACGCCAGGCGCGATCCCGCCGCGCCCGAACCGGGTTCGGCGCTGCGCGGGTCCCACGTAAGGCCCAGCCCGCTATCCTGGCCGTCGGTGAGCAGGACAATGGCCTTGCGCCCGGTGCGCCCGAAAAACAATTCGCGCGCGGTATGGAAAACCGATTCGTAAATCCGAGACTCGGAGGAATTTTCCACGCGCGCCAGGTAATTCGATTCGATGGCACGGTCCAGCAATTTCCGATTCGTGGAAAACGGCAGCAGCAGGTGCGCCTGATCGGAAAAAGAGACGACCGCGATCTGGTCGGCGGGCGAAAGATTTTCGGCCAGCGCGTGCGCCGCGCCGCGCATCTCCGCGAGTTCGTGATAAATGCTGGGGCTCGCGTCAATCACCAGGGCAATGCTGGCCGGCGTGGCCGAGCCGTCGAACGACGAGATTTCCTGCGCCGCGCCGTCCTCGAACAGACGAAAATCATTTTGGGTCAGGCCGCGGACCTGCGTTCCGTCCGGCGCCGTGACCGTGCAGGCCACCTGCACCAGCGTGACGCTGGAGCGGATGGTCTCCGCGCCGGGTGAAGAAGAATTCTTGTCCGGCACGTGGAGTTCGCCGGAAGCCGGGTCGCGTTCCAGCGCAGGGCCATGGCCCAGAGTTTGCGGGCGCGGAAGTTTTTGGGATTTCGCCGGAGGCGCCGTTTGCGGCAGCGCGGCACTCGAAGACAACGAAGTTACGTTCAGAAAAATCAATACTGCAAGAAAGGAGAGATTGGCGGATCGTGAGACTCGGAACACGCGCATAGTATGACAGATGCGCCACCGATGGGGTATTGATTGGCACGACTGCAGTTTGCGGAACAGCTCTGCTTCCGTGTCATTCCGAGTCCCGGAAGGGACCGGGATAGACTCCGCGAGGAATCTCTCCGGATTTTGAAGTCAGTAGAATGAGAGAGTCCCCGGCGAAAAGCGTGCCTCGGCATGACGACTTTTTGTGTTGGTTTACGGCGTGCTAGAGATCGAAATCGCGCAGCGGTTTTTCGGTGGGCTGGTCCTTGGCCTTTTTGAGGGCTTCCTCGAATTTTCGGTTCAGGACGTCTTCCTTCTTGCTTTCAGCTTCCCAGGAATCGCGGAATTTATCCTCGCGCTTGCGGGCCTGCTCGGCTAGGATGCGCGCGGCGTCGCTGATATCCACGTCTGGCGCGGCCTTGGGCGGCGACACATGAGAAAGCACCACGGCAAGTTCGGTATCCACCGTGAGCTTTGCTTGGCAGCAGGGACACGTCACTTCGATCGGGGGCGCGGATTTCTTGGCCATGCGCGTATTCTACGCCAAAACGAGGGCAGTGGCACCCGCGCGTGAAAACTCATTCTGCCGGCGAGGCATCGCGGGCGGGCAGGACGTCCCGCTTCAAACTATCGACGTACACGCTATCCGCCATCGCGGCCAGAGGAGGAAAATGCCGCGACGCGCGGCACAATTTTTCCGACAGGCGGACGACGGCGGCTTCTGGCCACGGGAGAATATCCAAATCCGCTCCCTGGGCGTCGAGCGAAAAAAATCCTTCGGGGTAAACTCGCGAGGGACCCACCACTTCGTTGAACATGGCCCGCAATTCCCGAGGCGTCCAGTAGCGGACATGGAAGAAGCTGAGGTTGCGCCGCAATGGCCGAATGGCCCGATTCACCATTTGCAGGAGCCCAAAGCGGTTTGCCATCTGGACCAATATGCGCCCGCCGGGGACGGCCACCCGGGCGATTTCTTCCACCGACTGGCGGGCCATTTTCTTTTCAAACTGTTGCAGCACCGAGTAGGAAAAGCAGACTTCAAACGTGTTGTCGAGGAATGGCATTCGCCGCGAATCGGCGACGATGAAGCCGGGCGCGACGCCCAGCTGACGAGCCACTCGCCGGGCGGCGCGTACCCCAGCAAGCGACACGTCCATGCCGACGGCCCTGTACCCCTTGCGCGCGGCGGCAATGGTCCACCGGCCCCAGTTCGAGCCGACGTCCAGAAACGTGCGCCCTTCACCGGCGGGAAGCGGCAACTCCGGAATGGGATAGCGCTTCAGCTTGCCGCGCAGCGAACGGTACAGCTTGCCGTTAGTCCTCACCAGGTTTTGCTGCACGAAGGGGTCGATCGCGGCTGGGTCGGCGGCTTGTAACGCCGGATTGGCAGGTACCTCCGCGAACGGGGGATACATCGGCTCGCCGTCCGGGACCATCAGGACCGGGATTCCGTCGACTACAGGAAACACGTGCCCCGCATCGCATTTTAAAACGTCCTGAAAAGAATGCAGTTTCGTCCGGTGAATCGGGCAGACCAGACGCGGCCAAAACCATTCTGAAGTTAGTTCCATAGGAGAGGCGGACATCTTTATGATTATGCCGGATAATTTGCGGCGCTGCGCAATCGCGCACCCACTCTAGCCCGGGGGAGTTCGGCATTTCAAGACTTCCCGGACATTTGAAGCAGGAAGTTCAGAGGTTCGTTAATTCTGCGAAGACGGCAAAGCAGGGGATGAACCGTCTTCCGCGGGAGTGATTCCCGAGAGCTTCTCGATCTGCATGCGCATCAATGGATTCGTGGAATTGTGTTTCAGTTCCTCCCGAAATTCGGTCTTTGCGGCATCGGGCTCTCCCTGCCGCACGAGGATCAGGCCGGCTATATAGTGATAGCCCTCCCTATTCGGGTCTGTCGCGATCGCGTTGTGAATTTGCGCCGAGGCATCGGCCAAGCGGTTTTCTTCGAACAATGCGAGACCGAGGTAAAAGTATTCATCCGGGTCGGCAGGATCGAGCTCAATCGCGCGATGCAGATATATCTCGGCGGAGGGAAAATCCTTCAATTGATAATCCACAAATCCCAGGTAATAGTGCGGGCTCCAGGATTCAGGTTGCTCGCGCGTCAATCCTTCCAATATCCCCCTGGCTTCCGGCAGGCGGCCTCCATTGATGTACTCACTGGCAAGGAAGAGGCGCGCGTTGGGATTGGTTGAAATCCGAGCGGCCCGCGTATAGAGCGAGAGGTTGTCTTGCCATGGTGCGGATTGGACCGCGGTCAAACTGGCGCAAGCGACAATAACGGCCGCGGCGCACGCGAGGAAGAGATAGCGTTGCAAGGTTCCCGGCTTTTCACCGAGTAATTTCTTCACTGCAATTCCGCAGAGGAATGCGAAGCCGACGCTAGGCAAATAGAGGTAGCGATCGTGGACAGAATCGTCCTTGAAGAAAAGTGCGAGGTCCAGCGCAGGCAGAAGCGGCAGGGCCAACCAGGATAGAGCCGTCAAAAGTGCACTGTCGGGGTGGATTCTCAGCCACGCCAGTGTGCACGCAACCGCGACTCCCAGCGCGATCAATGGAACCCAGAAGCCGGTATCCTTAAAGCTGGAAATCAGCCGAATATTGTAAAAAAGCCCCAACCCCACGGGCCAGACAAGATGACGAAGGTAGAATAGGAGAACCGAAGGAAAAGTGAGGATCGCTTGCCTGGCCGGAACCCATGGCAACGATCCGGTGCGAACGCGAGGGATCGCCAAAGCGCGAATTCCAAGGTAGAGCATCGAAATCCCCAAAAACGGAAGCGTTTGCCGGAAGGCCGAACGGAAGCGGTCCTTTCCAGGTCCAAGGGTCTCGACATTTTCGCCGGCGCCGGTTAATACATGGAGGAAGATCAACGCAGGCAACACGATGGCAATTTCTTTCGTAAACTGCGCCGCGGCGTAGCAAGAAAGCGACCCCAGCAACAGCCCGGCGCGTGCCCTTTCACGGCTTCTCTGCCACAGCAAGAAACTCCCCAGGACACCCAGCGTCACCAGCGGATCGGGTACGCCTGAGATCCACGCGACCGACTCGACGTGCACGGGATGCATGCCGAAAATCAAGGCGCCGGCGAATGCCGCCCAGGCTTGCCGGAGATGGTGGCGGAGAAAGAAAAATAACAGCGCGGTTACCGCGAGATGGACCAACAAGGTGGCCAGGTGCCAACCGGCCGCATGGTCCCCGAAAAACACGGCGTTGACCCGAAACCACGTTTGGAACAAAGGTCGATAATACCTGGAGTTGTTTTCGATGGCGGAATGCCGCAAGTCCCAGACCGAGGTGAAGAAAAATTCGACCGGAGTCAGCCGTGCCAAAGCCGAGACGGGGCCAAGCGCCAGCGTCGTGTCGTCATAGACGAACCCGTATCGAAGCGCCGGCAGGTACGGCAGAGCAGTAAACAGGAGGAGGAGTCCAACCATCAGCTTCGTTGGCAGAGCCCGGCCGGAAACTAAAAAGGAGGGTTCCTTAGCCGCATCCTGCGGGTGTTCGGGTGTGGCACTGCTTTGCACGCTGACCGAATTCATTTTGGCAGAATAGCATGCGCAATTTATCTCTATGGGACCGGATGGTATCGCGATGTGTATGGGTAACGCTGTTTTGGTCGATCAGATCGTGACGTATCCCGTGAGGGCCGCCGGAATCATACTCATTGTGTTTCCACGCTTGATTTCCCCGGAGCGCGGTTGCAAAATCCGGCCATGGCACTCGAATTCACTTCTTCTTATGTGAAAGACGCAACCGACGTGTTCCGCGTGTACAAGCGGCTCGGCGACCGCGCCATGGAGCAGGCTCCGGACAAGGCGCTGTTCGCCGCGCTCGATGCGGAATCCAATTCCATCGCCATCATCGTGAAGCACGTGGCGGGCAACCTGCGCTCGCGCTGGACCGACTTCCTCACCAGCGACGGCGAGAAGCCGGACCGCGACCGCGATTCCGAATTTGAAGCGCCTCCTAAAACACGGGCGGAATTGATGGAGTTATGGGAATCGAGCTGGAAGACTTTGTTCGATTCGCTCGCGGGGCTCAACGATGCGGATCTGACAAAAACAATTACGATTCGCGGGGAAGCGCACTCCGTGATGCAGGCCATCAACCGCAACATCACGCACACGGCCTACCATGTCGGGCAGATTGTGTTTCTGACCAAGCATCTAGCCGGATCGAAGTGGACCGCGCTGACCATCCCGCGCGGCAAATCCGCGCAATTCAACGCGAAAGTATCCACCGGCAAAGCGTCGCAACGCTGAGACGCGGGCGGCCCCTCTCCCTCAGTGCTGATTGCTTCTCGCCGCATGGATGATCAGCGCAACGGCGACACTCAAAGTCAGCCCCTCGATGAGGAGCGCATAAGACGATAGCCTCTTTGCGCGGCCAAACCGGGCTACCAAACGGCTGAATCCGATTCCCGCAAGAATCAGCGGCGAAAACAGGAACCTGTAGAAACAGAGAACAATCAGGTTCTGCCACACGTGCTTTTCGCCAAGGAAAATTCCGATCAGACAAAACGGCGCAGTCAGGCTGAGACCCAGCAGAACTTTCGAATAGCCAGTGTAAAGAGATTCAAACTTTGCGATAACCCAAACCAGAAAAGCCGTGGGGACCGCGATCAGGCATGCGATGAAAATCCAAAGCAGTGTATCGCCTGCGGCATACATCCCGCTGGAAGCCACCACCTCGGCGTAATGATCGCGTTCCCAAACGTGGCGCTGATAGAGCAAGCCCGCCGCAACAACGAAGACGCCGGCATACGCCGTGGCGATGATCCACAGCTGCACTCGCAATTCCGTCAATTTATTTTTCGCTATAACCCAGGACGAAGGCATGCGCGGGCCGGCTCCGATCTGGTCACAACTTCAGAAGTCTGGCGGCGTTCTCGCCCAGGATCATCCTGCGTTGCTCGCTGGTCATGTTGACCTGATCCAGGAAATGCACCGGTTCTTCGTAGCCCATATCGAGGCAGTAGTCGCTGCCGATCATGATGCGGTCGGCGCCCACTTCGCCGATCACGAATTCCATCACGGATTTGGAATGCACCACGGTGTCATAAGTGAACCGCCGCAGGTACTTGCTGGGAGGCTGGGGCAACTTCAGTTTCTCGATTTCCGGGCGCACGGTCGCGCCGTGGTCGATGCGCCCCATCAGCATGAGCAGCACGCCGCCGCCGTGCGGCAGCGTGAACTGAAGTTTCGGATGCCTGTCGAGCACGCCGCCGAAAATCAGGTGGCAGGCTGCGATGCCTGTGTCGAAAGGAAAGCCAATCAAGTTTGCGAGGCTGAAGGGCGCTGTGCGCGGGCCTCCGGCCACGGTCAGCGGATGCAGAAAGATGGGAAGGTCCAGTTGCTCGATGCGCGTGAAGATAGGCTCGAATAGCGGGTCGTCTAGGTCGCGGTGATTGATGTTCGTGCCCATGTAGACGCCGCGCAGTCCGGGCAATTTGCTCGCGCGATTGAGTTCGTCGACGGCGCGATCCGGGAAGAGCATTGGCAGCGTGAGCAAACCATACAACCGGGTCGGATACTCCAGGTGTGCGGCGCTGGCCGCGTCGTTCCAGGCGCGCGACAATTTGTGCGAAACTTCCTCGTCTCCCCAGTGCGCCATCGGGCCGGTAAGCGACATCGCCTGGACAGCGGTGCCGTTCGCGTCCATGTCCGCAATGCGCATTTTCAAGTCCACGGAGCGGTACGGAAGAGGGCCCTGGAAGCGCACGTCCGTCTTGATGTAAAAACCTTCTTCGGCCGCGCGATATTCCACGCCGAAGCGCGGACCGTCTTCCGCGAGCACGTCCAAATAGGGTTGCGGAAAGAAATGCGCGTGAATATCGACGGGACGCACCCCTGCAACATCAGCGTTTGGCATAATCAGCGATCTCCCGAATGCTTATGACCCGTGAACCAAATTCCCTTGCGGGCACTCTTGCGGACCCACTTGCAGAATAGATATTAGATTCTGATGGTCTCCGCTGATCCCGCGGACATAGCGAGCATGGACGTATCAGGTACGAGGGCAAATTACTGCAATCGCGCGACGCCCAGCCGGTCGGCGAGTTCGTCCAGCGCCTTGCGCAGCGCGGCGCCCAGTGGAACTCCGTTGGTCATCCGTTCGCGGTACAAATTTTCCGAGCGCTCTCCCGGCAGCCGCACTTCGTCGACGCCCGGCAAAGTTGGTGACGACTTCATGACGTCCCATACTTCATCGACGTCCTGCTTGAAGGCCTCGACATCGGCGAACGCCGCGATATCCACGGCCATGATGGCTTGCCCCGTGTTGCTTGGAGTTTTCGAGTCCACGGTGTAGTCGACAACGTCGCGGCCAAATGCCGCCCCATTCAAAGTTCCCGCCAGCAAGCCGAACATCAGCGCCAGGCCATATCCTTTCGCGCCGCCGATGGGCAAAAGGAATCCTTCGCTGGCGCGCTTCGGATCGGTCAAGGGCTTCCCTTCGCGATCGATCATCCAGCCTTCCGGCATCGGCTCATTGCGTTGCGCTTTGAGGCGGATTTTTCCGAACGCCGCGTTCGTCGTGGCCATATCCAGCACGATCGACGGATGCCGCGATCCGGGCACGGCGATGGCGATGGGATTGGTGCTGAGCAGCGCTTCGGTGCCGCCCCACGGCGGAACCAAATTGGCGTTCCCCACGCAGAAATAAATTCCGATCATGTCCTGCACCGCGGCCATGCGCGGGTAGAGTTGCGCCGGGCCCGCATGATTGCCATGCCGAGTGCCCACCCAGGCGACTCCGCACCGGCGGGCCTTCTCTACAGCCAATTCCGCGGCGCGTTTCATGACTAGGTGGCCCAGGCCATTATCGCCGTCGAGAAGCGCAGTGCCGGATCTTTCGCAGAGGACTCGAATGTTGGGCCGGGCGTTCACCGCGCCTTCCTGAATCTGCTTCACATATTGCGGCAGCCGGAACACGCCGTGCGCGTCCCCGCCTCGCACGTCGGATTCGGCCATCAAGGCGGCCACCTGCGCGGCATCCTCCGGGGGAACGCCAACAAACACGAGGGCCCGCGTGATGAACTCGACGATTGCTGCGACCTGGACGCCTGCCGGGCCCGGCGCCGGCGTTGCTGTTTCGCTCATGATTAAATCCTTTTCTCCACAGTCACGTTCAAAAACAATTCAACACGCTCATGCCTGCCCACGAACTTTGGGGTCTTCATCATACCGCTTGCTGAAAAAATTGGGATTGGATATTGCCCGGCGACAAGTTCAATGCTAAATGTTTTGGTATCGCCAAGTCTGGAATTCCAGATTTTCGTACTCGCATCGGAGGCGACGTGCGCGATGACTAAACCGAACAGCCCCGACTTCGCACTTGGCGCTCAAGACGCTGCCTTCCTCCGAATCGAGCATCTTTCGATCGTGGCGGCCTCGCGCAGCGCAGACAACATTCCATTCATGTCCCGAGCGCTGGGAAGCCGCCTTTCCACAGACAACCGGAAAATGACGCTCTTCTTCTCCGCCGCGGATGCCCATGGCCTGCTGGAACATATCAAAAACAACGGCATGATTGCCGCGGTTTTTGCACTGCCAAGCACTCACCAGGCACTTCAGTTAAAAGGATCGGACGCAAAGGCGGAAAAGCCCTTGAAATCCGACTCCAAGCTTGTGACTTCGTACCGCCAGGCGTTTGTAGAGCACCTGAAGAAGTTCGGTTACTCCCCCAGCTTGATTGGGGCGCTGCTCACCCCTGAATCGGAGGATATCGTCGCGGTGACTTTCACCCCCTCGGCGGCATTCTCGCAGACGCCGGGCCCGAACGCCGGGCATGCCGTAGGTCCGACAAGATGACGCTGAAAGTCGATGCCATTCGCGAATGTCTGGACGGTGTGATTCCCGGCACGATCGCAACCTGCGCGCCGGATGGAACGCCGAATGTCACCTACCTGTCGCAGGTCGAGTACGTTAACGACGAGCACGTCGCCACCTCGTATCAATTCTTCAACAAGACGCGGCAGAACATCCTGGAAAATCCCTACGCGCAGGTGCTGGTTATCCATCCGTTCACGGCCGCGCGGTATCGCTTGTTCATCCAGTATCTAAGGACCGAAACCCAGGGCCCGCTGTTTGAGCGCATGAAGGCAAAACTCGCGGGCATTGCGTCGCACACCGGCATGGCCGGTATTTTTCGATTGCTTGGGTCGGACATTTACCGGGTGCTGGAAATCGAGTGCGTGCCGGGGCGCAGCATGGCGCTGCCGCCGAGGCGCAATTGCCTGGCGGGGCTGCGCGCCGCGTCCGACCGCATGAAGTCTTGCACCGATCTTGAGGGGCTGTTTCAAGAGACGCTCGCTTCGCTGGACGCTTATTTCGGGATACGCCATGCCATGCTGTTGATGCTGGATGGTCCCGCGGGCCGCCTGTACGCCGTCGCCAGCAGCGGGTACGACGAATCCGGCGTGGGGTCTGAAATCGCGGTTGGCGACGGCGTAATCGGCGTATCCGCGCGCGAGCGTTCCCCGATCCGCATCGGGCACATGACTTCCGAATACGGCTACGGCCGAGCCATCCGCCAGCACATCGAGCGGGATGGCATGGGCGTTATCCTGGAGAATGAGATCCCGCTGCCGGGCTTGCCGGAATCGCGAAGCCAGCTCGCGGTGCCGATACTCGCCTTTGGCCGCTTGCTCGGCGTATTGTTTGTTGAAAGTTCCCAGGACGTGCGTTTCGGTTATGACGATGAAGACGCGTTGGTGGCTCTGGCCGCGCAACTCGGCCCTTCCATCCACGCCTTGCAACAAATTTCTGAAACATCGGAGGAGCCGGCTGCACGCGATTCGGCGCCCCCGGCCGTAGCCGGCGCCGCGCTGCTCGTGCGCCACTACGCCGAAGACGATACGATCTTCCTCGGGGACGAATATCTGATCAAAGGCGTGGCCGGTAATATCCTGTGGATCTTGTTGTGCGATTACTCCGAAAAAAAGCGCACGTCGTTCAGCAACCGCGAGTTGCGCCTCGATCCGCGCATCCACCTGCCCGATATCGGCGACAATCTCGAAGCCCGGCTGGTGCTCTTGCGGCGCAGGCTTGCCGAGCGCCACGGCAATATCCGCATGGAAAAGACCTCCCGTGGCCGTTTCAGCCTGATTGTGACTCGCCCGCTTGAGCTGATCCAGATTCGCACCGGCCTCGTGCGGTAACTGCCTGTTCGGCATTGCTTTAGCCCATAGAGGCATCTCCTTTCCCCCGCAAACCCGCACTCCGCTCTTCGTAAAACTTTCTTAACCTCTCCGTAAGAGTTTCGTAAGACACACACAAGATTTCGAGCTCGTGGTTTACTGCGCCCGTCAGTCACGAACCGCACAGGTTCACATGGAGAATGAAATGGATCGACAAAAAGAAAAAACAGAAACGAATGGAACGCAATCCGCCGCCGCGGATCCTGCGGCCACCCTGCTGGAAAGCATGATGCTGATCCGCGCCTATGAGGAGAAGCTACCCGAAATCGGGATCAAGATGGTCTGCACTTCGGTGGGACAGGAGGCATCGGCCGCCGGCGTCGTGCACGCGTTGAGCGCCGAAGATCTCATCCTCACCAATCACCGCAGCGCCGGACACTTGATCGCTCGCGGCGCCGATCCGGGCAAAATGCTCGCCGAGGTCATGGGCAAGAGCACGGGCTACTGCAAGGGCAAGAGCGGCACGCTGCACATTTCCATCAAGGAATTGGGCATCGTGCTCACCTCGACCATCGTGGGCGGCGAGCTGTCGCTCGCCCCTGGCGTCGCGCTCTCCCAGCAGCAACTCGGAAGGCCCGGCATCGTCGTTTGCTTCTTTGGAGACGGTGCCGCCACCGAAGGCGTCTTCCACGAGTCGCTCAATCTTGCCGCGAAGTGGAATCTGCCGATTCTGTACATCTGCGAAAACAACCAGTGGCAGGCCTACGTCCACCGGCGCGAAACCATGCTGACCGATCACATCAGCACGTGGGCCGCAAAATACGGCATCGAATCGCTGACCGTGGATGGCAACGATGTACACGCGGTCCACGCCGCCGCTCGCGTAGCGGTCGATAAAGTAAGGACCGCGCGCAAGCCGTTCTTCCTCGAGACCTACACCTTCCGCATGCACGGCCACATGGAGGCCGACGACCAGTCCTACGTCGATCGCCAGGAGCTGGCCGCATGGGCGGCCAAAGATCCGATCCAGCGGCAAAAAGAGCGGCTGCTTCGCGAGGGCTTGCTCAGCGCCGAAGTCATCGCGCAGATGGAAACGCGCGTGCGTTCGACCATCGAATCGGCGGTGGCCTTCGCCGGTTCGTCACCCTATCCGGAGCTCGCAGAGCTCACGACCGAAATTTACGCTTAAGGAGAATACGATGCCAAACGTCACAGTGCAGGAAGCAATCAGTCAGGCTCTCACCGAAGAGATGAGGCGCGATCCGCGAGTCCTCATGTTCGGCGAGGGAGTCGCCACCAAGCGGTACGACCTGGTTAAGGAATTTGGCGCCCAACGCGTGCGCAATACTCCGCTCGCGGAGGGAATTATCGCGGGAACAGCTGCCGGCGCCGCCGCCACGGGGCTGCGCCCGGTGGTTGACCTGCTGTTCTCTCCGTTCCTTTGCTTCGCGATGGAGGAGATCGTCAACAGCGCCGGAAAATTGCGATACATCTCCGGCGGGCAGTTTTCCTTTCCGATGGTGGTGATGGCGTTGACCGGGGCCGGCTGGGGAGTCGGCGCGCAACACAACCAAAACAATGAGGCGTGGTTTGTGCATTCCCCCGGACTCAAAGTTGTGATGCCGTCCACGGCCGCCGACTTCAGGGGCCTGCTGAAGGCCGCCATCCGCGATGACAACCCGGTGGTGTTCTTCAGCGACATCGCGCTGGCATTTGAATCCGGAGAGGTTCCAGCCGGCGGCGAAATCGTGCCGATCGGAAAAGCAGCCGTGCGGCGCGACGGCACAGATGTCACCTTGATTTCCTACGCGAAGACGGTGCACGCATGCATAAAAGCTGCCGACCGACTTGCGGAGCAGAACATTTCCGCGCATGTGATCGACCTGCGCACACTTAAACCCCTGGACGAGGAAACGATCCTCAACGCGGCACGTAAAACGGGCCGAGTCATCGTCGTCCACGAAGCGAGCAGGATGTGCGGCGTGGGAGCCGAGGTTGCGTCCATCGTCGCGGAGAAGGCGTTTTCCGCGCTCAAGGCGCCGGTGATCCGGTTGACCGGCCCCGATGCTCCGGCGCCGGCGAGCTTCCCGCTGGAACAGGCATTCGTGCCGCAGCCCGACGCCATCGTCGAAGCCGCCGTTCGACTTGTGAATTACGGTGAGACATCAGCAGGTGATCAGGAACAACGGGTGAGTTTGGCGACTTCCCTCTGACGGCCAGACAGCTCAGGAACTCTAAATTTCCTAGAAGACGAAAGGAAAAGAATCATGAAAAACGTGCGAAAGAAGTTGATCGTTACCGCAGGCGCAATCGCCCTGATCCTGATTGTGGGGATTGGTTTGACGGCCGGATGGCAACCGTTCCTCGGCCCAAGGGCACGTGCACTGACAGGCCGCACATTCTCGCGTACCCCGGAGCGTCTTGCCCGCGGCAAATACCTGGTTGAATCGGTCGATGCCTGCTTGGATTGTCACTCGCAGCACGACTGGACGCAGCACGACGCGCCGATCGTCGAGGGGATGAAAGGAGCGGGGCAGGATTTCTCAATGCTCGAGGGTTTGCCCGGCCATATCGTGGCTCCCAATCTTACGCCAGACCCGGAGACTGGATCCGGAACGTGGAGCGACGACGCCCTTGCTCGGGCGATTCGCGAGGGCATCGGCCACGACGGACGCGGCCTGTTTCCGCTAATGCCGTACCAGCATTTTCGGGAATTGCCGGACGAAGACGTGGCTTCCATCGTTGTCTATCTCCGTTCACTTCCGCCGGTGCGCAATCCACTGCCCAAAACGGAGGTTGCGTTTCCTGTAAACCACCTCATGCTGAGCGCTCCCGAACCAATTACGGAATCCGTGCCTCGGTCGGACATTTCCGATCCTGTGAAGCGCGGCGAATTCCTGGTCAGTGCAGCGGCTTGCGCCGATTGCCATACGCCGCAGGACAAGGGCAAACCCCTCGCCGACATGGATTTTGCCGGGGGATTTGTGCTGGCAGGCCCATGGGGCCGGGTTGCGAGTGCAAATCTGACTCCGGATCCTTCCGGAATTCCGTATTACGATGAAGCGCGTTTTGTGCGGACGATCCGGACCGGTTACGCCGGCGCGCGCGAATTGAACCAGATCATGCCCTGGTCAACGTTTCGCAACATGTCGGATGAGGACTTGAAGGCGATTTACGCGTATCTAAAAACCCTGAAGCCCGTGAAGCACCGCGTGGACAATGCATTGCCGCCCACCTATTGCAAAGTCTGCCGGCAAGTCCACGGGGGTGGAAACCTGAATTAAAAGAGAATCGTGTGAGATGTGACCGAACTCTTGCCGAGGCTCAATTGGCGGCACGCGAAAACGACTGCAGTTCAGCGTTGAAGAGAGCTTGGGGTTTACCGTGTGCGGCGTGTGAGGTTGCTCATCACGCCGCTTACGGTGCGAAATCGAAGACCATGAGGTGAGCTTCCTCGATGACCAGGTCGGAAAGCATCGACGTTTCCCAGCCGGCGGCTTTGTCGCGTTTGGTCACGCCTTGCGCAATATTCAATTCCTTCAGCAGGTCGGCCTCCAGGTCACGAGTCCCGTGCCGCGCTGTAATCACGTAGTGCCTGGGGACAGCTGAATAGAAGCGTTTCAGTTCCGGCACCCACAGCCCCGTCTTCGAGATCGCCCCGGTGGGCACTTTCCCGAGAAGCTCGAAATGGTTTGGGTCATCCTCTTTAAACACGGCAACCGTGCCGGTTGTTCCCATGAAGTAAATGCGTCCGGTCGGCGCGTCAAATTGGAGATCGTCCGCGCCGCCCACGCTGTCCAGCACTTGAACGACTTTCCCGGTCTCCGTGTCCATGATCACCAGCTTACCGGGTTCGTGCTGATGCCCGCCTCCGATGTTGCCCGTGTGCGCAATCGTCCGGCTACCTACAAACAGCCGATGATGGGCTGCGTCCAATCCCGCTGTATGAGGCACGGGCCCTCCGGTGATCGGCCATTGCGCAACCACGGCGCGCTTCTCGAGGTCCACCACCGCAACATGGCTTTGCCCATCCACAATATCTCCCATAGCCACGTACAATCTTTTCCCCGATGCATCGAGGGCGATGCCCGCGGGATCGCCGCCCGGCAACTTGATACTTCCCACTAATGTGGAAGTTCTTGTGTCAACGATATCAACGGAAGCGTTATTGGAACCGTGATCGCCGCTGCCGCCAAAATCTTCAAACACCTCGACGCAGGCGTAAATCAGATGGGTGGCAGGGTCATATGCCCCGTTATCCGCGCCCCGGTTAGGATCTCCAAATCCGGATAATGGAACGGTTTTGGTAACCTCGTACGTGCTCCCGCTGATGGCGATCGCGCTGCTGTTTGCCAACTCCAACCAAACTTCATCGCTCCCGGGCAAATAGAACGACTTCTTGGGCATATCGGCGAGCCCTTTGGTCTCGTGAATCACCTTGCCCGCGCGCAGGTCCACGACGATCAGGGATTTTGCGGCTTCTCCGGAAATGAACAGGCGCTGGCCTTTCACGTCCACAGTCAAATGGTCCATGTAGCCGTCCCCGGGCAACGGAATGGTCTCCGCGAGATTGAGCAGGCCGGACATGTGCGTCATGGGCACCTGCTGTCCCGTCGAATACTGAGCACGCGCGTTGGGGATGATGGTCGCGAACAGAGTTGCAAGAATAACGAGAGGCCTTTTCATTTCACTTCTCCTCAGTTGTGGCCGGCCGCGCAGGAACTTTACCCGCGATACTGGTTACTCCCTTTCAAATTGCCAGCGAGACGGGGACCGATGCCAGGTAGCGTCCGAAGGTTACCGGACCAGGATGGCTCCACGCAACAACAAGGGTACTCGTCGGAATTGACAATGCAATGCAGGATCCACGCCGGCGCCCTTCTCTGCTTTGGAAAAGCACACACAGGTTTTCGCAGGTTTTGCGACCTCGTTATCTCACAATCCGATAACATTTTCGGCTCCACAACCTATAATCTCTGGGTGAGCACACACGGAAGCCACATATCGTGTTACGATGCAATGATTGGGTTAATCACTGGCCGGTGGAGGATGGCATATGCCTATTTCGCAAAAAGAGGTTTCCCGACGCTCCGGCGTCGGACACGAGTCTATCGGTGGTACTCTCAGCGGTCCCCTGCTCCAGTTTGACCTTGCCAGCGAACTCGCGCAATTGCACCGGGACGAATCATGGCTACAGACAACGGGACGAAGTTCGAAGACGCTCGTAAAACACCCGGATCTCCGCATTGTGCTGATCGCCATGAAGGCGGATACGCGCATGCATGAGCACACGGCGGCAGGCAGGATCTCGGTGCACTCGCTTGAGGGCCATATCCGGCTGCATCTCCCCACGCAGGTGGTGGACCTCCCGGCCGGGCACCTGTTAGCGCTGGATCAGTGCGTGCCGCATGACGTGGAGGCAGCCGAGGACAGCGCCTTTTTGTTAACGCTCTCGTGGCCGCCGCAGAAAAAGATTGTGGAGTCGAAAGCGCGCGGGAAGAAGACCAATCGCCAAAAACGGAAATAGCGGGGTTGCGCGTACGGGAAGGCGAGATTGTGGCAGCGGTGGAGGTGACGGAAATGAGTTCGCAGCAGACCCCGGGTAAGCGTGAAATTCCGGTTGCGGAAGTCGTCTGCGTGATCGACCTTGTGAATTATCAGGACGGTGCCGTTGTGAGCCGGGTGCTGGTAAACCGCGCAACGACAACCGTCACTTTGTTCGCCTTCGATGAGGGCCAGGGCTTAAGTGAGCATACTTCTCCTTTTGATGCGGTGGCGCATCTGTTGGAGGGCGAGGCGGAAATCGTGGTATCCGGCAAGCTTCTGCGAACGGCCGCAGGCCAAGCGGTCCTCATGCCCGCAAATCAGCCTCACTCTCTGAAAGCTCTCAGTAAATTCAAGATGTTGCTGACGATGATCCGTTCGTGACCGATGGGGCCGTGGGATTGGATCTTTATGAAGGCGCCAGAAATGCCGGCTGTCTTGACCATTGGGCATTCCACCCGCACATGGAAAGACTTCCTCGATCTGCTGCGGGCGCACGGCGTCAAGCGCGTCATGGACATACGCAGCATCCCCCGGTCGAGACACAACCCCCAGTTCAACCGGGAGACTCTGTCGACAAAACTGCGAGCCGCTAGGATCGGCTACGTGCATTTGCGAAAGTTAGGAGGCTTGCGCCATGCACGGCGCGATTCCCCGAACATGGGTTGGCGCAACGCCTCGTTCCGTGGCTTTGCCGATTACATGCAGACCTCCGAATTCGAAACAGGATTACGCCGATTGATCAAATTGGCCGGGCAGAAGCGGAGCGCGATGATGTGCGCGGAAGCGGTTCCCTGGCGTTGCCACCGTTCGCTCATCGCCGATGCGCTGACTGTGCGCGGAATCCAGGTAGACCACATTATGAGCATGAATCGTTCCCGGGTTCATTCGCTCATTCCTTTTGCCCGTGTCCGCGGCCACTGCATCACGTACCCGAATCGGACTTCGCCGCCGCGGAGAGGCCGCGCGGCGAAGCGAAACTAGCGCTGCTGGGGCACGGAACTGACGATCCAGGTTGTCGGAGGATGGGGCCTTGGGTTCCAGCCGGGGCGTTGGCGACGGAGATACCATGATAACTGACAGCCAAAAGCCTGTTTGGTTGGATGACAAAACAAAATCCGTTATGGACCGCGCAATCCTGCGTGAGCAGTCGCTTTCGCGACTGCTGATGACTTATATCTTCACGGGGCTGGTCTTCATGCTTCTGCCGGGAACGTTCCTCGGCGTATGGAATCTGATCAAAATCAGCAACCAGGAGGAGGCCGATTCAATCGCTCCCGCCTGGATTCAGGCGCATGGCCACGCGCAACTGTTCGGTTGGGTGGCCACATTTATTCTAGGAATCGGGTTCTATTCAATTCCGAAGCTGCGCAAACTGAAGCCGTTTGCGCTTTGGGAAGGATGGGTCTGTTGGGCGCTCTGGGTCGTTGGTGTGACCATGCGCTGGTTTTCCAATATTTATCCCTGGCAGTGGCGCATTTTGATGCCTTTGTCGGCGGCGCTTGAAGTACTCGCATTCCTGATCTTTTTTCAGGCCGTGGCAAGTCACCGGCCTTCCCATGGCGCGCCGAAGCCATGGGAATCCTGGATCTTCGTGGTGATTGCGGCAACACTGGGTTTGCTGGCTTCCCTGGCGCTCAATCTTGGAGCCTCCATTCAACTGGCGCTTCATGCCAGTTCGCCGGCGTTCCCGCACGAATTCGACCAGCGCTATTTGATCGTATCAACCTGGGGCTTTCTGGTTCCCATGGTGTGGGGATTCAGCTCGCGTTGGCTCACTGTATTTATGGGGCTGAAACCCCTGCGAGGGTATTGGCTCCTGATTGCCGCTGGTTTGAACGCGGCTGGCGTAGTGGCCGGATTTCTGGAACGCTTTACGGCGGCCGGAGTATTTCTGTTTGGAGCAGCATTGATGGCTGTGGGAGCGATCCGCTTTTTCGAGCCTGCAATTAGGCCGGCGAAAACGATTCATGTTCACCCGAGCTTTCCCATTTTCATACGGATAGCTTACGGGTGGCTGTTGATCGCTGCGTTACTCGGTATCTGGGCGTCGCGCGCGGGGGCAGCGCCCGGGATCTGGGGGGCATCGCGGCACGCGCTGACCGTGGGATTCATCGCGGCGATGGTATTTTCCGTCGGGCAGAGAATTCTGCCGTCTTTCTGCGGAATGCGAGTGTTGTGGAGCACAAAGCTGATGCTCGTGATGCTGGTGCTGTTGATGATTGGCTGCACGCTCCGCGTCACATCTGAAATTCTTGCCTACCAGAATTACGTGGCTTGGGCATGGAACGTTCTGCCTGTTTCTGCATTGATTGAGCTGACGGCTGTCACGCTATTCGCTGTCAACCTGATTGTCACTTTCCTTCGACCGCCCGTTACCGTCACTAGTCCGCTTAGCATGACCGTCGAGTAACGGCCGACTAGCCGGCGCCTGATGATGGGAGAAAATAATCGCGTTTGAGCAAATCTGTAAGCTGCGCGAACTCTTTCCCTCTCTGTCAATTACCATCGTGAAATTCAATTGTTCTCGTCACTTCCACTACGCGCCCGCAGCTGAGCCGGAGCATCCACCTTCAAAGCAAAACCTCCCGCTTCGCGATGGACGATACGGCGGCCGTCTTAAGGCAACCGGGCTGGCCCAAAGGAGCCATGGCAGCTGCTAAAACCGCAACCCGCGAAGATTCCGGATTTGTCCTGCGGACTCTGCGGGGCTTGGTCACACTCAAGCACGGACTCACAGCCAGCGCATTGCGCTCCGTGATGCCTTTGCTGGCTGGATTCCCGGTAATAATTCAAACGAACTTCTTGCTGCCTTGCCGCTAAAACAAAACGCCCCGGTGGAACCGGGGCGTTTGAGATTTCTTATCCTGCGTTTCGCTACTTGATTGCCGACGCGACTGCCGCCCCATCGAGGGGTTCGATCCGAAGGATGCCAGCCAGGTGCGTATTGCCTACCCAGAACTTCACGTGGTCTCCGGAATCGTCCACGAAGGCGCGGCGCATGTTCGTTTCGCGGGGCATCAGGTAGCCGGTGAACTGGCCGGTCTTGGAATTCAGCCGCAATACGGTGTCGCTGAATTCGGTGACGGCCCAAGCGTCTCCGTGCTTGTCCGCGGTTACGTCGTAAGGCAAGTAAAACGGGGGCGTGGCCCACTCCTGGATGTCGTTTGTCTTCGGGTCAAACACGCCGATCTTGTTTCCACGGTTCTCTCCGAACCAGAAGCGGCCCTGGGCGTCGAACGATCCGCGGCGCGGCGCCGATTTGGGAGTGGGCGTTGGAAACGTCTCGACTTTCCCCGTTTTCGCATTGATCCTTCCAATGTGCTCGCGCCCCATCACCGTGAAGTAGACATTGTTCTGGGCGTCGGAAGCGATCTGATAAATGTTGGGCCGCGGCACGGCAAACGGCTCGAAGGTTTCAAATTTTCCGGTGGCGATATCCAGCCGCAGGATCGTCCACGTTCCGGAATCATTGACCCACACCTTGCCGTCCACCTTGCTGTGATTCGGGCTCGCGAACGTGAGCTCGCGGTAATCGCCGTCCATTTCCGGGGGAAGCTTGTAAATCTTGAATTGCTCGGTCTTGCGGTCGAACCTGGCCACCGCTCCCTGGAAGGTCATCGCGATCCAGAGATTCTGGTCCTCGTCGAATTCCAGATCCAGATTTCCGATGATGTGGCCAGGCTTCAGCACGGGCATGGGGTATTCCGTGGTCTTGCCCGTCTTAGGATCGAGCTTTCCGAGAATCGCTTCGCCGAAGCTGGCATACCAAACCGTTCCTTCGGAATCGACAACAACGTCGTGCGGCTGCCGCGTGCGCTTGGGAAGATCGTATTCGGTGATGATCACCTGCGTTGCCTTGCCCTTGGGCCGCGGCGCAATCTTCAGCGGATACTTCCACTGGTCCGTGGAACTCAGGTCCAGGGAGGCAAGATAATCGGCCTGCTTTTGCCGGGTGGCCTGAAGCTGTGCCTCCTGGCCGGCGCCCATTTCACCGCCGCCCAGACGCCCGGGGGCGGCCGGCTGCACCATCAGAGGAAACGATTCGGGCGTGTGATGCGCCATCCGCTCGAGGACTCCCAGGAATTCATCCGCATCGTGAGTCGACCGGACGATCCGCTCCAGGGTGTGGCAATGGGTGCAGTTTTGGATCGAAGCTTTTTGCTCGGGAGTTCCGGGAAAGCTTTCGAGCCAATCGGCATTCGTGAGTTGAGAGGCAAGATTGGAGGTTTTGCGAAGCTTGATATCAGCTGTTGCGCCTTTTTCCGCCGGAATGTCGACAGAACTCGGGGAATCCAGGTCAAATCCACCAGCGCGAATGCGTAGGGCATAGTGTCCCGGCTCGAGCCTGCCTGCGGGGAAGCGGTAATGCCCGCGCTCGTCGCTCACCACGGTCACCGAAATGGTCGAGCCCGCCTTTTTGGCGCTAACGAGCACGCCTTCCATGGCGCCTTCTTCCGCCGAGGTGACTTGTCCGCTGAGGGATTCCGAAGCTTCACTCTTGGCAGAGTCCGACCGCGAAATGGTCGGGTGAAATAGGAAAACAGCCGCGGTCGCGACTACTGTGAGCAGTACTTTTGGCGCTCGCATCGGAGCCTCTCGGTCCTTGGATTGGATCCAAATTCTATTCTGGCAATCAGTTCAAAGGGGAATACCTGTAAACACTCCGTATGGTCTGATTTTAGGAGCCGATATTTTAGCGGTCAAGGACTATTTCAGCGGTTTTGGGATTATGATGTCCCCGGGCAGATGTCGGCTGTTCCGCCGACGCGCCCCTGCCCGGCAGAAACGACCCGCGTGGAGTGAACTTTGCGTTGCTGCGTGCGAGCAGACGCTGTAGAAAGGACTGTCCACGATGACAATCAAGACGATTTCCCGCAGGGACCTTCTGAAGGGTTCGGGCGCGCTCATCGTAGGCTTCAATTTGCTCGGGCCGGCGTCAAGCCTTCTGGCGCAAGGAGTGCAGGGCGGCACGCCGATTTCAAATGCCGGCGGACTCCCTGCCAACGAGCTCGATTCTTGGATCGGCGTCGCGCCGGACGGCACGGTCAGCGTGTTTACCAGCAAAGTGGATCTCGGAACCGGCACAGGCACGGCGCTGGGGCAAATCGTCGCGGAAGAACTCGACGTTCCGGTCTCGAAAATTCACATGGAGATTGGTGACACCGAAAAATCCGTTGACCAGGGCCGCACATCGGCCAGCCGGACTCTGGAGCGCGCGGGACCTCAGATGCGACAGGCAGCTGCGGCCGCACGGCGCGAACTGCTCCAGCGCGCTTCGGCAAAACTAGGCGTACCCGCGGAGCAGCTTGTTGTGAATAGCGGGGTTGTCAGCGCCGCCGGAACCGCGGAAAAAGTTTCCTATGCTGAGCTGGTGGGCGGAAAGCGCTTTGAGACGAAAATTGCCGCAAGCGGCGAGCAGTGGGATTTGAAAGTCGCGCCCGATGTCAAACCAAAAGATCCCAAGGACTACAAGATCGTCGGCACACCGGTGCCGCGCTTTGATCTTCCTCCGAAGTTTACCGGTGAATTTACATACTCAGCCGACATACGCATTCCCGGCATGCTGCACGGCCGCGTGGTGCGCCCTCCGGTTGTAAATTCCGCGCCCGTCATCGTGGACGAGTCCTCAATCCGGCAGATTCCGGGGATCGTAAAGGTTGTGCGGGATGGATCCTTCGTCGGCGTCGTGGCGGAGACCGAATGGGCGGCCATCCAGGCGGCGAAGGCGCTCAAGGTCACCTGGTCCACGCCGTCAAAGCAATTCCCCACAGGCCCCGCGGCAATGTACGACTACCTGAAGAACACAAAGAGTTTTGCCGACCGTGCGGGCACCGAGAAAGGTAATGCGGCCGACGCCCTGCAGCAGGCCTCGAAGAAATTCGAGAACACTTATCTCTGGCCATTCCAGATGCACGCCATGATCGGGCCGTCGTGCGCCGTGGCCGACGTGCGCGGAGACAAGGCCACGATCTGGTCGGGCTCGCAAGCGCCGTTCATCACGCGGAACGGCGTCGCGCGGCTTCTCGGGCTGCCCGAACAGAATGTGCACTTCATCTATACGGAAGGCTCGGGCTGCTACGGGCGCCTGGAACCGGACGACGCGCCCGAGGACGCAGCGCTGATGTCGCGCGCCACGGGAAGGCCGGTGCGCGTGCAGTGGATGCGCGAGGACGAGCACGGCTGGGAACCGAAGGGCCCGCCGCAATTGATTTCGATCCGCAGCGGCCTGGACGCACAAGGAAAGGTGATCGCCTGGGATTATTCGGAACGTACGCTGCCGTGGACCGACGCGCGGCTTTCCCCGATGCTCGCCTCGCGCCAGACCGGCATCAAGCCAGACGAAAACGGCGTGTTTTTGGGCGGGAACGACGGCGCCGCCTACAATTTCGAGGACCGCAAGGCCGTGGTCTCCGGAATTCCGTGGATCATGAGCGCGAATCCGCTGCGCACATGCAACCTCCGCGCGCCATACAGCCAGGCGCGGTGCTTTGCCACCGAATCGCAAATGGATGAGATGGCGGCCGCGGCCGGTGCCGATCCGCTGGAATTTCGCCTGCGCCACCTCGGCGGGAGCGAAAGCAAACGTGTCGTCGATGTCTTACGCGCGGTCACCAGCAAGGCGCAGTGGCAGGCTCGTCCGTCGCCGCAACGCAGCAGCGGCGGCGGCAACGTCGCCCCCGGACGCGGCCTGGCGCTATCGGGTTTGTCCGGCACAGTTGTCGCACAGGTGGCTGAAATTGAAGTGGACAAGTCCACCGGCAAAGTCACGGTGAAGAAAGTCACCGTGGCGCACGACTGCGGCATCATTGTGAATCCCGACGGACTCCGAAATCAGATCGAAGGCAACGTCATTCAGGGAACCAGCCGCGCCCTGATGGAAGAAGTCGATTTCGATTCCGCGGGCGTGAAGAGCCTGAATTGGCAGAGCTATCCGATCATCAAGTTCGACGAAGTCCCGGACGTGGACATCGTCCTCATCAACCAACCGGCCATGCAGCCGATGGGAGCCGGCGAAGCGGCGTCGATCGCCACCGGCACTGCGATTGCCAACGCGATCTTCGATGCCGTTGGAGTGCGCCTGCGCGAGGTGCCGTTCACGCCCGAGCGCGTGCTGCGTGCGCTGCGCGGCGGCGCGGCGTAATATCGCTTTCCATTTTGCGCAGCGGGGTCATCCGGAATCCCGCGTGACACCGGCGCGTGGCTATCATATACTCCGCCAAAGTTTTCCGGATTGGGTGGGAGCTATGTTCCCAATCGACGCATCGCCCCGGACGGGGTACTGAGGATCCAACCAATGGTGAACCGCTCGTTTTCCATGATTTTCGCAGCAATCGTTGCCGCATTTGTGTTGCTCTGCGCTCCCCCGCGCACCTGGGCGGACGGAACTGGAGTTGTCGAGGGAGTGGTCAAAGGCGCCGCCGGCCAGCCGCTTTCAGGCGCTTATGTGAAACTTCACGACGCCGAAATGCGCCTGACCTTCATGGTTATCAGCCAGGCGCAGGGCCGCTACTCCGCCAAAAATCTTCCTCCCGGAAAATACACGGTGCAAGGAATCGGCAATGGCTTCCAGAGCGCTCCGATGACGGTAGATGTGGCGGGGGGCAAGCCGGCAAAGGCCGACTTGTCGCTTTCCTCTCCACAACCGGCTCAATTGGCCAATGGATGGCCGGGCAGGCCCGGCAAGGTAGGCGGCGTCGAGATGTGGATTCATGAGCCCCAGACGCCTCTGGCGGAAGGCGATGGCAAGCAGATCGTTCTGGAGAAGTGCAGGCAATGCCACGAAACCGAGCGCATCGTGCTGCTGCGCTTCGATCGTGCCAAGTGGGAATCGACGGTCGACCGCATGCGCGAATATATTGCCGACATGGGCATGCAGGAAGTTTCCGATCAGGAAGAAGCCGCCGTGGTCAGCTATCTGACGAAGAATTATTCCGGGGCGCCGGGAATGGCCAACGCCAGACCGGACGCCAACAGCCGCCTCCCCAGGACGTTGATTCAGGGCACGGCCGCCAATTACGTCGCCGTGGATTACGAACTTCCGAGAGACCCGGAGCGCGACCCGCACGACGTCACCGTGGATCCGCGCGGCAACGCCTGGGTCGCCGAGCGCAACGGCTGCTGCATCGCCAAATTCGATCCCAAAACGTTCACGTTTACAGAAATTGAATTGCCCCCCGGAAAAGCAAAATCGCGCATTTCCAGCGCCATCGGACAGGACGGCGACAGAATCTGG
This sequence comes from Terriglobia bacterium, assembly GCA_020073485.1. GTDB lineage: Bacteria > Acidobacteriota > Terriglobia > Acidiferrales > UBA7541 > Palsa-360. Next base: position 39,044 of record JAIQFB010000027.1, on the reverse strand, counting down.
GTTCAGGACGTAGGCCACAATCGCCGTTGGGTGAGCTACGATACCAAAACCGGTAAATTCAGCGTCTATCCAGTTCCCGATTCGATCCAGGGCGGGGTCGGCTCTAATACGATCATCGCCGATAAGAGTGGAAGAATTTGGGCGGCGGGCAACTCTCTGGTCATCGGATTGGATCCGGCCACCGGGAAGTTCGTCTCCTATCCTATTCCCTACTGGGTAAAAACAAAGAAGAGCGCGCAGGGATACGGCATGGCCATTTCCGGAGACGGGCGAGTGTGGTTTGCCGAGCGCGACCCCAGCCGCATCGGACGTCTCGATCCGGAGACGGGAAAAATCGATGAGTGGGAGCCGCCCCTGCCTAATTCGATCCCCCGCAGAATGGGCTCGGATGTCCAGGGAAATATCTGGGTGGGCCTGCATGAATCCGGCAAACTCATGAAGATCGATTACGAGACCGGCAAAATGACGCTCTTCGATCCGCCCACAGAGAACTCCGCGCCGTATGACGCCGTGGGCGATCCGCACGGCCGCGTATGGTTCAGCGAACAGGCTGCGGATAAGATCACGCGCTTCGACCCCAAGACCGGAACGTTCGTCGAATTCTCCGTGCCCAATGCCGAATCCGACATGCGCCGGATCGAACTCGATCCCAGCAATCCGAACCGCGTGTGGTGGGGCGGCGACACATCGAACCACATCGGGTACGTCGAGGTGCTGGGCGGCAAGGGTTCCGCGGAATAATTCAAGACAAGCGGGCGAATCATTACCTGATGGCGCTCAGCAGGCTTCCTAATTCTGCTGCCCCAAAGGTATTCCGTCCGTTCTTCAACTCCAGGCATCAGGGGGAAAGCAGCTATGTGGAAAAAATGGGTTCCCGTTCTTGCGTTGTTGACGTTGTGCGCCGTGACCGGTGCGCCAAAAGACGCAAAAAGCGTGCTGGACGATGTTTCCCGGACCATCGGAGCAGCCGGTCTGAATACGATCCAGTACTCCGGCAGCGGAATCTACTCGCAGTTCGGACAAAGCTACCTTCCGAATGGCCCGTACCCGAGGTTTTATGCGAAGTACACGCGCGTGGTGGACTTCGGGAAGAATATCTCCCGGGAAGAGATGGTCCGGACGCAATTTGAGAACCCGCCGCGCGGCGGAGGAGGACAGCCGCTCTATAGGCCCGCGCGCGGCGTGACTCTCTCAACCGAGAATTCGGCCTGGGGCGGGGGAGCGGTGGCGCTGACGCCCCATGGATGGGTGAAGGCGGCCATGGCCTCGAACCCCACCATGAAGTCCATGAAAGTCAAAGGCAAGCAGCTAACGGTCATTTCGTTCACCGTGAAGGACAAATACAAAGTGAACGGGTACGTCGACAGCGATAATTTACTGGAAAAAGTCGAAACCTGGATGCCCAATCCGATTCTCGGCGACACGCTGATCGAGACGGATTATTCGGACTACAAGGATTTCGGCGGCGTGAAATTTCCCATAAAGATTTTTCAGAAGGACGGCGTTTTCCCGGTGCTCGATCTGACGGTCAGCGATGTCCAGCCGAACGCCCCGGCGAATATCGAAATGCCGCGCGCCGGGCAAATGACAACGCACGTGGAATCGCAAAAGATCGCGGACGGCGTGTGGTATCTGGCCGGCACTCCCGATCCGAACAGCATGGCCGTGGAATTCAAGGATTACGTGGTGATCATCGAGTCCTCGGTGACCGAGGCTCGCGCCCTCGCCAACATGGAGGAAGTGAAACGCCTGGTTCCGGGCAAGCCCATCCGCTACCACATTAACACCCACCATCATTCCGATCATGCGGCGGGCCTGCGCGCGTATGTTGCCGAAGGCTCGATCATCCTCACGAACGAAATGAACAAGCCCTTCTACGAAAAGATGGTTTTGAAGAATCCTCACACCCTGGAGCCGGACCGGCTTTCTCAGAACCCGAAACCGGCTAAATTTATATGGGTCAAGGATAAATATGTCCTGACGGACGGAGATCGCCGCCTGGAAGTCTACACGGTTCCGGGCGCGGGACATACCGCCAACCTGCTGATGTCGTACCTGCCGAAGGAAAAAGTCCTGTTCATCACCGATATCTTCAACCAGTTTGGCGAGCCGCGTCCCAACGATCCGCCCCCGGGCGTCGTGACCCCCTACTACGCGGCGCTCGGCGACAATCTGAAGAGGTTGAACCTCGATGTGGAGCAGATTGCCCCATCGCATGGCAAAGGCGTTGTGTCCGCGGACTTGCTGAAGAAAGCGCTCGAGGGCGTGGTGAAGGCCCCGGATGTGACCCCTCCCGGCGGCAATTGATGTCGTGCGCGGAGCATTAGTAGAAAGCTCGTACGTAACATTTTTAATAAGTTACTTGGTTCGATTTTTGACTGAATCTGGTTGACAGGTGTCGTCATTTATTGCTACAAGCTGATACATACCTTTGACTCGGGTGGGTGTGTTGACGGCCTCTTATATTTATCGAACATATTTGAATCCTTGAGGTCGTTCAAGCGAGGGTGTATGCGCTTGGATTTTGTGGACTTCGCTATAGTTCGCCCGCTATTCGGTTTCGGCCCAGTCGTATCCAGGGTACGCGTGTGTTCCTTGAGAGAGAAAATTCTCGCCGCGGCAAATAATTCATCCAGCAGAGTGTATTTCAACGAGGGAAGCATGAAATTTCCATCGGTGGGGGTTATTGGGTCATGGGTAGTGGAGTAGTGAAAATTTCAGATGAGTTATCGTTGGGTATCCGGGCAACGAGAGGAGCTAGCATGTTCGAACATACTTCAAGTGGAAAATGTCGTATATGGGCAGGGGTGATGCTGTTCGCGCTGATTTTGGGATGGATGGCCGTTCCAGCATCCGCGCAAGAATCAGGCTCGATTCTCGGTACAGTCAGAGACGCCTCGGGCGGCACTGTGCCGGCTGCGAAGATTACCGTGACGAACTCCGATACGAACGAAACGCGTACAGCCAATACCGGTGATGACGGCGCCTATCGGGTGCCCGGCCTGAAACCCGGAAACTACTCGTTAAAAGCCGAAAAAGAAGGATTTAAGACCGTGACGCAAATGTCGCTGGTCCTGAACGTGGCCTCTGAAATCGTCGTGAACCCCACCATGGAAGTGGGCTCGTCAACTCAGGAAGTAACCGTGACTGGTGAAGCCCCGATCATCAATACGACCACCAGCTCGCTGGGCAACTTGATCAATGACCAGACGATTTCCGAACTTCCCATGAACGGCCGAAACTATACGGACCTGACGCTGCTTTCGCCAGGCATTGTTCAGACCACTCACTCGGGCTTGGGAGACGCCGGGCTGTGGTACAGCAGCAACGGCGCGCCCCCGCGATCAAATAACTACATGCTGGACGGCGCCGTGACCGTGACCAAGAACGGCACGGGGCCTTCCTCGATTACCGGCGCAACGCTGGGCGTGGACGGCATCAAGGAATACAAGGTCGTCACCAGTATGTTCAGCGCCGAGTACGGTTTGCTGATGGGCAGTCAGATGGTCATCGTCAGTAAGAGCGGCAGCAACACGTGGCACGGATCGGCATTCGACTACCTGCGGAACAATCATCTGGATGCGCGGAACTTCTTCGATCCGCAGCCCAACCTAGCGAATCACATTTTGACCGATGCCAGCGGCAACCTGCAGCGGTTGCCCCAATTCAAGCGCAACAACTTCGGAGCCTCGCTCGGCGGCCCCATCCAGAAGGACAAAACGTTCTTCTTCCTGGTCTACGAAGGCGTCCGCGTGGCGCAGGGAGACACGATTCAGAATACAACGATGAATGCGGACTGCCATTTCGTCACCAATGGCGCTCAAAACGTCATTATCGGAGGCGGACCGCTCACTACCATCGCGACAACGGCAGCCACCGCTGCAGGTGTTTCGGCCGCGAACCAGCAGATTCTACAGGGGCCGCTGGCGGGTGGACCTTGGCAATTGATTAATGCCCACGCATGTAACTCGGGTTTTGCCGCCGGCCAGGTTGTCAATGTCGACCCGGTTGTCCAGCCCTGGATCGGGCAGTTTCCGTTCCCCAACGAAACAGGCGCATCGAACAATACCTTTAATGGTTTCAGCCGCGCCCGGGATGATTACGGGCAGCTCCGCATGGACCACACGTTTTCGGATAGCGACAGCTTCTTCAGCCGCTACACCCTCGACGACGGCGTCATCCACACCCCCTATCTGGGCGGCAACTTGTCCTTGCAGGACACCGGCCCCGGATATCCGCAATATACGAATATCGGCCGGAGCCGCAACCAGTACATTACCCTGGGGGAGAACCACGTTTTTTCGCCCACCGTGCTCAACTCGTTTCGCTTGTCGTTCAGCCGCATGATCTATCTCAACAGCTTTAGCGAAGCGAATACACCGATGAACCCCAACTTCTTCCTGCATGACAACACGAGCACCTGTAACTATTCGCCGGGTGCAGTTTGCATCTGGTCGGGTGTGCCGGGCCTGTTCACCATGGGCTTCAGTCCCGGCTCGGGCATCACCGCTCTGACGCCCCCGGGCACGTTCCCCAACTACCATTTCAACAACGTGTGGACGCTGGACGAGGACGTGTACTACACCCACGGGAAGCATTCCTTCCAGTTCGGCTTCCTGGGCACGCGCATGAACCAACCCCACCTGCAGTCCAAGTCCATCTTCGGGGCGATCACTTACGCCGGCATCGGGACTTTCATGAGCGACACGGCGTCAAATTTCAACGTAGTGACGCCCGGTACAGGCGCTTCCGATCCGTCATGTAGTCCCACGTTACCCTGCAACCAGCTCAGTTCGCAGTTTGGCAACTCGGGCTTCCTGGACCGCGACCACACCTGGTACACCTTCGGCTTTTATGGACAGGATGACTACCGCATGACCTCCCGGTTGACCCTCAACCTCGGCTTGCGGTACGAGTTCATGACCCCGATCACCGAGATGTTCAACAGGCAGTCCACCATCGTGGACATCAGGACATCGCTCAATCCCACCCTGGTTCCGAACGCGATCTGGCAGAATTCGACGTACAAAAACTGGAGCCCCAGAATCGGCCTGGCCTGGGATGTGTTCGGCAATGGGAAAACGTCGGTTCGCAGCGGTCTCGGAATCTACTACGACGTGGGCAACATCGGCGCGCTGCTGACGCAAAACTCAACTGGTGTTCTGCCGTTCGTGGCAAATACCACCGCCGTTGGGAACACGCATATCACCCTTCCTCTCCTGCCACTACTTCAGCAGAAGGGCATACCTGCGGGGAGGTCGTTGCAACTGGGCGACTATCAGGATAAGTCGCCGCACTCGCTGCAATACAACCTCACCGTCGAGCAGCAGCTTCCCCTGGGGATAGGGCTTGCGGTCTCGTATGTCGGCCGGCGCGGCCTGAATCTCTACACGGGAATGGAAGGCAACCCGGTGAAACCGAACAATCTCGTGAATGGGGTTCTGCCGCCCAATACGGTGGCTACCTACGACGTACCCTCGGGTCTGGCCGGGTGCGGCAACAGTGTCATTCCCATTGACCCCGTTACCGGGGTTCCGCAGTCGTTCACAGGGACAGCTCCCTGCCGGGTGAACCCGTTCTTTACCAGCGCGCTGTTTTTTACCAACGCGGCGAGTTCCTGGTACAACTCCTTACAGGTGAATGTGACCAAACACCTGAGTCGCGGCTTGATCTTCCAGGGGGCATTCACTTGGAGCCGGTCCACCGACACAACGGAAGGGACGCGGTTTAACGATGACTGCGGCGGACCTGCCCAGGCCAATTTCGGCCACAATCCCTTTAACCTGGCGCTCGACTATGCGCCGTCCTGCTTCGACATCGCAAAATCGGCGCACATGAACGTGATTTACCATCTGCCGGGCTTGCATTCCGAGGGATTCCTGTCAAAGGTGACGAACGGCTGGTGGATCGGCAACATTGTGTCCATCCAGGGGGGCAACCCGTTTGTCCCGATCGTGAACAACGACCGCTCGTTCAGCGGCATTGTGTCCCAAAATGCTTCCTCGGTGGCGAGTATCAATACGTCCAGCTCGCCTCTAAACGGTGTCAATCCATTCGACCCGAGCAAGGTCATCACCGGCGATCCGAACCATTGGTTCGACATCAGTATGTTCGGTGTGCCTGAACTCGGACATCTCGGCAACGCTCCGCGCGGGCTTTTGCGGAACCCCGGACTGGGGGAGTGGGATTTCTCCCTGGTCAAAGACACGAAGCTTGGACTATTGGGCGAGGAAGGCAATGTCCAGTTCCGGGCGGAGTTCTTCAATCTGCTGAACCGGGCGAATTTTGGCTTCGTCAACACGGGAATGGTCGCCTTCAACGGGACCAATAACCTCAACTTGTCCAATATAGCTATACATTGCCCTGAGGTGGGGGCTACGTTCTGCGCGGACCCCGGCGTGGTTACTCACACCGGTAACTATGGGCAGATCACACAAACCGCAACCACCGCGCGCCAGATTCAACTGGCGTTGCGGGTATCCTTCTAGGTAAAAGTCGTCTTTACCTGATCGATTGTCTGAAAATGAGGAAACCCGACGGGGCGGCGAAAGCCGCCCCGTTGTTCTGTACGGCGGGAATTGTTTTCCACGGAACGAAAGCGCATCTTATTCGCAGGGGGAGCGGCGTCATGCAGTTGCACAGACGACGGATGCTTGCGGCTTTCCTGGTTGCAGCCGGCATTCTGTCCTGGAGCGCGAGCGCGCGGGCGCAGGAACATTGGCTGAAGCTCACCCCGTTTCCCGATCCCTGCCCGGAACTCATTGGCGCGGCGGCCGGCGGCAAGGTCTACGTCTTCGGCGGGCTTCTGGGCACGTCGGTGAAGGGCCTGGTCTACGAATACGATCCCGCGGCGGACAAATGGACCAAGAAAAAACAGATGCCGATCCCCGCGCATCACGTCGCGGCCGTCGATTACAACGGAAAAATATATCTGTTCGGCGGGGGAGCGCAGCCCGATCCCGCGGGAGGGAACTGGGTTCCGCTCGATAATTCCTGGGAATATGACCCGGCGAAGGACACGTGGAAAGCGCTTGCGCCGATGCCCACCGCGCGGGGCTCCGCTGTCGCGGCGGTCGTCGGCGGAAAAATATATGTGATGGGTGGCGCTTCCGTGCATCCGGGCGCGAAGATCATATCGCTGACGCCCACGGGACCGCACCGCTCGCTGGCCACAAATGAAATGTACGATCCCGCGACCGACAAATGGGAAACCCGCAGCCCCATGCCCACGGCGCGCAATCATGCCTCCGTCGGCGCGGTCAATGGCAAGATCTACGTGATCGGCGGGCGCGTCGGATCGGTGTTTGTGAACGCCAGCGCCACCGATATCGTCGAAGAGTACGATCCCTTGATCGATAGCTGGGGCGTGGCGAAGGCGCGGATGCCCACCGCGCGCAGCGGGGTCGCCTACGGCACCTATGGCGGCAAGATCTACGTGGCTGGCGGCGAATATTTGAACAGCCAGGTGGTGGGAGCGTTCCGGGACCTGCAGGCCTACGATCCCGCCGCCAACGCCTGGACGATGCTTGCTCCGCTGCCGCTGCCACGGAACGCTCCGGCCGTGGCGGTGCTCGGAAACCGGCTTTATCTGATCAGCGGGCAGATGCAATCCGCCTCGGTCGGCGGGACGGCACTCGCCTCAAGCGCCACCGATGCGCTTGAATTCGCGGGAAAATAGTTTACGGGGACCCAGGACGATGGCAAAACAATCCACACTACCCGGAAAGCATCGTGCTCTTGCCGTGATCCTGATTGCGGCGTCTAGTTTGCTGCCGTTCGCGCCTGCCGCGCGTGCGCAAGGGCGATGGGCGAAGGCTGCGCCGCTTCCCAAAACCTCCGAAGAATTTTCCTGCATCGCCGCGAACGGCAAAATCTTTCTGATCGGCGGAAATCCCATCGGTGACACCGGATCGCCTCGAGGCCTGGTGCAGGAATACGATCCCGCCACGGACACATGGACCCTGAAGAAGCCCATGCCGGTCGCCACGCATCACGCCGCGATCGCCGAATATCAGGGAAAGATTTACGTCATGGGCGGCGCTGTGCAGCCAACTGGCGGCGGCCCCAACCAATTCCCAACCAGCAATGCATGGGAATACGACCCGGCGGCGGATTCGTGGAAAGCGCTGGCGCCGATGCCATCCAGCCGCATGGCGGCGTCGGCTGCGGAAGTTGGCGGGAAAATCTATGTGATCGGCGGAGCCTCGGTGCATCCGGGACACAAACTTGTCTCACTTTCCCCGTCCGTGCCGCATCGCGCGCTCGATACGAACGAAGCGTACGACCCCGCGACAAACAAATGGGAAACACGCAGTTCCATGCCCACTGCGCGCAACCACGCGGCCATCGGTGTGGTGAACGGCAAAATTTTCGTCATCGGCGGAAGGCTCGCCGCGGCCTATCTTGCGTCCGGCACAGACACCGATGTGGTTGAACAATACGATCCGGCGGCCGATAGCTGGGGCACGGCCGGCCTGCGCATGCCCATCGCGCGCAGCGGCATGGGCTGGGCCACGTTTCAGGATCGCATCTACATTGCCGGCGGCCAGGAATATGATGCGCACATCGTTGCCGCGATACGCGCCGTGGAGGCGTATGATCCCGCCAGCAATCAATGGACAGTGTTGCCCACGATGCCTACGGCTCGGCATGGCGTGAACGTCGCGGTGGTGAATAACCGGCTTTATGTAATCGGCGGACACCTGCAGGGCGGATTTATCGGAGGCGAGGGCGCCAATAGCGATGCCAACGAGGTTTATGAGTTTGCGGGCCGGTGAAGCGGGGCACAGGCGCGTCCGCTTCGGTATAATCAAAGCAGCGCGCGATGCAGATTGCGGAAAAACTCAAAGCACCGTTATTCCGAGGCTTGCTTCTCGCCGAGGGATTCCTCGCTTCGCTCGGAATGACGGGAAAGAGAGTTTTTTCGCATCTTGAGCAGCAAGAGGACTCCGCATGCGCCCTATATTCGGAGTGGCACGGAGATCGTCCAGCAAAAAAGGAGTGACACCATGTCCGGCAAATCCACGATGAGGGACAGCGGCATGATTTTCGGGAGTCACAAGTCTGCGCGCTCCGGCGTCGAGAACATTTACGGTGACGGAGGCGGCGTTGGCTTGACGCATTCGCTATCCGTGCCGCGGCGCGAATTTCTTGCCAAGCTTGCGGCGCTCGGCGCCACTTCGCTGATCCCTGGGGCCGCGGCATTTGCGCAAACGCAAACGGCGGCAAAACCGCGCCGCATTGACGTACACTATCATTTTTCCTCGCCCGGATTTATTTCCGCCATCACCGCCAGAAAAACGGGCCAACGCCCGCTGATGGAGTGGACTCCGGCGAAGGCGATCGAAGCGATGGACAAGGGCGGAGTGGCCACGTCCATGGGCTCCATCAGCGAACCGGGCGTGTGGTTCGGCGACGGCGATGAGGCGCGCAAACTTGCGCGGGAAACTAACGAATATGGAGCGCGGCTGATGGCCGACTATCCGGGCCGCTTCGGGCTGTTCGCTTCGCTGCCGATGCCCGATATCGATGCGACGCTACGCGAGATCGAGTACAGCCTCGATACGCTGAAGGCCGACGGCGTCTGCTTCATGACCAGTTATGCGGGAAAATATCTCGGCGATCCGGCGTTCGCGCCGGTGATGGACGAGCTGAACCGGCGCAAAGCTGTGGTTTACACTCACCCGTTCCGGGCCGAGTGCTGCATCAACCTGCTTCCCGATGGAGCGGGGCTGGGAATCACGCTGGTGAACGACACGACGTACACGATCGCGAGCGTGCTGTTCAGCGGCACGGCAGCGCGCTGCCCGGATATTCGTTTCATCTGGTCGCACGGCGGCGGCACGATGCCCTATATCACCGGCCGATTCAGCGGAGGAAACCGACCCGACATGGCGCAGAAACTGCCGCGCGGAGTGATGTACGAAATCCAGAAGTTTTATTACGACACCGCGCAGGCGGTGAGCCCGTACACACTGGCCGCATTAACCAGGCTCGTGCCGATGTCGCATATTTTGTTCGGCACGGATTACCCGTTCGCAACGGCCGAGACCGATGCGAAAGGATTGACCGATTTCGGGCTCAGCGCGGGAGATATGCGCGCAATCGAGCGCGACAACTCTCTCGAACTCTTTCCGCGATTGAAAACCTCAACCTAGATTCGCCGCGCCTATTCTCTAATTGGGATCGTACACGTCGTGTGATCCGGTGGACACGTTGGCGTCCGGCGCTCCGCCCGACGTGACATGTCCGCTTACGAAGTGAATCTTGCCGTTCACCACTGCCGTCGCGACGCCGTGCCGCGGAATTGGCATGGACTGCAGAATGGACCAGGAGTTGGTGGCCGGATCGTAAGCCTCCAACGCTCGAAATGCTCCCAACAATTGGCGAGTCTGGATTTCGCCGCCGGCGACGTAGATCTTTCCGTTGTAGGTTGCCCACCCGCCGCCGCTGCGAGGCGTTGGCATCGGCGTACGCGCTCCCGAACCGTCCCACGTGTTCGTGACCGGATCGTATTCCTCGACCACGTCCAGATTGCTGGCCACGGTGATGAACGGGCTGGTCAGACGGCCGCCAATCACATAGATCTTGCCGTTTACCGTGCCCGCGAAGGCGTGATTGCGCGCGGTTGGCATGGGGCTGCGGACCATCCACTTATTGGTCTCCGGGTCGTACGCTTCGTTGGTGCCCACCGAACGCGCCGCGCGGGAGGGACGTATGGCGACCTCCTTCGTGCCGGGCTCCGGGATGGCGCCGCCGATGACGTAAATCTGGCCGCCTATTTCCTCGGCGATAGCAGAGCCGCGCTTCCCCGGCAGAGGCGCAATTGCCTTCCATGTATCGGTGCCGGGATCGTACTCCCAGCAATTGTCAACCGGCTCCCAACCGCCGCCGGGGATGTTGGGGTCCTGATTGTAGACATACCCGCCGAACATAAAGATCTTGCCGTGATATTGGGCCAGGGCCGAATGGTGCACCGGGCGCGGCACGGTGGCCTTCTTGGTCCACTTATCCGTGGTGGCGTCGTATTCCCACAGCATGCCGACCGGTTTTCCTGCGCCGAAGCCTCCGAACACGTACATCTTGTTATTGGCCGCGATGCCATAAAGTTCCTCTTCCGGTTGCGGGAATGGAGCGGCCTTGGTCCAGTGGCCCTGCGGCACACCTGGAAATTGCGCATATACCTGCGCGGTCGCGCCAAGAGCAAGCGCGATCAAAATGGCGATCGCGACTCCGCGCGCCGATCGAATTGCCGAAAAAATTGTCCCCGGCCTCATGGAATTCCTCCTCGAAAACATTCTCGGTTCGACCTACTTGTCAGGAAACTCGTACACTTCGTTCGCGTCGCTATTGGCCGCTTCGCCCGCGGCGCCGTCACTAGCGATATGTCCGCCGATCACGTACAGGCGGTTGCCGATCGCGGCAACGTTCACGCCGTGCCGCGCGGTTGGCATCGTGGGAAGGATGGTCCAAGTGTTCGTGGCCGGATCATATCCTTCGACAGCGCGGATGGTGGCGAACACGTGCGAGTCGTAGATTTCGCCGCCGGCCACGTAAATCTTCCCCTTGTAGGTTGCCCAGCCGTGTCCGCTGCGCGCCGTCGGCATGCGCATGCCCGCCGCGCCCCAGCTGTCATTCGATGGATCGTAAACTTCCACGACGTTGGTATTGCTCCCCGCGGTCACATTGGCCGAGCCGACTCTGCCGCCGATCAAGTAAATCTTGCCATTCACAACACCGGCAGCCATGTGGCTTCGCGCGGTTGGCATGGTGGTTCGCGTTTCCCATTTATTGGTGGCGGGATCGTAGACTTCGTTTGTGTCCAGAGCGCGGTGCGGAACCGTGGGGCTGAGGGAAACCACTTTCTGGCCCGGATGAACCGATGCGCCTCCGATGACGTAAATCTTGCCTCCGACTTCGACAGCCACCGGCGAAGTACGAATCGTCGGCATCGGCGCGAGCGCCTTCCAGGAATCGGCAACCGGGTCGTATTCCCAGGAGTTGTTGATCGGCACCTGAGTCGGACCGCCGGGCTGCGGCTGGATCTGCCCGCCGAACAAATAGAGTTTGCCTTGATAAGAAGCGACCGCCGCGTGGTGCGCAGCCAACGGCATGTTTTTTTTCTTGGTCCATTTATCGGTCGCGGGATCGTACTCCTGCACCAGGCCCAGCGGACCCTTGCCGGCGACCGGGAGCCCGCCGAACAGGTAGATCTTGCCGTTCACGTCACCAAAGGAAAATTCCTCGGACTTTTCCGGAAGCGGAGCAAGTCTGCCCCACCGGCCGGGCGAAGGCGGGGGCCCTTGCTGGTTTTGCGCTTGCGCCCACCCGCTCGGGCCACCGACAAGGAGTAATGCTGCCGTTGCAACCGCCGCAAACACACGCTGTATGGCCGGGGCCATGTGCCCTCTCCTTCTACTCGTCCTTCTACTTGCCGCCGAAATCGAATGCGTTGGTTTCATCGGAGTCCATCGGATCGCCATAAATGTTTCCGGACTGCAAATGGCCGCTGACCACGTAGAAGCGGTTGCCGGAAATTCCGCCGACCAGGCCGTGTCTTGGCGTGGTCATAGGAGGAAGCATGGTCCACTCATCTTTTGCGGGATCGTAGGCCTGCAGGTCGCGGTAGACGCCCACAATCTGGTTATCCAGGTACTCGCCGCCGGCCACATAAATCTTGCCGCCGTAGGATCCGTAGGCGGTGCCGCTTCGCGGGTTGGGCATGCGCGCCTTGGCAAAGCTCCAGCTGTCGGTTGCCGGGTCGTATTCTTCGACGACGTCGGTGGGGCTGGCGTTGACGAAAACCGCGCCGAGCCGCCCGCCGAGCACGTAGATCTTTCCGTTCACCACGCCAACCGCGGCATGATTGCGCGAGGTGGGCATGGGACTGCGAGTTTGCCAGGTGTTGGTTTCCGGATCGTAGACTTCATTGGTTCCCAGCGAACGGTGCGGCGTGTTGGCCGTCAGCCCCACGATCTTCGCGCCGGGATGGACCGAAGCTCCCCCCATCACATAAATCTTGCCGCCGACTTCGGCGGCAACTGCTCCGCCGCGAGCGGTGGGCATTGGGGCCAGGGCCCTCCAGGAGTCCTTTGCGGGGTCGTATTCCCAGGCGTTGTTGATCGGCACCCAGTTCGGGCCGTTTGGTTCCAATTGCGCTCCGCCGCCGAACACGTAGGCCTTGCCGCGATACTCGGTCACCGCAAGGTGGTGCGCGGGCAGCGGCATGGGCTTCCGCTTGGTCCACTTGTCGGTGGCCGTGTCGTATACCCACACCAGCCCTTTGGGCGCGGTGTTATTGCCGACGGCCAGGCCGCCGAACACATAAACTTTCCCGTCTCCCGCGGTGCCCACAATTTCCTGAGCAGGCTCGGGAAATTTCGCGAGGTTTACCCAGTGTCCCTGCGCCCGCGCATTTCCCGCAAAAATCAAAAACAACAGCGCAGCAGGGACGATTCCACGAATCCAATAATTTCTTGGCGACATCATTTCTTTCCTCTCTGCAAGGACGATGGGCTTGGCACGCGGGTGCCGGGGTTCTAATTGTCGGGAATCTCCAATACATCGTGCGATCCGGTTTTCAGCTCGACACCCGGGTCGCCATACCCGCCTGAAGTGATCTTCCCGCTGACGAAATGAATTTTATTGCCGAGAACTGCCGTCGCGACGCCGTGGCGCGGAAGCGGAATGGATTGAAGGATGGCCCAGGTATTGGTAGCGGGATCGTAAGCCTCCAAAGCTCGAAATGCCGCCAGCATTTGCCGCGTCTGGATTTCGCCGCCGGCGACGTAAATCTTGCCGTTATAGGTGGCCCATCCGCCGCCGCTCCGGGCTGTGGGCATGGGCGTGCGCGCTCCCGAACCGCCCCAGGTATCGGTCGCAGGGTCGTACTCCTCGACCACGTCCAGATTGCTGGCCACGGTGATGAACGGGCTGGTCAAGCGCCCGCCAATGACATAGATTTTGCCGTTCACCGCGCCGGCAAACGCGTGGTTTCGCGCGGTTGGCATCGGGCTGCGCTCAACCCACTTATTCGTTTCCGGATTGTATGCCTGGTTGGTCCCCACGGAGCGAGCAGCGCGGCTGGGGAACACGGCGACTTCTTTCGTTCCGGGTTCGGGAATGGCGCCGCCGATCACATAAATCTGGCCGTTCACTTGAACAGCTACGGGCGAGCCCCGCTTGCCGGGCAACGGCGCGAGAGCTTTCCAGGAATCATTTGCCGGATCGTATTCCCAGGCATTGTCGATCGGCTCCCACCCTCCGCCTCCGGGCTGGCCGGGAACGGGGAGGAGCTTGTACCCGCCAAACACATAAATCCTGCCGTGATATTCAGCGAGCGCGGCATGATGCGCGCGGACCGGCATGGATTTTTTCTTGGTCCACTTGTCGGTCGCGGGATCGTATTCCCACAGCATCCCAATGGGATCGCCGTTCTCGCCATATCCGCCCATCACATACATTTTCCCGTTCGCGGAAACTCCGTAGAGTTCTTCTTCCGGCTCGGGAAATAACGCCGCCTTCGACCATCGCGCTTGCGGAACGCCGGGGAACTGTCCATACAGGTGTACCGCCGAGCCAAACACACCGACAAAAAATAAACTGACAGTCACGACGCGCATCCATCGCAAGCCCGGAGACATATTGCCTCTCTTCCTCAAATTGTATCTGATCCGAATTGGAAAGTGCGGCGGCCCATCTTTGGGCCGCCGAATCGTCCTTAGCGTAGCGCAATGCATTGCGCGAGACAAGAAGATGATGATGCGATGGCGCGAATTATCTCCCGATGGCTGGCACGCGCTTTGCGCGGCAGAATTCATGTAAAGTATTCAAACAATATCGTTCGAGCCGATGGACGTATCTGAAATGCAATCCGCGGGCGCTACTTCACAGGCCTAAAATGCGTGAAGCGCGCCAACCCTCAGCGCGCTTCCGCAGAAATACCAACTCCGATTCTCGATCACGTTCTACTTATCCATCACCTCTACGTAACCGAAGTGGCCCGAGAGCGTCCCGGTCCACCACACGCGATTCGGGTGCGACTGGTCGATCTCAATGCGGCGCAGATCGGTTTCCGGATAGGGAACCGGGAACTCCGCCCAGTTTTCCGTCTTGGGATCGAAGCGTGCAACTTTATCGACGCTTTGCAGACTGACCCAGATGTAGCCGTTTTTCAAGTCACCGCACGGGGAATATGTGCCCAGGTGATCTCCCGGGGGCATAAACGTTTTCATGTCTGAAGGATTCTTGTAGTTGATCTTCCAGAGTTGCCCGGTTTCGTGCAGCGCGATCCAGATATCTCCACGATTGTCGAACCCGACTTTTCGTGGGACCGAGCCTGCAATCGGCGACTTGTATTCATCTATTTTGCCGGTTTCCGGATCGAGGCGACCCACGCCGTTATTGGCGTACTCAGCGAACCAGATGCTGCCGCCGCCGTCGACCGCGAAGCCATACGGCCCGACGCTCTTGCCGGATTTAATGCCTTCCGGCGCCGGGTAAAGGGTGAACTTGCCGGTCGCGGGATCCAGGCCAACCATGCCGTTTCCGCCGCCGCTGGCAACCCACACGGTTCCATTGGGGTGTTGGCGGATGGTGTTGCCGTTTCCCGATCCCTTAATGTCGGCAGGCACCGGGAATGAACGAAACTCTCCGGTCACGGTGTTCAATTCCATCCAGCGCCGGTTGGGACCGCCGTCGAGCATCCAGACGGTGTCGCCGCGGCCTTTGCTGATGGCGCCGATCCGAACTCTGGGCGAGGCAGCCGCCGGAGGAGTGAATTCCTTGAACTCGTAGGTATCCGGGTTGAGCAAGCCCACCAAACCGCTGTTTCTCTCGCCGACCACGCCGTTGCCGCGTGCATCGACCGTCATCTCGTGCGATTCGGCTTCGATTCTGGGGATTTTGTAATCCACCACCACGTATTTGGTTTCGATTCCTTTTGCCAGGGTCCTCGGCAGCCGGCTGTTTTCATCGGGCCGCTGCCTGGAGAAATGTGCGGCGAAATAGTCGGTCAGGGTCTTGAGTTCGGCTTCGGTAAAATCCTTAGCCGCGCGATTGGCGGCAATATTCGAGCGCATGGAGTCGATCAGCGCGGCCCAGTTATCGCGCTCTCCGCGAAAGCTCAAAAACCAGCTGGGCGCGTGGCACTGTCCGCACTTGGCCAGGGCGATGTCCGCGCCAGGTCCTTCCGGCAGATCAGGTACCGGATTCTTGCTCCACTCCTCGCCTCCGCCCACGACTCCCGGTGTGCCCGGCCATCCTGGTGCGAGTGCGGGAGCGCGCTGGTTGCTTAGTGAGAGATCGGCCATGGCCGGCTTGGACCCGGTGACATCCACCGGAATTTTGTCGCTTTGAAACTCTCCGCCGATCGCCTGCGCCGTGTATTTCCCCGCCGGCAGATTCTTGGCCGTGTAGCGTCCCTGCTCCTGGGAAACGACCATGATCGTCAGACCCTTATCGGCGTCCGCCACTTTTACATAAGCGCCGGCGACCGGCTGACCAGAAGCGCTCTTCACCACTCCCTGAATCACCCCTGGATTACTTGCCCAAACAGCGCTGGCACAAAGAACTGCCGCCAGCAAGCCCGTGAATTTGATCACTGAACGCACGATCGAACCTCCTAGGAATTTGCATGCAAGGCGTGAGCAGACCAGTAGACTGCAGCCAAGCGAAAATGATTGTGTCAGAGAAATCTCCCGCTTCCAAGTGCTCGCCCGAGCGGCCTAAAACGCATGAATAAGCGCTGGTAAAGCCGGTGAAACGGCCCGGCTAGTATACGCAAAATGCGGGAAACAGCAAACAGATTGAAACCCGCGATCGGCCGTTACACAGGACGAGTCGCGAGCAAAACCGTTTGCTCTGCTGCGGCCGGCGTTGCTTACTTCGTCTCGACCGAATATCCGCCTTTGATCGCGCGATACGCTGCCTCGGCGGTATTGGGGATGCGCTCCTTGGCCCCGGCGAGGTTTTCATATTCGGGCATGCGCAGTTCCGCCTTGATCTGATCGAGCGTTTTGCCCTCGTTCATTAATTTCCCGACGCGCTGCAACAGTGTTTCCAGAAAGCCCGTGTAAAAATCGAAAATTTTATTGGTTGTGGGAGCGCCGTGCCCCGGAATCACGACCTCGGCGTTGAGCGCCTTCATCATCTTCATCATCGCGAGCATATCGGGGATATTGGTATGAGGGCGGATGGTGTTGATCTGGTCTTCCACGGCCACCGATGCGGCAAACAAGACACGTTCATTGGGAAGCCAGACAGCCGTATTGGCCAGGCTGTGCGTCGTCCCCAGGTTGAACAGCTCGAACGTGCGCTCGCCCACCCGCAACGTCATTTTGTTGCCGTATTCGATTTGCGGCGGAATCAGCCGGAAACCCTGCAGCGCCGCCTTCATTTCCGGCGATTGATTTTCCTGGTCACTCATGCGCTTCGCATCAAAGGACTGT
The DNA here is from genome assembly GCA_020073485.1 of Terriglobia bacterium. GTDB lineage: Bacteria > Acidobacteriota > Terriglobia > Acidiferrales > UBA7541 > Palsa-360. Next base: position 21,597 of record JAIQFB010000027.1, on the reverse strand, counting down.
TTCATCTCCGCCCCGGCGCCTTCGGCATTAATGATCACGGCCGGAGGAGAAAAAAGAAAATGCCCGTAGGAATGATCGGGATGCGTTTCCGTATCGATGATGAACCGCACCGGCTGCGGCGTGAGTTTCTTCACCGCTTCGGCAATCTCCCGGCTGTCGATGGCCGTCTGGCCTGTGTCGATCAACACGACCCCTTCCGAGGTCACCACGATGCTGCCGTTGGAGTTCGCCTGCGGAGTGGATTTGGCGGTCTGAACGTAAATCCCATCCTTGATCTTCGTGAAGTGCGGGCCGAGGTCCTGAGCCGGCAGCGGTGGAGCTAGTAGCGAAGCACAGAGGACACACAGAAGACCTGCCAGCGATTTCATTTTCATGAACCCTCCTGAAATGGATGCTACCCAAGCGAGACTGAAATTTCCGGTTCGGACCGGTGTCTGATTCATCGTGTGCTTTTAATGCAGCGGCAGCGAAGGCCCCGGCTTCGGCCCGGTGTAGCGTAATACGGAAATGCCCTGCGTCGAATCCGAAAGATAAATGTATCCCCGTTTGTCGACCAGCACGTCGGCGGCGGTCGAAACGGGCTTGCGGTCCCCGGGAATTCCATTTCCTTTCTTCAAGGGATCGGGCGGAATATAAAAACCAATCTCGCGCGGCTCGTGAGCGTCGGAAATGTCGTAGATCCGCAAGCCCGCGCTGAAATAGGTCAGGTACAGGATATTGTCCGAATCATCGACGAACGGGTTGTGAAACAGCATGTTCACGTTGTGTGATCCGAAGCTGCCTCCCTTCGCGCAGAAATCCTTGTACGGCGCATCCGGCGGAGCCGTTGGCTCGGGCAAAAAAGAAAGGATGTGCGGCTTGGCTGGATTGGCGACATCGATCAGCGAAACCTGGCTGGGACTCTGGGTATCGCATCCGCCAAAAGGTTCGGAGTTGGTTTCCACAATTTTTCTTTTTGGAAACGGCAGCACCGTGTGCACCGCAAGGCCCAGATCGTAGGGGGGATCGAACGTGATTTCGCTGACTTCCTTGGGATTCTTGATGTCGCTGATGTCCAGAATGACGAACTTTTTCCCGTACGGGAGATAAGCCAGATTATCGATGACCACCGGAGGCCCGTGCAGTCCCGCGCCGTGGGGAAACGCTGTATTGAGTGCATTTGGATCGGCCAGCTTCTGATCGGGCAACGCCCATCGCGACACTTCCACGGGATGCGCGGGATCGTTGATGTCGATGATCACGTAGATGTTTCCGGCATATCCGTTCATGGCCGCGGCCAGATGCACGTAGCGGCCGCCATAGTAGCCGTCGCGATGAGTGCCCAAACCGCCCGTCTTGTACTGGCCCAGAAGCGTCGGGTGCACGGGATCCGCCAGGCTCCAGATCAGGACGCCATCGTCCCAGGGCTTGCTGTGATCCGTGTCTCCTCCAAACTGCGACCGTTCGAGCGCGGTAATCATCTTGCCGTCGGCGATATCCACTTGAACTGTAAAGGTATTCTTGGGACCGGGAATCCAGTTCAAAACGGTTGGGTCAGCGGGATTCGTAACGTCAATCACACTCCAGCCGCGATCATACAGGCTGGCCGAATACAGATACCAGCGCCCATTGACCTGCTGGATCGACATCTTGAACGGAATGTGGCCGTTTACGTCGGTGTAGCCGATGAGTTCCACGTTTTTCCCGAACGAGCCTTTGGGAAGCGGGATCGGTTTGGCGCGTTGAGCCGAAGCAGGCAGAAACATCGCGAAGGTCAGGGCGATGGCTCCCCAGAATCCTGTCTTTGCAATCCCCATGATCAGTACTCCTGTGTTGGCCTGCGGAAAAATGCGCGCATGGAGGTCAATCACCTTGTCATTACTTCTCGGGCAGCGCGAAAACAAAGAGCGTCGCCGCGGGCTGCGGCTGGCGATCCTTGGTTTCAGGATAGTAGGTCGAGACTTGACCGTCGATCACGGCGCCTCCGCCGGTGGCGATGGCCACGAATTGCCGTCCATTCACCGAGAAACTGACGGGCGGCGCGACGATGCGCGCACCTGTATTGAACGACCAAAGTTTCTTTCCCGTCTTCGCGTCCAACGCGAAGGCGTCGCCCTCCAGGTCGCCGCCAAAAATCAAATCCCCGGCAGTCGCCAGGAGCGAAGACTGATTAAAATATTTCGTGGCAAATTCCCACTGCTTTTTGCCCGTCAGCGGATCGAACGCGCTGATGTGCGGCGGTGAATCCGGATTGATTACGCGCCCTACCCGCAAATTCTGGTCGCCCAGGGGATTTTTCGGAGGCGTCATGTGATTGCACAGCTCCGTGGACGAGGTGTACCACCAGCCGGTGCGCGGGCTGTAGGCCGAATGATTAAAATTGCGCGCGCCGGCAGTGCCCGGGCAAGTCAGGCGGTCGTTGTTCTTATCCGACGGAATCAGCGCCTCGATGGGTTTGCCTTCTTTGTCGAGGCCGCCCGACCAATTCACGGTGTCCGCGAATGGAAACGCCATAATGAACTTGCCGGTCTCGCGATCCAGCAGGTACGCGTACCCGCCCTTGGTGGAATGCAGAACCAGCTTTCGCGCGCGTCCGCCCAGTGTCGCGTCAAGCAAAACCGGCTCCGGGTTGGAGTCGAAGTCATACACATCGTGTGGCGTTTCCTGGTAATACCATTTCAATTTTCCGGTGTCGGCATCCAGCGCAACCAGCGATGCGCCGTAGAGATTGCTGCCCTGCCGGCCTTCTCCGACCAGATCCGGAAAGGCGTTTCCGGTTCCCCAGTAAAGTACGTTTGATTCCGGATCATAGGAGCCTTGCAGCCACGTGGCCACGCCGCCGGTTTTCCACGAATCTCCAACCCAGGTTTCCGATCCAGGCTCGCCGGGCTCGGGAATGGTGTTGAATTGCCAGAGGAGCTTGCCCGTCTTCGCGTCCAATGCCTTGATGTACCCGCGAAACGGCCCGTCTCCGCCGGCCACGCCGCTGATGACTTTGCCCTTCACGTAGAGCGGAGCCGAGGTGAGCGAGCAGCGGCATTTGAACACGTCGTCCGTCGTTACGTTCCACGCTACCTTGCCGGTCTTGGCGTCCAGGGCGACGATGTGATCGTCCTGCGAGGCCAAGTACACCAGGCCGTCTCCGATCGCGAGCCCGCGCGCGCCCTTGTTGCTGGGATACACGGCGTTTTCCGTCCAGGGATGAACATAGGTCCAGACCGACTTCCCCGTAACCGCATCGATCGCGTACACATTGTTTTGCATGCCCACCAGATAGAGCACGCCGTCCACGACCAGCGGCGCCGCCTCCAGCCCCACTCGCAGCGACGGATTGGTGGGATAGCCCGCGGGAAACGCCCACACCGGGACAAGCTGCTTCACATTGTCGCGGCTGATCTGCTGTAGGGGGCTGTAACTCCACGCGCCGTAATTCCCGTAGTAGGTGAGCCAATTCTGCGGCTCATTTCCCGAATGCTCAATCCGCGCGGCCATCGAATCCTGCGCCGCCGCGCGAACACCCACGAAAATACTCACCAGCAGGATCAGGCAATATGCGCTACTCCGGAAATGAAAAAAATTCCGCACCCGCCATTTTGTCCATGGCATCCCCAATCCTCCCTCGCAACCAATCATTTACTGGCATCCGGTCGACATTCTTGGCGGGATGATAACACGCGGCGCACCGCGAACTCCCATTTTCATTGCTGAGCGGAACTACGGGACCAGGAACGCCTGCATCCAGAAAAAAAAGGCCGGGAGAAATTTTTCTCCCGGCCTCGGTGTGTTCCGCGGCGCGTTACTCTTTCCAGGCCGCGCGAATCGGTTGGCCCACAAGCAACGCCGGGTCGGCGCCCTTGCGGGGGACAAACTTCTGCGGACGTCCGCCCCAAACCTCCGCGGTAAAGAGGTTGTTGTTCTGGTCCACGCTGAACTGGTGCGTTCCCCATAGTCCGCCCGGCGCCGGGGTCATCGTGCCCCAGGAGTACAGTAGCCTTCCTTCCAGGTCGAACTTGTAGAACTTGAAGTTGCCGTGACCGTCCGACGCCCAGAGGTGCTGGTCGGCGGCCATGAGGATGTGATACGTCGCGGCGGGTCCGTCGCCGAGGTACCACTGGTTGAGGAACTTGCCGTTCTCGTCGAAGATCTGAATGCGGCGGTTGCTGCGGTCGTTGACGTAGATCCGGCGCTGGGCGTCGATGGCGATGCCATGGACGGTATTGAAGTAGTTCGGCCGCATCTCATGGCCGCCCTGCTCGCCCCGCTCGCCCCAGGCCATCAGAAACTTGCCGTTCTTGTCGAATTTCACCACGCGCGTTTCCTCATAACCGTCGGTGACGAAGAAGGTGCCGTCCGGCAGCCACGCGATATCGGTCTGACGGCCGAAGGTCTCGCTGGCAGGACCGGTCTTCTGGATATACGACGGGCGGCCGGTATTTCCGGTCATCTTCGCGTTCCGCTCAGTTGTCGTGTTCAACGTGCCGATCGACTGAAGGAGCTTCTTGCCGTCGTTGCTGAAGATTCGGATGACCTCGTGGCCGTCATCGATGGCCCACACGCGCTTTTCGGGATCATAAGGGTTGATCAGAATCTTGTGAACGCGACCCTGGGAGAGCTTGTTCGGGTCGTCGGGCTTGAACAGCGAATCCCACTGTGTCCACGCCTCTTTCACATTTCCCTGCCCATCGAATACCGTTATGATGTGTTTCCAGCGGAAATCCTTTCCATCGATCCCCAGGTAATCGTCAGAGGCTTCGCCCGGGCTGGCATAGGGACCCACGGAGGCGTTGCGCGCGTACATCCCGGTCCCGGGGACCTGCAAGTGCACCGTCATGCCCAGATCATTCTGAAGTTCGGCATATTGGGGCTTGATCTTGGCCACTTCGGGCAATTCTCCCCGCATCGCGACGAAGATACGATCCGGGTTTTGCGCGAAGATGCCCTGCACCGCGCCCCACGTCCAGCCTTTCTCCTCTGGAAATAACGTGGCCAGGGGTTTGGGCCAGTTCGGGTCGACTCGATAGGGACCGTCCACCAGTTCGTCGCTCGGGTTCGCTGGATCGACCCATCCACCCGTTTGTTTCTGTGCCGCGCTGACCTTCCCGGTGCTTGAGAACTGTACCCACATCAGGGCACCGATCGCGGCGCAGGCCATCGCACCGAGAATGATATTTCGACTGACCACTTTCATTGAGTTCCTCCTCCGTTTTGTAACTCGACCTGCTTATCCTGACTTGAGTTTCGTGACACCCACCGATACGCAAAGAATACGCCTCTTCTTTGGTAGCCACAACGTTGTATTTCCTCGACTTCGGCGGAGCAGGTTGCGCGCCCCGCCCGAGAGCGCCCCCGAGGTGCGGAAACCCGCGAGGGCGCGCCCATGCTTTAGAAAATCAGCTTCAACGCCAACTGAATCTGCCGCGACTTGGTTGAAGTGGTTGTGATTTGTCCCGCGGTCGCGAACGGGCTCTGGTTGTTGCAGCCCGCGCCGTTTACCGGCGCAGCACCGCAAGCGGCTAAAGTGCCGCCAAACACCGTATTGTTTGGAGGCCCAAAGTTTGGGCGGTTTAGAATGTTAAACATCTCGGCGCGAAATTCCAGATTTCCCGCTTCCCCGAGGTATCCGATTTTCGTGTCCTTCACCACGGAGAAATCCCAATCCCCCTGGCCAGGCCCCCGCAGGAAATCGCGCGGCGCGTTGCCAATGGTCCCGAGTTGAGCTTCGCCGAACATCAGGGGATTGAACCACTGGTTGGGATTGCCCGTGATTACGGTGCTGGCGTTGTAGGGAATGAAATTGTAAGTCGTCCCGCCGATGGTGGGCGTGGTCGAGGTCGTATTGAGAGTCGGAGGCGTGGCATTGCTTTGGGTAATCACGCCGCCGAGAGCGCGGTCCTGAGCCACGACCGGGGTGAAGGGGAAACCCTGTTGAATGCTCACGATGTTCCCCATCCACCAGCCGTTGGTGACCTTGGAAAGGAACCCATTCTCTTTCATCACCGGGAAGTGGTACAGGATGCTGAAATGCGCGGCGTTCGGAACGTCCGAACACGACGGCCCTCTCGACAGCGACAGATTCTGCGGGACGAAACCGATGGAAACTCCGATCGCGTAGAAACAATCGGTGTTGTACATCTGGCCCGAAGTCGTGTCGGTCGATCGGCTGTGAGTGAATGCGCCTTGCACATCCAATCCATGGGCGAGCCTCTTGGTGACGGCGACCTGAAGGCCGTTGTACCAGGAGTTCGACGGTGACGATACGAATTCCGCGCTCGTAAAGTAAGGATTCTGCCTGCAGGGATACTGCGCCATCCCCGGCACGATCGTGGTCTTGACCGGAGGATTAGTGCCGATGGGCAGGACCAGGGGCTGCGTCGTGCCGTTCGAGAATGTCAGCGCGTTGTTAAAACAGGCAAAACTTGCGGCCGTGCCGCCGGCTACGCTATAGGTTGGCATTGTGTTGGGGGGCAAAACACCGTTGACGAGATTGGTGGGCACCACAGGGTTGCCCTCCACCAGGGAAAACAGGTTGATGCCGCGATTTCCCACGTAGGATACAGAGAGTTTGATGTCCCACGGCAGCCGCTGCTCCAGCGTAAGGTTCCACTGCAGCGAATGCGGATTCTTGAGGTTCGGGTCCGTCATCTGCAGGGCCTTTCCGAATTGCGCCGACGTGAAATCGGTTACGATCGTCCCCGCCGGTCCGAACCCTGGATTCGGGTTTGTGACCGGATTGCCGTTGATATCCACAAACGGAATCGCGTATTGCGCGGCCGGCTGGGAAATCTGGGTTTGATTTCCGAACGGCGGAACTCCTTGCGGCGACTGCCCGATCATGGATCCGATATTGGAAATATCCCAGTACTCGCCGAAGCCGCCCCGCAAGGCGGTCCTGCCGTTCCCGAAGATATCCCAAGCAAACCCGATGCGCGGGCTCCAATCCCTCAGCGACCAGTTGCGCGGGAAGATCGGACTTATTTTGTAGGTGTTGGAACCGTTTTCCAGGTCGGAGATAATCGAATTGCGGCCGTACAGCTCATGCGGCATGGTCTGGAGCTCATAACGCAGGCCCAGGTTGAGAGTCAGGCGCGAAGTCACGCGGTAGTCGTCACCGACGTAGAACCCGAATGTTTTCCATGAGAAATGCCGGTCCAGGTAGAAGCCCTGGTACGGCGCATTCAGCACTCCGTTCGTGGCGAATCCAGGCACGGGCGTGACTGCCAGATAACTCGTCGTTTTGCCCGAGAGCCAGTTCGCAAGGGAGTTGCCAGAAGCCGTGCTTCCCGTGGCGCCCTTATACTGTTGCAACCCTTCTCCATAAAAATTGATCAGGGCCCCAAACTTGAACGCGTGCTTGCCGCGGCTCACGAAGATGTCGTCCGCCACCGTCACGATGCCCTGCGGATGGAACGTGGGGTAGGTCGTGTTTGCGGAAAGCGTCGTGACACCCGCACCGGGCGCGAGTCCCCCGTTGATGTTCCCCGGAATGTACGACCAGACGCAGTTGGGATAGGTCAAAACATTTCCGGAAGAATCCGTGGTGTAGGGGGTGAAGCACGACGATCCGGGGGCGTCCTTCAGGCCGAAATTAGGATTGAGGCCGGGAACCAGATTCTGCCGCGTCAGCCCCTTGAAATTCGTGCGGCTGAAGGACAGCCGAAGGGAATTGAGCAGGCTCGCGGAGAAAATGTGATTTTCGCCCACCGTAATATATTGGTTCCGGCTGAGTCCTACGGAACTCCACTGCGGGTAGCCGGTCCCCGTGTCGGTGGCCGTGATCGCCGCGTAGGGATCGATCAGGTGCGTGTCGTCGAACGTGTAGCGCGCGAAGAGCGTGTCCGAGTTCGAAATATTGTGGTCCACGCGAAGCTGCGTGTAATCTTCCCGAACATGGGTCAGGCCGGGAAACGTGTAGTTGAGCGTCGATCCGGAAATAGTTTCATTCGGGAAGGGAAATTGACCGATCCAGGGGGTGACCATGGGGTTTACCTGTGTAGTAGCAGGAACAAAGGTCGCCGTCCCCGGCACGCCGCAGCCGGTGGCCAGCGTGGCGCCGGTTAATTGAGTTTGTATGCCATTCATTTGGTTGGATGCTGCGAAACCTGGCGGAAGCGTGACCCCTGATGGAATGGGCCCGCCTCCCAAGATCACGGGACCCGTCCCTGGACCCGACCCTGAAATATTTACAAAATGACAATTCGCGGGAAGAGTTGTGTCTTGAATGGTGTCCTGCTGGGCCAGCCGCAATCCTTCGTAGACCAGGTAGAAGAAAGTCTTGTCTTTTCTGATCGGCCCGCCGCCGGAGGCCCCGAAATTGTTGCGCTTGAAAGGAGGCAGGCGCTCTGGGTTGCCGCTGGCATCAATCAAGATGTTATTGGCCTTCGAAGCCTGCGGATCAAAGAAATTCCTCGCGTCCAGATGATTGTTTCGGAGGTATTCGAACACATCGCCGTGCCAGCCGTTCGATCCGCCCTTGCTGACAATGACCATCTGGCTGCCCATGGTCATGCCGTATTCCGGGCCGAACATGTTCGTCACGATCGTGTATTCCTTGATTCCGTCCACACCCAGGGTGCTGCCCGCAATCGAGCCCGGACCCGTGGCGTATTGGTTGCCCATCAAGGCGCCGTCGATGGTGTAGTTGTTCGAGCGCGGGGGCATGCCGTTGCTGCTGAACCAGGTGCCGGAAGAACCGGACCCGCCGGTTGTGGGAGAGGAGTTGACCAGGATGCCCGGCTGAATCAGCGTGAGGTCAAGGTAGTTTCTGCCATTCAGGGGCAGGTCGGCCACGCGCCGCTCGTCGACCAGGGCGCCCAAAGTGCTTGTCGTGGTGTTGACAATGGGGGCTTCTCCGGTCACGGTTACTTCCTGCGTGGCAGTGCCCACTTGCAATGTAATGTTGGTCACCAGGTCTTGAGCCACGCTCAGGACCAGACCAGTTGTCGTCTGGGTCTGAAACCCTCCGGCTTCCACCTTGATCGTGTAGTTGCCGGGACGCAATGCCGGCACGCGGTATGCCCCGTCGTCGCCGGTGGTCACGTTCCGAGCCACATTCGTATCCGCATTCGTGACCAAGACCTTTGCGTTGGGCACCACGCCGCCGGAAGAGTCTCTGACAATTCCCAGAATTGTGCCCGCTTCCTGGGCCGAAGCTGGAAGTGCCATCCAAGTCATCAGAAAAATCAAGACTGATATTGACAACCCATGCATGAAATCCCTGGTCCCCATCACAGCCCCCTATTCCGTCCGTTTCGTCTCCACCGGAATCTTTCCCACCTCGACACCGTCCGCCCATCCAGCTGTTAAGCGCGGATGCACTTCTCTTGATTGATTTCAGGCTCCTGTCTCACTTGTCACTTTAAAAGTCACGTCAACGAGAAAAACAAACACCGCCCCGGCATCCGTGCCTCTAAACCTGACCACTACGACGATCCCCGCGATGGTTCGTGGGCCGGCAAGGCCCTGGAAATAATGCGGGTCTTTTCTCATCTTCACCATGGTGACTGCAGTGATCCACGTCACACTCGATTGGTAACTTGACCCAATAACTTGGCGACACGGTACACTAATTGTGTATTACCATATAGTACTCTTTCAGGGTTTATCTGATACGGGAATTCCCCGAACACGAATCCCATTTGGCTTACTGCCCGGCGATTCTGCTGGGGTTTGGAGGGCTGAAATTATTTCGGAATGTTTTGGAGGGCGGAGCGAAGCGAAATTCCGAGTTTCAGCTGTCTGGATCTCGCAACCGCGGGAAGGAAACTTTTGGCGCGTCGAAATCCGCGTGTTCGACCGTTGCGGCTGCGATTCTTGAGGAGCGGGAGGCCTGAGACGGCCTCCCCTCATCCGTGAAAAAAGCTTACTTGGCCGGGTGGACCGGGATCGCGGGACCCGGCTTCGGGCCCGTGTATTTGAGGATCCAAATTCCCTGGCTGCGGTCGGACATGTAGATGTAGCCGCGCGTATCCACCACCACCTCGGCCCCGTTGGAAACGGGCACTTCCCCGTGCGGGCCCATGAGTTCCTTCTTGGTTGTATTGGGCGGAACGAAATAACCGATCTCCTTCGGCAACCGGGCATCCGAGATATCGAACACGCGCAAACCCGCATTGGTGTAGGTCATGTAAATGATGTTGTCCGAGTGATCGATATTGGGATTGTGGAACAGCATGTTCACGTTGTGCGCGCCGAAACCGCCGCTGCGCTCGCAAAAATCCCGGTACGGCGCGCCGGGAGGCGGCACGGGAACGGGAAAGAACGAAAGGATCTTGGGCTTGGCCGGATCCGCGACATCGATCAAGGAAGCCTGGCTTGGTCCATCCTCGCAGCCCCCTTCGGAGTTGGTCTCCACGATTTTCCTGCTCGGGAAAGGCAGCACCGTGTGCACGGCGAATAGAAGATGGTAGGGAGGATCAAACGAAAGTTCGCTGACCTCCTTGGGATTGCGCACGTCGCTGATGTCAAGGAGGACCATCTTATTGTCAAATCCAAGATAGGCGAGATTGTCCACGATCACGGGAGGTCCGTGCAGGCCGTGTCCGTGAGGCCAAGCGGTATTGAGCGCGTTCGGATCCGCGAGCTTCAGTTCCGGGAGCGCCCAGCGCGAGACTTCAAATGGATGTGCGGGATCAGAAATGTCCACGATCTCAAAAATATTTCCGGAGTAGCCGTTCGCGCCCGCGGCCAGGTACATATACTTCCCACCGTAGTAGCCGTTGCGATGCGTGCCGAGCCCGCCGGTATGGTATTGGCCCAACAATGATGGGTGCACGGGATCGGCCAGGCTCCAGATCAGCACGCCGTCGTCCCACGGTTTTGTGGGATCGGTGTCGCCGCCTCCCTGGGACCGCTCCAGCCCCGTGATCATCTTTCCATCGGCGATGTCCACCTGCACGGTGCGAGTATTCTTGGGTCCCGGAATCCAGTTGAGCACGGATGGATCGGAGGGATTGGTGATATCCAGGACAACCCATCCGCGATCGTTCTGCGCGCCCGCGTACATGTACCAGTGGCCGTTGACCTGCTGGATCGACATCTTAAACGGGATGTGTCCACCGACATCGGTGAAGCTGACGAACTCCACATTCTTCGCATAGGCGCCCGCTGGCAGCGGCCTGGGCTTTACACTCTGGGCCGAGGCCGACGGGAAACTCGCCAGCGTCATCACAGCAGCCCCGAAAAATCCGATCGTTGCAATCTTCATTGCCACCCTCCCGGATCACCATCCGGCGGTATGATTTTTTTGCAGCAACAAATCGGCAAAATTGCACGCGGCGCGCGATCCTGCCGCCGATATTAAAGTTACGTTGCGAATCGCTGTGCCCACGGATCATCTCGCCGAATGAACAATAATTCAATACGGAAACCTGCCCGCGCACCGGCGGAGGATCCATTCGCCGCACGCCGGATAGCGAGCAAGTCCTTCCGGTGCTCCATTTTCTTGCCTGCCTGCAAAATCCAAGATTTCGCGCCGGTTCCTTAATTACTCATTTTTACGGGGATTTGTGACATGGATGCATGCTCCTTTCGACCAGGTATGCACCAGGAATATGGAAATATAAAAACCGCCTTAGGCGTCAGGCGATCGTAATTCCCGGAGAGTCGCTTCGGAACTCTGGGTTCCGCGCATCGACCGGTACCTAGCAGTACCAACAAAAGTAGCTACCGTACCTTTCCGGCCCTGAGTCTGGTTCCAACCAACCGTCAAAAAGCTTATTCTTATTGATGTTTTTGGTGGACGTGACAGGGTTCGAACCTGCGACCCCCTGCTTGCAAAGCAGGTGCTCTCCCAGCTGAGCTACACGCCCACATTTGAGGCTGGTCCAATTCTAAAGCATTTCCGCGCGCGCCGGAATCTATTCCTTTGCGGTTTGGCCTTGCGGAGTGAACAGTCTAAGAAAGAAGGTTTTGCTGCGCGGGCTTTTTAAATTTCTCCCGATCAAAAAGGCGATATTGCAAAAGCGCTGGCGCACCGTGCAAGCTTATAGCCATGCCGGAACTGCCCGATATCGCCGCCTACATCAGCGCCCTCGAACCGCGCATCGTGGGCCAGCCGCTCGAACGTGTTCGGCTCGCGAGCCCGTTTTTGCTTCGCACCGTACAGCCGCCGCTTGCGGACGTAGAGCACCGCACCGTGCGCGAACTGCGGCGAATCGGGAAGCGAATCGCCATCGGCGTGGATGGCGGTCTGTGGCTGGTGCTGCACTTGATGATTGCCGGGCGGTTGCACTGGCGGCCACCAGGGGCAAAACTTTCGGGCCGGCAGAATCTGGCGGCGTTCGATTTTCCCGGAGGTTCTCTCGTGCTCACCGAAGCCGGCTCCAAGCGCCGCGCGTCGTTGCATGTCCTCGCGGGGGAGGAGGGTTTGCCCTCAGTCGACCCCGGAGGGATTGAGATTTTTGCTAGCGATTTGGCGACGTTTCGCGCCGCGCTTACGGCCGAAAACCGCACACTCAAGAGGGCTCTTACCGATCCGCGCCTCGTGAGTGGTATCGGCAACGCGTATTCGGATGAGATCCTGCACGCCGCGCGACTCTCGCCGATTACGCTTACGCGAAAGCTGGAGCCGGAGGAGTGGGAACGGCTTTTCAAAGCGACGCGCGATACCCTCAGTCTCTGGATCGACCGCCTGGGGGCGGAGGCGGCGGCCAAATTTCCCGAAAAGGTGACCGCGTTTCGCAAAGACATGGCCGTCCATGGCCGGTATGGACAGTCCTGCCTAAGGTGCGGAGAAAAGATTCAGCGCATTCGCTATGCGGACAACGAAACCAACTACTGTGCCCGGTGCCAGACGGGCGGGAAAGTTCTTGCCGATCGCGGATTGTCCCGGCTATTGGGATCCGATTGGCCGCGGACGCTCGAAGAGCTCGAAGCCCTCAAACGCCGATAGGTAAAAGTGACCACTGGAGTCGGACCCTCTATTCAGGGAAAGCCCAACTCCGCATTGACTCCCGCCCTAACCCCACGTATAATCAACGTTTCCGATTTGCACCTGGAGGGGCGATGTACGCCGTCATTCGAAGCGGAGCAAAGCAGTACCGGGTAACGCCCGGGGACACGGTTAAGGTCGAAACCTTACCGGGCAAGGTGGGCGGGAAGGTCACGTTTGAAGACGTGCTTGCCGTGGGCACCGACGAAAAGAAGCTTTTGACCGGGGCGGACGCCGCGAAGGCGAAAGTCGTGGGCAAGATCGTGGCGCAGGGGCGTCATCCGAAGATCACGGTCCTCAAATTCAAGACCACGAACCAATACAAGATCTGCCGCGGCCACCGGCAAAACTATACTGCCGTGGAAGTCAGCGGCATTGAGCTCTAAGAGCTTGAGAGGGAATTCCCATGGCACATAAAAAAGGCGGCGGCTCGTCCGTAAACGGCCGCAACTCTCCGGGACAACGGCTCGGCGTCAAGCGATTTGGCGGCGAAGTAGTCCACGCAGGAACGATTTTGATTCGCCAGCGCGGTACGCGTCACAAGCCCGGCCTGAACGTGGCCCGGGCCAAGGACGATACGCTCTTTGCGCTCATTAACGGCGTGGTCGTATTTCAGGACAAAGGTCAGGACGGGCGCTATATCAGCGTTGTGCCGGCCGAACCGGCGGCTAAATCCGAGCCCGCCGCTGCGCCAGCGGATTAACCAAGCTCTGTTTTGGACCCCGCGCAATGAAAGTCCGGGTTCGCTTTGCAACCCGCCGGAATTCGAAGGCGTCCCGACCGGGTCGGGGCGCCTTTTTATTTTTGCCCTGAGTCTTGGAACAGGGATGGCAGGGCCACCCTGCATCCCATGACTCAGGGCGAAAAGCTCATTCTCTGCGCCAGCCGTGCAAATCGCTCTGGCGCTGTCGTATTCTTAAGTAGTGACGCATTTGCAGAAATGGAACTCACGTGTTTGTTGACGAAGCAAAAATCTATGTGAAGGCGGGCGACGGCGGGAACGGCTGCGTCGCGTTCCGCCGCGAAAAATTCGTGCCGCGCGGCGGGCCCTCGGGCGGCGACGGCGGCCATGGCGGCAGCATTTACCTGGAAGCGAATCCGCATGACAATACGCTGCTTCGTTACCGCTACAACCGCGAATTCAAAGCGGATCGCGGGCGGCACGGCGAAGGCTCAAACTGCACTGGACACGCCGGCGCGGATATGGTTCTGCTCGTGCCGGTGGGCACCGTGGTCACCGATCAGGATTCGGGCGAACAAATCGCCGACTTGACCAAGCCGGGGCAGCGCGTGCTGCTCGCGCAGGGCGGGCGCGGCGGGCGCGGCAATCAGCATTTCGCCAAGCCCTGGCATCAGGCGCCGCGCGAATCCGAAGAAGGGCAACCCGGACAGGAACGCAATCTTCGATTTGAGCTGAAATTGCTTGCGGATGTCGGCCTGGTCGGATTCCCCAACGCCGGCAAGTCCACTCTAATCTCAAGAATTTCCGCCGCGCATCCGAAGATTGCCAATTATCCGTTTACAACGCTGGAGCCGAGCCTCGGCGTGGTTTCCGCCGACAGCAATCTCGGCAAACCTTCGGAGAGGACGGGCGGCCGCACGTTTGTGGTCACGGATTTGCCCGGCCTGATCGAGGGCGCGCATACCGGAGTGGGTCTGGGCATCCGATTTCTAAAGCACGTCGAACGCACGCGCCTGATCGCGCATTTAATTGACACCAGTGACGCTTCCGATCGCGATCCCGTGCATGATTTCGAGGTCATTACCGGTGAGCTGGCGGCGTTCAGTGAAAAGCTGTCCGAGAAACCGATGATTGTCGTGGCCACGAAGCTTGACGCCACCACGGACCGCACGCGCCTGGAAAAATTGCGCGAATTCTGCGCCGCGCGCGGGCTGGAGTTTTACGCTATATCGTCCGCCTCCGGCGAAGGCATTCCGCAACTGGTGCGCGGCATGGCCGACGCGCTCGATCGCCTGGCACCCGCGGAAGAACCGCAGGCGGATAATTCCGAAGACGTGGCGAGCGAACCGCAATCTTCCGAGCACGAGCCCAAAGCTTCCGCGCATCCGGCGGCCGTCCCGCGAACGGAGGAGCGTTGAGCATCGCTCCGCCGCAGAAGCACGGCACCCCGAGTGAACCACCGCGCGAACGCCGCATCGCGCTCTTCGGCGGCACCTTCGATCCTATTCACATCGGGCATCTGGCCGTGGCGCGCGCTGCCGAACGACGCTTCCACCTCGACGAAATTTATTTTATTCCCACGGGCCGCCCCCCGCACAAGCATCGCGGCGGCATGGCTTCGTACGCGGACCGCTACGCCATGGTGGCGCTGGCCTGCGCGGATCACCCGCGCTTCATCGCCTCGCTGGCGGAATCCGGCGCCGGGCACTCCGGCCGGGAAACGTTTTATTCGGTGGACACGGTGCGACACTTCAAGCAGAAATTTCAGGGCGCGGGCGTGCATCTGTATTTTCTGCTGGGCGCGGATTCGTTTCTGGATATTCCGACGTGGAAGGATTACGAAACGCTGCTGGGCCTGTGCGATTTTATCGTGGCCAGCCGCCCCGGATTTAAATCCGATACGCTGCGCCTCGTGATTCCGCCGGATTTATTCGCGCGGCGCGGCGCGGCGCACGCGCCGCTCGACCCGCGCGCGATCGCGCTGCGCCGGACGGCAATCTATGTGCTCGACACGGTTTCCAGCCATGTTTCGGCGACCGAAGTGCGCCACCGCCTTGATTCCAATGAGTCAATTCATGGGCTTGTGCCCCCGCGCGTCGAGGAATACATTAACAAGCAGGCTCTTTACCGGTGACGTCAAAAAAAGATTCGCTACCAATCGAGCTCCGCGCCGCCATCGAGGCCGCGCAAGAAAAGCAGGCGGCGGAAGTGACGCTGCTCGATCTGCGGGGACTTCCCGCGTTCACCAATTACTTCCTTTTGTGCACGGGTTTCAGCCCCCGGCAGGTTGAGGCCATCTGCGATGAAATCGAACGGAAACTCGAAGAACTCGGAACGCGCCTGCTGCATCGCGAAGGCAAATCGGGCGGCGATTGGATGCTGCTGGACTTTGGCGGCCTGATCGTGCACGTGTTTACCGAACACGCGCGGCGTTTTTACGATCTGGAGCGGCTATGGCGCGCAGCGCGGCGCATCGAATTTGACGATTCCGCCGAAAGCAGCCGCTATCCGGACGCGGCCGAGGCCGAAGGATGAGCGAGCCGCGAATGGCCTGGATCGCGGAAGATCCCGCGTCCAAGGCCGTGGTGGAACTGGCGCGCAAGGTCGCGGACACGTCCACGACGCTGCTCATTACCGGCGAAAGCGGCACGGGCAAAGACCATCTGGCGCGGCTGATTCATGAACTGGGTCCCCGGCGTGACGCGCCCTTCCTGAAAATCGATTGCGCCAGCCTCCCGCAGGAACTGGTCGAATCCGAACTGTTCGGCCACGAGCGCGGCGCGTTTACCGGGGCCGTCGAACGCAAGCTCGGCCGCCTGGAAATGGCGCAGGGCGGCACGATCGTGCTGGATGAAGTGGCGGCGCTTTCCCCCGCAACCCAATCGAAACTTCTGCGCGTGCTCGAGGAGCGCCAATTTGAGCGCCTGGGCGGCACGGAAACGATCACCATCCAGGCGCGTTTGATCGCGCTCACCAATTCCGATTTGCAGCGCCTGGTATCCGAAGGGCAATTCCGAGAGGATTTATTTTTTCGCTTGAGTGTGCTGACGATTGCCGTGCCCGCCTTGCGCGCGCGCCCTGCGGACGTTCTCCCGCTGGCCGACGCGCTGCTGGAACGAGCGGCGCGTGTACACGGACGCACCGGCACGGCCTTTTCGGAACCCGCGCGGCACATGCTGGCCGCGTACGCATGGCCCGGCAACGTGCGCGAGCTGAAAAATTCCATCGAGCGCGCCCTGGTATTTTCCAGCGGCCCGTTGCTTGTGCCGCGGGATTTTCCGGAATCCGTGCAATTCGCGGATACCGGCCTGGGAGTTGCGCTGAGGTCGCTTGAAGAAATGGAGCGCGACGCCATCCGCGCCACGCTCGAGGCCACCCATTACAAAATCGGAAAGAGCGCCGCGATCCTGGGCATCAGCCGCAAGGCCCTGCTCGATAAACGAAAGAAGTACGGATTGAACTAGCAGAACAGGCTCTCTTCACCCCGAGCCTTGGCGAAGGGTTGCCTGTTTCTCAAAATGGGCGCCGGGTCAAACCACATCCTCACATGAAAATCCACCTTGTCATGCTTGGAAAAACGCGCCGCCCGGAAATCCGGGCTCTGCTGGACGATTACGAGGCGCGCATCGGCAGGTTCGCGGAAGTGCAACTCACCGAATTGCGGGAGGATTCGGCGGCATCGCTGCGCAAGTTCACGCTTGATTCCGCCGCAACCGTCGTGTTGCTGGATGACGCCGGGAAAAACCGCACTTCGGCGCAATTCGCGAAATGGCTGGGGGAAACGCGCGACCGCGGCGCGCGTGAAATCGTGTTTCTTTGCGGCGGCGCGGAAGGCTTTCCGGAATCGCTGCGCCGGCGTGCCACGCAAACGCTTTCGCTTTCTTCTCTAACGTTTTCTCACGAACTGGCCCGCGTGATGCTCGCCGAGCAACTCTACCGCGCCTTCGCAATTCTGGCCGGGCATCCCTACCCGAAATAAGGCGCGGGCTGAACGTGGGTTGCATTGCCCCAGTCCAGAGAACCCCGCAGTTCCGGTCACAAGCGACGCTCACGCCGGCGCGTGCAAGGTGTTTGTCATGGTCTTGAACGCGACCACCTCTCCGGCAAGATATAATGCCTCCTTGCCGCATCCCTGGCACCGAACGATGGTGATAGGGGAGTGGAATTCTTTTCGGGCTCCCTGCGACGGCCCCCAGTGACTCAAAACATGCAGCGGAGTAAGTATCCCGCAGCGCAGACACACGACTCCAGTCACATGCTCTTCCAAATCTTCGATCATGGCGGCCCCCCGAAGATGAATTCCCAAATCTCAGCACAAATGCAGACGGTGCTTATAAGAATCTTGCAAACAATTGTCCTTCGAGAGAAATTTTACTCCTCCCGATTTCATGAACACGTGATGGCGGTCACGCCCCTTGGTGATTTCCAGTCCTACGAGGATCTCTAATCTTCCGAGTGCACTTATTACAAAAGACTTAGCTTAAATCGCACCTTCCATGGTCCCTTTCCGGCCGATCGTAATCGTAGCGTAACAATCGTGGCGTACCTTGCCGTTAATTGCGAAATGTGTGTGCCCGGCCCGAATTTCGGTCGAGTTTCGGCGTCCGGCCGGCCACGTACCATGGTTTGGGGGTTGATTTTGAGAGCGAAGCAGGCAAGGAAAAATCCGGTGCGCAAGGCTGCGACGCGCGCAAGAAAACCACGAAAGACGCTGCAATTTCTCCAGAAACCAACTTGCGCCACGTGCCGCAAAGCCCGCCGTTTCCTCGAAAAGCGCGGCTACCGCCTGAATGTACGCGACCTGACCAAGAACCGCCTGACTTCCGCGGAACTACAGAAGTTGATTGGAAATCACGACCACCAGGAATTCCTGAACCCGCGCAGCGCAATCTACCGCAAGAAGAACATGAAGGAAAATCCTCCTTCCCGTCGCGAAGCAGTGGGTATGATGGCCATGAATCCGGAATTGATCCGGCGCCCGGTTATTGTCGCCGGCGGGCAGGTGGTCATCGGTTATGACGAGAATGGAATGATCCGAATTCGTTAGAGCGCGGATATGGAATCCGATTTTCTAGCCTCCGAAGGAATTCGGCCTGCGCAACCAAAGGTCCGGGTGTAGAATCCAATTAGTGTAAGGCATGAACGGGTTCCCTCCCCGAGAATTCGTCCGGCGGTCTTGCGCAGTAGTTGCGGAGGCCCTGAAATGAAGCATCCAAAGTTCGCAAATCTCAGTTCCATCATTGCAATTCTATTTGCGCTTTCGGCGGTCCCTGCGTTTGCGCAACGCGGCGGCGGTTTCCACGGCGGCGGTGGCGGCTTTCACGGAGGAGGAGGCTTCCGGTCCGGCGGAGGTTTCAACGGGGGAGCCTTTCGGGGCGGTGGTTTCCGAGGCGGCTCATCTTCCGCGCCACGAATGGGGGCCGGCTTTTCCCGGCCGGCGCAGAGCGCGCCCATGCGTTCCGGGAGCGGATCCTTTGCAAGGCCCGGTGGCGGAAATGCCATTCGCTCTTCTGCGAATCCAGGGAATGTGAACTCGCGCATGGGCAATTCCTTTTCCGCTCCGGCTGCGGTCGCGGATGGCAGGTGGCATTCCTTTGGCAATGCCGAGGGGAGCAGAGCCGGTACTGGCGCCGCTCCGCAAGTGCAAGCTTCTGGAGTCGCCGGGAACGGCTTCCGTGTTTTCTCCGGGAACCGTTCCGTGGAGGGAACCGGATCAATCAGGAGTTTCTCCGGACAAGGGAACCAGGTTTGGGAAAACGCGTCGATCCCCCGGAATGCCGTTTCTTCTTCTCGGGCGTTATCCAACATTCGCGCCTCGTTTGGCAATTCCCGCGCCGGCGTCTTCGGATCGCGTTCGGGGGCAGTGTTATCGCCGAATTCGCGATTTGTTGGCAGTTCCGCATTTGGTAACCGCGTCTTCACCGGCGGGCTTGGCGCAAACCGGGCCGCGGTGTTCGGCAACCGCCTTGCGTTCGGCGACTCTCGCTTTAGATTCCGTGGCGGCAATCGCTGGGGCTGCTGGAACTGTGGATTCGGATGGGGCTTCGGCTTCGGGTGGTGGCCCGGATGGGGGTTCAGCTGGCCTTGGTTTGGATATTCGTATTGGGATCCCTTTTATTGGGATAGCTTGACGTGGGGCTGGCCCGGCTATGGTTACTATGGTTATCCGGCGGGCTATCCTTACGGATACGATTACAACAATTCCAATAACAATTCTTCCTACGTGGCGCCGGCGGACAACTATGTCCCTCCGGAATCCACTTCTTCGTCAGGGCCGGCGGAGCAAAGCTCACCGCAGACCTACAGCGCAGCCGATGGCGCCGTGCCCGTTCTGCTCTATCTGAAGGACGGCTCCGTGTTTTCGGCACGTGATTACTGGTACTCGGGCGGTCAGGTTCATTATGTGCTCACCAACGGCCGCGAAGGCGCGTTTGATGTGGACCAACTCGACCTGCAGCGCACCATCGATGAAAATGCCAAGAGCGGCGTGAAATTTGTAGTGAAATCGGACGCCAATGGCGTCGTGGCTGCGCCCGACGATGTCACCTCTCCGCTGGGCCATGCAGGCGCGGGCAATTCGAGTCGTTCGAGTTAAATGCACCGATCATTCAGCCCGATTCCTCCCGGCCCTCGGTCGCAATTTCGCCAGGCGCTCAAAGGGGCGCCCCTCGTGCGCGGGATAGGCTCTTGGTGCGCCCGCTTGAATCATGGAAGCACACAGCAAAAAACCGGCAGCCACCTTTAGACCCTGGACCAACCTGACATAATTTAGGGGCTTTATCGCGTTTGAGGCGTGTATGAGAGGGGCGGTCCAATTGGATTCGCCCCTCCCATTTAGCCCAGCCTGTCGGAGGTAAGCTGGGCTTTGTTGTCTTGATGTGTGAAATCAAACCCAGGTTTCAAAAAAAAGTTGCAAGTTTGAGAAAATTATTTGAATAGGTACCCCCTTATTAAACGCAGGCAGATGGCCCACCCGGGAAAGCACCCCAGAATCCCCGGATTTCCGACTTTTCTTCGCCTTTTTCAGGCAGAGCGCATACAATGGCGGTTCACATGTCTCACCCGCAAGACCCGCGCACGCCCGTCACTGAGGCCGACGTTCTGGCCCATTTATCACGATCCCGTCGGCCGCAAAGCCTCCGCGAAATCGCCGCCGCGCTGGACCTGCGCCATTCCGGACGCCGCGCGCTGGTTAAGCTCGCCCGGAAGATGAAAAAGCGCGGCGAGATTCACGAATATCCCAACGGGCGCGTCGGGCTGCCCAAGGAGAAACAAGGAGCGGAATTCGCGCAACCGCCTCGGCAAAAGGGCGCGCAGGAGCGGCATGGATCGCAGCCGCGCCAGGAATCCCGCCCAGCGCCGCGCCCGGAAGCGAATCAATTGACCGGACGCCTGGTGGCGCATCGCGATGGGTACGGCTTCGTGGTGCCGGACACGCCGCGCAAGGATTTGGAGGGAGACCTCTTCATCGGGCGCGACTCGATGGGCGACGCCATGCACGGCGATCACGTTCTGGCGAGCATAGAGCGCCGCAGCCGCTTCGCCGATGGGGCCGGCCGCGCCGAGGGGCGTATTCTGCGCGTGATCAACCGCGCGCATGACACCGTCGTCGGGCTGTTCCGTTACGGCGCGCGCGGTAATACGGTTGCACCGTACGAATCGCGTCTGCTGCAGGAAATTATCATTCCGCCGGGCGAGGAACTCACTCCGGAAATGCAAGGCAAGCTGGGCCAGCATCCGCCGAGGAGAGGCGTCCGGTTGCCGGAGCTGGACGGCGCCGTGGTCAACGTGGAGCTGACTCGATTTCCGCGCGGCGGCGTGGCCGCAGCCGGGCGCGTGATTGAAATTCTGGGGCGTCCGGGCGACTTCGGCGTCGACGTTGAGATTCTGATCCGCAAACATCATCTTCCGCACGAATTTTCCGCGGAGGTTTTGACCGAGGCAGGCGCCGCGGCGCATCCGGTGGGGGACGCGTACCGAGCGGGGCGGCGAGATTTCCGCCATCTGC
>JAIQFB010000003.1 GCA_020073485.1 Terriglobia bacterium | reverse complement strand
GCCCGCCGCCGGAATTCCGGCGGCGGGCGATCTCGTTACCGGCAGCTACTTCGTGTTGAGCTGGGCGACGGTGTCGGCGCTGTCCAGCATGATCGCTTTTTCGGACCCCGCCAGGCGGATTTCATGAACCGAGCGCGATCCATCGGGATTCACGTTCAGCAGGACAAGGTTGGTCTTGTAGGTCACTCCGGTCTTGACCAACTTCCCGGGAGCGGTGGCCACAACTTTCCCCTGCTTCCGCAGGGTTACCTGGACATTCGATTTGGCCGAATCCACGGTGAATTCGTATGCGCCCTCAGGAACCTCCACGCCGTTCAACGTGACGGGGGTTTGCAGGACAAAGAGGCGCGTGGGATCGTGCGCGGCCAGCGCCGGGAAACTCGAGATAAGCGTTAGAAACATGGTAAGCGCAGCAACCTTGATTTTCATTTTCATTCCTTTTCTGGCGGCCCTTCGTTTTTTCGCGTCTGGCAGCCCTGTTTGATGGTCCGATTCTCGTTCAATGCGAAAACAAGGCCAGGCGCAAATTGGTTCGCAACCAAATTGGCGTGCAACGCAAATTGGCTGGCAGCCAATTTGGCCGCGTCTGGCGCAGCCTCGCTTTCCGTGGCCGCCGGGAAGCGCCCCGGCCAAATTACGCGACGCCGTCGTTTGCGCGCTATCCGGATCCTGCGGTGATATTTATTTTTTGGGGCAAACAAACGGAAGATTGGTATGGATACGGTCAGGCGTCCTATACTTTCAAACTCGGAGTTCCTGAGAGAACCGCGGCTGTTTTGGAGGGCGGAGTGCCGAAAAACGATCTGACGATCCTGGAGCGCGAGATCACGAAATGCCGCAAGTGTTCGCGCCTGGTGGCGTACTGCGAGGAAGTCGCGCGGACCAAGCGGCGCGCCTACCGCGACTGGACGTACTGGGGGAAACCCGTGCCGGCGTTCGGCGATCCCGAAGCCGGCCTCGTCATCATCGGCCTTGCGCCCGCGGCGCACGGCGCGAACCGCACGGGCCGCATGTTCACCGGCGACCGTTCGGGAGATTTTCTCTACGAACAGCTGTATCGCGCGGGCTTCGCCAACCAACCGCAATCGAAGCGCGCGGATGACGGGCTCGTCCTCAAAGGCGCGTTGATTTCGGCGGCGATCCGCTGCGCTCCGCCCGCCAACAAGCCGCTGCCGGAAGAAATTCGCAATTGCCTACCTTATCTCGAACGGGAATTGGATCTCATTCGCCCGCGAGCAATTCTCGCCCTGGGCGGCATTGCCCTCAATACTTATCTCGACCTCTTAAAACAGAAAGGTTTAATCCGTTCGCGCGCTCCGTATCGTTTTGCCCACGGCGCGAGTTTCGCATTGCCGGGCGATCTGCCACGCCTCTTCGCCGCGTATCATCCCAGCCAGCAGAATACGCAGACCGGGCGGTTGACGCCTGCCATGTTCGCCCGCGTTTTGAGACAAATCCGCAAGTTTCTGGAGATGCGAGGAGGCGCGCGGGAAGCCATAGCGATTCAAAAACCGAGGCGGTTCCGGTAATCCTGAAATTCGGGCAGTGGACCAGACCAGTTTCCGAGAAGACAGCTTATCGTGACGCGGAAAAGCTCTGGAATGGACTCACCGTCAAAGGAAGCGAGGCTGACGACTATTTCCTAGATGCTAAGTACATGTTTAAGAGAACACTGGTTTTGATTGTTTGCTGCGCCTACAATATTAGTAGTGAATCATGCGCATTGTCATGCAAATTAAGTGCAAAGTCTCGTTTACCCTCAGTTTGATTGTACTCGCGGCGCTATTCTCACCCCTCGTTGGTCGCGCGTGCTCAATCTTTTATCCCACCGTCCATGTTGGGACGGGATTCCGCGTCAGAGTAATGGATCGCGGTCGACCCGTCCATTCATTAAAATTGGTGCTAAATGACTATGAATCTTCTGTTTCAGGAAGGAAGAAACCTGTTTACTCAGTCACAGATGCGGATGGGTATGCGAATTTCGCCAATCTGACCTCGGGTTCGTTCTTTCTAACAACTGACCACGATGGCGGGGTGAGCGACGGTGTCGATGTAATAGTTAGTTTTAATGGAGCGACAAATGTAACAGTTCCGCTGACCTGGCCCAACTCCAACCCATTGGAGGTGCGGTCAGCGAGTGGAACTCTTCGGGGGCCGGATTTTTATCCCCAACAGACGCAGGCTTTTGCATCGGTATCGCTCCTGGAAGGCATCTCGGCGCATGTGGTCAATACGACTCAAACAGACAACAAAGGCAAGTTTCGCTTCGCCAATACCATCCCACCTGGGATCTATTTTCTCCGGCTGAACCCTTCCGGTCTTCGCACCTTCGATGGTGAACAGATCGAAGGGATGATCCCAATCGAAATCAATCCGGATGCCGTGCAAGACGTGATAGATCTCGATCTGGGCTGGTCGAGTTGCGGACTGGGTTATGCACAGCGAGGCAAATATCCCGAAATGAAAGTGAACAAACTCTGCGGCGACGTCGCCGACGAAATAGATGCCGTTATTTCCAATGCGCAGGTCGTGCTATTGGCGAACGGCGAAAACGCCGAGATCCTCGAAGAGACACGGAGTGGAACAGACGGGCAATTCGCCTTGAGGGAACACGATGAAGGCACTTACCAGCTACTTGTGAAATCTCCAGGATTTCAGCCATTTCTGCGAGTCATGCACATGGATACATCTGAAACATCTGAGGGCTGCCAGCAACCAATTCGTGTACGGTTAAAGATTCCATAGCTTCGTCGCGGGAAATGGTTCCTCGCTGAAAGCACCTCGACAAATCACTTGTTGCAATCTCCTGAAAAGTCCGTGTATTAGAGGCTACCCGTTCCCGCGGCAGCAAATCCGTTGTGTCCAAAACCGAAGAGGCATACGATGCGCAGGTAAGATGCACCAATTAGCCATTTATGAGGAAATTTCCCGTTTGCTCGGTAAGAAAAATATTCTGATCATCGATAGGAGAATCCTTCATGAGTTTCCAGCTCTGGAGCAATGATTTGAAAGAGGGCCAACGAATGCCCGAGGCGCAAGTGTTCAACGGAATGGGCTACACGGGCGGCAACCGTTCTCCGCACCTGGCATGGGACGGTGCGCCTGCGGGAACCAAAAGTTTTGTGGTCACGGCGTACGATCCGGATGCGCCGACCGGGTCTGGCTGGTGGCATTGGGTTGTGGTCAACATTCCGGCCACGACGAAAGAACTGCCTGCGGGCAGCGGCAGCGGGAAAGGTTTGCCCGCCGGGGCGCTCCAAACGCGCACGGATTTCGGCGCGGCGGGATATGGGGGAGCCGCGCCGCCGCCGGGGCCGGCTCACCGGTACATTTTCACGGTCCATGCGCTGAGCGTGGAGAAGCTCGACGTCACCGATCAATCCAGCGCGGCGATGATCGGCTTCATGTGCAACATGAACAGCCTTGGGAAAGCGACGCTGACGGTCACTTATGGAAAGTGAACGGACTTGCGGTCACGGAAAAAACAATGAAGCGTCGTCATTCCGTTCACGGTGAATGTTCACGGTGAACCGAGGCGTGTATTTTGCCGGGGAATCTCTCTTTCTTCTGACTCGAAAACCCAGAGTGATTCCTCGGGCCGCAAACCGGCCCTCGGAATGACGGGTCTTAGACTTTTTCCGCACTTTCTTCAATGAAGGAGGCGAAGATGAGAGACATGTCTAACTCCAAATCTCCTGACAATTTGTCACGCAGGGATTTACTCGTGGGCGCGTCCTCCGGCGTGGCGGCGTCGCTTGCCGGAGCGGCGTTGCCGGCCTGGAGTCGCCCGCCGCAGGCCGGCGAAACAAAGCCCGCGATCTCCCCCGCGTCCATGCCGAAGGCGTGGTCGGCCGAGGAATTCCGGCGCCGCTGGCAAAACGTGCGCCAGGGAATGAAGGAAAAGAAGTTCGACTGCCTGATCGTGCCACAGCACAGCACGCAGGCCATGATTCACGACCGGCAGGACGGCGACGCGGACGTGCAATACCTCGTGGGCATTCCCGCCGGATGGGTCTTGGTGCCCGCAGAAGGCAAGATCGTTGCGATTTCCAGCCGCATCGGGTCGCTGCTCAAGGACAATCGTCCCATCCCCGGCATTGTGCTGACCACGATGTTCGCGGACAACGCGCCGGATATCGAAGTGCGCTATTCGGATGAGGAAGGCTTGTGGTCGCCGGCAATCATCGATTACCTGAAGGAGAAAAAGTTCGATCAGGCGCGCATCGGCGTCGGATCGCTCGCGGACCTCTTTCGCAATGTGGAAGGTTCGGTTGTCTACACGACGTACGACCGCGTGCGGCAAGCGTTCCCGAAGGTGCAATTCGAGTCCGCCGCGGACATTCTCTGGCGCGTGAAGCTGGTGCACAGCGCCGAGGAGATCGCGGTGCTGGAAAAAGCCACCGAAGTCAGCGAAGCGGGCATCCAGACCATGATGGACGTGGCGCGCCCCGGCGCCGTTCATCGCGACGTCTGGCTCAAGATGTACACCGCCATGGTGCAGGCCTCCGGCGAGCGCCCCTGGCGATTGAGTATCAGCACGCGTGGATCGGGCAACGCGAGTTTCGGCTTTCCGCTGGACGATGTGTTTCGCGCGGGACAGATTCTCGGGCAGGAGTGCTCGGGGTCGGTGCTCGGATACGGCTCCCAGGTGAACCACTCGGTGCTGCTCGGCTCGCCCGCGCCGGCGGACTGGACCTCGGCCGGCGAGTACTGCCTCGATCTCTTTCACGACCTCATGGGCCGTGTCGCTCCCGGAAAAAGTATCAAAGAATTCTGCGACTACTGCGGCGAGAAACTCAAAGCCCGCGGCGTCGCCCGGCCCGGCGGCGTCCTGATCCATTCCGGCGGCCTCGCCGATCTGCCGCGCTGCGGCCCCGGCCGCATGGAAGGCGGCGACGATCTGGTATTTCAAGCCGGCATGGTGTTTGACTTGAAGCCTAGTGTCCCGATCAAGGGAGCGCCGACCCCCGCGGAATTCGGCGACTCCATTGTGGTCACTGAAAAGGGTGCGCGGCGGCTCGGCAAACGCAAGATGGAGCTGATGGCGCTGGGAACGTAACTGTCTTCAGGGTAACGAGTGACGCCGCGAACGGGAAATCGTAGCGATGCGAAAATCGCGGCGGTCCTAGAAATGATGGGAAGCAGACCAATTTCTAACAAGATCGTTTATCGAGCGCAACCGGCTGACAAGTTCTCAATCGCATCAGAACCTTGGATAGACGCACTTTTTTTGAGAATTTGAGTCTTTGGGGTGTAGCATCGCCGCCAGATACGCTGAGCGAACCCTGTGGCGCTCTCTACAGAGGAAACATGCCTTTTTACAACGCTATCGCCCTGGTTTTCGACCTTGTTCTTGCGGTCGGGATCGCCTTCTTGATCTACGGTCTGCTCCAAAAGAGCCTGCGGGAATTGCTAAACCACGTTGTCCAACTGCCCGAGGCAACCACCTTTTATCTTCGCGCGTTCATACTCATCCTCGCGTGTGTAGCATTTGGAAGAGTAATCACCGGGATCCACATGAAGCCGGATGCCCGTTTCATGGAGTATGTGTGGGCTGTCGCCTCCGACATCTCCGCAGTCTTTCAGGATCTGTTTATCGCTTTGCTTGTATACGTTGGTTTGATAACAGTGGTCGTCGTGGTCCTGAGACCCAAGAATGGCAAATGAAGAGTTCCTGATCTATTCCTACTTTGTCGTCGCCGTTATTTGCGCCTGCCTCGGCATGGTCGTCTACTTATGGTTGCGCCGTCCTCTAGGAAAAATTGCGGACGCGCTGCCACGAAAAGGCTGGGGCAATACATTGAAGAAATCATTTCCCGCGAGCACCCTTCTTATGGCTCTCGCAGGATTCTTGTCTGTGCGTTACTACGGATGCGCGAACCTGCCTTATGAGAAGATCGTGTCCGACCGCAGCTACATGCTGACAATCAATCGGCAGCAAATCTCCGAAACCTTGTCTTCGATTGTTCTAAGCGTATTCATATGGGGAGTCATCATCCTCTTGGTCCTTGTGGCAATTAAGCAGGCAAAGCCAAATGTGAAAGTCCCAGAGGCGGACTCCAGCAGTCTCGGAAAGCGCGAAAGTTAGGATATCTCAAACAAATCTCAAGAACCCGTCCCGCCCGTAAGCGAAGGAGTTGCCGCCGGTTGCTGCGCGACAGCCTTGCGCCGCGCCAGCTTCGTGTGTAGCCGGTCCATGTACAAGTAAACGACCGGCGCGGTAAACAGCGTGAGGACCTGGCTGACCATCAAACCGCCCACGATGCTGATGCCCAGGGGACGCCGCATTTCCGACCCCATGTCGGCATCGAGCGCGAGCGGCAGGCCGCCGAGCAGCGCGGCCGTCGTGGTCATCATGATCGGGCGGAAACGCAGCAGACAGGCCTGGTAGATCGCGTCGATCGGATGTTTCCCTTCCCGCCGCTGGGCGTCGAGCGCGAAATCGATCATCATGATCGCGTTTTTCTGGACGATGCCGATCAGCAGGATGATGCCGATGAGAGCAATAACGCTCAAGTCCGCGTGGGTGATGCGCAGGGCGAGCAGCGCGCCGACGCCGGCCGAAGGCAGCGTGGAAAGAATCGTGATGGGATGAATGTAACTTTCGTACAGCATGCCCAGGACGATGTACACGGTCATCAGCGCCGCCAGAATCAGGTAGGGTTCGTTGCGCAGCGACTCCTGAAAAGCCTCCGCGGTGCCTGAAAAACTGGGATGGATGGTGGCAGGCACGCCCATCTGCAGCGCGGCCACTTCAATTTCGCGGACGGCGTCGCCAAGCGCGACGCTGGGATCGAGGTTGAAGGAAATGGTGACGGCCGGGAATTGCCCCTTGTGATTGACGGCCAGGGCCGTGGTCTTCTGCTCGTAGTGAGAGATGGCGCTGAGCGGCACTTCGGCGCCCGAGGGCGAGCGCACGTACAGGTTTTGCACCGCGTCAGGGCTGTCCTGATACTCGGGATCGACTTCCATGACCACGTGATACTGATTCAATTGCGTGTAGATGGTGGAGACCTGTCGCTGGCCGAAGGCGTCGTACAAGGTCTCGTCAATCTGCTGGGACTGTATGCCCAGGCGCCCGGCAGTGTCGCGGTCAAAGACGAGCGAAGCTTGCAATCCTTTGTCCTGCTGATCGCTGGTGACGTCGCGCAATCCGGGCAGGGTTCTCAACCGCGCTTCGATGCGCGGCGCCCAGGTTTGCAGATCCTCGAGCGTCTCGCCCTGCAATGTGAATTGATACTGCGAGCTGGTGAAAAGGCCGCCGACGCGCACGTCCTGGTAAGACTGCAAGTAGAGGGTGGCGCCGGGAATGACGGCAAGTTTTCGCCGCAGCCGCGCAATGACGGCGTCCGCGCCGATTTTTCGCTGGTCCAGATCCTTGAGCTCGATCAGGAAACGCCCGATATTTTCCGCCCCGCCGCCGACGAATGCCGCGACGTGGTCCACGGCAGGATCCGCGCGGATGATGTCCTCGTACTGGATGAGTTTTTTCATCATCGCGGGAAACGAAATGTCCTGCGCGCCAACCATCGCGCCGTTCAGCCGCCCGGTATCCTGCTGCGGAAAGAAACCTTTCGGAACCACGATGTAGAGATAGACGTTCAGGCAAACGGCGGCGAACGTGACGCCGAGCATGAGCGGCTGATGGGAAAGAACCCAGCGCAGGCCGCCGGCGTAGCCTTGGTGCAGCGAGTTGAAAACGCGCTCGCCGAGCAGGAACGCGCGCCCGTGCTTCATGTCTTGATGCGATTTCAGCAGACGCGCGCACATCGCGGGCGTGGCCGAAAGCGAAACGCACAGCGAAACCGCGATGGCCGCGCTGAGCGTCACCGCAAACTCGCGGAAAAGCCGCCCCACGATTCCTCCCATCAGCAGGATGGGAATAAAAACGGAAATCAGCGAAACGCTCATGGACAAAACGGTGGGGCCGATTTCCTTCGACCCTTTCAGCGCCGCCTCAATCGGCGAATCGCCCGCTTCCAGATAACGCGAGATATTTTCGATCACCACGATGGCGTCGTCGACCACGAACCCGGTCACGATCGCCAGCGCCATCAACGAAAGATTGTCGATGCTGTATCCCAGCAAGTACATCATGCCAAACGTGCCCACCAGAGAGAGCGGCACCGAAATGCTGGGGATCACAGTGGCCCAGAGGTTGCGCAGGAACAGGAAGATGACCATGATGACCAGGGCCACGGTAAGCAGCAGCGTGAATTGAATGTTCTGGACCGAAGCGCGGATAGTCTTGGTGCGGTCCGAAACCACGGAAAAATTGGCCGCCGGCGGGATCACCGCGCGCAACTCCGGGAGCAGCGCCTTGATCCCGTCCACCGTATCGATGATGTTGGCCCCGGGCTGCCGGAAAATGATGATAATGATGCCGCGTTGCCCGTCCACGAACGCGCCGTTGCGTATGTCCTCGACGCCTTCGGTCACCTTCGCGATATCGCTCAAGCGGACGGGACCGCCATTCTTGTAGGCCACCACCAGAGGCAAATACTGGTCGGGACTCAGCAGTTGGTCGGTGTCGGAAATGACCCAACGGTTGTTCGGATCTTCAACCAGTCCTTTGGGTGAATTGGCGTTGGCCGCCTGCAGCGCCAGGCGCACCTGCGCCAGGCCGATCTGATAGTCGGCCAGCGCCAGCGGATTCAGGTCCACGCGCACGGCGGGCTTCGCGCCCCCGCCGATGAACACGGTTCCCACGCCATTCACCTGGGAAATCTTCTGCGCCAGAATGGAGTCGGCCAAATCGTAGAGGTGGCTCGGCGGAATGGTGTCGGAAGTCATTCCCAGGATCATGATCGGCGCATCGGTGGGATTGGCCTTGCGATAAGTGGGCAGGCTCGGGAGGCTCGTGGGCAATTGTCCGGCACCGGCGTTGATGGCCGCTTGGACGTCGCGCGACGCCGCGTCGATATCGCGATCCAGGTCCAGTTGAAGGGTGATATTGGTCGCGCCAAGCTGGCTGGTGGACGTCATCTCCGTGACCCCGGCGATGCGGCCAAAGGACCGCTCGAGCGGCGTTGCCACGGTCGAGGCCATCGTTTCGGGGCTAGCGCCTGGAAGGCTGGCGCGCACCTCGATGGTGGGGAAATCCACCTGGGGCAGGGGTGCCACGGGCAGGAAAAAATACGCCGCGCCGCCGGCCAGGAGAATAGCAACGCTCAGCAGAGATGTGGCGACAGGACGTTCGATAAAGGGCCGAGAGATGTGCATGTGCTGCTAGTCCGCTGGGGCATTGGCTGGGGTAGCACGTTCGACCGCGCCGTGGCCGATACGTTTGGCCAGCCGGTCAAAGGCCAGGTAGACGACGGGAGTGGTAAACAGAGTGAGCGCCTGGCTGAAAATCAATCCGCCGACGATGGCGATGCCCAGCGGCTTGCGCAATTCCGCGCCGGTGCCGCCGCCCAGGGCCAGCGGCAAACCGCCGAGCATGGCCGCCATGGTGGTCATCAGAATGGGCCGGAAGCGCAGCAGGCAGGCCTGATAAATCGCTTCGAGCGGAGGCTTGCCTTCCTTGCGCTCGGCTTCGAGGGCAAAGTCGATCATCATAATGGCGTTTTTCTGCACGATACCGATCAGCAGGATGATGCCTATGAGCGCAATGACGCTGAAATCGACCCGTGTAATGAGCAGGGCCAGCAGCGCGCCGACTCCGGCCGAAGGCAGCGTGGAAAGAATGGTGATGGGGTGAATGTAGCTTTCATAGAGCACGCCCAGAACGATGTAGACGGTCACCAGCGCGGCCAGAACGAGAATCGGTTCGTTCGCCAGAGACGCCTGGAAAGCCTGCGCCGTGCCCTGGAACCCCGCATGAACGCTGGCGGGCAATCCGATGTCCTGTTGCGCCGCTTTGATCGCGTCAACGGCTTGTCCGAGAGAAACGCCCTGCGCCAGGTTGAAGGAAAGCGTCACGACCGGGAATTGACCCTGGTGGTTCACGGCGATCGGAGTCATCTCCGAAGTGTATTGCGTGAAGGCGCTCAATGGAACTTGCATGCCGTTGGAAGAATGAACGTAAATATTTTTCAGGGCGTCCGGGTTCTGCTGAAAATCCGGATTCGCTTCGAGAATCACGTGATACTGGTTGAGCTGCGTGAAAATCGTGGAGACCTGCCGCTGGCCGAACGCGTCATATAGGGTGTCATCGATGGTTTGCGGCAGAATTCCTAGCCGAGACGCGGTGTCGCGATCGATGGTGAGCGTGGCCTGCATGCCTCGTTCCTGCTGGTCGCTGGCCACGTCGGTCAATTGCGAAAGGTTCCGCAGTTTATCCACCAGCTTTGGCGCCCACACGGCAAGTTCCGCTCCGTCCGCATCTTCCATCGTGTATTGATACTGCGTGCGGCTAATGCGGTCCTCCACGGTCAGGTCCTGCACCGGCTGCATATAGAGACTAATTCCCTTTACGTCGGCAATTTCCGTTTGCAGGCGGCGAATGATGGTCGGCGCGTCTTCTTTTCTTTCCTCGCGGGGTTTTAAATTGATCTGGATGCGTCCGCTATTCGGCAGCATGTTGGCGCCGTCGATCCCAATAAACGACGACAGGCTGACCACGTCCGGATCCTTCAAAACCGCTTTCGCCAGGGCCTGCTGCCGCTCCGCCAGCGCGGAAAAAGAAAGCGTTGCCGGAGCTTCGGAAACGCCCAAAATCACACCGGTATCCTGCACTGGGAAAAAGCCCTTGGGAATAACCAGGAACAAGAAGATGGTGAGCGCCAGCGTGCCGACGGTCACGACCAGCGTGGCCGGCTGGTGCTTCAGCACAAACCGCAGGATCACGGCGTAGCGGTCGATGATCCAGTTGAGCGAATCCTCGGAAGCTTTGTAGAACCAGCTCTTGTCCGCGTCTTTCTGGTGGCGCAAAATTTTCGAGCACATCATCGGAGTCAGCGTCAGGGACACAACCGCCGACACTAGGATCGTTACGCTCAAGGTGACCGCGAATTCGCGGAACAGCCGCCCCACGACGTCCTGCATGAACAGCAGCGGAATCAGCACGGCGATCAGCGATACGGTCAGAGAGAGAATCGTGAAGCCGATCTGCTCGGAGCCTTTCAACGCGGCCTGCATCGGAGACTCGCCCTCTTCGATGTACCGCGTGATGTTCTCGATCATCACGATGGCGTCGTCGACCACGAACCCGGTGGAAATCGTGAGCGCCATTAGCGATAAGTTGTCGAGGCTGTAGCCGAGCAGGTACATCACGCCGAACGTGCCCACCAGCGAAAGCGGAACGGCCACGCTGGGAATCGCCGTCGCCGCCAGGCTGCGCAGGAACAGGAAAATCACGAGCACGACCAGCGCCACGGTCAGCATCAACTCGAACTGCACGTCCGCGACGGATGCACGAATGGTGGTGGTGCGGTCGGTCAGAATCTCGACCCGCACCGAACTCGGCAGCGACGCCTTTAACTGCGGCAAAAGATTCTGGATGCGGTCCACCACGTTGATGATGTTCGCGCCGGGCTGCCGCTGGATGTTGACGATCACGGCGGGCCGGTCGTTTTGCCACGCCGCCAGTTTCACGTTTTCCGCGCTGTCGATGACGTTGGCTACGTCCATGATCCGGACGGGCGCGCCATTCTTATAAGTAATGACGATGGGCTTGTAGGAGTCGCTGGTCAGCAGCTGGTCGTTGGCCCAGATGGTGAACGCCTGCCGGGGCCCATCCAAGTTGCCCTTGGCCTGGTTGACGTTCGCCTGGGCGAGCGCCGTGCGCAAATCTTCGAGGCTCAAGCCGTAGGAGGCCAACGCGGTCGGGTTCGCCTGAATCCGCACGGCGGGCTTTTGCCCGCCGCTGATGCTCACCAAGCCCACGCCGGGTAACTGCGAAATCTTCTGGGACAGCACCGTGTCGGCCATGTCCTCGAGTTTGGTCAGCGGGAGCGAATCGGACGTCAGCGCCAGCGTAAGCACGGGAGTATCGGCAGGATTCGTTTTGCTATAGATCGGCGGATTGGGAAGGTTCGTCGGCAAAAACGTGGTCGCTGCGTTGATGGCGGCCTGGACCTGCTGCTCAGCCACGTCGATATTCAGGTCCAGAACAAATTGCAGCGTGATGAGCGACGCCCCAAACGAACTGGTGGATGTCATCTGGTTGAGGCCGGGCACCTGTCCGAATTGCCGCTCCAGGGGAGTGGTCACCGAGGAAGCCATCACCGTGGGGCTTGCGCCCGGATAAAAGGTGAGGACCTGGATCGTCGGGTAATCCACCTGGGGAAGCGCGGAAACCGGAAGTTGCCGGTAAGCCACCGCTCCAGCCAGTAAAATTCCGGCCATCAACAGAGACGTCGCGACCGGACGGAGAATAAATGGCTTGGACGGATTCATCAGCCTTGCTTTCCCTGCCCTTGTTTGTGCCCGCCTTGGCCTTGCCCCTGGCCTGATCCTGCCGGCGAGTCTGCCCCTCCACCACCACCCTGCCTACGGCCGCCGCCCGCGCCACCATTGGGGCCGCCTTGCCGGTTCCCACCGGGTGTTACGCCACCGGATCCGCCCGGACTGCTGTTCGGCGAGCTGCTGTGAACTTCGACGGGAGCGCCGGGCTGCAGACGGTCCTGCCCGTCTACGACCACTTGATCTCCGGCCGCGACGCCGCTGGCGATCAGCGAGATGTTGCCCTGGGTCAAGTCCACCTTCACAGGTTGCATATTTGCGTGGCCGTTGGTCACCGTATACACGTAGGAGCCCTGCGTGCCGCGCTGAACCGCGGCCAAGGGAATCACGATGGCGTTCTTGCGCACGGCCAGCATCAGGCGAATGTTGACGAACTGATTCGGCCAGAGCGAAAGATCGTGGTTCTCAAATACAGCCTTGAATCGAACGGTTCCGGTGGTGGGGTCGATCTGGTTATCCACGGTGACCAGTTTGCCGGTGGCCAGTTTCGTCTGATCGTCGCGGCTGTAAGCCTCCACTCCCAGTTCCTCGCTCTTCATGTGTTGAATCACGTCCTGGAGACTGTCTTCCGGCAGCGTAAACAGAGTGGCGATGGGCTGGACCTGCGTGATGACCACCAGGCCGGTCGGGTCCGAGGCATGAATCATGTTGCCCTGATCCACCAGCCGCAATCCCACGCGCCCGCTCAGGGGAGCCGTGATCTTGCAATAGACCAGCTGCAGCTTTTCATTGTCGATCTGAGCCTGGTCGGCGCGAATGGCACCTTCCAGCTGGCCCACGGTTGCTTTCTGCGTGTCCACCTGCTGTTGTGCCACGACGCCTTCTTTATGCAACTCGTCATAGCGTCCAAAATCCACCCGCGCATTGTTCAACTGCGCCTGATCCCGCGCCAGCTGCCCTTCCATCTGCTCCAAAGCCACTTGAAAAGGGCGCGGGTCGATCTCCGCGAGCAGGTCGCCTTCGCGCACAAACTGCCCTTCCTTGAAATTCACTTTAAGCAGTTGCCCGTCCACTCGGCTCTTCACGGTGACGGTGTTGAAGGGCGTGACCGATCCCAGCCCGGAAAGATAGTAGGGAACATCCTGCTTGAGCGCGGGTACCACCGCAACCGACACGGGACCCAGCGCTCCCCTGGCGCCCGGCGCCGGCGCCGCCTTGCTCTCGGCCGATCCGCGGGACTTATAGAAATAATATCCACCGACAGCGACCACAATCAGGACGAGGATCCACAGCCAACCCTTACTCTTCGGTTGATCGCCACCGCTGGCGCTGGGATGTAAGTCCGTCGGAGATCGCAACTCATGATTCGGTGCCGGATTAGGAATGGCCATATTCGTCCTATCAGTTTATATGAATTGTATTCGCCCAATTGTATTGACGCATTCGGCGCTATCCGGGTTTCGCGACACGCCGGGGAGCTTGAACGCCCTCAGGGAACGGAACGCCCGGAGTATGAGGTCCGTTGCTTTGGTAGCGATACCGGGATTCGAACCCGGATTTTGGCCTTGAGAGGGCCACGTCCTAACCCTTAGACGATATCGCCAAATCGAGCCACACTCGCAGGCCCGTGAAGGACCAGGAAAAGGCTTCTTTTCATGGAGCGCCTTGCGGACGGGGCGGTTTGCAATTTTCGCACGGAGGACCGAACAGCGCAAGCTGTGGCTGAAATGACCGGAAGTGCCACGGCCCTCGAAAGAGCGAGTGCGGGCAGGATCTTCCGTCAAGCGGACACTTCCAGGGAAGGAATCTTGCCCTGGAGGAAAGCCTCTATTGCGCGGGCGAAGACGTATTCGGCGCGCCGCCGCCGGACGAAGCAGCGCCGGTTCCGGCGTCGGCCGGCAAGGGGCCGAAATTCTTGGCCAGGTAATGGACCAGCGTGTCCACTTGGTCCGGCTGAATATTGGCTCCGCGATCCATCATCAACTGCACCGTATCGTGCCATTCATCGAGCGACTTATGCGCCTTTACTAAATTCGTGAGCCGGTGGCAGGCCTGGCAATTTTCCTCGGCAATCGCTTTGCCGTCGCCGTCCGGCAATTCCACTATCTTGGCTTGCGCGGGCGCAGCGGCCGTGGAAGCGGCAGGCGCCGGGGCGGCAGGAGCCGCCTGGGCATCGGGGGCCGGAGTGTCCGTTTTGGGCGGGAAATTCTTGGCCAGATACTGGACGAGGGTGTCAACGCTTTCCTGCGGCAAACGAGCGCCGCGGTCCATCATCGTCTGCACCGTTTCCGACCAGTCGTCCTTGGATTTGTGCGACTTGGTCAAATTCGTCAGGCGGTGGCAATCCTGGCAAAATTCCGTGGCCATGGCCTTTCCGTCACCGTCGGGCAACTCCACCTTTATGGGTTGCGCGGGGGTGGGCGCCGGAGGCGCGGTTTGCGCTGCATCTTGCGCAGCCGCCGCATTGGCGGCCTGAATTGTGAAGCTTGTATGAAGCCGGGGACTTGCAAAATCGGTCCGCGCGGCAAATCCGTTTTGAGCCATTCCCGCCGGGGGCGCCGCCAGGATGGACAGGCCGAGGATCAGGGCAAGAAGCGACAGAAGTACCGCGGTTCGAGCGAAACTATGACGTTGAGTGCCCACTATTCCCCATCCTCCAGCGATTTGGCCGCTGCCGCGAGATTACGCCGCGGATTCGCGGCCTCTCCGGCAGTGCGGAAGCGATTTTAAAATTCATTGCGCCAGCCGCGCGCGATCAGGACTTGCTGCGGCGAAATTCCCTCGGCCCGGAATGCCAACCACATTCCGGATGGCACCATTTCATTTTCATATACGCGTTGGAAAGAATCAAGCGCCGAAACCCCACCCAAATGGGCGGGAATGAAGGATTTACCAGCGGTTCGCATTATTTTGGCGGATTAGAGATCGGAATTGCGCTCAACATTTGCGCGGAATGCCCAAATTGTATAGGGGCGTGGAAACCACGTTGAACACACGGGACCTAATTCCTCTTCGCGGAAATGCGCGCTTGCTCATCGGTCCGATTCGGCTCGGACGTGTCTGAAGACTGTCTTCCGGTGTCACCGTGTAAAATCGTGATGGCTTGAATTTCGCACTCGATCTCATCGAGATGGGTAAGCAAACCCTGCACTGCGGCCGCACCGGAAACCTGTGCCGCCCGCGCGCGCGCCAACGCGCTCTCGCCCGTGCTCATTGTCTCTTGCAGAAGTGCTCTGATCTCCGTCTCCAGGCTTCTGCGGCTTTCGCGAAGGCGCTCGTCAAAATCACTCTGTACCCTGGCGGTATTCACTTCGAGCAGTAGCTCCAGAAATTCCTCCGCTTCGCGCCTGATTTTTGCGAGTAAACCAAGAACGCCGCAAATTAAATCCGCCGCAAATAGGAGCGGCGAGGCCGGCGCCGCAACCCGTTCAATCACATGGAATTGAAATTGGGATTTCGATTGCAAGCTCGGCTCGGAAACCGGTATGCGCGGATCATCAGCCGCGCCGAGAAGCTCCATTTTGCTCAAGCTGCGCAGAAAATCGTTCCCCATTTCACCGAAGCGCCGCATGGCATTGCGGAATGATTCCCGGGTCTCCCTCTCCTCCACTTCCAGCCAGGGGACCAGCGTGGCGCGAGCAATTTCTTGCGCCAGGCGCATGACCTCTCGCCGATAAACGGGCCCATTGCGGGGATGTTTTGCCAACGGGAACTGTCTGCGCAATTCGTCCCGCGCAACGCCTTTGGTCTTGTCCAGGAAGAGCTTTCGCCGCTCGGCAATCGCGCGCGATACACGCTCGTGTTCCGCGCCGAGCAATGCGCTCAAATCCTGCAGCGCCGCACCTGCCCTCTCCACGGTCAGCCGTAACTCCTTGATGCGGGATTCCGATTCCTCGAGAGGCCGTTGCAACGCGCGCCGATTTTCCCCGATCGCCGCGGCCAAATGCGCAGCGGCGCGCCGGACAGCCCGGTCGGAGGCGTCACGAACCAAATCGCTTCCCGATTGCTGAACCAATTGTTCGAGTACCTGCTGCAATTTCGGCCAGTCCCTCTCAGGGCCGCGGCGCTGCAGCCGTTCGAGGGCGCTGACCTCAAATATTTTGGGGATGGCGCGCCCAAGCCGTGATTCGAGCAACTGCCGGGCAAACGCGGCGGATGCGGAAAGATCCTCCTCGCTTACGCGATCCGCTTTATTCAGAACGAAAATGATTTCGCGCGTTTGGCGGGCGACATTTTCCGCAAGGGCAATCTCTTCTCCCGATATCGGCGGATCGGCGCCCACGATAAACAAGACTGCATCCATCTGTGGAATAAATTCCCGTGTCGATTTCGTGTTGCCACTGAATGGCGAACCGAGCCCCGGAGTGTCGACCAGGCACATTCCGGAAGCCAGCAACGGACACGGAACGAAAATCTCCAGCGCCTCGATCCCTTTCACGTTTTCCGGATTCTTGCTCTCGGAGATATATTCTTCAATTTCATTTGCCGGAATATCTCTCCACCCGAAGGCCAGCATTCGAAGGCGCGCGGCAAGGGAGGACCCATGACGCAGGATCGTGGGAACCGATGTCACGGGCAAGACGCCTGCCGGAAGAATCGCCTGGCCCACCAAGGCGTTGAGCAGTGTCGATTTGCCGCGCTTGAATTGCCCGACACAAGCAACGTAGAAGCGCCCTTCCGAAACCCGCGCGGCAACGAATCTGGTTGTAACAGCTAGATGTTCCGCTCCGAATTCGGCGGCCAAATCCGCGAGACGGTTCAGGTCCGTTTCTCTTCCGCCGACCCCGCTCACGGTTCGCACCTCGTCTGGGCCATTACGTAAACGAACGGCCCACAGCAACTTACCGTTCCGGCGCAAGGCTCACGAAATGGTCCGCGCAGATGTTCCGCGACCTTTGGTCGCACTAGGAACGGGCTCAATCCTGATGGACGTACTTGATGACTTCCACGTCAGAGATTGCAATCAGGCCTTCGTGAATCATTTGTTCCAAATACGGCATCAGTTTTTGAATCTTCTCTTCCGAATCAATCACGCTCACCATGACCGGCGCATCGGAAGAAAACGACAACAGATGCGACCGGTGGATCAATGTGCTGGCGCCATACCCTTCAATCCCGCGAAACACCGTTGCACCCGCAATATCCAGCTCCCTGCATTTTTCCACGATGGCCCGGTAGAGCGGTTTTTCGCTCCAGGTGTCATTTTCTCCAAAATGGATACGTACCATTTTGGCTTTCCCTTCCAGTTTCATTTCGCGGCCTCTTTCCCGGTTCTGGCCGGCGGGATCTCGGGCGAGTACTTGATGATGTCCACGTCGGAGAGGACCACAAGCCCCTGTTTCACCATGTCATCCAAAACAGGGAAGAACGCGCGCAGCTTCTCTTCGATCTCAATAATCGAGAGCATGATGGGGCGGTCGTGAGAAAGATTTAAAGCCGTCTGCTGATGAATTCTTCGGTTGGCGCCATAGCCTAGAATTCCCTGGTAAACGGTCACTCCAGCAATATCGTTGGCCCGCAAACTTTCCACCAGGGCCTGGTACAACGGCTTGTCGTGCCACTTGTCGTTTTCGCCGATGTAAATGCGCATCAACTTCGCTTTCCCTTCCCGCCTGGCAGGCAGCAAGGGCGCCTGCGGCCCGCTCTTGGAAGGGGTCTCTTCGGGCTTGACGATCAGCGTTTCCTGTACTTCGATCAAGCCCGATCCAACCATTTCGTGGAGCTTCGGGAGGACTTCGTCGCATTTCTCGGGCGATTCGATGAACTCGATCTTGACGGGCAGATTTTCAGTAAGCCGCAGGATTCGCGTCGTGTGCATCTTGTGGTCAGCGCCGAATCCGGCGATGCCGCGAACCACCGTGGCGCCTGCAACGCCCCGATAAAACAGAAAGTCCAGAATAGCGGCGTATAGAGCGTGACCGTGGTACTGCTGGTCCTCGCCCACGGAAATAGTCACTTTCCTGGCCGGCCCCGCTCTGAGCATTTTCCCTCCTAAATTTCACGGTCGAGATGGCGCGAACTAGGTTCTGGAAAACTTGCCCGGCAAACCCCGCTGCCGGGGCGCTGTGAGGCGCACAGCATGGGCGTGTCGGCAATCATCCGATGCTGCGCCCCGTGACCACGCCCAACCAGACCGCGATGAACCCGATCGTAACGCTTAGAATTACATTCAGGAATGCGAACAAAAGCTCACCATCCCGGAACGACTGGAATGTCTCCAACTCGAATGTCGAAAATGTCGTGTAGGCGCCAATGAATCCGATGGGGATCAGATAACGCCAGTTCGCGTTCCAGTGGGTTCTCTCCGCCAGTAGAGTGACCACCAGTCCGATCAGGAATGACCCGGAAATGTTAATCACAAACGTCCCGTATGGGAAGCGAGTCCCCATCCGGTTGCTAATATAGCCGCCCAGCCAGAATCGCGCGATGGCGCCGATGAATCCCCCCAAGCCGACTACCCAGTATTTATTCATCTCGAGTTCTCGCTATCTTTAATTCTTGTCTTCCGGTTGCGAGTCTTTGGGAACCGATTCTGAACCGCAAATAAAAATCATCACAAGGACGCAAATTTCGCCCGGTGCTGGCAAACTCTTCGGTGACTCATTTCTTCAAGGATCGTTGCCGGATGCATGACTCCGCGACAAGGTCCTTGTCAGGAGTCATCATCTGTCCGGACTACCGGGTGTGGGCTCCGCTTGGAGCCTGCCCCATTTAAGGACAGCGGTTGTGAGGCGAACTCCATCGCCTTTCTCATCCTACGGCGAGGCCAAAAAAAGTCAACTTGATTTGAATCCCGCTTGTTCCGCGGCAGCAAACTCAGGTATGAGTCACAGGATGATGCGATTCCGATCTCTGGTCGATCGGATGCTGCCGCGGCACGATGCGGTGGAAGATGCGAACGGAAAAAAAACGATTTCGGCACGGAGCGCAGCGATAGGTGGGAAAACGGAGCAGGCGGAAGAGCCAGGCCATGGTGCCCGACCCATGCTCGCTGGAAATGCGCTGCAGATCCATGTTGCCGCACATCCCGCAATGCACGTAAAAAACGTAGCGTATGGGCGCCGCCCAGGCATAAAACCGCAGATCGCAGCCTCGGCACCGCCAGGGCCGCAACAGCGTTACCCCCACCAGATAATCGACAACGCTGCGCCTTCGGGAGCGGCGTGGACTGTCGCTATGGCACGCGGGACATATCAAACTCGTTAACCCCTAGTTAATTCTGAAGAAAGGATACGCGAAGCCTCATTGGCAAGGCAAGTTCCATCTACTCGCGTTTGATATGCTGTGTACAATATTGGGTCTGGGCTCTACTTGGAGCCCAGCGCGAGAAAGTCTGGGCTCTACTTGCTTGTTCTGACGCGGGAAGGAGAGCCCATCAGTAAATAGTCTGGGCTCTACTTTTGCGCTGAACGTCCCGATTGGATCTGGACGTGGAGCCCAAAAGAGAAACAAACCGAGGTGCTGGATGGCGGACTATACAAACGAGCATGCGCGCGCGGGAATCAAAACGAAACTGCCACGCCTGGATACCTGGCCCAATCAGTTTCCCGGCTACCGGATCGTGACGCGCTTCCCCGAATACACTTCGGTCTGTCCCAAAACCGGATTGCCCGATTACGGCACAATCATCATCGAATATGAGCCGAAAAAGGCCTGTATCGAGCTCAAGGCCCTGAAGATGTACCTGCTGGCCTACCGCGATCTCGGCATTTTTTATGAAAACGCCGTCAATCGCATGCTCCGCGATATCGTGGACGCCATTCACCCGGCCTGGTGCGTCGTCCGGGGCGAGTTCACCCCGCGCGGCGGGCTGACCACGACGGTGGAAGCGCGCTGGCCCAGGAGTGTTCGCGCCCACAAATCGTAGACAACTCCGGGCGGCTCGGCGATAATCAAACACAACGAACGGTGCAGCCGCAGCAGCCCTGGCCACCGAGGAGCGATCATGAGTATTTCCCCGAATGTTCCCGAACCGAAAGAATCTTTCGAGTACGAAGCCGCCAGCACTCCGCGATGGATCATAGTGGTGTTTGTCGCGGCTTTCGCTCTCATCGGGTACCTACTCTATGCCGGCAACGCCGCGCGAACCGCGCTCGAAAATGAATTGGCGCAAGCCAATTCCAAGCAGGCGGTCCTGGCCGTGCAACTCGATCAAGTGAATTCACGCGTGGCCGATTTGAAGGGCCAGCTGGAAGTGACCACGCAAAAGCTCGGATTCACACAGGCCGAACTGGCGCAGGCGCGCACCCTGGCCCAAAACATCCGTGAGACGCAAAAAGAATCCGACGCAAAACTGACCGCGCAGATCGGACAGGTGAAACAGGACACGGATACCAAGATCGGACAGGTGAGCACCGATCTTACGGGCGCGAAGGGCGACATCAGCGCGACCAAGCAGGACCTGGAAGCCACCAAAGCCAAGCTGACCAGCACGGTCGGCGACCTGGGCGTGCAGAGCGGTTTGATCGCGCGCAACCAGGAGGAACTGGACCAGCTGAAGCGCTCCGGTGAGCGAAATATCTTTGAACTGCACTTGACCAAGTCCAAGACCCCGACGCACGTCGGCCCCATTCAGGTGACGCTCACGAAAACCGATCCGAAGAAATACAAATACACGCTGATGGTCATCGCTGACGACAAGACCATCGAGAAAAAAGACAAGACGGCGGACGAGCCGATCCAGTTCTACATTCACAACGTGCCGAAGCCCTACGAAATCGTGGTCTTCGACGTGACCAAGGACAAGGTCAACGGCTACCTTTCGACGCCGAAAGACGTCGGCACGGCGCGCGCGCAGTAAAGCAGAACAACTTCACAAACTGCGGAAAAAATTAAAACACCGTCATTCCGAGGCGCGCTTCTCGCCGAGGAATCCCTCTGATTTTTAAGGTCAAAAGAAAGAGGGATTCCTCACCCGCAGGTGCGGGTTCGGAACGACAATATCTTTGCGATTTTTATCCTTGCGAAGAAATACAAATTGAGAAATTCGTGTTTACGATTCAAAGCTCTTGAGGATATTGGCCATCTCATGCAGGCGCCGGTCGACCAGCGCGAAGACCGTGTCGGGCTCGAAGACCCCGTCGGAATCGCGCCTCCCGGCTCTCACGCCCGTTAACACTTCAATTCCCTCTTCGACGGTGGTGATGGGCAAGATGTGAAACTTTCCGGCGGCAACCGCGTCGATCACGTCGTCCCGAAGCATCAGGTCCTCGACATTTTCCGAGGGGATCATCACGCCCTGACGGCCCGTCAATCCCGATTTCACGCGGCAGACGTCGAAGAATCCTTCGATCTTCTGGTTCACGCCGCCAATCGGCTGGATGTCGCCCTGCTGGCTGACCGAGCCGGTCACGGCGATGTCCTGGCGGATCGGCAATCCCGAAAGAGCCGAAAGCAGCGCATAAATTTCCGTGGAGCTGGCGCTGTCTCCATCGACTCCACTGTAGGACTGCTCGAAACAGATGCTGGCCGCCAGCGAGAGCGGCTTATTCTGAGCAAATTTCGACCGCAAATATCCGGCGATGATCTGCATGCCCTTGTCGTGGAAGCGTCCGCTTAAATTGGCTTCGCGCTCCACGTTGATCAGGCCGGCCTTGCCGAGCGACGCCGAAGCCGTGATGCGCACTGGCTTGCCGAAGGCATAGCCGCCGATTTCCAGAACGCTCAGGCCGTTGACTTGCCCGACTTTGGCGCTGTCGGTGTCGATGAACAGAGTGCCCTCTTCGATCATCTCGCGGATTTTGGTTTCCGTGAGGTTGTGCCGCTCGACGCGCGCCTCGCGCGCGCGCCGGACGTGGGAGGCGCCCACAATCGGCGCGCTTTCCTGGCGGGCGATGTAGGCGGCTTCGCGCGCCAGGTCCGCAAGTTCCGCGAACCGCGCCGTCACCTTGTTGCGGCGCCCGGCCTGGCGCACTCCGAACTCCATCATGCTGGCGACGGCGGTGCGGTCAAACGGGCCGATCTTTTCCTGCTCGGAAAGCTGGCGCAGGCGTCCGCCGTACTGCCGCACGACCTGGTCGCTCATCACCATTTCCTCGTCGAATTCCACGCGCACCTTGAAAATCTTGCGGAAGTCTTCCTCGTACTCATAAAGCATTTCGTACATGTGCCGGTCGCCGATCAGGATGATCTTCACGTCGATATCGATGGGCTCGGGCTTGAGCACGGAAGTTCCGAACGGAAAAAACATTTCCAGCGGCTGAATCTCCAGGCGGTTGTGATTCAGCATGCGCTTGAGCGTGCGCCATACGCCGGCCTCGCTCAGCGCGTCCAGCGCGTACATCACCAGGAAGCCGCCGTCGGCGCGCAGCGTCGAGCCCGCGCGCAAATCCATGAAGTCCGAATTCCATCCCCCGCGCGAATCGTAGCTGCGCTGAATGGTGCCGAACAGATTCGTGTAGGTCGGCGTGGTTTCAAAAATCACCGGAGAGCCGTCTTCGTCGTTGTGCGCCAGCAGCACGTTCACGCCGTACACGCGGAACGGATCGCGTTCCACCGGGCCCGATTTCGAGCCGATTTCCGGGGGCGGGCCGCCGGGCTCCTCTTCCCCCTCGCGCTCCTTGAACGGATCGAGGTTGTCGAGAATATTGTGGCGCACCTCTTCCAGATACTCGGTGACCAGATCGCCGGAATATTTTTCCTTCAATTCCTCGATGAACCCGTCAACCAGCACGGAGGCCGCTTCCTGCTCGAGGTAACTCAACTCACTGGCCAGTTCGCGGGAAAGCGTCAGGGTTTTCCGGTACACCACAGTGAATTCCTGGCGGAACTGTTCGTACTTGCGTTCGATGTCCTCGGCCACGGGCGTGTCCAGCTTGCCCTCGTGCACCATCTTGGGGATGTCCTCGATGGGCACCATTTGTCCCTCGAGGACCGGAAAAATCTCGGGGAGCGCCACCGCGCCCACCTGCATGTGCCCCAGCGCGAACTGGTCACGCGCGATGCGCCGCGTGAAATCGTCCATCAATTCCTTTTCGCGGACCGTGAAGCGG
The DNA here is from genome assembly GCA_020073485.1 of Terriglobia bacterium. Lineage (GTDB taxonomy): Bacteria > Acidobacteriota > Terriglobia > Acidiferrales > UBA7541 > Palsa-360. The sequence goes on along the minus strand of JAIQFB010000003.1, from coordinate 182,050 downwards.
TCCACGATGCGCCCCTTTTGCCGCTGGAACGGTTCGCCCTCGAACACCTGGGGAATGCGGCGGCGCAGGAATTCGATGCCGCTCTGCATATCCTTCTTGAAATTGTTGGCCTGGCCGCGCGGCAGGGCCAGCAGGCGCGGGCGGTCCGGACTCTTGAAATTATTGACGTAACAGCGGTCCAGCGAAAGTTTCGCCGCGGGATGGATCTGGTCGATGACGTGCGTGATCGTACCGCCGCGGCTGGTTCCCGCCAGGCCGCAGACAAAAATGTTGTATCCGGGCGCGCTGAGTTCGACGCCCATTTTCAACGCGCGGAAAGCGCGTTCCTGGCCCACCAGATCGGTGACCAGTTCGGCCTCGGCCGTGGTTTCAAACGGAATCTTCGCCGGATCGCAGTTCCACCGCAGTTTTTCCGGCGGCAATCCAGCAAGCAAGTGCATGGGTTTAACGGCCATCAGTCAACCTTTGTGTCCCCCGGCGCGCTACTCTAGCACAGCCGCGACGGGCGGCGCATTTTCCGCGCCGGGGGAATTTCCATGTTCCGCACATCAGGACTTCACGGCCCCGGCAGCCTTATGTGTCTTATCCTTCCCGGAATACACGTCCAGGATGCCGACGGCGGTGGCCACGACAATGGGTCCGAGGACAACTCCCAGAATGCCGAACACGGCGATTCCTCCGAGCACGCTGATGAAAACCAGCAAACCGTTCAGCGAGGAGCGCCCGCCGAGCAGCACGGGACGCAAGATATTGTCGATCGTCGAGCCGATCCCTCCACAGATGACGATCAGCATCACCGCGCGCCCGGCGTGCCCGGTCGAAAATAGCCAGATCGTTGCGGGAATCCAGACGGGCCACGCGCCCACAACCGGGAGAAGCGAAAGAAACGCCATCACCACGCCCCAGAACACCGGCGAGCCCAGGCCCGCGATGGCAAACGCTCCGCCGCAGATCAATCCCTGCACCGCCGCGATCACCAGGCTGGTGGTGACGCTCGCGAAGATTAATTCGCGCGCCTCGGCCAGCATTCGTTCCCTCATCCCTTCCTCGAAAGGAAGAAAAAAACGGAAGCGGTCGATAATGGCATCCCCGTCAAGAAGAAAATAAAACAGCGCGAACAGCATGACAAACAGTTCAAAGACAAATACGACGATGTTCCGGACCACCCGGCCCAGCTCCGAGGCCATGGATTCCCCGAACCGGCTGGCATATTGATGGACCAGTCCCGCCAAATCCATTGGTCCGGTCAGCGCCTCCACGTGGGAAGCAAACCATTCCCACGCGCGGCTGAATATCCCGAAATCTCCCGAAGCGATAGCCGCCTGCAGGCCGTGCGTCGCGTCAATTCCCTCGCGCACAAACAGCGCGGCCAGCAAGAGCACGGGCACGATCAGAATCAGGGTCACGCCGGCCGTGGTCGCCGATGCCGCCGGCGTGCGGCCCCATTTACGCTCGAATCGCCGGTTCAGGGAATAGAAAACCACCGCGAAAACGCCCGCCCATCCCAGCGGCACCAGAAAAGGCTCGAAAATCCGGAACACGAAGTAGGCGAGGCACAACACCACGCCGTAGAACACGACGTTGCTGAAACGATCGTCTGATTTTTGCGCCACGGTTCGGCCGCGTCTCCCTTTGCCTTGCCCTGCGGAAATCAACAACCATCCCTTATAACTCAGGACGATCCTTTTGGGTGGATTTCATTCGGCGCTGAACTGCGGATCGGGGAATGACGCCCCGTGGTATGATCCGCTTTCCCGGGGAGACCTTGCGTGAACGACCCTACACCCTGCCGCCATCTGCGTACGCAACTCATCGCCAAGGATTCCGACACGGAGTACGTCGAATGCCTGGACTGCGGCGCCATCCTGGAAGCCGCCGAGCGGACCGAATCGCCGTCCGGATTTGACGAGTCGCTCTCAGACGCGTAGGCCTCGCCCCCAGCTGCCAAAAATCGAAGGCTTCAACGCAAAGTACACAGAGAAAAGCCGAGAAAACGCGGGATCAATTCAACTGTGGTAAGGGATCCACCTGTCGCAAGTCACGAATTACAAATCAAAAGCCCCGAATCACTGAATTCCAAGCATGGCAATAATGCGCGTCACGTCCGCCGCCGAGACGTCATACAGTGGCCGTTCGTCTTCCTGCTCGAGCTGCTCGCGCAGGTATTGCGCGGCGATGTAGCTGGCTTCGCGATCGCTGAGGCCGCGGCCGGATTTTTCCAGGAACTGGATAAATCCGGTGTGCGCCAGGCCGACAACGGCGCCGTTGCCATCCACCAGGAATTTTGTGTCCACAGTGTCGCTGTGCCGCGTGGCCACACCGTTCCAAAGGTGCGAAAAACGGCAATGATAGGCGTGATCGGTCAGCCGCGAGGTGACGTCAAATTCTCCGACGAATTCGCTCATCGCGCCGAGATTCGACATTCCCATGGAGGAACTAGTGCTCATTCTTTAGTCTCCGTGACCCACTGGCACCGGCTCGGCGTGCGCATAACTTTCCGCGGCTGCGGCGATTCCCGCTCCCACCGCAAGCTTCATGCCCTGATCGAGCAGGACGCGCTCCAGCACGTCCAAAAACAGTAGCACATTGGCGCGCTGGCTCGAATAGCCCATTAACCCGATGCGCCACATCGTCGCTTTGAAATCTCCCAGCCCGCCCGCTATTTCGATGTTGAACTCATTGAGCATTCTGGAGCGCGCTTTGGCTCCATCGATCCCAGCAGGAATGACCACGGAGGTGACCGTTGGCAGGCGGTCCGCCGGATTCCGGACGAACAGCTCGACGCCCATCGCTTCCAGGCCGGCGATTAGCGCCGCTTGATTCTGGCGGTGCCGCTCCCAGCTGGCTTCCAGGCCCTCTTCCAGCACGATACGCATGGCTTCGTGCAGCGCATAGATAAGGGAAACCGGGGGCGTATGGTGATAAGTACGTTCCTTGCCCCAGTAATTCATCACCGTGGTCAGATCGAAATACCAGCTCTGCACTTTGGTTTTCCGGTTGCGCAGCAGATCCTCGATGCGCGTATTCACCGTGATGGGCGACATTCCCGGAGGCGCGCTGATGGCCTTCTGCGAGCCGCTGAAGCAGATATCGATGCGCTGGCGGTCCACGTCGAGAGGCACGCCCGCAAGCGTAGCCACGCTATCGACGATCAGCAGAGCGCCGAGTTCGTCGGCAACCTGGCGGAACGGTTCGAGCTTACTCAAAACGCCGGTCGAAGTTTCCCCGTGCGCCAGTCCCACAAACTTGATCTTGCGGCCCTGCCCGGCGTTGCGCACGTCCTGGGGATCAACGGGCCGCCCGAATGGGGCTGTCACGCGAAGAATCTTCGCTCCAGTGCGCTCGGCGATTTCGGCCATGCGCGAGGAGAAGGCGCCGTTCACGCACACAATGGCTTCGTCGCCCGGTTCCAGCACGTTCACGACGGCGGTTTCGATCCCGGCCGTGCCCGACGCGGAAATCGGAAACGTAATGTGATTCTGGGTTTGAAATACGCGGCGCATCAGCACCTGCACGCCACCCATGAATTCCGTGAACCACGGATCGACGTGCCCGACCAGCGGGGAGGCCAGCGCGCGGTACACCCGCTGGCTGACGCAGGAAGGACCAGGGGTCAGCATGAGCCTGGTTGGCGGACGCAATTCATCCATCGGGTTAATCATGACGTCAAAACCTCATTCTTGGCGGGCTCCTCGCCCTTGCTTGCAGGGGCGACCGGGGTATGAGCAGAGCCGGCTTTTGTCTTCTGCGGCAAAGTGCGGGGCGGCCGCTATGATTGCTTGAAGCGCTCCGGCGGGTAACACCCTTGCCCGCTGCGGGCGCCGGGATTCTCCATCGAAAGCAAGAACACCAGCATGCTCTAGTTTGCGCGAATCCTCCCCCGCGCGCAACCGCCAATATGGCCGCGCTTACTCAATCGGCAAGGGGAGATCGGTAGGGGCAAATTGATTCTCTCCCGGTTTTCTCTTTGGCATCTGTGTACTCTGGGCCCTCTGTGCTACAGGCTTTTTCAAGGTTGCTGCAAGGCTTTTGCACAGTGAACACGGCGAACACAGAGAGCACAGAGACGAGTGGCCTCTCATTCTTCGAGCGCGAATGCAGCCCGCTGTGTTATCTTCGCGATGCGCCGGAGGGGCGCGCAGCGATGTCGGAGAAACTTGTTCTGGTAGGCGTGATTCCCGAAATTGTCGTGATCGGCTCAGGCGACCAGGTCGTCTGGCTGTCCGACACGGCCAATCTCAAGATCGAATTTGACCCCAACCGGTGCCCGTTCCAATCCAACGTCTTCCAGGCGCCCCCGGGACGCCAGCTGCAAAGCGGCCCCCCGCGCCCGGGTGTAAATCCGGGCGCCTATAAATATCGCTTGTGGATGAACGACCATCCGGTCGGTCAGGGCGAAGTGATTCTGCGCGAGAAGTAGGGGAACTGCTCCCGGGTTGGCTTTACAGAATGAGCGAATGAATGGGAGAAACGCCGAATCGATCAGCGTTCCCTGCGACGAGAACTTCCAAAAAGCCCCACGGATTCATCCGGTCGGATTGACCAGCGTATTTTTTGGTGCCCACTTGAAAGAATGCGAGTAGCGTAAGACCTGTGGCGGAGGCGTGAAATGCCGGATACAGTTTTTCACGTCCGGAAAGTCAGCAAGGTCTACCACATGGGCGAAGTTGAAGTTCACGCACTCCGCGGGGTGGACCTTGAGCTCTTCCCCGGTGAGTTTGTGGTGTTGCTCGGTCCCTCCGGAAGCGGCAAGTCAACCCTGCTGAACATTCTTGGCGGCCTGGACGTGCCCACGTCGGGCGAGGTGTTTTACCTGGACCACAACCTGACCGCCGCTGCGCCCGCAGAATTAACCCGGTACAGGCGCGAGCACGTTGGGTTCGTTTTCCAATTCTATAATTTGATTCCGAGTCTCACCGCGCTTGAGAATACCGCTCTTGTCACGGAAATCGCCGAGAATCCGCTGGACCCGCGCGAATGCCTGCGCCTGGTCGGCCTGGAGGAAAGGCTGAATCATTTTCCCGCGCAAATGTCCGGAGGGGAGCAGCAAAGGGTGGCCATTGCGCGGGCCATTGCCAAGCGGCCGGAAGTGCTCCTGTGCGACGAACCGACCGGCGCACTCGATTACCCGACAGGAAAGCTCGTGCTGGAGGTTCTCGAACGCGTGAACCGCGAACTCGGAACGATCACCGTGGTCATCACGCATAACGTCGTGATCGCCGATATGGCCGATCGAGTGATTCGTATCAGCAGCGGCGAGATTATCGACATCCATAAGAACGAGAAGAAGGTCGCGCCATCTGAATTGACTTGGTGACCCGAACATGACCGCGCTGAACAAAAAACTCCTGCGCGATCTGTGGCGCATGCGGGGGCAACTGATCACGGTCGCCCTGGTCGTGGCATGCGGAATCGCTACGTACGTGACGATGCGCGGGTCCTACGAATCGATCGCCAATGCCCAGCGGGACTATTATGCCAAGTACCGGTTTGCCGACGTCTTCGCCTCGCTGAAACGCGCCCCCGATTCCCTGGAAACGTCCATCGCGGCGATTCCCGGTGTCTCCAAAATCCAAACGAGAATCGTCGTCGAAGTGACACTCGATGTCCCTGGTCTGCCGGAGCCTGCTCTGGGCCGGTTGGTCTCCATTCCCGAGCGCGGCGCGCCAGCCTTGAATGATTTGTGCCTTCGCCGCGGACGCTCGATCGAGCCGGGACGGCGTGACGAGGTCCTCGTCAGCGAAGCCTTTGCCAATGCCAACCGGCTGGATGTCGGCGCCACGATTGGGGCCGTCATCAACGGCCGCTGGGAACCTCTGCGGATCGTGGGCATCGCGCTTTCTCCCGAGTATGTGTACGAAATTCGTGGCGCCGAAGTGTTCCCGGACAACAAGCGCTTCGGCGTGTTCTGGATGAGCCGGGAAGCCCTGGGACCCGCCTTCAATATGGAAGGCGGATTCAACGACGTCTCCATTTCCCTGTCTCCGGGAGGAAGCGAAGCCGGCGTGATTTCGAGGCTGGACAACCTGCTGGAACCTTACGGCGGGCTTGGCGCCTACGGCCGCTATGACCAGGTTTCAAACCGCTTTCTTTCCGACGAGATCGTGCAGGATAGAATTACCGGTATTTTCATCCCCGCGATCTTTCTGGCGGTGGCGGCCTTCCTGATTCACGTGGTGCTTTCGCGGCTGGTTCATACCCAGCGCAGCGCCATCGGACTGCTGAAGGCATTCGGATTCAGCAATACGTCAATCGGACTGCACTTCCTGGGATTTTCCATCTTTGCTGTTCTTCTGGGAACTCTGCTGGGAGTACCGCTCGGCATCTGGCTGGGCCGCGGCCTGTCCAGGTTGTACCAGGATTTTTTCCGTTTCCCGGAACTGCGTTTTGCTCCCACTGTGAACATGATTGTTTCGGCGGTCGCGATCAGTGGCGGGGCGGCCTGCTTTGGCGCTCTGAACGCCTTGCGCTCCGTCGCGGCATTGCCTCCCGCTGAAGCGATGCGGCCCGAAGCACCCGCGCGGTTCCGGCCCGGATTTGCAGAAAGACTTGGTTTGCAGCGCTTTGTATCCTTGAGCGCCCGAATGATTCTCCGAAATCTTGAAAGGCGCCCCTGGAAGGCGACGCTTTCCGTTGTTGGCCTTGCGTTTGCCGGCGCGATCCTCATCGTGGGCTTCTACTTTTACGATGCCATCGAGTATCTGGTGCGGGTGGAATTTCAAAGGGCAGCCCGCGAAGACGTCGGAATCACGTTCAACGAGCCGCACGGATCGTCCGCGCGTTACTCGGTGGAGAGACTTCCCGGCGTACTCCGGGCGGAGCCTTTCCGCGCCGTCCCCGCCAGGCTGCGATTCGAGCATCGGTCCCGGCGCGTTGGCATCCTTGGCCTCTCCGATGACAGGGACTTGCGGCGCATCGTCGATCAGAATTTGCGCGTGATTGACCTGCCCCCCGAGGGCATTGTCTTGTCTGAAAGCCTGGCCCGTATTCTCGGCGTGTCGCCCGGAGATACCATCACGATCGAAGTCCTGGAAGGGCAGCGTCCTGTGCGCCGGGTAATGGTAGCAGGGACCGTCCAGGATCTGATCGGGACTTCCGCCTATATGGATATCAGTGCGTTGAACCGGCTGATGCGGGAGGGCGAGACCATTTCCGGAGCCTTTTTGTCGGTGGACTCTCTGGTTGCGCCTGGATTGTATTCCTTCCTGAAAAAGACCCCGGCCGTAAGCGGCGTCAACGTCCGCGAAGCGATGCTCCAGAGCTTCCGGAACACCATCGCGGAAAGTCTCAACCTCTCGACGGGCGCGCTCATCGCCTTTGCCTGTGTCATCGCCTTCGGCATTGTTTACAATGGCGCCCTTATCGCGCTGTCGGAACGCGCGCACGAATTGGCTTCCTTGCGCGTGCTGGGCTTCACGCGCACGGAGATTGGATGGATGCTGCTCGGCGAACAGGCTATCCTTGCCGGAGTCTCGATCCCGATGGGATTTCTGTTGGGCTATTCAATCTGCGGCTTGCTGGTGTACGCCATGCAGTCGGAGCTGTACCGCATGCCGCTGGTGATCAGCGGCCGCACGTATGCGTTCGCGTTCATTACGATCACGCTGGCGTCGGCCATCTCCGGCCTGTTGATCGCACGGAAGATTCGCAATCTCGATCTGGTGGCGGTTTTGAAAGCGAGGGAATGAATTGGAGGCCAAGAAAAACCGGCGGCGTTTGCTCTGGCTCCTGGTAGCGGTCGGAGTTGGAGCGATCGTCGTTCTTGCCCTGATGCCCTCGCGTCTGCTGGTGGAAACCGGGCGTGTCGAGTCTGGACCGCTTCAGGTCACGATTGACCAGGAAGGGGAGACCCGCGCCCACGACCGCTTCATCATGTCGGCTCCGGTTCCGGGCCGCCTGCTGCGCGTCGAACTGGAAGACGGCGACACCGTTGCACGGGATGAAATCATTGCCCGCATTGATCCGCTCCCATTGAGCCAGCGCGAACGCCAGGAAATTTTAGGACGGGTCGGAGCTTCGGAAGCGGCGCTGCGGCAGGCGCACGCCCGCGAAACGCATGCCCGGGAAGACCGGGAGCAAACCCGGCGGGATCGGGAGCGCGCCGAACAATTGGCGCGCAATGGCCTCATTCCCACGCAGGCCCTCGAACAGGCTAGAAATGCGGACATCACCGCAGCGGCCGAACTCGACGCAGCCATATACAGTGTCCAGGTGGCCGACTCGGAAGTGAAAGTCGCGCGAGCAGGCCTTGTCGGACTGGGCGAAGATACCAGTAAATCGGGGCCTCTGATCCTGTTGCGGTCGCCTGTCTCGGGCCGCGTGCTGCGCGTGATCGAAAAAAGCGAGCGCGTGCTTCCGGCGGGCACTCCAATCCTGACACTGGGTGACGCCAAACACCTGGAAATCGTCGCCGATGTTCTCTCGACGGACGCCGTGAAAGTTCAGCCCGGTATGCCAGTCCTGTTGGAAGGATGGGGTGGCGATCACCCGATCCGGGCCCGCGTCAGGCTGGTCGAGCCCGGAGGTTTCACGAAGGTTTCCGCACTTGGTATCGAAGAGAAGCGGGTCAACGTCATTTCCGACTTCGTGGATCCTCCCGGACCTTTGGGAGACGGCTACCGGGTGGAAACTCGAACGGTGATCTGGTCGGCTGATAAAGCGCTGAAGGTTCCGCAAAGCGCACTGTTTCGCCAAGGTCAGGGCTGGAGCGTATTTGCCATCGAGGGTGGGCGCGCCAAAAAGCGCGAAGTCGAGATCGGACAGCGCAATGAATCGGAAGCGCAGATTCTTCGAGGTCTCGCCGATGGTGAAGAAGTCATTCTGCACCCATCGAACGAGGTGGGCGACGGGGTGCGCGTCCGGACCAAATAGCAGTGGCCATCCCCCTCTAGGCCTTGAAAATGAAAAGATTCAGTCTGCTTGCGGTTGGACGAAACGAATTACACTCATCGGAGAAGCAGTTTCAAGCAAGAAGTCGTAACCCCAACCTGTCGTTCAATTCCCTGCGGCGCTGATGCGCGCCGTATCGATCGAATCCGCCAGCCCGCGGCGAACCGGGGCCAGCAGAACGGCCGGGACGCGCTTTTCCGGCGACAGGATGACGTTGGCCGAGCGGCGCGGGAATTCCATGCGGCGGTCGAGGCGCAGCCCGGCTTCCTGGACCATTTCCTGGGAGATTTGGGGGTCGTCGGAGTGCTCGACGCCCCAGAACCACAGGCGCTCTTCCTTTTGCTGCAGGAATTGCAGGGTTTCTTCCAGCTTTCTCATGGCGCGGTCAAACGTCGAGGCAAGGAAATAGACGGGCAGGACCCATCCTTTGCGCGTATACGTGGCCCGCACGCGGACGCAATACTTTCCGTTATGATTCACTTCGATCGAGCATTGATATTCATTGCGATGATTTGTCTTCAACGGCATCGTGCACCTCACCAGAACGTTTCGTGAATAGGGCCGAGTTTTGAAAAACCGCTGCCGGGATGAACCGAGTCGGAAGTCTGCCGAAAGGTATTAAGCGCTGGGAAGGTGTCAGCGTCGAATTTCTAGCCCCCTGGCGTGAGGCTCAAAACTAGTACCACAAATATGCTAGCCCACGGCGAGGCCGAATGCAAGCCTCGCCCGAAAGTTTATAACATATGTGTTTTCTGTAAGTTAAGTGCTAAGCAGGAGTGGTCAAGCGCTTCAAATTGTCCGCATTTAGCTGCAGTTTACCCTCTTGCTGCAGGCGCGTTCGGAGCGAAGTCCGGAACAAATCGAACGCCGTCTGGCGTTTTTGTTGCAAAACGGTCTCTTCCAGCTTCGCTTTTTGCGTCTCGAAGTCGGCCTGATTCACCGGATCGTGCTGGGCCACGCGATAGACGGCCCAGTTTGCTCCCAGCGGGACCGGATCGCCTGCCTGGCCGGCGGCCAGAGTGAAGGCGGCGGCGAATTGCTTGGCGCTGCCTGCATCCGGCACGTTGCCAGCCCGAGTGATGGGCTCGCTTGTTTTCACCTCGAAGCCCAGGGCCTTCGCAGCAGCGGCGAAGTTTTCGCCGCCTTTGGCGCGCTTGGCGAGGTCCTCGGCGCGAGTCTTGGCCAGATCGATGGCCTTCTCATGGCGCAGGTCTCCGGCTACGCGGTCGCGAACTTCGGCCAGGGTTGCTGGATGCGTCGTCTGGATATCTTTTACGGCCAGGACCACGTAACCCTTGTCGGTGTGGATTGGAGCGCTCAGGTCGCCCACGCGCTGGTGGAAGATGGCGTCCAGCAGGGCTGGCGAACTGCCAAGCTCGGGCAGGGGCTGATTGGCCTCGACCAGCTTGGCCTCTCCCGTGGTCATCTCGAACTTCTTCGCGATTTCTTCGATGGGGACACGCCCGGCGCGCCGGATTTCCTCGGCGATCTGGCCGGAAAGCGTCTCGCCCAACTGCTCGGCCTTTTCCTGCTGCAACTGCGTCAGGATGCCTGCCTTGACCTCGTCAAAGGTTTGCGTGCGGGCTGTCTGGCGATCGATCACTTGAATGATGTGGAAGCCGTACTGCGTCTTGACCAGGTCCGAGATGGCCCCTTTGGGGAGGCTGAACGCCGCAGCCTCAAATTCCGGGACGGTCTGCCCCCGAACGATCCAGTCCAGGTCGCCGCCCTTGTCCTTGGACGTGTCCTCGGAGTATTGCTTGGCTAGATCGGCGAAATTCCCGCCGTGCTTGGCCTTGTTGAGAACGTCATCCGCCTTTTTCTTGATTTCGGCGACCTCGGCGTCGGTCTTTCCGACGGTTTTAAAGAGAATGTGCGCGACGTGCGCGCGGTCTTCCAGTTTGTACTGGTTGATGTGGCCCTGATAATAGACTTTTTCCTCGTCCTCGGTCACCTGGGCACGCTGTTTGAGCTGCGCCAGGTCCAACAGGGCGTAGTCCACGGTCCGGCGTTCGGGGACCACGTAGGCACCCTTGTTTTTCTCAAAGTATGCGGCCAGGTCGGCGTCCGAGACCTCAATCTTGGCTTGCAGATCGTCCGGCTTGACGACCACGTAGTCGAGCTTGACCTTCTCATTTTGCCGCTGGAATTCGGCGTGGACTTCCGCGTCGCTGGCCGTGATACCGTCGGTCACTAGTTGCTGGAATTTCTGCTGCAGCAGCTCGTTCTTGATGGCCGTCTCGAACTCGGGCACGGCCATTTGATAGCGCGCCTGAACTTCGGCGGTGTAGCGGTCCATGCCGATGAACGTATCGCCCTGAAACGCCGTGGGCACGAGTTTCTTCAGGAAGTCGGCATGCTCTTCATCGGTGACCCGCAGGCCCAGCCGGTCCGCCTCCAGCACCAAGCTCTTTTCAAAAATCAGGTTGTCGAGCACCTGCTGCGTGTACAGTCCGCGGATGCTGGCGGGAATCTGGCCGTTGCGCGAGATGCGGTCCAATTGCTCCTGCACGTCCGCCATGGTGATCTTCTGATCGCCCACTTGCGCGACCACGTCCGTACCGGTTAGCTCCGTGCCCGTATCTTGCGGCACCAGATACAGCAGCATTCCAATACACAGAATTCCCAGGATCACGCCGAGCATGATCCGCACACCCATTTTTTTACCACGAAGAGCGTCAAGCACGTCCGCAAAGCCTCCCGCACAGCGCTGCCCGCGTTTTCCGGTAACCGAAGATTAAAGCGTTCTCGGAAAACGGGCCAGCCACCGCACACCTAGCAAAACGAGACATTATAGTGGAGCCGAGCGCATACACTCAATGTCTATTGTTGTGAGGCGAGACAGCGAGCCCCCAACGTAAACGTGATCCGAGAAGAATGGTCGGGGCGCGAGATGAGGGGAGAACAAAACCTCTTCCCCGGTCAAGATTTGCAGCGCGAGGCCAGTAGGCCTGTTGCAGCAGAGAAGTCAATGTCCGCGATGAGCAACCCTTCCTTGCCGTAAGGCTGATAGCTGAGCAGCGTTCCATCGGGGCACGCCACGGCGGAAGTTGTTGGCGATCCGGCGCTCGCGCAATTTACGGTGGCGAAATAGCAGGTGTTCTCGGCGGCGCGGCATAAGACGGCTTTCTCGTGGAATGTATTTGCGGGATCTGCGAAGGCTGAGGGCACATAACCGCCGGGTTCGGCTTCATGGAAATGAGGGTGGAATACGATTTGTGCGCCGTGCCGCGCGGCCCAGCGAACCGTTTCCGGGTAACGCCAGCCTTCATGGCAGATGGCGATGCCGAACCTCACGGGACCGGCCTGGAAAACGCGCCTGCCGGAACCGAACGAATAGATGCCTTCCTCGGAAGGGTCCAGCTGGACTTTGTCCTGAAAACCGGCGATCGTTCCATCCCGATTGACAACCAGTGCGGTGATTAAGAGGGCGCCATCGGCGACGCGTTCGGTGCCGAGAATCACCGCGATGTTGGCCTTCGCCGCCGCTGCCGCAACGGCGGACCATGCGCGCTGAAGGAACGCGGGATCGGGCGGCGGTATCCGCTTCTCCTTTGCCCGGTACCCGGGAACAAAACATTCCGGAAAGCAGATGAGGTCGGCGCACTCGACGGACGCCTGAGCGATGGCTTGTTCGGCCAGCGTGACCGACTGCTCGGGAGAGGCCGGGAAGCGGAGATTGGCGAGTGCGATTCGAAAATTATTCATTTGCGGCGGCACATCCATCCGCGTGCATTCTACTGATCCGCGCTCACCGGCAAATGATACCACCGCGGTGCGGCTGCGCTGAGTGAGTGGTTTGGGTTTTCCGGGTGCTCGACCCTTTGGTTTGCAAGGGTCGGGGTTTAGATGCTCCGTCACTTCTATCTTGCGTGGAAGAAAACCCCGCACCCTTCACGAAGAGCGTGAAGAGTGCGGCACCCGAAAATTCAAACCACCGTTCGGAACGTCCAAGGCTAGCGCCGCGCGGATCGCAACCCGGCGGGCGTGATCCGGATCACATCTACAAAGGCAATCGGGGCCTATAAATCATTCGTTGCGAATATTGAGGGCCGCGATGCCTGAGAAAGAAATGAGCGAGCGCGCATTCCCGATCCTGCCGTCGACCAAGGTTGCGGTTCTGCTCGACCATTTTCCGGAGCTGGAGGATGTGCTGATCGGCCTGGCTCCTCCGTTCCGAAAATTGAAGAATCCGATTCTGCGCAAGAGCGTGGCCCGAGTCGCTTCTCTGCGGCAGGCGGCCGCTGCGGCGCGCATGGACGTTCGCGATCTGGTCAACCGGCTGCGCGCGTCGGTTGGACAAGAGAACTTGCCAGGCGAGGCGGCGAGCGCCGACGCGGTTTCCTATTTTTCGCCCCGGCCGGAATGGTTTGACCCTTCCAGGATTGTGGCCTCGATCGACGAGCAAATGTCCGACCCGAACAAGATGCCGGTGGTTACGCTGCTGCAGCGGGCGGCCACCCTGAAACCCGGAGAAATGCTGGAGCTGATCACCACGTTCCTGCCCGCTCCCGGGATCGATATTCTGCGAAAAAAGGGATTGCAGGTATGGTCGGTGGAGGACGACACAAAACGAGTGCGCACGTACGTATTGAGGCTGGAAGCTTGAGGTTTGAGGTTGGAGATTTGAAATGTCACATTTGAGATTTGAAAACTGGAATTTGAAATTTAAAATTTAAAATTCGAGGTGGGGCCACCTTTCTTCGCCAGCGCAATCCAACAAGGAAAACACTTGTCCGGGAAAGGCGCAGGGATCCATCCGGGAGATTACGTGAAGAACCACACATCGTTTTGGGGAACTGCGGCGGTGGCCATTCTGGCCGTCTGGCTCGCGGGTTGCGGGGGCAAGCAGACGGCCACGAATCCGAGCGAAACCCCACCGGCCGCGCACACAGGTGGAAAGCCGGTGGACGCCGCCACGTCGGGTTCGGTGACCGGAACAATCCTGTTCACCGGCACGCCGCCGCAAAACAAGACCATCAACATGATCGACGTGCCCAATTGCGCCAAGACGCATTCCGCGCCGGTAATGACCGAAGGCTTTGTGCCGGGCGACAACGGCACGCTGCAAAACGTGGTGGTCTACCTGCAGGGAGATTTCAGCGCGTATTCGTTTCCGCCGGCCAGCGCGCCTGTGGAGGTCAATCAGCAGGGGTGCATCTACACTCCACACGTAGTGGCCACGATGACGGGCGACGCGCTCGAAGTGACCAACAAGGACGCGGTCACGCACAATATCAATGCCATGTCGCAGCTGCGGCAGGGCTGGAACGAAACGCAAATTTCGGCCGGGCCGCCGATCATGCGGCGATTCGCCACGCAAGAAATTCCCATGATCGTCAAATGCAACATGCACCCGTGGATGCGCTTCTACCTGGCCGTGGTGGACCATCCCTATTTTCAAGTCACGGGAAAAGACGGCCAGTTCGCGCTGCGCAACGTGCCGCCGGGAACCTACATGCTCACGGCCTGGCACGAAACGTTCGGCACAAAGAAACAGACCGTGGTCGTCCAGCCGAAACAGGAGCAGAAGGTTTCCCTCACATTCACCGACCAGGATCACCCGTAGCCGATCGGTTGGCCCGTCCATCAAAGTCAAGTCTAGTGTGCCTCGCCTCAAGAACAACTTCGTTCCATCGGCGCGGCCTTGGGTGTATAAGTGGGCCCATCCGAGTCGTCAGAACGGAAATCGAAATCCGTAAGCAATAAAAATCAGTCATGCCGACGCGCAGGGAATTCCTGAAAAAAGCATCCAGCACGGCCGCGGGAATTGTTTTCGCGAATTGCTGCTGCGCCGGTTCCTCGCTGGGATTTGCACGAAGCTTGCCGCAATCCGCCTCGCCGCCTGCCGTCAATCGCAAGCGCCGCGAAGTTGTCATGAATGGCCAGCGCGTGCCGGTTATCGACATTCACGCGCACGTTCGCGTGCCCGAGGCCTGGGACCTGGTGAAGGACCGCATCGCGCGCGAAGGCCGCCCGGGCGACGTGGCGCTCGCCAACCCCGAGGGCCCGGCCAACATTCACAACGACGCGGAAAAACGCCTCGCGGATCTGGACGAAATGGGAATCGATGTGCAGGCCGTTTCGGTAAATCCGTTCTGGTATTGGGCGGATGAGGATCTGGCCAGCAAAATTGTCCGGATTCAGAACGAAAAAATTGCCGAGTTGTCCGCCGCGTACCCGAAGCGTTTCGCCGGCCTGGGCTCGGTGGCCCTGCAGCACCCTTCGTTGGCCGCGGAGCAGATGGAAGAGGGCGTGAAGAATCTGGGGATGCGCGGCTTCGCCATCGGCGGCAGCGTGAATGGGGACGATCTTTCTGACCCGAAGTTTCACCCCTTTTGGGCCAAGGCCGAGGAGTTGCAGACGCTCATCTTCATTCATCCGCAATCGGCGGGCGCTCCGATCGATGAAAAAAGATTGAAAGGAAACGGATTTCTGGACAACGTGGTCGGGCATCCGCTGGAAACCACGCTCGCGCTCACGCATTTGATCGAAGATGGAACGCTCGATCTTTTTCCGCGGTTGAAAATCTGCGCGGCGCACGGCGGCGGCTACCTGCCCTCGTACGCAAGCCGCAGCGATCAGTGCCAGATCGCCTTTCCCAATCTTTGCAAGCCACTGAAAAAACTTCCGACAGAATATCTGAAACAGCTGTACTACGATTCCGTGCTGTTCACGCCGGAGGACATGCGGCACCTGATCGCCGTCGTGGGCGCGAGCCAGGTGGTCGTGGGCACCGACTATCCCACGCTTTGGAATCGCACTCCCGTGGACCGGATTCTCGCCGTTCCCGGGCTGAACGACGCGCAG
Source organism: Terriglobia bacterium (assembly GCA_020073485.1). GTDB lineage: Bacteria > Acidobacteriota > Terriglobia > Acidiferrales > UBA7541 > Palsa-360. Next base: position 166,351 of record JAIQFB010000003.1, on the reverse strand, counting down.
CGCATCGGAATTTTCGGCGGGACCGCGGCGAAGCTTCTGAAGATGAGCGTTTGAAGTAGTCATGAAAAAAAGAGGGATTCCTCGGCGAAAAACATGCCTCGGAATGACGCGTGTTCGTTTTCTTGAAACTTGGGCGGTGGGGGGATGAAACGCGTTCAGTTTTTTGAAGTTGGCGCAGTGAAGGAGACGGCATGAAAAAGCACGACATTGATTCGCGCCAGGCTCGCCGCAATTTTTTGAAGGCCGCGGGCGGAGCGGCGGCGGGCCTGATCGCCGCGAAAGATTCGTTCGGCAAGAGCGCGCAATTAAAATCGACGATGCGGAAGGATCATCTGCCGGCCGCGCCGCCCGACCGGGGATTGTGGATTACGTGGTACGACCTGCCGGCGAACGGGCGGGAAGATTACTTTTCCTGGCTGCACGCTACCTATCTCCCGGCCATCTTGAAGCGCCCCGGATATTTGTGGGCGGCGCATTACGCGTCGATGGATCTGGAAGGCGGCGCGGCGAACGCCACGCGGTATCATCATGTGGACGATCCCAGGGTGGGCAAGGGTTTTCATTACATGCTGCTGATTGCCGCGACCGATGCCAACGTGTTCGGCGATCCGGTCCCCAGCGTTCTTCACGCGGCGCTGCCCGAGCAAGGCAAGAAAATGCTGGCGATGCGGATGGGCGAGCGCGTGAACCTGTTCACCGAAACGGGCCGGCGCGAGGGCCAAGCGTCAGCAGCCTATAAAGAAGGGATGCTGGGTGCGCCGTGCATCCAGGTGGGGAGCTTCGACTGCGAGTTGGAATTCGAGGAAGAAATGCATGCCGGGTACGTGCTGCAGCGGCTGCCGAAAATGTGCGCGACGCCGTCTTGCGTCCGCGTGCGGAAACTGAATTCGGTGGCAGGATGGGCCAAGCACGGTATCGTGTATGAGTTCGCATCGAAGGAAGGTTTTGACCGGGACTACGCCCCGGCGGTTGCGAATTCGCCCCTGGGCTTCGGGGCGCATTCCGTGGTGCCCAACCTGATCCACGCGCCCAACGGGCCCAACAGCGCGCTGCGAATTTGGCCTCCGGTTCCAAAAGCGTAGCCTGGAACTTGGTGGCACAGCCTTCAGCCTGTGCGCTGTCCCCGGCTACTGAAAATCAGAACCGCAAAGGCTGAAGCCCGTGCCACCAAACCGCGTCACCGCGATCAATCTTAGAATCCAAAGTTAGAGATCATAGGCAGGAAAGGATCGAATTGATGACCACACTCTCCAGGAGAGAAATGCTTCTGACTCCGGTTGCGCTGGCCGCCGCCACTGCCGTGTCCGCCGCTGCGCCCGAAAAGAAGATGACGCTGGCCATTCACCAGAACACGTCCGCCGGGGCGGGCTACCGGAAATCGCTGGAAGGCTGGGCGCGCGCGGGGATCAAGAACGTCGAGATTACAAATGTCCTGCTCGATGAGTTTCTGAAAACCGACGACCTGGCCGCCGCGCGCCGCGTGATCAGCGACCTGGGCCTGACGCTGGTGCAGGCCGCGACCGGCGTGACCGGGCTCTGGGAGCCGAATCCCGATCGCGCCATGGCCCTAGAAAATCTCAAGAAACGCTGCGAAATGTACGCGAACATGGGCCTCAATCGCGTGTACTCGCCCACCACCTGCACCCAGAAAATCACCGAAGACGACTACAAGGCCGGCGTTGACAACATCTACGAGGCGGGAGACGTCGCCAAGCAGTTCAATATGTCGCTGCGCATCGAATTCCTGCGCTCATCGACTTTCATTTCCACGCTGCCCACGCTGTTGAAAATGACGCGCGCCGCCGCGCATCCCAACATCGAACCCATGCTGGACTGCTACCATTTCTGGTCCGGCCTGAACAAATTCGAGGATCTGGACATGATCCGCGCCGGGGAAATCGCCCACGTCCATTTCCAGGATGTGCCGGACATGCCGAGAGAGCTGCTCGATACTTCCACCCGGTTCATTCCCGGCGACGGCATCAGCCCGCTAACCAGGATATTAGGAAAGCTTGCCGAAAAAGGATACGCCGGGCCGCTCTCGGTGGAACTTTTTCTGCCGAAATTCCAGCAGGGCGATCCTTACGAGGTGGCCCGCGAAATCCGGGGGAAGTCGGAAGCTGTGATGCGGCAGGCGGGGGTGATGTGAAGCCGGGGGGCCTGAGGGCCCACCGGACCACCCGAAGAATCGAACCGATCACGGAGTTGTGCCGCCTGCCGATCTCCCTGTTTCCACCTCTACTCCAAAAGCGCAAGCCCCGATCCCGCACACCCGGAAGATAAGCCAAGGCGACAGCCTCCGGCAAGCCACCCCCGTATTGCACTGCGGGAAACTGACCGCACCTGGCACGTTTGCGGGGCACAGACCGCTATGCTAGTTTTGTGATTGACTGAATTTCCAGCAGTTAATATTGATTGATGCTGAACCAACGACCACCGAATCTGCCTCGGCAAAAGACCTCGCACGTCGAGGTCTATTGGAAAACTGTTACCTACCGTACGGTGGCGGTCTATGTACTGTTGGTCTTCGCGATCATGCTGGCCATCCTATACATGATTTATCCGGAACCATTCAGCGCGGCCCTGGCCAAGGTTTCGCAGGAGTTGGGCGGCGGCGCCACCGCGGGCGCCGACCTGACGCCGAAACAGGCGAAGTTCGTGAACCTGGACGGGCGCGTGCAAGTGAAGAAAGCGAACTCGGTGAATTGGGTCACGGCCGATTACCGCATGGCGCTCGATAAGGGCGACTTGATCCAGACCAGCGGCGACGGCGCGGCGCGCATCACGTTTGCCGACGGCACCACGTACACGGTGCAGGCCGAAACGCTGGTGACCGTGGAAGAAAATTCGGTCGGCCGGGACAGCGAAACGCGAGTCGGAATGCACATCACTTCGGGCGCCGTGGACCTGGCCACCGGCACGTGGGATTCCCCGAAATCCAACGCCGAAGTTTCGTTTTCCAATGCCGTGGCTTCGGTGAAGCAGAACAGCCGCGCGGCCGTGCGCAGCGATCCAGCGACGAGCCAGTCTGAGATTACGGTGTCCGCCGGATCCGCCTCACTGGCCACGACCGACGGCCGCCAGCACGTGGAAATCGGACGCTGGGAACGCGTGACCGTCCCCCCGAGCGGAGGTCCGGTCGTCAAGACCGACGTACTCGCGCCGCCGGACCTGGCTCAGCCCATGAACTTGCAGCCCTTGATCGTGCCCGATCCAAAACACGCCCCAGTGCATTTCGAATGGAAGCCGGTATCGAATGCGGCCAGCTACGAATTGCGCGTGAGCACGACATCCATGTTTTCGCGTATCGTGGAAGACCGGAAGCTTACGGGAACCTCGGCGGATCTGACCGGGCTGGACCCCGGGGACTACTTCTGGGACGTGCTGGCGACCGACGCGGAGAAGCGCGTGAGCGCGCCGAGCGATACGTTCAAGTTTACGCTCGCGACACAAGGCAAGGGCCAGGAGATGATGCTGGAAATTGCCAATCCCGAGTTACATGGTAACGTGGTAGAGATCAGCGGGCGCACCGAGCCGGGCGCGGCGCTGATCGTGAACGGAGAACCGGTGGCGGACATACGCCCCGACGGCTCGTTCAAATATTTTACGTCGTCTCTGGCGCGCGGCAGCCAGACCGTGGTCATCACCGGGCAGAATCGCCGGGGCGGCACGGCCATCAAGCGCGTCGAGATTGTGATTCCGTAGCCGGAACACCGGCGCGAAATTTTCTAAATTGGGACGGGGCGGCCGGGCGGCGCCCTCCCACTCGCGGCCAGCCCAAGCCGCGGCAAGAGCCCGTACGGGTGCGGGCTCTATTTAGAGTCCGCCGCTAGATGTCGCGGGCTCTGTTTTTGCGCTGAACGATTGGTGAAGCGTGAAGCCCGCCGGAAAACTGAGGGAAACATGAATAAGAACGGTTACAACCTGCGCTCGGTCTTCAGCCTGTTCTCTTCCGACCTGGCGATCGATCTTGGGACGGCCAACACGCTGGTCTATGCAAAGGGCAAAGGCATCGTGGTGAACGAGCCTTCCATCGTGGCCATCAACAAGAACAGCGCCGAAGTGGTGGCGGTGGGCAAGGAAGCCAAGGAAATGCTCGGCCGCACGCCGGGCAACGTGGTGGCCATCAAGCCGATGAAGGACGGCGTCATCGCCGACTTCAAGGTCACCGAAAAAATGCTCACCTACTTCATTCAGAAGGCGCATAACCGGCGCATGCTGGTGCACCCGCGCATTGTGATCGGCGTGCCCAGCGAAATCACGCCGGTGGAAAAACGCGCGGTGCAGGACTCGGCCTACCGGGCGCGCGCCAGCGAAGTCTACCTGGTGGAGCAGGCCATGGCCGCAGCCATCGGCGCGGGACTTCCGATCGAGGAACCTTCCGGCAACATGGTCGTGGACATCGGCGGCGGCACCACGGACATCGCGGTGATTTCCATGAGCGGCATCGTGTATTCGCGCTCGGTGCGCGTCGCGGGCAATGAGATGGACGAAGCCGTGATGCACTACCTGAAGCGCAAGTACAACCTGCTGGTCGGCGAGCGCACCGCGGAGCAGATCAAGATGGAAATCGGCTCGGCCTATCCGCTGGAAAAGCCGCTGACCATGGAAGTGAAGGGGCGCAACCTGATCGAGGGGGTGCCGCGAACGGTCACGATTGATGATAGCGAAATCCGCGAGGCGCTTTCCGAATGCGTGGCGACGATCCTGAACGCCTGCCGCGTGGCTCTGGAGCGCACCCCGCCCGAGCTTTCCGCCGACATCAGCGACCGCGGCATCGTGCTCACCGGCGGCGGCGCGCTGCTCAAGAATCTCGACAAACGCATCCGCGAGGAAACCGGCTTGCCCGTTTCGATCGCGGACGATCCGCTGGCATCGGTGGTGCTCGGCACGGGCAAAATGCTCAGTGATTTCCGGCTGCTGCGACTGGTCTCGATTGATTGATTCCGGGAATGACTGAGATGGGCGCGCGCTTCCAAATAGAATTCAAGAAGGCTGGTCGTTTTCTCCCATGATGGCGCTTCCCGCAAGACACAAATCCCTGACGCTGCTGGCGGGCACGGTGATCCTGCAGTTGCTGCTGCTGGCCGTGCAGATCAAGCGCGAAGGCCAGGTGCGGCTGATCCGCGTGTGGGCCGTGGAAATGGTTTCTCCGCTACAGCGCTTGTCGTCCTGGGCAATCAACGGCGTCGGGCACAGTTGGGGCGGCTACGTCGGCTTGCGCCACGCCCGGGATGATAACGAGGCCCTGCGCACCGAACTCGACCGGTTGAAAGTGCGCAACGCGGAACTTGAGGGCCGCGCGCTGGAAGCTGACCGCCTGGCTGCGCTGCTCAATTTCCGCAACGCGCACACGGAAGTTTCCATGATGGCCGCCCACGTGATTGGCGGAAGCCCGGATTCCAACAGCCAATTGGTGTACATCAGCCGCGGCTCGCGCGACGGCATTCGCCGCGATATGGGCGTGATCACGCCCGACGGCGTGGTCGGAAAAGTGATTGCCGTTTTCCCCGATACTTCGCAAGTCTTGCTGCTGGGCGATAAAGACAGCGGCGTGGGCGCCCTGCTGGCGGATACGCGCACGCAAGGCCCGGTAAAGGGAACCGGCGAACCCCTGCTGGATCTGGAATACATCAGCAACGATGAAAAGGTTACTCCGGGAGAGGCTGTCCTGACCTCCGGACAGGATCGCATCTTTCCCAAGGACCTTCCCGTCGGCACGGTGGCGGATGTTTCGCCGGATCGCAAAACGCCGTTCATGAAAATTCGCGTGAAACCCGCGGCGCACCTGGACCGGCTCGAGGAAGTCCTCGTTCTGATGACACGGGACGAACTGAACCTGAAAAAAGAATCCGACGCCAGCGTGGCACCCTTGCCCGCCAAACCGGCAGTGAAAGCGGCTAGCGCGCCGGCGGAGACAGCGGCAAAGCCTCCGGCGAAAGCGCCGGCCAAGCCGATTGCAAAGGCTCCGGCAAAGGCGCCAGCGGAGACACCGGTGGTGACACCGGCGCAATCTCCTGCGGAAACACCGCCGGTGGCGCAGTAAATCGGACACGGGCATTACGGAAAGCCCGCCGAAATAACTCCTAGAGGTCCGAACCGCAAGATTATGGAAAGCACTGAAGTTTACATCGGGCCCGAGCCCCACATCGAAGTGCACAAGTATTACGGCGGCGTGGTTCCCGTCGCCGTGCTGCTGGCGCTGGTGCTGCAGGCGTTTTTCCCGGTCCATTTCCGGTGGGCGAGTTATCTGGAGTTGCCCCTGCTGGTGACCGTGTATTTTGCGCTGAGCAAGCGCAACCCGTCGTCGGGCCTGTTGCTGGGGATGGTGGTGGGCCTGTTGCAGGACAGCCTGAGCCGAACGCCGCTGGGCCTCTACGGCATCGCGAAAACGCTGACGGGATATCTGGGCTCCTCGATCGGCGCGCGCGTGGACGTCGAACACCCGATTGCGCGCTTCCTGCTCACCATAGGTTTCGTGTGGTTCCACCATGCGATATTCACGTTCAGCAGGGGCCTGCTGCTGGCGCAGCACAACGAGACATATTTCAACATTCCCTTGCTGATCGCTGCACTGGTCAACGCCGTAATCGCCATGGGGCTGTTCCCGCTGCTGGATAAATTCCGAAAACCGTCGTGATGTAGTAGGCCGCTCGACTACGGAGGTTTCCCTAACCCGATCCGTCCCGGCACACTGTTATCCGATACGATGTGCAACGCCTTGCACACCTATATTGCAAATGCTAGTGTGGATGATGGTTAGCTGTGAGCGGCAACGGGTGGAGTGCCGCGGGTTCCGGAGCGGATTTGGCGATCTCACTTCAAAATGAAAAGCGGCTGCCGCAGGGGCGCCTCGCCGTTGTTTCCTACGTAATTGTTGGAATGGTTGCGCTGCTTCTGTTCGGCTTCTGGAAGCTGCAAATTGTCGATTCCGAACGCTACGCGCAAATGGCCGAGCGCAACCGCGTGCGGTCGATTCCGATCATTGCGCCGCGCGGCTCCATGCTGGATCGCGAAGGCCGCGTCCTGGTGGACAATTATCCATCGTTCAGCGTCCTGCTGTTGCGCGACGATCCCGCGCTGGTCGAAAAATTTCTGCCGCAAATCGCCGACGGCCTGGGCATGACCTCTGATGAACTGAAACAGCAGATTGACGCCTCCAAGGGCATGCCCAAGTTTCAGCCCATCGTCATCAAGCCCGAGGCCAGCCCCTCCGACATCGCCTTTATCGAATCGCATCGATCCGACATTCCCGTGCTGGAAATGCTCATGGTGCACCGGCGCCGCTATCCGCACGGCGATCTGCTGGCCAGCGGGATTGGATACGTGGGGGAAGTCAGTGCGGAACAGGTGGAAGCGTCGGATTCCAAACTGAAGCCCGGAGACACGGTCGGTAAGACCGGTCTGGAACGGGAATATAACGAAACCTTGATGGGCATCGATGGCATGCGGCGCGTGATTGTCAACAGCGTCGGCAAGGAAGTGGGCCGGCTCGAACAGCAAGACGCCATTCCGGGCAAGCCCATTCAATTGACGATTGATTACGATCTGCAGGCCATTGCTGAAGCCGATTTCGCCAACAAAGAAGGTGCTCTCGTCGCCATGGATGGACGCACCGGCGAAATTCTGGCGATGGTCAGCCGGCCCACTTTCGATCCCAAAGATTTTGCGGTGCGAATTCCAAACGCGGAATGGGCGGCACTCAACTCCGACCCTGAAACGCCTCTGATCAACCGGGCAATTCAAGCGCAACTCGCCCCCGGTTCCGTCTTCAAAATTGTGATGGCCACGGCCATGCTCGAGTCCAAAGCAATACCCGCGAACTACTCGGTGTATTGCCCCGGCTTCGCAAACTTTTACGGCCGAACCTTCCATTGCGACCACCCCCATGGCAGCGTCGACCTGCACAAGGGGATCGTCGCTTCCTGCGACGTTTTCTTCTATAACGTCGGCAAGCTTCTTGGGATTGATCTCATCGATAAGTACTCCACCGGCCTAGGACTAGGCCGCCGCACGGGCATCGATCTACCAGGCGAGGAGCCCGGCCTCGTTCCGTCGGAGGACTGGGTACAGCGCGTCTACCATCACAAGTGGTATCCGGGCTCGACGATCTCCGTCTCGATCGGCCAGGGCGCGGTGATGGTCACGCCCATTCAGCTTGCGCGAATGATCGACGCGGTCGCCAGCGGTGGCACATTGGTTCAGCCGCACCTGTTGAAAAATGACACCGGCCTGAAACCCACCTATTTCCCGATCTCAGACGACACCGTCCAACAGGTCACGGACGGCATGTGGGGAGTCGTGAACGAGCCGGACGGCACCACTTCCGGCCTGGTAAAACTCGAAAACATAGACTTCTCTGGCAAGACTGGTACTGCCCAAGTGGAGGGCTTCGACCTACAGAGGAAGCTCGGCAAGAAATTGAAGGAAAACGGTTGGTTCGTCGGCCTTGCTCCCCGCCGGAACCCGGAAATCGTTGTGGCCGCTCTCGTGCAGCGTGGAGGCTGGGGCAGCACCTCGGCAGCGCCCATCGTGCGCGACGTCGTCAAGGCTTATTACGATAAGAAGGCCGGGCCGATCGATCGCCAGTACACGACCAAGGCCGCGCAGCCCGAAGTTCTGTCCATCTCGAAAAAAGATGCAGCGGTCGCCGTAACGCAACCGGAGCGCTAATACCCGATGCACAAGAGCGGAAGCATTCAAGATTACGACTGGTGGCTGCTGGCCATCGCCTTCGCCATTTGCGGCGTGGGCACGCTGGAAATCTGGTCGGCGACGCACGCCAGCTACCTGGCCGGGATGCACAAACACCAGATCGAATGGATTGGCCTGGGCGTCGTCCTGATGCTGCTGCTTTCGCGGCTGGACTACCACCTGATCATGGACCAGGCGCCCGTCTTGTACCTGATTTCCATCATCGCGCTGATCTCGGTGCTGGCCATGGGGCATTCGCGATTCGGGGCCAAGCGCTGGCTCCCCATCCTGGGCGGACTTTTGCAGGTATCGGAACTGGTCAAGCTGATTATCATCGTGGTGATGGCGCGTTTTTTTTCCGAAGTGCGCTCCGACCAACTGGGCCTGGGGGATTTGCTGAAAGCGGCCGCGATTGTGGGATTGCCGATCGCGCTGATCATGAAGCAGCCGGATTTGGGAACCGCGCTGGTGCTGCTGCCGCTGGTGGCCGTGGGCGCCTTCCTCGCCGGCTTGCAATGGAAGCACGCTTTAGCCATACTGGCGCTAGCCGCGGTTATGGTTCCCGTGGGCTATCATTTCCTGAAGCCTTATCAAAAGGAACGTGTTACAACATTCCTACGGCCGGAAGATGATCCGCGCGGCGCGGGCTATCAGATTCTGCAATCGAAGATCGCCGTGGGTTCCGGTGGGTTCTGGGGCAAGGGACTTGGACACGGGAGCCAGAATCAATTAGGCTTCGTGCCGGTGCGGTATTCGGATTTTATATTGGCGGCGCTCGCCGAAGAGCTTGGGTTTGCCGGAGTCTTCGTGGCGCTGCTGCTGTATATGTTCCTGCTGCTGCGATTGGTTCAGAACGCCCAGCGCGCGAACGATCGGGCGGGGATGTTTCTGGTCATGGGCGTGGCGGCAGTCCTGGGGTTTCACGTATTGGTGAATGTGGCCATGGTGATCGGGATGATGCCGGTTACCGGGATTCCGCTGCCGCTGATGAGTTACGGCGGCTCGGCCACATTGTTCGTCTTTCTGGCAATAGGGCTGGTGATGAACGTCCGCATCCGGCGTTTCGTCAACTAAGCCGGTGGCAATGCTTTCCGGCCCGCGCCGCAATGTGAAGCAAGCAAACGGCCCGGCGGAAAGAAATTAAAAAAGAATTTAAAATTGATGGCGAGGCAGCATCGCGTGCCCAGCGGAAGATCAAACGTACAATCAGCTTCCCCGGCCGTCCCGCTCCGCGGGACCCAGCGCACCCCGATTCCCGCGGGTTCCCAGTGGAGCCCGCACCCGGTGCGCGCAGCCGTATTGCGCCGATGCCCTCCGAGGAGTTTTCATGTCGAAGGAGCTAGTGATTTCTGCGACCCCGCACGAGACCCGGGTCGCGATCGTGGAAGACGGCCAGCTTTGTGAAATTTATATCGAACGGGAAAAAGAATTTGCCTTAGTCGGAAGCCTCTACAAAGGACGCGTAACACGAGTTCTCCCCGGTATGCAGTCGGCCTTTGTGGATATTGGCCTCGATAGCGACGCCTTCCTGTACGTCAGCGATTTCCTCGAGCATCTGGAAGACTACGACCATGTGGCCGCTCCGGCCGAGGCCAAGGTCCAGAAGATGCAGCAGCAGGGCGGCGAAGTGTTTCCGCCGTCGACCATCAATGGCGGCATTACCGAGCCCGCAGCCGTCACCGAACCGGCCCCGGAGGCTGCTGCCTTCGCGCCTGAGATTGCTACCGAGATTACGCCGGCGATTATTCCTCTTGAGGGCGAAGTCCTGCAGGGCGCTTCGGCGGGCGCTGGTCAGCGCTCCGAATCCGGTGCGCCTGGTGCGGGTATGGGCCAACCCACCCGGCCGCCGTTCGAACAGAACCGCAATCGCGGACCGCGCGGCTTTGATCGTGGGGACCGCGGAGGACGCGGCGGGCGCAACCGCCGCTTTGGACGCCATGGCGGCGGAGGACGCGACCGCGGGCCGCGCCGCGATTTGCCGCCGTCCAAGTACGCTTCGCCCAGGCCCTTTGAGCCGAAACCCTTCGATTCCAGGCCGCGCGAAGCAGAGCCCGCGGAGACTTTACCCCCCGGATTTGAGCCGATCATTCTGCCCGGCGAGTCGCTGGCGAAATACAAGAATCGCCCGCCTGTTGCCCCGTCACCGTCTGCTTCGGAAGCTGCAACGGCGGAAACTCCGGCTGCGGCGCAAAGCGAACCGCAAACGCAATCCGGAGAAACTTCGCGCGCGCAATTTTCCTCCGGCTTGCCCAGTTCTCTCTATGCCGCTCCCTCCGCACCGGTGTTTGAGGGAGGTCCGGAGGCCATCGACGCTGCTCCGGCGCCAACGGAAATTTTCAGCGGAGCACCCGCGGCGGAAGAAATTTTGAAACCGGAATTTACCGGACCGAGTGCCGAACCCATTACCGAACCCCAGGAAATTTTGCGCGGCAACGGCGTGAGCCTTACGGACGAGGACGTCAGCGCGCTGGCCGAACAGCTCGCCGAAGCCAAGCACGAGGAAGCGCAAGCCGAAGCCGAGGACCGCGAAGAAGCCGCGGACACATCCCTCGAACCATTCGTCGATGCGGCCGAGCTGGAGGATTTGCAGGACGCGCTGCATCAGGACCACGTGGACGCCGCCGAAGAAGCCGAAGCGGAAGCCGACGAGATGCACGACGAAGCCCTGGCCGCCGAAGAGGGTTCTCCCGAGCAAGCAGGATTGCACGAGGGAGAACACGCGGAGTTGCATGGCGAAGAGCACGGAGAAGAATCGGAGGAAGAGCACGCCGGGTTTCATGAGGAAGGGCAAGAAGGCGAGCGCCAGCCAGGACTCGAAGGAGAACACGAAGCCCATGAGACCATGCACGCCGGCCCCGAATCGCACGGCGAGCAGCAGCCGACCAGCGCGCGCGTTTCCGATCAGCCTCGCGCGCGTTTCCAGCGGCCCATGCGCCGCGGAGGGCGTCCGCAGCGCGGAGGCCGCCGCGGAGGGCGTCCCGACAACCGCCGTCCGCACCAGCACACGCAGCACGGACACCCGCGCCATGAGGCGCACAAGCGCCCGCAGCTGATTTCCGAAATGCTGAAGGCGGGCGAGGAAATCATCGTCCAGATCGCCAAGGAACCCCTGGGCAAGAAGGGCGCGCGCATCACCAGCCACGTCGCCTTGCCCGGACGTTTCCTGGTCTACATGCCCACGGTCGAGCACATCGGCGTGTCGCGGCGCATCGGCTCGGCGGAAGACCGCTCGCGCCTGCGGCGCGTCGTCACCGAAGCCAAGGGAACATTTCCCGGAGGTTTCATCGTGCGCACCGCGGCCGCCGGGGCCAGCGACGACGAAATTCGCGAGGACGTGAATTTCCTTGGCAAAACCTGGGACACCATTCGCGCCACCAGCGAACAGCGCCGCGCGCCTTCCCTGCTCCACCGCGACCTGAACCTGATCGAGCGCATCCTGCGCGACTACCTCAGCGACGACTACGTCGCCATCTGGCTCGACAACGAAGAGGAATTCGCCAAGGTCGTCGAATTCGTCGGCCGTTTCCAGCCTAAGATGGTCCCGCGCGTGAAGCTCTACACCAAGGAAGCGCCCATCTTCGAGGAGTTCGGCATCCAGCAGGAACTGGACAAGGCCTTGCGCCCGAAAGTGTGGCTCAAGTCCGGCGGCTACATCGTCATCAACCACACCGAAGCGCTGGTTGCGATCGACGTCAACACCGGAAAATACGTGGGCCGCGGTTCCACGCGCCTCGAGGACACCATCGTCAAGACCAACCTCGAAGCCGTGAAGGAAATCGTGCGCCAGATCCGCCTGCGCGATCTCGGCGGCATCATCGTGTGCGATCTTATCGACATGGAGGAGCGCCGCAACCGCGACAAAGTCATGGCCGCGCTCGATCAGGCCCTGGCCCAGGATCGCGCCCCCTCCAAGGCGCTTTCCTTCAATGAATTCGGCCTGGTCTGCATCACGCGCAAGCGCACCAAGCAGTCTCTCGAACGCGTGCTCTGCCAGCCCTGCCCCTATTGCACCGGCTCCGGCATGGTGAAATCCATTCCCACGATCTGCTACGAACTCCAGGCCGAGGCCCGCAAAATGTCCGTCGACATGGACGCGCGCAGCCTGACGCTGCGCGTCAACCCCGAGATCGCCAAGGCGCTGAAGACGCGCGAGTCTTCGCTGATTGACGAGCTTGAGCAGACTACGCGGAAGAGCGTGATCATTCAGTCGGATCCTACGCTGCATTGGGAGCAGTACGATATTTATTAGGGTTATGTAATAGAACCCCAAAAGCCCAATACATCGCATCGATAACCGCAGTGCAATCAACATTGGGAGGGCCTATTTGTGCCGGTCTCAAGAGCTATCGTAAATGCACCGTGCGTAGTTTTCTTGGGTGCGGGAGCGAGTAGGCCCCTCGGCTTGATGTTAATGCGGGAGTTTATTGAAACTGTAAAGAATTCCGACCCTCCCAGCAGAGAGTTATTCGACGCGATCTGTACACAAAATGAGGACCTGGAGTATCTGTTCGAGCAGTTCGCAGAGCTAGAATCAAAGGACTATTTGACATTCCAAGCTGAGCCTCGGAAGGTGACGCTTGGTTTTGGAATAAAGACTTCGGCCCAGAGGTTGAATTCTTGGTTACGAGAGCAAGTGTTCTTGCACTATCGACACGTAGACGAAGACAACAAGAACCTGTCCCTCCTTGCAAACATCTTAAACCCTCTGCTCCAAGCATCACACCCTCTTATTGTGTTCACTACAAATTATGACCCAGCAGTTGAAATACTGTGTCGTGAGAGAATTAAATGTACGTTGGTGGATGGTTTCCGACATGACGCGCTCCGACAGGAATATTTTTGGGATCGAGAGATTTTCGACAACACTTCATTCGTCCCCGGAACTAATTCGCTCGTGCTTTTTAAGCTCCATGGATCGACTGACTGGGTTAAGCGCGACGCTCGTATTGTGAAGAGCGTTCCGTTGTTTGGGGGTGAAGATGCTCTACACAAGAACGTATTGATTTTCCCAGCTACCCGGAAGATTGCGATCGAAGACCCGTACTTTACTTGTTATGACTATCTCGGCAGATGTTTGGCGAGTGCAAAACTGTGCTTGGTAGTTGGGTACTCCTTCCGTGACTACGATGCTCTAACAAGGTTCAAGGCAGCCAAAATTGAGAATCCGAAGTTGAACATCTTTGTCATGGACCCCAAGGCTAATTACCTCGTCAACTTCTTGGCTTCCAACGGGATTCAGAGCACCCCAAGTCCCTATGCTATTGGGGTCCAAGAGTCCGAATATCTCTCAGATCTCGCCGCCCAAATTGCGTTGAGCTTATAGTGTCCGGGTGGCCCGGCCTCTGATTTGGAATTTTGTGGTGCCCCGTCCCTTGTTGTCTGAAGGGCGGGACTTTTGTTGGCGCGCCGCTCGTCCGCGAACGAAATTTCAAACTAGGAACTCGTCCTTGAAAAGCGTCTAGGGGCACCCACAAATTCAAATTCAGTAAAAAACAGGGCCACCCGGCCTTATCTGCCAGCCTCTTGTTTGCGCACACTCGCAACTATATCGGTGAGTTTCCCCACCAGGGCCAAGGTTCTCTCTATTGTTTTGAAGGTTCCATGGAACGCCCACTGCGTCATTTCCAACAGGATTAGGGCGGGTGGCCCAGCCTTTGATTCGGACTTTTCGGGTGGCGCACCCTTGCGGGGTTCAAGGGTGCGGATCTTCTGATCCTCGATTCCCATCTGCTGCCGTGCGTTTCCGATCCGAGGTTTCTTCGCGAGCGAAAGCCTTTCCGTAAATAGAAAACCCGCGCCCTTCGCGAAAGCCGCGAAGAGTGCGGGACCCCAATCTTGCTAATGGATCAAAAAGGGGGGATCGTCTGATAGAATCCACGTCAGAGTTCCATCCCTCGAATGGAAAGAGCCGAAGTTCCAGATGATGCGGACGGTAATCATCCCCGAATTTCGCGAAGGAGAACAATTATGGCTGACAAAAAAATAATCGCAGTGCTGGGAGCAACCGGAGCGCAGGGCGGCGGGCTGGTTCGCGCCATTCTTGCCGACCCGAGCGGAGGTTTCGCGGCGCGCGTCATCACGCGAGATGTGAACGGAGCCAAGGCCAGGGAACTCGCGAAACTTGGCGCGGAAGTGGTGGCCGCGGACGTAGATAATCCCGAGAGCCTGAGGAAAGCGTTCCAGGGCGCGTACGGCGCCTATTGCGTGACATTTTTCTGGGCGCATTTTTCGGTGGAGAAAGAAATGGCGGAAGCGAAATCCATGGCCGAGGCAGCCAAGGCCGCGGGACTGAAGCACGTGATCTGGTCCACGCTGGAAGACACGCGGAAGTGGGTGCCGCTCAGCGACAATCGCATGCCCACGCTGCAGGGCAAGTACAAGGTGCCGCACTTTGACGGCAAGGGCGAGTCCGACCACTTCTTTACCGATGCGGGAGTTCCGACCACGTTCCTGCTCACTTCTTTTTATTGGGATAATTTTATTCATTTCGGAATGGGACCGAAAAAAGGTCCGGACGGAAAGCTGGCCATCACCTTCCCGATGGGCGACAAGAAGCTGCCGGGCATCGCGGCCGAGGACATCGGCAAGTGCGCCTACGGGATTTTCAAGAGGGGCGCGGAGTTCATCGGCAAGACCGTGGCGATTTCCGGGGAAAATCTGACGGGCGCGCAGATGGCGGCCATTTTCAGCGAAGTGCTGGGCAAGCCGGTCGTCTACAACAGCGTGCCGCCGGAGGTGTATCGCAGTTTCGGCTTCCCCGGCGCCGACGATCTGGGCAACATGTTTCAGTTCAAGCGCGATTTCGAGGATTATTTTTCCGGAGTGCGTAAACCCGACTTTGCTCGCACTCTGAATCCCGCGCTGCAGGATTTCAAAACGTGGCTGACGCAAAACAAAAATGCCATTCCGATGGAGGGCGCTGCGACGAGCGCCTAGCGGCGGCTCCACGGAAATTCGGTTGGCTTTTGGTGGCGCAGGCTTCAGCCTGTGGGTTTTGGACCGTCTCACACAAAAATCCACAGGCTGAAGCCTGCGCCACTTCTCCGGATCATGTCACTGCTCTTTCCATTGATCGCCGCAGATGCTTCGAGGAGAAGCTCATGAAAAAATTCGCGCAATCCAGGCGGGAATTCGCGAAACAAATGAGCCTGGCGGCGGGCGGATTATTACTCACTTCGAAGGCAGGGATTGCGGCGGAGATCCCGATGCGGCTCGGCGACTTGGCCGCTGCGCCCGACGACACCACCACCGCCGATTACACGTTGCACATCAAAGCGTCTCCCGTGGAGATCGCGCACAACCGAATCGTCTCGGCAGTCACCTATAACGGCCAATTCCCCGGGCCGCTGCTGCGTTTCAAGGAAGGGCGGCAGGCCACCGTCGACGTCTTTAACGACACGGACACGCCTGAGCAGGTGCACTGGCATGGCCAGAGGGTGCCCGCCGACGTGGACGGAGCCGGCGAGGAAGGCACGCCGTTTATTCCCGCGCACGGCAAGCGCCGGATTGTGTTCACGCCGCGACCCGCGGGTTTTCGTTTTTATCACACGCACAACCGCGCGGGCGCCGATTTGTCCGTCGGGCAATATAGCGGCCAGGGGGGGCCGGTGTACATCGAGCCCAAACAAGAACCCGGCCGGTACGACCGCGAAGTGTTTCTGGTGCTGAAGGAATTCGAGCCGACGCTCAGCAAGGGCGGGGACATGGCGCAGGATTTTCTTTACCCTGCCACACGCGTCAAGCCGCTCGAAGAGCAGGGCGAGTCCGCGATGAAAGCGTCGCTCGCCAAGGGCGTGCCGCACGGATATGAAGTCGGCTACGAATCGTTCACAATTAACGGGCGGAAGCTCGGCCACGGAGAGCCGGTGCGCGTGAAGCAGGGGGAACGCGTACTTTTTCATGTATTAAATGGGAGCGCCACGGAAATTCGCAGCCTGGCGTTGCCGGGGCACACGTTTCAGGTTGTGGCGCTCGACGGCAATCCGGTGCCGAATCCGGCGCGGGTGCCCGTGCTGTGGCTGGGGACGGCCGAGCGCATCTCCGCGATCGTGGAGATGAATCATCCGGGGGTGTGGATTCTGGGGGATCTGGCGGACGATGACCGGCGGCATGGAATGGGCATTGTCGTGGAATATGCCGGACAGAAGGGGCGCGGAGAATGGGTTGCTCCGCCGGCGTTCAAGTGGAACTACATGCGCTTTGCAAAAGCCGGCGCCACGGCGGCCGCTCCGGACGAAACGTTCGACATGACGTTTGTAAAGGACAACGCCGCCGAGGAAGGCTTTAATCGCTGGACGATCAATGGCACGGCTTTCCCGATGACCGGCGAGCCGGTCCCGGCTTCGTTTCATTTGAAGGAAGGCAAGCGCTACCGCATTCGCATGCGCAACGCGAGCGACGATATTCATCCGATTCATCTGCACCGCCACAGCTTCGAGCTGACTCGCATACTGGAAACACCGACCACGGGAGTGCTGAAGGACGTGGTGATGCTGGGGGGCTACCAGAGCGCCGAAATCGATTTCGTTGCGGATAATCCGGGGCTAACCCTATTTCACTGCCACCAGCAATTGCACATGGATTTTGGATTTATGACGCTGTTTGATTACGTGTAGGGGTTTCGGAGGACAGGCTGCCCTTCGCTTTGCTCAGGGTGAAAAGCCTGTCCTACTGGTCCGTATCGAACCTTTGCTCTTTCCACGGATCGCCGCGCATGTGGTAGCCGTTCTGTTCCCAAAAGCCGGGGGCATCCTCGGCGGTCAATTCAAATCCGCGCACCCATTTCACGCTTTTCCAGAGGTAGAGGTGCGGCACGATCAGGCGCACAGGATAGCCGTGCTCGCCGGTGAGTTCTTCACCGTCATGCTTAAACGCGAAAATGACGTTGGGCATCATCAGATCGGCGAGCGGAAGATTTGTGGTGTAACCGTTCTCGCCGCGCAGCATGGCGAAGCGCGCCTCAGGTTTGGGCGTCACCAGTTTCATGACTTCGGTGAACAGGACGCCCCGAAAGCGGTTGTCGAAGCGGCTCCAGCGCGTCACGCAGTGCATGTCACACTCGATTTCGGTCTGCGGCAGTCTGTGTTCCTTCGGGCTCCAAGTAGAGCCCGCACCCGTGAACTCTTCCCACGTGAGCCGCACCGGCTTTTCCACAAAGCCATCGATGCGGAAATCCCACGTGCGCAGGTCGACGCGCGGGACGGATCCCTCATGCAGGACGGGCCACTTGAGCGTGAGCGATTGTCCGGGCGGCAGGCGGCCGTCGGCGCGCCGCTCGCGCTCGAGTCTTTTGCGTTCTGTGTTTTCGCCGAAAAGCATGTTCGCCCCCAAGCACAGATTGCGATTGTACATGCGTTTTGTAGGACAGGCATCCGCCACGGCGGATGCCTGTCCCTTAATTCGGGGCGATACGCGTCCCGATAACGATGTTCATGAGAAATTCCTCAATGCCTGCCATCCCATCGGGAACAGGCAAGAGTGCCTGTCCTACGCAACTCGCTCCGTCGCCTGTGCTACCATAATTGTGAAACACGCATTCATCCTCGCATCAGGAGCCATCGTGCCGGCGCGCATTCTCAGCGGTAACGCAATTCGCGACCAGATTTACACCGAGCTGAAGCAGGAAATCGCTGCTCTGGCGGCCGCGGGAATTCGTCCGGGCCTGGCGGCGGTGCTGGTGGGCGAAAATCCCGCGTCGCAGATTTACGTGCGCAGCAAGATCGCGGCGTGCGAGCAACTGGGCCTTGGCAGCTGGATGGAAACGCCGCCCGCGACGGTGACCACCGATGAAATGCTCGCGCGGGTTGCGCTGCTGAACGCGCGAGACGATGTGGACGGAATCTTAGTGCAGCTTCCTCTTCCGCCGCAAGTCGATTCCAAACGAGTCCTGGAAGCGGTGGACCCGGCGAAAGACGTGGACGGATTTCATCCCGTGAATCTGGGGCGGCTGGTTTCGGGCCGCGCCGGCCTGGTGGCATGCACTCCCGCGGGCTGCATGGAAATTCTGCGGCGCAGCGGCATTGCTCTTGAAGGGGCAAACGCCGTAGTCGTGGGGCGCAGCGACATTGTGGGCAAGCCGATGGCGCTGCTGCTGATGCACGCCAACGCGACGGTGACGATCTGCCACTCGAAAACGCGCGATCTGCCTGGGGTGGTGCGCGGCGCCGACATCGTGGTGGCGGCGATCGGTCGAGCGGCGATGGTCGAGCCCGGATGGGTGCGGCCCGGCGCTACGGTGATCGACGTGGGCATCAATCGCATTACCGATGCTGTCGAAGCGCGGCGCATCTTCGCGAATTTTCCCACCAAGCTCGCGCAATTTACGGAAAAAGGTTCCGTGCTCGTGGGCGACGTGCATCCGGGCGTCGCGGAAGTAGCCGGAGCGATGACGCCGGTGCCGGGCGGCGTGGGCCCGCTGACCATTGCGATGCTGATGAGCAACACGGTAAGGGCCGCTCGCCTGCGCCGCGCGGCGGTGGCGGGAAAGCCCTGATGCTGCGCGTCGGCCTGACCGGGGGAATCGCTACCGGGAAAAGCACGGTGGTCGCGATGCTGCGCGAACTCGGCTGCCACGTGCTCGAAGCCGACAAGATCGCGCACCGCATGATCGAGCCCGGCGCGGCGGCCTACGATGAAGTGGTCCGCGAATTCGGGCGTGGCATCCTGCAGCCGGATGGCCGCGTGGACCGGCCGAAACTCGGCGCGATTGTTTTTGGCGATCCCAAGAAACTTGCGCGATTGAACTCCATCGTCCACCCGCCCACGCTCGCCGCGCAGGATCGGGAACTTGCCGAGATTGAGCAAGCCGAGCCGCACGCCATCGCCGTGGTTGAAGCCGCGCTGCTGGTGGAAGCGGGTTACGATAAGAAGCTGGATTGCCTGGTGGTCACCTGGTGCACGCCCGAACAGCAGATCGCGCGGCTCACCCAGCAGGGCGCGGGCCGCGGCCTCACTGTGGAACAAGCCCGGCAGCGCATCGCCGCGCAAATGCCCGTCGAGGAAAAGCGCCGCCTGGCCGATGAAGAAATTGATTGCTCGGGCTCGCTCGAGCACACGCGCGAACAAGTGGTCGCGCTGCTCGCCAGATTAAGGAAGATGGAGACCGAGCGATCCCTGAAATTTGGATTGAGAGGAAAATCGTCATGAAAGAACAAAAAAACAGCCGCGACTTTCTGCGCCTTCTGGCGCTGGGCCTGGTGCTGGTCCTGGGAGCGTACTGGGCGGGAAGCCGCTGGGGCCAGCGGCAGCCGCAAAACGTGGGCGCCGTGCCGGCGTCTTTCCCCGAACCCAAAGCGACGGAACTGGTGGGCGACGAAGCGATCTACGTGAAGATCTATAGCCAGTCGGCGCCCGCCGTGGCCAACATCGTGACGCGCACGCTGGAATACGACGTGTTCATGGAGCCGGTGCCGGTGGAAGGCGCGGGTTCGGGTTTCGTAATCGATCCGCGCGGCTACATCCTCACGAATTATCACGTGGTTCAGGGCGCGCAGGCCATTTCCGTGACGCTGGGCGACCGCTCGCACTACGATGCGAAATTTATCGGCGCAGATGAACGCAACGACATCGCCCTGGTGAAAATCGACCCCAAGGACCGCAAGCTTCCGACGCTGACCATGGGCGATTCCGACAGCCTGCAAGTCGGGCAGCACGTGCTTGCGATCGGCAACCCGTTCGGATTTCAGAGCACGCTGACCACGGGCGTAGTGAGCGCGCTGGGCCGCACGGTGCAGACCAGCCAGACCACCGTCATTGACGGCGCGATCCAAACCGACGCGGCCATCAACCAGGGAAATTCCGGCGGCCCGTTGCTGAACTCCCACGGAGAAGTGATCGGCATCAACTCGGCGATTTATACGCCGTCCGGCACGACCGCGGGAATCGGCTTCGCGATTCCCATCAGCACGGCGCGGCAAATCGCGCAGGACCTGATCACCGAAGGCCGTGTGCGGCGCGCCACCATGGGCGTCGAGGCGCGCGTGATTTCTCCTCCGATTGCCGAGGCGCTGAAGTTGCCCGTGCAGGAAGGCCTCCTGATTGAACGCGTCACGCCGGGCGGGCCGGCCGAGCGCGCCGGACTTCGCGGCGGAAATCAGCAGGCGATTCTGGGCATGCGCCGCGTGCTCCTCGGCGGCGACGTTCTCACCGCCATCGACGGCCGTGCCCTCACCGGCCAAATGGATTTGAACCTGGCGCTCAACCGCAAGCGGCCCGGCGACACGATTAAGGTGGAGTTCTACCGCGGCGGGCAAAAAATGGAAACGCAGGTGACGCTGACCGACAGCGGGCGATGAGACGATCTACGCGTTCCAAATCGCGCGTTCGTGCTCTCGCTCTGCTTCGCTTAGGGAAAACCAGCCTTCCGCCACATCGCGCACGCGCTCGAGAATTTTCTGCATCTCCTGATGTTTTTGTTCCAGCCCTTCCCGGTCGATGCCTTGCGGAACTTCCAGCGGCGGGGCTATCACCAGTATGGCCCTCGTGAACGGTTTCGGAATTTGAAACAGGTCCCAGGTTTTTCGCAGCGTCCACGCGCGTTCCACACCGATATGAAAAAGCAGAATGGGCCGGCCGGTGCGGCGCGCCAACATCACCGGACCGGGCTTGGCCACATACCGCGGGCCGCGCGGACCATCGATGGTAAATGCAGCATCGAATCCTTCTTCCAACCGCTGCGCCATCACAGCAAGTCCGCGCAACCCCCCCCGCGTGGAACTCCCTTGCGCCGTCAGAAAGCCCAGGCGCTCGATCACGCGCCGCGTCCACTGCCCGTCGAAATTCGTGGTGTTCATCAGCACGCCATTGCGATTGCGGAAATACCACGCTCCCGCAAGAATGCAGCGGTGCCAAAACGCATAAATGTGCGGAGGCAAATCCGGCCGGTATTCGCGCCCCGCTTTCTGCCCTCCCAAGACTTCAAAACGAATGGTCGGCCCCAGAGCGCGGATCACAGCCCAGACGGTCCACCCGATGACGGGGATCAGCCTGCGCTGCAGGAAAGTGAGCTTTGGCAGTCGTGTGTCAAAATGAACCAGCAGGGGCTGCTCCTCCTGCTGGATCGGCGTTTTGGCTTGTTCCGTCATGCGCGTATAGTATAAGTCGAAGAGGGAGATAGCATAGCCTCGTCGAAATATTCGGGAAATTGCAGGTAAACGTGCTTTCGTCGATCAATCCCACACCCCGGCCCGCGAATCGGCTTCGATACTGGCTCAGGATCTTCGCGAGCCTTTCTCTGGCCATTCTTGCGGTAATGTCTTTTCGAGGCGGCAAGACTTCCGCGCAGAATTTTCCCGCCCTGGTCGGCCGCATCGAAGGCGACGACGTGGAAGTGGTGACGACAACCCCCACGGGAGTGGAGACCAATGCCGCGCCCACGGTGGTGGCGAGCGGTAGCGATGTCACGCTGCGCTCCGGGCACGCGTTTGTGATGCTCAATTCGGGAGGCGCGATCAGCGTTTGCGGTCCCGCGCATTTCAAGCTGGTGAAGGCTGCCGGAGCCGTGACTCTGGCGCTGGATTACGGCCGCGTCCATCCCACTCTGGAATCCTCCGATATCTTCACGATTTATACCCCGACCATCGTCGCCACGCCGATTGCGATCGCGGGAGCGACGCGCGACCTGACCGTGGGCCTAGGCCAGGGGGGAGAAATGTGCGTGCTCACCGCGCAGGGAGCCATGCGCGTCGAGACGCAATTCTCGGATCAAAGTTTGATTGTGCCGCAAGGCGGCAACGTAACGATGTCCGGCGGGCAGATCGATTCGCTGCGCGGCGATCCCTCCGCGTGCTCCTGCGATTTCCCGCGCGCCAGCCTGGAACGCGAGAAGCCCGCGCCGCCGCCCCGTGAGATCGGCACGCTGAGCCGCCCGCGCGAGCCCGAACAGAAGAAGCCGGAAAATGCGACGCCGCCGGTACCGAAAGAAGAGCCAGTTTATACGGTCCTCATGCCGGCGCTCAATTTTGACGCCAGTTCTCCCACGCCTCCTCCCGACCCCGATCCCCAGACCATCATGCTTGTCCGTGAAGTGCGCGCGCGATCCTCGGCCGTTTTTCGCGGACACGTGAATCCCGCTCCGGTGCAGGCTTCCATCACGCCCCCCTCCGCCCCAGCTCCGCAAAGGTCTGACGAAGACCGGACCAGCGAGCCGACGCCCGGATTTTTCGACCGCGTGCGCAATTTCTTCCGCAAACTTACGGGCCGGGCCCCCTGCGCCGGCGCGGGCTGCAATGGCTAGCCGCTTGTCATTGTTGGTGACAATTTCGATTGACCCTCCATCCGGCCTGTGATAGTTTCCCACCGTTCCCTCGATGAGTACGGCAGACGGCAGCTGCCATGTTCAATCCTTTGGATTTTCATTCCTCAAAGCAGGCCGCGCGTGGTGGACTCCCATCACTCGCCAGCGCACTCGCGCGCCGGGCCCGCGCGCCGTTTTTTTTCTCCGTCGTTTTGCTCGCGGCATTGTGCAGTTCGTGCGGAAGCGTGGCTGTCGATCCGCCGCCTCCTCCGGTCAGCGTCAGCGTGCTGCCCGGATCGGCTCAGCCTTTTGCGGGGGCCGCGGTGCAGTTCAGCGCGGTCGTGCAGAATGCGGCGAACCCGGCAGTCAATTGGCAGGTGAATACGATTCCAGGCGGGAACACAACCGTGGGAACGATCGATTCGTCGGGCATGTATAAAGCGCCCAGAACGGTGCCAAGCCAGCCGACGGTCACCGTCTCCGCCATCCTGCAAATGGACCCGACCAAAACCGCCTCCTCTTCGGTCACGATTCAACCAGACATCTCGCTTTCCATTTCGCCGGCCCTGGCGAGTTTCACACCGTCGCAATCGTGGCAATTCGAGGTATCCACGCCGGGATTTTCCAACGGCGATGTCGCCTGGGCGGTCGACGGCGTTCCCAGCGCAAATACCAACGCGACGACCGGCACGATCACCGCCACCGGGATGTACACTGCTCCCGCTTCCCCGGGGTTTCACGCCATCACCGCAAAATTGGCCACAAACCCCAGTACGGGCGGCTCGGCCGCGGTGTACGTCACCAATTTCCCCGGCACGCTCACCTGGCGCAATGACAATGCGCGCTCCGGGGTGAACAACCGCGAGATGGCGCTCGCTCCAGCAACGGTCAACTCTTCCACGTTCGGCAAGCTTTTTTCCTGCCCGCTCGATGGCTATGCCTACGCGCAGCCTCTCTACGTGCCCAGGCTCGCAATGGGCGACGGCAGTTTCCACAACGTCGTTTTCGTGGCTACTGAGAAGGACAGCGTCTATGCATTCGACGCGGACCAGAGCCCCTGCAAACAGTTATGGCAGGCCAGCCTCATCCCGGCAGGATCCGAGGCCATTCCGGCTCCCAACCTGGATATCACCAGCACCGACCTCGGGCCGTTCATCGGCATCACGGGCACTCCCGCAATCGACCTGGATTTGTCCAATTTGTACGTGGTCGCCAAAACGAGATCCAAGGCGGACACGAAAAAATATTCCCAGCAGCTTTATGCTTTGGATCTGGCGACCGGACAGCCGAAGATCCTCCCGACGGGGGCTGTAATCTCATTTCCGGAATTGCCGTCTGTCCCTTTCAGCCCGCTGAAGAATCAGCGGCCGGCCCTGCTTCTGGATAACGGCATTTTGTACGTCGGATTTGGATCGCATGGCGGGCAGGGCGATTACCGCGGCTGGTTGCCCGCGTACAGCGCCTCAACGCTGGCGCAAACGAGCGCATTCAGCGATGTGCCCGATCTGACGCAAGGCGGCATTTGGCAAAGCGGGGGAGGGCCATCGGCGGATCCAAACAACAATGTATATGTTCTGACCGGCGATGGGCCGTTCAATGCCAATCGCCCGGGAGGGACGAGTTACGGCAATAGCGCCTTGCGGCTCAATACGTCCGGGGGACTTACTGTCGCCGACTATTTTTCGCCCTGCGATAACCCCACGCTCGGAACCATGGACTTCGAAGCCAGCGCACCGCTCCTGGTTGATCCCGCAGGCCCCGCGTCGGAGCCGCACTTGCTGGTAGGCGCCTCGAAAAGCGGTTCCCTATACATCATGAATCGTGAGAGTCTCGGCGGATTCAATTCAGCCTGTACAGCGGATTCGCTGCCGCGAGTGCAAGCCATGCCCGTGGGCGACTCCATGATTCTCAGCACTCCGCTGTTCTGGAACAACACGATCTTCGTGGCCGCTGGAAACGGAAAACTCAAGGCGTTTCCCCTGCAGGGCGGCGTGCTTGCCTCTTCGCCGGTTTCCCAGTCGCTGGAAAGTTTCGGCCCGCAGGGCGCAACGCCCGTCATCTCCTTCAACGGCGCGGTTAACGGCACCAGCGGCGCGATTCTCTGGTTGATCGATTCCAGCGGCGGTCTAGCCACGGCTCCCCTGCCCAATACCGCCGCGATTCTGCGGGCCTTCGATCCGAATAACCTTTCGAATGAGATTTACAATAGCGTCCAGGTCGCGTCCCGCGACACCGCCGGCCTGGCCGTGAAATTCACGGTGCCCACCGTGGCCAACGGAAAAGTGTACGTCGGAACTCAGACGGAACTAGATGTCTACGGTCTGCTGCACTGACGCGTTGGGAGACATTTTTCCCGGGAACTCCCAGTACAATTATTCCACAGTGATCAACTCGTGTTCTCCCCGAAGTCCCGGAGGAACTTGCACTTCGCTGCAACCATTTCATAAACAGCTGTAGGGCAATAATGATGGCGGGGGTCCCCAGCTTTGTTAAGATGAACCGTCGGACCCTATTGAATCGGCTGCAGAGGAGAGCTATGTGAGTGCGCTTTTGCCGGCCTACCCCGGTGCTGTCTTTTTGCCCGAGGCAGCACAGAGGGTCGTATTTTTGGCGCTGGCGATCGCCAGCGTCTGGCTCTTCTACAGAACGCTGAACCGGCGCCTGTTCGCGCACTTCCCCAAGCCGTGGGTCCTCCCTCCGGGACCTCTCGGCAAGCGGCTGTGGCGAACATTTTCCGAAGTCTTCCTGCAATCCCGCGTCATACGCGACCGCCCGGCCGCCGGGATATTTCATGCCCTCGTTTTCTGGGGCTTTCTTGCTTTTGCCTGGGTGAGCACCAAGCATCTTTCACTCGGGATTCTAGGCTTCGACCACGCTGAGGAATCACCAGGCTTCTACGACGCATTCGCCGGCGTGTGGGCTCTTGCGGTCCTTTTGGGAATCTGCGCGCTGTCGTTCCGACGATTCGTCATGAGGCCAAAGGCACTCGGAAAGCTTTCGGCCACCTCGGGCGTGGTGGCCATCCTGATCTCTACCCTGATGGTGACGTATCTGCTCGAGTGGAAATCACTTTCCCCGCCCAGCACGGCGTGGATCATCAACTGGTGGGCACACACGCTGTCATTTTTCGCCTTGCTTGTGGTCATTCCGCAATCGAAGCATTTGCATCTCCTGCTCTCGCCGTTCGCCGTTTTCTTCCGCCCGGAAACCACCAGCCGCATGCGCCCGCTTCGCGAAGACGGCGAAGACTTGGGCATGGTGCATTTCAAGGATCTGGCCTGGAAGGACGTGCTCGACGTAAACACGTGCGTCGAGTGCGGCCGCTGTACGCAATTTTGTCCCGTAAACCAGATTGGCGGATCTCTCAGCCCCAAGGAAATCATCCTGGATATGCAGCACGGGCTTCTTCACGGCGGGGATCTTGTCGCCGGAACTTCCGAAGAGAAAAAAATGGGATCCGTGTGGATTGACGAGAAGGATCTATTTCAGTGCCTGTCCTGCGGGGCGTGCGAGTACGTCTGCCCGGTCGGCATCGAGCACGTGGGAAGTAAGATTCTGGACCTTCGGCGGGGATTGGTCAGCGAGGGCCGCGTCTCGAACGAAAAAGTGGTGAAGCTCTTCACCACCATGGAGCGCGCGCCGCACAATCCCTGGGGGATCATGCAGGACACGCGCAAGAAATTCATCGAAGGCAAGGAGTTCCCGATTTTCGACGGAAAACAGGAATGGCTTTTCTGGCTGGGTTGCAATTTGAATTTCGATCCTCACGGTCAGGCCGTGGGTTTGGCTATGAAGCAGATTCTTAATACAGCAGGTATTTCCTGGGGCGTACTTCCCCGGGAAACTTGCTGCGGAGAACCCGCGCGACGCGCCGGCAATGAATATCTTTACCAACAATTGGCGGAAGAACTCACGGGAACCCTTGCCGAACATGGCGTGAAGAATATTGTTTCGTGCTGTCCTCACTGCACGACGATGCTGGATAAGGATTACCGGCAAATCGGTTCCTATGCGGCGCTCGGTATCCGCGTGGTACATCATTCCGAAATCATCGAGGAGCTGCTTCCCAAGCTACCCCTCAAGCCTGCTCATGAGTCGATGACGTATCACGACCCTTGTTATCTCGCGCGCGGACGAGGCATCACCAATGCGCCGAGGCAGATCCTCCAGAGCTGTGGAGTATCCATCACGGAAGCGGGACATCACGGAGAAAACACCCAATGCTGCGGGGCCGGGGGCGCGCAGCTTTTTATAGCGGACGACCGTCGTGAGCAATCATCAGAGCGAGTGAACCAAAGACGATTCGCACAGCTTGCGGAAACAAAGGCGCCCACGATCGCGGTTGCCTGCCCCTACTGCCCCATCATGCTGCGCGACGCAGCAGGGCACGCCAAGCGCGATGACATTGCCATTCTTGATCTCGCGGAAATCGTTGCCAGCCGTATAAATGGAAGCGATGGTCAACTGAAGACCTCTGGCTAAGAGTGGCAAAGCCTTAATGGCGGAGGCCGCCTGCGTCCCACTCACGCTCATCAAATATCGTTCGTCCCCGCTACGCTTTATGCAAACCTCGCAGCGCCGCATCCTGCGGCACCGGCGCATTTGGGTCCGCCCAGTCGTAAAATCCCTTGCCGCTCTTTTTTCCGTGCCACCCGGCCAGGACCATCCGCTTGAGCAAGGAAGGCGACGCGAATCGCTTCTCCTTGAACTCGTCGAACATCACAATGCTGATGTAATACGTCGTATCGAGGCCCACGAAATCCAGCAGCGTGAACGGTCCCATGGGATATCCGCAGCCCAGCTTCATGGACGCGTCGATGTCGGACACCGACCCGACGCCCTCTTCAAACGCGCGGACGGCATCCAACAGGTACGGCACCAGCAAACGGTTGACGATAAATCCCGGCATGTCGTTCGTGCGCACAGGCGTTTTTCCCAGCTTTTTGCCGAACTCGCAGACCGTATCCAGCACCTCCGGGGATGTCACGATCGTGCGCGCAACTTCCACCAGATTCATCAGCGGCACGGGATTGAAAAAATGCATCCCCACGAACCGGTCGGCGCGCCGCGTGGCCGTCATCGTCTCCGTAATGGAAATTGAGGATGTATTACTCGCGAAAATCGCCTCGGGCTTTACGATGGGATCGAGTGCGGCAAACATCTTGCGCTTCTCGGCCAGGTTTTCGATGATGGCTTCGACGATGATGTCGCAATCGGCGAGGTCTTCCTTGCGGGTCGTGCCCTTCAGGCGCGCGAGGATCGCGTCCACGGGCTCGCCCAGCTTGCCCTTCGAGGCCAGTTTTTCAAGCGACTTCCGGATTCCGGCGAATCCCCGCTCGATATATTTCTCATCGACCTCCAGCGAGATCACATCGAATCCCGCCGTAGCGGACACTTGCGCAATACCCGAACCCATCAGCCCGCATCCCAGCACTCCCACTTTTTTGATGGTCATTCCGAGAACCTCTCCTCACCAGCGAGTTGCGAACCCAGCCGGCAGCATCATAGCCCAAAAACCGCGCCGGCTTTCCAACCGGCGCACGCCGCATAAACGCCCATTTCAAATGAAAATAGGCGGGTGTATATTACAATTTTATTCCGGTATCCGTTGACCGAATTTTGGATCTTGATAACGCATCTGGTTGGCACCCTCCGGCTCTCTGAGAAAGGAACGTTCCCATGGCGCAAATTTCGCTCCACGTAAACGGCAAGAATCGAGTCGTCAACACCGATCCCGGCACACCGCTGCTGTACGTGTTGCGCGACGACCTGGAACTCCACGGGCCTCGATTCGGCTGCGGCCTCGGGCAGTGCGGCGCGTGTACCGTGCTGATGGATGGCAACGCCGTACGCTCCTGCATCCTCCCCGTTAGCGCCGCGCAAAAACGCAGCATTACCACGCTTGAGGGATTGGGAAGCGTGGCCCGTCCCCACCCGCTCCAGGCGGCCTTCATCGAGGAACAGGCGGCGCAATGCGGCTACTGCATGAACGGCATGGTCATGGGCGCCAAGGCCCTGCTGGATAAAAATCCTCATCCCACGCCGGCGGAAATCAAGCACGCGCTGAACAATTACATCTGCCGCTGCGGCAGCCACCTTCGCGTGATCCGCGCCATACAGCGCGCCTCCGGCTCACAGCCCGGAAAATTGATCACGGGTGCGGTCTCTACTTCCAGTTCGCGGGGGTAAAGGAGAGCCGAGCATGAACACGAAAACCATCTCCCGGAGAGATCTTTTAAAAGGTTCCGGGGCGCTGATCGTCAGCTTCAGCTTTTTCGGGACCGCCTCGCAACTGCTGGCTCAATCCACGGGCCTTTCGGACGACGGCCTGGACCCGACTTCGCTCGATTCCTGGATTGCCGTGGCCCAGGACGGAAACATTACGGTTTTCACCGGCAAAGTGGAACTCGGCACGGGCGTGGTGACCGCCCTGGCGCAGATTGTGGCCGAGGAACTGGACGTGCCCTTCAACAAAGTTCACATGGACATGGGCGACACGGCCAAGACCATCGATCAGGGAGTCACCGCGGCAAGCCGCACCGTCGAGCGCGGAGGCCCGCAGCTCCGGCAAGCCTCGGCGGCGGCGCGGCAGGAACTTTTGAAACTTGCCTCCGGCCGCCTCGATGCTCCGGTCGATAAACTGACGGTTACGGACGGCGTCGTGAGCGTCGTGGACAATCCGGCAAGAAAGATTTCCTACGGCAATCTGCTCGGCGGCAAGCGCTTCAACGTAAAAATCGTGGCGGCGGGCGTCGGCTGGGACATGAAAGTCGCCCCGGGGATTCCGGCGAAGAATCCGAAGGACTACAAGATCGTCGGCACCTCCGTTCCCCGCATTGACCTGCCCGAAAAATTCACCGGAGAATTCACCTTCACGCAGGATGTGCGCGTGCCGGGAATGCTGCACGGGCGCGTTGTGCGCCCAACGACCACGGTTTCGAAACCCGTGAGCGTGGATGAGAGCTCGATTCGCCAGATTCCGGACATTGTGAAAGTGGTGAAGGAAGGCAGCTTCGTCGGCGTGGTGGCCAAGACCGAATGGGCGGCCATCCAGGCGGCAAGGACCCTGAAGGTGACCTGGTCCGCCCCGTCAAAGAAATTGCCCGCCGGGCCGGACGAAGTTTTCAACTACCTAAGAGACACAAAAAGCTTCAAGGATACAATCCCTGTAAACCGGGGAAACCTGGATGCCGGTTTTTCCCAGGCCAGCAAAAAATTCGAAGCCAACTATCATTGGCCGTTCCAATTGCATGGAATGATGGCCCCGTCCTGCGCGGTGGCCGATGTGCAAGGAGACAAAGCAACAATCTGGACCGGAACGCAAGGGCCGTTCCGCACGCGCGATGCCGTGGCCAAACTGCTCTCGATTCCCAAAGGGAACGTCCACCTGCTCTACCGCGAATCGTCCGGCAGCTATGGGAGACTCGAGGCCGACGACGTGGCCGAGGACGCAGCGCTGATGTCGCGCGCTGTCGGCAAGCCCGTGCGTGTGCAGTGGATGCGCGAGAACGAGCACGCCTGGGATCCCAAAGGCCCGTCACAGTACTTGACGATCCGCGCCGGCGCAGACGCGCAGGGCAATCTAATCGCCTGGGATTTTATGGACCGGAGTTTTCCCTGGACGGCCGCGGAAGGCAACGCGCTCCTCGCCTCTAATCAAACCGGCCTTCGGGCCACCAATCCCGGATTCCTGAACGGGGCCTCGGGCGGCGGACAGGTCTACACCATCGAAAACCAGAAAGTGGTGGCCGCGTCCATTCCCTGGGTGCAGGAAGACGAATGGCCGCTGCGCACCAGCAATCTGCGCGCCCCGGGAGATTTGGCGCGCGTGTTTGCCAGCGAGTGCTTCCTGGACGAAGTGGCTTCGAGCCTGGGAATGGATCCGGTGCAATATCGTCTGCGTTATATCACTGGCGATAAGCGGCCCGCCGAAGTCCTGCTCGCGGCGGCGAAAAAATCCGGCTGGGTCGAACGGCCATCCCCCACGCTCTCCTCCGGCAAACAAAAGGCGACGGGCAGAGGCGTGGCCCTGGCCAACCGTGCCAACACCATGATCGCTGCGGTGGCCGAAGTGGAAGTCGATAAGGCCACCGGGCAGGTCGCCGTCCAGCGCATTACCCTGGCCCACGACTGCGGCCTGATCGTCAATCCCGACGGGCTGAAGAATCAGATCGAAGGTAACATCATGCAGGGAGTAAGCCGCGCACTGCTCGAAGAGGTTCTGTGGGATGAAAACGGGGTCAAGAATCTCGACTGGGGCAGCTATCCGGTCGTTTCCTACGAACAGATTCCCGACGTCGAGATCGTGCTGATCGACCGTCCCGAAATGCCCGCGCTGGGCGGAGGCGAAGCGTCGATCGTTCCGATCACAGCGGCGATCGGCAACGCTATCTTCGATGCGGTGGGAGCGCGTTTGCGGCAGGTTCCGTACACGCCCCAGCGTGTGCTCGGCGCGCTCAAAGCGTAAGCGTGCCGAGAGCGCCAATTTCACAAGTACCAATTCCGGCCAGCCTGTCATGTTTAATGCCAACGCCCGCCAAAACGTGCAAAAGCTCTACCATGCCATGCGCGTCTGTTATATACTCCGTGCTTATCCAGTCCTCGCTGCAATTAACTATCTAGATCATTCCATAGGGGGATAAAGGCGATGATTATCGGCGACCGATTGCGGCTCCTGCGGGAGCAAAAGCAGTTCTCTCAAGGCGAGATCGAGAAGCGGACCGGATTGCTGCGTTGCTATATCTCGCGCGTCGAAAACGGGCACACCGTGCCCGCCGTTGAAACCCTGGAAAAGTTTGCCCGCGCCCTGGAGGTCCCTCTCTACCAGATCTTTTATGACGGCGAGGAACCTCCCCAAATGCACACTACCCCGAAACGGCGGACGGGAACCGCAATCATCTGGGGCGACTCCGGCAAGGACGCACGCACGCTTGCAAAGTTCCGCAGCCTGCTCAGCCGCGCCGATGAGAGCGACCGGCGCCTGCTTCTCTTCATGGCCAGAAAAATGGTCAAGCCGAAGGCTTCCTGAATCTGGGGAGCTAAGGCAGCGGAAACTCGCCAGGTCCGCCGGAAGTTTGCGTTTCCTCGCGGTCGAGCGAAGCCGCCAGGTCGCCGCACGGGTGGGTGCCGCCTGCCTTCGCGCACGGACCAGAGACGGTCGGTCGGCCGCTGCCCCTTCCGCTGGCGCTCCCCTGTCAGCAGCACGTTATGGCAATTCCAACTTTTTAACAATCCAGTAAGCTCACGCTCCCCGTTCTGTCATATAGTCGTCTTATCATCCCAATGAAAAGCATCCGCGCCACAAGCGGAGAAGGGGTGAGCTGCCTTGATCGTTGCGCCCGACGAGTTGCTTCGGAGAACGGATATGCCGGTGACCCGCAAGCTGGCCTGGGACGCAGAATCCCAGCAGTGGACCTGCTCCGAGTGCGCGTGGGCCTTCGAGCCGCACGCGCTTTTCGGCGACCAGTCATTAAACAAATATTTCGATGTTGTGCGGCGCGACGAAGAGTTTGCGGCACACCTGTGCGCCGATTACAGAGAAGACGGAAAAGTCTAATCGCCCGCGCTTTGCGGCCTTTTTTGTTTTATTCCGCCACAAATGGATCTGTAAAGATCGTTCCTCGCATCCATTCGCCGATAGCGCGATCCAACCTGATTTGTGCGAAAGCTAGTCGTTGTCGCGTTTGCGAACCTTAGCCGCCACCACTACGGGTCCGCTGGCCGTCTTGAACAGAAGTCCGCGAACGGAGATGACCGCGCCGTTCGTCAAACTCGATGGCCCAAGAAGGTCCTCAAATTCCGTGGCGGAAGAGGTCTGCACGGTGAGCGTATTCAAGCCGAAGATGGCCGGCAATTTGGTGACGGTGATCGCCGATCCATTCACGCCGGAAACGGTGGCGGTGAATTGCGAAGTGTGCAAATGAACATGTGCGGTGGAAGTGGAGGGTGGAGGCCCGGGATTAATGGTTCCGGGCTCAATTTGCAAATCCTGGCCGGGGATCAGGTCGGTGGGTCCTGCAAACGCTCCGCCGGCCGGCACAGCAAGCCCGCCGAGATTGATATCGAATGTTGTCGTGGGTGTGATCGTCACAAGCAGCGAGTCACCCAGATGAGGGCCCCCATCTTCCCCCTCTTGATCGAGGATGACCATCTGCAATTGGGTTGGCGGGTTGCCCGTTACGGAAACGAGTGTGCCCTCCACGGACTTTGCCCCCTTCGATTCCTCGAGCTTCACCTCTTTGGCAATGAGAGAGCCGTCGGATTGCAGAATGGTTTCGACCTCCACCAATTGAGACACTGACAGGCAGGTGAAATTTTCGCTCTTGCAGCCGTGATCGTCGAAATCCTCAAACTTGGTGTGCGCGCCGGCGAGGATGGTCTCGCTCATCGCGCTATTGGAATTTTGGACTACGAATTTGTTGTTAACGGTATCGATCGAGGTGATCAGGCCCGCGAATTCGTTGTCGTCGAGTTTTCCGGGCTGCCCGCTCACAGGCACCGATGTGAGTTCCGTAACCACGAAGTCCGAGGGATCATTCAAACTGACCGACAAATCCGCAGCGATGATCTTGCCCAGGAGGATATCGATTTTGAGGCCCACGGGCGTGCCTGCGACCAGCGTCAGCGGAAACGGCGCAGCCGTGTAGGTGATCGGCCCTGCGGCAGCGGGCTTGAACTGGCACGTGGTGTTCACCTTGCACGCGCCGATATCGCTGGGGCTACCGTTAAATATGGTGAGCGCCGGATGAGCCAGCGTGAGCTGCAATCCCTTGTAGGTTCCCGCGGGCGCGCTCAGCGTGCTCAGAACCGCGGCTTCGGTCTCGAGTTTCTTGACCTCTATTTCCACCGGGGCTCCGCCCGGAAGCAGCGAGACATCCGCTCCGACCATCGGCTGGAGCAGGGCGCCGGCAATGTTCACCTCGAAAGAAAGAACCGAAACACCCGCCGGAGGCGCGTCGCTCAACGTGACACTAAGTTGCGATGTGCCGGCGGATGGCTGGGGTTGGGGCGCGATGCCGCCGCCCGTGGAAAGACTTTGCGTTGCGGAGCAACCCCCGAGAAAAAGCGAAGCCGATAAGACTGCGATTCCCAGCAACTTTTCTTTTCGCATTGATTCCTCCCGCACGGGTTTCGCGCATCGGGGCTGGGAGGCTCCTGGCGCGGCGCGTATCCGCGAAATCCCGGCTATCAAATCAAAATCAGGGCGTTGGCGGCATCAGCGCGAAATTGTTTCGCGCGAACGCAGCAAGGTCTCCACCGTCTTCCACGACGACCGCCTGCACGGTGTATCCGCCCGGAACAAATTTTCCGAATGGCAGATTGATCCGGAAGGAAGCCGTGCGGCTCTTTGCATCCACTTCCGCGGGCTCGACAAGCGGCGTCTCGTTCACTTTTTGCCCATTGCAGAAAAACACAAGGCCCGCGCGCAGTTTCGCGCCGTCCGTATTTTCGGGAACATATGCCTGGAAGAAGACGTATAACTCCTGCTTTGTGTTGAAAACGTGAGTGACGCTGGGCACGATTCTCTGCCCGGAAAATTCCAGCGGCGAGGATTTCAGTTTCACTGCCTGGCCCAGCGTCTTCTTCAGCACTTCTTTCGTCGCTTCAATGGTCTGGAGTTGTCCGGACAAAAGCATGGGGCTGAGCTCCAGAGCTTCCGGCTGCGGTTTGGGCAGGTTCAGATCTTCCTCGAACGAACCGATGCGTCCGCTCTCATTTTCCCGGGCCAGAAATTTCAGCTTGTAGTTTCCCGGACCGAGGACCACGCCGCCCTGGTAGACCAGCGATTGCTTCTGCAATTGCGTGTAACGGTCGGAGGCGAGCATAACGGTGATCTGATCGCGCAGCGCGGCCACTACTTTGTTTGACGCCGCGTCATGAACCTCGGCGGCAAAATCGAAGACCGCCTGGTGGCGGTTGCGCTGCTCGGCCCAATTCAACACGCTGGAGGGAAGTTTCGCGGTGATGGGCACGAACACATCCTTGTCGTCGAGCCGGAAATAGGAAGTCTCCAGCGCGATCGGTAATTCGACGTGCGGCGCGTCATCCCGCAGCGCGTCCATGAAGAGTTTTTCGCGGTCCTGCACGGTGGCCAGATTGGAATTCCGCGGCGCGTAGTAGCCTTCCCGGAAGCGCACGCGCGCGCCCGGAACATTCACGCTCACTTTGATGCGGCGCCAGGCCCCGTTCCTTCGCCCGTCGGTGCTGTAGTAGCCCACCAGGTAGTACCCGGTGGAATCCGCCTGCACCTGGTGGAATACGTCGCTGAAATCGCCCAGATCGAAGAACGACCGACCGCCGGTATCGGCGGCCAGTGTGGAGAGCGTCTCGCGTGAATCGTGCCGCGCCGCGCTTTCGGCCATCACTTCGGAACCGGAGAACATGGCCCGGCTGGCCTTGTGGGCCACCGTGGCCTTCGCGCTGCTGATGAACATCGCCGACCCGGCCGAGGATCCTTCGCGGGCTTCGCCGCCCGCCGGTTCGGGCAGAAGTCCCCGCGCATCCACAGCGTAGAAGGAAACGTT
Organism: Terriglobia bacterium; assembly: GCA_020073485.1. Taxonomy (GTDB): domain Bacteria; phylum Acidobacteriota; class Terriglobia; order Acidiferrales; family UBA7541; genus Palsa-360. Next base: position 130,900 of record JAIQFB010000003.1, on the reverse strand, counting down.
GGCGCGATTGGCGGCGTCGGTGGTCGCCTCCAGCTGAGATCTGTTTTCCTCGCCGGTTTGCGTGATCCCGCTGGTGAATTGCACCACGGATTTTCTTCCAGGAATATCGCGAAGCAGGCTGGAGAGCGATTCGAGCGCGGCAAGTTTGCGGTCCGTATTGAAAATGTTGAACTCGGTATCGTCCGCCGTGAACGCCGCTCCGGTATCCTGGCTGGTCGTATCCTCGCCGGGCAGTGCCGCGGCTTCCGCCATGTCCGCCAGTTGCGCATCTTTTCCGGGGAGAAGAGACTTGATGGCGCGAAGCAGCACGGCGTGGTCATTGGTGAAATGGACGGGAACCTTGACCTGGTTTCCAAACGTAGCCACGGCCACCAGGTCCGCCGGCGAAATCTGTTCGTTGATATATTTTTGCGCGGCCTGCTGGGAGCGCAGGAGATCTTCGTTGTGCAGCGAAGTGAGATCGAAATAGAGAACGATGAGGCGGTGGTCGCGCACGGCGGCGTGGACATACTCGGGCTTGGGCGGCGGAAGGGTGCCCATGGGCACGACGATGGGTCCGGGGTTGGTGACGTGCGCTCGTTCGACTCCTTCAATGTCGTTGTACTCGAAGGAAGAAATTTTCTGCGCCTGATTCTCCTCCGTAATCGAGAATTGCTCGGGCTTCAGCCCTTTGATCGGATTCCCGCTTTTGTCCGTGACGCGAACGTCGACCAGCACCAGGTCCACCGTGGTCCGGATCGTGCCCTTTTCGGGCAGGGCCACGTCGGCGGGCGCGGCCGCCGGCTTCGCTGGCTCGCGCCTTGGATTGACGGGCGCCTGCTGGGACTGCTGTCCGGCAGGCTGCGCCGGAACCGCGGGGATGACGACGGAAATTGCGGCGAGTAATGCAATCAGTCTGCGCATTAGAAATGTACCCTCATCAGGAGATCCATCGAACGCATGGACTTGGGGCCGGTGAGAAGTCCCGCATCCACCGCGTCAATCACGGTAATCACGTTGGAAAAATTCGGCGAATTGGTCAGGTTCTGCGTTTCCCAGCGAAGCTGGAACGTGTATTTTCCGTCCGGCCCGAAGTGCATGCGGCGTTCCAGCGCCAGGTTCACGTTAAATGTCGATGGGCCGACGATGATGCCGCGCGAGGCGTTGCCGAACGTTCCGGTGGCGGGCAATTGGAAGGCCTTGACGTTGAAAAATTGCGTCGTGGTCTGCTGGCCGGACGGAAGATTCGGGTCGCCGATGCGGTCGGGGCGCTGCGAGAGCAGCGGGCCGACGCTGTTGGTGAACGAAGCCGAGATATACGGCGTGAGATGGCTCCCGCTATTGTATTGCGTCGTGCCGATCAGCTCCCAGTTGCCGAACAGCTTCGCGCCCGCGCCGCTACGCAGCCAGTGCCGGCGGTCGCCGAACGGCAGGTCGTAGCCGAACGTCGAGCGGATATCGTGGCGGATATCGAAGAACGAGTTTCCGCGTTCCGCCGCCAGGTTGTTGTAATCCTGCACCAGCCCGCTGATGTGTCCGGCGCCGACCACGCTGGCATCGTCGATGGAATGCCCGAGCGTGTACAGGAACAACATGCGCAAGCCGTTGGACATTCTTCTTTGCACGCGAACCTGCAGGCCGTTGTAAATCGAATCGCCGCCCGACGTTTCGTACGTGAAGTCCTGAGCGTTCGTGATCCTGCGCCGCTGGTCGGAACCGATCTGGCTGCCGGGCGTAGGCTGGTTCGGATCGGAAACCAGATCGAGGTGCGTGCCTTTGGTTCCCGTGTAGAGAATTTCCATGACGTACTGATTTCCGAACTGATGCTCGAGCGATAAGTTCCAGATTTGCGCGTAGCCGATCTTGTACCGCGGGTCCACGGCAATCGTGTTGGTAACCAGGCCGTTCGTGGTCTGCGCGGGCGCGGCCGGAAATCCGTTCTCCAGTGTGAGCAGTTGCGCAGCGGAAGTATTGAGCGTGGTCGCGACCGCCCCGGGCGTCGGCGGCTGGTTGATCATTTCCTCGAAGATCTGGTCGAGAATCGACCCGTTGTAAAACACGCCGTACCCTGCGCGGATGACCGGGCCACCGCGTCGGAGAGGTCTCCAGGCAATGCCAATGCGCGGGGCAAATTCGTCATTCTTGGGGTAGACCAGCGAATTGGGCAGCGCGTTTCCGGTGAACGGATTCGTGTTCCCGGGCTGAACCACGGCTGCGCTCGTGATGGCGGGATTTATGATGACTGTCGCCAGGTGATTGTATTTCTCGGTAAACGGCGTGTACCGTTCGTAGCGCACCCCGTAGTTGATCGAGAATCGGGAGCTCACCCGCCAATCGTCCTGCGCGTACGCGTCAAATTGCCATTGCCGGCCGTAACTGGCGGATCCGAACTGCACCGTGGTCTGCTGCGGCAGCCCAAGCAGGAAATCTGCGAAATCGGAGCCGGGGAGATTGGCGACGGGGTTGCCGGACGCGTCCAGTTGCCCGGTCATGAGTCCGGTGAATTGGAAAACGCCGCGCGAAGATGGATCCGTGTACGGATTGAGTTGCCTGCGCCGGATTTCCGCGCCGAAGCGGAGGGTGTCGTGCGGAAGCGTGACGGAAATATCGTCCATGAGCCGCAGGGTCTGATTGCGCACCAGCGACGGCGATGGATCGGCCAGGGGCTCGAAGTTGGTCAGCGCAAGTTCAGGAGACCCGAAATCGATGGGTGCCGACGAAACGCCCGTAATTCCGGCTGCGGCGGCGATGTTGTTCAGGTACGCATTGTTGCTGAGGGACTGGACGCGGCTGCGGTTGAAGTTGACCCTGGTTTCATTGAGCAGGCGGGGCGTCCAGTTCTGCGTGAATGTGAACGTGGTGTTCTGATCGAACGTGTCCGTATTGGTGTAGAGCGAAGGGAATGGAGTCAGAAGTTGGCCCCTGGCGGAAACAAAGTTCACCACTCCGGAGACGCTGAGCTTTTGCGAAATGGTATGCAGGATCCGGAAGTTTCCCACGTCGATCGATTGCGGGCTGCGCGTCAGCAATTGATAGTTGTCCGTGGTCGTCGAACCGTTCGCGGTGGCGAGGCCGGTCAAGTTCGGCTCGGGAAACAGTCCGATCAGTTTTTTCGCGGCGCTGTCGAGGCGGTTGCTCGGGATCTGGCACCCGGCGCCGTTGCCCAGGTCCGGGAAGAGTTGACGTGGCCCCCCAATATTGGTGAGCGGGTCGAACAGCTGCAGCGGGTTTCCGTTGGCGTCCAGCAGGCCGCAGAAATTGCCGCTGCGCTCGGCATCGTTCGGCATGTTTCCGAACAGATCCGTCGCATTCGTCCTGCGCGTCATTTCATAGTTGGCGAACCAGAAGGTGCGGTCGTTCCCGTTGTAGATTTTCGGAATGGTCAGCGGCCCGCCGACGTTTGCGCCAAACCTCTCGCCATAGTGGGGAACTTTTTCGGTGACGGGACCATTGATGGCGTAGGGACGCGCGTCCCACGAGGAATTGTCGTAATAATTGTAAAACGTTGCATGCATCTGGTTGGAGCCCAGATGCTTGATGGTGTTGCGCACCGTAAGATCCGCAACTCCGCCCGCGAGATTGTCCGCGGGCGCGGAACCGCCCTTTGCGCTGCGGCCCGTTCCCTGGTGTTTTGGTTTCTTCGCTTTGCCGGACGCGGAAGAGCCCGATGAGCCGTCGGTAACGGACAAATCGTCCTGCCCATCGTCGAGTCCCGCCGCGGTGGAACCCCGCCCCACCGCGCCGCTGATCAAATAGGCATCGGACGACGAGGAGGGCGAAGGTTGATACGTCGCGTTCCCGCCTGTGGACGTTTGAGGCGCCGGCGTCGATTGCTGGCCGGTGTCCGCGTTCGCAGTGAGTATCCCGTCGGGCTCCACTTGCTCGAAGCCGCCCTTTTTCGACTTCGATGATTTTTGCGCGGAAGCGGTTGCGGTCGCCGTCTTAGCATGTTTCGGACTCGGCGTTGCGGCTGCGGCGGGCGCAGCGCTCGCCTCGGTGGATTTCACAGGCGCCGCGGAGGTATCCCCGGCGGCAGCGGCCTTATGATGTTTCTTCGGGGTTGTGGCAGCGTCGGCGGAATCGGCCTGGTCGGCCTGCGGCGATTCCTGTTGGGGTGTCGCGGTCGCGGTTTCCGCGGGCTTTGCTCCGGCCGTGTCCGGCTGCTCGACGCTGGACTTGCGGCGCAAGACCAGATCGATGGACTCCGGCATCGTGACTTGGGGCACGGTCCCAACCTTTATTTCGCTATCCCAAATGGCAGTGCCCAATCCGAGTTGCGTCGCCTCGATGTGATATTGGCCCGCGGGCACGGCCGGCACGGTGAATTGGCCGTCCTCGTCCGTAAGCGTTCCCCATCCTTTGCCAGAGGCCACGTGGCGGATGCGCACAGTCGCTCCGGGAACGGCGGCGCCGCGCGCGGTCCGCACCGTTCCGTGCAGCGTCACGTTGGCAGCGGCATCCTGCGATGAGGAGGAAGCCGCGCCATCCACCGCCGGCGCCGCATCCTGCGCGGCGGCGCGCGAAACATACGCGCCGCAACTGGCGAACACCAAAACCAGTGGCAACACCGCCGGCCCCAGAATTCCGCTGATTTTCATCCGCTTGCTCAACATAGCTGCCTCCCATTTCCACTCGGCCTCAAGGCCGTCATTGCATCCGCTATAGGCGCGTGTCCGGCGATTCCATTTGCAGCGAATACAACCTGCGATACACGCCCTCTCGTGCGATCAATTCCTCGTGCCGCCCGAACTGCACGATACTTCCGTTTTCGATGACCGCGATCTTATCGGCCCGCCGCACCGAGGAAAGACGGTGCGCGATCACGAACACGGTCCGCCCGTGGGATATTTTTTCCAGGGCTTCCTGGATGAGCTCTTCCGACTCCGAATCCAGGTGCGACGTGGCCTCGTCAAAAATCAAAATGCGCGGATTTCGCAAAATGGCGCGGGCGATGGCGATGCGCTGGCGCTGCCCGCCGGAAAGCTGCACGCCGCGCTCGCCCACCTCGGTGAAATATCCGTCCGGTGACTCGAACAGGAAACCGTGCGCGTGCGCGGCCATGGCGGCGTCCACGATTTGCGCGTCCGTCGAGTTGGTATTTGCATACGCGATGTTGTCGCGGCCCGTTCCGGAAAACAGATACGTTTCCTGCGAGACCACCCCGATCTGTTTGCGCAAGTTTTCCATGGGGATGTAATTCAGCGGCTTGCCATCAAGCAGAATCTGGCCCGCGGTCGGGTTGTAAAAACGCAGCAGCAGGTTGGCGATGGTCGTCTTTCCGCCGCCGCTCGGGCCGACCAGTGCCACCACTTCCCCGGCCTTGATGTGCATGGAAATATTCTTGAGCACCGGATTTTCCGGGTCGTAGCCGAAACTTACGTTTTCAAACTGGATGTCTCCCACGATCGGCGCGGAATGATCCTCGGAAATCGCCAGGCTGGTGAATGAGGCCTTTTTCAGTTCCCGCGCCCTGCCCGTGGGTTCCGGCGCAACGTCCATCACCTCGAAAACTCGGTCGCCCGCCGCCAGAATCTTTTGGATCGAGAGGTTCATTTTGCTCAGGGTCTTCACCGGGCCATAGAGTTTGTCCAGGTAGGTGACGAATGCCACCAGCCCGCCGATGGTGACCGTGCCCGCGACCACCACCCACGGCGTGCCCACCTTGATCACGATCAACGTGCCGGCGAATATGCAGAGTTCCACGCTGGTTGAATACAGCGCCGAAAGTTTCTTCAGCCGAACGCGCCCTTGCAGCAGCTCTCCCGATTTTTTCGCGAAACGCGACAACTCGAACTTTTCCGCGCAAAACGTCTTGACCACGCGCACGCCGCCGATGGCCTCCTCGGCCAAGCTGGACATGTCCCCCACCAGGTTTCGCACCCTCCGCGAGAATTTCTTTACCGGCTTGCGGAAAAACAGCACCGAACACGACAAGGCCACAACCGTCGGGAGCAGGAACAGCGTCAGCTTCACGCTCACCGCGAACATGGCCACCAGCGCGCCGACCAGCTTCACGGCTTCCGAACCGATGTTTTGCATCAGCGTATCCAGGAAGCTTTCCACCGTGTCGATGTCGCCCGAGAGCCGCGAGAGCAGGTCCCCGGTGCGCCCGCGGTCGAAGCACTCCACGGGCAACGCCATCGTGTGTTCATACAAATCGCAGCGCACGCGGTTCACCAGCCGCTGGTTCGCCAGTTCCTGCAGCACGTCGGACCCGAAATCGAAAATCTGCTGGCCGATGAACGCGCCCGTCAGCAGCCACACCACGGTGGGCAGGCGCGTCAGGTCCTGGTGCCGGATGACTCGGTCCAGCAGCATGAATCCGAAAATCCACGGCCGCGCGAGATCGAGCAGCGTGCTGCCCACAATGCATACGCCCAGCGTCGTCAGAATCGGCCACACGCCGGCGGCATATCCCAGCAGCCGGAGGAAAGTTCCTTTCCGGGATTGTTCGGTGGGACGCAGAAACGCCCGGCTGTATTTCACGCTTTCCTTTTTCTCGTTGTTCTTTTCCTTGCTCACCGGCCGAACTCCAGAGCCCGCTTCATTTCCTGCAGATAAAATTCCTCGAGCTGTTCCCAGCTTTTTTCGCCTTTGTTGCGCGACTTCTTCAAACCGCCCAGCAAACTGTGAAACACAAACACGGCCCAGTAGCAGCCCAGGCTTTCCACAGCCCTGGGAACTTTAGCCAGATAGGCCGTAAGGAACGCGGAGGTGGCGCGTTCCGCGCGTTCCATGTCAAACCCTTCCTTGAACGCCGTGAGCCGCAGGACACGAATAAATTCGGCGGCGTCTTTCGCGGGGTCCGAGAAGCGGCAACGGTCGAGGTCAATGACGCTGGTTGCCGCGGGACTCAGAAATACATGGTCGTGATGGTACCGCCCGTGCGTGAACACGAAATAGCGGTCCGCCGCAAGTTGCGCCACGCGCTGTTCCAGCTGATCCATCAGCTCGCGAACCATGTCCAGTTTTTCGGGGCGTGCCGCGGCCGCCTTGATCACGCGGCTCGCCATCCGGAACAGCTTCAGCGAATCCCAATCCGAATCCGGCGTCCCCAGGCTCAGCGACGAAAGATGCAAGGCTGCCAGCCATTCCGCCGCCTCGCTGCTTCCGGAAACCAGATCGACCGACGAATCGCCGTCGAATACCGCGCCCAGCGGCGTCCCCGGCACGCCTCGCATGAACAGCAGCGATTGGTCGGCGAAAAATCCGAGCGGCTCAGGCACTTGATACCGCCCCGCCGAGTTGAATCCGTTATTCCAAAGTTCCAGGTTGGCCCGGTAGCAATGCGAGCCCAATTCGTCGCCGTACAACTTGGCAAACACCACATTTTCCGGACTGAATGTGTAGCGAAGCGTCAGTCGTCCAGTGCCGGTATTCTGGATGATCTTCGCGCCGCAATCCGCGGCTGATGCCGAGTTTCCCGGCCCCAGCAGCGGGCAAATCCGCGAGGAGATAAATTCCACGGAGGTAAACTCCGCCGCCTTCAGCGCCAGCGCCTGCTTGGAGCTTGCGGAATCGGAAAGCAAGCTCGCCGCGATCGGCGGCTGCATGCCGGAGAATGGTTTCTGCTCTGCTGTTGCCATCGGCTGCCCTTTCAGACCCAAATCCAAAGTCTTCGCGAACCGCGTTACGCCGCCATCTCCGAAATCGTTCCGTTCCTGACCCACCGCTCAAATTCCGCCTGATACGCCCGGCCCATCGACTCGCGCTGCGCCTCGTCGACCTTCCTGTTTTTCAACAATTTCGCGAGCGCCTTGAATGCCAGTAGCGCGCGGAAATAGGCCAGGTTTTCAAGATTCGCTTTGTTGTGCGCCCGATATTCCGCGACGAATTCCTGCGCGACGCGGTCCGCGCGCTCCAGGTCCCCGCGTTCCTCAAGGCAGGTCTTTTTCAGCACGTGGCAGAAGCGCGCCACGTCCTTCGCCGGGTCCGACAGGCATAGCTTTTCGACATCGATGACCGTGGCGCGGCTTCCCTCGATAAACACGTGCGCGGGGCGGAACTGCCCGTGCATGGGCGTGACTTGCGGCGACGTGTTGCTCTTCGGTGTAACCGCCCGCAGGTCGTGAATCATGTCGATCAGCAAGCTGGAATGCTCTGGGCACTCCGCGGCGACCTTTGCGACGGCATCCGCGATTTTCAGGATTTCAAGTTTTTCGCATGGGGATTCCGCGCGCAGCCCCGGAATCGCCGTGTTCTGGTATTTCACCAGCCAGCGCGCCGCCAGCCGGGCGTCGGTCAGAGCCGCTTCCAGCGAAACGCTTCCCGCGCGCTGGTCCATTGGCACACCATCGGCCGAGCGCATCAACACCAGGTTCGCTTCGGGAATAATTCCCAGTGGTTCGGGAACTTCCAGAAACGAGCCGGAGGCAAACCCATGCGCCCAGAGGTGCGTGAGCGAGCGGTGCGCCTCGGCCGCGGCCGCGAAATCGAAATAGGCTTTGCCGTAGATTCGCGCGGAGCCGCCGATGGAATACAGCAGTGTCGATCTGCCCGCGGCCTTATTCCTGATGACCTCAAAGCGCCATTCCGGCCGTGCTCCTCCGCCGGCAACTTCCGGCAACAGCCCGAGAATCCGCTCGTGGACAAAATCCGGATTGCCGAAGACGGCTTCCTGATTCTGTTTCCATGCGCGCCGGTCTTGCCTTGTTCCTTCACGACCCATGCGTTTTTTCTCCCAAATCAATGCCACTGCTAAGCTGAAGCGATCCGTGCGCTGTTATCCGGGGAACCCGCCCCGATCGGAGGCATTCCGGACTCCCGCACGCATTGCATGTACATCGCGACTCGCGCGGGGTTCGTGACCTTCAGCACACTCGCCACGTAATACAGCGCCTCGAGGCTGGACAGCGCCGCGTACGGAGCGACACGCGCGCTGATGGCATTCCCCTGCTGTTCCGACACAGCGCCGAAGTAACTTTCCAAAAAGGCGTCAATTTCCTGATTCGCGAATTCAATCGATTTCTCGAGTGAGTAGGCGGTTGTCCTCATGTGGCCGACAAAGGATCCCAGGTCGCGGGCGGGATCGCCGATGCAGAACCGCTCAAAATCGATTACCGTGACAAAGTTGCTCGCCACGTAGACGTGATCGGGATGGAAATCGCCGTGTACATGCGTGGCCGATACACCCTGAAAAGTATCAAAGCGCTGCTCGACGGCCGCGGCGTACTGCCGAAGTTCGGATTCGAGTTGCGGCTGATCGTTCTTGAGCGCCTCGACGAACATACGCAGCGAGGCTTTCTCGGCTTCGTACGCGCACTCGTGGGGAGAATCGACAGGCATGTTATGCAGCTTCGCCAGCCATTGCCCCGTCATGCGGGCGTGATTAAAGGAGGCGTCGCTTCCGTCGCCCAGGAACGATCGCAGCTTTGTTCCGCGCGCCTTTTCCTGGATGATCATCCGCAAATCCTCAAAGTGGTGCAGCGGCTGCGGAATTCGGAATTGATGGTCCTGGCCGAAGCCCGCGCCCCAAAGCAGCCGCATGGCCTCAAACTCCTTGGCCGCTTTTCCCACCGCGCGCGTCGTATCCTGCTTGCCGACCAGTTCGACTACGTTGTGCTTCCCCGTGCGGTTGTCGGCAACCAGCAGCTTGTAGGAAAACACATGGCGGCTTCCCGGCCGGCGGCGCATCGGCTGAATGGTTAAGTCCGCTATCGAATGGTGTTCGGAGAACACGCTCCCCAGGCGTGCGCGAAAGTCGGAATTGAAAAGCGCCTCGGGCAGCGGGACCCTCACCGCGCACATCGCGAGCACGGGAAGCAGAAACAAAAACACGGCGCTGATTTGCGAGGCGCCCGCCGAGTGGGCGCGCGCCGCCAGCTGAACCGCGTGGTGCGCGGAAGAAAACTGATTCAGCAAGGAGACAGCGCCGGGATGTGCGGAATGACCCGCGCCCAAGCCGACGGGGCCGCCGAGGGTTGCCGTATACATATCCATCCATCGATGTGCGCCCAGACGCACTCTTTTCTTCCATCCGGCCAGCGGATCGATGGCGTGCAGCCGCAGTGCCCGCCCCGTTCGATGAGTCCCACGTGCGACATTTCTGTTGGTTTTCACCTGGTCACTCCAATCGACAGAGAAAAGTTCCTGTTGGAAGTTGTGACTCGGAAAGTCGCTTTGTGTCCGCCTTCATCGGGGAACGGTTCGCTCCACGCCAGCGAAGCGCCCTGCTCTTGGCGGATCCACACGGCGGTGGAATCCGCGCTCCAGCCACGGGCCGCGCCATTTTCGTAGGGCTTCAATAACGCGCGGCCCTGGCGCAAAAGATTCAGGTAATCCGGTGAAAGCGAGAAATCGATGGAGATTCCTTCCAGGCTTTCCGGCAAGGAGTACGAAACCTGGATGCGCGCCTCGCCTTGCGCCAGGCGAATCCGTTTGATCAACCCGAATCCACTGCTGCTCGCTTCCGCGTTTTGTAAATCGACGTCTACCACTGGGCCGTCCGACAGCCCTCTCAAAACCTCGTAGGCATCGTGCTCCATGCCCCGATCGCTAAGCGCGCCGGGATGATTGGCGGGCACTTCCATGAACCGGTTGAGCTCCTCCATCCAATTCCAGTCGTCGGAGGGATTTCCGATGACCATTTTTCCCTGCGGGCCTTCGATGCTGAATAGCGCGACCAGCCTCCCGCCCCACCGCGGCGTGATCACCGCAAAAAGTTTGTCGTTCTTGATGATCAGTTCCTTCTCGCCGTCCGCGTCGATGTCATGCAATGCGGCATGGGCCTGCCCGTCGTGATGCGCGGCCCAAAGCGCGGCCTCGCCAATGACCGCAGCGACACGGCTATGGCTTCCCAGCGCGCGAATCCACGGGCTGGGATGCCCGTGCGATTCGGCATTGCCAAACGGCCCCTCCGAAGGCGTGTGCCAGGCGCTCTCCCAGGTGGAAGTCATGAGATGCTTTTGCGCAAGATCGATGAGCGCGGCGTCTCCTCCAGAGAGAGAAGCCTGCTCCACTTTTTGGTCGGCCCAGGAAAAATAACGGCGGTAGCGATCCCATTGCGGATCGAAGAACCAGTTTTCGTATCCCTCGCCTGCCGCGGAGTGATTCGCAAGTTCCAGAAAAGTTCCCACGTCAATCGGCCGTGGCTGCGTGGGCCGGCTGTTCGCGCTCCAATCGCAAATTCGCGTGGGTCTTATGGCGGGATTCTCGTTCATCCAGCGAAGCACGCCCTCGAACTGTTCCGGCGCATTCTTGTCCCAGGGTCCGAGGCCAGCGGCCTTTTCCATATCGTCGCCATAGAGCGCGAGGAAGCCGGGGGCGTGAGCTTCTCCATCCAGCGAACCGAGCCACTGGCAATGCTCGCGCAAATTCGTGACCTGGGCCTCATTTCCCGGAGGAATGTTCAGGCGAAGCTGCGTTGCGATCGGCAGCGCGATCAGCCCCTGTCCGTCTTCCACCGGACACGCGCAATACAATTCGGCATCCCGTCGCGGTTCCCGGTCGTAGACCTTGCGCGGCGAATTGCTCCCGTTCATGGGCAGCAACAACCGGTCGTCGAGAAGGACAAACCGGTAACCGCCGTTCAATAGCCGCGAATCGTTCAACACCGGAGCCATGCGCGGCGTGTCCCAGACGCGCTCGGGCGGCCAGAACACTTTGACGTCTTCGGGATCAATTCCCAGGTGATCGCGGTAAAGGGATAACTCTTCATTGAGCTGTCTTAAATTGTGCTCGTAGCTGAAGAACCGCATGATATTTTGTGCGTAGCAGCTTCCCACTATTTCGATCAGGCCCGCGCCGATCAACTCGCGAACCTGCGCCAGAAAGCCAGGCTGGTGCCAGGCAATGGCCTCGATCAGAGTGCCGCTCAAATGAAGATTGGCGGGGATGTTGTAGCGCCGGTGCAGTTCGAGGATCCAGGCGAAGCCGGACTTCTCCCGGATCGAGCCGACGGCTTCACGCAAGCCGTGCCGGTTCTCGTAACCTTCGGTAATTAGGTACTGATTCGCGTGATGCACAAAAGCAAAGGAAATCGTCACGCTCACCACCTCGATACACCCGTTCACCGGACGGTACAGGGACACATCTATACCGAACAGTGGCATTTCTACTTGGATAGAACTTGCGGACCCCAAAATCCGCAAATGCCTCGCACGCCGCTGGGACGATCGTGCCGGGAGCATCAAGGCTCATGGCGAGGTTTGGCGGATTGTGGCGATTGGTCATTATTAAGTCAATAAAAATTTTTGATTAATATGTATAATTTTTGTCATCGAGTCCTGGTACTACTAGGATTGTGAACTCCCCCTCAAGGCCCGAGAATCATCAGGCAAATCGCAAGTTGCGAGGGGATCGAGCGGGAAAACTCGCCGCATTCCGGGTGAAATTCACGGCGAGTCTATTTACTTAGTGCTTAATTCGTGCCATCTCTTCGCGGGCGCATCCCGCCGGAGGCATTCCACGCGGAAATCTACTATTTGCCTGGTGCGGCGGAACCATGCTGCGCGGCGCCGGATTCCTTGGCGATGTCGAACTCATCCACGATCTGCCCGCCGATGGTCTTGAAGTATCCGTGCGCATTGTTCGCATTGCCGTTCACGTTGAACGTAATGAACAGCGCACCGTACTGCGCTTTTTGATTCGAGGTATAGATTTTCGCCCACTCCCCTTTGCAGCCGTACGGCGGGTCTGCCGGCCAGCAGCGCTTCTGCACGCGGATGCTTTTTCCGCCGAGTCCGGAAACAAACGCGAACGTTTTTCCCGGCGCCACCACCAGCCGGTTCGGATCGGGGGAGTCGGGGTCTAACACTTGGTTCCATATGCTCGTCAGCGTCTTGGTGCGCTCGTAGCTGTGTTCATGGCCCGTGGCGATGATCGCTCCGTTTTCCCGGCAGGCCTCGTAGACTCCCCATCCCATGTCATCGGTTTTGTCGCCCACCTGCATCGCATTCATGTTCTTGTGCCAGCTGCAAACCTTCCAGACGTGGTTGTCGGATTTCAACTGGTCTCTGATATAAGGGGCGTAGACGGCGTCGCCGGTTCCCTTTTCTTCGCCCACGAACACGACTTTCAGTCCCTTGAAGGTCAGGGAATACATTTCGTTATTCAATTCCAGGCTGTCGGGAGTGACGCCCATGCGGGTCAGGCGGTCGAATTGCATTCGCGCATAGGAGGGCGAAGCAGTAGTCGGCCATTTGCTCACATCGTGGTTCCCCACCGAAACAAAGTAGGGAAAGTTGGCGCCCAAAATATTGTCGACCGAGGACCAAAAACCCACAGGATCGTTGTGATAATCGAAATCGCCCTGGTGCAAGACGGCCTGTACGCCCTCGGACTTGATCAGGTTCAGAACCGCGTGCTGGTTGGCCCCGATGCCAACGTCGCCGATGAAAGCGATTTTCAGGTTCGCGTCTGTCGCGACCGAGTTGTCCTTCGGCGCAGCCGCCAGCCGCGTTACCGCGGTCGCGGAACTCGCCTTTGTCGCCACCGGTTTAGGCTTCCGTACAGAAGCCTTGGGTGTCTGCGCAAAACCCGCGGCCCCGGAAAATGCAAGCAGGGCAAAACTCACAACTATTTTCCGCATGGTCCTCTCCGACAATTCTCCGCCCAGCATCCCAGACGAAATGAGAGCGAGCAAGACTCAACCGGTACGCTCTCTCGGCCTTATTACTCCGTCACCCGGCAATGGTTCCGGAACTTGGGTGCGATTCCCGCTGCGTGTGTCTCTTACCCTTCCGGCGCGCCCGTGCATGACGCGGGTGAACCGGGCCAGGTATCCCCTCGATACTTGCCCAACACGCGCCCTATCAGAAGCACCACCGGAAATACAATCCGTTGAATCGCAGGCGGAGGCAGCATCACCGCTTGTGTCCGCCGGTGCCGCCACAACACGTGAGCGATGTAAAAGATGGACGGCCGGCCCATCTCGCTGGCGTTGAGAACTGCGAATATACCTTGGAGGTAGCGATCCAAGTCTCCCGCCGGAGTCGCCCGACCGCTAAACTCCAATAAATCCTCTCCGGCGTTCCACCATTTGTGGACGACCCCGGGGGGAAATGCCGCGCTCTCCCCCGCCTTCGCCACAATCTTCCTTCTTCCGATTTGCGCTCCCAGTGTTCCCGCCTTCACTGTGCCTTCCTCGCGCAGTTGAAAATGCACGTGCAGCGGAGGGCCGCTCGCCCGCAGCGGCAGAGAGCCGTCGATCAGCAAGACCGTTTGGCCCTCGGCGGTGCGCTCCCGGCGCAGCCGCAGGATTTCTCCCGTGTGCCGGCTCTCCAATCTCAAGAAGTTTTCCATCGGCCCCTCTGAAAATTAAGTCCAACCAGAATTACGCGCGCCGCCACCTAAAAATTTCGCGCCGATTGTATCATTGCGATGCAAGAGGGGAATGCAAACGGGCAGCAACCCCGCGCCCGCACGGGAGGACGCCTGGATCGGTAATGTCAGGTGGAATTGTCCGGAGAAAAGAAAAACGCCGCGGTCTTCTTCTCCCGCGGCGATCAGTGGATCCCGGCCGGCCTCACGCGCACAAAACGCGGGGCGGGATTCGCGGCCGTAAGAACCTCTTGCCTAGTCTTCCCAGGATTCTTTTAAAAAGCGGGCCGCCTCGCTCTTGGTCAGGATTCCCTTTCGGATCAATGGCCATACCAGCTCCTCGAATTCCGTCCTAGCCTGTTCCCGGTTTGCCGCCGGCGGCACGGCTTCCAAAGGAGGCATCAGCGCCTCAAGCGATTCCTCGCACCCTCCCGTGTCGGAAAGCCATTTTTCGATGGCGGCGTGGCTGTCCGGCGTCAAATCATGGAAGGCAATGCCCATTCCCAGGCCCGGCAGCTCATAGACCACGTTGCCGTTGGCCTCAATGGCCGTCCCGTCTTTTTTCAGCCGGATGCGCACCAGCGTGCCAACTGGAAACGGCCGCAAGGTATCCACGTAGCACCCGCGCAAAACCAGATCGCAGCTCCGCGCCAAGAATCGCACCCCGGACCGGACCTCGACAATCTGCGCCTCGGCAACAAATTGCTGCCTCAGAGTCGCCCGGCGGTCCTCGACGCTGGTCGAAGCTTCGCCACCGGATGTCCCCTGCCCACCCTGCGCCTTTCGCAATGGATTCTTCATGCACGCTCCCCGGCGAGAGATTCGCCAGGCCCCGCAGCGTAAACCTTCCCCCCAAAACTCACCTTCAAACTTGGCACCCCCCTCTCGCCCGACGCAAGCGCAATACCCGCCCGCTTGTGCAATCCTTCAACTCGGGTGGTTTCCGCGTCGAATGTCTTCCGAATGGCCGAATTGCAGGCATTGGCGGGGCCAGTATTGAGGAGTTAAGCCACAAAGTCCCTCAGGATGCAGTTCGGAGCCAGTATGCTTGGATAGCGCCCCCCATCAGCACTTAGAGCGCAGTCCGACGTCCAGATTCGCGACATTCTCTTCAAATTGGCAACGCTACAGGATCACTTTCTCTGGAATTTCCTTCATCGGGTCCTGAACCCGCGGCAGTCTGGCCAGAAACGTCGTTCCGGTTTCCGAAGTGTGCTCCACGCGGATGCTCCCCCCGTGTTCGGCAAGGATTTTGCTGACAATGGCAAGCCCCAGGCCTGTGCCATTGGGTTTCCCCGCGCTGACAAATGGATCAAACAGATTGTGACGGATGGCAGGCAGGATACCCGGCCCGTTGTCCGAAATGCGAATCTCGAATGTTTCCGGCGTGGACCGTATATCGAATTCGATTTTCCCCTGGCGATTTGAGGCGGCCTCGCATGCATTGAGAGCGAGATTGAGAAATGCGCGCTCCATTTTTTGCGGATCGAAAACTCCCGACATGTCGCCGGTCCGACGGACGGAGATGGTCTGTTCCCGCAAGTCCGGGCGTCCCCGCACGGCTTCGATCGCACGGCGCACGGAATCGTCCATCGAAGCGGGGACGGGAGAAATGTTGCGACGTTCCCGGGCCAAATCGCGCAACGAATCGAGCAGTTCGGTGATCTGCTCCGACGCTGTCTGAATTTCCTTGTATACCTCGTCCCGATCGATGCGCAGCTTATCCGCCTCGAACAGAAATTCAGCGTTTGCCACTAGAGCGGCCAGATAGTGGCGAAGATCGTGCGAGATGGAATTGGCGGCCCGGCCCACGGCCGCGACTCGTTCCGTCTCGATTTGCTTTCGTTGGAACGCCAGCAGTTCGCCGCGCATTCTTGAGAAGGATTCGGCGAGCTCCACGACCTCGCTGCTTCCGCTCGGCGTGATCGAGTACGAGTAATCGCCAGCGGCAAGCGCACGCACTCCGGCCACGAGATTGTCGAGCGGATGTGTGATCGTTTGCGAAACAAATCGGAGCAGTAAAGACACAAGAAGTATCGCCGTAAACCCCACGATCAGAATCGTGCGGTTTAACTGGCGTATGAAGGTCATCGGCCGAGTCAATGAAATGAAGACAAAACACTGTACGGGTGAAGGGGGCGTGGCTTGCAGCTCAACCCTCTCGACCCGGTAGGCATCTTCATTCACAATAACTTCAGACGTGCTCGCTTCGGGAACAATTCCCTTGGCGGAAATCCGGCCCTGGATCGCAGTTTCTTGCTGCGGAGAAAAGTTGGACGCAATAATGCGACTGCCCGCCAGGACCACGATTTTGCTTCCCTCGACAGAACCGAGTTGCTCGGTAATCCTTGAATTCGTCTCATATCCGATGGCCACGAACCCAAGGACCTTGGCATTATTTCCGGTGCCTGCCAGGATCGGACGGAAAAACACCCAATAGAGTCGGCCGCCTGCATACCACCAGGACGAATCATGCCCTGCATGCAAAGAGCTTGTGACATAGCTCTCCGCTGTCTCCCGGCCGAGCCCGGCCTGCTCGACGTGCAGCGCAACCACACGGCCCACCGGGTCCGCGAGCAGGAACAAATCGCTTCCCGCGAGGTTCCAGAAGGGTACGGACCCGTCTTGGATGGTCGGCGCGTCCTGCGTCGTCATCAACGCCTTGAGTGTGGGGATTTCGGCCAGCAACGCCGCCGTCCGGGACAACTGGACCTGTAGTTGCTTCTGGGCGCTCTCGAACCCTCGAACGGTGGCTTCCGTGCTTTCCTTCACTTGCTCATCGATCTGTTTGCGCACCGTATTGCGGATGATTAACAGGATTGCGCCTGTAAGCGCACAAATAATCACCAGAGTGGAAAGCAAGAGTTGAGTTTGCAATCGGAGGCGAGCCATCGATCTCTCCGGCGAGCGAACTAGTTTTTCTTATTCATAGCAGGATTCCCGGGCACGAATTTGTAGCCTGCGCCATGCACGGTTAGAAAGTGACGCGGCTGAGCTGGGTCTGACTCAAGCTTCTGGCGCAGCCGGAGTATATGGTTATCCACCGTCCGCGTGGATGGATAATTCTGATATCCCCAAACCTTATTGAGTAATTCCTCTCGCGGGATAACGCGCTCCGGCGACAGCGAAAGAAATTTCAGCAATTTGAATTCCTGCGCGGTCATGCTGACGAGGCGGCCGGCGCGTTTCGCTTCCATGCTTGTGAAGTTAATCTCCACGTCGCCGAAGACCAGCAGATTATGAAGGGACGCCATTCCGGAGTCTGCAGCGGCCGGTTGCGCCTGCGCGTTCCGTCGCATGGCGCGCCGCACGCGTGCCAGCAACTCTTTAGGGCTGAAAGGTTTCGTGACGTAATCATCCGCTCCCAATTCGAGGAGCAACACTTTGTCATCCACGTCGGTATTTGCGCTTAAGACCACTATGGGCACATAAGGCATTTCCGCTTTAAAGGCCCGGCACAACTCCTTACCGGACAAGCCGGGAAGCTTCAAATCCAGGACAACTACATTGGGCGGCGCTTGCCGAAAACTCTCCAGGCCCTTCACCCCGTCGGAGGCAATCCGAACTTCCAGGGAGTCCGCCGCGAACAGGCGCTGCAAAGTGCGTTGCATCGGCCGGCTGTCTTCTATCACAAGCACTGTTTCCATGGTCACACCTACGGCCGAAAGTATACTTCCGGACGCTCGTCGAGAGGCAACTCAAAGTGACGCTCAACCCTCTCGAGGCCGCAAACAGGTTTGACGATTTGTTTACATTATTCAGACAACTTTATGTCAATTCGTCCTCCGAACTTTTGCAGTCTTAGGCGCACAAAACGCTTGAGACTCCCGGCCTCGGCTTTTGTCTTCCTAGGATTGAGCTAAATTTCAAAAGGAGGAAAAATTCCAATGACCAAAGCCAGTCTTCGACTTTTGTATTCGCTTGCAGTTCTCTGTTGCACTTCTCTTCTGATTCCCAATGCGGCCTTCGCGCAACATTACATTCAGACAAATCTGGTTTCAGACCTTCCCGGCATGGCCGCGGTTAAAAATCCAAATCTCGTCAATCCCTGGGGGCTGGCACGCAGCACGGGAAGTCCCTGGTGGGTGTCGGATAACGGCGCCGGCGTGTCCTCCCTCTACGACGGCACAGGAACACCGCGCTCCTTGGTTGTCACCATTCCTCCGCCTCCCAAGGGCTCCGCGCCATCCGCACCGACGGGTGTCGTCTTCAATGGCAGCCCCGATTTCGTGATTTCCAAGGCGAAGGGCGGTGACGGGAAGCCGGCGAGTTTCATATTCGTCACCGAGGATGGCACCATCGCCGCCTGGGACGGAGGCGCGGGAACTAACGCCGTACTACTCGTTGACCATTCGCCCGACGCGGTCTACAAAGGCTGCACGACAGCCGACATCAAGGGAGTTCGCTACCTCTATGTTGCAAATTTCCGTTCCGGCCGGATCGAAGTCTACGACACAAATTTCAATCCCGTGGATTTCTCCGGCGACCGAGATCATTACGGAGATCACGACAAAGACGATCATGACGGAGATCACGACAGAGACGATCATTACGGAGATCACGACAGAGACAACCATGACGGCCCGTTTTCTCGAAGAGCTTTCGACGATGACCGCATTCCGCAGGGATTTGCGCCATTCAACGTCCAGAACATCGGCGGAAGCCTGTTTGTAACCTATGCGAAACAAGACGCGACCAAGCACGATGACGACGCCGGGCCCGGCAACGGTTTTGTGGATATCTACAGCCCTTCCGGCAGGTTGGAGACTCGCCTCCAGCATGGCGACTGGCTCAACTCCCCCTGGGGCGTGGTATGGACCCCGCGCGATTTCGGCGAATTCAGCAATCGCGTCCTGGTCGGAAATTTCGGCAGCGGCGAGATCGCGGCCTACGACGGCTTTACCGGCCGCTTCGTCGGACTCGTCAAAACTTACGATGACCCCGTAGCGCTGACCGGCGAACACGTCCTGACCATCGACGGTTTGTGGTCGCTTACTTTCGGAAATTCGGCAAAGGGTGTCTCCGGAACGGGCGCAGGCAGCGCCGGCCCGTACAATTCACTCTTCTTTACCGCTGGAATCAATCACGAGCAGGACGGTCTGTTCGGCACACTGACCGCAGTGACAGCCGAGCAGGACGGAGACGAAGAATAGAATAGGAAATGCGCACGTGCGGCCTTGACCCGCAGCGAACATAAACGGCGGAGATGAGTACATCTCCGCCGTATGTGTTTCGCCACAGGCGTTCGTAGCTTTCGATGCCGTGCGCGGAGCCAAGGGCAGATCATGTTCAATGAAGGAACCCCAATCAAGAACCCCACCTGTCACGCGGCGTGACAGGTGGAGCACCCGAAATTCAATATCAAAGCCCGGGCCACCCGTCCAACAAATTGCCACAATCCGGCTCTCAATGAGATCGGAAATAGAAATACGAGATATTTCCGAAAATCCAACAAAAGATACATATGCTTGATAGAATAATCAGTTTTCTCCCACTCGGCCACACTCCCCTTGTTACGCGAGACCAAGATATCATCATCCCGAACGCAATCGCAGCAGCACCAAAGAGAACGATGTTCAGAGCTAACAGATTTTGGATCGCTTCGTTCATAAATTCCGTTCGTTACTTACCTGGATGGGCCGCGCAATATCCAGCCGATGCAGTGAATATTGCCAAGTCTACCCCCACTTTTATAGTACCAACGGTTTCAGCAGCAGCTCCAAAAACAGCGTCAGTAATCGAACCAACAAGCCCTTGCGCCGGGCGGGTGGCCCACCTTTTCGATTATTTTCCTGTTGGCTAACAACCCCGGTTGAATGATATCACTCAAGTTCCTAAACGCCGGGGAACCGGCTTAGCCTTTGCGGGTGCCCGACCCTTTCGGTTTTAAAGGGTCGGGGTTTAGACAACCGTACAGCGCCGCACTTCGACAGTCCGCTCGAACCGCACTGCGCGGGGTCAGCCCGGCATAGTATTTCATGGGATTCATGGTGGGGCTGGAGGGAGTCGAACCCCCGGCCTAAGGTTTAGGAAAACACGGGACGGTTCTGACTGGTTATGAAAATTTTGGACTCTACTATATCCCTCAACCACTTACAACCTGCGTGAGTTGATCCGTTTGTACCCGAGTTGAACCGTTCTGAACCGATAACTACTACGAATTTACTACAGTGATTTGCTTTGCAGACTGCGGCCAGACGAAACAATTCGTGGCCAGTCAATGATCTATTAAGCGAATGACCCACGCTCGAAGAGCGAACGCGTTGGGAGCACGAAAGCCTACCTGCTCTGCATCTGTCCCGCGTCCGTCGATACAGAAAATGATTTAATTCCAGTAGAGGAAAGAGTAACCAGGCCCATCGCCCCTTCATAAGGCCGCGAACGAGCGGCCACACGGAAATTCAAATCCGAAGGCTTTGCCACCCGCCCATTTGTTCATGCGGGCCTGCCGGCCAGTCCGGCTGACGGGCCTGCCCACCAAGCCTTTAGCAAAGGCAGCGACCGGGCAGAGCAATCGATTTGCCATGCTCCGTTAGTTCAGGGGTTCCACCTTGGCGATTCTTGCCTGATGATTTTCGCCCACCCAAAAGACGGAGCGCGCGCCCGAATTGCCTACTTCCACCCGCCTTACGTTTACGCCTAAACGCGGCAGCAGGTACTGCCGGAATTCACCGGTCTTGGGGTTTAGCCGCAGGATGATTTCGCTGGTCATTGTTCCGGTCCAGGCGAACCCGTCCTGATCGAGAGCGACGTCGTACGCGCCGTACCAGGGAATGGGGATCTTCCACTCTTGAAACTTTTCCGTAAGCGGGTCAAACATGCCAATGGTCTTGCCGTAATACTCGCCAATCCAAAGACGGCCTTGTCCATCCAGATGCATGCGCCTTGGGCCGGCATCCTTGGTGGGGATTTCATACATCGCTACTTTTCTTGTTTCGCCGTCCAAGTGAAGCAGGGTGCCGCCTTCGATGTCTGCCTCGTACAAGTTGCCCGTAGGGTCGGCTGTAATTCCGTAAATATGATGGCGCGGACCCTTGTAATCCTTGGCCATCATCTCCGGCGGGAATTCGTCGAATTTCGTCGCCGCGCCGGTCGCCGGGTCCACTCGATACACGGCATTGCTTGCAGTATCTTTTGCCCAAACCTTTCCATCCCCGCCAACCGATACGAAATCCGCCTTCACGCCCTCGGGAAGAGGAAAGTCGGTGAACTTCTCCGTCTTGAGGTCAAACTTCGCGATGCCGTTCCAGTCGTGCCTTCCCAGCCACATATTTCCCTGGGCATCCCATTCTAGGCACTGAAACCCGGGAGGATAACCGGGTTTGGTGGCGGAGTCCTGCCATTCCTTGATTCCCCCGGTCGCGGGATTGAGTCTGCCGATAATGCCTTGCGCGAAGTCTTGGTACCAGATCATTCCGGATTTGTCCGGGCCCGCATCATGGGGTTCCGCGTCCGCGCGCGGTATGTCGTATTCGGTAATGATGACCTTGGTGTCCTCGCCACGGGGCCGCGGCAGAGTTTTCAATTCAAAATCGTGCGTCTTATGCGCGCTCAGATTGATGGAGGCAAGATATTCCGCAAAATCCTCACTCCCAAACGGAGCCCCGCCTTTATCCGGAGAGAGTACCGGGTTGGTGATAGAACTAACCTGATCCCAGCCGCGCATGCGCTTAAACGTTGTCATCCAGCCGGCTTTGTCGTACGTGCTCTGCAGGATCGGGCCCAGGGTATGGCAGTGGGAACACGTCATGAAGAGATATTCCTTCTCCTCATACGTTCCGGGAATGCTCATCAACCACTCCACGTCGCTGAGTTGGGAAGCCAGATCGTGACCTTTCGTCAATTTGATGTTCGCTTCCGTACTCTTTGCGCCTAGCGTTGCGGAAATCTCAGGATCTGCCGCGTCGAAACCAACGGCTCTAATGGCAAGGCGATATTTGCCCGGGAGCAGTTTTCCCGGAGGAAATGTGTATCGGCCCTGTGCGTCGCTCACGACTGTGGTGGTAATCGTGCCGGGGATCCGCTTCGCGCTAACCAGCACGCCTTCCATCGGACCTTCCGCATCGGAGCTCACGACGCCCGTCAATCCGCCTGCGTCAGCAGCCCTGGGTGGCTTGCTCCCGCCGGTCAAAAGGGCAAAGACAGATCCGAGTCCAAGAATTAGCGGTAATTTTTTCACGCGATTGGCTCCCCTGAAGAGACAGCTGAGCTTCAGATAGTAATCCGGCGGCAATCACCACTGATCCACTTGCAGATTCCAACGGTTCCCGATGAAATCTGAATCGATGAAAATCCGTGCGGCGTGGCCCCGTTCAAGATGCCTCCAAGGCACAACCGCGTAATGATCCAGCGGCCGACACGGTCCATCATAAATCCGATGGGCCACCTCGGGCAAAATCAGTTTATTGCGCCTCGAAGATTTGCAGCGCCAATTTCGCATCGGGCTTTCCCTTGCCTGAATCGGCGACGTAGAGCCGGTTCAATTGCGGGACAAAGATCGATGATTTGGCGCGGAATGCGGAGGGCACTTCGGCAATGTGTTCGTAGTGGTCCGCATCGCGCTGCGCAAATACGGAAATGGTGTCGCTCCCGGTTACATAGATTCGTTTGCGCGCGACGTCCAGCGACATGTCGCTGTTCACTCCGACACAAGGCAGAGAGGCCACCACTTTGCCCGTACCCAGATTGAAGACGACAAACTGCCCCGGATTACGCGTGGCGGTAAGCAGCCGGTGATGGGGTTCGTCCAGGGCAATGGCATGGGCAACGCGCACGCCCGGCAACGGCCATCGGGCAATGATCTGGCGAGTATTCAGATCGATGACTCCGACTTCATCTGAACCTGTCATGTTCACATAAAGTTTTTTTCCGGCTCGATCGATGACCATGCCTTCATTCGAGTCGCCGGAGATCCCCGGAATTTGGCCGACGAGCTTGAATGATTTCGTATCGATAATGGCGAGCGAATGCGACTTCCCGTCCGCCGTGGCTGCATTTTCCACGTAAAAATATTTATGTGCTGGATCGAGAGCGCTGTGGTCCACGCCCTTGGTCAGTTTCAAGGTATTTATAATCTTATATGCTTTGCAGTCCACCAGAGCGACGTCATCGGTATCGCCATTCGTGACCAAGAGATGATCGGATTCGGGCAAGTAAACCATGGTGAGGGGGTGCCCAAATCCTTCGATAGTGTGAATCCTATTTCCGGTCCGGAGATCGAACACTTCGACTGTCTTTTTGTCTTCGGCGGCCAGGAACAGGCGGTTGCCCTTGAGGTCCACTCCAAAGTGGTCGAAATCTCCAGTAAAACCAGGCATTGGGGTAGTCGCCACCAGCTTCAGCGGAGGCTTCTCTTGCGCGTTGGCCCCCGCCGCAAAGACCGTCAGTACTGTTAAAAAGCCCGCTACTAGTAATCGTCGCACTTTTCCCCTCCAAAGATTGCCATCGAGAGTTTCCCGACTTCCTGATGCTTCAAAGCATTGACGTTCGTTCTACGGATCTCGCACCGTCGATTTCGGGATGCCGGATCCTTCCCCCTAGATTGGCTGTCCAGATCATCATCAGCAACACCGCGAACGCAAGCGCGAGCAATGGAGACATGAATCGGGCGGGGACTGAGGCCGTGCTCCGAAACTTTATGAGCGCACCCAGGGAAAGGGCGCCAAGCACTTCCAAGCCCCCGAACGCGAAATCAGCCACGCTGGAATGCCGGTGAATGGTTTCGCGTGAAATCCCTGGCAGCGCACGCATCTGATGGGAAGCCGGGCTTCCGGTGAGGTAGACCGCGATGCTGAGAAGAGCCAGCGCCACAAACATCTGCAGACCTACCCATTCGATCTCGCGGCTCCCGCGGATTTTTCCAATTAAAAGAAATGCGATGATTGCACCAATCCCGATCACGGGAATGTGGGTAAGAACTAAGTGGATGTGAGCCCAGTTCACTGCTTCCCTCAACCATTAAACGAAAATCCGATTCTCCCCAACCGTCACAGGACTGTCAGTTGGTCCATTTCGTCACGACACAATATCGTTTTGTGGCGTGCGCGCGGCATAAGCACGGCTTATTCCGGGCGTACCTGCCGAAGCAGGCTTCTTTGGCCTGCAAACAGGCCTGGCAAGACGGTCGTTCCCTCTTTTGTCACTGCCTGCAAGGCCTCAGGCGTTATTCCCAGAAGTTGGAGAATTGTTGGAGCAACCTGGGCCGTCTGCACGGGGGTCCTGATCGACCTCGGCTTCAGTTTTGGGTTAGTAATCATGAGCGCCACGTGCGTGGCGTCGTCGCTGAATCCGCCATGACCTGCAATTGACTTATCATCAGCCGGATAATAGAAAACCCCCAGGTTGGGAATTACTACCAGATCCGGAATCCTGCCATCGTGCATCGGATCGCCCGCGAGAAGCTTCAACGATTCCCCCCAGAGAACCTGCTGTATTCCGGCCGCGGATTGATTCGCCGGCTGAGTCAGCATTGCTCCGACCTTTCCGGTTTGGCTCTGATCGGTCAGCCAGATGGACATCAGGTCGCCATCCGAATAGGCCAATGCGACAAGGCCGCTCTGGAGTTTGTTCACCAAGTTGGGAATCATGGCGTCGTCCACTACTCTCTGCTTACTCGGGTCGATTGGCGCTTGCCCGTGCTTGGCGCTGATGATGATCAAGGTCGAGTCCAGCAGGCCCCGCGCTTTTAGGGCTGTGACGATTCTGCCAACCGATTGATCGGCGTGTTCCAGCGCATGCAGCAGCGGCGCGCTCGGTGTAGCCTTCGCGTCCGTGTAGCCTCCGGTTGGAAGCGTTTGCGCAAATCGAAACTCCTGAAGAGACATGCCAAAAAGAGCAGGCACTCCAACGGTCATCTTTCCAGTATGGTCTTGCCCATTAATCTGGTTAATCACCGCATCGATCTTGATGTCGTCGTAGGCTTCCTGGGCCTTCACATTCCTCGCGGCGGACGCGATTTCAGGTGTGAAAAGATCGTCGACTCCCATGCCGGAGGGACCGTTTACCATTTCGTAGGAAGGATGCTTATCGATCCAAGCCGTGCGCATTCCCGCGAAATGGGCCGCTTCAAATATGGTATTCACCCGAAGGAAACTGTGAGGGTAAACGGGCAAACAACCTCTCGCAGGGTCCAGGGGCAGCTTGGCTGGATTAATTCCGCCTCCCGCGTCGAGAGCCTTCCTGTTCCAGTCCACTGAACCATCCCAGGACACTTCCGTGCCTGTCGTTTTGCAGTCTGAGCCGGGCGGCGAAAGCGATCGCGCGTAGGCACCCTCATACCAAACGCCGGTCGTGCTTGGGGAGCCTCCCGTTACCAAGGCCATCAAGCCCGGAAACGAATTGGATGGTTTTGAAGTGAAAGCCTGGGTGTATGTCACGCCTGTAGAACTCAGCTGGGCTAAGGTCGAATTGGGATGGGACTGGATGAAATTCGCTAAATCCAGCGAATGCAGGCCATCGATGCTGATCAGCAATACCCTTTGGGCAGTGAAGTACGGAGCATCTTGAGCATGCAGACAAATTGTCTGGAAAATTGCCAGGAAGTAAAACGCCACGAGCAACAGTAGACTGCCTGCCCGAAATTTCACCAAGACCCTCCCCTGCTCCGGCCTAGTAGGGCGCGGTTCACACCATTGGGCCAAAAGCCCGCTTAGTTTTGCTAAATCGCAATGGGGGAGCCGGCAAATCAACGGCGCCCCCACCCTTGAATCGCGGAACGACTACCACATGAATTTCAGCGCAAATTGGACTTCCCGTGAAGTCGTCGTCGTACCGGTCAGCACGCCCACCGACGGCGAAATCGCACCACTAGGAGTGAATATGTCAGTGTTGCCAGGAGTCGGCGGGGGAGCGAAATTCGGATGATTCAGCACGTTGAACAGCTCGGCCCGGAACTGGATGTTGAAATTTTCGGAAATGCGGCGGATATGGTTGTTTTTGAACAATGAGAAGTCAAAATCAGTGAGACCCGGCCCAATCAGGATGTTGCGGCCCGCGTTCCCCCTGAGATTAAAACATTGCAGACTTGCAAGGCCCGCACCCTGTTGCGGATCGCAATTCGCGGTATAGAAGGCCGCGCTCGGTGCTGTGGGAAGGGTAAAGCACTGGGTCTTGATGTAATTGGTAGGATTGCCCGGATTGACGAGAGTATTGCACCCAGAGCCACCCACGCGGTCCGGGTAAGCAAAGGTGTTGCCACTCTTCTTTCCCATAACGTCGCCATTCGAACCGAATGTAGCCGTGAAAGGAACACCATCGCTGGCCTTGAAAATTCCGCCCACTTGCCAGCCATTTGTCAGCCAGTTCGCAGCTGACATCGATGACTTCAGTCCCGGAACCTCCCATATGGCGTTAATCACCAGGGTTCGGCCCACATTGAAATCGGAAAGCGCACGACCGAGGCGTGGGTCAAAATAATCCAGGCTCTGGATCGAATTACCAAACTGATCGCCCGCCAACGTCGCGGACCCGGTGTCCATGCTCTTCGCCCAGGTAAAAGCGCCCTGAACCTGCACGCCGTGGCTCATATTCTTAACCATTTGGAATTGGAGAGCGTTGTAGTACGACATCCCCTCGTACATCATGGCACGCATGGAGCCGAAGTTAGGGTTGATCTGAGTGCTGGGCACAGGAACGGCCTGCGTGCCAGTCGGCAGGAAGCCCACGCCGCACGGATCCCCTTTGCCATTGGGTCCGCAAGGCCACACATAGCGCCCGGAAACCAGGGTCGGTATGACCATATCAATATCGTCAACTCGGAAAGGCATATGGACGCCGCGCGATCCGACATATCCGACTGTTGCCGTCAGGGTTGGCGTCAATGCTCTCTGCACATTCATATTCCATTGCATGACGTAGTTCCTGTGGGGGGCGTTCTCAATATACGCGGTGCGGAGCGAACTCGGAGTTAGCAGCGGTAATGCCCCGGCGAAGAATTTTCCGGCAAGCAGCCCCTTATTGGACGTGGAACCCAGAAGGTAATACGGGGCTGCCAGATTTTCCATCAGGAAGTACTGCGAAGGCAGCGGTAGAACGTCAAACATCCCGATCCCTCCGCGCAGGGCCGTCTTGCCGTTGTGGAAAGGATCCCAGGCAAAGCCGATCCTAGGTTCGAAATTTTTCAACGTTGGATTCTTGTAAAGAGGTGAACCTTGGTGCGCACTTGGGTCGGTGGGATTAACTAGGTTAACTAAATATCCGCGTGTCTCGGACATGACCGTGGTCATTTCGTAGCGCAATCCCAGGTTCAGGGTCAGGTTCGGGCGGAAGCGCCAATCATCCTGAATATAGGCGCCATAGAGTGTCTGGCGAAAACCACGGTCAAAAATCGAGCCGGAAAGAGCCGAGTTGAATTTCGTAGCCTGGTTGGTCAAGAAACCGGGTAGATCGGCGAAAGTAAACACGCCGTTGGGATTTGAATAGGACTGGACATTCAGCTGCATCCGTTCAGCTTGGAAACCGAACTTCAGCGAATGCGTGCCTTTTGTAACAAAGGCGTCATCGGAAGGCTGGAACGAGTTCCAGCGGAAGAAATAGTTCGTATTTCCTCCCACCCCGCCAGTGAAGGGTGTGAGGCCGCCCACGCTGAGTTGAGCTGCAGCGCGGCCGGGGACAGCCCCCAGGGAAACGTCACTTGCCGCCGGATTAAGCGCGCTCACGCTCTCATTATTGTCCACACGGTTGCGGTTAAAGCCGAACCGGACGGTGTTGATGAAATTCGGGTTGAAAATGTGAGTCTCCTCCAGGATGAAAACCTGGCGGAAAGTAAGGTCCCCAAGCAGCACGTCGTTAAACCCGTCGGGTAACGTGTACGGAGTTCTGTCAAACACGTACGTTCCAAAGAGGCTATCATTGTCGGAAAATTTATGATCAACGCGCGTGGTGAAGAAATTTTCGCTCAATACCCTCTGTGCCACAAGCGTGGAGGTGTAGGTGTTTAGCAAGCCACTTGGTGTTGGATTTGGACCTGGCAAGGGGAAAAATTGAAGATACTTCACAGCTGAGGGGTCCGGTGTCGCTATCACACACTGATTGTATGCGGTCCCATTGAAACTGCCTGTTATGCCATTGCTGGTGCAGCCGGCCGGGAGAGCCTTGGTTGCGTCAATGTTAAGGATTCCATTCCGCGCATTGGTGGAGGGCACGACGTTGACGGCGGTAATTCCCTTCGATTCCCGAATCCCCTCGTAGTCCCCGAAAATAAACGTCCGCCCTTTGATAATCGGTCCTCCACCTGATATGCCGAACTGGTTTTGCCGGAACGGCGGGATCGTTGCCGCATCGAAATAGTTTCGGGCATCGAGGGCGCTGTTGCGCAGGAACTCATAGGCGGAACCGTGGAACTGATTCGTGCCCGATTTCGTAATGGCGTTGATCACTCCGCCCGAGGTTTTTCCATATTCAGCGGAGTAATTGCTGGTAAGAACCGAGAACTCTTGAATCGCGTCGACCCCAAGATTTCCCCCTAGGACGCTGCCCGGAGCCCCATTCGAATAGTCATTAATGCTGACGCCATCGAGGCGGTAGTTGTTTTGTTGCGGGCGGGCTCCGGAGATGGAAGCCTGTGATCCAAAGCCGCGATTGCCACGGTCCGATCCGGAAGCAAACGATGGCTGTGTCTCGATCGAGTTGACACCCGGCTGGAGCGTCGCCAGGTCTGTCCAAGAGCGGCCATTCAGGGGCAGCTCGCGCACCGTAGTGGCATTGACCTGGGCGCTGATGCTCGAGGACGCCAATTCCACGTTCATGCCTTCCCCGGAGACTTGCACAGTTTGTGAAACTTGGCCGACTTGCAGCTTGACGTCAAGGACTTGCTGCTCACCGACAGTGAGCGTGATACCCGTACGTTCCATCGTGCTGAAACCAGCAGCCGTCACGCTTAACTTATAGACTCCCGGCAACAGGTTGGGCGCTACGTAAAAGCCGGCGCTGGTCGAGGCGACATTGCGAGCCACGCCCGTATTGACATCCGTGATGACAATTTGGGCGTTCGGGACGATCGCGCCGGATGGATCCATAATTGTGCCGCTGAGAGAAGCCCCCGCGACCTGAGCATTTGCTGGCCGTACGCAAGTCATGGCGAGGATCAGCACAAGCAATGTGAATAAAGGCGCACTTTTCTTGCTCCTGGCCGTTAAGAATCTCATGGATTCCTCCCCTGGTTTATTGAGCCCGAATGCTCAATTGCTTCGCAATCCCACGTACCCAATCCTAAAGTTTGGATCCCGACATCTCGCCCCCGCAGATTGCGGTCCGATTTAGTCAAATGAAATCGGCCCATGACATAGGAAGCAAGGTCTAAAGCGAATCTTTATGTGCGGGGAAAATAACACTGGGGTGGACATGCGCAACTTAAGATTGTCTTAAGAAATTATAAACGGCCGGGCGGCATAGAAGCGGGAACGCCTTATGCAATCGTCGAAGAAGAGGCCAGAGGGAGTCGAATCCAGAAAGTGCACCCACCGTCTTTGGCAGGCGAAAGCCCGATCTCACCGTCATGGGCTTGCGCGACCCACTGGGCAATGGACAGTCCAAGCCCTGCTCCCTTGTATATGTTCGATCGCGATGGGTCGATTCGATAAAATCGGTCAAACACTCTGGCTAAGTGCTCGGTGGAGATGCCCGGCCCGCTGTCGGTGACGCTGAGTACGATGCGTGAGCCCTCGCAAAAAATGCGGGCAGCAATATTGCCTCCGACGGGCGTAAATTTCACAGCGTTGTGCAGAATATTGATGGCTGCCTGGCGAAGGATCAAGCGATCCCCACGGACGAGGATTTCCTCGTCGGCTTCGAGGCGGAATTTCTGTTCCTTCTCATCCATGAGCGGTTCGAGCAACAAGGCAGCATCCTTCATGACTTCCGCGACCGGAAACATGTCCAGGTTCAACGGAATCTGCCC
This sequence comes from Terriglobia bacterium, assembly GCA_020073485.1. GTDB lineage: Bacteria > Acidobacteriota > Terriglobia > Acidiferrales > UBA7541 > Palsa-360. The sequence continues at coordinate 100,767 of JAIQFB010000003.1, read as the reverse complement.
AGCGTCGGCCCTGGAAAGCATCAATAAATTGTCGACCAGGCTCGTCATGCGATTGATCTCTTCGAGAATGCTGCCGATGATGTCCCGGTATTCTTCAGGAGTCGCATCGCATTGAAGTCCAACCTCTCCGATGGTACGAATAGAAGCAAGAGGAGTGCGCAACTCGTGTGAAGCGTCCGCCGTGAATCGCCGGAGTTGCTCAAAGGACTGCTCGATCCGCGCGAGCATTTGATTGAAGACGCCGGCCAGATGGCCGAGTTCGTCGTCGCTTTCCATGGGCAATCGATCATGGAGGCGTTCGGTCGTAATCTCCTCGGCTTGACGCGCCATCTGGCTGATCGGGTCAAGCGCGCGCTTGGCCATCAGGTAGCCGGCTATGGAAGCTGCGGCAAGTGTTAGAGGCAAAGCCAGCAGTAAAATCGCAACGAACTCTTTCAGGTGCGTCCAAATGGGTTGCGGGCTGTACCCCACGCGAATCAGAATGGTGCGGTCCTGCATCGAATGCTGACGGCTCGCGAGGACCAGAGAAGTTCCGTCCGACACGCGTTCCGATCGTTCTGAATATCCACCGACACCCTCGCCTGGAAACGGAGCGCCCCCTATCGTGCGATTTCCGAGGCGATCGTTCCGATATAGGATCGCTCCATCAGGGGAGAGAACTTCAAGAAATCGTTCCTGCACGAGTTTCGATTCCGAATGGTTGTGGTAGTCCTCATTGAAATGCAAGTGCCCGCCGCCGTCAAAATACAATAATCCTTCCACCATCTCCAGATCTTGCACGACATGGCGTTCCAATTGTTCGTGCAACTGCCAGACAAGAACGAATGACGCGCCGGCGATGCCAATCACGAGCAATATCCCGAGGACGAACACGTACCAAAGGGTCAAGCGAGCCCGCACATGTTTGAGGCGTGGCCATTTCATTTCGTTTCCTCCTTCAGGATGAAACCGACTCCACGCACGGTGTGCAGAAGTCTATTTTCAAATGGTTCGTCCAATTTCTGCCGGAGGTGTGTGACATGAACATCGATTACATTGTCCAGAGGAGTGTATCGGGCGCTCTCATGCCATACCTGTGTGGCAAGCATTTCTCGTGACACGACATGGCCTTGATGACGTAGAAGATATTCGAGCAGCCCAAATTCGCGGGCCGTAAGAATCAGGTCTCGCCCCCCTCGCCGCACGGAGTGGGATTGCACATCCATTTCAAGGTCCGCCAATTTCAGGGTTGACTTTGCTTCAGATAGATTGGTTCGACGCGCCAGGGCCCGCACTCGTGCGCTCAACTCGGGGAAGGCGAACGGTTTAACCAAGTAGTCGTCCGCGCCAGCATCCAAGCCCCGAACCCTGTCCTCAATCGCGTCTTTTGAGGTCAGCATGAGCACCGGAACAGTCACATTCCCTTTGCGCAGTGCCGTCAAGACCCCCATTCCATCGCGACCGGGAAGCATGATATCGAGCAGTAAAAGGTCAAACGGCTCAGCGGAGGCAACGAAGAACGCTTCTTCTCCGGTGCTCGCTATTTTCACCGAGTGCTTTTCGGCTTCGAGGCCCTTTTGCAGAGCCTCCGCCAGTTTCTTCTCATCTTCCACGACGAGGATGTGCACGTGCCGCCCCTATCAGTAAAGCATCAATTCCTAATCTGCAATAGGAACTAGAAGGATGGTTAGCTTGGAGATTATACGGCACCGGCCTACCTGTAAAGGGCCGCGTATCAAAGGGGGGCAAGACTCAGAAGGCGCGCATATAAATAAGCCTCTTCACCCTGCGACGAATTCACCGTCGGCAGGGCATACATCAATTCGAATTACAGTGATTTATGAACGTCTGTAAAACCGATTCGCCGGCTCTCAGAATTAAGTTACCTGCGGAGAATGTGTCGGAGGGGATTTTTGAACGGCTAACTTCTAGTATCACCCTGACACAATCAATGCAGTAGATAGAGAGATAGATTGTAAGGATAAAATATGAGGCCATTTCCCCGATGTCCCGAAAATCCATGAAAATGGGCCTCCCCCGGAAAATCCCCTTCCCTTCCCATATCCCCACGAAAATCCCAAAATCGTTCGCCAAAATCGGTGCAAACCGGTCGCAATCGGTATTTTGGGGTGCGCCTTTCCCCATTCCGACCCCGAAAACCCGAAAATCCATTGGAATGGAGGCAATACGATCTCAACAATCAATTCGGAGTGACGCATCTAGGTGAGCAGCGTACGAAGTAGAGGGTAATTCAGACGAATAAAGATGTTTTAAGATGAATTGGGACCATTGCACCCATCAATCGCGCAGAGGTTTGGCGTTTTAGAGATTTTGGGGATTTAGCTTGAGCGAATCCACAAAGGACCAACGGGTACTCAGGAAGATTATATTTATATTCATTCACAACAGTTCTCAGAGTTAGAGGTGTGGGAGTTGGAGTCTGTAGAGAGAAGAAAATCATCATAGATCCAAATTCCAAATCAAAATTCCCCGCCGGAGCAGGTTCCCCGCAAGACCACGTTTGTACGGTAGTCCCCAGTCCATCCCCCATATACCCCCTATCCTGAACTGTTCCCGCTGCCTGGACCGTCCTAGCCGTTGCCAAGGCCGTTTTGACCGTCCATATCCTGGCCTTAGACCGTCCAAATCGTAGTTTTGGCGTTTTTCGGGTCCAGAATGCAATTTTAGCGGTGATCTTCGGAGGGTCGGAGAGGGCGCGAAGAAACGAGATTGAGACCGAATCACAGCTCTAAATTCCGGCGTTTCGTGACGCGCGATTACACAGCGGCTGCTCACAAGGAGCGGATGAACAGGAGTTTGAAAAGTGGAGCACGAGAACATCTACGACTGATCCAGTGGCGTCCCGCCGAGATCAGGATATTGCCTTGCCCCGCCATGCTCCGCACACTCCTCTACTGAGGTACCGAGATGGAGGGGTCTATGGGCAGCTCGAAGAAATGCCGTGTCAGCTTCCGAGACATATCAGGTGTGGAGCATGTGGCCGAAGTTGTAGGGGAAAGCGTGTATGAGGCGGCTGCACTTGCCTTGAAGCAATTTCGGCGGAGTGATTGGAGTCGTGAGGCCTCGTTCGAGACAGGCACGCTCAGAGTTGAGGTCTGCGAGTCTAGCTTTTACAACCTTCTCGTCACCGACCTGGAGCAGTGGCTCAAGAAATCTGGTGGTTCCCCACGCGAGATGACAATGAGAGACAATATTCGCAGCAAGCTTGAGGAGCGGTGAGGAGAGTTTAGGCCTTTGATGACCGACTTCGTTTCTCCAGACCCAGGAGAAGCTCGGAAACGGTTACTCCCAGGCCCTTAGAGATCGTCAGAAGTGTATCCAGTCGGGGATTCCGCTCGGCGCGTTCGAGAAAACCAATAGCAGTGCGGTGGAGTCCACAAAGATCGGCAAATTCCTCTTGAGACCAATGTTTGGCTTCCCGCAGTTCCCGAATGCGGTTACCCAGAGCTAGCAGGACTTTTTCCATCCCCCAGAGGATGGAGGGGCTGCACTTTAACGTCTACATACAGAACATAGACATACCTGTAGTAGCTATATATCATTCACTTTCTGTATATCGGGCCGATCCTTTGATGCCCTACTGTGTTTTGTTCTAGAGGTGATACCTTCGCGTGACTTCGGCTGCCACGATGCCTCAGGATGTCGGCCACGGCCAAAAATCACGGCCAAACGACAGCAGTTCAAACGGAGGCAAGTAATGAACTTCAATGTGCGTAGAACGGAATTGATGCTTGGACATTTTCAGAACGCGTTGGTCGAGGCACTCAAGGTGCAGTGGGACGGAAATCTCCTTTGGCCAGAACACCTCGACGTCTCATTCATCAGCGCGGCCGAGCAAGAGCAGTGGAACAGCATGGATTGCATGACGCAAGCATTTTGGTTACTCAAACAACTCCGGGCCAGTACGGCCGTCGTGCCCGGATACATCTGTGCGTTGGCCGATGTCCCTTGCGGGAGCACCTACGCCAAGCTGGCAGAGAAACTCGAAAGGGACCTGCGTTCGTTCGAGAACGAGGCCGGCACAGCGGGGCCCAGTTTCACGGAGGATTGCCAATGAAAGAGGGTAGCCCACTTCAATTCCATCGGCAAGCGGGCTCTCCTGAGAAGTGCTTGCAGTTCTTCCACGCAGTCTTGATGCGGTCAGCCACGCAAGAATGTCATCGCTGTCGTTCTGTGTGGTGAAGAGAGGACAGATCTGGTCACCCACCTCAAAGAGAGATGCGGAACTGGGGAAGATATCTATCCACCGCTATTCGGAGTGATAACGTCGCTCGTTGTGAAGAAGGATGCAGGCCAGCTGCGTAATCATAAGACGGGCCGTGGTAGAGCCCGTCGCACGGAGAAAATCAGACGTGAGTGCACAGGAATTATTGACCATTATTCCTGGTGCATGAGAGGAACTGGCGACGGTTCAAACGAGAATTGAGTTCCTCAAAACACAATATGAGATGCACAGAGAGAGCTAGCCAGACGTGGCAGCAATCATGAACGTGCTGATGGATTCGGCAGGTCGTGAGGTGGAGTTGTTGAGTCACGACATCAACAGACCCACAGAACTTCAAAACCGGTACGCTGAACTCAAAGCCAAGCGCAAATTGTTTGGAGGATGGTGGGGCTGGGGAGAGTCGAACTCCCGACCTACGGTTTAGGAAACCGCCGCTCTATCCATCTGAGCTACAGCCCCGCGACAACAGACTACTACATTTTTACTACAATGACCGCTGAACGAGCGTTGGGGTAACCTCAGTTCGGCCCTTGAACTATATGAAACCAAAAGAGAAAACAGCGCTTTTGGAAGATCGGACCGGACCCGGGACTGAAGTTTAGGAAACCTCCGCTCTATCCATCTGAGCTACAGCCCCGTTTCGTCGATACTTCAGTTTAATATGTATTCGGCGGGTTTGCGAAACATTCTCCGAATCGCGCCGGAGGAATTTCTTCGGGCGCCCTCCATCACAGATTTCCCCATAAACCTGCAAAGTAGGCTAGTCTGCACCAGTAAACGGCGCTTGCCGCGCAGGGCGTTGCGCTACCGCCGCGCCATGTGGGCGCAGGCGCGGGATGCCAAATCTGAAAACCATTTTTTTCAAGAAGAGTGGAGGCATGAAATGCGATTGCCAAAAAAAAACAATTTATTCCGGCGCTCCATCGTGCTTGTAGGCGTGCTGGCAATCCTGGCAGCTGTGTCGCAACCAGCCGCCCATGCGGATCAGATTCCCGCGGGCTGGGAAGCGAGCAACATGAAGCCCATCGGCTATACGGGCATGGACGGCCGCGGCGGCGCATTCAAAATGGCCATTCGTCACGTGAATGGCCGCTGGTATCTGTACACGGGCCACCTCTGGAATCAGGGCTGGAGCATCGTGGACGTCACCGATCCCGCAAATCCCGAATACCTGAAATTCATTCCCTGGCCGCACGACAATACCTGGACGATTCAGATGGAACTTCACGACAATTTAATGGTGACCGCGCTGCAGCGCGAGCAGGCCAATGGCTGGGGCGGAGACGTCACAAAACCTTTTGACGAGGGCGTGGTCTTCTGGGACATCAGCGATCCCTTGAATCCCGTTCAGCTATCGCACTGGAAAACGGGAAGCACGGGCGTACACCGCCTGGGTTACCCGGGCGGCAAGTACGTAAATCTCGCCGCCAACATGCCCGGATTTCGCGGGCAAATTCTGGTTTTCCTCGATATCAGCGATCCCAAAAATCCGAAAGAAGTTGGACGCTGGTGGGAGACAGGACAGAAGGAAGACGAGCCCGCGCCGCCGGGTCCCATTTCCTTTCACGGCCCCGCCATCATCGATGGAAACATGGCCTACCTGGGCTATTCCAATGAAGTCGCCATCCTCGACATCAGCGACATCGCGCATCCGAAAACAATCAGCGAATTGAAATTGAGCCCCCCGTTCGGAGGAGGCATCCCGGTTCACGACGTCATGTACATCCCCGACAAAAAACTTCTCTACGCCCATTCGGAATCGACCACGGGTGACAACGAAAATTCCGCACCCTGCTCCGGCGCGATTTTTCTATCCGGCTTGGTGGACATAAAAAATCCCGCAAGGCCGCGCCTGATATCGAACATGCCTCTGCCCGTCCCCCCGGCCGACATGCCGTACAAGGATTTCTGCGATAAAGGCGGCCGCTTCGGACCCCACAACACGAATCTCGAATATCATCTCCCCGACGTGGAAAAACCGGGAGACCTGATTTACGCGACGTATTTCAACGCCGGCCTGAGAGTTTTCAACATCGAAAATCCCCGTGTGCCCACCGAAGCGGGCTGGTTCATTCCACCGGCGCCCACCAAACGCATCGGGCCGATTCCAATTAACAAGCTTGTGAATCAAACGGAAGACGTCCTCGTGGATACCCGTGGAAATATCTATATCACCGACAAGCAGTGGGGGCTTTTCATCCTTCGCTATACGGGAAAGGGCGAGCCATCCGCCACGGCGAAATAACCCAGGGAAGAACATTCCAGGCGGAATCTACAAGAGGGGATGGTACCGGCACGGTATTTGAATTTGAATCTTGGGGCGGGTGCGAGCAACCGGCGCATGGCAACGCACGGTTAATCTATGCGCGTGGCCGCGCTCCGAACGTTAGAATCCAGCGTGGATAAAATGCGCCATCTGGACCACCTGGGAACCGGCCAGCAGGAAATACAGGATTCCCGCTCCTATGGCCGCAGCCGACTTCCATGGCGGCATGTCCCAAAGCCAGCCCGTCAGCTTGAGGCCGAATGCCTGCAGGGCCGTTACGGTGCTGGACAAGTCATGCACTTCACGCATGCAGAAACCGAGCAGCCCGGTCATGACTATAGTTATCCATGTGAGAAACACGGTTTCCATGACGTGAAAAACGACGATCAGGAGCCTCGATAGCATTACATTCCCTCCTTCAAGGCCATGAATCGACTAAATTCGTTCCCGGGACGGCTTTCGTGAAATATTGTGTTTGGCAGTGAGCCCGTCTATTTTCAAGAGCGCCGGTTTTAGAAATTTCGGCGTGTTCGCCTCTTGGTGACTTCCGGGACAGGCTCCTTGTTTTTTCAGTCGCTCGCGGCCCTCCTCAGCCCTTCTCCAGGACCCGTGACACTCGCCGGCGCGAATCTGGATCATTCAGCTTTATGGTCCTGATATCGGACGCCGCTCTCCGCCACAACGCGTTCCATACATTGCTCGAACGCAGCCTGGATGCCGCCGGAATGCTCAGCTTGGCGGCCGTCAGGATGCGCACGGCAACACGGTGGCGGCCATCCGGCAGGGGCTCTCGCCGCACCACTTCGCCGATATAGTCCCGGTTGATCGCGCAGGCCTGCAGGGAGTATGGATAGGTAACCAACAGACGCATGCGCTGGCAGCAAATGTCGTTGTCCGTCTTGAAAGTGAGTCCATCCCGGCAGGAATTATCCGTCAACACAATGCTTTCGAAATATTCGGCTCCAGGTTCCAGGGGCCGCACAAAGGCAAAGCAGGAGAGATTGACCCGGGGATTGCGGCGCCGTTCTCGCACCAGCTCAAAGCCTGGTGCAGCTGACGGATTGGGTTTGGTCTTCATATGTATTTAGAGACAGCTCGTGCCGGGTACCTCGAAGCAATGTTCTCAATCGGGACATGACGGGTCAATGGGCCGCTAGAACTAGGATTCATTTCCTAAAGTACTGGTACTGACTAACGCGGGTCGCAGTGGCAGTAGCGAATCATTTAAGCCATTTCCTATCTTGCAGTTAATGTCTAGGTTTGCGGGTGTCTTAAAGGGATTCCGCTCAGTGCAGCATAAGCTTTGCCGGATTTGCCGCCGACGCCGCCATCAAGCAGGCCGAAGGCCAGGCCAAAGCCAATACCGTAAGCGCCGAAGCCGACGCCGCCGTGACCAAAGTAACGGGAGACGCCGATGCTGGAAAAAACCCTGGCCGTCGGTTCGGCCGAAGCCGACGTCATCAAGCTGAAGATCGCCTCGATGACATCGGATAACTACGCCGTCATCGAGACCGCGAAGGCCCTGCCACAAGCGGGTTCACGCTCGTTCCCAACATTGTTGCAAGCGGCGATGGCGGCGGGTCGAACTCCCTGATGAACATTTTCCTGGCGCGCTTGATTAAGGATTCGAGCGCGGCTCCTGCTAATCCGAAAACGTGAGGTTAAGCGCAGCAACTTTTCAATCGATTTTTAGCGGTCCGAATAAATTCTGCGTCAGCGCGGTCACACTGATTTCGGGTCAAACCATCTTGGAAGCCAGGCGCCGCAATCGCTTCCCGCTCTTTCCTGTTCTGAAGAGACACATCTTAAGGCTGGGGCTCGAACACCAGGATTGCGGAATCTTCCTTGTCATTGGCTGGAGCGGCGACGAAATACCGATTGAGCTCCTGCGACCAGAACGACGTCCCAGCTCCGGATCTTGTGGGAATTGTCCCGATCTGCGTGTAGTGGTCCGCGTCACGTTGTTGGTAGACAAAGATGGAACCCACGTCATTGTCCCGACCGCCGGAGACATACACTCGCTTTAGATGGTCATCAAAATACACGCCATCCATGCCCTCAACTGTTGGAAGGCTCGCCAATTCCTTCCCGGTGGTGGAATCCATGACAATCATTGAGGGAGGCGTGCGGGTACCGATGAACAAACGATGGGTGGATTCGTCAAACGCCCCGTCGCCCGGCCGTTGGCTGCTCACGGGCCATTTCGACAGGAGTTCGTTCTTTTCAGTATCAATCACCTGAATCACATTGCCGCGCGACTCGAAAACGAAAAGGGTTTGTCCGGTCTTGTTCATCAAAATCTCGGCGGGTCGGATCCCCACCGGAACCTTGCCGACGAGTTTAAGGGTCTTCGTGTCAATAATTCCAACTTCCCCGTGATCCTTGCTGGCGGATGCGCCGCCGTATCCCACATAAAGGCGTCCGGAGTGCGGATCGTAGGTTACGCGATTCGAGCCCCGCTCCAAGGGAATTGTATTCAGAAGAGCGAGAGTATCTCCTCGAAACACTTTAAGCGTGTCGTCATTTTCATTTGCCACGAAAAGCTTGTTGAGCGCCGGAACATACGCAATTCCTTGAGGCGCCCTGATCCCAGGGAGACTTCGCGTCCATTTTCCGCCCTTGAGATCCACCACCTCTACCGTGTCATTTCCCAAACCGGCCACAAATAGCCGCTTGCCCTTCAGATCTATCTCCATATGGTCCATGCGACCCTTAACGTTGGGCATGGGTATAGTGTGAATGAGCCGGAGGGGATTCTGGCTCTGCTGCGGGGCGTTCGCATGAATGCCGGATGAAATCATGCAGACCGAGGCGATAAAACCGATTGGAATGAATTTTTTCATGGAGTCCTCCTCGATTCCCCCTCATTTTGAAATCACCGCCAGAATCCCTCGTGCGGCTTCGCGGCTTCATCCTCCAACAGGGGACCAACGACTTCCACGCGCCGTTGGCCGCATTCGAATACTTCGCGGCACGGCAAGGAAAACGTCGGATTTTCAGGATTTGCACCAGTCAGTATGAGCAACCTTTGCTCGGACAGCGCATACACGACACGCCCGATATTGGCCCAGTAGATCGCGCCCGCGCACATGCAGCAAGGTTCCGCGCTGGTGTAGAGCGTCGCCTTAGCCAACCGTTCGGGCGGAAACATACTCGCCGCCTTGCCGGCGGCAAGCAATTCGGCATGTTGTGTCGGATCGCCATCGGGCGGCCGCGAGTGATTCTGCGCTTCCGACAAGACTTCCCCATCCGCGTCCACCACCAGGGCCGCGAACGGGTGCTGCCCCGCATCTCGCGCTAGTCTGGATAGGGCGATGCAGCGGTGCAAATGCAGCAAATCGGTTTCGGTGGGTTCAGTCAAGGAGTGAATTCCAAGGGCGAGGGATTTTCACGGGAGGAGCGATGGCCCACCCCTCCCGTGATCTTCATCTTATAGCGAACGAAGCGATGGCGAGTGCTTGAGAGCGTCCGGCCGGGCCTACTTGAGGCCCTGCACGATCGCCAGCGCCTTCATCACGTGCTCGTCGGGAGCGATGTGGTCGGCGTTGGAGGAGAACATGGCGATGATCTTGTGGTCCTTGCCGACAACGAACGTGGTGCGTTCGATAAAGTCGTGATCGATGGCCACGCCGCGCACATCCGCCTGTCCGGGTTTCACGGCATTCGCGGTCAGATCGTAAGACTTGGAGATCGACAGAGTCGCGTCGGACGCCACCGGAAACTTTCCGGCGCAATATTCCGGATCGGCCGAGAACTGATTGAGCCGTGCGACGCTGTCGCCCGAGACGCCGATAATGCTGGCGCCGGCGGCGTCGAATTTTTCCTTATTCACCGAAAAGGTGTGCGCTTCGAGGTCGCAGCCCTTGGTATAGGCGGATGGATAGAAATAGACGACCACCGGGCCTTTCTTCAGCGCCTCGCTCAACGAAAAACTGATTTCTTTTCCGGCGAGCGAACCTTTGGCCGAGAATTCTGGCGCCATGTCGCCGACTTTGAGCGCGGCCAGAACCGGCAGGCTGATCAGCAGCGAAACCCCGAGAATCAGTAGCAATTTTTTCATGGCAAATCCTCCCTTTACCCCTTGAATTGACGGCAAGCATATCACAGACCGGGATGCTGACGGATTGTAAAGTGAATCAACTTGCATCCATCTTTATCCAATCCTTGTTGCCGAACCCAGCGGCCGCGACTCATCTCCGTCTGCGGCATGTCCGGGAAACCGGGCTTGAAACGTGGTACAACAATATAGGATTCATCGGACGCAATTTGCGGCTTCACGCCGGGTCCGGCTACAATTTCAATCCCCATCTAGCGCTTTAGAGGACAGGAAAACACATGGCCATCGCAACGATCAACCCCGCCACGGGACAAACCATCAAGACCTTCGAGCCTCTCAGCGACGCTCAGGTCGACCAGAAAATTCAGAAGGCGGCGGAGACGTTTCCGAAGTTCCGCAGATTGTCGTTCGTGCAGCGCGCCCAGTGGATGCTGAAGGCCGCCGACATTCTGGAAGCCGAAAAAAATGAGCTCGCCCGCATCATGACCACCGAAATGGGCAAGACGTTTCGCTCCGCGGTGGACGAGGCCGTGAAGTGCGCCTGGGCCTGCCGCTATTACGCCGAAAACGCGGAGCGCTTTCTCGCCGACGAGATCATCGAAACGCCGGCCAGCCGCAGCTTCATTCGCTACCAGCCCATGGGCATCGTCCTGGTCATCATGCCCTGGAACTATCCCTTCTGGCAGGTCTTCCGATTCATCGCCCCGGGACTCATGGCCGGAAATGTCGGCCTGTTGAAACACGCCTCCAACGTGCCGCAAAGTGCGCTGAAAATCGAAGAGATCCTGCTGCACGCGGGCTTCCCGGAAGGCGCGTTCCAAACCCTTCTGATCGGCGCGAGCAAAGTGGACCGCATCCTGGCCGACCCGCGCGTGGCCGCCGCCACCTTAACGGGCAGCGAAGGCGCCGGAATTGAGGTGGGCGCGGGCGCCGGAAAGCGAATCAAGAAAGTCGTCCTGGAGCTGGGCGGCAGCGACCCGTTCATCGTGATGCCCAGCGCCAATCTGGAGGAAGCCGTCGCCGTGGGGATCAAGGCGCGCGTGATCAACAACGGACAATCCTGCATCGCGGCCAAGCGCTTCATCGTGGCCGAACAGATCGCCGACCAGTTTGAACGCGCCTTCGTCAGCCAAATGGAAAAATTGAAGCTCGGCGATCCCTTCGATGAGAAAACCGACGTAGGGCCGCTGGCAAACGCCGCCGCCGTCACCAGTCTGGACGCCGACGTCCGCAAAAGCATCGACGCCGGCGCGAAACTTCTGACCGGCGGAAAACCCGCGGACCTCCCCGGAAGCTTTTATCTGCCCACGGTTTTGACGAACGTCCCCAAGAGCGCCCCGGCCTACAGCGAGGAACTGTTCGGCCCGGTGGCGTCCATTTTCCGCGTCAAGAATATCGACGAAGCCATCCGCGTCGCCAATGACACGCGTTTCGGCCTCGGCGCCAGCGCCTGGACCAGCGACAAGAGCGAGCAGGAACGCTTCATCAACGAGCTCGAGGCTGGCATGGTCTTTATTAACCAAATGGTAGCGTCCGACCCCCGCGTCCCCTTCGGCGGCGTCAAGCGCTCCGGCGTCGGCCGCGAACTGAGCACCTACGGCATTCGCGAATTCACAAACGTGAAGTCCATCTGGGTGAAGTAGGGCCGGCCTGCGCGAATCCGTGCAACTGCAAGCGTTACATGCTTTAGTACGCAGTTCTTGTCTGGCCAATTTCCCGGAGGCCCCAAAGCGAAATCAACATCCCGCGCGCCTTTGAAAAGAAAGGGTAAAGTCAAACATCAAAAGTCATAATTTCGCCCAAGGGCATCAGGATGTTGTGGAAATTTCCCAAGCCCCTGGACAATGTCATATTTGCGGATGAAATAAAGATTGCATTAATATTCCAGTTTCTGATATGGTGGTCATACCACTTGACCATTTTTCGGGATGATATTTTTTGTAGTTGATGCATTTCTCGGAAAATTGCATGTGGTTTGGAAGGACGTCGACCCTGATAGCCTTTCGGGGCAGAGCGAGAAAATTTATTCGCCGGGAACATGGTCCGTGTATAAAGTCATTCAGCCATCGCGGCTCTACCAGCAGATTGTTCAGCAGATCGAAGAATCCGTGCAGAAAGGCGTCCTTAAGCTAGGAGACCAGCTTCCTGCCGAGCGTGAACTTGCGCAACAATTTGGCGTGAGCAGAACCGCCGTCCGCGAGGCGATCAAGACGCTCCATGAGAAGGGGCTTGTCGAAGCGCTGCCTGGGCGCGGAACGTTCATTACCAACGGCACTTCCCATTCCATGCGGCAATCCCTGGACCGCATACTGAAGAGCGACGAGGCGAGCGGAACCGCGTGGCTGGTGGAATTCCGCGAAATTCTCGAGCCGGAAATTGCGGCGCTGGCCGCAACCCGCGCCGGCGAACAAGACATCGCAGCGATGCGTGAGGCGGTCCGCGTGATGGATTCTGCGCACCGCGATCCCGAAGCGTTTATCGAAGCGGATCTGGATTTTCATCTTGCGCTGGCCGAAGCGGCGGCAAACCCTCTCATACTTTCCTTGATTGATTCCATCGTGGCTCTGCTGCGGGAACAGCGCATGCAGATTTTTTATATCGATGGAGGCCCGGCGCGCGGGCAGTCTCATCACAAGCGGATCCTCGACGCTGTGGAGCGAAGGGACGGACAAGGTGCCCGGGAAGCGATGCGTCTCCACCTGGGGCAAGTGCGCGAGGATTCGCGCAAACCGGTGAGCGAGCCGGAGCCGGAAAATTAAAAGCGGATAACCGCTCAGGAGAATAAAGCGAATGGCGAAACTTGGATTCCTGGGACTTGGCGTGATGGGCAGCCAGATGGTCAGCCGGCTGCTCGATAAGGGGCATGTGGTCACAGGCTACAACCGCACGCACTCGAAGGCGCAGTGGCTGGTGGATCGCGGCATGAAGTGGGGAGAATCGCCTCGCACGGTCACGGCTGCATCCGACTTCATTTTTTCGATGGTCACCAACGCCGAGGCGGTAAAATCGCTGGCCGAAGGGCCCGACGGCTACCTTGCGGGCCTCGCGCCCGGCAAGGTGATCATTGATATGAGCACGGTCAGCCCCACGACGAGCCGCGCGATGGCCGCGAAGGTGCGCGAAAAAGGCGCGGACCTGGTGGATTCGCCTGTGTCCGGTAGCGTGATCACGTTGCAGGAAGGAAAACTGTCGGTGATGGTCGGGGGACGCCGCGAAACGTTCGATCGCGTGCTGCCCTTGCTGCTGGACGTGGGGCCGAAAGTTTCCTACGTGGGAGACAACGGCCTGGCGCTGGCCATGAAAATTGCCATCAACCTGAGCCTTGCCGTGCAGATGCTAGCTTTTTCCGAGGGGGTATTGCTCGCGGAAAAAAGCGGAATTTCGCGCGAAGTCGCAGTCGACGTTCTCACAAACAGCGCGATCGCCTCTCCGATGGTCAAATACCGCGGCCCCTTTGTATTAAAATTGCCAGACGAAGCCTGGTTCAACGTCAACATGATGCAAAAAGACATGCTGCTGGCGATGGAAATGGGACGTGCGCTCGACGTGCCCCTGCCGACAACGGCGATCTCCAACGAATTTCTGACCGCCGCCCGCGGAATGGGCCTGGTGGAGCAGGATTTCGCGGTAATGTTCGACGTGTTAGCGCACATGTCAGGAGTCAAGCGATGACCACTGCAGCCAATGAGTCCAAAACCGGCGCGACGCTTGGCGCCGAGCAACTGCTTCACATTTACAGGCAAATGACGCGCATCCGTTCCTTCGAGGAACAGGTCAACGAACTGTATTTGCGCGCAGTCATGCCCGGACTCTCGCATCTGTACAGCGGTGAAGAAGCGGTAGCGGTTGGAATTTGCGAGGCCCTGCGCCCCGACGATTACATCACCAGCACGCACCGCGGCCACGGGCATTGTCTGGCCAAGGGTGCGACGCCCGATCGCATGTACGCCGAACTGCTGGGCAAGGAAGCGGGCTACTGCCGCGGCAAGGGCGGGTCGATGCACATTGCCGACCCGGCCAGCGGCAACCTGGGAGCGAACGCGATTGTCGGTGGAAGCGTGGGCATGGCGGCGGGAGCGGCATTTTCGGCGAAGATGCGCGGGTCCGGGCAGGTGGCGGTGTGCTTTTTTGGCGAAGGGGCACTCGGCCAGGGACTTCTGTACGAAGTGCTGAACCTGTCGAAACTTTGGAATTTGCCGGTCATCTACGCCTGCGAAAATAATATGTACAACGAATACACGCACTATTCGGAGACCACCGCGGGAGAAATACTGGCTCGCCCCGCGGCCTTCGGTATTCCGGCCGAAGCCGTAGACGGGCAGGACGTGCGCACCGTGCATGCCGTGGCCAGCCGCCTGGTGGGAGACGCGCGCGCCGGAAAAGGCCCTTCATTCCTCTTGTGCAACACCTACCGTTACCGCGGGCATCACGTCGGCGACGTGAATCGCGAGTATTATCGCGCCAAGCAGGAAGAAACCACCTGGCTGAACACCCGCGATCCGATCAAAATCCTTGCCGACTGGATGATTTCGCAAAAGCTCGTGGAGCAACCGGCGCTGGACAAGATCCAGGCGGAAGTAAAATCCGAGATCGAAGCGGCGGTTGCATTCGCACTCAAGTCTCCCTATCCCGGCGTGGATCAGGTCGAGGAGGACGTGTATGCCTGAGGTCGCGGTGCGTGAATTGACGATGGCGGAAGCGGTCCGCGAAGCCCTGGCCGAGGAGATGCGGCGCGACCCGCGCGTCTTCATTATGGGCGAAGACGTGGCCGAAGCCGGGACGCCGTTCAAGGTTCTTTCCGGCATGGTCGAGGAATTCGGAAAATCGCGGGTCATCGATACACCGATTTCGGAGCCGGGATTCACGGGCATCGCGGTGGGCGCGGCCATGACGGGCATGCGTCCGGTGGTCGACATCATGTTCGGGGATTTCCTGACGCTGGTGATGGACCAGATGGTGAATCAGGCCGCGAAGGTGCACTATATGTCGGGCGGCGCGTGGAAGGTGCCGATGGTGTTGCGGACCACGCTAGGAGGCGGGCGCCGATCGGCCGCGCAGCATTCGCAGTCGCTGCATGCGTGGATGAGCCACGTTCCCGGCTTGAAAGTCGTGCTGCCCTCGACGCCCTACGATGCCAAGGGCCTGATGAAGACGGCGATCCGCGACGACAATCCCGTCGTGTTTTTTGAAGACAAAATGATGTTCAAAGTGAAAGGCCCAGTTCCGGTCGAGGACTACGCCATTCCCTTCGGCGTGGCCGACGTCAAGCGCGAGGGAGAGGACATCACCATCGTGGCGACCAGCAGCATGGTGCCGGTGGCTCTGGGAGCGGCGAAGATGCTGGAAGAAATCGGCATCAGCGCGGAAGTGGTGGACCCGCGAACCACCTGGCCGCTGGACGAGAAAACGCTGATCGAATCGGCGAAGAAAACATCGCGGGCGATTGTCGTGGACGAAGGCTACGAGCGGTACGGCGTGACGGCGGAAATTGCCTCGGTGATTGCCACGGGAGCGTTCTATGATCTGGATGCGCCGGTGAAGCGGATCGGGGCGATGCACGTGCCGGTTCCCTTCTCGCCTCCGCTGGAAGATGCGACGATTCCGACCGAGCAGCTATTGTTCGAGACGGCCAAAAAGATGTGCAAGCGCTAACTACGGGTTAAGGTAGGAGAGGCTTCGGCCTGTCTGGTTTTGAAGTTTTGCAAAGTCCGACAGGCTGAAACCTGTCCCACTGAGAGGAGAATCCTCATGGCATTGCCGACATATGGATCGATGGCGGTGGATTGGGAAAAGCGCGTGGACTTCGACCGGCTGCGCACGGAGCGGCTGGCGCGGGCGAAATCGCTGCTGCAGAAGTCCGAAATGGGCGCGCTGCTCTGCTTTGACATGAACAACGTGCGCTACCTGACGGCCACGCATATTGGCACGTGGGCGCAGGACAAGATGAGCCGCTTCACGCTGCTGCCGCAAAACGGCGAGCCCATCCTCTGGGATTTCGGCTCGGCCGCAAAGCACCACCAGATCAATTGCCCATGGCTGGGAGAGCGCTCGCGCGCCGGCATCCCGCTGCTGCGCGGCGCGATGTCCCCGGAAATGGGCCGCGCGGAAGACGTGGCCAAGAAGATTCGCGTCGAACTCGAGATGCGCGGGCTGCACAAGGAACCGCTCGGCGTGGACATCGTCGAGCCGCCCATCCTGTTCGCGCTGCAGAAGGAAGGGATCACCGTGGTCGACGGGCAACAGTTGATGTCCGACGCGCGCGTGATCAAGACGCGCGATGAAATCACTCTGCTCAACACATCGGCCATGATGGTCGACGCCGCGTACCACGATTTGTATTGCGCGATGAAGCCGGGCATGCGCGAAAACGAAGCCGTAGGCCTGGTCAGCAAGGTTTTGTACGATCTCGGCTCGGAATACGTGGAAGCGGTGAACGCCATTTCGGGCGAGCGCTGTAATCCGCACCCGCACGTGTTTTCCGACCGCACCTTGCGACCCGGCGATCCGGTGTATTACGACATTTTGCATTCCTACATGGGCTACCGCACGTGCTACTACCGCACCTTCACCATCGGTTACGGATCGCGCGCGATGGTCGACGCCTACAAACGCTGCCGCGATTACCTCGACGCCGCGATTTCCCTGGTACGCCCCGGGCGCACGACCGCGGAAATCGCCGCGGTCTGGCCGAAAGCGAAGGAATTCGGATTCCCCGATGAGGAAGCGGCTTTCGCGCTGCAGTACGGGCACGGCATTGGCCTCGCGATCTGGGAAAAACCCGTCATCAGCCGCCTGGTGTCGCTGGAACATTCTCACGAGATCAAGCCGGGCATGGTGTTCGCGCTGGAGACGTTCTGGCCCGCGAGCGACGGCTGGAGCGCGGCGCGCATCGAGGAAGAAATCGTGGTCACCGAAACGGGCCACGAAGTGATCACTCGCTTCCCGGCGGAAAAATTGTTGGTCGCCGGCGCGCACTACGTCAGCGTCGATGGACCGCTGGAAACCATGCGCGAGACCGAAGCTCCGCCCAGCCAGAACGTGGTGGAGATGGTCGAAGCCAGCGCCAGAACGGAGCGAGTCGGCGTCGCCAAGTAACAGATAGCTCTCTAATTTATTCGACGCGCGCGAATGATTCAGGAGGTCGGGGCTTCAGCCCCGACAAAAAGTCCGGTCTCAGCTGGGGTTTTAACCCCTGAAGCTTCAGGGACCGAAGCCCACGATTCGACGGCGCGAATGTCCGAGCGGAAGCTCGGATTTCCGAAAAACCAGAGATCAAATCGGGAGAATACTAAAGTAACGGCGCTGTCTGCCGCTGACCTCAAACACCATGGCCCATAGCATCGTAATGCCCGCACTGGAGATGGCGCAGGAAAGCGGCAAGCTCATCGCTTGGCGAAAAAAAGAAGGGGAAACCATCGCCAAGGGCGAGCCGCTGTTGGAAGTGGAAACCGACAAAGCCGTCGTGGAAGTGGAGTCTCCTGCGGACGGAATCCTTGCGGGCGTCAAGGCCCATGAAGGCGACGTCATTCCCGTGGGCCAGACCATCGCGTGGATCGTGCAGCCGGGGGAAAAGCCGCCTGCCGAATCTGAGGATATGGCCACGGGGCGGCGCATGGATGCGAAAGCTGCCGCTCCGGCGGCTGCGGCTCCCGCAAAACCTTCAGCCCCGTCGGGGCCCTCAGCTACGGCAAGAATTTCGCCGAAGGCTCGCCGGCTGGCGAAAGAACACGGCATCGATCTTGCACACGTGCGCGGCTCGGGCGGCGACGGAGAAATTCTTGCCGAGGATATTCTGGCGCTCGTGAATGCTTCGGCTTCGCAGGGCGGCGTCCCGGGTGCAGCTAAAACCGCGCAGGCTGAAGGCCGCGCCACTGAAACCCTGACCCAGGTCGCGCGGCTGATGGCAGAGCGCACCACGCAGAGCTGGACGACGGCGCCGCATTTTTTTGTGACTCGCGATGCGGATGCAACCGCGCTGGGTGCGGCGCGCGAAAAATTCGGGCCCGCGATCGAACGCGAGCGCGGCGTGCGGCTCAGCCACACGGATCTGCTGATTGCGGCCGTGGCTCACGCTCTCGAAAAGCATCCGCGCGTGAACGCCAGTTGGAGGGGCAGCGGCATCCACTTGAATCCCGAAGTGAACGTCGGAGTGGCCATGGCCGTTGACGACGGAGTGGTCACCGCTGTGATTCCGGCAGCGAATCGCAAGAGCCTCGGCGAAATCGCCGTGCTGCGGCGCGATCTTGCCGAGCGCGCCCGCGCCGGGAAATTACGCCCCGCGGATATTGCCGGAGCGACGTTCACGATCAGCAATCTGGGCATGTACCAAGTAGATGCGTTCACGGCGATCATCGTGCCTCCACAAGCCGCAATCCTGGCCGTGGGCAGCATCTCAGATCGCGTGGTGGCCGTGAACGGCCAGCCGGCGGTTCGCCCGATGATGAGCCTCACGCTTTCCAGCGACCACCGCGTCCTGGACGGCGCTCGCGCGGCCTTATTCCTGAACGATCTTGTTGCCTCCATTGTTGAACCCAAAACGCTCCTGCAGTGATAGACTCCCAGAACCCGGGCAGACCTAATACCTGAATCGGATTGCGGGAGGCGCAGTGCGGCCTCTGCCTGGCGCACGACTCAAGGAGAATCTACGATGGGCGACATGCCCCAAGTCAATCAGTCGCGAATTCCCGCCGAACCAGGCGCTCCACGCAAAAAAAGCCCGTTCTACCTGACACTATGGGGGCAAGTGCTGATTGGAGTGGCCCTGGCGATCGTGTACGGGTATTTCTTCCCGCAGTCCGCGGTCAAGATGAAGCCCCTTGGCGACGGATTCATCCGCCTGATCACCATGGTAATCACCGTGGTGATTTTCTGCACAGTGGTCACGGGCATTGCCGGCATGGAGAATTTGAAAAAAGTCGGCAGAATCGGCGGAAAGGCGCTGCTCTACTTTGAAATCGTTTCCACTCTCGCGCTGCTTACGGGGATGGTCGTCGGAAATGTTGTGCATCCGGGGTCCGGCTTCAATGTGAACGTCGCGACACTCAACGCCAAATCCGTGGAGAGTTACGCCGGCGCTTCCAAATCGCTGACCGTGCCCGAATTCCTGATGAACATTATCCCCACGACCATGGTGAATGCATTTGCCCAGGGCAATATTCTGCAGGTGCTGCTGGTCGCCGTATTGTTTGGATTTGCCTTGTCGATGGCGGGCCAGAAAGCGAGGGTGATCGTCGACTTCGTCGAGGCACTGACGCAGGTGGTTTTCAAGATCATCAATATGATGATGTGGACCGCGTCAATCGGCGCGTTCGGAGCGATGGCCTTCACCGTTGGCCAGTACGGGATCGCATCGCTCGGTCCGCTCGGCAAATTCATCGCCATCTTCTGGATCACTTCCACTCTTTTCGTGCTGGTGGTTATGGGCCTGGTTGCCTGGGCCGCGGGATTCAACATCATCAAATTTCTGCTGTACATCAAGGAAGAGATCATCGTGGTGCTGGCCACCAGTTCGTCGGATCCGGCGCTGCCTACGCTCATGGCCAAAATGGAGAAGCTGGGCTGCTCGAAATCCCTGGTCGGTCTGGTCGTGCCCACCGGTTACACATTCAATACTGATGGCAGCAGCCTGTATATGACCATGGCGGCGCTGTTCGTCGCGCAGGCCACGAATATCCACCTGACGCTGCTGCAGCAGTTCGCGATCTTCGGCGTGGCCGTGCTGACTTCGAAGGGAGCCAGTGGAGTATCCGGAGCGGCATTCATTGCGCTGGTCGCGACGCTGATGGTCGTTCCCACAATTCCGGTGGCGGGCATGGCTCTGCTTGTTGGCATCGACCGCTTCATGAGTATGTTCCGCGCGGTGGTGAACATGATCGGAAACGGCGTGGCGACGCTGGTGGTTGCGCGCTGGGAGCGCGAACTCGACGTGGACACATTGCGCAAGAATTTGGCCTGAGGGGGAGTTCTTCGCACGGTACTTGGAGTAGGGGCACCCACCGCGGCGGATGCCCCTACAACTGCAACAATTTCAAACCTCACAGACGCTGATTGAATATGCGGGCGATCTCCTACTGCCCGCGA
This sequence comes from Terriglobia bacterium, assembly GCA_020073485.1. Classification (GTDB taxonomy): domain Bacteria; phylum Acidobacteriota; class Terriglobia; order Acidiferrales; family UBA7541; genus Palsa-360. Next base: position 80,139 of record JAIQFB010000003.1, on the reverse strand, counting down.
TTGCGTCTAACCTTCGCGGAACGTTATCTCCACGCGCAGATCGACCGGCGTAGGCTGGCCGTCCAGGACTGTGGCTTCATATTTCCTCTGCGACACAGCTTTCAAAGCCGCCTCAACCAGCAACGGATGCCCGCTGATCACTTTTTCCTGAACCACATTCCCGTGCTCGTCGATAATCGCTTCGATCACGACGATGCCCTGAACGCGGGATTGCTTGGCAAGAATCGGATAGACGGGCGCGGGGCCGAAGAGCAACCGCGGCGGTTTCACGCTGCCACCGACTCGCACGGGCCCTTTGGGTCCTTCCGCAGCAACTACCGGCGCGGCGGGCGCGGCCACTCCATTCATCGTCCCGCCCAGGACTCCTCCGAGCTGACCGCCGGGCATTCCTCCCGGCACGCCGCCCGGCATCCCCGCGAAAGCTTCCGCAGGCGGAGCCACGTCCGGCGTGCTAACCACGGCGCGGGGAACGTAGGACGGCGCCGTCAATTTTCCAGGCGTAAAGGTTTTTGGAATCACGCGAGCCACGCGCGGCGCGGCGGCAGGCGGCGGTGGTGGTGGCGCTGCCGCGGGCGGCAGCGGCGCGACCAGGAGTGTCATATTGAGCCGTTGCAGGTTCAAACCTTGCGAAAAATATAATGGCATTAGAATGAGAATAAATAAAATTGCGACGTGAGCCCCGAGCGAGGCCGCCCATTTCAGCGGGCTCCTCTTCTGGCGTACCGAACTCTTCTCGAGGATCGCCTCGGCAAAAAGATTCTGTTTCGCCGCCATTTCCGAGGAAGGCAGCACGAAACTGATCTTGGGCTTGCTGGCATGAGGCGCGTCCTCCATCAAAAACACATTTTGATTCAACATGGTTCGTCTCCTCCTTGTTGCGATAACACGACGCGATGAAACACTCCGGCATTCCCGGAATACAAACAGCGTCCGGGCGGAACCGGCGGTCCTACCTTGCATTGCGATCGTACGGGTGCGGCATTACGAAACGATGACGCAGTGATAAACTTCCAGCGTCGCGCGTGCCGCTTTGGTCACAACAGTGTGCCCGGTACGACTCGGAACCTGCGAACCGGCTGGGGAAATTCTCAATTCATCGAGGAAAAGAGAGGCATCGCAAACTGCAGATCCAGATTAATTACACTTCACTATTTATTTTGCAGGGTCTTCCCCCGGAAGGCAAACTCAAAGTCCTGATGCTCTCCATCACCAATCGCTATTCGTGGGCGGAGGCGCGCGTGGATTGCGTTGTGTACGGAGACGGCCGGTAGTAGACTTCCGCCAACCCGAGAAGAAATCACAAAACAAACGCCGGAGGAAACCGAGTGTGCCATTCGGCCGATGCAGCTAAACGGTTCGATGTGCAAGACCGCCCGGGTGCGCCCCGGCCGGACGTTTCTTTGGAAAAGGAGAATTCCTTACATGAAACCCCTTCGCATTCTGTTTTCGTGTTTCGCGCCCGGCTTGCTGATTGCCGCGGGCCTGCTCCTGCCCCAGCGGGCCCTGGCCCAGTTTGGAGGCAGCCCGGAAGAAGTTGCCAAGCAACTGGAGTTGGAGAAAACCTACTCGGAGATGAAAATCACCGACCAATTCCTGCGCCTCAGCATTCCCGGATTTACGATGGGCCAGACGGTTGGGGTGTCCTTGAACTCCAAAGGCCACATGTTCGTGTATTCGCGCACCAACCCTCAGGGAATTTCGCGCGGAGGCCAGGCCGCACAGCTGTTCGAGTTCGACCAGAACTTCAAATTCGTGAAGGAGTGGGGTCCGCATAACTATGCCGAGTCGTTCGCGCACGCCGTGCGCGTCGATAAACACGACAATGTGTGGATGGTGGATGAAGGCTCCGGCATGATCGTCAAATTCGACCCCGAGGGCCAGAACGTCGAGTGGCTGGGCCGGACGCCGGAGGCGATCGATTATCTCGAGACGTTCGTCGAACATTTCGGCAGGGGCTATGCCAATCAAGCCAACCGGGAGTTGCATCCAAAGGGAAGGGTCGGCGAATTCGACCGCCCCACCGATGTGGCCTTTGATCCGCAGGAAAATATTTACATCTCCGACGGCTACGGCAACTCGCGCATTGTGAAGATCGCGCCCGGCGGCAAGTGGCTGAAGGAAGTGGGAACCTACGGCACCGGACAGGATCAGTTCCGGACACCGCACGGCATCGCCGCCGATGACAAGGGCAACATTTATGTTGCCGACCGCGGAAACCGGCGCATCCAGGTCTATGACTCCGAATTAAACTTTGTGAAGACCATCACCGGCGTGGCCATGCCATGGGAAGTCTGCGTCAGCCCCGGCCCGACGCAATATCTATTCACCGGCGACGGCACCACGGGCAAAATCTACAAGCTGAGCCTGGACGGAAAGGTCCAGGGCTGGGCCCAAACCAGCCTGGGCCACGGCGAGGACAACACAGGCGACCTGGTTCACGCCATCGCCTGCCCGACCTCCAACCTGCTGTACATCGGCTCCGCCAGCATGTGGGACGTCCAGAAAGTCACGATTCAATAACGATCTCAACAAAAGGGGGCTCGAACCTGTGGCTCGAGCCCCCGGCCTTATTATCCGATTCCACGTTCCCTGTCGTCAGGTCCATTTCAAACGGGAGGTCAATTTCCTGGTGCCCGGGGCGGGAGTCGAACCTTCCGCCATATTGAAAAGGCGTAAGTTATTCATTCCATATTCCGGCAAAACCCACAAAAACGACAGAAACGCCGAAGTGAGGTACACGGCGGGTACACGGCGCCTCCACCGTTTTCGCGGATATTTGTGTCCATTTGCGGAGGACCACCATGCAGCTCAATGAAGGACAAGACCGCAGGATGTTGCCGATGGGATGGTCAGCCGATGAAGAGCGTGTCATCGCAACGATCCAGCAGACTGAGTTAGTGTCGCGCCCCGAGGCTATACGCCGAATGCAGCGGCGTAAGAAGCTGTCGCCCTTGGCGACAGCCCTAACATCCTTGAAGCGAGGGACCAAAGTTGCCACTGGCCGCTTGTGCCGGAATCCGCGATGCACCAGGGGAGAGGATCATGGCCCCGGCTCATTGGCCCATTTGCGGGCTGATGCTCTGTACTGCAACGCTACCTGCAAAAAGGCAGGTCAGCGAAGTCTTAAACGCGAAAATCGGGCGTCAAATCGCCAATGTTTACGCAGTTCTAAAGGGGACAAATCTGGCTCTGTGGCACCACCCCTCCTCGCTGATGAATGTGCTCTCTAAATCGCCTGCAATCGCGATTTCGAGATTTGGCTTTGGGGATAGCAGGACGGGCCGAGATGTGACAACCCAGCCACGGATTGAGCTGAACCATGAATGTGAAAACACAATCTGATAGCACTCCAATATCGGAGTCCCCCAGACTTTCCACGCCCATGCGTCGGCTGAAACCGATGACGCATCCAACAACTTCAAGGATGAGGAGCTTAAAGAGGTTCTTCTTGTAATAGGGCTCAAGTGAGACCCACCCGACAAGTCCCCCGAGAGCTATCAGCGCCGTCAATACGAAAATCCCCAAGAAAATCCATATCACAGCCCGAGTTGGATCCATAGTTGCTTACCTCCTCTGGCGAGCATCGTCTCGAACGCGCGACCCGTTAAAGCTTAGTTTATAATTATGATACTTAATAATGGTTATTTAGTTTAGGCTCGCCAACCCGCCCCAATGCCTGAGAAACGGGTTCGAAGCCATCAGCCTCCACCTGAACGACCATAATGGCCGCGGCGTGGGAGGCCGCCAGCATGGCGCATCGGAAGAAATCAAAACGCTCCAAGTCTAAAACGATACTTCGGCTGCCCGACCTGGAGCAGGCGAAGAATGCGGTTCTTCACTCGCTCGCAGCGGCCAGTTCGCAAGAATCATACGGCCATGCTATAGACGAATTCATTGGGTGGTACTGCTCCGAGCCGCGTTTGGCTCTTAACCGAACTGTCGTCCTTCGCTACCGGTTCTTTCTTGAACAGAAGAATCTCGCGCCCTCTACCATCAACGTCCGCCTAGCCGCTGTGAGGCGGCTCGCCTACGAAGCCTCCGACACCGGCTTATTGAGCCCTGAACTGGCCGCCGGAATTCGTCGCGTCAAAGGGGCCAAGCGTCTCGGCGTTCGGATTGGCAACTGGTTGACTGTCGATCAGTCCAAGACTCTTCTCGGCGAACCACCATCAAACAGCCTTCGAGGCAAACGAGACCGGGCGAATCTTGCGCTGCTGATTGGATGCGGCCTGCGCCGGGCTGAACTGGTTGGACTCGGAACAGAAGACTTTCAGGTCCGTGAGGAGCACTGGGTAATCGCGGACCTGATCGGCAAAGGAAAGCACGTCCGTACAGTTCCGGTTCCAGTGTGGGCAAAACGTGCCGTCGATGAATGGACCACGGCAGCTGGCATCGGCGCCGGTGTGATCATCCGGCGAGTAAGTCGGCTGGGTAGGATCTGCGGCGATAGAATCACGCCCAAGGCGATCTGGCACATTGTGAAAGCGGCCGCGAAGCGTGCCTGCATCAAGGATCTTGCTCCGCATGACTTGCGGCGCACTTGTGCACGGTTATGCCATTTGGCTGGCGGAGAACTTGAACAGATTCAGTTTTTGCTTGGGCACGCATCGGTTCAGACAACTGAGCGCTATCTCGGTTGCAAACAAGAACTCAGCCAGGCGGTGAATGACAACATCGGGCTGGAAGACACTTGACGGGTCCGGTCACGGCCCACACGCGGACTTCTGGCTCGTAACGGAACACCCACTTGCACGGGTGACGGTTGCTCCCGGGCCGCACCAAATCCACTCGAACGTGATTACAGCCATACTTTAGATTAAACCGTCATGTCTTCACGTCCGTGAAAAGGGCCACCGACTACGCGAGGATGACAAATCCAAACGCCGGCAAGTTCAGCCGGACAAATCGTGTCCCATCGGTCGCGGTACCGACGGCTGGTGTGCCAGCCGCGCCATACAGAAATCGCATGGTTGACCCATCACTATGCAGCGTCGAGTCCACGACGACGCAATCGTTTCGTGGCGCGCCCGAGATATTGCAGGCGACCAGCGCTTCCTGACCGTAGAGCAGGCGCGAGAATGCCAGCGTGTAGGCGCTTCCAAACGGGAAACCGAAGTGCTGGCCGTCGCCTGAGATCTGCCTGTAGTACATCCGGCCAAAACGCAGCGGCTCATTGTCGCGCATGACTTCGGCGATCTTAGCGATTTCCTTGTAGATGCGGCAGTCCATATTTAGCAGATTTCTACCCGGGACTCCTTTGTCGAACATGGCCTCGCGCATATGGTTGTCTCCGCCTTGGCCGGAGAAGCCCTGTTCAGTCCCATAGTAGATACAAGAGGTCCCGAGCACGCATAGCACGAAACCGATCGCGCTGATGACTTGGTCGTCCGAGGCGCCGTTGGCGAAGCGCCCAGAAGGTTGCCAGAACGAATCGTGGTTGTCGATGAATTCAACCAAATACCGGCCGATTTCTCCGCGGTTCAATGCCCGCTGCCGCTGGGCTTCCAAGCGATTGAAGAGCGTTTGCGGTCCCTTGAAGCCTTTAAGTACGTCTCGCAACGGCGCATTGTTCTCGTCACCGTAAATTCCTTCAGCCAATCGAAAATCGAGGACCGAATCGAGGCCGAAAAAGATCGTGTTGTTCCCATCGGTTACGGAAGTATTCTGTCCGATATACCGATTGTAGATATCGTCATCGGGAGTAGCGACCTCGCCAAACAGAAAGAATCCGCGTTTGCCCAGCGAGTAGGCGTACTCACGAATACTTGAACAGAAGCGCGAGCAAGCGACAGCATTCATGTGCTTGACTGCATCCATACGGAAGCCGTCGATATCAACCTCACGAATCCAATAGCAGTGAGCCTTGATGAGGGCATTGATCACCATGGATCCGATGGCATCGTCGTCGTTGGCATAGTCCTTCAGGCTGTCGATATCGCCGTGTTCCACCTCCGGGTAGGCGTCGTAATTTCTAATTCGCCCGCGCCGGTGATACCACGTTGGGTCGCGTAGATCCGTTGGAACGGGCCGGTCGTTGCCTCTCCAGAAGCCAAAGGGAAACTGCTGGTCGTTGAAGTAGAAGTACGGCTCACCAGCGGGGTAAGCCCAGTTATCGCCGGAGTGATTGATGACCACATCGAGAATCACACGCATCGGCCAGGGCTGCCCATTTCTCCGAAAGCCGTGCGCGGCATTCACCAGGTCAATGAGGTCTTGCTTGGTGCCGAAATTCGGATCGATATTGAGGTAATTATTAATGTTGTATCCGTGGTACGCGCCGGCATTGTTCTCGAACACGGGAGAAAGCCAGATCGCCGTACAACCAAGGCCGGCGATGTAATCCAAATGATCAGTAATACCTTTGATTTTCCCACCGTAAAATCCATCGGGCGTTTGCACTCCCACAGAGCGGTTGGGCTGCGGCACAGCCGCCCGGCTTTGCCCGTCATGAAAGCGATCCACCATCAAAAAGTAAATGAACTCTTCACGCCATTCGCGTTCAAGAGCGAAGTATTGTTTGCCAGCGATGGGTGTCAGATCGATTTGCGAGACAGATGTGGGTTCAGGCATCAGATAACTCCTCTCTGGGCTGTTTAGTCAGGGCGTTGAATCAGGAATCGTAGCAGTTCTCAATTTGCCACTTCTACGTAGTTCCGGCGGGCTCATCGAGCTACATTCTGCTGGCCGACGCCTTTGAGTGGAATCTGGCTTAGCGACATCACAATCGAGTTGGTGCCCGACTGAATATACCAGAGAGGTACACGAGAAACCGGAGCGTGTTAATTGATTCACTTTCAACCAAATGCGTTGGTGCCCGGGGCGGGAGTCGAACCCGCACGCCCCGGAGGGCAAGGGATTTTAAGTCCCCCGCGTATGCCATTCCGCCACCCGGGCACTTCAATCGCAGAAATATACTATCAAACGGCTTGGGGCGGCACCGACGAAATTGGGGGAGTGAGGAAGAGTTTCGTCCGAGTGTGCCAAGAGGTTGGCGCGACAGATGCTTTCTAGCGAGCGATTTACTTCTGCAGAAAATCCAGGGTCCTGGTCCAGGCCAGCTTGGCGGCCGCGGCGTCGTATTGCGGGCCTTCGCTGTAAAAAGCGCGCTGCACGCCGGGGTAGACGAAATACGTGAATTTCTTCCCCGCTCCGGTCATGGCCTTTTCGGTCTGCAGCGCGTTGCCTGTGGTCCGGAAATCGTATTGCGCGTAATTCGCAAGCAGCGGCGCGCGAAGATCATCGAAGCCCTGCGTCGGCGTGGCTCCGGAATAGACGACCGCGCGGTACAGCTCGGACACCAAAGCAGCGAGCATGAAACTTCGCCAGCCGCCCCAGCCATAGCCGACGGACGAAATCCGGGAGGAATCGACGCCGGCGTCCTTTTGCAGGAATGCAAACGCCGCGCGCAAATCCTGCAGCGTGCGGTTTGGCGGGAGTTGGCGCACGGCTGCAGCCATTTGCGCGGGCGCGCGCGTGCCGCGCAGGCGCGAGGTCAGGTCCGGAGCCAGGGCCACGAATCCCGCCGCGGCAAATTGCCTGGCGATCACGCGCATGGAATCGTCCAGGCCTTGTTCGCCATGGATGACCAGCACCGCGGGATGCTGCCCGCCACTCTTCGGCTTGGCTATAAAGGCGTCCATCGGGATGCCGCTCGAATCAAAATGGATCGAGTCTGTGTCGATGTCCGCGTCCTGGGCGGGCCGCGACGCCACCCGCGCGGCGGAGAGGGTAAGGAAAGATGCGGCAACGGCAATCAGCGGGGCCCAAATTGTTCGAGCAATCAAGCGGCGGCTGGAGTGGATTTTCTCTAATTCGGTCTCTTTCATACACTCTCCGGAGAGGGGTCAATACCACAGGCACTCTTGCCTGTACTACTAAAACCGGCTGCGCATCGATTTCTTCCGCAGGCAAAGGTGTAGTCTAGATGAGGAGTCAGGGTCAAGATTTATTGTGAAGGTGTGTAAGGATCGGGTATGTCGGCGAGGAAGAAAAAGGACTGATTCAGGTACCGCGCAACGAGCCTCTGTGTAACAATGGCGCTCGGAAATTCCCATCCGGAGGCGGCATGACCGCGTTTCCCTCGGCGAAAAAGACTGAAGACAATTCAGGCGTCAAGATTCTGGCGTGTGTCACTATTGTGGCGATCGTCGCGATGATTTTTCCGCCATTGCGCGGCGCCCGCGCGCAAAGCAACGTACAACCGGATGAGAAGGCCGCGCCTTCCGGAAACCGGGAGAACGGCAAGAAACTGTACCGCAGCGACGGCTGCTTCGAGTGTCACGGCACCGAGGGCCAGGGAGCGGCCCAGGTCACTGGCCCGCGCATCGGCCCGCCGCAGCTTTCGTTCGAGGCCTTCAGCGCGCAGCTCCGCCATCCGTCCAGCCAGATGCCGCCCTACACCAGCAAAGTCGTCTCCGACCAGGACCTTGCCGACCTCTATGCGTATCTGCAGTCAAGACCGAAAGCCGCGCCTGCCAAGGATATTCCGCTGCTTAATCAATAAACTTCAAGGATCGGCTTGTTAGGAGTTTCTTTAGGAATTGCATCCCCAGCAGGCCAGCGGCTAAAGCCGCATTAATTTTGAGAAAGTGAAGGCATGGCTGAAGCCGTGCCCTACAAAGATTCGGGCCGACACGTGGAGAACAAAATCCTCAGCGCGGCTGCGTGACCGCATCCACCAGGGCCGGCTCGCCGCGCTTGACGACGGCCACGGCGCGGCGGATTGCGGGGCCCAGATCATTCGGGTCGGTAATGGGGCCTTCGGAATAAACTCCCAGGCCTTTGGCCACGGTTGCGAAATCGATATTGGGATCGGTGAGGGTTGTGCCGATCGAAGCGCGCGTAATGCCGCGGTTGTGGCGGTTGGCCATGCGCTGCACGTGCATAACTTCCTGGTGATAGGCGCGATTGTTGTGCATCACGCTGAGCAGCGGAATCTGGTGGTGCGCCATGGTCCACAGGATTCCCGGCGCGTACATCAAATCGCCGTCATTCTGGATGGTGACCGTGAAGCGGCCGTGTTTTTTATTGGCCAGAGCGGCGCCCGCCGAAGCCGGCGCTCCGTAGCCGACTCCGAATCCGCCCGACGAACCCATGTACTGATGAAATTTGTCGAACTTCCAGAGCCGTAGCGGCCAGCGATTCACCCACGGGGACACCTCCGACGCCAGCGACCAGTCTTCGTCCTTAATTGCGGCATAAATTTCGGCGCACAAGCGCGACGTGCTGATGGGGCTGGCATCCCAGGCGTAAGCCGCTTCCTCGCGCGAACGTCGCAGCGCGTCCTCATGCTGCGCGGCGAGCTTTTTGCCGCGATCCTCGTACGTTCGCCGGCGGTCATCGGTGATCTGGTGCTTCACCGCCTCAATCAAGGGAGGCAGAGTAGCCTCGGCATCGGCGGCCATCGCCAGATCCACCTCGGTGTAACGCTGGAAATCCTGGTAGTTGCTCTTCATGAAGAGATCTGTGGCGGTAATCGTGATGAGCTTCGCGTTCTTGCCGGCAATGGGTTTGGAGGAGCGGAACAACTGATCGGAATAGGAATTGACCGCGCCCCAGATATTGGGAGTCTCCAGGCCAAGAATCACGTCGGCTCCCGCAATCAGCGGCCGGGCGCGTTCGGTCTGGTTTAGAGGATGCTGCGAAGGAAAATTCATGCGCGCGGCAAGGTCAATCACCGGAGCCTGCAAAGTTTCGGCAAGCTCGATGATCAGCTTCAAGCCATTCTCCGAGCGCGCGGTCCGCTCCAGCAGGATCACGGGATTTTCTGCCGCGACCATCATGCGCGCCGCTTCAGCCACCGCGCCGGAATCTCCCTGCGGCGCCGACGCGAGCGTAAGCTTTGGTATGTGGTACTGGGAATCGTCGGGAATCGGCCGCTCCTGCAGCTCGCCGTCCGCCACCAACAGGACCGGGGCCATCGGCGGCGTCATCGCGATCTTGTAAGCGCGCACGGCCGATTCCGAAAAATGCTCCATCGACATCGGCACGTCGTCCCACTTCAGGCAATCGCGCAACATCGCCGCGAGGTCCTGCGCGCTGTGATCCCACTCGACGCCCGGACGCCGACTGGCGATATCCAGCGCGTTTCCGGCGATCAGATAAACCGGAACGCGGTCGCAAAACGCGTTGTAGATGGCCATCGACCCGTGCTGCAGACCCACATCACTGTGGAGAAACACCGCGATGGGCTTGCCTTCCATCTTGGCATAGCCGTGGGCCATGGCCACGGCGGACTCTTCATGGCAGCAAGTGATAAATTCCGGGTTCTGATTTCCACCGTAATTGACCACCGATTCATGCAAGCCGCGGAAACTCGATCCGGGATTGGCCGCCACGTACTCGATGCCAAGCGACTTGAGCACATCCACCATGAAGTCGGAACCGGAGCGCGTCTCCGTCTGGACTTCCACTTCGGCCGGCGTGGCGACCTCGGGTTCCCTGGGCATGGGCTGCGCGGTGGCCGCGAGGGGCGCGCCGGAGGGCAGGGGCTCAGCCGCCGCCGGAATTGCGGCCAGCGCCGCGGCGCCCGCGGCTGCGCCTTGCAGGAACTTACGCCGGTTCATCGAATCTTTTTTGGATTTTCGCATGCCGTTTCCCATCGCGAGCAGGGCGCGATTTTACGGATTATTATTTTTCCGGATTTCTCCGGCTACCTTATGCCAGGGCAATCATCGAGTCAAGTAGGGGCATCCGGCGCGCCCTGCCTCGGCGGACGGCCCTACGGCTGCCAATTCCCCATGTCTCTCTCCAAGAACCAGTGTCCCGGGAAAGCCTTGACCCGAATCGGGGCCGTGCGGAAAATTAGATTAGGCTGATTAAGCCTTGTTGGAATTAACGTCAGCGTTGGTCCTCAGGATACCTCTCAGGCCTGATTTGGATGGGAACATTGTATGCCTACGACAAAACCAACCCCGGATCCATCGAAAAGTCCCGTGATCCTCGCAGTGGATGACGATCCAACCGTTCTCCGGATCATCGAGGCGCAGTTAATGCGCCATGATTACGTGGTGAAGAAAGCCTCCAGCGGCGAAGAAGCGCTTCAGATTTTGAGAGATCTCACTCCGGCTGTCCTGATCTTCGACGTCATGATGCCGGGAATTTCCGGCTACGACCTTTGCTATCTGGTGAAACGTGAGCCGCGGCTCGCCAACGTTCCCGTGATTTTCCTGACTTCGCGCGGCGATCCAAAGGATTTCAAAACCGGCCACGACCTGGGAGCGGTGATTTATATGGTGAAGCCGCTAAAAGCGGACCAATTAGTGAACATCATCCAGATGTTTTGCCCCGTAACCGCCTGATGGTCTCCGCGAGAAACGATTTCTCCGCGATTCCCCGCCGGCAGAATTCCCTCAGGCCTGCGACTTCGCGTACTCCTTCTCGATATCTTCTAGCGCCAGCCGCAATCTGGAAATTTCCGATTCCAGCACAGCCAGCATTTCCCTTGCGCCGTCGGTAGAGCCTGACCGCCCCAATTCCTCGAGCCGCAAAGCGGCTTCCACCGTGCCCTGCGCAAACAGGTTCGCGGCCGCGCCTTTCAGCGCGTGCGCGGCAAATTCGATTCCGACGGCGTCGCCCTTGGCCACGGCCTCGCGAAGTTTTGCCATGCACTTGTCGCACTGCGTTCGGAACATGCCCACGATTTCGCGAAGCAGGTCGGCGTCTCCGCCGAGATGCTCCAGAGCAGCATCCATGTCAAAAACGGCGACGCCGGAAGGCCCCTCACCAGCATTCGATTCGGCTGTCGCCAGTGCGTTCTGCGCGGAAGCGACACCGGTAAGTCTCTCGATGGCTTCAAACAGCGCCGCTTGCTCGATGGGTTTGGTCACATAGTCATCCATGCCCGCTTCCAGGCAACGATCGCGGTCGTCCTTCATGGCAAAGGCCGTGAGCGCAATGATGGGAATGCGCGAACCGGCGCTTTTTTCTTTTTGGCGTATGGCCGCGGTGGCTTCGAGGCCGCTCATTTCCGGCATCTGAACGTCCATCAGGATCAGATCAAAGTGTTCGCGGTCCAGGGCGTCGAGGGCCTCGCGCCCGTTGTTGACGATGACCAGCGAATGGCCCCGCCTGCGAACCAAACGATCGGCCAGGATCTGGTTGACGGTGTTGTCTTCGGCCAGGAGGATTCGCAGGTTCTGTGTTCCTTCGCGCAACGAGTGCCGAGTCGCGAGGACGGCGCGGTCCGGACCGGCCGTGCGCGCGTCCAAAGCGGCGATAAACGCTTCGGTCAACGTCGCTTGATCCACGGGAAGAGTCAAGTAGGCGGAAACACCCAACTCGCGGCAGCGCGCCGCATCCCCAGCCAGTCCTTCGGACGTGAACAGGAGAATCTGGGTCTGCGCGATTTCCGGATTCAGCTTGATCTCCTTGGCCAGCCTGAAGCCGTCCAGCTCCGCAAGATTCGTGTTGGCCAGCAGGAACGGGAAAGGCTGCCCGTCTATTGCCGCCTGGGTCAAGGCCGCCAGCGCTTCCCGGCCGCTATTGAAGACCACGGGTTGCATATCGCAATTCAAGAGCATGAGCTCAAGAAGCCGGGAACTGGTCGGCAAATCGTCGGCGAGCAGCACGCGCGTCCCTTTCAAATCGGATCGGGCGGGAATTTTCCTTGCCGATTGCTTTTGCAGTCCGAAGCGCGCGGTGAAATGAAACATGGTGCCCCGGCCGATTTCGCTTTCGATCCAGATTTTTCCGTCCATGAGTTCCACCAGGCGCGAGGAAATCGAAAGGCCAAGGCCAGTTCCTCCGAATTTGCGCGTAATCGAGTTGTCCGCCTGGGTGAAGGCCTCAAAAATAAGGAGCTGCTTCTCCCTGGGGATGCCGATACCCGTATCGGCGACCGAAAAATGCAGGCAGGCTTCGCGCTCGGATCGGGAGTCCACTTCCATGCGCAGCGTTACACGGCCCCGCTCAGTGAACTTGATGGCGTTGTCGATCAGGTTAAACAGGATTTGCCGCAGCCTGCCGGGATCGCCCAAAAGCGCGTCCGGCACCTCCGGAGAAATCTGGCTCTGCAGCTCCAACCCCTTTTGCCTTGCCCGCAACCCCAGGATTTTCACGGTGTCGCTGGTGGCATATCGCAGGGAGAACTCGATGCGCTCCAGGCTCAGTTTTCCCGCCTCGATTTTTGAAAAATCCAGAATGTCGTTGATCAGGGCCAGCAGGGACTTCCCGGAACTGCGAACCATGGTCAGGAATTCCCGCTGTTCCTCGGTGAGCTGCGTATCCAGCGCGAGTTCGGTCATGCCGATGATGGCGTTCATCGGCGTGCGAATCTCGTGACTCATATGCGCCAGAAAGCCGCTCTTGGCCCGGCTGGCCGCTTCCGCGGCCTCTTTGGCCTTTTGCAATTCCTCTTCCGATCGCTTCCTGTCCGTGATGTCCACCAGGGTTCCCTGGTGGCGGATCATGCGGCCGGAGGAATCGCAGATGGCGTTGGAGTTATCGATGCACACGATCGGGCTTCCGTCCTTTTTGCGCAGGACGACTTCGCGGGTAAGCGGCGAGGAGCCGCGGCCCTGCCCCCATTCCGGAAAAGGCGATTGCGGGACTTGGTGATATAGCTTGCCGATGTTGGTTCCCACCAGTTCATCGCGGTGCGAATATCCCAGCATTTGCACCATCGCCGGATTCACGTCCAACAGTTTTCCGGCCGTATCGCAAAAATAGACGCCTTCCTGAAGGGTTTCAAATAGCTCCGTGAAGCGCGATTCACTCTCGCGCTGATCGGTGATGTCACGGGCCAGCCCGCTGGCGCCAACCACTTTCCCGTCCTTGACGATTGCCTGTAAGACGCAATCAAAATAGCGCGCGCTGCCCGTCTTCTTCAGGCGCGCGCGGACCGTTCCTGTCCAATGGCGCTTTTCGGAAAACCAATCGACCGACTTTTGCACGGCTTCCCTGCTTGGCTCGTCAAAGAACTCGTCCAACTTGTGCCCCACAAGCTCGGAGTAGGAATGTCCAAATACTTCCGTGATGCGCTGATTCACGGTGCGGATTTCCCCGTCCAGGGAAATCGTGAAGACCAGATGGTCCATGCTGTCGATCAAATCGCGGTAACCCTGGCGGGACGCGGCAATGACATCCGCGAGCTTGTCGAGCTGCTCGGCAGTCGGCGGCGCCTCTTTCATCTGCTGGAAGCCCTTGACGAAGCCGCGCAGCTCGTCAATCTCCCGCTTCTTCTTCCAGAGGTACAACCCAAACAGGATGATGAGAACGCCTACTCCAACCGGGAGGGCTTCGAGATTGAGCTGCCCTTTTTGGAGGTCCTCCTGAGACAACACCCCTACGCCAACAGCGAGGATGGCAAGCATCAGTAAGGCCAGGCGCCAGAGTTCCTTTTCCTTGTGATCGAGGCGCTCGAATTCCTTGGGGATCTCGTTGGGGGCTGGGTTGTTGTTCGGCATTCGTGGTCTCCTGGCCAATAGCAGGGGGAATTCTGGGTAGGATTCCTGAAAACCCTGAATAAATCGTAGGGTACAGTACCGTTTTGGAGCAATCAGAAATGCCCCGGCAGTTTCCAGGTCGAAAATGCGGCTATTGAATGGAGTCAACCCGATTCCAATAACCCTCCTAACAAGAAGAATATTATTCTTTATATAATTGAATATAAGACACTTACGGCGGCACGCAGATCGTAAGCCATCGTACGATCGAGGTCAGGTGTTGCGTAGGCCAAAAGTTGCGGAATCAGGCGGCTTAACATTTCAGGTGAACTATAACTTCCGTATGTGTGAAACTACTTTAAGAGTGAATTAGTTCATGTGGCGGCCTCCCTTATCCCAGACCATTCGACGCGCCGCACATTGGCGGTGCCCGAACTGCGGGCGCGGCCGATTATTTCGAGGGGTATTCCGCATGTTGCCGCGATGTCCGGATTGCGGGTTGTCTTATTTTCCCGAGCAGGGGTATTACGTGGGCGCGATGATCATCAACTACGTGGCGACCACGGCGTGCGTGGTGGCAATCTTTCTGGTGTCGCTCCTGTTTCCGGACTTCACCCGGCTTTCGGTCAATCAGAAAATTCTGCTGTGGATGGGTTTCGCCATCGCGTTATCGCTGGCGCTCGTGCGGCACGCGTATAGCTTCTGGCTCGGGCTGGACTACTGGGTGAAGCCCAGGCAGCCTGACGGGCCGGGCAGTGAAGTTCATTAGCCGCCTCGCACATATTGCGCAACAATACCGGCCATCGCTCCGCCCAGAACCAGCCATGCCGAGTTGATTCGGAAACGCAATAACAAAACAGCGCTGGCGATGGCCAGCGCAATCGTCAGCGCGTCCACGATCGCGGAGCGGCCGAGTTGATAACTTACCGCGGCCATCAAAGCGAGCGACGCAACATTTACCCCGTCGAGAAACGCTCCCGCCGTCGCCGACCGCCGCAGGAACGGAATCAGCGGCCCGCTGGCAGCCACAAGGATGAATGCGGGCAGAAATATTCCCACGGTCGCGGCCGCTGCGCCAAGCGGCCCGCGCAACAAGTACCCAAGAAACGTCGCCGTCGTGAACACGGGTCCCGGCGTCACCTGTCCGATGGCCACGGCGTCCACCAGCTGCGCGTCGGTTACCCAGGCGCGATGCGCCACCAGATCGGCGCGCAGGAAAGCGAGCAGGACGTAGCCGCTGCCGAACACCACCGAACCAATTTTCAGGAAAACCAGGAACAATGGCCACAGTCCGGGTACTAAAGTCGCTGCCCCGGCGCCTCCCGCCAGGGGAAATAATCGCGCGAGATTTGCGCGGAAATTTCCCCGGAGCAGAACAAGCGCGCCATGCCTCGCGGTTTGCCGCTGCTTGATCCCTCTGGAAATTGTGTGAAAGCAGGCCAGGATCGCGCCGGCTCCGAAAAGAATCGCCAACGCGTTCGTTCCCCAAAAACTGAGTACAGCGCAAATCACGCCCGCGATTGCAAGCGGCCAGCTCTTGACGGCCGTGCGCCCGAGCCCCCACAACGCCTGCAGGATGACGGCGATGACCACCGGCTTGACGCCGTACAGCACGCCAGCGGCCGCGGGCAGATGGCCGAAGCGAACGTAGGCCCAGGCGATAAGCGCAACCAGAATCGCTGCAGGCAGGATGAAACAAATCCCGCCGACCACGAGGCCCGCCCAGCCCGCTCTTAGATATCCGATGTGGATGGCCAGTTCGCTCGAACTGGGGCCGGGAATCAAATTGCTTGCGCCCAGCAGATCGAGAAATTTTTCCCGCGTAAGCCATTTTCTGCGGCGGACCAACTCGTCTTCCATGATGGCGATATGCGCGGCCGGGCCGCCAAAAGCAGTGGTTCCCAGCCGCAGGAAAAAGAGAGCGAGTTCCTTGAGAGAACTCTTCTCATCAAGGGTCGGCCCGTCTGGTTCAGATTGTGCGAGGTCCGCCATCCTACGGTGTCTTCCGGTTCGCGGTGCGCGCGTCCAGCGACAGGCTGCCCGAGCCAGCGAACAACAGGAAGATCAGTCCCATAAGCATGGAGTAATCGGTGCGGGCGGCATCCTCCATGCGCCAGAAACCGGATTTGAGCAGGATCGGAATTTTCGTGGTGGCAATCGCCGTACAAATCACGACCAGCAACGGCGCTGCGGCAAGACTGGTGCGGAATCCGAGCATCACCAGCAGCCCGCAAATCGTTTCCACCGTGCCAACGAACGGGCCCATCACATGCGGCGCGGGAATACCGATCCCCGCGAACCTTCCCGCCCCCCACTGCTCGGGAAACAGAAATTTCTTGATTCCTTCCAGGAAAAATACAGCGCCCACAAGCAGGCGAACCGCCAGGATCGCCGCCTGCGTCTTATCGGATCCCGAATTGCCGCCATTGGACATCTCAGGCCCTCCTTTCAACGCGCGTCTCAGGAATGCTTTCCATTTCGGCAGGAGTGTAACGCACTCGGCGGGTGGATGGACAATTCTACTTCGGTATTGAAGAAAATAGGAACGCGGACACTTTCAATACACGAAAATTGGGATGATTGCAGAGGAAAAACTAGGGGACGATAGTTTCCGTGGCGTAGGGACTCATGTCCACGGATTGCCAATCCCCGTGAATGATCGCCGCCCGAATCTGCGCGGGCGTTTTTCCCTTTTTCGTCAATTGATAAGAAAGGACGGCTTCCTTGAGGCAGACGTCGCACTCCGACCCGTGCTTGCTGGCAAAACAATCCAGCAGGCTCTTGTGCCCCTGGTGCCTGTCGCAATAGCAGTAGCATGGCTGCTGGTAAAGTACCGGCTTGATTTTTCCGGCGAGGGCATAGACGTTCCGAATGATGGCATCGGGAAACTGCTTTGGATCGAGCGTGGCCGGAAATGGCGGCTTCAATTCGTAGGCATGGTAGGAGGGCACGCCTTCGTCCGCCGGGCCGCTCATGTTCATTTGCATCCCCGCGGAGGCGCCGGCCGATTCAGAGAGCAGCGCCGGGCGAAGCCTGGCCAATCCCGAACCCACCAGGATAAAGCTGAACATCACGGCGACGGCAAGCTGTTTTCCGATCAAGGCGGTAACCTCCAGCGTATAGGGAAACGGTAGCGCATTCGGAAGTTCCGTGCAACCGAGTCCGGGGCGAATCCGCCACTAAGGATCGAATCATGCGGGCGAGCGAAAAAGGCGCCGCTAGGAATTGACGGAATCGGGCGCGGGCGGTTCTTGCGGATCGGCGGAAGGCGCGGCGGGAGATTCCGCGACTGCGACAGGCCCATCGGAGACAACTTGCTCGCTGCTCACAGATGGACTTGGTGCGGCTTCCAGTCGAATCGAAAGCACATCGGCAAGCAGATCGATAAGTTTCCGGGCACCCTGGCCGTCGGGATCGAGGTCCGGATTGTAGGCGGCGACTTCGATCGCAACCAGATTGGGCTGGGCGGTAAACACACGAAGCGCATCGCGGACCTCGTTCAAGGAAAGCCCGCCGGAACCGGGAAAATTGGTCCAGGGAAATTCCTCGCTATTGATGACGTCGACGTCGAAGTGGAGGACGAATTCATGCTGGGCCGCATGCACGCGTTCCACCGCTGCGTGCGCGGCCGCGACAGCTCCCACCGTCGAGACCTCGAGCGCCGGGTGGCGCCGCAACAGGGAGTTGGCCAGAAATTGTTCCTCCGGCAAATCCAGGCGCTCAAATCCGAACAGGGCTACGTCGTGTTCGCGGACCAGCGGCGGCTCGCCCCAGAAACGGACCAGTTCGGGCGCGCCTCGCCCGATGACTTGGGAGATGACCATCCCGTCGACGCAGCCGGAGGGCGTGGTCGCCGGCACGTTGAGGTCGGCGTCGCGGTCCATATAAATCAGGCTCACGTTTCGATGATAACGGCGGGCGGCCGCGATGACGGCCATCACGGAAATGCAATCCCCGGTGAGAACCAGAGGAAGCGCGCCGGATTTCACCGCGACTTCGACGCGCGGCCGTAAATCATTAAGGGACTTTAGAACCGCGGAAACGTTTCTGGCTCGGGGAAATTCGTCGTCCGGCTGAAACACGTAGGTGGCAGTGTCGCCCAGGTCGGCAACGTCAAAACCCCGGGACTTTAAGCGGTCCACCAGTCCGGCGGCACGCAAGGCCGCGGACGCTCGCTCGTGGCCGGCGCGCAGCGCCGCCGCGCTGGTCGCCGAACCCACCAAGGCAATTTTCTTCGGCTGACGGATGATCTTGACCGCCAAAATCGCCCTCCTGAAAACGGGTGCGGGCTTCGCTTGCTTTTCCTGACGAGAGAAGAAATGCCCGCTGCAACATTGGAGCTCGAATCCCCTGGGTGACCGCTGACCGCATGGCTGACTTGTCCAAAGCGTATTGCGCAATCCACCCCTGTGAAACTTACTTCGACATCGGGGCGATATTGGTAAGTTCCGCGGGCAGCGTGAAGCGCACATCCTCGCGGATCAGGTCGAGATCGCGCTGATTGGTGAAGCCCTGCCCGGCCAGATGCTCGCTCACTTGCTCGACCAATACTTCCGGCGCGGACGCCCCCGCCGTCAAACCCACGCGGCGAATTCCCTCGAGCCACTTCGGGTTAATGTCGCTGGCGGCGTCGATGAGTTCCGCGGGAACTCCCGAGCGCTTGGCGACCTCCACCAGGCGATTCGAATTCGAACTATTGGGCGAGCCGACCACAAGAATCAAGTCCACTTCGCGCGCCAGTTGCTCGACCGCTTCCTGCCGGTTCTGCGTGGCGTAGCAGATATCGTCGGATGCGGGGCCTTCGATCAAGGGGAAGCGCTCCCGGAGCCGCGCGACAATTTCCTGGGTATCGTAAAGGCTCAGCGTCGTCTGCGTCAGAAATGAGAGGCGGCTGGGGTCGGCTACTTCCAGCGCGTCCACGGCCTCGACGCTATCGACTACCACGGTCTGTCGCGGCGCCTCTCCCGAGGTGCCCACGATTTCCTGGTGGTCGCGATGCCCGATCAGAATGATAGTGCGGTTCTCGCGCGCAAACTTCAGCGCCTCCAGGTGCACTTTGGTGACCAGCGGGCAGGTGGCGTCGATCACGCGCAATTCGCGCAGGCGGGCCTCTTCGCGTGTGGTGGGCGGCACTCCGTGCGCGCTGAAAACCAGCACCGCGCCGAGCGGAACTTCCTCGACGGTTTCCACAAAAATGGCGCCGTTCTGGCGAAGCTGCTCCACCACGTAGCGGTTGTGCACGATTTCATGGTGGACGTACACCGGCGGCCCATAGGCTTGCAACGCCAGGTCCACGATGTCCACCGCGCGCACCACTCCCGCGCAAAATCCGCGCGGGCGCACGCGAATTAAACTCTTTTCCGCATTCGACGATTGGGTCTGATCACTCATTCAACAACCTCGGAAATTCCGTAATAGATTATCACGGCCGGGAAGGGTTAGGCGACCTCTTGGGAAGAGCAACGTGCCTCGATACCGACAGCTCCAGTTTGGGCACGCGCGCCTGGAGTGCTATCCTGCAAATCCAATTCGGGAGGCGCAAATGCTGCTGGAGTCCAAAATTGCGGTGATTACTGGCGGAGGCCGCGGGATCGGGCGAGCTATTGCCTTGAAGTTCGCTGGGGAAGGCGCGACGGTCGTGGTGGCGGCGCGGACAAAAACAGAGATCGAATGGGTGGCGAAGGAAGTCCGTGATGCGGGAGGCCGTGCCGCGGCTGTGGCCGCCGACGTGGCGGACGAAAAGCAATGCGAGCATCTCATCCATACCGCCACGGCGGAATTCGGCCGCGTCGATATCCTGGTGAATAATGCGGGAGAGTACGGCCCGGTAAAGCCTGTGGAGGAAATCACTCCGGTGGAATGGGACCGCGTGGTCGCGGTGCACTTGCGCGGCGCCTACCTGCTTACGCGCCTGGTGCTTCCCGCGATGTACGCGCGCGGCTTCGGGACCATCCTGAACATTTCCAGCCTTTCGGCCAAGTCCGCCTTTGCCTGGGGTTCACCCTATGCGGCGGCGAAGGCTGGCATGCTGGGGCTCACGCGCGTGGTTGCCGCCGAGGCGGCGCGCAAGGGCGTCCGGGTAAACGCCATCTGCCCGGGTCCGGTAACCGAAACCCGGATGTCCAAGGATCTGGGCCACGTGCTCGCGGAACGGCTGGGGGTTTCCGAAGAAGACCAGCTAAAGGGATTCTTGAACACAATCCTGCAAGGAAGAGGGCAAACCGCGAACGAGGTTGCCGCGACCGCGCTCTTCCTGTGTTCGGATCAATCCAGCGCGATTACTGGGCAGTCTCTGAACGTGGACGGCGGAGCTGCTTTTTACTGAGATCCTCGGCCAGGGCCATCCCCCGGCGCGCCTGATGCCCGGCCCAGCCGAGTCCCCACTGGCCGGCGCGGTCCACCAGGTACAACACAAGAGCAATCACCGCGAAGATCACAAAAACGCCTGTAAACAGGATCAAAGCAGCCAGCATTTCCTGTACAAAGTAAATTTGCAGGGCGACAAACGCCGCCAGCCCAAGCCACATCCACTTCCGGGCCTTTTTCTCACTCCACACCTTGCTCGCATTCACCTGAGAGGTCCTTTCCCCCGTACACTTACTTTTGATGCAAGTCACTATCCAAATGACGCAAGCCGACATTAAACCATAAGTGGCCTCTAATCCCATGGTACGGCGGTGTGGAAATCTTTAGCCCCTGGGATACACCCGTACCAGTACGCAAGAATCGAGATATTTCTATGAAAATCAGAATTTAACTTTCCTGTTTTCTGTAGGAATGCGCGAGTTTTCAGGAATGATGCCGCAGATGCGAGTTGAGCCTGTGTCTTCTAAGAGAGACAGCCTTAGTTCTTGAACCGGAAAGGTGCCTGTTCGGGGGAATCCGTTCGCGCGTTGGTCGCAGGGGCACGGTCCGCTGCAGCGGATGCCCCTACAACTGAGGCACCGCCAAATGGCATCGCTTAATCTGGAATAGGGGCCCTGGGGAGAATACGCCTCAGCGGCCCTCGAAGGGATATCGGTCCCCTGACTGGACGGCGGCGGCGACGCGCTGCCGCATGGCCACGGTATCGGCCGGCTCGCGCTTCAGAAATCGGCGCAGAACCGCCAGTTGGGTGCGCAGCATGTCGCCCTCAAGGACGGCGGCCAGCGCTTTGCGCGCTCCGATTTCGACGCGGTCGGCGGCATCATGAAGGAAAACGCGGGCCGCGTCGGCCATGACCGCGACGGCTGCGGCTCCTTTCGCCGCCTCGGCTTTCTGCACGCGGCGCAGGGAAGATTCGATGGCATAACACGCCATGACGATATCGGACAATTCAGCCACGACCTCCTGCTGGTCTGCCAGGCGGTCGCGGTATTTTTCCAGCGCCGCTCCGGCCGTGAGCAGAAACGCCTTCTTCACTCCGGCCAGAATGCGTTCCTCATCGGCCCACGGGCCCGACGCAGGTTCCTCGAAGGACGGGCCGGCCATGATTTCCTCGCGGAGTTTCGCGCCGGCCTGCATCAGCGGCAGGGCCCCGGAAGTAGCGCGCTTCATCAGCATCTGGATGATGAGCAGGCGGTTGATTTCGTTGGTGCCCTCGAAGATGCGGTTGACGCGGGAGTCGCGATAGCCGCGCGCGACCGGATAGTCTTCGTGGAATCCGTAGCCGCCGAAAATCTGCACGGCTTCATCCACCACGAAATCGAGCAATTCCGAGCCGTTCACCTTGCTGATGGAGCTTTCGATGGCGTATTCCTCGAACACTTTCATGGACTGCTGCGATTTATCGGCGCCCTCGCCGGCTGCCAGGATGGCGCGGTCCATCAACCCGGCCGAGCGGTACATCATGGACTCGACCGTGAAAATGCGGATGGCCATTTCCGCCAGCTTCGCGCGGATAAGCCCGAAATCGCCAATGGGCTTGCCGAACGCCGTGCGTTCCTTCGCGTATTTTGACGCGATTTCCAGCGTGCCTTTGGCTCCGCCCGCACAGTAGGCGCCCAAGCTGAACCTTCCCGCGTTCAGGATATTGAATGCCACGATGTGGCCGCGTCCGATTTCGTGCAGCAGATTTTCCTTGGGCACCTGGCAATTCTCGAAAAACAGCGCCGTGGTCGAGCTGCCTTTCAGGCCCATCTTTTTTTCTTCCGCGCCGGACGAAAAGCCCGGAAATCCGCGCTCGACGATGAAGCAGGAAAATTTTTCGCCATCCACTTTCGCGAAGACGATGTAGACGTCGGCGAATCCGCCGTTCGTGATCCACATTTTCTGCCCGTTCAGGATCCACGAGCGGCCGTCGGGCGAAAGCACGGCGCGCGTGCGCGAGTTCTGCGCGTCCGAACCCGCCTGCGGCTCCGACAGGCAATACGCGGCCAGCTTTTCGCCGGTGGCCAGCAGCGGGAGATACTTTTTTTTCTGTTCGGGCGAGCCGAAGAAGACAATGGGAAGCGTGCCGATGCCGGAGTGGCCGCCATGGCTGACGCCGAACGAAGCGTAGGCCGACAATTTTTCGGCCAGCTGCACGCTCGAAACTTTGTCCAACCCCGCGCCGCCGTACTCCTCGGGCACGCCCCCGCCGAGCAGGCCGATTTCACCCGCCTTTTTCAGCAATTGCGCCAGCAGGCCGGGCTTGTGCTGTTCGAGATCGGGGATGATTGGGACGACTTCGTTGCGGATGAACTCCTCAGCAGTCTGGCCGATGAGCTTTTGATCGTCGGTGAGTTCAGCGGGCGAGAAGACATCTTCCGGGGTGCAGGACTCGACCAGAAAACTTCCACCGCGGGATGCGGAGCGCGGCAATGACGTCGTGGCCATGGTGCCTCCTGGTTGCCTACTGCATGTGAGATGCGGCTGGCGGCGGCCTAAGTTTCTCTGGTTTTTCAGGCCGCCCCGGCCGCGGTCTTGATCTCTCCAATGTACGATGCTGGAAAACTGTGTTCCCCCGCGCCGTCGAGGATCAGCTGCAAATAGTGCGCCGCCGGGCGCAGGCCCTTTTCGATTTTCGACGCAATGTAAACCTGCGCCGGAACCGGCTCTCCGTCATCGGGCTTCACGCGAATTTCGATGCGCCGGTAGTGCTCGGGAACGCCCTCGTAGCGGTCCAGGCTCCGAAAACTGTTTTCTTCGATCTTATACAGCACGCCATACACGGTTTTCCCAGGGGCGGGCTGCACGTTGGCGCCAGCCGTGCCGCCGCGCACTTTTTTGTTGAAGCGCAATTCGTAATTATCCAAGTGCGCGTTGTGCTCCTCAAGAATATTGCCGACGCGCGAAAGCATTTGCGCCCGGTTCATGTTACTGCCATACGCAAAATGCCAGACAGTTCTGGAAGCCATATTTCCTTTCACGATAAGCGGAACGGGTTGAGACGATTAGAAATGCTGCGGTGTGAAGCTCTATTGTATAGGGGTTAGAGCAGGAGAGCAAACCCCCGGTCGGCTAATCCATTTCCATTTGAACAACCCCGCGATCTTGGTAAGGCTGGAGTGGCTAGGTCCGGCGCATCTCGGATTGCCTTGTGGAGACTGCAGACAGGTGTATTATTGGCGCGCGTTCCATCCAGCGGTTCCATGGGTTGAGCGAAATATCGATGATCGCTATCGCTGCAGCGCGTTCCGGTACGTTGTTGCGCTTCACCATTGCCTTCGCCCTGGCATCGGCCGCGGTCCTCGCGCAGGTCCCCGCCCACGCGCGCATTAAAAAAATTCAAATCACGGCGAAAGAATCACCGGCATTCGGCGGCTATTCCTGGCCTGGCGTCGGGCAATACGAAAAAATCACTGGCAAAGTATTTGGCGAGCTCGATCCGAAGGATCCGAAAAATGCGGTCATCGTTGATTTGCAGCTTGCGCCGCGAAATGCCGCCGGCAAAGTGGAATATTCGTTCGACTTTTATATTCTGAAGCCCATGGACCTCGCCAAGGGCAATCACAAAATGTTGTACGAAGCGCCAAACCGCGGCCGGAAAACAATCCTCGCGTTCAACCGGGGCGTCGGCGGCGACGATCCGGGTTCCGTAAGCGACCCGTCGCTTCTCGCGAACTCATTCCTGATGCCGCAAGGCTACTCGATCGTATTCAGCGGCTGGGATGCCTCGGCGGGAACCAGTTCAGCGGATTTCAATACAACCATCACGTTGCCGGTCGCAAAAAATCCCGATGGCTCGCCCATCACCGGACCTTCCTACGAATATATCGTGAACGTCGGAACGTCCTACGCGCTCACGTATCCGGCCGCAACGCTCGATCGATCGAAAGCGACGCTCACACACCGGGTTCATCTGAATGACGAGCCCGAGAAAATCCCCGCCTCCGGCTGGCAATATAATTCGGATGGCACCGCAATTACATTGCTCCCCGCGGGAACGCCATTCAAGCGCAACGATATTTATGAATTCAGTTACACGGCGAAAGATCCCACGGTGAACGGCGTGGGGTTTGCCGCGGTTCGCGATTGGAACGCCTGGCTCCGCTACGAAACCAAGGACGACATGGGCAACGCCAATCCCCTCGCGGGCGACATCACGCGCATCTACACCGAAGTCGTTTCGCAGCCCGGCCGCTTCCTGAACGACTTCCGTTATCTGGGCTTCAACCAGGCTGAAAATGGCAAGCAGGTCTTCGACGGCATGATGCAGTGGATCGCCGCGGGCGACGGCATCAGCATGAATTACCGCTGGTCGCAACCCGGACGAACCGAGCGCAATCGCCAGGATCATCTGTATATCGAAGGCCGTTTCCCGTTCGCGGACGTGGCCACCAACGACCCGATCACTGGCAGCACGGACAGCCGCTATGCAAAGTGCGAGCGAACTCACACGTGTCCCTTCGCCATGGAGATTTTTTCAGCGAACGAATATTGGGTGAAGGCCGCGTCGCTGATGACCACCGATCCCACGGGCAAGGAAGATTTGCCGGACTCTCCATTCACGCGCATTTATTTCATGTCCAGCATGCAGCACGGAACCGGAAACGGCGCATCGCGCGGCGCCTGCCAGCAGCTTCTGAATCCCCTCGATTCGCAAGCCGTGCAGCGCGCGCTCTTCACGGCCATGGATAAGTGGGTCACCGCCGGAACGCCCCCGCCGCCGAGCCGCTTTCCGAAACTCTCGGATGGAACGCTGGTGAAACCCGATCGGGCCTCGACCGGATTTCCCCGCATTCCGGGGGTCGCCTATACGGGCTTCAAAACCACGCGGTATTTGCTGGATTACGGCCCGAATTTTTACGCAACGGGAATTCCAACGTTGAATCCACCAAAATTCGCGCCGCCCTACCAGGACAACCCGGCAAACGGCGCGATCTACCCGAGCTTGGTACCCAAGACGGATGCGGATGGCAATGATATCGCCGGCCTTCGACTGCCCGAAGTTCAGGTGCCGCTCGCGACGTACACAGGTTGGGCGGTCCGGGCAGCGCCGCAAAACGACGACGGTTGCGAAGGCTCGGGCCAATACATCCCGTTCCCAAAAACCAAAGCAGACCGCCTTGCCAGCGGCGATCCGCGTCTGTCGATCGAAGAGCATTACGGAAATATCGATACCTACTCCGCGCTGCTGCATAAGGCGATCGACGATCTTGTGCGGGCGGGGTATTTGCTGCCGTCCGATGCGGAACGCGAGCTGAGCAAGGACCTTCTTGAAGTATCGACCAACAACTTACTGCCGAAGAAGTAGGTTTCGAGAAGCTCGTGCGTCACTGTTGCTGCAAATAAATTCCCGTCATTCCAGGCGAAGCGAGGAATCTCTCTTCGATTTAAGTCCAAAGAAAGAGGCATTCTTCGGCAAAAAATCATGCCTCGGAATGACGAAATTTTGGGTCTTTCCACAACCCGTGAAGACTGTGCTACTTGGACCCGCACCCATTTTTGAGGATTGTCTCGAAGATTTTAGGAATCTCAAAAATGGCCTCGTTGCACATTGCGGCCGCGCGGCCACGGTAGCGGGCCAGTTCCCCCGGCTGCAAGAGTTCCGCGACGGCTCCCGCCACCTGGCGGTGATGTTTCACGACCACGCCCACCGCTTTTTCGCGCACCCACTGCGCGTTGTAACGCTCCTGCGGCAGCGTCCATGCATTGCAGTCGATGATTACCGGCAACTGTTTGGAAAGCGCTTCGCTGATGCTGCCCGGGCCGGGCTTGCCGATAAAAAAGTCGGACAGCGCCATGAAGTAAGGAATTTGCGTGGTGAATCCCTCCACGTGGATCGGAATTCTGCTGGGCTCGCGTCGCAGGGCCGCCGCCAATTTTTCATTCTTCCCGCAAATCAAAATAAGCTGCACCTGCAGCGACGACTGATTGATTTGCCGCAAGATGTGCAGCATCTTCGACGTGCCGTACCCGCCGAACAGCACGATGCCGGTGGGAAGATCGGGATCAAGCCCAAGTTTTTTCCGCTCTGCAATCCGGTCGGCGGGGCCCGGCTCGTAAAACCGCGGATGCAGGATCATTCCTGAAGTCTGAAACACGGTGCCGTCCAGATGCCCCAGTTCGCGCGCCTGTTTGACCGCGCGATCGGTCCCGCAGACCAGATATTGCGGCTGGCTCTCGATCCAAAAATGCTTCGGATAATCGGCCAGGTCGGTCAGCACGGTGACGAAGGGACGGCCCGGAAACGCCCGATCAAAACTCTCTCTCATCGCGCGGTTAAAATGCGGCACCAGCGAGACCACCATGTCCGGCGCGCCCTGCTGCCAGAACTTTTCCAGCACTTTCACGGACGGCGCGTGGTACATTCGCACCACCAGCTGCAGCACGCGCATCAGCTGTGGGCTGCCCAGCGTCCAGCCGTTGCGCAGCATCTTGTTGTACATGTCCTGAATTCGAATGCCCGCGTATTTCCGCAAAATGTCCAGGGGATCAAGTACTTCTTGAAGGTTGACCAGCGATACGTCCAGGGGAAGGCCCTGGCGCTCGATTTGCACCTGCAGGGCGGTAGCGGCGTTGCGGTGGCCGCCCCCGGCGTCAAAGAAAACAAGCTGGATGCGGCGGTTGGAAGATTGCTGCCCGGGCATTCCGTCTGCCATCTATAGTCGATCCTCCCTGGCGGTAACTTATTTGTGTTCAATCAGTAACAAACAATTCTTACGATTTGTTCAACATTGCGTAACAAGTTAGCAAAGTTCATTTGCGAAGATTTCCACACGATGAAATGTGACCTGCACGTCCACTCGCGTCACTCAGGTACCCTGCCTGTGGCTGTCCTGCGGCATTTTTTTCTGGAGAGCCACAGCGCCCCGACCGACGTCTACTCCACGCTGCGCAGCCGCGGCATGGACCTGTTCACCCTGACCGACCACGACTCCATCGCCGGCGCGGAGGAATTGCGCCGCTATCCGGACTTCTTTGTCAGCGAAGAAGTTTCCTGCACTATGCCCAGCGGGACGCACGTGCACGTGGGCGTCTACGACCTGACCGAACGCCAGCACGTCGAGATCGCCCGCCGGCGAGACGATATGATCCGCCTGCTGGCCTATCTTTCCGAGCAACGCCTGTTTTTCACCATCAATCACATTTTCGCGGCCGTGACCGGGCGGCGCGACGCCGATGATTTTGAATGGTTTGCCGGATATTTCCCGGGCGTGGAGGCGCGCAACGGCCAGATGCTGCCCGCCGCCAATCAGCACGCGGCGGACTTTGCCTGGCGCCGCTGCAAGGTGCAGGTGGCAGGGAGTGACGCGCACGCGCTGGCTTCGGTGGGCACGACCTATACGGAAGTTCCCGGCGCGCGAAACAAGGATGAGTTTTTCGCCGGGCTTCGCGCCGGCTACGGGCGCCTGCAGGGTGAATCGGGCGGCTACTGGAAGCTGACGCGCGACATTCTGCAGCTCTGCCTGGAGATGATGCGCGAGGACCGCTGGACGCTGCTGCTGGCGCCGGCCGTCGCGTTGGTTCCGGCCGGAGTGGCCGTTGACTATCTGGTGGATCGTTTCTTCATCCGCCGCTGGGGCTCCGCCATCAATCTTCCAAAGCCGGCGCCAAACGCCCTGCTGCGTGCCATGCCGGCGCGAGAGAAGCAGCCGGCGTAGCCCCGTGACGGAGGGGCAGTCCGTGCTGTCGGTCATAAGTTCGAGGTGAATCGCCATGTCAGCGAAACGAATGGTTTGGCAATTTATCGAGGCGCGCGACCATGACGTCATGCGCCGCGTGCATCATTGGCGCGCTCCACGATGGCTTCGGGTGTGGATGATTTCCGCCACGCGGCTGGGAGACGGCTGGATCTGGTATTCGGTGGGGATCGCCCTGCTGCTCTTTGGAGGCGACCTGCGATTTGTGGCCATCGCGGCCAGCGCCTCGGCGGAAGCCGCCGCGGTCGCTTTGTTCCGCATTGTGAAAAATACCAGCAAACGGAAACGTCCTTGCCAGCTCGAAGCGCATTGCTGGTCGAAGGTCCTTCCGCCCGATCAATTCTCCTTTCCCTCCGGCCATTCGATGAGCGCATTCGCCATCGCCATTCCGCTGTGCATTTTCTATCCGGAGCTGCAGGCGCCTTTGCTCGTGCTGTCCGTGAGCATCGCCGTTTCGCGCGTGATCCTCGGCATGCACTTCGTCAGCGATGTGGTGGTGGGTTCGTTGCTGGGAATCGGCTTGGGTTACGGGTCGTATTTGCTGTTCCGGTAAATTCAGCCTTGCAAATGGGTCGGCGCTGAAAGCGCCGCAGTTGGCTAGCCCGGGGCGACACCCGGGACCGGAATCACACGATCATCGCGCGCCCTGAAAGGGCGCACGGAGACCATCCGCCCATTCAGGGCGGACAACGACGTCTGGCCACAATACCCAGGGCGTTGCCCTGGGCTAGTTACATTCGCGCCGTTGGCGGGGCAACCTGCGCATGACTTCCAATAGGGGAGATCCCTGCGGATCGATCAGAAGAATACCGTGAAGCGGGAACAAGCCTCTCTTTTTCGTACTCTGCGTCCTCTGTGTTAAATGCCTTTGACTTGGCCGCTTACGCCAAGCGCTCAAAAATCCCCGCCGCGCCCATTCCTCCGCCGATGCACATCGTGACCATGCCGTAGCGACCGTTGCGGCGCTCGAGTTCGCGCAGGATTGAGGCTGTCAGCTTCGCGCCGGTGCAGCCGAGCGGATGGCCGAGGGCGATTGCGCCGCCATTGGGATTCACGCGCGCCGGGTCGAGCCCAGTTTCCTGGATCACGGAAAGCGCCTGCACGGCGAACGCCTCGTTGAGTTCGATCACGTCGATTTGATCGAGCGTCAAGCCTGTCATCTTCAGGACTTTGGGGATCGCATAGGCCGGGCCGATGCCCATGATTTCGGCGGGCACTCCGGCAGTGGCAAAGCCGAGAAAACGCGCCAGGGGCTTTGCGCCCAGCACACGAGCCTTTTCGGCGCTCATGACAATCGCCGCGGCGGCGCCATCGCTGGTCTGCGAACTGTTTCCGGCCGTGGTTGTGCCGCGCGCGTGAAAGGCGGGCTTGAGTTTCGCGAGGGCTTCCAGGGACGTATCGGCGCGCGGGCCTTCGTCCATGTCGAATAGTTTCGTCGTTGTTTTGGGTTTTGCGGCGTGCCCGTTAGCGCCGTTTGCGACGACGGTCGTCTGCACTGCCACCGGCACGATTTCATCCTTGAATTTTCCGGCGGCGATTGCGGCGAGGGCTTTCTGGTGGCTCGCGAGCGAAAATTCGTCGGCCATCTCGCGCGTGATGCCGTACTTCTTGGCTACGTTTTCCGCGGTAAGGCCCATGCTGAGGTACGCGTCCGGATAGTGGTCCATCAGCCAGGGATTGGGGGCGATTTTGTTGCCGCCCATGGGAATCATGCTCATGGATTCCGCGCCGCCCGCAAGAATCACGTCAGCATGGCCGACCATGATGCGCTCGGCCGCCATGGCGATCGACTGCAGGCCGGAAGAACAAAACCGGTTGATGGTGATGGCCGGAACTTCCACCGGCAGACCCGCCCGCTGGGACGCGATGCGCGCGATGTTATTCCCAGCTTCCCCTTCCGGCATGGCGCAGCCGAGGATTACGTCTTCGATATCCTTCGGATCCAGGCCCGGGACACGGCGAATCGCTTCCAGAAACGCGATGGCCGCAAGGTCGTCGGGCCGCGTGGCGCGCAGAGTGCCCTTGCCCGCTTTTCCGACTGGCGTGCGAACTGCGCTTACGATGACGGCTTCTCTCATGGGGTTACCTATGATTGGCGAATAGTGATTGGTGATTGGTGACTGGTGATTCGCGATTGTCCTTCGTGCCACCCGTTCACGCTATTCGTTGCTCTTCCGTAAGAAAAAGAAACAGGCCGTGACAAGGCCACGTTAACACAACCCTTGAGTAGCGGGTGAAGCAGTCGCTCCGAAAGTGCTCTTATAGTAGGCGCAGGCTTCAACCTTTGGATTTTGGTAGCAAGTAAGATCGACGGCGATTTTATGCTTGATACAGACGAGGCTTCGTTCCGGAAGGATTCTGACTTCTGAACGTTTGCGAACACGTTCTAGCCATCATTAATCGCCCGCATTGAGGCGCTCTGCCACGGCCCCGAACTCTTCATTTAAGACTGTATTTCCCCTCTGCATCAATTGCGAAGTGCTGCCCCAGGCGCACATATCTGCTCAGGGCAAGAGAAACCTTTCGTGCGTCCAAAGAACCATTCGACTTCTTCAAAAGGTTTGTTAGCTCATCAAGAGAGACAGGTTGCTTTAAACCCTTAAGTGTCGCTTGCGCTAAAGCGGGGATGCTTCCAGGCCTGAACCCACGTGCGCGTGCATTCTTCGTCCCCTTGCCCTTTAAGGCTGCAAGCGCCGCCTTCCTGCGACGAAGCCACTCTTCGGTCTCTCGGATTTCTTCTTGCAGCTGCTCAATTAACAGATCGTCATCCAAGTCCATGAGCATATTGAAGCATAGGTGTTGCATTGGGGCAAGAGATTTATTGGACTCTTTGATTGCTTCAGAAAACGCTTCAAATGCGACAGATTTAGGTGTATCATTTGCGCGATTAAGCAGAAAGGCGGGGTGGCTTGGATGTGGCCCAGAAAGAAAAAATCTGAAAAGGTTTTACCGGCTCCGAGGTGTGATTGCGAATGCCCGTACTGCGACATTGGCCATCATTGCGCGGAAAGGCCAATGTGCCAGCAACCAAGCTGGGATGATCTGCGAACTAAGCCAAAGCCGATTCGGAATGCGTAGTAGAAGGTGTCTCGCGCTGTTTCTTTCTATCCTCTTTCCGCATCCATTCCGCGAAAAGGTCTTGAAATTCTTGTTGAGTGTAAATTCCCCTGTGAATTAGAAGAGTATTCATGGCGTACACAGTCGCCTTGAAAGCCTCATCTCTAGATGCCTTGCGCATGGCTTCTTCAAAACTCATAGTAATATCCTCTGCGATTCGCCATCGCGACCGCCGCTTAGAAATAATGGGTAATGGGGACAAGACGGTAGCATCGGAAATCTGCTGACGCGTGCGGCATACCGTTGCCCTCCAAGGCGTTTTTTACGATATATCAAATTCGAAGGAATTTCCACAGGTATCGCAATTTCCCATACTGACAGCCACTTGGGTGATCTTATCAAGGTCTCCCTTGCTGCGTGAATTGTGTATTCGCAAGATCGTGCCAGCACCAACCCCCGCAGGCTAAAACCCGCGCCACCAAAATCACCGTGTTGTGCGAGCCGCGTGTAAAGCGTAAGATGTGGCCACTCAAACCATGAAATACACAAGACGCGATTTCATTAAGACCAGTGCCGCTGTGGGCGCAGTTGCCGGGATTTCGGAATTTGCGGCGCTGCATTCGAGCCACGCGGCTGCGGCAGATTCGCCTCGCCTGGAAACATTCAGCGATTGGCTGAAAGCGGATCGCGATTCCAGGAAACGCGGACTAGAGCAGTGCCTGCAGCGCATCCGCGAACTCGACCCATCCATTCATGCCTGGGTGCAAGTGCAGCCCGAGAGGCCCACGGCGGACGGACCGCTTTCCGAAATTCCTTTTGGCGCGAAAGACATCATCGAATCGCAGGGTATGGCGACCGAATATGGGTCGCCGCTCTACAAAGGGCGCGTCGGCACGAAAGATGCGGCGATCATCCACCTGATGCGCAGCCGCGGCGCGATCATGCTCGGCAAGACTGTGACCACGGCGTTCGCCTACCGGACCCCGGGGCCCACGCGGAACCCGCGGAATCTGGAGCACACGCCAGGTGGTAGCTCCAGCGGTTCGGCGGCGGCGGTTGCCGCGGGCATGGTGCCGTTCACGATTGGTGAGCAGACGCGCGGCTCGATGATCCGGCCGGCGTCGTATTGCGGCATTACCGGATTCAAGCCGACACACGATCTTCTCCCGATGGAAGGTGTGTTGCCTCTTGCCAAGACCCAGGACACGCTGGGGCTTTACACGCACACGCCCGCGGATATGCTCGCGCTCTGGAAAGCGCTGGGATACCCGGAAGGCAGCGAGGAGCAATTTGCGATTGGAGCGCCCGAACCGATCCCCGATTGCGAGCCGGAAATGGCGAACGCCTTTCGGCAAAGTGTCGCCCTGTTGCGCCGCGCGGGCATAAACATCCAGACGATTGATATCAAAGAAATACTTAAGAAGGTCGAGGCGGCAAACGACCTCATCACGTTCTACGAAGGCGCTCGTGTCCACGAAGCGCGCCTCAAAGAGTTTGGGGACCGGTTGGACCAACCGATCGCGGCCCTGGTTCGCGATGGATTGAAGATCCCGGCGGAAAAATACAATGAGACCATGCGCACGGTTTCCGATGGCAGGGCGCGAATGTCGGAATTTTTTAAATCCACACCCGTAATTCTCACGCCCGCCGCAACGGGACCGGCGCCCTTGGGCCTATCCACCACCGGCGATCCGGCAATGAACGCGCCGTGGACCGCGCTGGGGACTCCGGCCATCACGATTCCCATGCCGGTCGCGGGCGGGCTTCCCCTCGGGTTGCAATTGACCGCCGATCTTCGGCAGGATTCCCGAGTGCTCCACGCTGCGATCCGATTGCAGGAGCGATTCAATGCCGGACCTAAAATTTCGCCGGCCTGAGCCGAAAGTAAACTGCAAAGCAAACGAATTTAATGAAATGAAATCGGTGTTCCATGGAGGCACCATGCGCTGGATTCGCGGATCGGCACTGTTTATGGCAGGAACGCTTGTTGGGATTTTCCTCATGACGCCGGCGGCCTCGCCACAAAAGAAGATGGCCGGCCTCACGCTGAATCATTTCGGAATTTATGTGAAGGATATGGACGAGTCCGTGAAGTTCTACACGGGAAAGATGGGCTTTCGCGAAGCGTTCCGGTTCAAGGACGGCGCGGGCAATCCCATTGTGTATCTCCAGATCGATCACGACACGTTCCTGGAAATGACGCCGGCCGACAAGGATCATGCGCCCGGATTCTCGCACGCCGGCATTCTGTCGGACGACGTGGCGTCCACGGTTTCCGCGCTGCAGAAAAAAGGGCAGAAGGCGGAAGACGTGCATCTCGGCGGTACCAAAGCCCTGATTTCCAACACACTCGATCCCAATGGCGTGCGCCTGGAATTACTCTCCTACCCGCCGGAATCTCTGCAGCGAAAAGCGATGGACGGCTGGAAGTAACCGGCCATGTAAGCAACGGATGTTGTGTTCCCCGATTCGGAATACCGACAAGCGTGAGACGAACGACGCTGAAGTCAGCGACCCTACTTTATTGAGGAGAAGATCAGCCATGCGATGCAAATCTTTGCTGGTATTGGCGTGCGGGATCTTACTGAGCGCCGGTTCGCTTTTTGCCCAGGGGCAGCATCCATCCACGCCGTGGCGGGGAGCCGGTGCGGTGCCGTGCGTGGGATCCGATGGCGGCGTCGAGCCATGCCCGCCGGCTCCGCGGGTGGTCGCGGTTCGCGCCGGGCGGATGTTTAACAGCACGACCGGCCAGATGCTGATGAAGCAAGTGATCGTTCTAAACGGCGAACGAATCACGGCGGTCGGGCCGGAAGCGCAAGTCAAGATTCCAGCGGGCGCGGAAGTGATTGACCTCAGCCAGGCCACGGTCCTGCCGGGACTGATCGACGGGCACACGCACATGTTCAACGCGCGCAAGCCCGGCGGAACGACCGAAGACTACATGCTGATCGCCGTCCAGAATGTGCAGAATATTTTGCGCGCGGGTTTCACCGCGGCGCGCGACATGACCTCGCACGGGAACGGCTATGGCGACGTCGCCATTCGCAATGCGATCAACGAAGGCCGCATTGACGGCCCGCGTTATCAAGTCTCGACTCTCGGGATCGTTTGGGGAGCCACGCCGGCCGATCCCGCCCATCTGGACAATCCGCTGGCGAGCACCGTGATCCGCAATGCCGAGGAAGGCCGCGCGGCCGTGCGCGACCAGATCGCCCACGGCGCCGATTGGATCAAGCTCTACCCCGCGGGCGCGTATTCCTTCAGCCCCACGGGAGAAGCTCAGTACATGCTGACCTATCCGCTGCCTGTGTTGCAAGCGATGATCGACGAAACGCATCGCCTCGGCAAAAAAGCGGGCTGCCACAATTACGGTGGCGAAGGGCAAAGGAATGCGATCATTGCGGGATGCGACACCATCGAGCACGCATTCGGACTCGACCAGGAACAAGCCGACATGATTGTCGCCAAGCATCTTTACTATGAACCGACCTTGCAGCGTTACATCGAACCCTACATGGACGATAACGACGCCAAAAATACCGGAGAGAAATTCCGCATGATCCCCATCTTCGAGCACGCCGTGCAGCTCGCGGCCGCCACCAAGGGAATGAAAATCATGATTGGCAGCGGAGTCGATGGCGAAACCTACGTGCACGGGACCGAGGCTCTGGACCATGAGATGATGGTGAAATTTGGCGGATTTACTCCACTGCGGGCGCTTCAGTCCGCCACCATGATCAACGCGGAAGCGCTCGGATGGCAGGACCAGATCGGGTCGATCGACAAAGGAAAATACGCCGATTTGATCGCCGTCTCGGGCGACCCGCTGGCCGACATCACGGAATTGCAGCGCGTGAAATTCGTGATGAAGGGCGGGAAGATCATCAAGAACGAGATGGCGCCGCGCGCGTCGAAGTAAGCAGCGCGAACTGGCCTGACAGCGGAATCACCCAGGACGTGATGGGCCACAGGTGACACAAGGCGTACGCGGCGGGCAAAGCTGTTATATTGGAAATGCTTTCAGTGGCGCAGGCTTCAGCCTGTGGGGGTTGGTTGCGGCAAGATCGATCTTGCTCGGACTAACCCCCACAGGCTGAACCCTGCGCCACTTAAAAGCCTCGTGCTATCCTCTTGCGGTGAACCCGATGCAACGCCGCCGTACACTGATTACTTCCCCGCTCAAGTGGCAAATGACCGCGCTCCCGGTGGCGCATCCGGCGCTGCCTGTTGCGGCCGAACGCGGCGGCACGCAACTGCGCACGCCGCGTCCCGTGATCGTGGTGGACACGCGCGAGCAGAATCCGTTCTCCTTCGCGCGCTTCCACGGATGGTTTTCGGGCGTTGAGAAACGGGCGCTGGAACTTGGCGACTACTCGGTCGCGGGGCATGAGGACTCATGCGTCGTCGAACGCAAGGATCTTAGCGATCTGGTCCGCTCCTTCACCGTGGAGCGCCCGGTTTTCATCGAGCGACTGCGTCGCATGAGCGCATTTCCCGACCGCCTGCTGGTCGTCACGGCGGCGCTCAGCCAGGTGAAATCGCGCTACGAACATAGCTCAGCGAACCCGAACCAGATCACGCAATCCCTGATTGCAACGCTGGCGGGCCTGCGCGTGCCGTTCCTGTGCGTGGAAACGCATGAAATGGGCGAAGAGATCGTGGCGTCGTATTTGTACCAGGTTCACCTCTACCATTGGCTCGAAGCGAACGGGCATGGACGCCGCCTGGGCGATGATGATTTGTAATATCAGGAATGCTTGCCCCGAACATGACGTCATTCCGAGCGAAGCGAGGAATCCCTCTTGTTGTTGACCGTGGCACGGAGGGATTCCTCGCTTCGCTCGGAATGACGACGCCAGTTCCTAGTTCCTAAGCGGCTTCCCCGTCTTCAGCGTGTGCGCGATGCGCTCCTGGGTCTTGCGCTCGCCGCAGAGGGAGACGAAGGCTTCGCGTTCCAAGTCGAGGATGTACTGCTCGCTGACCAGTTGCGATGAGGTGAGCGCGCCGCCGGCCAGGACATGGCCGAGTTTGCGGGCGACCAATGCATCGTATTCCGATATATATTCGCCGCGCAGCATCATGTAGACGGCGAGCTTTGCCGCAGCGCTGAATTCCTCGCCCAACACGCGAATCGAGGGCTCGGTGGGCGCGGGGGCCGTCTGGCGCCATTCGCCACGGGCGAGGCCCAGCGCGGTTTGCTTGGCGTCGGCGACCTGGCGGTCGAGATTCATGGCCACGAGGTCAGCGCGGCGCAGGTAGCCCAGCTCGCGCGCCTCTTCCCCGCTGGTCGAGACTTTGGCCATAGCGATGTTTTCAAAAACAGGTTTGAGCGCGTGGAAGAGGTCGAGATTTTCCTCGCCTTCGGCGCGTTCGTTCGCGCGGATCAGCATCTCCTTGGTGCCGCCGCCGCCCGGGATCAGTCCGACGCCGGTTTCGACCAGGCCCATGTAGGTTTCCGCCGCGGCGTGAATGCGCGTGGCGTGCAGGACGATTTCGCAGCCGCCGCCGAGGGCAAGTCCCTGCGGCGCGACGACCACGGGCTTGGGCGAGTGCTTGATCGCCAGCGTGGCGTTCTGGAATTGCCGGACCATCAGATGCAGGTCGTCCCACTCCTGTTCCTGCGCAGTCATCAGGATGAGCATGAGGTTCGCGCCAGCGGAAAAGTTCACGGCCTGATTGGCGATGACCATGGCGTCGAAATCGGTGCACAGGCGCGCCAGGCCCTTGTTGATCATGGCGATCAAGTCGCCGCCGATGGCGTTCATCTTGGAATGAAATTCACAGCAGATGACGCCGTCGCCCAGGTCGATCAGGCTGGCGCCGGAATTCTTCTCGATTTCCTTCGCGCGCTCCTTCAAGGATTTCAGAAGAATCACTCCGGGAAGTTGCGGCGCGGGCTTGTAATTCTTGCCGGCGAGATCGAAATACGACGTCTCGCCCTGCGCGGATTCGTAAAACGATTTTTTCCCGGAGGAAAGCACGCCGGTGATAAGCGGCGGCAGCGCCTTGCCCTCTTTTCCCAGTTGCTGGGCCATGGGCTCGACGCCAATCGCGTCCCAGGTCTCGAACGGGCCGAGTTCCCAGCCGAATCCCCAGCGCATGGCGCGGTCCACGTCCACGATGGAATCGGAAATTTCCGGAACGCGGCGCGCGGCGTATAGGCACATTTCGGAAAGCATGCCCCAGACAAATTTCTGCGCGTTGTCGCCGCCTTTTCCTTCAAACGACGGAGCAACCAGCGCGCGCAAGCGCTCGCGCGTGTCCTCGACGGATTTTCCCGCCTCGATGGACGCAAACTTCGCCTTCTGCTGCGGCCGGTATTCCATTTTCGCGGGATCGAGCGTGAGAATTTCGGATTCGCCGCCGGATTTTTTCACGCGCTTGTAAAAGCCGCCGCGGGTTTTGTCGCCGAGCCAGCCGCGGCGCGCCATTTCCTCGACCAGGGGTGGCACGCGGTAGAGCTCGCGCGATTCATCGCCGGGAATGTTGTCGTAAATATTGCGGACGACGTGCAGAAGGACGTCAATGCCGACGATATCGGCGAGGCGAAAAGTCGCCGACTTTGGCCAGCCGAGTGCGCGCCCTGTGCAGGCGTCCACTTCCTCGAAAGTCATGCCCAGTTCGCCCATCAGGCGGATCGCGTTCAGCATCGAATAGGTGCCGATGCGGTTGGCAATGAAATTTGGGGTATCCTTGGCCACGACCACGCCCTTGCCCAGGGTGTGATCGCAGAATTGGGTGAGCGCTTCGATGACTTCGGGGCGCGTCGCGGGCCCGGGAATGATTTCGACCAGTTTCAGGTAGCGCGGCGGATTAAAGAAATGCGTACCGGCCCAGTGCTGCTGCCATTCCTCGGGCAGGCCCTCGGCGATGCGGCCGACCGGAAGGCCGGAGGTATTCGTGGTGACGATCGTGCCCGGCTTGCGCACGGCGGCGACGCGCGAGAGCAGCGCGCGCTTGATCTCGAGATTTTCGGCGACGACTTCGACGATCCAGTCGGCCTCGGCGCAGAGTTTCAAATCATCTTCCAGGTTCCCGATGACGATGCGATTTTCCAGGCCGCGCGTAAAGAACGCGGCGGGCTTGGATTTCACGGCCGCCGCCAGGCCCGCGCGCACGATGCGGTTGCGAACTTCGGGGCTGGCGTTGGTCAAACCGCGTTTTTTCTCTTCGGCATTCGGCTCGGCGGGAACGATATCGAGCAGGGCGCACCAGACTCCGGCGTTGGCCACGTGCGCGGCAATGCGCGCGCCCATGGTGCCTGCGCCCAGCACGACGACTTTTTCGATGGACCGTTTCATAGGGCGGCTTTCGGCGGCATGGTTATGCCTTTTTTTATTCAGGCGGGCTCCACGCTTCACTTGAAGCGTTCAGCGTAAAAGTAGAGCCCGCACCCGTACTGAACTGGGATGAATTTCAGGCGCCAGTGCAGGTTACAGAAGCGACAAACCCGGGTCAACGAGAAACGCCAAAATGGAGATTTCCAGTTACCTTAATTAGATAGCACTGATGAAGCTACCCAAGAACAAGAAGAAAGTTCTGGACCGGCTCCAGAAAGCCGTCGAACGCGTGCGCCAATTCGCCTACGCGCAGCCCGCCGGGGAACCGCCGGGGCGCCCGCGCATCGGGGTGGCGCTCGGCGGAGGTTTCGCCAGGGGCATCGCGCACCTGGGCGTGCTGCGCGTGCTGCAGAAGGAAAAGATTCCCATCGATTTCCTGGCCGGGACCAGCGCCGGATCCATGCTCGCCATCGCGTTTGCCAGCGGCCACACGATTCCGGAAATCGAGCGCCAGGCCAAGGCCACGCGCTTCCGGGATTTCGGCAACTGGAAACTTTCCTGGATGGGCCTGGCCTCCAATCAAAAGCTGGAGCACTATCCGCGGAAGTATCTCGGCGTCAGCACGTTTGAGGAATTAAAAATTCCGCTGGCCATCGCGGCGAGCGATCTGGGCACCGGGGAAGCTGTCTATTTCAGGCGCGGGCCGCTGGGGCCGGCGCTGCGAGCCTCCTGCGCGTATCCCGGAATGTTTGTGCCCGTGGAAATCGAGGGCCGCATGTTGGTGGACGGGTTTCTGGCCGCGCCGGTACCGGTGAACGCCCTGCGCGTGATGGGCGCCGATATCGTCATCGCCGTGTTTTTGGAGGCTGCCGCAAATCGCAAACCTTCCAGCATCGTCGATGTTATCGGCCTGTCGTTCGCGATTCTGCAGCGGCACGCCGACCTGGAATGGCGGCGTGACGCCAATATAATTATCGAGCCGGTGGTGAAGGATTTTCTCTGGGACGATTTCGAGAGAACGCCGGAACTCATGGCCGCGGGGGAAGAGGCGGCGCGGGCCGCGGTGCCGAATATCCGCCTGGCGATCGAAGCCCGGCAGGTTGCCGAGCCGCCCATCGAACCGCTATCGCAGAAGACCCGGACCAGGAAATAGGATTTTCCGCGCAATCTGAAGGATGTGCTACGAAGGCCCGTACAACCCTCAACAGTGGAGCATCCCATATTTTCCGCGAGGGAAGGCATGGCGCCTGGTCCGGAATCTGTGCGCGCGGGAAAAGATTACGGCGGCGGGATCCGGCATTCACTTCACCGGATCCCGCCGCCGCCTTATTTCGTTGCCCCTCAGGAAAACTGCACGTCACCTTCCCGCACGATCAGAAAACGAATCGCGCGAGCAGATACATGGTGTTGTTTTGCGTTGCGTTGCGGCCAAGACCGCCAGGATCATCATAACTGGTGGACCCGCCGTTGAACCGCGTGTAGCCCGTGTATTGGAACGTCAGGCTGATGTTCTGAACCGGCCACCAGGAAACGTTCCCGATGTAGCCGGCGTTCTTGGGATCGCCATTGGCGCTGCCGATTATGGGGGCCGGCCCGAAGACCACCGGATCGGTCGTTCCATCGATATTGAACCAGCCCATGGTGGCCGAAACTCGGTCCCCGAAGTGATACTCCGCGTTCAGCCTTACGGTGTTGAGGTGATGCGGCACCAGACTATCATTCTCGAAACCCGTCAAGTCCAGTGAGGAGTTTTCCCGAATATATGTCCCGCGGAGCGAGAGGATGTCGCCGTGAAGCTTGGGAATGGTGATATCGTCCTGAAAATCAACGGCCCAGTCCGTGTAGGAGTCTCTAAAATTAGACGGCGTAATGCCTACGGTTCCCGGAGTAAACTTCGTATGCATCCCGTAGGTTCCCACTTCCAGGTAATTGTTTTTCATCGTCTGCTGCCAGGCGACACGCCAATACGGCGCAACCCCCCGAATGGTGTTGGTAGCTTCCAATCCAGTAAATGGCTGAGCGGCCCCGATGTGCATGGAACGGTACACCGTTCCCTCCAAATAGAGGTGATTCGCCAGCATGGTATATGCGCCGACCCCTCCCACATCCATGGCCAAGCCGCCGTCAATGAGGGATGCAGCCATGGGCGTAGGAGCCCAGTTGCTGCCTACCCAGGGATAACCCCAAGCCGGGGTACTGTTCCAAAGGTCTTGCACCGTCGGATTGTTATTCAGCGTGATTCCGTAGGTCATATCCTTGCCAAAAAGCTTTGTGGAGTTGGCATAGCGGACGTCGGAATTGTCCCAGGAGAAATGGTCGCTCTGGGCGTCGTAGGTCACCTGTATGAAGCTGCCAACGTGCGTGGCCCATGCGCCGGCGAGAAAGAGCGAAGCGTCCTCGGGAAACTGAAAGCTGCCATTCTGGGTGCCCGGTTGCGGGGACTTCAGCGAGGTAAACGCGGTATCGAACAACACTGAAAGCGGGAATGATTCCAATAAGTTGAGCCCGCCTTGATTTCCCGAGCCCTTCGAGGTCACCGTTGGCTTTCCGGTCATGGTGTAGCCATTCAATTTGAACGCCCGGCCAAGAGCGGTCAGTTCCGGCGGCGTCATGTGGCAGGACTTGCACGGGAAGCCGGTCTGCCGCGCGTAACTCGGAATCGCGGAAGCAGTCGGCACCTGGAAGAACAAGCTCACGAACAGCGTGAAGAGTGCGCAGAAAATTACGGTCCCACGGAGATTAAGCTTTTCTGTATTCATGCTTTTTCCCTTTCTCTCGATCACTCTAAGTTCTGATTCAAGACACATCCCCGACGCAGGAACGCAAGGATCGTTCTTCAGGACGCCCCGCAGCGTCCTGTCCTTGCTTACGTCCTGGCTGTGGGTCCCCTACCCCAATGATGACAACTATGGGCGAAAATGCAGTGGCCTCAGGGTCCGAACTTATCCTTTTTTGGCAGGGGCTTTTTTCTTCCCCAACGCGCGGACATAGGCGACCAGATCTTCGATCTTCGCCTTGTCCAGCGTGCCGCCAAACGGAGGCATGTTGTTTTTTCCCTGATCGATTTGCGTGAAGATTTGAGCGTCGGTAAGCTTTAAGGCCTCGGCGGAGCGCAGGTCCTTGGCTCCGACGGCTTTGCCGATGGCCGTATCCCCACTTCCATCGGGCCCGTGGCACTTGGCACAATTGGTATCGAACAGCTTCTGCCCTTCCTCGGCCTTGCCCGCCTGAGCCGCGGCGGAGTGGACAAAGACGAACAGGAACAGCGGAAGAACGGCCATGGCCCCGATTTTGTATTTCCTAATAATTCTCGCTAGCATCTTCCCTCCGAAGGATTATGGAGAATGCAGATCAAATTACCTTCAAACAAAGCGTGCCACAACGACTCATTCATGATCTGTGACGACACGCACGGACGTCTGTGATGGGCGTCACAATGGATCTCAGGCCGCCAGACGGAACTTGTGACCGGGTTCTCGAACCAAATCTTCCGGCAAGCGAATCCCTTTCCCGCAAGTTCCGGCGCGCCCTGAACTTATGCCCCCACGGCGCATGCCATATCCTGGCAACAAGGGAACGCAAATCGCGCGTTCCGTGCCTGTATCATTACTTATCGGACTTTCATGGTGAACGCTTTACCCATCGCGGCTCGTGTGACGTAAGCAACACGGGGTGATATTCTCCGACAAATAATTTTGCCAGCGTCTTGCGTTTGACTCAGCCCTGACCTAAACTTTAATTTTAGGAACTTATTTGGTGCCAGACGCGTTTCGCAGGGTCTTCCCATCCCTGAGTCCCCGCCGGCATAGCGAAAAAATCATTGGAGGAGGTTTCGTGTCCACGCCCCTGGAACAATGGGTGGAATCCGTTGCCCGCTTGACGCGCCCCGCAAAGATTACGTGGTGCGACGGCTCAGAGGACGAAGCGGCCCGCATGCAGGAACAATTGATACGCGAGGGCCAGACGGTTCGCCTGAACGATAAAACCTACCCGAATTGCTACCTGCATCGCAGCGACCCCACCGACGTAGCGCGCACCGAAAAAGTCACTTTTATCTGTACGCACGACCGCGAAAATGCCGGCCCCACCAATAACTGGATGGCGCCCGCGGAAGCCAAGCAGACGCTGAGCCGTTTGTTCGATGGGTCGATGAAGGACCGCACCATGTACGTGGTGCCCTACATCCTGGGTCCGGCGGCTTCGCCGCAGAGCCGCATCGGCGTCGAAGTGACCGACAGCGCGTACGTGGTCTCCAGCATGAAAATCATGTCCCGCATGGGCAAAGTGGCGCTGGACCGCCTAGGCAGTTCCTCCGATTTTGTTCCCGGCCTGCATTCACTGGGCGATCTGCATCCGGACCGCCGCTACATCGCGCACTTCCCCGAGGAAAATTTGATCTGGAGCATTGGCTCGGGATATGGCGGAAACGCGCTGCTGGGGAAAAAATGTTTCGCGCTGCGAATTGCCAGCTGGATGGCGCGCGAGCAGGGCTGGATGGCCGAGCACATGCTGATCCTGGGCCTCGAATCGCCCGGCGGAAAAGTGACCTACATGGCGGCTGCGTTCCCCAGCGCCTGCGGGAAGACCAATCTGGCCATGATGGTTTCGGCGCTGGAAAACGAAGGCTATCGGGTGTGGACCATTGGCGACGACATCGCCTGGCTGCAAGTCGGCCCGGATGGCTACCTGCACGCCATCAATCCGGAAGCCGGATTTTTCGGCGTCGCGCCGGGTACGAACGAAAAAACGAATCCGAATGTAATGACCGCAATTCGCAAGAATTCCATTTTCACGAATACGGCCATGACCTCGCGGCAGGAACCCTGGTGGGAGGGAATGGACGGCAATCCGCCTACCGACCTGCTGGACTGGCAGGGACGGCAGTGGGATTCCTCCAAGGGCCCCGCGGCGCAGGCGAATTCCAGGTATACGGTGCCGGCCGTTCAATCGCCATCGATCTCTCCCCGCTGGGAGGATCCGGGAGGCGTTCCGATTTCCGC
The DNA here is from genome assembly GCA_020073485.1 of Terriglobia bacterium. GTDB lineage: Bacteria > Acidobacteriota > Terriglobia > Acidiferrales > UBA7541 > Palsa-360. The sequence continues at coordinate 36,373 of JAIQFB010000003.1, read as the reverse complement.
GTTTATTTTCGGAGGCCGCCGCGCCCGCCTGGCTCCGCTGGTCTACGAAGCCACCAACTGGCAGCACGGTGTGTATGTGGCCGCGACCATGGCTTCGGAAACCACCGCGGCCATTACCGGCGCCGTGGGAGTCACGCGGCGCGACCCCATGGCCATGCTTCCCTTCTGCGGCTACAACATGGCCGATTATTTCGGACACTGGCTGGAAATGGGCCGCAATATTCCCCACCCGCCCAAGATTTTCCACGTGAACTGGTTCCGTAAAGGCGATGACGGAAAATTTCTCTGGCCCGGCTACGGCGACAATGTCCGCGTGCTGAAGTGGATGCTGGAAAGAATCGAAGGAAAGGCCGCGGCCACCGAAACCCCCATCGGCATTGTGCCCACGCCCGATGCGTTGACTCTCGACGGGATCAACGTCACACGCAAAACCATGCAGGAACTGCTCAGTGTGGATCCCGCCGCATGGACGAAGGAGCACGCAGACGTCGCGCGATTCCTCCAGGAATTCGGCGATCGCCTGCCCGACGAAATTCGCGACGAGCACCGGCGCCTCGGCGAGCGGCTCCAGCACGTACCCGCGGGCTCCCAATAGTTCCGGTCCACAGGTTCGCAATCATACCTCGCAAGGTGGCGCCGGCAAGGCCGGCGCCATGACACTCCTCCACCCTTGCAATACTCGCCTCCGTGACGCTACCCCGATGAAGGTAGTGTCATCAATGATGACCCCATCGGCGAGCGTTGCCACGCCCAATTCCAATATGGGAATTAGTACAGTTACTCCCAAAATTTAACCCCCTGTTAATTCGCGCTGGAACGTAAGTTCAGCTTGTGTTCGTTTTTGCGCGCTGGTAACATCCGCAACTTCACACACCTTCTACGATTGAACATGCGCGAATATAAAAAACTCGCTCCCCGCCAAATCGCTTTGTGGACTTCGTTTCTCATCCTTTTTGGGTGGGGCCTTTCGGGATGCGGTCTGGGCTCGACCAGCGCCGCGATGCGCGGTCAGCAACTTTTTCAAAACTGCGTGCCGTGCCACCAGGTGGATGGATCAGGCAATCCACAGGTTGGGGCGCCGAATATCGCCGGGATGAAAGCCTGGTATGTGCAAGCGCAACTCCAAAAATTCCGAGCCGGCACGCGCGGCATGCACTTTAGCGATGTGGAAGGCATGCGCATGAGGCCGATGGCGTTGAGCCTCATCACGGATGGCGACGTGACAGCCGTGTCCGCGTATGTGGAAACGCTGCCTCCGGTAAAACATGCGCCCACGCTTACGGGCGATGCTCATGCGGGGGATAATCAATTCCATCTCGTATGCGCCTCCTGCCACGGAACAAACGGCGAGGGCAATGCCGACGTTAAGGCTCCTCGTCTGGCTGGAGTGGATGACTGGTATCTGGCCACGCAGCTGAGAAAATTCAAGGCTGGGATTCGCGGCAATAATTCCAAGGATATCGAAGGCCGGTTGATGCGCCCCATGGCGCGAATTCTGACCGATGAAGACGCGATCCGGAATGTAATGGCGTACCTCGATACGCTCAAACCATAGGCTGGCGCGCCCGGAGACTATTTAAGGACATGGAACAAGCCAATTCGCCCGCGGATCAGATGGCCAAAAAGGTTTTTTGGATTGTGATGTTCTCCGCCGTAGCTTTTGTCGCCGCGGCATGGATTTTGGTGAGGTAACCGAAGCCGTCATGTATGAGCGCTATATCACAGCAGCTTCCACGTACGCGCATAGCATCGATCATTTATTCCTGCTGATCGCCGCGCTGGTCGGATTCTGGCTGATCGTCGCGGAAGTGGTCCTTTTTGCGCTGGTCTTCAAGTTTCGCGAGAAGGAAGGCCAGTCGACGCGATACATTACCGGAGAGGAAAAAGAGCTGCACAGGTGGATCACGATTCCACATATGCTGGTGATCCTGTGCGACATCGTCATCATCGTTCCGGCCATCCTCGTCTGGTACAACATCAAGCAGGCGCAGCCGCCTGCGGACCGAACCGTGCGCGTATATGCGCAGCAGTGGGCCTGGAGTTTCCAGGAGCCCGGCCCAGACGGAAAACTGGACACGGACGATGATGTCCGCACCGTGGGCGAACTGCACGTGACTGTGAATACGACGTACCATTTTGAGCTGATGTCGCGCGACGTGGTGCACAGCTTCGCCATTCCATCGTTCCGGCTGAAGCAGGACGCCCTGCCCGGCCGCACCATCACGGGCTGGTTTCGACCGAACCGCGTGGGAACCTATGACATTCAATGCACGCAGATGTGCGGACTCGGCCACGCGTTGATGGCCGGACGCGTGATCGTCGAAACTCAGCAGGACCATGCCGCGTGGCTGATGCGCAACTCGAATCCGTCGCTGGCCGCACAGCCGGCGGCCCCGGCACCCGCGCCCGAGAGCACCACGATGGCGGAGGTGCGGCGATGAGCGAGCAGGTTCAGCACGCGGGACACGATCACCCCGAACCAGGATTTTTTCTGAAATATTGCTGGTCCACCGACCACAAAATGATTGCCATGCAGTATTTGTTCACCGGCATGGCCATGGCCATGATTGGCGGCTTTCTGGCCTATGTGTTCCGCATGCAGCAAGGATTTCCGAACCACTATGTGCCGGGGTTCGGCTTGGTGACGCCGGGAAGATACAACGAAGTGGTCACCATGCACGGCACCATCATGATTTTCTGGGTGGCCATGCCGGTGCTCATCGCGGCCTTCGGAAATTATTTGATCCCGCTGATGATCGGTTGCGACGACATGGCGTTTCCGCGAATTAATCGCCTCTCGTATCAGATTTTTCTGCTGAGCGCCATCGTGCTGCTGGGATCGTTTCTGGTGAAGGGCGGCGCGTTCGGCGGCGCCTGGACGGCATATCCTCCGCTCTCCGCTAGCGGCGCTTACAACTTGACGCCGATCGGTGCCACGCTCTGGCTGCTGGCGGTGGCGCTGGAATTTGTGGCGTTCCTGCTGGGCGGCATCAACTTCACCGTGACGGTCATGAACAGCCGCGCTCCGGGAATGAAGATGTTCGACATCCCCATCCTGATCTGGATGATCGTGCTGGCCACGGTGATTTTCATGGCTTCGGCAGGGCCGTTGATAGCCGGCGCGGTCATGCTGCTGTTCGATCAAACCATGGCCACCGGATTTTACGATCCGGTGCGCGGCGGCGATCCGTTGCTGTGGCAACACCTGTTCTGGTTTTTCGGCCATCCGGAAGTGTACGTCGTGCTGTTGCCAGCGATGGGCATCGTGGCCGAAATCATTGCGGTGTTCGCGCGCAAGAAATTGTTCGGCTACAAATCGATGCTGTATTCAACCTGGGGAGTCGGCATCCTGAGCTTTGTGGTCTGGGCGCACCATCAGTTTGTCGCCGGAATCGATCCGCGCATGGCCAACGTATTCACGGTCACCACGCTGCTCATTTCGATCCCCGTCGCCGAATTGGTGTTTCTGTATATCGCCACGCTCTACGGCGGTTCGATCCGCCTCGATACGCCCATGCTCTGGGCGCTGGGGTTCCTGGCGGAATTTCTGATCGGCGGCGTGACCGGAATTTTTCTTGGCTCTTCCGGCACGGACATCTACCTGCACGACACGTATTTCCTGATCGCGCATTTTCATTACACGTTCGTGCCCATTGCTATCATTTCCGTCTTTGCTGGCATCACTTTCTGGTATCCCAAAATGTTCGGCCGCATGATGAACGAAACTCTGGGAAAGATTCACTTCTGGGGCACGGTGATCCCCTTCAACGTGATTTTCATCCCGCTGTTCATGACCGGCATGGCCGGCGACCAGCGCCGCATTTACAGCTACGCGCAGTTTGCCGAGCAGTCGCGGCCGGCGCTGCAACATTTGCGGACCACGTCCACGATCGGGCTGCTAGTCATGCTGTCGTTCCAATTGATTTTCATTTTCAATTTCTTCTGGAGCATGCGCAACGGCAAGCGCGCCGAGGCCAATCCGTGGAGGTCCACCACGCTGGAATGGACCGTGCCCTCGCCGCCGCCGCACGGCAATTTTGCAGAGTTGCCCACCGTGTACCGGGGTCCCTACGAGTACGGACTGCCGGGCCGCGCCGACGACTACTGGCCCCAGAACGCGCCCAATTAGGCCCGCGGAGAGACCGACGACAATGAGCGCCACCGCCAAACCCATTGCCAATACACGCAGCGTCACGGGCATTCCCACCGCGCGCCTGATTACCTGGTGGGTGATCGCCTCGGAAATCGTGATCTTCGGCGGGTTGCTGGCCGCTTATCTCATGCATCGCTTAGGTCACCCGGAATGGGCGGCCTCGGCTTCGCACACCAACACCTGGGCTGGCGCGTTCAATACTTTCGTGCTCCTCACTTCGAGTTTGTGCGCCGTGCTGGCGCATAAAGCGGCGGACGCCCTGGACGGGCCTCGCGCCGCGCGATTGCTGCGCCTGACAGCTCTGGGCGGAGTGATCTTCCTGACGGTCAAGGGATTTGAATGGACCACCGATATTCGTGAAGGGTTCGTGATTTCCTCCGGCGGCTTCTGGTCTTACTACTACACGCTGGCCGGGCTGCACGGCCTGCACGTGCTGGCCGGAGCGGTGATCATGCTGATCGTGGCCTCGGACGCAGCGAAAAACCGGGAGTTGCAGCGCGTGGAGTGCATCGGACTGTACTGGCACTTTGTCGATATCGTTTGGATTTTTCTGTTCCCGCTGCTGTACATCGCGCGGTGAGAGAGACTATGACTACCGAATCCCACGTCCACCATCCCAATTACGTCAAGATCTGGGCGATCCTTGTCGCGCTGCTGATCGTCAGCGTGTTGGGCTCGCTTTCCAGCATCCGCGGCGTGATTCTGGTCGCGGCTTTTGGCGTCGCGATTGTGAAAGCGTATCTTGTGGCCAAGAATTTCATGCACGTGACGGTGGAAAAACGCTGGGTTCCTTATCTCCTGGTAGTGATGATCGCTTTCGTGGTCATCCTGTTCGCGGGAGTGGCGCCCGACGTCATGAGGCATGACGGCTTGCACTGGAGCAATGACGCGGCGAAGCAAACTGTCGAGACGGGAATGAAGGCAGCGCCAAAACAATGAGCAGTCAGACATCCATCACGGATTCGCGAGTGGCGCTCGCCGCCAAGACTTCCGCGAAGCGAGTGCCCAATTCCGTTCTGGGCATGATTATTTTTGTGGCCACGGAAATCATGTTTTTCGCGGGCCTGATGAGCGCGCACACGATCGCCAAAGCCACGGTCCTCGGAGGCGTGTGGCCTCCCGCGGGCCAGCCGCGCTTGCCTGTGGAGCGCACCGCGATCAATACGACGATTTTGCTGCTGAGCGCGATTTTGCTGTTGATCGGCAATCGCCGCATGCGCACGGACCGCGAAAGCGCGCTGCGGTATATAGCCGCGGCGATCGCCTGCGGAATTGCGTTTGTCTCGCTGCAGGGCGTGGAATGGGTGGCGCTGCTGCGCGAAGGGCTGACCATGACGTCTAGCAGCCACGGCGCGTTCTTCTACCTCATCGTGGGAGCGCATGCGCTGCACGCCGTCGCCGCGATTATCGCGCTGACCTGGGTTTACGTCATGATGCGCGCAGGGAAATTCGTGCCGTCCAGGTTTGCGGCCACGCAAATCTTTTGGTATTTTGTGGTGGTTGTGTGGCCCGTGATTTATTTGCGGGTGTATCTATGAGAATCCGAACGATCGCCGCTGCCGCCGCGCTTTCCCTCATCCCCGCCGCGGGCTGGTCCTGCCCCGCGTGCATGGTGAACGATCCCAAGACGGCCAGCACCTACCTCGGAATGACTCTCATTATGAGCGCCCTGCCGCTGCTGCTGATCGGCGGCCTGGGCTACTGGTTTTACCGCCGGCAATCCTAGATTCTCCTTCGCGCCAAGGACAGCCCATCGTGTACCAAGCGAGTGTCTGCTCACACCCCCCCAGCACACCGGCCGGACGGCAGGGGGACGATCTTGCCCTATCATAACTGGGTCCGCCTGCCTCTCCGTACTCCTTGCTCCGAATCCTGGCGCAGCTATAGCGAGCCCAGGAACTGATACAGCAGGCTCTTTTGCGCGGGAGTTAACCGCTCAAATCTGCGCTCTTCGTCGGCCGCTTCCCCGCGATGGCGTTCGATGGCATCCGAGTAAGTCGTCGACTGCGCGTCGTGCATGAGTTGCGTGCGCGTCCCGAGCCCCCAGAGCGGCATCGTGCGAACCTTCTGCGCGGTGTCGTCCGGGCCGTTCTGAACGATGCCGTCGCCGGTGCCGACGTTGTGCAGCAGGAAATCGCCGAACGGATGGAACTGCTTTCCGCCGATGGCGTCGCCGACAATGAGCGACCCGCCAAGAATGGAGGTTCCGGAGGGGGCTGTCACAAGCGTTTCGACGTGGCAGGAATTGCAGCCGAGCGACTCGAAGATCGCCTGCCCCGCGGTGACCTGCGGAGTGATCGTGCCGCGCGGCGGCACCTTCAGCGACCTCATGAAGACGGCAAAGGTGTGGACGTCATCCTGCGTGTCGTTGGGCTCGGGAGCATTCGGGTCCGTGCAAACGCCGGTCACCGCCTCATCGGGGAACAATGCGTTGGTGAAGCCCATCTCATTGATGTACGCGTCGCCGGAAAAGGAAAGCAGAGAAGCGTGCTGGTCCTTCCAGCCAAATCGCCCGATGGCCGTAATGCCGTTGAGCTCAACGACGGGAACCTCGATCGCTTCCCCGCCATTCTGTTTCGCCATGGCCAGCAGCGTTGCGTCCGGCACCGCCTCCACGAATCCATCGCCGAAAAGCGGAAGCGCGAGCCTCGTGGCCCGGATGTTATCCACATCGGTCAGGTGCTCCTGCGCATCGCGGCATGTGGCCCGCTGGTTGATCAGGGAGCGATTGGGAACAGGCGTGCCATTGGCCAGGATGGCGGTCGCCGCCACAAATGTGCCGCTCGAACCGTTGGTATCGAAGCGGTGGCGCGCATCCCGTGTCCAATGCTGCCGGCCACCTTCGTAGTGGCCCGCGCGCAATTCCAGCACCTGCGCGGCGCCGCCAACCGCCTGGTTCTGATGGCAGTTCACGCAGGAGACGTCGTTGTAGGTCGGTCCCACTCCCGTGTCAGGAGTTTCTGCTTCGCTAAACGCGTCGATTGCATCGTTCATTACATTTTGTGCCACAAAGCCGTTGGTCAAACCATCGAACCCCGCCGGGGCTTCCGGAATCGTATCGGCGCTGATGACCATGCCCAGCGCAAGCAGCGCCAGGGTTGCCGTGCTTACTACCGCCAGGAAGTTGCGTTTTTTGTGAGTCATCACTCCTCCATCACGTGGCGCGAAGCGGCGTGGTTTGGATCCATGCGCGAAGCGCGCAAAAATACCTGCGATTTCGGACTGGGCGTCCCCAAAAGCGACATTGAATTGATCGGCTTTCTATTCCAGGATCGTTAGAGGCTATTACTACGAATTAGACACACCAACTGTCCGGATGGCCCGTTCTGGTACAGGTATGGACACATTCCATGATAGAAACTGCAATTACCTTCGCCGAATTTATCAATTACATAGATCGAATTGCCGTCGAGGAGACGCGGGTCCTTTGGAAGGGCCCAACGGCAAGAGGAAGGCGATGCGTGGTGCGCGATCTGGGGGGCAAGAATTCGAATGCATCTCGCGCCGGCTGCGGGCGCGCGCCACGGACGGCAGGGAGCGCCACTAAGGGGCTAGGGGAACGATCGTTCTCCGTGACGGCCAAATGATGGTCATCGAGTACATGCGCAATGGAAGAGACAACAAAGCAACAACTGACGGAAATAAAAAAGCCGGGCGCGAGGCCCGGCTTTTTTCTCGGACTTTGTTCCAATTGTTAGAAATTCACCTTCAACCCAAACTGGATTTGCCGTGGATCGGTGGAAGTGGTGTCCACCACGGCCGGGTTGTTGGCAACGCTTCCATCGAAGTTGAAAATCGCCTCGTTGTTGAGCGGGGGAAGGAAGCTGGGATGATTGAGAACGTTGAACATCTCGACTCGGAATTGCGTGGTGATCCGCTCGGTAATACGAATGTTCTTGAACACCGAGAAGTCCATGTCGAAAAGGCCCGGGCCAACGATCTGGTTTCGTCCGAGATCGCCGATCGCGTTCGGGCAGAAGGTTTGTCCCGCCGGAGGCGTCAGGAGGGTAGCCACAAACGGGCCTTTAGGCACGAGAGGAGTACACTGAGCGGTCATGGACGTCGGAACGCTTGGAAGTGTAAAGCAGTTCATATTGAGGTAATGCAGTCCACCGGGACCCGCCGATTTCCAATTTGCGTTGATGGGATTGCATCCGGAGATGATGTCCACATAGCCCTGATTCGTATCACCCTGTGACCGCAGATACGGATCGTTCCCGATCACGGGAGTGAAGGGTGAACCGGACTGGACGGTGATAATCGTTCCTACCTGCCACCCGCCCAGGACTTTGGAGGTAAACCCGGTCTTGCTGCCGATGCCAGGAATGTTATAGATGAAGCTGACTACGCCGTTTTGAGAAATATTGTAATCACAGAGCCCTTTTGTGAGGCGGTGGTCAAAGTAGAAGTAGTCGGGAAGGGAATTCTGGAACGGGTCGTTGAACGCCATGTTCGAGCCCGTATCTTCGCACTTGGACCACGTATAGCTGCCCTGAAGCTGCAAACCGTGGCTCAACTGCTTCGTGACGCCCAACTGAAAACCGTGGTACCAGCCTTCGTTGTCCCAGAGGCGCGCGCGCATGCTGCCGACAGCCGTATCAAGCTTCCCGACGCTGTTTGCCGGGAAAAGGTAGCCCGCTGACGTTAATGTCGGCAATTGATAGTTGATATTATCCGGCAAATCGGGAAGATGAATGCTCCGCGATCCGACATAGCCCAGTGTCACCGTCAAGTTGGAGGTGACTTGGCGCTGAATGTTCAAATTCCAATTCATCGCGTAGGAGCGGCCGGGGTTTTGAGGCACGTACACAACATTCAAGCTCGTAGGACCGAATGTCTTCGAGCACACCACTGGGAAATCACCGTTGGGGCAGGTGGAAGATGGTCCCGAGAGCCCGCTGGCGGTCACTTGGAGCGTGAATGGGATCTGTGCAGGCAGCGTTTGCGTATAAGTCCACGGGATCGGCAATATGTCAAACATTCCGAACCCGCCGCGAATGGCGGTCTTTCCGTCTTTAAACGGATCCCAGGAGAACCCGATCCTCGGCTCGAAATTCTTCAGGGTTGAATTCCCCGACCAGAGGTGCTGCACCGGCGTCACCGTTTCATTGGAGATGACGCTGGGGCTGAGACTCGTCAGGACCGCAAAGCGATTGGAAGCCTCGGAAGGAAGGGTGACCGGCTCGTAGCGAAGTCCTATATTGATCGAGAGGTTCGGTTTCGCCTTCCAATCGTCTTGCGCGTAGAATCCGAACGCCGTGTTTCGCGAACCCACTTCATAGGCGTTGCCAGGCTGCAATTCCTGAACTTTGCTCGGCACGTCGGTGAGGAACGCTTGCAGGTTGCTGAAAGTGAATTGTCCATTCGGACGCTGGCGCGTGGTCGCATTGAATTGAATGCGCTCCACCGCAATTCCAAACTTAAAGGCGTGCGTACCTTTCGTCCAGAAGGCGTCGTCGTAGAATTGGAACGAATTGGAAACAAGAAGGTTTTGAGATGCGCTGCCAACCGAGGCGATGGGCGTGATGCCCCCCGATCCAAAGGCAACGATGGGCGAGGCAATTCCAGGCCTGACACCGAGTGTGGTGTCCGCGGCGATCGGATTGATGGCCCCGACAATTCCGCCGTTGATTCCGTGCGACCGGTTGTAACCGAATCGCGCGGTATTTACAAGGGTAGAGCTAAACACATGGGTTTCCTCGACGCCGTACATTTGGCGGAAGCTGAAGAGCGACGAGGTGACGTTCAATAGCGCGTCGGGCTGTGTATAGGGGCCGCGGTCAAACATCCAACTGCCGCTTAGCGTATCGTTGTCCGAAAAGTGATGGTCCACTCTGGCGGACGCATAGTTCTCTTTGAGGTTCAACAGGCCGTTCGTGGGGAAGGATACCGTGTCACCCGTCGACGAGACGGTTGAACCCGTGGAAGGCGGCGTCGGCCAGAAACCAAGGTACGGCTTCACGAAGAGCGATACTCCGTTCGCATCCGTATTCGCCCCGGGCGTGAGATGAACCTGCTGGGCTAGCGGGCATAGCGAACAGAGAAACCCCGATTCCGCGTTCGCGGATGGAACGACGACCGTCGTCGTGTTGCTCCGATGCTGCTCCACGCCTTCATAGGCGGCGAAGAAAAAGGTCTTGTCCTTTATGATCGGCCCCCCGATCGCGCCGCCATATTGGTAACGCTCAAACGGCGGGATCGGCTTGCTCTTGCTGTCGAAATAATTCTTGGCGTCGAGGCTCGCGTTGCGCAGGAATCCGAAAGCCGTTCCGTGAAAATCATTGGTGCCCGACTTGGTAATGGAGTTGATCACCGCGCCAGAGGTGCGCCCGTACTCGGCCGTGTAGTCGGTGGTGAGGACGGAAAATTCCTGAATGGCGTCGGTGCCGAGGTTGGCGCCGATCACGCTCCCCGGCGATCCGTTAGTATAGTCGTTGATATTGATTCCGTTCACGCGGTAGCTGTTTTCATAAGGGCTGTGGCCGGAGTCCGTCAGTTGGTTTCCGAATCCGCGGTTTGCGCGGTTCGTGGTTGGCGAACTTGTGCTCGCCTGCGTGCGCACCGTGTTGACTCCCGGCTGAAGAGTAGCCAACTGCGTCCAGTCGCGCCCGTTCAAGGGCAGTTCGCGCACGGTGGTAGCGTTCACCTGCGCGCTCAGCGTCGCGGAGGTCAGTTCAACCGTCGGCGCCGACCCCTCCACGGTAACCGTTTGTGTCGATTCACCAACCTTCATGGTCATGTTCAAGGATTGTTGCTGGCCGACGGAAAGAGTGAGGTTGGACTGCACGGACTTTGAAAATCCAGTGGCAGTAACCGTAACCTCATAGGTCCCTGGAATCAGATTGGGAGCCGAATAGAGGCCGGCGGAGTCGGTGGTTACGGTTCGCACGATACCCGTCCCCACATTTTTGATAGCAACTTCAGCTCCGGCAATGACTGAGCCGGAAGGGTCGGTCACGGTTCCCGAAAGCGTCGCTCCAGTTACCTGTGCCGAGGCGGGAAAGGAAGAAAATAAGCAGAATGACAGAGTCAGAAATATAGCTAGACTAATTGCGCACTTCTGGACGCTACAGCCCCTCAGGGTCATTAGTACATCTCCTTTGAATATGGTAAGACTCACCTCGGACCACTCGGCTTGATGTACTTCAAGTACGACAGTCTCCGCGCACTCTATATCAAGGACACGCACAAATCATTGTGCGTAGATATACACGCAAACCTCGGCACTGTCCAGAAGTTTAGGACACTTCGGAAGCGTATGTGTACCGTTTTGCTTTGAGGCTTTGCATCATTCATCCCGGAAAATGTGTGGAATCGGGCAGTGTTGGAGCGGTGTCTGAGAGGCTGATCGCACGGCGGCAAACGGAGCTAGGCAAACTCGGAAGAACGCACCGCCGGGGCCCTCGCATTTCTCCCAGTTGAACAACGGCCTTCGCTGAATTATATTTTTCTAATTCGAGGTGCATCGTGGACAGGCCCTGCCGAATCCTTTTCTCAGCAGCCGCAATCTTGTGCCTCCTGGCTTTCTCCCATTCCCTGCGCGCACAGACGAACTGGGGGGCGAGCCCCGCGGCTCCGGCCGCAAGCCCGGCGGCGACGAGCGCAACGGCCACGGCTCCCGGCGCCACCGCAGCCGCCGGAAAGACCTACGAATTGGACGTCCCCGCCACGACCATGTGGCTGGATACGAAGATCGACCTGCTCGCGGGCGCGCAGATCCAGTTCACGGCCAGCGGCACGGCCTCGTATCCTTCCACCGATTCGCAAGGACAGTCGAAATCACAATCCTTCGGCGCCGCAGGTCTCCCCCGTGGATGGCGCGACCTGGTCCATCAATATCCTGTCGCAAATTCAGGACACGGAGCGCTGATCGGGCGCGTCGGCTCCAGCGACGGCGCCCAGCCCTTCGCCATCGGCCAGTCCCAGAAGTCGGACATTCCCGCGCCCGGCCGGCTTTTTCTGGGCATCAATCAGGGCATGCGCGAAGCCGCCACCGCGCAGGGCTCGTTTCATGTCACCATCGCGGTCCTTAACGCCGGCGCGGGCTCGGCGAGCGCGCCGTTTCTGCCGGATACTCCTGTCAGCAGCGTAACGTCTGATCTGCTCGGAAAAATTCCGCGCCGCGTCTCGGATCCTTCCGGCAATCCCGGCGATATGGTCAACATTCTTCTCATCGGATCGCAGGACGACGTGACCGCAGTATTCAAAGCCGCCGGTTGGGTGCAGGTGGATCGCTCGGTGAGCGGCACCATTCTGAACGGCGCGCTGGCCACGTTTTCCAAAGAGGCCTACCTGACCATGCCCATGAGCCAGCTCTTTCTTTTCGACCGGCCGCAGGACTACGGCTTCGCGCATGCCGAGCCCGTGAAAGTGGTCGAATCGCGCAACCATCTCCGCGCCTGGAAATCTCCGTACGAAGCGGCCGGGCGCCCCGTCTGGTGCATCGCCGCCACGCATGACATCGGCTTCGAGCGCGACCAGCGCAACAACGGCCTCACCCACAAAATCGATCCGGCCATCGACGGCGAGCGCGAATATGTGAATGACACTCTTTCGGGCACGGGTCTCGTCGTTCAGCGTACGCACATCGCCCCGCCCAACGCGCTCACCACGGCCAAGACGGCTACCGGCGGCGAATTTCATTCCGACGGCCGCATCCTCATCCTCGTCCTCAAGGACACGGCCAGCGCGGCGAACTAGCGCGCGATCTGCTCGCAGTCAAGGTCTCACGAGCACATATCTGCACGTTATTTCTTCTCGTTGTGGGGAATTGACCAGGTTTCTTCGATGGGTTTCGGAAGAACTAAACGACCATCATTCCGAACCCGCTCCTGCGGGTGAGGAATCCCTCTTTTCTTGGATCAAAACCGAAGAGGGATTCCTCGCTGTGCTCGGAATGACACGTAATAATCTTTTTTTCGCAGTCTGAAAAACGCGTTTGCCTGGAGTCAGCCGCCAGAAACCTGTGAGCCCCCCGTGCACGTCTGCCAAATTGGCAAAGTCGTTGCGCCCCGGACAGGACAAGCGTACGATGCGCGCACGAGCGGCCCCTATCGGAAATCCCATTCACCTGGATTGTATTCAACAAGGAGTCCAAGAGCATGAGTTCAAATTCAAAAGTAAGCAGAAGAGATTTGATCAAGTGCGGCCTGGCCTCGGCGGCGATTCCCGCAGTTTCCGGGCTAATTGCTTCGCCCGCCACGGCCCAAGCGCAGGCGAAACCGGAAACCTCCTTCGCCGCCATCCCGGGGCAGAAGGGCGTTCAGGACGTCTTCGGGGCCTACGATGTGGACCCGAATTGGCCGCAGCCCTTGTCGGGTTTGCCGGGAAACGAGGCGTGGACCTGGGGATCAGGCGAAGGAGTTTTCGCCGAGAGCCCCGACCGCGTCTTCATCCTGCAGCGCGGCGAACTGCCGAACATCAAACGCCCGAAGGAAATTGACCTTCCCCAACTAGGGCCGAGCCTCGGCTTTCCCATCGGCCGCCTGCCGTGGCGCGACGCCACGTCGGCAAGCCCTCCGGGACAGCTCGACGGCCCGAACCGCGGAACCGAAAATGTCGACTGGCGCTGGCAGCATTGCATCGTCGGCGTGAACGCCAAAGGAGAAATCAAGGAAACCTGGCCTGAGTGGGACAGCATGCTGCGCCGGCCTCATGCGATTTACATCAACCCGTATGACAAGGACAAAAACGTCTGGCTGGTGGACGACTACCGCCACGCCATCTTCAAATTCTCGCATGACATGAAGAAGCTGCTGCAGACGCTCGGCACGCCCAATGTATCCGGCGCCGACGCCACGCACTTCTCCCGGCCGACGTATCTCGCCTGGCTGCCCGACAGCACCATGTTCGTGGCCGACGGATACACCGGCACGCGCGTCGCGAAGTTCGACAAAGACGGCAAATTCATCGGCGAATTCGGCCAAAAGGGCACGCCTCCAAACGAGACGCGTCCCGGCTACATCAACGGCGTGCACGGTGTTGCCGTGGACGTTCCCAGCGGCCGCGTGTTCGTCAACGACCGGTACAACCACCGTGTGCAGGTGTTCGACGTCAACGGAAAATTCGTCAACATGTGGAAAGTGGGCGATCCGCCTTCCGACGTCCACTGCCTGCACCTCGCCGCCGCCGACCGCCATCTCTGGCTCTTCGATCGCGGCACCAACAAAATGATCAAGTACGACCTGGAGGGCAACTTCCTGTACGCCTTCGGCACGTTCGGAGATTTTCCGGGCGGATTCTGGGGCGTGCATGGAATGGACGTCGACCAGGACGGAAATCTGTACGTCGCGGAAGTGGACAACGGGCGAGCACAGAAATTCATGCCCCGGAAGGGCGCGAACCCGGCCATGCTGATCGGCCCGGCGGTCAAGCCCGTTTAGCTCGGATTTATTCCAGGGTTTTGGCGTGGAAGGCGGCGATCTCGCCGTCTTCCACGCTGCAATCGACCTCGATGGGTTTGCAGCAAACCTCGCAGTCTTCAATATAAATTTGCCGCCGGACCGAAAGATCCAGGACCATCGAAATCTGTTGCCCGCAATACGGACAATCGAAAAAATGTTCCACGTGGAATAAGCCTCGCTCACCCCGTCTTAGAGAATGGATTCGATCTCGAAGTCAATCGTGACGTGCGTCTGGTCGAACCCGTTGATGGCATAGGCCTGCCCGGACACCTGCGAAAAATGAAGGTAGCGGCTGATGTGGTAGTCCTCGTCGAATGCGCCGAAGATGCGCTCGACTTCGCTGCGCTCCAAGCCGAAATCCGCGAGCGCCGCGAGAAATCCAAAGCCGCCGGCGATGGCCAAGTATTTTTCGACGATTTGGCGCAAGGTCATGGCGTCAGATCCACAGGTACGCGCCGGAATCTCCGTACGGCGCGTTGACATAAAACAAATTCGCTTCCGTCACCTTGCCAAGCGCGTCGCATAATTTCGCGGCGCCGTGCCGCGCGCAAAACAGCGCGCCGGAAGAATTTTCGATGCGCTCGGTCTGGTCGAGGCTGGATACTTCGCGCCGGGAGATCCAGAGCCACGTGGCGGCAGCGCCGCACTCGCTGCATGCCCCGTTGATTTCGTTCGCGCGCTTTTCGATCGCCGCGGCCACCTCGGGGCGCAAGCCAGCGGCCGCGAAATCCTCGCTGCCGACAAAAAAATATTGCGTAAAGCTCTCGCCGTCCGGCTCGAAGGCGACGGCGCGGCCGGCATATGCCGCAACTTCCGGCTCGAGCACGCCGGTCAGGCATTCCAGGCAGATGGACACTTCCGGGCGCGCATCGACGCGGCGCGGAGAAGGTTTGCCGCGCAGGTACAGCGTATCGGGAATGAACGTGGCCATCCACGAGTGCCCCGCTTCCAGGTGGATGCATTCGGCGGGCCAGCGCATCAGCCGCGCCAGCCAGCTGCGCGAACGCGGGCGGAAGGAAATTCCGGGATACGCTTGGTCCAGTGCCAGACGCGCCATGTCGCGGGGATGGTACCAGATTGCGTGCATGGGCTCTACCTGCCTGCCCTGACGCAGGAAGGCTTGCCCTGACGCAGGAAGGGTAGCCCTCTTAGAATGCACTTCTTCGCTCGGTAAAATCCGTTATCATAATTCCGCGGGCATATTGCGCCGGTCGATTCAAGGCGCTCAGCACGGAAGAAATTCCCGCACTTATCACAAATCATCCCAGGAGGCTTCATGCCCATCGCCGTTGGACAAACTGCTCCCGACTTCACGCTGAAGGACCAGTCGCAAAAAGAAATCAAGCTTACAGATTTTGCCGGCAAGCGCAATGTCGTCCTGATGTTTTACCCGCTCGACTTCAGCCCCATCTGCACCAATGAACACGCCTGCTTCGTGAACGACCTGAAGCAATTCGAGAAGCTGGACGCGCAAGTCCTCGGCCTGAGCGTCGATAGCGTCTGGGCGCACAAAGCGTTCGCCGAAAAAATGGGCATCAGCTACCCGCTGCTGGCCGATTTTCACCCGAAGGGCGCCGTGGCCGATAAATTCGGCATGTACCTGTCGGAAAAAGGCATCACCGGACGCGCGATCGCCATCATCAACAAAGCGGGGAAAATTGCCTGGTTCAAGAATTACGATATTCCCGTTGTGCCGGATATGAATGAGGTGGCGCAGGCGCTGGCGGCAGTGAAGTAAGGAAATAGAGGACGTAAAGGAAGTTAAGGAGCAATCTGGGCGCGGCGGCCGATCACGACAATAGAATCGGGCGCCGCGCCCTTTACTTTTGGAATTACTTCGCTGCGTCTTTGCCCAGTTTGCGAATGTAGTTGACGAGCTGCCAGCGTTCCTTCTCGGTCAGATCGTCCTTCCAGGGCGGCATGGGGCCACGGCCAGTGGACATTTTCCAGAACAGCGAGCCGTCGGTCTCGGTGCTCATCAACTGCTTGTCGGTGAAGTTCGCGGGTTTCACCTTGATGGTCTTGGCGCCGGGGCCGTCTCCCATGCCCTTCTCGCCGTGGCAAAGCTGGCAATTGTCCATGAACAGCGTTTCGGCGGCAGCCAGATTTTCCGGCGTCGCGGGAATGGGGTTTTTCACCTTCCGTGCGTCATCGGGAGCGACCCAGGGTTTCGGGGCGTCATCGGCCGCGACGCGCCCTCCGGCCAATGCCAGGCCTGCAAAAACCGCGAAGATTCCGAACGTGCGAGCAATCCGTAGCGAAGTTCCCTTATTTCGTCCCATCATTCCGATGGCTCCGTTGAGTGAGAAATTTTTTGAGGCACTAAATTTTGCCATAAGAAAGGCTGATTTTCACCTGTAAATCCAGGCCAGTAATTGGATGCCCGACGCGTCACGAGGGTTTTGCGGCGCGGGTGCCGCAAAAATAAGTTCGCCCCGCTAAATCTTCCCGCCAAAGGTAAGCCAGAGCAGCGCGGCGTTCAGCACGATGATGGCCGCGGCCATGGCCCAGCCGAAAATCGAGGTCAGCCGGCTGTTCACGAATTCGCCCATTTTTCCGCGGTCGCCGGTAAATTGAATCAAGGGCACGACGGCAAATGGAAGCTGAAAACTCAAGATCACCTGGCTCAGGATAAGCAGCGCGGTGACGTGCCCCTCTCCCATCACGCCAATCACGATTGCAGCGGGAATGATTGCCAGCGACCGGGTGATGAGCCGCCGCAGCCAGGGCTTCATCCGCCAGTGCAAAAATCCTTCCATGACAATCTGGCCGGCCAGCGTCCCGGTGAGCGTGGAATTCTGCCCGGAACACAGCAACGCAGCGGCAAACAGCACGCTGGCGAAGCTCACGCCCAGCACCGGGGTCAGCAGTTGATAGGCCTGGCTGATGTCCGCCACGCCCGTCATGCCGCGGGTGTGAAACGCCGCCGCTCCCAACACTAGAATCGCCGCGTTGATAAAAAGAGAAAAACCGAGCGCCAACGTGGAATCCAGCGTGGCAAAGCGGATCGCTTCCCGCTTTCCGCCTTCGGTCTGGGTGAACGCCCGCGTCTGGACAATGCTGGAGTGAAGGTACAAATTATGCGGCATCACCGTGGCGCCGAGAATGCCGATCGCCAGGTAAAGCATTTCGCGATTCCGCAGGATTTCCATCGTGGGCATGAAACCGCGAGCAGCCTCCAGCCACAGCGGGCGCGCAAAGAATATTTCATAGGCGAAGCACGCGGCAATGGTCGCAATCAGCGTGATCACCAGTGTCTCCAGAACGCGGAAACCTCGCCCCTGCAAGGCCAGCACCAGCAAGACGTCGAGGCCGGTGAGCAGGACGCCGGGCAGCAGCGGCAAACCAAACAAAAGTTTCAGCGCGATCGCCGACCCCAGAACTTCCGCCAGATCGCACGCGGCAATGGCAAGTTCGCAAACTACCCAGAGAAACGCCGTGGTGCGGCGCGAATAATGTTCGCGGCAGGCCTGCGCGAGATCGCGGCCGGTGGCGATGCCGAGCTTCGCGGAAAGGGCCTGCAGAAAAATGGCCATAAGGCTGGAAATGAGCACCGCACTGAGCAGCGTGTAGCCGAACCGCGAGCCTCCGCCCAGGTCGGTCGCCCAGTTGCCGGGATCCATGTAGCCCACGGCCACCAGGTAGCCCGGCCCGGCGAATGCAATCATCTTTCTGAAAAAGGAAGCCCCGTGCACGATCGGTACGCTGCGGTAGGACTCGGGAAGCGACGGGGAAAATTGCGTTTGGCGCACATCGCCGCTTGAAACCAGGACACGCGAGGCGGTGGAATGTGTGGGCACGTCCATAGTTAACTTAGATAAAGACCTCTTATAAACTAGCATTAATGCCCGGGCGAGTCAATGCGCGCTTGCCGAAATGGCGCGAAAACGGCACGCCCGTGTTTCTAATGGAAAACCGCGGCAAATTGCGGCGCAATGCCGCTGCCGCGCTCGCGAAGAATATGGTAGTGTCGAAATGGAGCGGATCACCGAGAGCATTCCCCGTGATCGGAGGGAAATATGGCGCAACCAGTCGGCGAGCAGGTGCAGGTTCAGATCAAGGCGGACGAAAAAGAATTGGTCGGGCAATTCTGCAATCTGGTGATGTTCCACCACAACGCGGAGGAATTCACCATGCATTTCATTTACGTTTTCCCGAATGTGCCGCAGGGCAAGCTGGCCTCGAGCGTGATCGTGGCCCCCGCGCACGCAAAACGCATTTTGCGCGCCCTCGCGGAAAATATCAGCCGCTACGAAGCGCAATACGGGCCCATCCGCGAAGTCCCCGAGCCGACGCCAGTCCCCAACGTGGGTTTTGTGCAGTAGCTAATCGGTAGTAGCCATTCGATATTTCTCTTTAGCGTGAAAACGGGGCGACATCGCCGCGGCAACGGCGCGGAGGTGACTAGCCCAGGGCAACGCCCTAGGGGTTGGATTTCCGAGATCGCCCACCCTGAAAGGGCGGAGGACTCGCGCGCCCCTTCAGGGCGCCCCACGATCAATGGATGCCGGGACCTAGGGCATTGCCCTGGACTGGCTGCCTCCGGCACTTTCAGCGCTGGAGACTGGCCGAATGCTTGCCCATCGGACAATGCGTTCCGTGATTGTTTTCGTATCCGCCGGGTAGGAGCAATTTTGAGATAGCCTTCAGGCCGGCACACAAAAAATATCGAAGTGCCGCCACTTGCCCAGATCCTGTTCGGCGAGCGTTTCTCCCACCTCGTAACCGTCGTCCGCAATTTTGTGGATGACGTACCCGTGCGCGGCAATCAAGCGGAATAATTCGCGGCGCTGCGCGTCGTCCAGTTTTCGATAGACCTCGACCTTGAGAAACGGTTTGCATTCCGTCAGCAAACTGTCGAGGCTTCGCAAGACCTCGGATTCGTACCCTTCCGTATCCATCTTGATGAATCGAATCCGCGGCAGCAGTTCCGGATATTGCTTCCGGAGCAGCGCATGCAGGTTTCTTCCCTGCACTTGCAGCCGGAAGGCGTGCCCATGAATCCACCGGCTCATTCCCTGGAAGCGCCCGCCGTTGCAAAAACCGGAGTCGGAGTACTGAAACTCCAAGTCCGCGTCTTCCGGAGTGGCCGCGAACATCAGCGGAATAATGTTTGTCTTCGCGGTGTTCAATTCGGAGTTTTTCTTCAGCACGGGAAAAACGTACCGGTTGGGTTCCAGGGCCAAAACGCATCCCGATTTTCCCACGGCCAGCGCGATGGGAATTGTCGAATCGCCCGAGTGCGCCCCGATATCGATAGCCACATCCTCCGGCGAAAGAAATTTACGCAGCGCATCCACCGTGGACTGCTTGATTTCCGTGCCGCGCTCCTTGGGGTGAAGCCACTGCGCATACTCGATGGTCCCGTCCTTCGGAAGGTCAAAACTCTTGACCTTGAATCCATACGTTTTCGGGCCGGGCTGCAGTCCGAGCAGATACGGCAATTCCTTGAGCTTCAATTCGAGACCCCCGCTGGCGGTGCCCTGCTATGATCTACGCACTACGCGCAAGATTCAACTCGCATGACGCGTCATGGCTTGGCCGAGCGATGCTGCACCCTGCTCCGGCATGGAACTGCGCCCCGCGTCGCTATGTTCCGGATCGCTGTTCCTCTGCTAAAATGCGTTGGTCGGGAAGTGGCGCGATGCAAATTCAAGATTCCGCGAAAGCAATCCTCCCCCGCGCTTTGCACCGGGTAAAAAAATGCTTTTCCTATTTCGTGCTGCGAAGCGGGCCTGCCTCGCCCATTTTGTTCTCCCTGATTTTCATCGCGGCGACCGCAAGCGCACAAACCCAGGCAAGCGACGCGCGCAGCGCGGCCCCGATGCCCGAGCCTTCCATGCCGGATTTGCCCGCGCAGGTTGCGATTCCCGCGAATAAACCGATTCCCGTCGCTCTGGACACCACGCTTTCCACAGTCAACGCCAAGCGGGGACAAATCGTGATATTTCGCACCCTTTACTCCACTCCGCTCGACGCAGGCCTGGAAATTCCTCCCGGAACCGAAATCCTTGGCCATGTCGTGGACGTAATGCGCCCCGCCCATTTCGGCCGCGAGGGAGAACTTCACCTAGCCGTCGATCGGATTCGCCTGGAACCTGACGGCGGCGCAATTCTCGCGGCACGCCTGGACTCGGACGAAATGAAGGGCCCAGGCCGATTCACAAACGACGCCCCTCACTCAAGCGATCTGCACCCGGTGGCGGTGGACTCCGCCGGAGGTGCCCTCGCGGGCGCGGCCGGAGGCGGAGCGAGCGGCGCGGCGATTGGCGCGGGAACGGGCGCCGCCCTGGCCGTGCTCATCCTGAAATCGCCTCGCGGACAGGACGTCTATCTCGAACAGGGCATGCGCTTCGCGGTCATTCTCGACCAGCCGGCGTATCTGAGCGGCGCGGCCGTGCACGCCGCACAGGAAAAATTCGGCAAGCAACCGCGGCCATCGCCGCCGGAACCGGATGCGCAAAACGGCGGCCTGCCGCAGCTCAAGCGCAGACAGGCCCCGCGCCCGTAGCGTTGCCAGGCGCGCGACCTGTACGAAAGGACAGTTCTTTATGAAGGAACATCCCTTGCAAGGCCTGCTACCCGCTTGAATAGGGGGTGTTAAATTAGGTGAGGAACCGCAGGATCCGATGAAAGTAGCTTGTTCAAGTTGTGGCGCCCAGCACCAGCTTCCCGACGCGCGGCTGGTGGGGCACGCCCGTGTGCAATTTCGCTGCGCGAAGTGCGGGAAAAGCTCCGTGGTGGACATCGCGCAGAATCCCGACGCGACCCAAATCCTTTCTCCGCTCCCCGGATTTGCGCGCAGCGCGGGAGCGCCGCGGCTTGCCGCCGGCGCGGCCGACGCAGCGAGCCTGCTGCGGCTGCCCACGGGAAAAAGCGTCGCGCTTTCGGTCATTGCCGGCCCGGCCCGCGGGCTTGTCTACAACGTGGAAAAACCCCGCATCGTGCTGGGGCGCGCCGACGCCGACATCACCATCAACGACAAGGAAATCTCCCGCTGGCATTGCTCCATCGAAATCAACGAGGACGTCATCCGCCTGCGCGACCTGGAATCCACCAACGGCACTTTTTTTGGAGACGAGCGCGTGCGCGTCGCCGAATTAAAGCACCTTTCCGAATTCCGCATCGGCTCGACCATCATTCTGCTGAGCGTCACGCCAAAGCTCGCCGCCGTCCGGTAACTGCGAGATTCGCTGTTCCATTCAGAAATAGTGTTCCCACTGGCATGTGGTCGAGGTTCAAATCGGACGGGCACTCTTGCCTGTCCTTCTCAGCCCTGCCGAAATTTCGCGCGACGGGCAAGAGTGCCTGTCCTACCTGTTACCCGCCGTCTTCCCCACAACCGAGATAACGCCATCGCATTTCGTGTTACCGTACACATTTGGATTTCCGATGCCCGCGCTGACCGCGACTCTGATCGCTTATAACGAGGAACGTGATTTGCCTCGCGCGCTCGCCTCACTGGAGGGAGTGGCCGACGAAATCATTCTGGTCGATTCCGGTTCCACCGACCGCACCTGCGAGATAGCCCGCGCGCGCAGCGTTCGCGTGTACACCCGCCAGCTGGACAGCCTGGCCGAGCAGAAAAATTTCGCGGCTTCCTTCTCCTCCAACGACTGGGTGTTGTGCATCGATTGCGACGAGGAACTCGATCCCGAGTTGCGAGCGTCCATCCTGGCCTGGAAACAGACAGCCCCCGACAAGGCCGGGTACGAAATTTCCCTGCTGACGAACTATCTCGACGGATGGATCCGGCACTCCGGCTGGCATCCGGATTACAAAGTGAAGCTTTACCGGCGCGACCAGGCCCGCTACGTAAACGTCCTGCACGAAGCCGTGCAGCTGGACGGCCCGGCCGGGCGCCTCGCCGGCCACCTGCTCCACTATACGATTCGCTCCTATGCGGAACATCGCGCCAAAATGGATTTTCTTACCACCATGGCGGCCCAGGACATGTTTTCGCGCGGCCGCAAACAATGGCGCGCGGCCATGATTTTCGCTCCTCCCTGGACATTTTTTCAGCGGCTCATTTTTCAGCTGGGCGTGCTGGACGGTTGGCGCGGCTGGATGATCGCCTGGCTCTCCGGAATCTATATCTATTTCAAGTACCGCAAGCTGGGCCGTCTGCTGGCGGGAGAAACACTCACGCGCCGCTCCTGGCCCAACCCCGGCGAGGCCTGAGCGTGCGCCCTCTCATCGTCGACCTCGGCAAGGATTTTCGCGGAGGGCAACATCAGGCGTTGCTTCTCCTGCAGGGTCTGCGCGCGCGTCACCACGTTCCGGAATTCATTGCCATCCGTGATTCCCAGATGGCGCGACGAGCGAAAGACGCGGGCATCTCCGTCCACGAAGTTTCTCCCGGCAGCCGTCGGCTTGCAGCCGCGTGGAATATCCGGCGCCTCGTGCTCGGCAATCATGTGGACGTGGTTCATGCCAATGAACCTCATGCGCTGAGCGCCGCGTGGCTCGCGCGCGCCCATCGCTCGGTTCCCGTGATTGCCGCGCGGCGCATCGCACTCCCTCTCTCCACTGGTTCTTTTGCGCAGGCACGATATCGGGCCGCCGCGCGTATTGTCGCAGTGTCCCGGTTCGTCGAGCGATCCGTGATCGCCAGCGGTTTGCCCGCTCAAAAAGTCGAGGTAATCTACGACGGCGTGGCGATTCCTTCTGAGGCTACTCCCGCGATTCGCGATGGCGCGCGCGGCCACTTCGCGATTTCACCGGACACCTTCTGCATCGGAAACGTCGCCGCCTTCGTGCCGGAAAAGGGGCACGCGCTGCTGCTCCACGCTTTTGCCGAGTTGAGGAAGAGATTCAGACCTGAGCCGCGGAAGCAATCGCGGGAAATGGTTCCCGCATGTGTGCTGCTCCTCCGCGGCGAAGGCCCCGAACAAGCTGCGCTCCGGAAGTTGGCTCGCGAACTTGAAATTCAGAACGACGTCCGATTCCTGCCGCCAACCGCTGATATCGAAACGATATTCGCCGCCATGGATCTGTTCGCATTCCCATCGCACGCCGAACCCCTGGGCAGCGCGCTGCTTGCGGCCATGGCGCACGGTATTCCTTGCGTGGCGCTGGCCCGCGGAGGCGTGCCCGAGATCATCGAAGATACAGAGAATGGATTGCTAGTTCATAACCTCGATCCCGCCGCATTCGCCGCAGGCCTCGCGCGCCTGCAGACCGATCCGGAATACGCGCTCCGAATCGGCAAGGCCGCTCGTGCCGCTGTCGCCGCGAGTTTTTCCGCGGATCGCATGGTGGAAGCGACGTTGCAGTTGTACGAAAAAGTGACTGGTGACCAGTGACCGGTGACTGCTGAAAACCGCAACCGTCGAAGTCCCGGGTTGACCGGTCACCGGTCGCCAGTCACGCCCCCAAAACGCCAAAAGCGCCGGACATCCCGTTCCCGCGGAATGCCAAGCGCTTTTGGATACTGATTCATTACGCCAGTTTTTTGCCTTCGCGTGTTCCTCCTATCCTTGCAGCGGTTTCCCTGAACCAACTGGGGTGTTCACTACCCACCTGCCGGTGGGTTCTAGGAACTCAAGTCCGATGACAAAGCCGGAGCTTTGCGGGCGGCAGTAGGCCACGCGGGCCAGGGCGCGGAAATCGCCGGGCAACGATTCAATTTCCACTTTTTCGTTGCGCCGCCAGCGGCGAATGCTGGACACGCGCGCGCCGCGCGAGCTGACGTTCTCGGTGAACGAGGTCTCCACTCCGGCCACGCGTTCTCGGCCGGTAATGTGGACCGCCACCGTCATCGGAATTCTTTTCTCAAGACGCTCGACATCGAATGCGTTCGGCATCAATTCCCTCAGTCTTATTCACGTCGGGGTCCACGCTTCAGTTGAAGCGTTCAGCGTAAAAGTTGAGCCCGCACCCGCTTAGAGACAGGCCGCAATCCGCGCCAAAGTCTGAATGCCGCTGGAGCGGCCCTTCATGCTGTACAAGGCGCGGTCGGCCGCGTTGAACAGCGCGTCAATGGTTTCCCCGTCACGGGGAAAAATCGCGGCGCCGACACTCACTGAAACCTGCGGAAATTCGCCGTCCTTTGCCAGGCGTTCGCAGATGCGCCGGCCGACGGAACTGGCCGCTTCCTCGCCGGCTTCCGGCAGCACCACGGCAAATTCGTCGCCGCCATAGCGCGCGGCGGTATCCATCGCGCGGGAGTGCACGCGCAGCACGCTCGCCAGCCGGCAAATAGCGCGGCTGCCGACCAGATGCCCGTGCTCGTCGTTAATAGCCTTCAGTTTGTCGAGGTCCAGCAGGAGAACGGAGAACGGCCGCCCTGTTCTGCGCGAGCGCTGAATTTCCGATTCCATGACATTGATGAGCGTGCGGTAATTGGACAGCCCGGTCAGAGGATCGGTGACGGCAAGCTGCCGGACCTGGTCAAACAGCCGGGCGTTATCGAGCAGCGCGCCGCCCAGCACCACCGCGTAACTGGTGACTTTCAGGAGCTGGGCAAGGGTAAAGGGCGCGTCCAGCAACCGTTCGGATTGCGTGGCCACCAGGTGGCACAGCACGTTCATCCACAGCGCCGCGCAAAATGTCCGGTCCACTGAAGACGTTCCGCGGCGCACCCTGCGTCCGAATCCAAGTGCGGCCACCGCGAACAGAACAGCCGGCAGGATGTCCCCGGTCCGGGAAAACAGGTCACCGGGATGCATGGCCGGCTCCAAGGGAGAGCCAAGGTACGCCGCGCTGGTCAGGTAAGCCACCACCACCACGACAAAGAGCGCGACGGCAATTTCCCGCCCGGGCTCCCGCGAATTAGGCACCCGGCGCTCCACCACCAGCGCCGCGATCAGCACCAGAGCCAGCAGGGTCCGGCTGACCATCCAGGACAGCGGAACATGCGTCTGCATGGAAGCGCCCGCGGCTAGCGTATCGTAGAAATTGAATGTCGCGACGGTTTCAATCACGCCCGAAAGCACGAAGCCGAAGGCCAGAATCAGCGTGAGCCGGTCGTGCGTGCCGCGGAATCGCACCATGGCGTTTGCCGCATACGTGAAGCACAACAGGCTGCCGACAATCTGAAGGTAGGAATAGAGAATGGGTTCGGAGGAAAACGGCTGCTGGCGAAGCCAGGAGGCTCCTGCAATCGATGCGGCCACGCCGAGGATTCCGAGGAACCATCGGAGATGCCAGCACCAATTTCGAATTTGAGTCAGCACACCCACCGCTCCCCCAGTTGAGCAGTCTCTTTGGCCTCAGTTCGAACGACGCAACTAGGAGTGCAAGTTCAGAACCTTTTGGTTCAATGTGAGAGCAATTTTATAATTCACTGAACGGCAAGGGTTTATGGAGCAGGGCGGCTCGGCGGAGGAATCCGTAGAATTAGGAGTTTCTTAGAATTGGGTAGGAATGTTACGGGTACGTCCCTGCGCTTCCCAATCTGGTGCTGGCTGTTAATAAGTTTGACACTAGGGAGTGGCGAATCTATAAAGATGGCCCGGAAAATGGCCCTTGGGGAGGATGCGATCCAGGCAAGGTGTGCAAAAGGATAAAAAATTCTGACAAAAAGCGAAGAATTGGCAAGCAGTTGTAGCGCCTGCCTTCAGGCGGGCACTTTGGAGTCAAGCACAATGCCCGCCTGAAGGTGGGTGCTACAAAACCCAGAGCCAGGCTCTCGCTTGGACTCAATTAAACTTTCGGCGGGGGAAGCTCGCGCGCCTGCTGCTGATCTTGAAAACCCGCGGTCCTGTGAGCGCCGTCGCAGAATGGTTTATTGGCGGAATGCCCGCACCGGCACAATGAGATGGCCGTCCGCCCGCCGAGACCATAGGGGCGACCTTCCATGTCGACCAACTCCACTTCGCCTTCGACGCGCAGCGGCCCATCATTGCGTACCGTAATCTTCGTAGGTGGCATTCCGGCTCCCTTTGGGGCAGCTCCACAACTTAAACAAGACGCACCGTGCTGCGCGAAAGAAATATTTCTTAATACTTCGGCACGGTGGGATCGACTTCATCCGACCAGGCAAGAATGCCGCCCTTCAGGTTCCAGAGCTTCTTGAATCCGGCCTTTTGCAGGAAGAAAATGGCGTCGGCCGAGCGCTTTCCGCTGCGGCAATGGACAATCATTTCCTTCGAGCTGTCCAGTTCGCTGACGCGGCGCGGAAGCTCTCCGAGCGGAATGAGTTTCCCGTTCAAATTGCAGATCTGGTATTCGTGCACCTCACGCACGTCCAGGATGAACAGATCGTCGCCGCGGTCCTGCCGGGCCTTCATTTCCTTCGGTGTAATTTCCGGTATCCCGTCCGTCATTGGAAGAGTCTCCTCGCCACGAATTCCGCAAAATTCCTCATAATCGATCAATTTGGTAACCGTCGGGTGGTTGCCGCACACCGGGCACTCCGGATTTTTCCGTAGCTTGAGTTCACGGAAGCGCATGGCCAGAGCGTCGAACAGCAGGAGCCGCCCGACTAGCGGATCGCCGGCGCCCAGAATCAGCTTGATTGTTTCCATGGCCTGGATCGAGCCAACGATTCCCGGCAGCACGCCCAGCACGCCGCCTTCGGCGCACGATGGCACCAGCCCCGGCGGAGGCGGCTCGGGATACAAGCAGCGGTAGCATGGCCCGCCCGGGTATCCGAACACGGTGGCTTGCCCCTCGAACCGAAAGATCGAGCCGTACACGTTCGGCTTTCCGAGCAGCACGCAGGCGTCGTTCACCAGAAAACGCGTGGGGAAATTATCCGTACCGTCGACGATGATGTCGTAGTCCTTGAACAGTTCGAGGGCGTTTTCGCTGGTCAGGCGCGTCTCGTACGATTGAATTTCAATCGACGGATTCAGAGCCGAGAGGCGCGCTTTGGCGGCTTCGGACTTGAGCTTTCCCACATCGGCGGTCGTGAACGTAACCTGCCGCTGAAGGTTCGAGTTATCGACCACGTCGAAGTCCAGCACGCCCAGATGCCCGACGCCGGCGGCTGCCAGATACAATCCCAGCGGCGCGCCCAGACCTCCCGCGCCGATCATCAGCACGCGGGAGCGCTTCAGCTTCAGCTGCCCCTCCATGCCCACTTCGGGCATGATGAGATGCCGGCTATAGCGCTGGATCTCTTCCCTGGAAAGTTTCACATCCTGCTGCGATAGTGCCACTGTAGGAATTGCCACGGACGTTCTCCTGTGATCCCTTTTCGCTCAATATTCGAAATTAATTTCGTTCCCTGCAGGACCCGCCGGCGATCGATGGCACGATGCTAATGGTGTCGCCGTCCTTGGTTTGCGTATTTTCCTTTTGCAGGAAGCGGATGTCCTCGTCGTTCAGGTAAACGTTCACAAAGCTGCGAAGCCTGCCGTCATCGGTAAACAGGTGCTTGCGCAACTCGCCAAAGGTGGACGTCAAATGGCCCAGCGCCTCGCCCACCGTGGCGGCCGTACACTCGATGCTCGCCTGTTTCCCGGTGAATTGGCGCAGCGGTGTTGGAACCATTACCTTTACGACCATACGGAAATATCCCCCTTGAATCATCTCTAAATCGGATGCCGCAACCTCAACGGAAGTTTCAGCCTGCCAGGGCCAACCCTATGTTCCCTGGCTGGACGCCTGCGCGGAGGTGACGTCCTCGGGCTCAAATTTTGAACGATCATCCTCCAGCCGCCAGGACGTCAAATCCTTCGGCGCGCCCGCTTCGACGCTCACAATCACATAGCTGTACCACGGCCAGGCATGCTCCCGATCGAATTCGCTGGGCCGCGCCGGATGGTCCGGGTGGGAATGATACCACCCCAGCAGGTCGAGTCCACGCTCGGCTGCGGCGCGCTCGGCGGCGCGAAAATCCTCGGGAGTAATCGAAAAGCGGTTGCGCGGCGAGTCGTCCCGGCGATTGATCAGTGGAAACAACGCGCGGACTTCCCGCCCCGCGCCTCCGTCGGTTCCCAGCATCGCGCCGCAGCACTCGTATGGATAATCCTTTGCGCCGTGCTCGCGAATTTGTTTATCGATTTGGCCAGCCAGCCGAAGCATGGTTCGATTCTCCCCTGAAAACGCTCCAGCAATCGCCCAAAATGCCGATCGCCGGAAATTTCGCCGAACACTGGAGCCCGCCTAAACTTCGCCCCAAAAACGCTCGCTCAAATACTTCGTGCCGGAATCCGGAAACACGGTCACGATCACGGCGCGTTCGTCCGGCGGCAGCGACGCGGCCACCTGAAAACATCCGTCCAGCGCCGCTGCCGCGCTCGGACTCAGAAGCAACCCTTCTTCCCGCGCGGCCTGCTTGACCAGGCGATACGCCCGCTCGGTGCTCACCGTAAGGTTCGCGTCGGCCAGCGTGGCATCATAGATGGCCGGGACAATCGCCGTGGCCATGTGCTTCCATCCTTCGAGGCCGTGAAACGCCGCGTCCGGCTGCAGGCTGATGCAGCGGATCGCGGGGTTCAATTCCTTCAACCGGCGCGACGTGCCCACAAAAGTGCCGCTGGTGCCGAGCCCCGCCACGAAATGCGTGATTCGCCCGGCCGTCTGCTCCCAGATTTCCTTCGCCGTGGTCTTGTAATGCGCGCGCCAGTTGGAATCGTTGCCGTACTGGTCGGGATAAAAAAATTTTCCGGGCTCGGCGGCGATGATTTCCCGCGCCCGCAGGATGGCCCCGTCGGAACCTTCGTCGCCGGGCGTGAATACAAGTTCGGCGCCAAAGGCCGCCAGAATTTTCTTGCGCTCCTCGCTCGCGCTGGTCGGCAGGCAGAGCTTCACGCGATATCCCAGCGCGGCGGCGATCATGGCATAGGCGATCCCGGTGTTGCCGCTGGTGGCGTCCAGAATCGTCTGGCCCGGCTTCAGGGCCCCGGAGCGCTCCGCCTCCCGGATCATTTCCAGCGCGGGGCGATCCTTCACGGAGCCGCCCGGGTTCAGCCACTCGGCCTTGCCGTAAAACTCGACGTTCGGGTAGTTCGGACCAACCCGCTCCAGGCGCAGCAAAGGCGTGTTCCCAATGCAGTCGAGCAGGGACTTGCCGATTGCGCCCTTGGCCGTTGCCGTGGCCGTCCAGAGGGGATTTTTCGCCGTATGCACGATTCCTGGCCTTCCTTGCCCTTTTCTGAAAGGCTCTCGAAGCAATCTTCGAGTAACCCCTATAACCGCCCGATAATAGATGCCGTACTGGTTCAGATGTATTCGCATAATTTAACATAACTTAGCGGATTTCATCCGGCCCGAGGCACGAAAGTCTGCTTGAGATAAGCGAGAAGCAGGCTGAAGCGGCCTAGTACGCCGCCCTCCCGTTATGGCATATCCCGCTTCTTTTGTTGGGAATACGGCTTTTTGACGCACGAAACCCATCTTTTGGACTTTACACGACCCCGCTCACTCCGTATCCTGAATGCTTATGTGGAATGTTGACGATCGATTTCCTGCAAAGCTGATGGAATCGTTGCCGAACCAAGGCTTCATCGTAAGCAGCACCGGCGGCGTGACGCGCGTGGAAAAATACGGCTGCGGCTCCGAATTCCGCCGCACCTCGGACGACCATTACACCATGACCATCCTGCCGACGATATTGATGAACGGCCAGTTCACACGGCTGTGGGATGCCGGCTACCAGAAATTCCTGCTCACCGACGACGGCCGCAAATTTCCCGCGAATGCCGACCAGCTCACGCGCATGCGTCGGTTCAACGAGGAGCTGCGCACCGCGCTCGGCGTCCCGACGTATTACAACGAGGCCCTTGGTTCGACTTCCCTGGTTTCGGTCTACGACCGCCTCAAAGGCCGCAAGGGAGACAATCCCGATCAGACCGTGGGAGTGAAGACGGGCAACGGCGGGCACTGAGCCGCATCTCGAAAGTTCGTGATTTGTTCACTTGGCCCGGCCGCTGAATTAATGTCTACTCCGACGGCGCTCTGGCTGCTACTTCCGTTGAGCTCTCCTGTTTCGCAAAAACTCGAAATACACCTCGTGTGCTTCGGCATTAACGTGCTTGAGTGATATCATTCCCCCGTGCGCGGTCTCTCATGAGGGGGGAATAATGAAAGCCATTCTCCGCAACCGTCCGCTGCTGTTCATCACTTTTATTGCTGCGATTTCTTCTTCTGCAGGGCGGACTTACGCACAAACGTTCCCAGGGCCCATCCGCATCGAAGTCGACACAACGCGCGCGCCTCAAAAAATTCTGCACGCGCATCTGCAGATGCCGGTGAAGCCGGGGCCGCTCGACTTGTATTACCCGGAGTGGATTCCCGGCGAGCACATGTCGGACGGGCCCATCGCTAATCTGGCCGGTCTGAAAATCACGGGAGGGGGAAAGGCGCTTGCGTGGCGGCGCGATCTGGTGGACATGTTCGCGTTTCATCTGGACGTGCCGCAGGGTGTGACCTCGCTCGATTATCACGGCGGGTTGCGGTTTCCGCATCTGGTGCGTGATCCGAGCCACCCAGATTATCTGAGCGAGATTCTTCGGCCCCAAGCGCCGCCAGTCAAGTGAATAGAATGCTTCGTTAGACGGCGGAGGCGTCGCGCAACTGGCGGCGGAACTGGGCCAGATCCACGCGATGCTTGGCGGCCTTGCGCGCACCCATGAAAATTACGGGGACATCGTAGTCGTAAAGCGCGCGAAGGTCCGGATCTTCATCGATGTTGATTTCAGTGAGGCGCGCGTTGAATTCTATCAGTAGGGGGGCGATCTGGGATTTTGCCTCCTCGCACAGGTGGCAGCCGGGGCGGGAATAAATGGTGACGTCGCGCGGGCCGGCGAGTTGGAGGCGGCCGTTCTCGGTTCGTGCGTAGGTTTCCGGACTTGCGGAGGCGCGCAACCATCCTCGCTCCACCAACCGCTCGACGACGCCGCGGATTTCCGAGAGATATCCCAGTTCTTCCATGCGTAATGCGGCCGCGCCGGGGCGGTCAAAGGCAGACAGGATTTTCCGTTCGAGCGGGTCCAGCATGATGTGAAGTTGTATCGTATTTTCGTTGCGGGCGGAAGCGGGCCTGCGCATCGGTTTTTTCTCCGTGGCCTCTATCTTCATCCGTGTTAAATCCGGAAAAGCTTTAGCACAGAGGACACGAAGAAAAGCCATAGAGGGCACGGAGAAATGCGGGTCGCACGTGGGCGCTGTTTGGCTTGTGTTGCGGCGGTGCGCGTGGTACATCCGATAGGTGAAGTTATTCAGGGTGCGGGCTTTACTTTTACGCTGACCGCTTCAAGCGAAGCATGGAGCCCACCTAGAAAGAAACGATATTCATGGCTGATGCGATTGTATTGATCGAGGATCTTTTTTTTCAGGCAAAGTTGCAGGAGACAGCGAAACACACGGGAGTGACGCTGGAAACGGTGACCACGGGCGAGCAGTTGGTGAAATCGGCCGCGGCAAACCCCGCGGCGCTGATCATTGTGGACCTGAATGCCCGGCAAGGAGCGATGGAAGCCATTGAACGCCTCGGTACATCCGACGAGCCGGGCAACCCGCGGCGGGTGATTGCCTTTCTATCTCATGTGCAAACGGATTTGGCGGAAAGAGCGCGGGCGGCGGGATGCCAGGAAGTGATGCCGAGATCGAAGTTCACTCAAAATCTGGCCGCAATTTTGCGCGGGGCGAAGTCGTGAAATTCCGGAACCGCCCGCGACGGCCCTCAAGACGAATTCGCATTGCGGCATTCTGCCTGCTCGCGGGTGTGTGCCTCCCTTCGCTCGCAGGCGCGCAGCAACCGGCGGCGGAAGGCCCGGCGACGGCGCTCTCCAGCGCGCTTTCGGCTGCATGCAAGCAGGACGCCGCGACGTTCGCGGATGCGCTTACCTCGGACAACGCCGCGGCCTACCGCGCGCTGCCCGGCCCGCAGCGCACCGCCCTGATGAAACGATTCGTGCTGCTCGATGAGCCCGGGCGTACCCTGCTCTCGAGCAGCGCCAGCGGCCGCACGGTGCTGCGCTGCGAAACTCCCGGCTTCACGACGGAAATGCGTTTCGGCGAAACGCGTCTGCGCGAAAATCTCGCATTCATCCCCATGGACATCCCCCTTCCCGGGGAAGGTACCAGGTCCATCACGTTCGGCCTGGTCCGCGAAGGCGGAAACTGGAAGCTGCTTTCGGTGGGATTGATCCTGCTCGATATCCCTTCGATGGCCAAGCAATGGGAGCAGGCCGACCTGGACGCGCGCGAGGACAATGCCATCGCCAATTTGCGCGCGGTGGCCGCCGCGCTGGAGACTTACCGCCGCGCCTACGGCGACTGGCCGGAATCGCTGGCGCTGCTGGGGCCGGCGCCCCCGGGCGGGGTTTCTCCGCAGGCCGCGGGGCTGATCGACGCGGATCTGGCCGCGGGCGCCAAGGACGGCTACGCCATCCGGTACAGCATCGTGCCGGCCGGCGGCAATGCGGCAGCCGGCGAGTCAAGTAAACCGGAAACATTCGTCCTGGCGGCCTCCCCCGGCGAATACGGAAAGTCCGGGCGGCGATCTTTTTTTCTGGACTCCGCCGGGGTCCTGCACGGCGCCGATAAGCAAGGCGGCCTGGCGAACTCCGCCGATCCCCGGATAGGCCCCGCGGAACAGTAATCCCGCCCCCTGTGCGCTTGCATCACAAACACCCAAGGTTTTTCTTGCCAGCGCCCCGAGCCCGGTGGAAGATGGAGTTTCCCCCTTCCGCACTATAAATCCACGATTGCGCACGGATGAGTTGGAAATACCAATATGTCCAAGTATGTAGACAAGTCCCCGACGATATGGCCGGGACCTGTTTCCAAGGAATCGACGGAGGCGGGCGTGCCTGAACGCAGAATCGCGCAACGCTTTCCATGTACCGCGGCTGCCGAAGTCATTGATCTCAAGTCCAAGGCGCGCGTGACCGGGCGAAGCACCGACCTGGGTCTCGGCGGATGCTACGTGGACACGCTGGCTCCGTTTGCCGTTGGCGCTACCGTGCAAATTCGCCTGGAACGGGACAAGCGCGAAATGGAAGCAACCGGAGTGGTCACCTACGCCCTGGTGTCGATGGGCATGGGTCTGTCGTTTACCGAAATCAAACCGGAACATCAAGCCGTTCTGAAAGCATGGATTGCCGAACTCAGCGGCGAGAAACCGGCGATCATCGAAGATGCCCCGCCAGCCCCGGAACAAGAAATACAGGCGGCGATTTTGCATGATCTCGATCCTTCCCCGGAATCGGGCCCGGCGGCTACGGCTGCAAGCAACCGCCAGGTCTTGAATGAATTGATTAATCTGATGGTCCGCAAAAGACTCATTAACGAAGGAGAAGCCGCGGCGTTATTGCGCCAGATGTATCGCTGAACGCGCGGCTTCCGGATGGGGATTGCGAACAAACTTTTCCGGTTTTGAGATTTTTCCTCCAGATAAATTCCACCATGATTACGTGATTTTGTTCGCCCAAGTTCCGGAGGGGCGGCACAATGTCATATCTGTGCCGCCCCTCCGGGGCTTCTTCTTCCGCACTCGCATATACCCACCGCTCCCCTGGTGAGCTACTTTGTGTCGTCCCTAACGGGACTGGCTGAAAATGGAAAAGCGGCTCTTCATCCTGCCGGGCAGATTCTTGAGGCGACTTTTTATTTCGCTTCGCGAAAGAAAAAGTTACGTCCTAGCACGGACGGCGAATTTGGCGATAAGATGGCGAGCCGGCAAATGATTTCTCCCTTTCATCGTGGGCGCTTGCAAGTTGTGCGGATCGCGGCCCTGGTGTGCCTTGCAGCGATGCGCTGGACCGCTGTGTCCCTCGCGGCGGAAATTCCGAAAGCCGTCGCGCAAACGTCCCTCCAGCAAAATTCGGGCACGGATTCGCCGCTGCCCGTATTTGAATTGCACAGCGGATTCTGGATCAACCTGCATCATTTTCTCTATCTGCAGGCGAGGTTGACGGCGGGCAATCCAGCCTCCTCGGACAATGGAAGGGGGCAGGCGCTTCCCAGCGAACCTCCAGTTTCCTTGCTGGAATTTCCCGAAAAGGAAATTCAGGCTTGGCAGGATGCCGTCGCGTTTTATGCCAAAGACCTGGCCAAGCGCGATTTGCTGCTGAACGGCGACATGGAAAATATCAACAACCGTCTGGCCGACATGGAAACATGTCCCGACCTGGATGGAAGCAGTTCTCCCTCGTGTAAATCCGGTTTGGGCCCGGACTTGGTCGAAGCGCTGCAACGAGCCGCTCCAGTGTACCGCGCGCACTGGTGGCCGGAGCAGGATCGCGCCAACCGCGAATGGATTGCCCAGGTTGCGCCGATGGTGCGGCAGATGGGGGTGGAATTATCCGGGCAGCTTGCGGATATTTATCAAAGGCCGTGGCCGTCGAACCGTCTGCGAGTGGACGTGGTGTGGTATGGAGGGCCGTTCGGGGCGTACACGTCGCTGAATCCCACGCATGTCACGATCTCGAGCCACGACGCGCGCAATCGCGGCATTTATGGCTTTGAGGTGCTGTTTCACGAATCCTCGCACGCCCTGGCAGGGGCCGTGATGCAGGCCATCGCCAAGGAATTCCGCGACCGGGACAAGCCAATCCCCCGCGATCTCTGGCATGCGCTGCTGTTTTACACCACCGGCGAGATCGTCCGCCGCGATGTCTTGTATGGAAATATGCCGGCGGCGGATTTGCAAGACAGCGCGTCGGCGCCTTACCAAACTTATGCCACGCGATTCGGCCTTTATTCCGGGTCATGGGTGCGCTTTCGCGGGCTGCTGGATCTGTACTGGATGCCGTACCTGGATGGACGAATTTCGTTCGACACGGCCATTGCGCGTCTGGCATCCGCCATGTAATGCGCGTTCCGGGTTGCCGCGGAAGACTTCGCAATGCAACAACTCGACGCAAAAGAACGGATCTGCCGTTGCAGGCCAAGCCGCTACCGTTGCCGAGACCAGCTTCAAGATTTCCGCGCGCCATCCGGGAAACGATTAACTCTTGCAGATTCCAGAATTGGGAATGTGTAGGGATAGCTAGGTACATCGTATCCCCCTGGGTCGTTGAGGTAATAATCCAAGAACACGGGTGGAAGCAAGCAGAGTTGAAAGGGCGAGCGAGGAGCGAGTCGCTTGATGATTTGCCATGGAGTTTGAAATTCCTTGTGCAAGTTGGGTCGCGCGAGATTGAAATAGAGCTGATAGGTTTGTGCTTAGGACAGGAATTCGCCGCGACTGGAGAACGTTTCCAGATCGAAAAACTTATCTTCGACCAGGCGATGGACGGTTTCGACATCGCTCTGGAAGGTGTGCGCGGCGGGCGGGATGCGCAGATGCTGGCTATCGCCCAGAGCGGCGGGGAAGCCGGTGCAATGGCCAAGAGGATCGTGACCGCCGATGAATTCGCTGCCCTTGTCGGTTTGCCAGGCCAGATCGCGCAGGTTCACGCCCCAGCGATCCGGGTGCTGCTGAATGCGAGCGGCGAAGACGGCGCTGGCCGCCGCCGAGCGTTTCTGGGCGAAGGCCCAGAAGAGCAGACCGCTGCGCACTTCCCGCGCCGTGTATTCGACCAGTGGCAGACGCAGGCTCTGGGCCTGGGGCCAGAACTGCGGAATATCGCATAGATCCTTGGTGTCAGCGGAGATTTGTTGGAACAGGCGCCAGGTGGCTTTCACCGAAGCCAGGTCCTGTTTGCGCTGATATTTCTTTCTGCGTTTGCGAATCAGTCCGTGCTCGCGCCAGATGCGCTGGATGGCCATGTGCGAAACGGTGAGATCGAATTCTCGTTTCAGACGGGCCGCTCCAAACGTGGGCAGCTTCTGGCGCAGGGCCAAGACCTGCTGCTCGATCTCGGCAGAGGTTTTGTGTGCCGGGCTCTCCTCGGTGCCCGCGAACAGCGAGCCAATCATCACGCTGGTCGCACCCGCCGCCAGCGCCTTGGTGATATCGCCGGAGAAACGGATTCCA
>JAIQFB010000045.1 GCA_020073485.1 Terriglobia bacterium | reverse complement strand
CGCTCGTAATTCACGATAATGACGCCTTTCGAGGTGACTGTGCTTTCCGTCACCTTGAATGCCGCCGGGATCGTGCCATCGGCAAACAATCGTTTTCCACCGCCCAACGTTATCGGAAATATCTTCAGCCAGAACGCATCGACCAAATCATGCTTGAGGAGCGTCTGAACGAGATTTGCGCTTCCATAAACGTGCAAATCCGGCCCTTCCTGTCGCTTAATTTTGGTGATTTTTTCCGCAATATCTCCGTTTAGAAACACGGACGGCTGCCATTGGTGAGAAGTCATGGTATTCGAGGCGACGTACTTGGTCGCTGTGTTGACGGCTGGCCACACGTCATTATGTTGCGGCCAGAATCTTGCCCAAATGTCAAAGGTTCTGCGCCCTAGCAACAAGTCAGACGGCAGGTTCATCTGCTTTTTTATGGCCGCTGAAGAAACAGTGTCGCCATGTGGACCTGTCCACCCGCCATACGCGAAGCCGCCGCTGGTATCTTCCTCTGGCCCGCCTGGGGCTTGTATGACGCCATCAAGGGAGACAAATTCAAGCACATTGATTTTTCTCATGACTGAGTTCCTTCGAATCCTATCTGATTTTGTTTCATTTACGGCTTAGCGATCTCTGTTCCGTCCGACCACCGTTGCACGGCAACCACGAACTGCGTCAGATGTTCCACGGGGTCGCTCATACCAATGACGGGGGAACCCGGCAGATTCGCTCCCCAAATTGCAGGGTCGGTATCCGAGTAGAAAAACATGAGGTGGGGAGGCCAGTGGGGGACGCTTTCGCCGCCGTATCCTTGCTTCGACAGCATGTAGCACATCGCCCCGGATTCCATCGCCGGCAGTTCTTTCTTGGCGATGGCAGCGGTGATGGACTCGGTCATCTGAGCTTGCGTACGCCCCGCCAGTCCCCACTCGGTCTCTTTGGTGACGCGCAGAAGGTAGGAACGCGCGGCGGCCGCATTCACACACATGGGGACGCGCACCTTCGGATTCCAAAACTCAGAATCGGGCGCGGAAGTCCACCCCCGTCCCACGATACACACGAAACCGTTCTTGCCTTTCACCGCCGTTTCGAAACCATGACGTCCAAGAACCTGTACCTCTGCATCGCGTGCAATGGAATCCGGTGCCGCACTGCGCGCCAAGGCTATTTCCGCACTCTGATCCGTCATGAGGTATTGGTCGATTGGGGCCATCTTAGGATATGGTGTCACGGCGTCCTGTGCCATCGCCCGGTACACCGTTCCGAGCACCACAAGCAGTGCGAATCCTTTGATCGCGATTGCGCTAATTTTCTTATGCATTGTTTTCCTCCTTAGAATGGGCCTTTTCTCTCAACCCGCCATGGATCGCGAATACGGTGGCAGGCGCGGCCGCCATTTGATCGCTCTTAAGGCCGGCGGATTGCCGACGCCTTCACTATGACGACGAACGACCGAACCCGAATTCGACAAACCGTCCAGGAAACTTTTCTCACTGCCCCGAACTCTGCCGCGACGCTTTCGGCTTCTCTGCTAAACAGCTTTGCCAGTGGCGAATGCCTTGCGCAGCGCAGTCTTCCAGCTCGCGCTGAATCGTTTGGAGGCTTCGGCGTCCGGCACGACGAGGTCGAACCCGTGGAAGGCACCACGCACGACCAAGAGTTCGGTTGCGACTCCGGCATGGACGAGCCGCCGCGCATACTCCATGTCTTCTTCGACGAACAGGTCGAGAGAACCGACACCGATCCACGCAGGCGGTAGGCCGGCGACGCTGGCTACTCGGGCGGGTACGGCAGCTACCGGCACCTTGGACGAACCCGCTGGAACACCGAGCAGCGAGCTCCAGGCCAAACGATTGGCGCTCGCATTCCACATAAAGTGGCCAATGGCGGGCGGCGCTGGGTGGGAGCTGCCCGTTCGGTCGTCCAGCCCGGGGTAGATGAGCAACTGGAAGACGATGGGAACTTCGTTGCGGTCGCGCGCGTGAATCGCAAGGCTCGCTGCGTGGCCGCCGCCCGCGCTCTCACCGCCCACGGCAATCCTGGAGCGATCAATGCCGAGCTCCGCCGCATGGGCATGGGCCCATTTGAGCGCGGCGTAATTGTCCTCAAGCGAGCCGGGATAGCGCGTCTCCGGAGCCAGCCGGTAGTCAACCGAGACGACGACGCAATGGCAATCCGTCGCGATCCCCTGGAGCCGGGGCATCAACATGGGATCGGTCATCATGAAGGCGCCGCCATGCATGTGAAGCAACAACGGCTTGCCCTTCTCCAACGGCGCAGGATCAACGACCCACAGACGAACCTCGGGTGCTCCTGGCGGCCCGGGGATATGCCGCTCCACGGGCTGCGGCGCGGGAACAGGTAACGGGGGCATGCCGGGCAATTGCCGGAATTTGCCAACCATCTCCGCTGAGAGGTCAAAGGCGGGGAACTGCTTGAGTACAGGAAGAAGTTCCGGATCGACGAGGGAATATGGATCCGCGACCGCCGGCGAAGTTTCTGAGCGCGAGGCTTGCTCAGCATCCGCCAGCGCAGCAGCAGGCGCAAGTCCCAAAGCCAGACCAATGCCGGCGGTGCGGATAGCGAAGTCGCGACGAGTGAGTTGATTGCTCATTTTAGTAGAAGGCGACTCGCATTGCATCGCTTCGCCCTCGACGGACGGGTCGTTGTTGTTGGGGCGGTGAATCGCAACCAAGTACTGCGGCATGATTTCTCCTCTAATCCTGTAACGATGTTCGAGCGGAAAAACGTGCGCACCTCGACCGGCGCCCGGCAGGCGACGACAGTCTTGCGTTCCCCACGCCAGTAACTCGTCCAGATCCGCGGCTTCCGCACCCAAAAACCGGCGATGTGCTCTTCGGTCAAGACGGTCGCGGCCGGTGAGACTATTCCGGGGCCGGGTAGAAAAGAAGCTCGCGCACCTCGCCCGCCGCATCGCATGAGATGGCACCCTTGCGCGCCCACGC
>JAIQFB010000026.1 GCA_020073485.1 Terriglobia bacterium | reverse complement strand
GCAATGGGTCTCTCCCACGCTTTCGAAACCCGATATCGGTAAAGGTCTTTTCGAGGCCGTCCAGTTTATGAGGACGAAAGCGCGCGGACATCCATCATGGCCCGGAGTCACTGACTCCACTCAAGGCCGAATACATTGGCGCAGACCAACTGCCATTCTTCATTTTTCGCTTGCAACTCTGCGGCGGACCATACATAACGATAAGAACCCCGGCGGCGCGACCGCGTATACGCGCGCGAGACTCCGCGCTATCTTAGGTGGGAGAGAAGCGTCTCTCCTCGGAGAACTTGATGAGCCATCAGGATTATTACGAATTCCTGCAAATCAGCCCCAACGCCGAGCCCGACACCATCCACCGGGTATATCGATTTTTAGCTATCCGCCTGCATCCGGACAACCCGGAAACCGGCGACACGGAAAAGTTCTTCCTGCTGAAAGAAGCGTATGAAGTGTTGTCCAATCCGGAGCGGCGCGCCGAATACGATGCGGATCGCAACAAGGCAGTGAACCAGCCGATTCCACTCTCCACCACGATTGACTTCATGGATAACATGGAGGGCGAGTTGAACCGGCGGCTGGCGGTCCTGGCACTGCTCTATATTCAGCGTCGCACAAACCCGTACAGACCGGAAGTGGCGCTTCTGGAAGTGGAAAATCGCATGGGGTTTCCCCGCGAATATCTGGAATTCACGATGTGGTACCTGAAGAACAAGGGGTATATCACCCGGGCCGACAATCAGGAATTCACACTGACCGCGGAGGGCGTGGACTTCGTGGAATCGCAGCGCGCGGATATCCCGATTTTGAACCGGCTGCTGACCGCCGGCTCGGGACCAGTCGCCGGCGATCCCGGTATGGAAAACAAGATCCTGACCCCTCACCGCGCGCCAATCATTGTGCCCGCGGGCGACGATGGATCCGAGGAGACCGGCGCGAACCGGAATGATAAAGCGTGAGCGCATTCCTACGGATAGTGCCGCGCCGGGCTGCCGGCTGACGCCACAAATCCTGCCGTGGTAAAATCGTGGTCCCAGCCTATGGATACTCCACAGAAAATCGGTCGCTACGAGATCGTCGAAGAATTGGGCCGTGGCGCCATGGGCACCGTGTACCGGGCGAAAGACCCGGCCATGGACCGCGTTGTGGCGCTGAAGACCATCATTTCCGTCGCGCTCGAAAGCCAGCAAGGGAACGAATTTCGCGAGCGCTTCTACCGCGAGGCGCGCGCCGCGGGAGGCTTGGCGCATCCGGGAATCGTGCCGGTGTTCGACGTGGGCGAGCACGAAGGCGTGCCCTACCTGGTGATGGAGTTCATCAGTGGGCGCACACTGGCGGACTCGGTGAACAAGGGCGAGCGCCTGAGCATCGATCGCGTCTGCGAGATGGGGCAGAAGATTGCCGAGGCGCTCGGATACGCGCACCAGCATGGAGTGGTGCACCGCGACATCAAGCCCGCCAACATCCTGCTGACTTCGCGCGAAGCCCACGGCATCGAGCGCCCGAAGATTACCGATTTTGGCGTGGCGAAAATGGCCGAAGGGCAGACGACGCGAACGGGACAAATGGTAGGCACTCCCGCCTTCATGCCCCCGGAGCAGTTCACCGGCGCGCCGATCGACGGCCGCGCGGACATTTTTTCCCTGGGCGTGGTGCTCTACTGGCTGGCCACAGGAGAGCAGCCGTTTCCGGGGGATAGCCTGACGGCGGTGTCCTACAAGGTGGTGCATACCGAGCCGGTTCCGCCCAGCAAGCTGAATCCGGCGGTGCCGGCGGGACTCGAAAACATCATCATGAAATGCCTGGCGAAAAATCCCGAGAAGAGATATCAGACGGGGGAAGAATTAGCGCGCGACCTGGGCCAATTGCGAACAGGAAATAAGACGGCCGCCGTGAGGATTGCCGCGCCGCGGAGAGCGGTTTCAGGCGTCGATCCGGATGCCACCGTGATCGGGCCGACGCTGATGGGGACGCCCGTACCCGCCGCCGCAACCCGTCCGGCGGAACACGCGATTGCGTCGCAAGACAAGAGCAACAACCGCTTGATTCTGATCGGAGCAATTCTGGCGGTGGTAGTGGCGGCGGGCGGCTGGTATGCGATGAGTGGCAGGCAGAAATCCGCGGACACGCCGGTGGCGACTCCGCCGGCTCCGATGAACTCGGCGCCCATTGCGGCGGCGAGCGAGCCGCCCGCGACCGCGCCGGCGCCGCCGACACCGGCAACGTCTGCCCCAAACGCAAATGCCCCCAAGGAGGTTGCTGCAGCCACAATGCCCGCGACCGAGGCGCCGGCGAAAAAGGCAGCACCTCCCGCAAAGACCGCCGC
Organism: Terriglobia bacterium; assembly: GCA_020073485.1. Taxonomy (GTDB): domain Bacteria; phylum Acidobacteriota; class Terriglobia; order Acidiferrales; family UBA7541; genus Palsa-360. The sequence continues at coordinate 73,356 of JAIQFB010000026.1, read as the reverse complement.
GAAGACAGGCGCGGATTCTCCGGCCAAAGCCGCCGCCGTGGACTTCGATCCGAAGGCGCTGGATCCGAAACAAAATGCGAAGATGAAGATCGACGCCGAGCATATGCCGGCGAGCCTGGAATTCACCGTGGAAATGAACGGAAAGATTTATCTGCAAAAAACGGGCGCCGCTGCATTTGTGCAGAACGGCGATCTATTCGTTCCGCCCGGCGTGCAGGAGTTTCGGGTCAAAGCAAAAAGCGGCGCGGTCGAAAAAGCGTCGAACACGGTGAGCGCCGAGTTCAAAGCGAAGAAGAAAAACACGCTGAAGATCGAGTTGCGCATGAATGGTACGCGCGAGGGGGCCGGGATGCCGCAGGGATTGTATGAGGATTCGCAGATCGTCCTAACGCTGAAGTAAGTGGGGAGAAGATTTCCCCCGCGGCCGGGGCAGTGTTTCCATCCTCTCAATTAGTTCGGCACGGTTCCACAATACCCACACTTGAATCCCCCTGAAATTGCACCGCTACTTCCGCGACGGCCAGTGAAGGACAACCGTGCTTTGCGCGGACGCCTTCAGCGCCAGATCAATGGGCTGCGTCTGTTTTGCGGCTAGGTCGAATTCCTGTGCGGACTCCTGCATGTTGGGCGCGCGGACCAGGACGCGGTGATGGCCTGGAGCGAGTTTTAGATCCAGGGGCGTGGGGCCGACGAACCTGCCGTCGATCCATGCCTGGGCCAGAACAGGCGCCGTGCGCAAGGAAATTCTCGCGGCGTCCGCGCCGGAATGGGATTGAAGAAAATCCCGATTGGCCGTCGCCGCGACTTCGGGCATTATGGCCGGGGCATTTGTGGTGGTTGAGGAAGCGCCTGCGCCCGCACTGGATGCGGCTCCCGGAAGCGTGATGTTGGGAATCGTCGGCTTGACGGACGCCGCAACGCCGGCGGAATTCGCGGTGATGATTCCGTATTCCGCTCCCGCCTGACTGTAAAGCTCGGGGGCTCCCAGCAGGACGAAGACACTCGCGGCGGCACAATGCCGCAATATGCGCAGAGGCATAAAAACCTCCCGGATCAACAATGTTGGGGACGAGAAGATGATATTCCCTCCCCGTCCGAACGACAACCCATTTCCCCGTCTGGCAGGATGGCCCGTTAAGGCCATCCAGCCGAAACGCACGCTGATTTGCTGAACGGAAAGCAGGGTTAAAATCTAGGAGCCCGATTGCGGCAGACACGAGTGCAACGTATTCCGGATCCTACCGCCGCAACACCTGTGATCTAGAACACAGAACCATTCCTAACCTTCTTTTATTTTGTAGGCAGGCTTCAACAAAGGACTCCTTCCCAAGGTACCCGTAAAAGTTCATGTCAAGGATCTGGGCATGGAGGTGTTTATGGCCAAGCACATCAGCATTGAACCACGTTCATTAGGCCGTAGGCCCCAAGGTAAGTCACGAAAAACCAAGAGAGTCTCGTTTCAGGACGCTCCCAAGAATTTGACCTCCTTCATCAGAGGGCTGTACGGGCGGGTGGCCCTTCAGGTTGGTGTGGATCCCTCGTACGTCAGCCGTGTCGCGAGCAGCGAGCGCCGGTCGAAGGTGGTGGAAGCGGGGTTAAGGCGCGAACTAAACAAGATCGTGAATGGTTTTGAGAAACAGCGCGCCGGTACCGCGCAAAATAAAGCTCGCAAGAAGAGAACTTCGGGTGGGCGGGCAAAAAGCCTGGCGTAAGGATGAGGTGAATCAAGCAGATATCGTCCCCATTTTGCTAGAGGCGCTCTTTCCGCGGGGGACAAGTGATTCGGGAAGTGCCGTGGGCCTATTCAGAAATCTCGGCTAAGTTTCTCCGAGTGTGAGTTGGCGCTTTAGTGACGGCTCAGGGCCCTGCTCCGGGGGCTCTCTGGGGGGACATGGTACCGTTGAGATAGCAGGATCGCTATTCGATTCATGGCTATCCAACGTCCCCAGGCGCAATCCTCCAAACGGCGCAGCACACGCGTTGCCGCCGGGGTGTCCATGAATGTCAGAGGTCTCGACGCGAATGGGCAAGCGTTCGTGGAGCGAAGAGTGACGTTGGAAGTGAGCTTCCAAGGATGCAAGTATTATTCCAGGTACGAACTCCCGAAGGACACCTGGCTGACGGTGGAAATTCCAAATCAGAAGAAGGATTTGAATTTGCAGCCCTACCGGGCGCGCGTGGCGTGGCTGCGCAGGTCGCCACAACTGCGAGGACTGTTTCAGGTGGGAGTGGAGTTCGAAGCGCCCGGGAATTTCTGGGGCCTGGCCAATCCGCCCGAGGACTGGCGGCACGCGGATGCGCCGAGAGCGTCCGCGGAGACCGCATTCGAGCAAGAAATGAAAGAGATGCTGGCCCTGGCCGGAACCGGCACCTACTACCAACTGCTGCGGATTACAGCCGATTCGCCGCGGGCCCAGGCGCGGCAAAATTATTACAAGCTGGTGCGCAAGTTTCATCCCGACCGGCACATGGATCATGCCGAGTGGCTGCCATCGCTGCACAAACTTATGGAAGCGGTGACGGTGGCTTATAAAACGCTGACCGACGAGGCCGCGCGCCGGAAATACGACCAGCAACTGGCCGCATCGAGCGCCTTCACCTTGGGGCAGCGTCCCAGCGAGGTGCAAAAGACGGCGGAAGAGTGCCTGGAGAAAGCGCGCGAATGTTTTCGAGCGCAGAATTCCGGCGGGACGATTTTGTGGTTGCGGAAAACGGTGGAGATGGAGCCGAATTCCAGCAAGTATCACGCGCTGCTGGCGCGGGCCTTGTCGGCGGTGCCGCCGCTGCGGCGCGAGGCCGTGGAACATTTTGAAAAAGCGGTCGAGATCGATCCATGGAATACGGCCGCACGCCTGCAACTCAGCGCTCTCTATGAAGGTTTGAAACTTCCCTGGCGCGCGCGCTCGCATTACCAGAAGGTCCTGGAAATCGACACGACCAATGCCAAGGCCCAGGAACGGCTGCGAGCGCTTGACGCCGAATCCGGTGAGAAAAAGCGCGCGATCATGGACCGCATCTTCCATCATTCCTCCAAGTAGATTTTCAAACCCATTTGCAAAGTTTCCATTTCTTATAGGCATTCCACTTAGTAAAACAGCGTTTTCTGATCGGTCTCGTTAGGCCGCTCCGAGGCAGGGGATTTCGCCATGCTTGCAAGATCGGGGAACCGGGCCTAAGATGGCGCGCATCTCGAACGCTTGGGGAGGCTTCCATGAAGAAACGCTTCTTGCTGTTAGCGATTTGCGCCGCGGCGATCTCGCTTTGCGCCGTTGCAACAATGAACGCACAGGGTGGCGGCGGGAACGCAGCGCCGATACCCCAACTGCCATTTCATCTGGTGGAGAACTTTTTCCATTATCCCGCCAACTCCGTGGTGGGCCGCGTGAGCGGCATCGCGGTCGGTCCCACGGGCACGATCGTCGCGCTCAATCGCGGCTATCATCCCGTGCTGGAATTCAAATCGGACGGCAGCTTCGTGCGCTCCTGGGGCGAAGGCTCCACGATGTTCGTTGGCGCGCATGCGTTGCGCTTTGATCCGCAGGGCAATCTCTGGTATGTGGACGCCGCCGATGACATCATTTACCGTTTCGATTCCGAGGGCCGCACCGTGGGCACTCTCGGAACCAACCCAGAGCCCTGGACCTGGCTGACGCATGTGATTGAGCACGCCGCGCGCGGTAAGGCCCAGTTTTATCAGGAGACGGATATCGGCTGGACCAAGGATGGCAACATGTTCGTCTCGGACGGATATGGCAATTCGCGGGTTGCCAAGTTCGATAAGGATGGCATCTTCGTAAAGTCCTGGGGCGAGCGCGGCACCCAACCGGGCGACTTCAACACGCCTCACAGCCTGGTGGTGGACAATAACGACGTCATCTACGTCGCCGACCGCGGCAACAGCCGCATCCAGGTGTTCGACACCGATGGCAACCGCAAAGCGGTTTGGACTCTGCCGACCGCGCCTTGGGCGCTCTGCCTCACCAACGGACCCAATCAGGTGATGTTCGTGGGCAGCGTGGGCCGCGTCTACAAGATGGATCTCTCCGGCAAAATTCTGGGCTCGTTCGGCCGCCCCGGCCGCATGCCCGGCACCATCGACTCGGTTCACGGGATCGCTTGCCCGGATGAGAAGGCCGTTTATCTGGCCAATTTGTATGCCTCGCGCATCGATAAGTGGGTGGCGCAGTAGGCGAGGCTCTGATTAGACGAAAAAGGAATGCAGCAGCCTTCATCCGGCCGAGCAGAACTTTTTCACCAAGCGGATCGTTCTTAGCCGCCCTAATTGGCTGTGCTCTCTCGAAAGCGTGTCGCATCCGTGCGGCTAAACGTCACCAACGGCTCAGTCCCCTTATCAGTGGCTGGCTTTTTAGCCAATAGGAAGATCGGGCCTCATTCCGAGAACGCCGTTCATCAGGCCTTGACGGACTCTCAGTACAACAGCAGGGCAGCCAACCTCATGCTGCAGCCCCTGCTTGGCGAGCCAACAACTGCGGCCCGTATAGTGCTTTCAGGGTTCTCAAGACATCGTCGGCCGACAGGTCGGCTTTCCTGCCCGGCGTAGTTTCGGCGCAAAGCACGACATCGTCCATCGAAAGAACACCTTCGAACTGATTCTGCTCGTTGACCGCCACCAGACGCCGCACCTTGCTTTCGGCCATGGTGTCGAGCGCCATGTGGATGTCGAACTCGGGCCTGCACCACTGGATTTTGCGCGTCGCGATTTCGGCCACCGTGATTTCCCCTGGAAACTGATTCCGTGTGCCTACCGCCATTGCAATATCACGGTCTGTTACGACCCCGACGACACGCCGTTGGGCATCTACCACCGGAAGGAAACCGCAGTTGCGATTCCACATGATTTCCACTGCTGCGCCCAGATTCGTTTCCGGACTGCAAAAGGCCGCTGTCTTCACCATTACATCCTTGACTTTCATAATGTCTCCTCTTTTCTCTGTTTCAATTCGCCGAACACCCTGCTAGCCCCAGATCGGCGATCGGGGACCCATCGTGCGATCCCATCGGCGAGAAGTTTAGCTGCCTACCAAATTCAATCTCGCACCGGCGAGAGCAAATTGCGGTGACCCATGTCACATACCAATGCAACGTGAGATTGGAAGGAAAGTGTTGAGGCTTCCCGGAAGAGCGGCATTGCTGACTTCGAGACGGGCAGGTGATGCGCAATGGAACCAACCGACTTGTACACCAAGGGTCGATTCCCACCGTCCTTTTCAGAATCTATGGGCGCGACACTGCGCTACGAGTCCTGATCAGCGTTCTCCTCGAAATGTGGGAGAGGGGCTGAATCCCAATCACCGGAGATCGCTTCCAAGCGGCACGGAATATGAGTCCGCGGCGGACGCAGGCGCGGCGATTGCGCGGTGGACGCTTCCGCTGTACTTTCCTACCGGGGCGATCCCATGAATATTCTGCTATTTGGAGCGAGCGGGACGGCGGGCGGGGCGGTGTTGCAGGCGTGCCTGGACGCGCCGGTAGTATACGAGGTGCGAACAATTGTGCGGCGGCCGCTGGGGCGGACGAACGCGAAGCTGTGGGAAATCGTGCACTCGGATTTTCTGCATTACGCACAGGTCGCGGAAGCATTCCGGGGAGTGGACGCGTGCCTGTTTTGCCTGGGGATCTCGGTGACGCAGGTGAGCAAGGAAGAGTTCGTGAAGATTTCGCACGATTATCCCGTCGCTGCCGCGAAGATGCTCCAGGCGGAAAGTCCCGGGGCGGCGTTCCACTACATCAGCGGGGCGGGAACGCGGGCGGAGAGCACGACGTTCTGGGCAAAGGTGAAGGGAGAAACAGAAAACGAATTGATGAAACTGACGGGAGCGGTTTGCTGGCGGCCGGCGTTCATCGACGCGGAGCCTTCGGCGACCATTCCGAAAATATATGCGGCGCTGCGGCCCGTGCTGCGATTATTGAAACCGTTTCGCTCACTCTATGTGGCCGGGGAAGATTTGGGGCGCGCGATGCTCCAGGCGACGAAAGAGAATTTGCGGCGGCGCGTGATTGAGAATGCGGAGATTCGAGAACTGGCCGGGCGGTTCGGGAAGTGAGGAGGGCGGCGCGGGTAATAAAGCTGCCGAGGCCGAAGTGGCACCTCCGGACCTCCGAAGGGCGGAAACTTCCAAATTCGGAAAGTCTCATCCAGGCAAACTTGTTGAATTGAAATCCAGAGAAGCGTAGGATGCGCTCACTCGAAATCCCAAGCGAAAAATCCGGAAAGTTGGCGTACGCAAAGGAGAGTTTTCCCGATGCGGAAACGGCTGGCGGTCGCGATACCTGCGGTTGTAGCTGCGTTCTCCTTTTCCGCTGCCCTGAGGGGGCAGGATCAGAGTCAGACGGCACCGCAACCCGCCGCGGCCAGCGCGCATAACGCGGCCGCGGACCACGGCATTTCCGGAGTGTGGAACGCGATGCGCGGCAATTACGACGTTGCATCGTTCAGCAAGGGCAACCCGCCGATGACGATGTGGGGACAGGCGCAATACGACGCCGCGAAACCTTCGCAGGGACCACGAGGTGTAAGCCTCGCCGAAACGACGGACCGGGTATACAAATGCGTTCCGGCGGGCATGCCTTACATTTATTTGCAGCTCTTCCCCGTGCAGATTGTCAAGACGCCAAAGGCGGTGATCGAAATCTTCGAGTCCGACCATACCGTGCGCTACATCTACACGGACGGGCGCCAGCATCCCGCGAAACTGAAACCCACCTACAACGGGCACTCCATCGGCCACTGGGAAGGCAACACGCTGGTGGTGGACACAATCGGCCTCAGCGGAAAATTGTGGCTGGACCGCGTGGGCCATCCGGACAGCGAGCAGATGCACATCACTGAGCGTATCTATCGCGTGGACGATAAGACCCTGCAGGTGGATTTCACTTTTGACGATCCAAAAAGTTACGTGCAGCCCTGGACGGCGCTGATGCGCTTTCGCCTTCAGCCCAAGTGGGACATCCAGGAAGACGTTTGCACGGATAACATCGCCTTCGAGAGTTTTGAGAAATAGGGCGGCGAGCGGAGAGAGAGTTTTTCGGTGGTCGGATTGGCGGAGTAAATATCGGTAAGGAATAGGTGAATTGACTCCTTCCTTTTTCAAACCGGATGACCGCAAACGACGTTTTTCCGGGTGTGGCCACCCATTGAAATTCAACCCGACAACCCGCGCTTTGACATCTTTTTGGCGGCTTTTTCAAGGACTGTTCGATTAGCTGGACACATTCCTGCATTGTTACTCCCCTGAAGCGAACAAACATTGACAGGCCCCGACCCTTCGGCCTAGACTCCGCCCAACCGAGTTGGCCATCACAGAATGACAGGTTTTGAGGAGGGTTCATGAGCCGGGACAGGAATGTGCGTGGTTGGGCATTCGGCTTAACGGCCGCAGTGTGCCTGCTGGTACTGGGCGCGGCGGTAGGGGCGCAGATGATGACCGCGCCGAAATACAAGGCCGATGCGGATTGGCCGAAACCTCTCCCGAACAAATGGAAGATGGGCGGCGTCACCGGGCTGGCCGTGGATAAGGACGACAACGTCTGGGTGCTGGATCGCCCGAACGACCTGACCAATATCGAACTCGAGGCGGAATTGAATCCGCCTATCGCCGATTGCTGCGTGCGGCCTCCCTCGATGATCCACATCAACAAAGAAGGCGACGTCATCGGCTCGTTCGATCCGCCTCAAGGGCACGGCATGACGGTGGACAGCAAGGGATTTGCCTACATCGGGAACACGGTCGATGGAATCGGCAACGTTCGCAAATACGATCCCAAATCCGGCAAGCAGGTAGGCGAATTGCCGCACACTCCGGATATGCCGCCGGGAGGCGGAGGCGGCGATGCCGCTCCCACGGAACCCCGCGTTCCGGGCCAGGGCAGCATGGGTCCGGTGTTTGGATTCCTGCCGGGCGCCCGCAAACCGGTCGATCCGGCCGCGCGCGAGGCTCGGGCAGCGGCGACAGCGGCGTTTCGCACAAAGTATCCGCCGACCACTCCGATGATCGTGGGAGGAATCGAAGAGGTTCGTCTGGACGAGCCCGCGCACGAATTGTACGCGGCTGACAATTATCTGGGCGGGCGCGTGATGGTGTTCGACCTGGACACGTTTAAGTTCAAGCGCGGCTGGGGCGCTTATGGGCACAAGCTGTCGGAAATCACGACCGATGACAAGGATCGCGCCTACACGCCGAACGGTCCGATGCCCAAGGAGTTCCGCGGACACCTCACGCTGAACGTTTCGCACGACGGTCTGGTGTACGCCGCCGACCGCATGGCCAACCGCATCCACGTCACCAAGAAGGATGGCACGTTCGTGAAGGAATTCATCATGGCGCCGTGGACGGGCGTGGGAGGTTCCACCGGCGGCGTGATGTTCTCTCCCGACAAGGAACAAAGATTTTTATTTATTTCCGACCTCACCAATAACCACATCTGGTTCCTGGACCGCGAATCGGGCAAGGTCGTGGGGACGCTCGGCAGCATGGGCCAGAACGCGGGCCAGTTTTTCGGATTGCATATGATTGCCGTGGACTCCAAGGGAAACGTTTACACGGGAGAAGTGTTCGGCGGCGAACGGGTGCAGAGGTTCGTGCCGGTGAAATAATTGCCGCGCCGCCGTGGAAGCACTGGTTGGCGGGCCATCGTAGGGGCACGGCAATGCCGTGCCCCTACAACCGGAATATCGGGCAGGACTTCAATGAATAGTCTGATGCAAAATTGAAAAGCAAAGGAGAACGCAAATGAGATACGGAATGCGCGCAATACTCTGGACCTTGGTCGCGATCGCTTGCGTGACCTCGCTGCCCACGGTCCACGGGCAGCAGGTCGCCCCCGGATTGCAGGTCGCCAAGAGCAGCATCGGCGGTGTGGTGGTGAACTCCAAGGACGCCAAGCCCGAAGCAGGCGTCTGGGTGATCGCTGAGACAAAATCCTTGCCGGTACCGTTCCGCAAGATTGTCGTCACCGATGATCAGGGACGCTTCCTGGTTCCGGACCTGGCGGATGGAGCCTACGAGCTATGGGTGCGCGGCTACGGGCTGAAGGATTCGGAGCCCGTCAAAGCGGCGCGCGGCGAGAAGGTGAAACTGCAGGTTGCCGACGCCGCAACTCCGCAAGAAGCGGCGAAGATCTATCCTGCCAGTTATTGGACGTCGCTGATTCAGCCTCCTACGGGCAGCGATCTCCCCGCCAGGTACAAGACACAGGAAGAATGGCTTGGGGACCAGAGGAACGGGTGCAACCACTGCCATGAATTGGGCATGGTCGCCACGCGCCGCTATACCACGGTTGAAGATTGGGATGCTGTCTTCTCTCGCGCTAAGGCGATGCATCAAGAACTCAATTTTCTAGGCAAAAATACCGTAGAGAAGGTTCTTGCCGATTGGGGCTCTCGCATAGCGGCGGGAGAAGTTCCTCCTGCTCCGCCGCGGCCAACCGGCATCGAACGCAATGTCGTCGTCTCCCAATGGGATTGGGGAGCCCCGGAGTCCTTCATTCACGATATGGTTTCGACGGACAAACGGAATCCGACGATGTACGCATACGGGAAAGTTTACGGCGGGGATCGCACCGGCGGAGGCAGATTGTGGATTTTGGACCCGGTGAAGAACACGGTCCAGGGGCTCAATCTCGAACCGCGAGACAAGAGCCACGGCTTCTCCCTGACAAAGGACTACTACCACGGCGCAGAAGAAGAGCAAGCGTACACGGGAGAGGACAAGGAGTGGATGGACAGTCCCCACAATCCCATGATGGATGAGAACGGCAGAGTCTGGATGACCGAGCAGATTCGCGCCGGCGGCAAGCAATACTATCCAGCATGGGCAAAGAGCACGATCGCCACGGAGACCAATAACCCCGAGGAGATCGATATCGCGTACAATCTTCTGTCCAGGAACGGTAACAACATGGAGCTCGGCTACTACGATACGAAAACCAATAAATTTGTCACGGTCGATACCGCGTACAACACACATCACCTACAGTTCGATTGGCAAGACCGGATCTGGACTGACGGCGGTGGCTCCGCGATGGGTGAAATGGACACCAAAAAGCTGGATTTCAACAATATCCAGGGAACTGAGGTAGCTGCTCAGAAGACCTGGATGCGCATCGATATGGACACCAAGAAGATGATTCCTGGAACGGGCTACGGTGTGGCGATCAGCCCCGTCGACGGCACCGTTTGGGAAACCTCTCCGCAAGCCCTTGGCCCAGCGAACAAGGTGTACATGCTTGATCCAAAGACGAACAAATTCAAAGATTACCCGCTGCCTGCTCCGGGACGTTTCCCGCATGGCATTGACTTCAGCACGGACGGGAATGTTTGGGTTTCGCTCGGCAGCGGTCATCTCGGCCGCCTGGACGTCAAGACCGGCCAGTGGAAATTCTGGGAAAACCCGGGAGTAAAATTTAAGGGCACCGGCAGCGAAACCGGCACCACCGATTTCCCCTACTTCCTGTGGGTAGATCAATTCAACGCGTCGGGTCTCGGCAAGGACACCGTGATCGTCACTGGAACCGCTTCGGACGCAATGTTCATATTCGATCCGAAGACGGAAAAGTTCAGTGTGTTCCGAGTCCCATACCCGTTGCCGTTCTACACTCGCGGCTTGGATGGCCGAATTGACGATCCCAACGCGGGTTGGAAGGGCCGAGGTCTTTGGATGACCTACAGCTCTTACATGCCCAAATTCACGGAAACGCACAAAGGCTCCGTAAATCATATGCAAATCCGACCCAATCCATTGGCGAATTAGGGACGTTTAAGCAACGGAGCCAGGATGAAGAAAAGCCGGGGCGGCAGTTTCGGAGCGATGGCAGTCGACGCGAAGTCAGATCTTCCGTCGTATTGCCCATCGGCTTCGAATGCCGCCCGGCGGCAATTTTTGAAATCGCTGGGCGCGTTAGGTGCAGGCGCGATACTTCCGGGCGGCATCGCGCTACTGGCCCAGGCGGACGCACACGCGGCCGCGGCCACGCTCAGCCGCATCGATGTTCACCATCATCATCTCTCGCCATACTACAAAAAAATCTCCGGGCCGACCCGGCTGACGCAGCGATCCGATCCCGCGCTGTCGAATTGGACTCCCGCCATCGCCGTGGAACAGATGGACCAGGCCGGCATTGCCACGGCCATGCTGTCGATTGCCACCGGCGGCATTCCCGCCAATCTGGCCGGGGAGCAGGAGCGTACGCTGGTGCGGGACAGCAACGATTATGGCGCGCAGATGGTGCGGGATTATCCCGGGCGGTTCGGGCTGTTTGCGTCTCTACCGATGCTCGATGTCGACGCGAGCCTCAAGGAAATTGAATATGCGTTCACAACGCTGAAGACGGACGGCATCGCGCTGATGACCGATTACGGAGACGTGTGGCCCGGGGACCCGATGTTCGCGCTGGTCTTCGAGGAATTGAATCGCCGCAAGGCCGTTGTCTTTATTCATCCGACGACGCCGAGTTGCTGCGCGAAACTTCTTCCGAACGTTCCGGCATCGTGGGTCGAATACGATTTCGACACCACGCGCGCGGTTACCAGTCTGCTCGTGAACGGAACGTTGACCAGGTGCCCGGACGTGCGCTTTATTATTACGCACTCCGGCGGCACCGTTCCGGTGCTGGCAAAGCGCGTGGCGGACATGTTTCCGCCGCAAATGGCGGCCGGGGCGCCCGGCGGCGTGGAAGCGGAATTGAAAAAGCTGTATTACGACATCGCCAACGGGGCGAACCCATCGTCGCTCGCAGCGCTCACCCAGCTTGTGCCGATGTCGCAGCTCCTGTTTGGAACCGATTTTCCGTTTGTGAAAATGAGCATCACAGTGGATGGATTTCGCGAACACGGATTTTCGGCCAGGGATGTGCAGGGGATCAACAACGGCAACGCCCTGCGGCTGTTTCCGAGATTGCGGAAGTGAAAGTAGGACAGACACTCTTGTCTGTCCGCTGCAACCTTGCAGAGACTATAAGGGACAGGCAAGAGTGCCTGTCCTGCCCTAAGTCAAGCTGCTACCCGTTGACAGGATTTTACCTGGGCGCTATTCCGCAAGAGAAAATGTAATGGTGATGGTGGTTTCGACCTCGGTGGGCACGCCATCCGAAAGCATCGGCTTGTAACGCCACTGGCGGACGGCTTCGACCGCGGACTTCGCCAGCACGTCGTCCCCCTCCAGGACGTGGACTTCCGAAATTTTCCCTTCCTTGTCGATGATCGCGCGAAGGACCACGTCTCCGTGAATCAGGCTGGCGCGCGCCTCGGGAGGATAGACGGGTTTCGTCTGGGAAATGATGGATGCCGCTTCCACATTCGCGGGGACAGTCACGCGCGCGGGAGGGGCTTGCGGTGCGCTGGACGGATTCGGCGCCGGCGCGGCGGCTCTTCCCTTTTCAGCGCCTTGCGCTGAGTCCTGCGCTGTGGTTGCGGGCTGCGCTGGGACGGCGGTCGCCGGCTGAGCCGCGGCCACGGCCGGCTCGGGCTCGAGGATCGGCTTGGGAACTTCTCCGATGGAAAATCGCCAGGCCACAGGCGTGAGAATGGGAACGTGGGGATCAAGTTCGAGAAGGATTCCTTCGGTGTCGTAATCGACGACCAGCAGCCGGTCGATCTTCCGGTGCTCCAGATCGCCCTGCGCGACGACCACAATGCGCGAGGGCCGCAGGCCTTGTTCGATCTCGTTGCTTTTTAGCTGGTAACACAAGTCTGCATTTCTCGCGCAATTGGAATTCGCGCCCGACTGAGAGACGTAGGCGCGGGCTTTCTGGTCAATTTCCGGACTGGCGATTTGGTGAAATTTTTCATAGATCTGGGTGAGCGTCGCCGGCTTCATGGCCACCTGGAAATGCATATCCATTGGCGCCGAGGGAGTCGCGCGCACCACGTACGCATTAGCGCTTTCGTCGTATGTTCCGCGCCCGACCTCGAACCAGCCATCCCGGTGCGCCTGGGAAAAGGAAGTGCGGGCGGCATTCAAGGCGACGTCGGCCTCGTATTGGAATTGATTGTGCTCGTTCCGGGTCACCTTGGCCCAGTTGTCATCGCGCGTCTGGCTGCGGACTTTTTCATCGCTGATGTCCGCGAGCCTGGCCTCAATTTCCGCCGCCTTCTTTTGATAGCCCTCGCTATAGGCGCGAAGGAAGTCGTCCCCTTCCGGCGGGTTCAGCAATTTCAAATAATCGGAATTCTTGGAAACAATTTTCTGCGCGGATGTGGGAACGGCCGGGATTGCGGGGGCCGGCGGGGTTTGATTTTCCTGCGCGCGGGCGGCGGCGCCGGACAGAACGGCGCAAAGGAAGAAGGAAAGCGCAGCGCGGTTAAGAATCTGGAATCGCATGTTTCCCCTGGCCCGAAATCACACTCGTCCGACGTGATTACAATATTCTCATAATTGCGGCGTGGGATTCACCGTCGATCCCGCCGGAGGCGCGTAAGCATCAAGTGCACCAGTCGGGTTCCCTTCGAGAGATGGAAAATTCCGGCCCGGGAGGCGGGAGCTCAGGAAGCGGCCCATTCGACGGAAATTGAGAAACTTGCGGTTCGCGCTTGCGCCGTAGCGGAATCTCCTTTAGTCTGAATAAGTCGTCGGCGGTGGCTTCCCACCTCACCCGCTATCGGTTGCTCCAATGGCATTTCAAATTCCCGTAATGAAAGGACAAAGAATGACGCGTAGGAACGCATGGGCAGGGCTTGCTTTGGCCGTTGGGTTGAGTCTTTCCCTGTCCGCTTGTAAGGATACGAAAACATTGCAAGAGAACGAGCAATTGAAAGCGCAGATAGCGGACCTGCAGAAGCAGAACGGCCAGATGGGAAACGACCTGGAAACCGTAACCGCGGCGCGCGACGCGCTGGCCAAGGAAAATGCGGCGCTGGAAGCGAAGCTGAAACCGAAGAAAACCAAGCGGCCCGCCCAAAAACCGGCGAAAAAGAAGCATCGGTAAAGTCAGGCGCGCACGTGGAATTGGGACCCGCGCGCGGTCTTGAGCACAGGGAACAAATTCTGATTTTCGAGATTGAAAAAAAGGAGGCAAGAACAATGAAGACGTTTGAGGTGCAATTTCGCTATCGCGATCGCACGGATGAGACCATCGAATCGAAGGTGACGGCCGATGCGTCGAGCCTTCCCGGAGCCGTCGCGAAAGCGACGCGCGAATTCGTGAAGGGCCTGGACCGCAAGCAACGATTCGATATGAACAAGAACGGACTGGAAATCACGGCCCGGTCACTGGGCGCGGCAGCAGAAGCAAAGGCGGGAGAAGCCGCCGCGGGCTGAGGAGAAACCCTACTAGATCGAGAGCCCCATCCGTGTCCGCCGTGGCGAACACGGATGGGGCTTTTCATTTGTCTTCTCATTGAGCACAACCAAAATCGACTCAATTTTTTTCAAGAATGATAAGTACTAAAAACCAAGTCTCGCCCTTGCGGAAACCGCACGAGTGGCTCGCCCGGGCGATCCCAAAACTTCCTGCTCATATAGAACTTCCCGGGATTTGGGCTTATAGTATGCCCACTGTCCGATCTCAAAGAGCGAAGGAGGAATTCCTTATGGATAGCAAGTGGCTGCAGTCCCTGATGGCGCGGCGATCATTTCTAACCCGGCTGGGCGCGGGAGTGGGTGTGGTGGGCGCGGCGGCCGCCGGTGGCCCTGCGGCGATGGCGCGGCCCGCGGAGGACGCGGCATTCCGTCCCGCGCGGCACGCGCAGGACGATTGGTACGACAAGATTCCCGGCGTGCACCGTTTTCTATTCGATACTGCGTCGGCGGACGGCATGGCCTGGGCGCTGCAATTTGCCAGCAATTTCTATACGGCGAACACGGACGCGTACGGGCTGAAGGACAGCGACCTGGCCGTGGTGATCGTCGCGCGCCATAAGTCCACGCCGTTTGCCTACAACGACGCGATGTGGGCGAAGTACAGCAAACAACTCTCAGAGCAAACCGAATTCACCGATCCGAAAACCAAGCTGCCTCCCACGGTCAATCCGTACACCGCGGAAGACTCCACTTTGCAGCAGGCGGGCAAGATGAATGCCCTGATCAAGAAGGGCGCGCAATTTGCCGTGTGTGGAATGTCCACGCGGGGCGTCGCGGGAAGAATCGCCAAGGCCAATGGCCTGGAGACCGACGCCGTGTTCAAGGAAATTACGGCGAACCTGATTGGAAACTCGCACCTGGTACCGGCGGGAATTCTGGCGGTGAATCGCGCGCAGGAACGCGGGTACACGTTCACGTATGCGGTGTGACCTGCGAAAAATCGAACCGGCATAGCCTGTTGGCGGAAATCTGGGGGTCTAAAAGCCGCATCCCTTGCGCAGAATCATGGGATGCGGCTTTTGTTTTAGTCCAAATCCGACGGCACGAAATATCCCACTTTATTATTGGGTCCCGAGCCGTACCACATGCGTCCCTGCGCATCGAGGAAAAATTCCTTCATCATGTTTTCGGAGTGGGCGTATGGAAATTCGGTGACCTTCCCGGTGTTCGGATCGAGGCGGCCGATGACGTCCTGTTCATCCGACGAATACCAGATGCAGTGCTTGCGGTCGAGCGCGAGCGCGTAGGGAGTCGCCTTCGGGCCGGGCAGCGTGTACTCCTTGAAGGTTTGCGTTTTGGGATCGAACCGGCCGATCTTGCCACCATAATATTCGGCGAACCAGACGATGCCGTCGTCGTCAATCTCGATGCGCCGCGGCCAGCCGTCCTCGGTGGGCGGGGCCCACTTGGTCACCTTGCCGGTCTTCACGTCGACCATCCCGATTTTTCCCTTCGAGTCAAATTCGGCGAACCAGGGATTGCCGGATTTATCGATTTCCACGCCGTACGGCGAGTAAGTGTCGGGAAAGTGGGAGAACTCATTGCTCTTTGGATCGTAGGCCGTCAGCACGCCGTGCACGCCCGTTCCCCATACCCTTCCCTTGGAATCGACGCGAACGGTGTGCTTGGAGCCGCCGTCCTCGAGGCCCTCCATTCCCTTCTGATAGGTGTCCGGAAATTCCGTGATGAGTCTGGTTTTCGGATCCCACCGGCCCAGTTTGTTGGCAGCCTGCTCGCCGATCCAAACGGAACCATCCGGCGCGGGAACGGCCGAATGGATGCCTGCCGGAGTCGGATTGGGCGCGGTAAATTCCTCGATCGCCCCGGTCGTCGGGTTGAGGCGTCCGATGTGGTTTTCCGAACCCATGTCGGGGATCCAGAGATTTCCGTCTTTATCCGGCGCAGCGCTGAAGGGCATGCGGTTCGGTCCGGGCATATCGTATTCGACGTAGACAATTTTCAATCCGTCGTCGCTCACCGGGCGGATCGTGGCTTTGTATCCGGGCATATCGGCGGGAGATTTCGGCAGTTTGGCGTCCACGCCAAAAGCGTCGTTCAGATAGTTGGTGAGCACCTGCGCCTGCTGATCGTTAATATGGTTGGCCAGACGCGCGTGGCGCGTTTCGCGCATGAAGGTAATGGCTCCGGTCCAGGCGTCCAGATCGCGCTTCACGCCGGCCATGCGGGTTTGGAATCCGTGGCAGGCGAAGCAGTTTCCGGTCAGGATTTCTTTGCCTTCGCCCTTGGGAAGCAGCGTTACTCCCTGATACAGCGACAGATCGCTCCAGCGCAGCGTCCCCGCCTGCAGCGCGAAATCGTGCGAGGGGGATTCTCCTGCCGCGAGCGTCACGCGCAGTCGTACCGGGTCGGTCTTGTATCCGGCGGCCGCGACGCGGACGTCATATTCGCCCGGCGGCAGGTTCCGAATCTGGTAACGCCCCTGGCTGTCGGACATGACGTTCACGGTAATTTTGGACTGCATGTTTTGCGCGCTGACAAACGCGCCGCGAAACACCGCTCCGGCCGGGTCCTTGACGCGGCCGGAGACGGACGCATCCGTCGCCGCCTGGGCCGATGTGGCGCAAAAAATCAGGAGTCCCGCTACCTTCCAGAAATTCATCATGGTTGGCTCCCTCGCGCTGTTTTTTGCCGAAACATCCTGACCGCGGATTGCTTTCGCACGGAACGCCTATTTATCGGGCCTAATGATTTGTCAATCAGTACTCCACACGTTCTCCCGTGTCAAGGATAAGGCGATGACGGTTGCGGGTTAATTTGGATCGGAACATGCCCGCAACGATAGTGATTGCAAGTCAGGCGGCGATGCAGGTTCTCGCCAACTCCGGAGCTTCACAGGCCGTATTTAATGGGCCTCCATGCCCCGGGCCTTGATGACGGGAAGTGCGGACGGACCCGCGAGAAACTCGACCAGGGCTTTGGCCGCTTCGGCGTTTTTCGTATTGGCGCTGACGGCGGCGGAAAATTTGATGTACTGCTGGAATTTATCCGGGAGCGGACCGAGCAGTTCGAGGCCCTTGACGGGCAACAACTCGCTGACCAGCGTGATGACGAAATCGGCTCTACCGTCCAGGACGGCGGCGATTGTAAGGTCGGAGCCTTGCAGCAGAATCGTTTTGCTCTTTACGGCGTCGGCGATCCCAAGGCTTTCCAGCATCTGCGTGATGGCCGGCGTGCTCGCGCCCTGGGGAGCGTAGGCCACGGCCTTGACGTTGAGCAGTGCGCTCTTGATCGCTTCGGGCGTGCTGATGTCCGACCGAGGCGCTCCCTTGCGGATGGCGATGCCAATGCCGGCGCGGCTGATGAGAGTTCCGTAGATTGAAGTTCCGGCGCCTTCCAGCGTCTTCCCTCCCTTACTCAAATCGGCGATGGCTTCTGGCGTGACGATCACGGCGTCGAATGCCTCGCCCGCTTCGATTTTCTGCTTCAAGTTCGCCGTCGGACTGAATTCAACCGTGATGGGGTGGCCGATGGAATGCTCGGCTTGCGGAAGCAGGTCTTCGACGACCGCCTTTATTCCGTTCGACGCCAGGACATGGACCTCGGAAGCCTGCGCCAGCGCCTTTTGACACGACAGGAGAGCACAGACAAATCCGATTGCAACGATGAGGTATTTTCGCATTCCGATCCTTCCTTCTTATGCTTGCTGTGTCCCTTTTTGCTGCTGCGTACGATAGCACCATCCAGGAGCAAGAGAGTAGCGGGGCATGGGGAATCTGGCATTTTGCAGTTAACCACATGCCCGCCTGAAGGCGGCCGCTACATCGCACTAGGTCAGGTGCTCACGCAGGCTCTGAACACCGCTGGAATGGGTTACTCTACCTATTTGCAGAGCGGGTCCCGACTAAGAGAGGAAAAAATCACATGAGTAAAGGGCTAAGGCACAAAGTGGTTCTATTTTTCGCGATGGCCTCGCTGTTCCTGCCGCAGGTTTCCGTGCTTGCGCAGGATGCATCGCCGCAAGCTGCGCCGGCGCAAGCCTCGTCGCCGGGCGGGCCGGGAACGCAGACTGTTCCCTCGGGTCCGGTGCAGGCGCGGCACGTGACCTTGGGCGCGGATTACTCCGCGGCGAAGCCGTGGTTTCCGAACGTGGCCCGGCCCTACATGCCCTCGCAAATTGCCGGGCCCCAGCTGACGAATTCCCCGCGATTCGATCAGCTGATCCAGAACGGCAACCTGATTTTGAGCCTGGAGGGCGCGATTTCGCTGGCTCTGGAGGACAATCTGGCTATCGCCGTCGAGCGCTATACGCCGTGGCTCGATCAGGTGAATTTATTGCGCGCCAAGTCCGGCGCTGGTGGACTTGTGCCGTTCGATCCGACTTTGTCGGGAGGAATGAATCTGCAGGAGACGAATTCGCCGGTCAACAACCCGCTATTTGCCGGCATTGTGCCGACCAGTGGAGGGACGCCCACGCAAACCCTGCCTCCTAGCTATTCACAGCATCTCGGGAACACAAATTTTCAGTACACGCAGTATTTCCACACGGGCAGCGAATTTCAAGCGAGTTTGTCTACCAGCCGGACATCCACCAATTTGGGAGCGTTCAATCTTTACAATCCGTTTTTGCAGTCCACTCTCACCCTGCAAGTCACGCAGCCGCTGCTCCGGGGCTTCGGTGTGCAGGCGAACATGCGGCTGATCGTCGAAGCAAAAAACACGGAAAAAATCGGGCTGTCGCAGTTGAGCCAGCAGGTGATGGCCACGGTCACGCAGGTCTCGAACGACTATTGGGAATTGGTGTACGCGCGGGAAAACGTGAAGGTCGAAGAGGCCTCCGTGCACGTTTCGCAGACGCTTTACGACGACAACAAGACGCGCGCCTCCATCGGGACGCTTTCGCGGCTGGATGTGCTGACCGCACAGTCGCAACTGGCGTCCGACAAGCAGGCCCTGGTGCAGGCACAATCGGTGCAGTTGCAGGACGAAACGACGCTGCTCAATGACCTTACCCGGAACCCGCAGGACAGCGCCTTCCTGGGAATCGAGATCATGCCTACAACGCCGATCTCCGCGCCGACGGAAATTGAAAATATAAAGATCCAGGACGCCGTAAAGGAAGCGTGGGAGAAGCGGCCCGAACTGCAACAATTGGCATTGAACTTGAAAAACGCCGGGATCGAGGTGAAAGCGACACGGAACGAGCTGTTGCCGTCGCTGAGCGTGTTCGGCGCGTACACGGCGACAGGCCTCGGCGGGGTTCAGACCTCAACGGCCACAACGCCGACGGGGACGTTTGCTGCGGGCTTGCCCGTGGTGGATGCCAATGGAAATCCCGTCGCCGGATTTTTCGAGCCGACGGCGCTGACGAACTCGTCGCAGGTGGTTTTTCCAGGAGGCATCGGTGACACGCTCAGCCGCATGATTCGCGGCAAGTACCCGTCGCTTGAAGCCGGGATCACTTTTTCATTGCCGATTCGCAACCGCGCGGCCCAGGCCGACAACGCGCAGGCGTTGCTGAACCAGCGGCAGCAGGAAACGCAGTACCGCCAGGAACAAAACGTGATCTTTGTGAGCGTCCGCAACGCCCTGATCGCCTTGCAGGAAGACCGCGCGTCGCTGGCGGCGGCAGCGGAGGCAAGGTCGCTCGCCGTGCAGACGTTCGAGGCCGAGCAGGAGAAATACCGGCTGGGAGCGTCCACCAGCTATGACGTGGTCCTGCGATCGCGCGACGTCACCGCGGCGCAGGGGACCGAACTGCGCGTCAGCATCAACCTGCTCGAGGATGAGTTGAAACTCAACCAGGCGATCGGCCGCACGCTGGAGGTCAACAACATCACGTTGGCCGACGCGCTCAACGGTAAAATCTCGGGGCCGTCGAATATTCCGGGAACGCCGGAAGCGGAAAACCGGGCTGGATACAGGTGACCTGTTAGAACGCCACGCTAGCGGATCGACCCCGCCTCGGTTTCGACAAATACTTCGTGTTCCAGGCCGAGGTCTCGCGCGGAGGGCGTGAGGATTGTCTTTGGTCCAACGAAGATTTTTTCGCTGCGCGTCATCGCGCGGCGCACGTCGTTTTCGCTGACGAACGGAGAAATTGCGACGGCGGGTTTTTCTGGGGATTCCGGTTTGCGCGCGGCCGCGGGCGGAGCGGGCGTTTGCGCTGAACTTGCTTCGGGAGCCGCCGCGCAACTAGCAGATGCGGATTCCGGCTTCGGCTTCGCGGGCGAACTGAAGAATCGCCCGGCAATTTCAGCGGCAATCGAAGAGGGGTTTGATTCTTCCTTCGCAGCAGGGGCAACGGGAGTAACTTTGGGTGCGCCGCTGCCGCGAGCAATTCCTTGCCCGGCGAGAACCGCTTCCACGACACGCGCGATCGTTGCGCGATCCACATTTACTGCCAGAGGTGATACGACCGGTTCGACACCTTTCTTTTCTTGCGGCCCGGCACCAAGTGAAGATGAAGACGCAGATGCAGGCGCGATTGCCGAGACCGCGGGTTCTTGCGAACCCGGCTTTGGTGAGAAGGCTTCCTGAGAATGAGACATCACCCCTCCTGACAACCGTTGTTCCGCGGCAACAGTGCGGTGCTCGACGGGACGCGACTCCCAGGCGATTCTTTTCACGTTCATCAGATGCTGCGGGCCGATATTGTCGGAGGTAATGTTTCCGCCGGGGGCTCCGCAGCCCAGCGTCATCGCCGGAAAAAGATTGGTCGAGTAACCGATCGATCCGTGAACCGACGCGCTATTCACCACCACGCGAAATGCGGGCATGGCTTGCCCGAATTCCAGAATCGCTGGGCGGTTCTGCGAGTGGATCGCGCAGGTATGCCCGAGGCCGCCGAATTCGAGCAGCCGGCGGCAGAGCGCAATTCCGGCGGCCAGGTTCGCAACTGCATAGAAGGCAAGGATCGGCGACAATTTTTCGGCAGAAAGCGGGAATTCGCGGCCGACTTGCCCGGGTTCGAGGCGCGCAATCAGAGCTCGCGTCGAAGGGGGCACTTTGATCCCCGCCATCTCCGCAATCGTTGTCGCCGCGCGCCCAACGATCTTCGTGTTCGGCGTGTGCGTCCCCGGCAGAAAAACGAGGCGCCCGACTTTTTCGATTTCTTGCGGCGAAAGGAAATAAGCGCCCTGCGCGCGGCATTCCTCGAGAGCGCGATCGCGCACGGTCTGGTCGACGACCATGGCCTGCTCGGACGAACAAATCGTTCCGTAGTCGAATGTTTTTCCCGCCAGGATGTCAGCGACAGCTTTGCGTACATCGGCGGTACGCTCGATGAAGGCCGGCACATTGCCCGGCCCTACGCCGTACGCAGGCTTGCCCGAACCGTACGCGGCGCGCACCAAGCCTGTGCCGCCCGTCGCCAGGATAACTCCGATTTCGCGCTGCCGCATTAGCTCGCGCGTGCCTTCCAGCGTGGTGTGCGTCATGCATTGGATCAGGCCTTCGGGAGCGCCCGCCGCGAGCGCGGCGCGATCCAGCAGCGTGGCCGCCTGGCAAATGCAGCGCATCGCCGCGGGATGCGGGCTGAGCACAATCGCGTTCTGCGCCTTGATGGAAATCAGCGTCTTGTAAATGGCCGTGGAGGTCGGATTCGTGGATGGAATCACGGCCGCGACCACTCCCACCGGAGACGCGGCTTCGACGATGCCCTTTTCGCGATCTTCCCGCAAAATTCCCACGGTGCGCATGCCGCGGATGGCGCGCGGCACGTCCACCGCCGCAAGCGTGTTTTTGATGATTTTGTCGGGAACGTTTCCGAAGCCGGTTTCCTCCACCGCCGCTCGGGCCAGCGCTTCCGCGTTGTCGGCGGCGGCCTTGGCGCAGGCTTCGACAATCGCGTCGACCTGTTCCTGGGAAAATGCGGAGAATTTTTTCTGGGCGGCGGCGGCGTGAGCCGTCAGTTCGCGGGCTTGCTGAATGGAGATGAGGTCACGGTCGCGCAGGCTCAAAACGCTTTACCTTCTCCTACGAACATCGTTGCTGTAACTTGGCTGGTGTAACCCGTCCGCTGCGGCGGACGGTCTACAACAAGGCTACTTCTTCGCTCCCGGCGCGCCACCACCGCCGGGCAAAATCTTTTCGACCAGCTCGTGCGGCCGGGGGATGACGTGCACGGAAACGAGCTCGCCGACACGGCGCGCTGCGGCGGCTCCAGCGTCGGTCGCGGCCTTCACCGCGCCCACATCGCCGCGCACCATCACCGTAACGTAGCCGGAACCGATATATTCTTTCCCGATCAGGATGACATTGGCGGCCTTGACCATGGCGTCCGCAGCTTCAATCGAGCCGACCAGGCCCTTGGTTTCGATCATCCCCAGTGCATCGTTGGACATGCGCTCCTCGCCCCGGACCATCCCGGCACATTTTCGCGAAACCTGCTCTGCTCGTGCCGCCGGAAGGGGTGAGCGTAGCATGCCGACTGGGGTGAAGCAAGAAAATGCGGGAAGGCCCCTGAAGAAGTGTGGAAATCGCGCGCCGGACGGTCTAAACGGGGGTGGGCAGCGTGCCGATCTTGGCGGCGGCCACGCCGTTCCGCGTGGAGTTCTTGACCATGTACATGGCTTCGTCCGCCAGGTGCAGCAGTTCGACTTTGCTCTTGGCGTCGGCGGGATAGGAAGCGACGCCGATGCTGGCCGTGAAGTGAATGTTCAGGTCCTCGGACGAAAGCCAGGTGGTTTCGGCGATCAGTTTGTGGAGGCGGCGGGCGACCACGAAGGCGTTTTCCTTCGACGACTGCGGCAATACGATCACGAATTCGTCGCCGCCGTAGCGAAACGCGAAATCGACCCTGCGGCAGGCGTTCTTCACCATCAGTCCGACTTCGGCGAGAAGCTTTGATCCCACCAGGTGTCCGTGCGTGTCATTGACTCTCTTGAAGTGATCGAGATCGATGAAGACGAGGGAAAATTCGTAGCCGTAGCGCTGCGAGCGGTAAATCTCGGTTTCGAGAATGAAGTCCATGTGCCGCGCGTTATACAGCGTGGTGCAGTCGTCGGTGATGGTCAGTTCGTGGATGCGTTTAACGTGCCGCGCATTTTCCAGGGCGATCGCGGCGAAATCGGCCAGAGCCTCGAGCAGCGACAGATCGCGTTGCTGAAAACCTTCGCTTCCCACACAGTTGATCAGCTCGATGACGCCAAGGCAGTGGTCGCGGTACCGCACCGGCACGGCCACAATCGACCGCGTCTCCACCTTCGTCTTCTCGTCGACCTTGGAAAAGAATCGCGTGTCCTGGCTTACGTCCGGCACGATCACGGCTTCATCGTGCTGCGCCACCCAACCGGCGATTCCCTGCCCCATCTTGATGCGAACATCCTTCAGCGCCTGCGCGCCCTTTCCGACCGCGAGCTCGAAATAGAGTTCCTGCTTGGCCTCGTCGACCAGCAGCAGCGACCACGTGTCCGGGCGCAGGAACTCGTCGATTTTCTCCATGATGGTGCGCAGAACCTGATCGAGCTGGAGCGAAGAGGTGAGGGCCTTGCCCAGTTCATGGAACACCGCGACTTCGCCGGCTTCGCGTTGTTCTCCCCGAACGGTTGCAGTGTGGCGGCGTTCGACGCCGCTGAAGTTCTCTGTTGTGTTCACCAGATACCCTGCGATCTGACTCGTCGTGCGGGTCACCCTCCGATGCACGGAAGGTGCGGGGCAAGTTAAATTATAATCATCTCTTCTCTCCGCGCGCAACGTCGAGTTCCCTGGCGCGTACCGCAAAGCAAAACCCGATCCTCGCAAATGACAACGCCCCTGCAATCGCTGACATTGACACCCCCGCAGCGCCCGCCTATATTCGCTGTGTCCGGAACCGAATCAATAAATGACCAAGGGCACATTCGGCGACAACCTGAAGCGCGAACGCGAAATGCGCGGCGTGTCTCTGGAAGAAATTTCCACCGCCACGCGCATTGCCACTCGTTTTCTCCGGGCCATCGAAAATGAGCAGTGGGAACAACTCCCCGGGGGAGTGTTTAACCGCGGGTTTGTGCGCGCGGTGGCGCGCTACCTGGGACTGGACGAAGAGAACATCGTCGCGGAATATGCGCTCGCCGTGGATGAACGGCCCAGCGTGCCGGTTTGGACGGGCCGGCCTCCGGCGCTTCCACCCGACCGTGCCTGGCTGCGCTGGGTTTTGGCGGCTTTGGCGATTGTAGCTTTGATAGCGGGAAGCTGGTTTGCCACGCGGCGGATCCTGTCCTGGCGAGCGGCCAGGCGCGCGGCACGCAGCGCGGGGTTGAGCGCCGCCGCGCCCCCTTCCCTGCCGCAATTAGCGCCCGTGGACGCGGCGCCTGCGCCCTCCGGCGGACTCGCTGCCGACGCGCCGCAGTACACGGTTCCGGCCACCGCGTCTGCGGCTCCATCCACTGCGGCAACTGCTCCGGCTCCCGCGGATTCCACGCCTGCAGCTGGCGCAACGGCCGAGAATCCGGTCCTGCTGGTGTTGAAGGTCGTCGTCGACAAGAAAACCAAAGTAACTATCGATGCCGATACCGATCAGCTGTTTAGCGGGACCTTGAAGGCGGGAGAAAATCGCGTGTTCTCCGCCAAGGACCGCTTCGATGTATCCGCCCGCGATGCCGGAGCACTCACACTGGAGTTGAATGGGAAGACTCTCGCTCCCATTGGCCCATCGGGCAAGTCGGGAAAAATTACGCTGACGCGCGAGGCTCTGAAGGGGGCTGCAGGAGGCGCAAATTAGCGCGGAGCTGCGCGAGGAACTTCACTCGGGCCGCGCGACCCGCGAACGCAAGCTGGCGATTTGCAGCGGCGCCGCTTCCCTGGAGCCCTCCGAACGCATCGAACTCCTCACCATCCTGGCCGCGGATACGGACGAAACCGTCCGCGAGATTGCCGCGCGAGTCCTGCAGACCCAGCCGCTGCCCACCGTGCTTACGGCGCTCACGCGCACCGATGCCGCCCCGGAGATGTTCGCCTATTGCGCCGCCGAGTTCCCGCGACGGCCCGGCGTGGCCGACGCGCTGGCCAGAAATCTTACCTGCCCGATTGAAGTTCTCCGTCCGGTGGTGCGCTATCTTTCGGTCTCCGCGGTGCAAGACTTGTTTGAGGACCTCGATCGCCTGAGCACTTCTCCGGCGCTGGTGGCCGCGCTGGTCGCTTCCACGGTGATCAACGCCGAGCAGCGCAGCCAGCTTCTGGATTTGCAGCGCGAGGAACTCGAAGCCATGGAATCGTTCGTGGAAGCCGCGGAGGCGACCGAGCCGGACAGGGCCAAGCGCGAAACTTTGCTTCAGAAGCTGTCCCGCATGCGCGTGGTGGAACGCGTGCAGTTGGCCATCAAGGGAAACCGCGACGAGCGCCTGCTGCTGATTCGCGATCCCTGCCGCGTGGTGCAACGCGCCGTGCTGCAATCCCCGCAGTTGACCGACCGCGAAGTGGAATCCTTCGCGGGCATGGCCAGCCTGGGCGACGAGGCCCTGCGCATGATCGCCGGCAACCGCAAGTACCGCAAAAACTATACGATTACCCGCGCGCTGATGTTCAATCCCAAGACGCCTCTGGAAGTCACCCTGCACATGCTGCCGAACGTCGCGGCGCAGGACCTGAAGATGCTGGTGACCAACAAGAACATTCCCGACACGCTGCGCACCGCGGCCAACCGCCTCCAGCGCCAGCGCGCCTCGCAACGCGAATAGTGAGCAAACCTGCAGGAACCACGGATGCACACGGATAAAGAAGATTAGTTCTTGTACTCAAACCAACTCGAACACCTCTTTCCGTCTGGAAATTCTCTGTGCTCTCGTGTCCTCTGTGTTAAAGCCTTTGAAGTTTGATTTATATCCGTGTTAATCCGTGTGCATCCGTGGTTCCAACCGGTGTTTAGAAATAGGAATGATCGAAGGGCTTGGGGAACAGGGCGGCCATGCGGTGGCGTTCGGTCTTGCCTTTGAGGTTTGCCAGGATCACTTCCGCGTCTCCGCAAAATTCCCAGATGATCTGGCGGCAGGCGCCGCACGGTGGCGTGAGCGTGTCGCTATCGGTGACGACTGCGACGGCGTCAAATCCGCGCTCGCCCTCGGAAATGGCCTTGAAGATGGCCACGCGTTCAGCGCACAGCGTTAATCCGTAGGTGGAATTCTCGACATTGCAGCCGCTGAAAACCCGCCCGGATTTCGCGCGCACGGCAGCGCCCACGCGAAAATTGGAATAGGGCGCGTGAGCGTGTTCCCGGGCAGTCCGCGCGGCGGCAATCAGGGAGTCGTCGCTCATGGAAGATCCTCGCTCATGCGCGGGATCACGGCGCGCAGCAACGCCACGAAGTCCGCTTTCACGCGTTCGCCGGTTTCCAGCACTTCCTCGGTGGTGATGGGCTGATCGAGAATTCCCGCGGCCATGTTCGTCACGCAGGAAATTCCCAACACGCGGATTCCCAGGTGCGCGGCGGCGATCACTTCCCACACGGTGGACATTCCCACCAGGTCGGCGCCAATCGAGCGCAAATAGCGAATCTCCGCCGGCGTTTCATAGCTCGGGCCGGTGAGTGCCGCGTACACGCCTTGCGCCATTTCCACGCCCAGCCGCTTGCCCTCCGCAAGCGCCGCTTCCTGGTACGGCTTCCAGTACACCGTGGTGAGATCGGGAAAGCGAGTACCGAAGCGTTCCTCGTTCGGTCCGATCAGGGGATTAGTGCCCTGCAGATTCATATGGTCGCGCAGAACCACCAGGCATCCCTGGTTGAAATCGAGATTGATGCCGCCCGCGGCGTTGGTGATCAGCACCGCGCGTACGCCCATGCGGGCCATCACGCGCATCGGGAAAATCACCTGCTGCGGCGTGTAGCCTTCATAGAAATGCACGCGGCCCTGCATGGCCGCCACCGGCACGTCCGCGACCTTGCCGACGACCATGCGCCCGGCGTGGCCGATGGCGGTTGATCGTGGAAAATTCGGAATTTGTTTGTAGTCAATGCGCGTGGCATTTGCGAGTTCGTTGGCGAATGCGCCCAAACCGCTGCCCAGCACCAGGCCGATGCGCGGCCGCAGCCTGGTCTTTGCGAGAATGAATTTCGCGGCGCGCTCGGCGCGCAGGAAATCCTGGCTGGGTCTTGTTTTCACGGTTTCGGAAGCGCTCATTTCAGGAAGATCCCCACAATCGATGCGGACATGAGGTTTGCCATGGTCCCAGCGAGCATCGCGCGGATGCCGAATTTCGCGAGTTGCATCTTCTGGTTGGGCGCGAGCGCGCCGATCCCGCCGATCTGCATTCCAATCGAGCTGAAATTCGCGAACCCGCACAGGGCGAACGTCGCGATGGTAAATGACCTGGGATCGAGTGATCCTTTCATCGGTCCGAGGAAAGAAAACGCCACCAGCTCGTTGAGGACCATGCGGGTGCCCAGCAGGTTTCCAATCTGCACGCAATCCTGCCACGGCACTCCGATTACCCAGGCCACCGGCGCAAACGCCCAGCCGAAGATCTGCTGCAGGCTGGTTGGAAACCACATGATGCCGTGTCCGCCGAGCAAGTTGTGAACTCCGCCCATCATACCGTTGGTGAGCGCGATCAGCGCCAGAAACGCAACCAGCATGGCCCCGACGTTGACCGCCATGCCCAGGCCCTCGCCAGTGCCGCGCGCAATGGCCGCCAGGAAATTCGAGTCGCGCTCGACATGCTCCATGTTCACCACACCCATGGTTTTCGGCTGTTCGGTTTCCGGCACCAGCATTTTGGAAATCAGCAGCGTCCCCGGTGCGGTCATGATGACCGCGGTCAGGAGATGGCGCGCTTCCACTCCAAAGGCGATGTACGCCGCCATAATCCCGCCGGAAACGTGCGCCATTCCGCTGGTCATGATGGTCATCAATTCGGATTGCGTCAGGTCGGGGATGAATGGCCGGATGGTTAGAGGAGCTTCGGTCTGCCCCATGAAGATGCTCGCCGCAACGTTGAGCGATTCGGCGCCGCTGGCACCCATGATCCGCTGCATGGCCCAGGCCGCCGCGCGGATCACCACCTGCATGATGCCGAGGTAATACAGCAGCGCGAACAACGAAGCGATAAAGATAATCGTCGGCAAAACCTGAAACGCGAAGATAAATCCGATCGAGGAATGCTGCTTGCCCAAATCGCCGAACACAAATTCCGATCCCACGAATGCAAACGCCAGCAGCCGGTTTACCGCATTGCCCGCGCGCAAAAATAATTGCTGTCCCCCGGTCCACCGGATGATCAGGAACGCGAGCCCGATCTGCAGCCCCAGCCCCCACACCACGATCTTCAGCTTGATCGCGCGCCGGTTGGTCGAAAACAGATAGGCCCCCCCCAGCATGACCAGCAGCCCGAGCACGCCCGTGAATCGCCCCATCCGGTGTCTCCTCGCATCCCCCGGTACGCCCGGGAAATGTTGGTCACATTAGCATGACCGGGGACAGGCTGGGGGGTGGAAATTCAAATGCTAAGGAATCTAGGCGCCAATCACTCGATAGATCAGCGGAGGAATCGTTTTTGGTTTTACCGGCTCAATGCGGTAGGCGGTTTCCGCGAGGTGTCGCGCTTCCGCGAGCCGGGCGTCGGAATTGTAACGCAGTGTGCAAAGCGGCTCGCCGCGCTCGACGGTGTCTCCGATGCGCTTGTGGAATTCAAGGCCCACGGCGGGGTCGATTTTGTCTTCCTTCTTTTCGCGCCCGCCGCCGAGGACCACGCCAGCGACGCCCAGCTGCTCGCACTGGATCGAGGCGATGTATCCAGCCGATGAGCTGGTGACGTCGAGCTTGTGTTTTGCGCGCGTCAGGCGCCCGGGATCGTCCACCACGCCCACGTCGCCGCCCTGCAGGCCCACGATTTCGCGGAATTTTTCGCGGGCGAGGCCCGAGGCGATCAGATCTGCGGAAAGCTTCCTTCCATCGTCCAGTGTCTTGACGCGCTCGCCCAGCAGGAACATCCATGCCGCAAGCTCGATGCAAAGTTCGCGCAAGTCCGCCGGGCCCGCGCCGCCGAGCACTTCGATCGACTCGGCCACCTCCATGGCGTTGCCGGCCGTGCGCCCCAGCGGCTGATTCATGTCCGTGATCAGCGCGACCACGTTTTTCCCCATGCGCTTGCCGGTTTCGACCAGCAATTCGGCCAGATTGGCCGCGTCCTCGATTTTTTTCATAAACGCGCCGGAGCCGGTCTTGACGTCCAGAACCAGGGCGTCGATGCCCTCGGCCAGTTTCTTGCTCATAATCGAGGCGCAAATCAGCGCGGGGCTCTCCACCGTGCCGGTGACGTCCCGCAGGGCGTAGATTTTCTTGTCGGCGGGAGCGATTTCCTCGGTCTGGCCGATCAGGGAACACCCGCAGGTGGCCAGCATGCGCCTGAATTCGGCGAGGGGCAGGTTGACGTTGAAGCCGGGGATGGATTCGAGCTTGTCGAGCGTGCCGCCGCTATGCCCCAGGCCCCGACCGCTGATCATTGGCACTTTCAATCCGCCGGCCGCGACGATCGGGGCGATCACGAGGGAGGTTTTGTCGCCAACTCCCCCGGTGGAATGCTTATCCACCTTGCGGCCCGCCAGGTAGGAAAAGTCCAGGACGCTGCCGGAATGCAGCATGGCCTCGGTCAAGGCGGCAATTTCGGGGCGGGTCATGCCGCGCAGCACGACGGCCATCAGCCAGGCCGACATTTGATAGTCGGGAATATCGCCGGCCGTGTAGGCGGCTATGAATTGTTCGATTTCTTCAGAGGAAAGTTCGCCGGAGTCTCGTTTGCGGCGGATCAGGTCAACGGCGCGCATGCGTGGTTTCTGGAAAACTAGTCCGCGGCTGCGGCAGGGGAAACGCCCGCAGCGCCTTGGAGCAACTCGAGGTGGGTGATTTCCGCCGGGCAGCGCAACCGCCACGGCAATACGATTGTCCCGATGCCCCGGCTGACGTAGATTTGCGTCGTCCCCAGCCGGTCCCATCCGATCTTGTAGCGCAGGCGCTCGGGCGAGCGACCGTAAACGGTTCCCAGCAGGGGGATATTGACCTGTCCGCCGTGCGTGTGCCCGGAAAGAACCAGGCTGACGCTGTGCCGGGAGGCAAGGCGGATGATGCGCGGGTTGTGCGCCAGCAAGACCGTGGCGGCGTCCGGCGGAATCCCTCGCACGGCGCGGCGAAGATCGGCGCCGTAGCCGTAGTCGTCAACCCCGGCCAAATATAACGAAGACCCGCCAAACCCGAGCGGGATGTGCCGGTTCCGCAAGACGTCTATGCGCTGTCGGCGCAAGGCCAGCGTGACGGCGTCGGCATCCACGCGGAAATCGTGATTTCCTAGGACCGCGAATACGCCGTAGCGCGCCCGCAGGCGCCCCAAAATTTCCGCCGCGGGATCGATATTCCGGCGTGAATAGGTGACAAAATCGCCGGTCAAGGCAATGATATCGGGATTGAGCCGGTTCGCCTGCTGGACTGCCTCCCAAAGCCATTCCTTGGGCAGAAACAATCCGTGATGAATGTCGGATATTTGAACGATGCGCAGGCCATGGAATGCGCTCGGGAGTGCATCCAGCCAAATGCGCTCCTGATTCACAAAGAACCGCTCGCCGGATCGCCATCGCGCGGCACCCTGTAGTTTTGCTCCGGAGGCGTAATGTTCGATTCCGCCACTGCGCCAACGGCCTACCCATCGGGAAAGCCGATCGCCCGGGCGAAGATTCTCCGGAACCGGAAAAGTGAGACTATTACCCATCATCCCTCAGTAGACTAAGAACAACATTGGCGAGACTAACATTCGCCGGAAATCGAGTCAATGCAACGTTTTACAGGTTCTTGCGCAATATGACACGGAGCACCGCCAAGGTAGACCGGACAAATTCCTCCCTACGAAAGTGGCGATCTGGACGCCGCGCGCTCGGCGATTCCAGCAGCGACCTCTTTCATTTCCGCGTGCACGCGCCCATTCGACGCCAATAGTTCCCGGTCACCCAACTGGTAGGGACGGCCGTCAAACTGCGAGACCATTCCGCCCGCCTCCTGCACCAGCAGAACGCCAGCCGCCGTGTCCCAGGAGTTCAGGCCGAATTCCCAAAAGCCTTCAAAGCGGCCGCAAGCCACCGCCGCCAGGTCCAGCGCCGCTGAACCGTCGCGGCGCACCCCGTGTGACCTCAGCGTGAAGTCCCAATAGTAGTAGATGTTGGGATTTTGGGTACGTTTCTTGCTCGGAAAACCGGTGACCAGCAGGCTGGTGGCGAGCGTTTCGATAGGGGAGACGTGAATTTTCTTTTGATTCAGGTAGGCGCCCTCACCTTTGGCGGCCGTGAACAGTTCCCCGCTCACCGGATTGTAGACGACGCCCGCGATCAGCTCCCCGGCCTCTTCCAGGCCAATCGAAACGGCAAAGCAGGGATATTTGTGGGCAAAATTCGTGGTGCCGTCCAGCGGGTCCACATGCCAGCGGAAGGGCGAAGCGCTTTCGCTCCCGCCGCCTTCCTCGGCCACTATGGCGTGCTTGGGGAAATGCGTATGCAGGCGCGTGATAATGGCTTGTTCGGACCGGCGGTCCGCCTGCGTGACGATATCGACCTCCCCCTTGTAGCTGATGTCGACGGGCCGGTCGAATTCCGCCAGCAGAATGCTTCCCGCTTCGCGGGCCGTATCGACGGCAACTTGGAGAAATGAGTTCATAGGGTTCCGAAATCCTCACTACCGATGATGCCAGAAGTCGCCTTTGTTAAGTAGGCGTGATTGGCGGAGAATCCACAGTTTGAGGGCAGAGCAGGGACAAGCGAAACACGGGTTTTCACCAGTCACTTGTCACTCATCACCAGTCACGCATCACATCCCGCTCACTCCAAATGCCCGCCCGAATAATACGCTTTCCGGCTTCTCACCTTGCAATCGCACTTCACGCGGACTTCCAGGGTGCGGTATTCGCCGGCCGGGGGGTGCGGATCGGGATAGTAGGCCAGGCGGTACTGCGTGCGCAGTTCGCGGTCGATGCGATCGAACATGGCGCCGAGTTCGCTGATGTCATTGGGGAAATAGGTCGCGCCTCCGGTGGAGTCGGCGATGGTTTCCAAGGCGTGTTCGCCGGCGGTGTTGCGGCCGCTTTCGTTTTTCACGGCTCGCACGACGATGGTGTAGAGCAGAGCGTCGGCGCGCAGGGCGGCGCGGCGCGCGGTTTCAAAATCGGCGCGGCTGGTGGTTTCGCCCGCGTCGGTCACCAGGACGATGACCCGGCGGCGTCCGGCAGGGGCGCGCCCAAGGGTTTCAGCTCCCAGGTACACCGCGTCGTACAGCGCCGTGCCGTCTCCCGGCACAATTCGCTTGAGAGCGGCCTGCAGCGTGGGCACGCTCGAGGTAAACGTCACCAATTGCGTGACCGTATCGGAAAATTCGAACAGGGCCAGGCGGTCGCCCGGACGCACCAGTTTCTGCACGAACCGGGAAGCGGCGTCCTCCTCGAATTCGAGTTCCTTGACCTCGCTCAGGCTCGAATCGATCATCAGGGTCAGGTCCAGCGGCTGCTGAGTTTCCGGCTCAAAGATTTCGATTTTTTGCTTTTTGCCTTCTTCGAAGACGTCAAATTGATCGGCGGTAAGGCCCGTGGCCGGACGGCCATCTTTGTCGAGAACGCTGGCCAGGACACTCACTAGGCTGACTTCAGTGCGGATTCGGCCGCGCTGGTCGGCGTCATCGCGCTGCCCCGCAGCTGCAGGCCTGAGAGCTAAAGAAGCGCACGTCAGCAGCGCTGCGGCAAACGATGGCAGCAAAGCTCCCCGGAAAAAAGCCAAATGGCGCTTCGGGCGGGAGGAGTGAAATTCACGTTGGAAATCTGCTGGGGGTGAACTCATCGGCAGGAAAGTTAGATTCCTCGCCGGCCGAAAAGGATTGCTTATGCGGAAGGGATTTCTCCTTCGGCCCAGGCGGCACCGTCGCGGAAGAACTCCTTCTTCCAGATGGGCGCGGTGCGCTTCAGGGTGTCGATGCCGTAGCGGCAGGCATCGAAGGCCGCGGCGCGGTGCGCCGAAACGACGGCCACCAGCACGGCGGTTTCGCCGATTTCCAAGCGCCCCAGCCGGTGGACCATGGTGTAACGCCGGATCGAAAATTTCTCGCGCATTTCCGCGCCGATTTCGCGCATCTTGGCCAGGGCCATGGCCTCATAGGCCTCATATTCGAGGTACAGGGTGACGCGCCCGGCGGAGTGGTTGCGCACGATGCCTTCAAACACGACCACGGCGCCGTCCTGCGGGGCCTTGAGCTGGGCTACGATTTTCGAAGTCTCGATGGGCGTACGGACCAGGGCGCACAGGTTTTCCTCGACCTTGGCTCCCGGGGAAGTCGCGCCTCCGCTGACTGGAGGAAGAAACGCAACTTCGTCGCCCGCAGCCAGCGGCGCGCGCCACTCGGCGAATTCCTGATTTATGGAGGCGACCACGGAGGCGCGGAATTTGGCCAGCTCTGGAAAGCTCCGCCCATAGCGCTCGAACAGGTCCTCGACACGCGCGCCTTCGGACAGGTCGGCGTGCTCCTCCGACTTGCCCACGATGTCTTTGAGCCGCCCGAAGAATAATACGCGCACGCGCATGGGCGTATTCTAGCTGTGGATGCTGGAAAGTTCCACTCAGGTTTGCACGCGTTATAGGCCACATCGCGATTGGAGGACTTGTAAGGACTTGGGTGACCAAATATCAATGCGAGATTCCTCGGCCTGGAGACTGGAGTGCCAGCTCACCCGGTCGATGCAACACTATCTAATCGGTTGATCTCACTAAACGTCCCCCTGAAGATTCGATCTGTACAGCAGTACTCAATCAGAACCTAAACAGGGCAGTGTTCCGTTTGAATCAACGCTCGCGAACGGAATCAGCTTCGTAGACTCTTATAAGGAGACTTAGAGCAAGTGTTGCATCGACCCCTTGAGACCGTCGGATTTATCGGAATGTGGCCCAAGTCGACCCGCTGTCAATCCGCTCAATCCGTCACTTCGAATATATCGTGTGTTCCGGTCTCGAGTTTCGTGTCCGGCGCGCCGGAAGATGTCACCTTGCCGCTCACCAGATGGAAGCGATTGCCTATGAATGCGCCGGCCACGCCATGGCGTGGAACCGGCATCGACGGAAGTACGCTCCAGGTATCAGTGGCCGGTTCGTATGCTTCTAGCGCCCGGAACGCTGGCGTCATTTGCGGAGTTTGCGCCTCGCCCCCAGCAACATAGATTCGGCCTCCATAGGCCCCCCAGCCTCCTCCGCTGCGAGGCGTAGGCATAGGTCTTTTCGGAGCACCCCACTGGTCGGTCGCAGGATCGTACTCTTCCACAACGCCAACGTTCGTCGCGACGGTAATAAAGGGGCTGCCGATGCGGCCTCCGATCGCGTAGATCTTGCCGTTTACAGCGCCCGAGAACATATGGTTTCTCGCGGTGGGCATCGGGCTGCGCGTTACCCAAGTATTGGTCGTCGGATCGTACATATCGTTTGTACCTACCGAGCGCGCCGGTCGATTTGGAAATACTGCTGGCTCGTTCGATCGAGGGTTCATTGTGGCGCCGCCGATCACATACATCTTGCCGGCTACCTGTTCGGCAATTGCTGAGCCACGTTTATCCGGCATGGGCGCTAATTCTTTCCAAGTATCGGTCGCTGGATCGAATTCCCACGAATTGTCAACTGGCTGCCAGCCCTGCCCTTGCTGGCCGGCTGGCGGATAGTACAGGTAACCGCCGAACATATAAATCTTGCCGTTGTACTCGGCCATTGCCTGATGGTGAACGGGCAAGGGCATATTCTTCTTCTTCGTCCATTTGTCGGTGGCAGGGTCGTATTCAAACACCAATCCGGGCGGCTTCCCGAACGGATTAAGGCCGAATCCACCGAGGACATACATCTTGCCGTTGACCGTGATGCCGTAGAGCTCTTCCTCAGGTTCCGGGAAGCTTGCACCCTTCAGCCATCGCCCTCGAGGTGGTACACCTTGGCCGTCCCCTTGAAATTGCGCCCGCGCACCTGCAGTGAAAAAAACTGCAATCGATGCGATGGCAACGACCCCAACGATCCATCTCTTGCTCTTAATTGCAATGAGCGACATAACGACCTTTCTTATGTGAAGGTGGCCACCATCCTATAATTGTGCGGCTGAAATTGGCAAGGGATTGTGATTCACAGCTGCAGAACGAGAATCTTTGGCGATAGGCTCGGGCGTCAAAGAACTTCATTAGAGCGGATTCCGCCTGATAAACGGTGCCAGCATCATGCTTATCGCAATGGAAGAGGGGCCGGCGGTGCTTGGGCTTGAGGTGCGCATAGAGTGATCCGGCGCGAGGCGATTCCAGATTGTTGATCGCTCCAAAGATGACGAAGAGAATGAAACTTCCAATTCCGAAATTCATTTGACGTGGCGGAGAGCGCGCCGTAGCGTGGTGTTCAGGGACGAGGCCCTAGTCCATGCGCATACTGGTATCCGGCTCGACGGGATTTCTGGGCACGGCGGCGATCGAAGCGCTGGAACACGATGGCCATACGATCGCGAGGCTGATGCGGCCGCAAACGTCGCGGCACAAGACGCCTGGCGGTGCGGAGCAGGCCGTGGCGTGGGACCCAGTCGCCGGAACATTCGATGCGGCTGCCGCCGAGGGCGCCGATGCATTGGTGCATCTGGCGGGGGCGTCGATTGCGGACGGGCGGTGGAATGTTTCCAGGAAGAACCTGCTGCGGACCAGCCGCATTGACGCGACTCGTCACTTGATGGGAGCGCTCGGAAAATTGCAGAGGCCGCCGCGCGTGATCGTGGGCGCTTCGGCCGTCGGCTATTACGGGAGCCGCGGAGACGAGACGCTTGGGGAAACCAGCGCGCCGGGAAACGATTTTCTGGCGGCGCTGTGCCAGGAGTGGGAGAGGGAGACGGCGCGCGGAGCGGAATTTGGGGCGCGCGTGGTGGGCCTGCGCTTCGGGATCATTCTGGCGGCGCACGGCGGGGCGTTGCCGCAGATGATGACGCCCATCAAGCTGGGCGTGGGGGGACGGCTGGGCACGGGGCGGCAATGGATGTCCTGGGTGACGCTCGAGGAGACTGTGCGCGTGGTGCAATTTGCCCTGGCAAATGCGGGGCTTACGGGGCCGGTGAATGTGGTGGCGCCTAATCCCGTCCAGAATTCCGAATTCACGCGGGTTCTTGCGAGAACGTTGCACCGGCCGGCGCTGTTCCCCGCTCCCGCGTTTGCGTTGCGCCTGGCGCTGGGGGAAATGGCCGACGGGCTGCTGCTTTCAAGCCAGAAAGTCACGCCCGCGAAGCTGGTAAATGCCGGCTTCCAATTCTTGCAGCCGGAACTTGCAGGTGCGCTGGGGAAAGTGCTGCGGAAATATTAGGCAGCGCAGGCACTCTTGTCTGTGCGCTTTTTGCAATCGTTGTCAAATCGCTTTCGTGGCCGTGGTCCACAAAACCGCACAGGCAAGAGTGCCTGTGCTACGCAAACCTGCTCCGAATCGACTTCTTGCCAAGGCTTGAAACTGTTTGGGTTGAATGCGTGCGGAAGGAAACTCTGCAGGCTGATGATTCGCTTCGCTCACCAAAGCAGCCTGTCCCACTAGAGATCGAGCTGGGCGAGCAGAGTTTCCAGGTTCGAGTCGTCGGCCCTTAGGTCGGGCGACTTGGCGGCGAGGTCTTCGATTTCGTCAAAGGCCTGGAACAGGCGCATCTTGGCGATGGCGTATTCCTCGGTGCCGGTCAACTGCTGGCCGGTGCGCGCGGACCATTTTTCCAGCGCGTCCTTGCCCACAAAAACCTTCACGGGAAACACACGCTGCCGGTCCACCGAAGCCATGTAGACATATTCGGTACCGGCGAGATTTCCGCGGCGCGTCTTTTCCACTTCGTAAAAATAATATTGGTACACGTAGCCGGTGGCTGCGGAGTAGCTCTTGACGCGGTGGGCGGCTTCGGGACGCGGCATGAGAGGATTATTCCGGGCGCGGATTGGGAAGTCAACAATGTTGCGGAATGGGAGGAGGTTTAGAGAATAGGGAGATCGATGAGGAGCAGGGGCGGGCAATGAATGCCAGTGGGAAACGAGGCTGATCCAAAACGAAACACGAGGTCGGTGCGGTTTTCCCAAGTCGAGAATCGGAGCCAATGCCGTGGAAGAATCTGAAACGGCATTTCCCGTCGATCGGCCAGCCAAATTCCTCGCACGAAATTTCAGCAACGCGCTGAAAACGGAAGCGTTACTCACGAAAATCGAACTCACGACAGCGAGCTCCGAAACCCGCGGCGAATGCATTTCCGCGATCGCACCGCACTGGCACAACGCGTGCATTTCAGCAAGCAATGGAAGCAAGCGCGGAATATCGCGGACGCCGCTATCTGACTCGAAAGCTGCTTCAAGGGTGCCCCGCGATACTTCTGATTGCGTCTCTCCTGGGCTGTGGCGGAGTCGTTGGTTCAGGCCCGTCACAGCCTCCTCCCCTGACCATCAGCGTCTCACCGTCCTCGGCCTCCATCTTGCTCGGAGAGGCGCAACTGTTCACGGCAACCTTGAACAATGCAACCACCTCGGGAGTTACCTGGAGCGTGAACGGAATTGCGGGAGGAAATCCGGCAGTGGGAACCATCGATGCGACCGGCCTGTACACCGCGCCGGGCGCTCTGCTGGCGTCCGGAGCTGTGACCGTGCAGGCCGCCAGCGTCGACGACCCTTCCAAAACGGCGTCAGCCTCCGTGAAGATCACCAGCGATGTCTCCGTTTCCATCTCGCCG
Source organism: Terriglobia bacterium (assembly GCA_020073485.1). Taxonomy (GTDB): domain Bacteria; phylum Acidobacteriota; class Terriglobia; order Acidiferrales; family UBA7541; genus Palsa-360. The sequence goes on along the minus strand of JAIQFB010000026.1, from coordinate 35,405 downwards.
GCAACGAGTTCGGTGGAGCTTGGCGCATCGTTCGCGTTTTCGGGAACTGTGACATCCATGGGAAAACCCAATCCCAGCTTCACCTGGGTCGTCTCCGAGACCGGATGCACGGGAGCTTCCTGCGGGATCGTGGATGCCAACGGAACCTACACGGCCCCGCAAATTCTTCCCGCCGTCACCAGCATTACACTGACCGCCACCAGCATTGCGGACCCCTCAAAAAGCGCCACCGCGTCCATCAACCTCACCAGTTCGTTCACGCTGAATCTTAGCGGGCCCTTGACGGTCTTCACGCGAACGGTGGTCAACTACACGGCGGTGGTGACTCCCGCTGCCAACTCGAATCCGAGCCGCGCTGTGGCCTGGAGTGTTTCGGGAGCGGGTTGCACGGGCGCGGCCTGTGGAACGATTTCCGCGAGCGGAGCATACTCCGCGCCAGACACGCCTCCGGCGCCCGCCACGGTACAGATTACGGCGACACCCGCCGCGGATCACTCCAAGGCGGTCACGGTTTCCGCAACGATAATTGCGTCGCTGACTGTTTCGGTGACGCCGACGTCGGCGACGCTGGTGCTGGGCGGCACGCAGGCGTTTCAAGCGCAAGTGACAGGAGCTTCCGACACTACGGTGACCTGGGATGTCAACGGCGTGGTCGGGGGAAACTCCCTGGTCGGAACGATTCTGAATTCACAGACCGATCCCAATAACACCACGTACACGGCGCCGGTGGCGCTTCCGCCGGGAAGCACGGTCACGGTACGGGCCAGCAGCAATGCCAATCCGAATATTTCCGCGTACGCGATCGTCACGCTTACCACCGGGATCAGCGTCACGCTCGCGCCCCCCATCTCCACGCGCGTCAGCGGGCAGCGGCAGACGTTCACTGCGCGCGCAAACTTCACCTCGAACCAGAATTTTGCCTGGACGGTCGGCGGCGTCCCTGGAGGAAACACTGCCGTGGGACAGATCTGCGCGACCGGGAGCGATCCGTGCCATCCGGTAACGATTGGCGGCGGCAGCATCGATTATCTGGCCCCTGCGGGCATCCCGTTTCCGAATCCGGTGAGCATCACGGCCACCAGCCAGGCCGACGGGAACACCAGCAGCTCGGCCAGTGTAACGATCCTGCCGCATCTCGTCCTCAACGTTCTCCCGGGGAGCGTCACAGTCCCAAACGGCGCACAACAACCGTTCACCGCCACCGTCGTCGGCGCCAGCAACCAGCAAGTCCTCTGGAACGTGACCGGAAGTGCGTGCGGCGTTTCCGGGGCTTGCGGATCGATTGATTCTTTGGGCATGTACACAGCTCCCGCGTTCGCTCCCTCGCCCAATCGCATTAACGTGGTGGCCACGAGTTCGGCGGACACCAGCCAAACGGCGGCGGCCACGGTGACGATCTCCACCGGCCCGTTTATCGCGTCGCTTGCGCCGTCCAGCGCGGCGGCGGGCTCCGCGGGAGGATTCACGCTGGCCATCGCGGGGAGTAACTTCGCCCCGTCGAATCCCGGCCCCGGCTCGATCATGCTGGTCGCGGGAACTCCCGGGACAACGATTTGCGCGTCCAGCAGCGTGTGTACGACTTCCCTTTCGGCAGCCGACTTGCAGTCCGCGGGTAGCTTCTCGGTTTGGGCGCAAAATCCCGGCGGAGCGATTTCCAATATTGCGAGTTTCGTGGTGCTGGCGGCGGGCTCGGCGAGCGGCGCAATTCCACTGACGCCCGGAGCGCCTTCGGCGACGGGAAAAAATATTGTGGTCGCCGACCTGAGCACCAATGGCGGGTCGAACGCCTCCGGAAATGTGGGTTTGGATATCGGCGCGATCGGGGTGTATTCGGTGTTTTCCAATTCCTGCGCGCTGGCCGATAGCCCGGTGATCCTCGTGCGCCCGCCTTCCGGCGTGGCCTCGGCGGACCTGTGCGTGTTTTCGGTCAGCGGCCTGGATCCTTCCTTCACCTATAGCGTGAGCGGGCCGACCGTGCCCGATATCACCATCGTCAATCGCGAGCCTCTGGGGTTTGGAATCCTGCATTTGACGCTGCAGATTCCGGCAAACTCCGCCGCGGGCGCGCGAACTTTGTTTGTGCAAAATCCCGCTAAGGACATGGCGGCGGGAAGCGGAATTCTGGAGGTGCGCTGATGAGAAAGCTGACGAGAAAACCGATGAAAACGAAACTTCAAACCATCGCGATCGTCCTGGCATTTTCCCTGCTGCCCGCGCTGCGGGCCACGACGCTGGCGCGGCTCAGCCTCGATCAGCTGGCTGCGGCCGCGGACAGCGTGGCCCGCGTGCGCTGCGTCGGCGCCGAATCGCGATGGGAGAACGGGGCCATCTGGACGGTCACCATGTTCGATGTGATCGAAACCCTGAAGGGGAGCCTGCCTGCGCAAGTCGCGGTCCGCCTGCCGGGCGGGAAGGTCGGCCACTTGACCGCCGCGGTGGACGGGACGCCCAAATTCAGCCCCGGTGAACAGGCCGTCGTGTTTCTGGAGCGCGCGCGCACCGGCGGATATTCGGTGGCGGGCTGGGTGGAGGGCACCTTTCGGATCGCGGAGGACCCGGTCAGCCGGAGCGAAATCGTGACGCAGGATTCCTGCGGGTTTGTAGTGTTCGACGCGGCCACGCGGACGTTTCGCGCCGAGGGCGTCCGCAAAATGCCCATGGACCTTTTTCACGCGCGAGTGGCCGCGGCCATCGCGCGGGCGCAGGAGAAATCGCGATGAGCACCCGGGCCTGGAAAATTTCCCTCCCGCGAAAGACGGCTTGCTGGGCGCTGGCGTGGATGTTCCTGCTGCAGGTCACGGAAATTTCATCGGGAGCGTACGCCTTGGGTACGTCCGTCGGCGACATGCGTCAATCCGCATCGCTGTCGGGCGGCACATCCTGCCCGCAACCCACGCGCTTCGATGTCTCGACGCCGGGCGCAATCAACCGGCAGTGGAGCACGTCGCTCGGAACCAGTCCGGCCACGATCAAGACGGCGGACCAGACGCCGGACGGGCAACTCAATGAGATTGAAACCGTGATTCAGCAATCGCTGGCGGCGTGGACGGACGTTTCCGGCACGTCGCTCACTCCGACGTCGCTGGGCACGCTGCAGCGCACGGCGACGGCCGCGGCGTGCACACCAGCGGACGGGATGAATTCGATCTGTTTTCATCAGGACGACGCCGGGTTTGCGTTCGGCGTGCTGGCGTTTACGCGCGTGGTCACGGCCGATACGCTGGGCGAGCAGCTTTCGCCTTCCACGCCGCCCGCAACGTTTGTCGGCGAAATTCTCGATGCCGATGTCCTGCTGCGGCCCGGCGATCCGAACACGAGCTTTGCCACTCCGGCGGCGCTCCCGCTGAATCCGAATTCCTACGACCTGGAATCCATCCTGACGCACGAACTCGGGCACTCGATTGGATTCGGCCATTCGGGCGTGTGGCGAGCCATGATGTTTCCCTTCGCGCCGCCTCCCGGACAGTTCACCGGCACGCGGCCAACCGCCGGCTTTCCCGATGCGCAGCTTTCCGACGACGACCGCACCGGCTTGCGCGTGCTCTATCCCGACCCGGGCGACGCCGCGCATTCCGGCGCGATTTCCGGGCGCGTCTTGCCCGCAAATCCGCTGGCGCTGCCGGTGTCCCCTGCGGGGGTGACCGGCATTTTCCCCGCGCAGGTCGTGGCCGTGGATAACGCCACGGGGGCCGTGGTCTCCGCAGTGATGGCGGGATGGAGTTGCAGCGATCCCGGCCCGGCGGTCTTCGACGGTTCGTTTTTCCTGGAAAAATTGAAGGTGGGAAGCGCGCAGAACTATCAGATTTACGCCGAGCCGCTGGATGGCCCGGTCACCCTGGGCAACATCATCTACAATCTCACTTCGATCTGCCGCAACTCCGTGACCGACCCGGGCTGGCCCGCGCAATTCGCATGCACGGTTCCTGCGCCTGCGGCGCCATTTTCCGCTCGCATCCGGCCCGGGCCATAGGCTCGATCCGCCAAGTCTCAAATTCCGCGCAACGAATCGTTCGCGACTCACCCCTGAAAACAAAACCCAACCCCCGCGGGGGTTGGGTCCAAGCAAAAAACAAGATAGAAGCGGTCCGTTAATAGGAAGATTGGTCAAGCCACCGAACTCTCTGAACCGAGGAGGTTACGGTCGCAGAACTGGTTGCGGGTGGAGTAATGGTGGTCGATGGGAACCAGGGAGGCGCAAATCCTCCCTGTGTGAATCGCCGATCAAAATAAATATTTCGAGTCGTAATATTGCCTTGCTTGGCTTGATTGGCAATGCGACCGCCAACGATGGTAAGGGTATTAATCTGGTTCCAGGTGTCAATCAGGCCTCCGCTGCCGGATTGAGAAATCATGGCAAGCGAAGCGTCCACCTCAAGATTTTGATTGTTGGTAGGGACCTTCAGCTGAATATCGCCAGTCGCTGTATAAATTCCCAGGACTTGTCCCTTGTCGTTGCCCGGAATTGGAGTGTCGGCCGGGGTTCCGGGAACTTGATTTTGCGTGAGCGTGACGGGTTCCGTTTTGTACTTGATGTCTCCCGTGATTGTGACGTTATTTGCCGCGGTAACGGTCACTGCTGAGCCGTCTTGAATGGCCGGTTGGCCGGAAGCGCCCGCCAACGAAGTAATGTTGCCGTCGACATAGAGCATTGCCGCTTCGGAGGGAGGCGAAGTTGTGGCATTCATAGGCAAGCCGTTGAGAGTCTGTGTTGAGGTCGTGCCTCCGGTGACTGTTTTAAACGTGGTCGTCGGAGAAATGCTACTGGTACCAAAATCCAGCGTGACTGTCGTGGTTGTGGAACCCTGTACAATGGTGAACACTTGCTGAGGTGCACCCGTAGATGAATTTGTGGCTGCCGCCAGCGTGACCCCTGCATTTCCTTCCACATAAATTCCCCCGCCCGAAACGCAGGGGGCTGTCGAGCAAGTAGAGCTCGTCGTGGTCGTAAAGGGCATATAGACGCCGCTGGTAGCGCCGGCAGAGTAATTGGTTCCAGCGGCGTTCTTCAGCGTGGTCAGTGAAAATGCCGAACCATCTCCCAAGCCGTCCACAACGGCTTCCTTCTGGTTGAAATCATTTGCAGGCAGGGGAAGCGGGTTTTGACCCAGATTGAATCCGGCCTGAAAGGTCGGTTTGATCGTGGTGTTCCCCTTCTTGTCAGAAGCTCCGGCTATCTGATCGCATTGGCCATTGGAGAAGTAATAGCCCGCATTGGCGGAAGCGCTTCCGACCGGATCGGTGAAGATATAGGCGCCGGTGCTCCCGAATGTCCAGGCATCATTCGTGAAGAAAGGACCAGTCAAAGTTCCCGGAACGAAGGGCGCGCTACAAATGGGATAATTGTTGATGAAGGTACCCCAGGCAGCGAAACTGGTGGTCACGCCGCCGGCCGGGACGGTCTGCAGATTCAGAATAACGCTCCCTTGATCGTCCAGCGTGGTCTGCTCGTTCGATCTGGTTTGGCCGACAGCGGTCAGCGAATAATTATAGGTGTAGGAATAGCCGGTGATGTTGCCCTTGGAATCCTTGGAAACTTGAGGTTGTGCCGGAGAGGTCACAAGCTGCAGGCTAGCCGCTGAAATCTTGAATGCTTCGGGCCAAGAGGATGTCCCCTGTCCCTGGTTGATTCTAGTGTTTGCGTTAATACTTCCATAGAGCGTTGTAAGGCCCGATAGGACCGTCGCTTCAGTGCCCGCGGGGACCGGCGAACCGGAAGAGGCCGAAAAGTTTGCCGGAACGGCTGCCGTCAACTGGTTCACCAGATACTGCCGTGCGATATTTAAGCCGGAGTCAGCAGCATAGAACGAGCCTCTGAAATTCCGGTAATAGCCGTTAATAAGCACGTCTGAATTCAAGGCAATGACCATCGCAATGGTCATCACAGAGAAGATGGAAAGAAGCAGTAATGTTGTGATGAGAGCGATGCCGCGCGTGCTCGAACGTCTCGCGATCCGAGGCTGTGCTAGTCTCATATGATTTCCTAATCCCGCATGCTCAAGTTTCGTGGATTAACTACGACCGAGAGTCCTTCAATCTGGTAAGGCCCCTGGTCAAATGAATTCCGAAACGTGTTCGCGACATTCATTACCGGGGGAGTTCGTCCAATCATGGAAATCCGCACCGAGCGAACTAGAGTGAAATCGTTGCCGTACGTGGACGGATCGAAGGAATACGAGACGGTATCCGTGTCCGCCGAACTGTTCCAGGTGGCGGCGCCGACCTTAAAACCAATGATCTGATCGGCCAGCACGGAAGTGACACCCGCCGCCGTCCGCGTGAGCTTGGGGTCAGCGGAATTTGAGACGTCCACTGAATACTTGACTGGAGAAATCTTCATGACCCAGTCGGGGGCGCAGAACGTATCCCCCAGCTTATCGTTGGTTGTCGTGGTAATTCCAAGTGGGTCGTAGGTAGAGGAATTCAGACCCGCGGCGCCCGTCGGATTGTGCTGCAATTGCACTTTTCCACCGGTCACCTGGCCGTTCTGGGTCAATATGGCCGTGGTCATCTGTGAACCGTCACTCTTGACCACAAGAATCTGATCGCCGGTGTGATAATCTGCGGCGAGTTGCGCCAGGGTGGTGGTGCCTGTCGGAGTCGCAAAGAGAATTGAGCTTGTCGTGCTGACACAATTACTGCCGCTGTCCGTCGGGTGGGTGGGAGGTGTGTTCGGGTCAACTCCGATCACGTTCAAAGTATCAAAACAGGTTGCCGTATATGTGTAGGTTGCAGAATTGTTGCAACCTGTTCCCGGATTGCTGTTCTGAATGGTGACTCCGATCGGCCAGCCGGGAATGTTCGCTCCCACATAGTAACCGGTGCCCGCATTGACAATGTCAATCTGCATCTGCGCGGCAGCGTTCCGCATGCTGATATTCAGCCCCGCGATGTTCTGCTGCCGGTTGAATAACGGTTGGTGCCTTGCCAGTAATGTGAAAGCAGCCCCTGCCACGACAAGGAACACGGCTGCAGCCACCAGCAATTCGACCAGAGTGAATCCCGCCGAACCTTTTTTGGGGCGCGCATTTTCGGAACATTTTCTTCGCGGGAATATTTTCATGGCCGCACCATACTTAACTGAAATGAAACCGGAGGTCCCGCGGGCTGATTCATCAGAGTCACCAATACCGTGATGCGGTTGACGCCCGCGACCGGTTGATCCTTTTCGATAATCCAACGGCGCTTGAATGAAGTCGCTCCGGAAGTACTTGGAGAAACGCTGCTTGGCGATCCCGTTGTCACGACTCCATCCGCTGTATGCGTGGTCGTCGTATATTGAAGATTACCGCTGCTATCGAGACTGGTGCGCGTTTCCGAAACTGCTCCTCCCGCCGTAGAGAGGATAACTTCATCGTAGTAGCCGACCGCTTCGGTAACCGCGCCGATGGTTACGCTCTGGACTACGTCGGAAGTCAGGCTTCCCGCCGTGGTGGACGCGGCGGGCACGGCGACATTGGGATCCTGCGAGGGCCACCGGTTCAGATCCTCAAGCTTTTCCGATGCCAGCGTTGTCGCCAGTCCGATGTAGCCGGAACGCGCGGTGCCACTGAGCGTGTTGGCAACGAGCGCAGCCATAGCCACCAAGCCAATAGTCAGAATGCCAATGGCAAACACAGTTTCGAGCAGAGTGAAACCTGCCATCCCGCTCCGCTTATGGGCAAGAGGAGAGCGATATGTTCCCATAGTTGGTTACGTTCACTTTCTGGCAGAACCCTTGGTATGTGATCGTGAAATTCTGCGCGCCGACCGTGGCAGTCACGGAACCGTTCGGCAAGAATTGCAATGTCGTATCCTGGTTCAGCGCAACCGGCGAACCCGATAGCGGTACGGCTGACCCGATATTGGCGTACGAAGTCGCCCCAGTGGGCAAATCCCGCACCTGATATTGGTTGTTCGATTTCGTGAAGACCACCTGATACGGATAGCCTTCCGTCAACGACTGATAGCGCGTGGACTGAATCGCCCAGGTCGCGCTGGAAACAGCGCCCTGCAGGCGATATTGGAGAATCTGTGACCTCACTTGGGGTATGGCCATTGCCGACAAAATTGAGCCAATCAACAACCCCATCAGTAGTTCAATGAGCGTATAACCGCGAATCTTTCTCTGGCTATTGTTTCCAATGATTTGCGTTGTCATTACGGTCGGCCTGCGCCACTATCCGAAGATCGCTATTTGTCCAAACTCTGACCAAATCCCAAAGGAATACAGCACGTAATACACCACCCCGCAGCACCTTCTAAATATAAGTAAATAAGGTAGTTATTAGCGATTTTGCATGAATGGAATCAGATTTCCAATGCCAATATGGGTAGAATGGTTTCAATATGAGGAAGCGGGGCCACGATCAAATTCGCAAATCCAAGGAATGTTCTATAACCTCCTTATTATCAATCTGATACCTGAGGCATTGCATTTACTTTTCAGCGGGAAATTAGAACTCCAAATACTCAGAGGTGCCGGACAACGAAGGGGATCCCGAAGTTGCCGGAAGGGCTTTCTAGGGGCAGGGCAGATCGCGAGGCAGAGAAAGAATTTCTTCCGCTTGGCTCACAGTGGCCACGGGGCGTTCCAGGGACAGGCAGACCCCCGCCAGACGTTTCACGAGCGCGGCATTATCGGGCGCGAGTTCGCCCTTTCGCAGATAGAGCGTATCTTCGAGCCCCGTGCGGGCATTGCCGCCCATGGCGATGGCGATGGCCGTCAGATCCAAGTTCGCTTTTCCAATGGCGATGGCCTGCCAGATCGCACGGGGGGGCAATTTGCGCAGCGTGTGCAGCAGGTTTTCGGGAGTCGCGGCCATTCCCCCGCGCACACCCATCACGATGGAAAATTGCAGCGGCTCGATGAGCAGTCCTTCGTGCAGCAGGACATTGCAGAAATCAACGTGGCCGGAATCGTAAATTTCCAGCTCCGCTTTCACACCCAACTCCATCATGCGCGCCGCCAGCCGTCGGACTCCCCGCGGCGGATTCCGGAATTCGCCGGTGCTGAAGGACATGGTGCACGGGTTGAGCGTAGCCATTCGCGGCCGGAGCTCGACCAGTTTCTCCCGCTCCTCAAACGGAACATCGAGGCCGACGCCGGTGGACAATTGAATCAGAATCGGCGACTGCTCCCGGATCAGATCGAGGACGCGCTTTGCGATGTTCAGGTCGGCGGTCGGGCGCCCCTGTGCATCACGCAGGTGGACGTGCGCAACCGAGGCGCCGGCGTGGCAGGCGGCCGCGGCTGCCGCGGCGATTTCTTCGGGCGTGACGGGGAGCCCGGGATTGTCCCCCTTGGTGGCGATGGGACCCGTTAACGCAGCGGTGATAACGACTGGATTCATGTGGCCGGCTTGGGGGCCGGAATCATCACAAGCATGCCGATTGGCAGGCTTGATTCGCTGATGGAGGAATCGAATCGAGTGAAGTCCATAATTCGTTTCGCGTCTGTCCGGTGCGGAAGCCGGATCAACCTACAACTATGGCATCATCCTGTCAATTCTTGGTGAGATAGGAAGGCGGAGCGGGAATTCTGTTCGTGCGCTGAGAGAAGATCAGGCAATTCGCGGGTGTGTGCTGATGCTGTTCCGCATCCGCCAAACGGCTATGGAATGCAGGGTTGGGACTCGACCGAGGATTGGGCGTAGCGGCGGATTAGTCCGGCCTTGATCTTCCGGCGAGTGGTCCATTCCGCACTCAGGCCCCTCTCGAATGCCTTGTATTCTTTTCCCAGGTTGAGATCCTGCACCGACCCTTCGGGGCTCGCGCCGATAAACTGCTGCGCGGTTTGGGCGTAAAGATTTGCACCGGTCTTGACGCACCTGGCAAAAATGGCAAACAGCGAGTCCCCGGCTTCCACCGAAGCCCGGGCTGTCGCAAAAATCCTGCCCCCATCGACCAGCGCGGTGCATTCGTGAACCGTCGCGCCGAGCATATGAAGCTCCCCGTTATGAACGGGCCAAAAGGTGCAGTCGCATCCGCGATAGATCGGCGAAATACCGGTGTGCATGTTCAGGGCGATGCGGCTCGGAAGAGAAAGAATTTTCTTGCCCACGATCCCGGTTCCAAAAATTAAAAGGATGTCAGGCTGAAGCGAAGTCACAACGCCAACGCCTTCCAGCGTATTGATTCCATTTACGTGAGACACCAGATCGTCACGCGAGAACTCGGAACAATTGGCGGGTCCGAGAACCTTCAGGACGTCTTCCGTGCGCCGTGAATTGTCCCGCCATACGGTCCTCAAAACGAGCAGAATGGCGCGGCTGAACATTTGGCCAAGGGTGTACCTCTTCCAGAGCTTGCGGCCACGTTCGAATTTGCCCTGCGGCTTGCCGTGATCGACCACGATTCCCGCAAGATTCAGCGTGGCCGACAGCGTATTGGCGACAAACCGATGTTCCAGATCGTCGCCGGTGATCAGGATGATTCTCGGTTTGTTCAGCCTGTCCTTGTCCATCGAATTCTCCACGACTGCCCCTGCGCCACAACCGTGAGCCGGAACTGGCTAGTCCGCGGCCACTCTCGCCTGGCTGGCCGCGGGCGTCACATTGCCCTGCCTACGAAACAGCGCATCGCGAATCGACCGCAGGCGCGGCATGATCTCCAGTTCCGAAAACAAATCCGCGTTGTTTGACACCTGCACACTGACCCGCAACAGCCGGAATGGATCGGTGCGCGGGTTGTTTATGGAGCTTTCCACCAGGAAAGCGGATTCATGCTTTAACTGGCGCAAGTATTCCACCAGCCGTCCAGGCAGGTCAATCGCGGAGCCGTAGGGAGCGCTGAACGTGCGAATCGTTTTTCCGGAGATCGATTCCAAGACGGATTTGTTGCGTCCGATCTCCTCGGCGAAATCGTTCCCCGCGAGATTTCGCCCGTACACATGCGAGTAGGTGTGATTTCCGATCTCAAAATTGAACGAGGCGAGCGAACGCAGCTGTTGGGGACTGATGTACAGACCCGCTTCCTCCGCCATCTCTTTTAAGCTGCGTCCGGCGGCGTCCGCTAGACCTTGCCGGAATGTTTCCCGCTGTTCGCCCCACACCCGCGGGAGAAAATCCCCGCAGGCCTCGGAGAGGTCGTTCAATTTCGCAGGGGACTTTGCGGCCTCCGACGCGGCCTTGTTGATCGCGTCATATCCCCGGGTGTTCGCGACGTGGCAGATGAGGTTATCCATGGCCAGGTCCTGATTGCCGATGAACCGCGCGCTCACGAAGAACACGGCCGGGATTCCATATTTTTGGCAGATGGGAGCCGCTTCCGTGGCGACCGATGCGTAGGCATCGTCGAAGGTCAGCAGAACCGGCCGGTAATTTTTTTTGGGATCTTTCGGAGGGTTCAGGGCCTCATCCAGCGTCACCGGCGTGTAATGTTTCGCGAGAAACCGGAGGTCGTTCTCGAACGATTTTTTGCTGACGGTCACACCCAGGCCGTTCGTGTAGGTCGAGGTCGTATCGGAAATATCGTGGTAAAGGACACACCTCAGTGTGTAGCTGGGGTTGATCGCGTTGGCGACGTTGAACCGGAACGGCATGCGCCAGATCACGCGTCCCGGCAAGTATTTTAGGAAGTTCACGCTCAAAGGATTGTCCCTAAACCCCGGCTGGTTTCACGCCAACCTTTCCAGAGTATCACTCCTCGGAATCGCCGTCACAGCAAGCTCTTTGCAAAAGCCAGCCAAAGCGAGTTCGCTGGCATAGTGCGGGTGAGGTGTGCCAGTGCCATAAAATTCACCCCACGACGCACTGATCTGAGCAATCGCTCTGCCAAAGTAATGGGATAGCGGCGGCGAGTTTCGTGCCCGTTGCCCGGCTAACATCATGCACGCAATGGGCTTATTTGCGCTTGATGAAACTGAATTCCGAGGCCCTTGCCTTACCCATCGAGGCGGGATTGCTAAGAAAACAGTTGCCACAATCAGCCCCGAAATTTCCAGTGGTTCCGTGGCGTCCGGGACAAAACAGTTCTTGGAATTTGGCCCGTCCCCAAGAGGTTAGTCCGTCAAAATATCAGGTTCGCCGGAAATAGAAACCGCAGGCACGCGGATTTGGAAAGCCTACCGCTCTAGGAAAGAGCAGGCCGCCGGAGGGGGGAAAGTAGTGGTAGCGCTAGCGGGAATCGAACCCGCATTTTGGCCTTGAAAGGGCCACGTGCTAACCGTTGCACCATAGCGCCACAGACGAGAAATATGTGGAACGACTAGAGTAGAGGAAACCCGGGGAATTGACAAGCCGGGGGAGGCCAGCCGAGAGTCGACAGTCGAAAGCTAAGAGCGAACTGCTCGATACCGGGAACCGGTGTTCAAGAATCACCAGTCACTAGTCACCGACCACCAGTCACGAATTTCGATCGTTATGCTCCTCCAGCCAGGCCATTTGGATCGCTTCGAGCTTGCTTTCATTGGATTGCTTCGGATCGCCGGTGAAACCTTCCAGGCTGGTGATCCATTTGTGCAGGTCGGTGAAGCGAACCGTCAGCGGATCGGTGTCGGGATGCTTTTCCGCGAGTTGGATTCCGATTTCTTCGGTATCGTCCCAGTCGAATGTGGCCGGCATTTCAGGTCTCTCCTTCATGATTCGCAATTTTGTTTCGAGGCCGCCGGGAACTGCCAGATGTGGAGGCTCCCTTCCCTCTGGAAGAAACCGCGGAGGGATTCCTCGGGCCAACAGCAGGCCCTCGGTTCACCGTGAACGGAATGACGACGGGCTGGGGTGTCGCCCCAGCCAGAAGCCTGTTTACTTTAGTGCTCCGCTTCCTTGGCGTAGTTCTTGTTCCACTCGGGAATCTCGACGACGATGTCGCGCGTGCCGTCAGGAACGCACTGGCATCCCAGGCGCGATTTGGACGTGAGGCCGGGAGCTTCATCGAGCTGGTCGAGCTCCGCGTCGGTAGGCTCGTTGCAGGACTCGAGGCCCTCATGCACGATCACGTGACACGTGGAGCAGGCGCAGACGCCGCCGCAGGCGTGGTCCAGGCCCATGTGAAAACCCGTGGCGATATCCAGGATGCTTCCGGGCAGACCCTCGCGCGCGTAGGGAACTTTTTCGGGGTCGACCTCGAACGTCTTGCCCTCGCGGACAAACGTCACCTTGAATTTTTTCGTCGCGGGCGAATACTTGACTTGTTCGATGTACGGATTGCTGCCGCCCATGGTTGTCTCCTTACTTCTCCTGACAGAAACCCAAGAGAGATTCCTAGCTCCGCTCCGAATAACGAGCGGAGGTGATGAGGAAAAAGCGCTACACTTCGCCTAAATTCTTGCCTTCCAGAGCCGCGCCCAGCGCGCGGTTCATCATGCGCTCGGCGAGCGGCATGGTAGCCTGGTTCAGCACATCGACGAAGGCGCGGATGCGTTTGTAATCGGTGCCGGCGATAGCTTCCCGCAGGGACGCCACGGCGGCATCCAAAGCGTGGCGCTCCTCGCTCGACATTTCGCCGGGGGCTTCCGCCTGTTCGCGCGCCAAGGCCTTTTCTGTGGCCTGGAGCACGGTTTCGGCTTCGTTGCGAGCCTCGATCAACTGGCGCTGGGAAAAATCCTGCTCGGCGAATTCGATGGACTCTTCGAGCATGCGCTCGACTTCGGCATCGTCCAGACCGTAGCTCGGCTGGACTTCGATCTTGTGTTCCTCGCCGGTGCGCAGATCGCGCGCGGCAACTTGCAGGATGCCGCTGGCGTCGATCAGAAATTTCACTTCGATGCGCGCCAGGCCCGCCGGACCCGGAGGAACTTTCAACTGAAATCGCGCCAGCGAGCGGCAATCCTTGGCCAGTTCGCGCTCGCCCTGCAGCACGTGAATGTCGATCCCAGTCTGGTTCTCGACGCCGGTGGTGAACATTTCCTGGGCGCTGGCGGGAACTGTCGAATTGCGCGGAATGATTTTCGCGACTACGCCGCCCATGGTTTCGATGCCCAGCGAGAGCGGCGTGACGTCGAGCAGCAGCATGTCGTTCACGCCGCCTTCGAGGATGTCGGCCTGCACGGCCGCGCCCAGCGCCACGACTTCGTCGGGATTGAGTTCGGCATGCGGGCGGCGCCCGAAAAATTCCTCGACCGTGCTGCGCACCAGGGGCACGCGCGTCGAGCCGCCGACGAGCACCACTTCCTCGATCTCAGCGGGAGTAAGCTTGGCGTCGGAGAGCGCCTGGCGCACCGGCGCCATGGTGCGATCGACGATGGGGCGAATGATGCGGTCGTACTCGGCGCGCGTGATTTCGCGGAAATAAACGCCGCCATCGGGCAGCGGAAATTTCACCGTGCTTTTGACGGCTTCGGAAAGTTCGTGCTTGGCCGAGATCAAGGCTTTGCGCAGTTCCTGGATCGTTTCCGGTTGCGCGGCGAGGTCCACGCCCTGCTTGAGAATCTCCTCGCGCGCCAGAGACTGCAGCGCGTTGTCGATATCGTCGCCGCCCAGATGCGTGTCGCCGTTGGTCGAAAGCACCTGATAGATATCGCCCTCGGTGGTGGAAATCAGTTTCAGGATCGAAATGTCAAACGTGCCGCCGCCAAAATCGTAGACGGCGACGCGGCCCCGCTTTTGTTCGTGCAGGCCGTAGGCCAGGGCCGCGGCCGTCGGCTCGTTCACCAGGCGCAGGACATCGAGTCCCGCCAGGCGCCCGGCATCGCGCGTGGCCTGGCGCTGGGCGTCGTTGAAATACGCAGGCACAGTGATGACCGCGCGGTCCACCACGTCCTGAAAATATTCGTCGGCCCAGCTTTTCAGCTCGCGGAGAATGAATGCTGATATTTCCGGAGGCGTGAACACGCGGTCGCCTAGGCGCACGCGGATGACATTCCTGCTGGCCGGATCGATGCGGAAAGGGAAAATCTTCAGCTCGTCCTGCACGTCGGCAGGGCCGCGGCCCATCAGGCGCTTCACCGAATAAATGGTCCGCTCAGATTGCGTCAGCAGGCGGCGCCGCGCGGGCTCGCCGACGATGATCGAGCCGTCCGCGTCCACGCTCACCACCGACGGGCATAGCGGCGTACCGTACGGGCCCGGGATACACTTCGGGCGGCCTTCGCGCTTGTCCTGATACGCGATCAGGCTGTAGGTGGTGCCGAGATCGATGCCGACGGTTCTAGGCATTGTCTAACTGAATCCCCCGTGAAGATGTGATTTCCGCCTAGGGCGGGAATCACGCCCCTGCCAATTCCTGCCTCACGCCGTTCACCATGTTGCGGATATAAGAACGGCGGTTCAGTACTTCGTTCATTTTCTCCATCAGTTTTTTCTTCGCTGCATCGTCCGCGCTGGAATCAAGCGCGGCGTCCCATTCGGTTGAAACGCGCGCGAGTTCCAAGTCGACGGCAGCGAGCGACGCTTCAAATTTGTGCTGCGCCGTTTCGAGTTTCGCGCGCAGGCCGGACATCGTCGCGGCGGTTCCGCCGGAGGCGCGGGTTTCGCGCAACTCGTCGAGCGATTCGTTCAGCTCGAAAACTTCCTCGAGCAGTTCGGGCGGCGCCTGCTGCTTCTTCTGGCCTTCCTTGCGCATGCCGGCAAGGCCGAGCAGGTATTCGACGCGCGCGACCGGATCGCGCAGCGTGCGATACGCATCGTTCAACTGCGAGGAACGATCGAGTGAGAGCTGCCGTTCGTCCTCGGAAGCGCGCGCGAAATGATCGGGGTGCAGCTTCCAGGACAGCGAGTGAAACTTCTGTTCGAGCTGCTCCAGATCCAGCGTGAGCTTCTGCGGCAGGCCGAAGAACGCGAAATAATCGGTGCCGCGCGGCAACGGCTGAATTTTCCCGCACGCCGGGCAAAAGTGCGCTCCACCGGTTGCCGCGGAGCAGTTCCCGCAGTTGGCGGAAGTCGCGGCGGTAGTGGTTGCAGCGCTCATGAGTTTCGTTGGCTCGCGAATGTCAGGGGCTAAAGCCCTTTCTCTATCCCTGGCTTATGTCGTGGCTAAAGCCGCGACCCACAAATCGTCTTGGGAGGCATTGCGTACGCCATCCGGAAGCGGGCATTCACCCACACCAAGCAAAAAAAAGTGGCTGGCGGGCTCCCATCCCGGCCAACCACGCGTTTCACTCTCTTTAGAATAGAAAATAAGAGGAAGCGCTTTCGATCACCCCTGAGAGAGAAGCCGAATTTCACCCGAAAAACATTACGCCGTAAAATCCTGCGGCCCCCAAAAGCTACGCCGTGAACGAAGTGCCGCATCCACAACTGCGCGACGCCTGCGGATTCTGGAAGACGAAGCCGCGGCGCATCAGGTCTTCCTGATAATCGAGCGTGGTCTCGTGCAGGTAGAGATAGCTCTTCGGGTCGACGAAGAGCCGCGCGCCGTTTTCCTCGACTACTTTGTCGCGGTCGCGCGCCTGCGTTTCCAGGCGCATCGCATACGTGAGCCCCGAGCAGCCGCCGCCCTGCACGCCCACGCGCAGACCGCCGGTCTGGGCCGGGACGCCTTCCTTGGCGAGCAACTCCTGAATTTTACCTGCCGCTTTTTCCGTTACGTGAATCATGGTCGTTCCCCAAAAACCTCTTGCGCCGAATTCATCCTGCAGTTCGGCGCAGCCTGAAATTTAAAACCTCGGCCGGAATCGCCCGGTTAGTTCCCGGCTGTCGCGTTGGCAGCAGGCGCGGAGACTTCCTTCTTCTTTTTCCAGTCCTCGATGGCGGCCTTGATGGCGTCTTCGGCCAGCACCGAGCAATGGATCTTCACGGGAGGCAGGCTCAACTCGCGGACGATGTCCGTGTTCGAGATCGCCAGCGCCTCCGAGACCGTCTTGCCCTTGACCCATTCGGTGGCGAGCGAGGAACTGGCAATCGCCGAGCCGCAGCCGAAGGTCTTGAACTTGGCCTCTTCGATGACCTGCGTTTCGGGATTGATCTTCATCTGCAGCCGCATGACGTCGCCGCATTCGGGCGCGCCCACCAGGCCGGTCCCTACATTCGGATCGTCCTTCGGCAGGCTGCCGACATTGCGCGGATGCTCGTAGTGATCGACTACCTTATCGGAATACGCCATTTTGTTTCTCCTCAATCTATTGGATGCGCTCCAACCCGGGCCCGCATCCGATTTAGACTTATGAATTTTCTACTGCCAACTCAAAAACCCTAGTTCGTGCAACCCAGCCAACCCGTCAGGGGCTAAAGCCCGGCTTTGTCTGTACCTGATGTCGCGGCTGAGGCCGCGAATCACAAAGCCAGTTTGCGAGACGGATTGGAGTTTAGTGCTCTGCCGCCGTCTTCCAGTTCAGCTTGCTCAAATCGATGCCTTCCTTGGCCATTTCGTACAGCGGCGAAAGCTCGCGCAGTCGCTCCACAACTTCAATCACGCGACTCGAAACGTAATCCACTTCCTCCAGGGTATTGAAGCGGCCCAGGCCGAAGCGGATCGAGGTGTGCGCCAGGTCCTCGCCGACGCCCAAAGCCTTAAGGACATAGCTCGGTTCCAGGGTCGCCGAAGTGCAGGCCGAACCGCTGGATACGGCGATGTCGTTGATGCCCATGAGCAGCGATTCGCCTTCAACGAACGCGAAGCTGATATTGATGTTGTGCGGCAGGCGGTGCGTCATCGAGCCGTTGATATAGACTTCGTCGAGCTTGCCGAAGATAGCGTCCTTCAGGCGGTCGCGCAGGCCGCTCAGGCGGGCGCTTTCCGTTGCCATTTCTTGCTGGCATAGCTCGGCGGCCTTGCCGAAGCCGACGATTCCCGGAACATTCAGCGTGCCCGAACGCATGCCGCGCTCGTGTCCGCCGCCGTCGATCTGCGCGGAAAGCTGCACGCGCGGGTTGCGCCGGCGCACATAGAGAGCGCCGCAGCCCTTCGGGCCGTAGAGCTTGTGCGCGGTCAGAGAAATCATGTCGAGATTGTCTTTTTGCACGTCGATGGGAATTTTTCCGAGCGCCTGCACGGCGTCGCTGTGGAACAGGATGCCGTGTTCCTTGGCAATCTTGCCGATTTCCTGGACGGGCTGGATCACGCCAATTTCATTGTTGGCGTACATGATGGAGATGAGAATAGTCTTGTTGGTGATGGCCTTGCGCAAATCGTCGAGATCGATGCGGCCGTCCTTGCCCACCGGCAGATAGGTCACTTCGTAGCCGTACTTCTCGAGGCGTTTACAGGTATCGAGTACGGCCTTGTGCTCGATCACCTGGGTGATGATGTGATTGCCCTTCTCGCGATACATTTCCGCGGCGCCCTTGATGGCCAGGTTGTTCGATTCGGTCGCGCCGCTGGTGAAGATGATTTCCTTGGGCGACGCGTTGATCAGGCTGGCAATCTGCGCGCGCGCGTTTTCCACCGCTTCCTCGGCCGTCCAGCCGAACGAGTGGTTGCGGCTGGCGGCGTTGCCGAACTTCTCGTGAAAGTACGGCAGCATCGTTTCGACCACGCGCTGGTCCACCGGAGTGGTGGCGTGGTAATCCATGTAAATCGGCAGTTTAATCGCCATGCTGGCTTCTCCCTCGGTTACTGCAATCCCCTGAACTTGGTATTTCCTTGCCGCAAACGGTCCGCCACGGCGGACCTGATCCGGCAAGACTATGTCGACAGCCCGACCAACTCGGCGTCGGGCGAATCCTCGGTCATTTGCGAAATCGTGACGGCGCGCAAGACCTGGGCGATGCTCTCATTTACCCGCCGCAGCGGTTCGCGCACGGTGCATGTGGAACTCTGTCCACAGTTCCCGTGGCTGGTGACGCAAGACGTGATCACCAGCGGCCCATCGACGGCGCTGATGACTTCCAGCGCCGAAATATCCTTCGGATGGCGGGCCAATTGATAGCCACCGCTTGATCCATGCCGCGCGGTTACCAGGCCGTGTTTCGCCAGACGTTGCAGGACCTTCGCTAGGAGCGTAGCGGAAATGCCGTACGCCTCGGCTATATCCGACGCGCTTTGCGAGCGTTCCGCGCCTTGTGTCGCCAGGTGCCGTACGGCGATCAAGGCATAATCCGCTTTCTTGGAGAGCTTTAACATTGGATATGCGACCAAATTAGTCGCACATGAATAATAAACCCGGCACCCGGCGGATGTCAAGCGAGGAGCATTCGTTCAACCTCTCTGACATCAGTCTCTTACATTACGACCAGTCTGGTCGCATTAGTCAAACCTGCTGCAATGAAATGTACAAAAGAGGGTGCGAACGGGGATTTGGTCGATCCCAACGGTAACCGGTTGGGCGTGACTTGCTTGGCCTTAATATGCCTTACGACCCAAGGGTGGCTCTTGATTCCTGAAAGTGCCGTCAGCTTGCGTGGTTGGGCTTCCATTTATTCAGGAATTCGAGAACATCTTCAGGGCCGATCCGGACGGTGGATTCAAACTCCCCTTTTTTCATGCTGACGAGCAACGTGCCTTCCGGGTCCAGAACGGCCAAGCTCGGAACGCCTTTTTCCAGGGGAATTTCGTACTTCTTGGCGAGGTCCAGGTTGACATCGTAATTTCCGATGTTGACGTGCACGACGTGGAAGTTGGCGTTAACCAGGGGAGCGAATTCCTTAGAGTGAAACGTGGTGTCCAGGACGTGGCAGTCATAGCACCAATTGCCGCCGAAAACGAGAAGGACGCGCTTGTGGTCCTTGGTAGCGGCGGCCAACGCAGCAGCGATCTCTATCGGGCCTTCTGCAGGGTCGGCATACAGGGCGGTATTGGGCTTTGCGGGTTCCGGCAGGCGCCGGACCGGCTTGGCGCCAAGGTCGCCGCGTTGCGTCCTGACAATTTTCCATTCCCCCAGCTTTTGCACCCAAATCTGGGCGGCGGAAATGATTCCTGTCTTTTCCCCGTCGCTGGTTTTGACCCCGGCTTCAAATCGCAGGACCAGCGACATCATTCCGGGCTGCGGCGTCTTCACCTCGAGCACTTTGACGTCGAGGCGGTCGAGTCCCTGAGGCTGCAATGAGGACCAGAACGCGGGCTCCTCGGCGGGATCCTGCGTGTCGCCCTGAGGAGTTTTCGCGGACGCTGCAGGAGAGATCGAGTAGAAATTCGTGAGCCCCGCTTTGTCGCCGGCGAGCACCGCCGCTTTCCACTGGTCCAGCGGCTCGAAAGCGAAGGAGGGCGCGCTCTCGGAAGCCTTGGCCACGCGGGCCTGCGGCGGGGCGGCCTGCACAAAAGGAGTCACTAGGGCACCTAGAAATAAGCCGATGGTCCAGATCAGGCGTGGAGTCTTCATGACTTTCGCCCCCCTTTAAGGATCGGAATTGTATCCCATCATAAACCCATATTTCGTGGAATTCGAGCCTTGGGCGTTTTGCAGTCGTCGTGCTATTTCCAATCCGATTCTTCGCGAGCGCGGTTTGCGCGCGGCCCTGCGGCGGGTTAAAGTCAAAATTGCGGATTGCCGAAGAAACAAACAAGTCCGGACAGTCACTGGAGATTGCGTGGAACCTATTTCAAAACAGGAAGCGCTGGACTATCACTCCGAAGGGCGGCCCGGAAAGCTCGAAGTGAAACCCACCAAAGCGTGCGCTACGCAGCGCGATCTGAGCCTGGCCTACACGCCCGGCGTGGCCGAACCCTGCCTACGGATTGAAAAAAATCCGCTCGACGCTTTCCGATACACGGCGCGCGGCAATCTGGTGGCCGTGGTCACCAACGGCACCGCCGTGCTGGGCCTGGGTGATATCGGAGCGGTCGCCGCGAAGCCGGTGATGGAAGGAAAAGGCGTGCTGTTCAAGCGGTTCGCGGACGTCGATGTGTTTGATATCGAAATCGGCAGCCGGGATCCCGACGACGTGATCAAGGTCTGCCAGTTGATCGAACCGGGTTTCGGCGGCATCAACCTGGAAGATATCAAGGGACCGGAATGCTTCTACATCGAAGAAACGCTGAAAAAAACGATGCATATACCCGTCTTCCATGACGACCAGCACGGGACGGCGATCATCTGCGGGGCGGCCTTGCTCAACGCCCTGGAAATTGCGGGCAAGGACATTCGCAAGGCCAAGATCGTCGTCAATGGGGCGGGCGCGGCGGGGATTGCTTGCGCGGAGCACTTCGTTCTTTTGGGAGCGCGAAGAGAGAACACGTTCCTGTGCGACACCAAGGGAGCGGTTTACAAGGGACGCACCGAAGGAATGAACGCATACAAATCGCGCTTTGCGCAGGACACCGCGGCGCGAACGCTGGCCGAAGTAGTCAAGGACTCGGACGTGCTGGTGGGCGTCTCGGTCCAGGGAGCTTTCACGCCGCAGATGCTGAAATCCATGGCAGCGCGTCCGATTGTATTCGCGTTGGCCAATCCCGATCCCGAGCTTGCACACGCGGAAGGCCTGGCCGCGCGCAGCGACATTATTATGGCCAGCGGCCGGTCGGACGACCCTAATCAGGTGAACAACATTCTCGGCTTCCCATCGATCTTTCGCGGCGCCCTGGACAGCCACGCGACGGCCATCAACGAGGCCATGAAGCTGGCCGCCACGCGCGCCCTGGCGGCGCTTGCCAAGGAACCTGTGCCGGAATACGTCTGCCAAGTGTACGGCGTGGAGCGCCTGGCATTCGGCGCCGAGTACATCATCCCCAAGCCGTTTGACACGCGCGTGCTCCAGTGGGTGGCCCCCGCGGTGGCGCAAGCAGCGGCCGAAAGCGGCGTCGCGCAGCAGCCGGTGGACATCTCCCGCTACAGTGAGCAGCTACAAAAACGTTTAGGATGAGGGCAACAGGCGGCCCGCCTGTCGATCCGCGTTCCGTGGCATGGGCTGGGTCCGATTCAAGCCCATTTCCCGGGCCATGGGAACACGAGGACCCGCGAATCTATCGCACCTAAGTGGATTTCGGGAAAGCTTTCCGTGGGATTTTGGCTCCGCCAGGCAAGCGTATGACCGGTGGGCAGGCGGGGGATCGGTTGGGTTAGTTCGCCGTCATGGATTTTGGCATCCGCCCCCGTCTGTCACCGAATAGCGAAAGATCGCTTGGACTAAAAGGACATTCGCCAAACAACAGCGGGATGTTATGGATTGGGTTAAATATCTGCTGTGTTACGGGTCACCGGCGGATGTGATTTGCGTCACAAACTGTGTAACAGCCGGAAGATATAGACTCTTATTGAGCAGTTTGGACGCCTGTGGAACTTCTTCCACCGACTGCGTGCGTGTGGTGCAAAACGAGTCTTCCTCGCCCGGCAGTTCTGCCAAATTGGCTTCCTCCACCAGGCGGGCGGTTGCTAATTCCCTTGCGTAATCGGCGGCGATTTTCGCTACAATGTCCTCAAGGGTTCCGCGCAGAGCCCGCGCGCGAATCCTGGATCCAGCGGACGAAACCATGAAAAAGGTCCTGGCAATTTATCCCGGGTCGTTCGATCCGGTGACCAACGGCCACCTCGACTTGATCGAGCGCGGCGCCAAGATTTTTGACCGGTTGATCGTCGGCCTGCTGCGAAACTTCGACAAGGAGCCGCTGTTCTCGCTGGACGAGCGCGTGGACATGCTTCGCGAAGAGGTGCGGCCCTGGCCGAACGTGGAAGTGGAAGTGTTCAGCGGGCTGCTGGTGGAATACGCGCGGCTGCGCGAGGCGCAAGTGATTTTGCGCGGCATTCGCGCGGTTTCCGACTACGAATACGAGCTGCAAATGGCGTTGATGAACCGCAAGCTGAATCCGAGTCTCGAGACGGTGTTCATGATGCCGGCCTTGTCCTACAGCTATCTGAGTTCGCGTCTGGTTCGCGAGATCGCGCGGCTCGGCGGGCCGATTAAGGGCCTGGTACCGCCGGCGGTGGAAGAGCGGCTGCGCGCGAAGGTGCTGTAGAGCAGGCGACAGGCTGAATTTCGCTCTTCTGGCGTCCATCCTCACCGGCGGAGGCGCATTCGGATCCCACCCTGAAGGGTGGCGCTACAAGGACGTTGCTGGAGAATTTTTCGATGTGCAGTCAAACCCAAAGGAGTGTCAGACCGTGAAATTAGCCGCGCGCGTGAACCGCATTGCCATCTCTCCGACTGCTGCCGTGCTGGCCGCGGCGGAACGCCTCCGTGCACAGGGGGCCGACCTGGCCGACTTTGGACCCGGCGAACCGGATTTTCCGACGCCGGAGCATATCCGTCAGGCCGCCGTGCGGGCGCTGGAGCAGGGCCGCACAAAGTACACGCCCACGCCGGGCATCGGTCCGCTGCGCGAAGCGATCTGCAAGTGGCACGCGGCGCAATTCGGATCGTCTTACACGGTGCCGGAATGCATCGTGACGGTTGGCGGGAAGCACGCGATTTTCAACGCGTTCTGCTGCTTGCTCGAAGCCGGGGACGAGGTTCTAATCCCCGCG
Organism: Terriglobia bacterium; assembly: GCA_020073485.1. Lineage (GTDB taxonomy): Bacteria > Acidobacteriota > Terriglobia > Acidiferrales > UBA7541 > Palsa-360. The sequence goes on along the minus strand of JAIQFB010000026.1, from coordinate 12,217 downwards.
CCGTTCTGGGTGAGCTATCCGGATATGGTGCAGTATACCGGCGCGACGCCCGTGCCGGTGATGACCGATCCTTCGGACGGCTTCCGGCTGCGCGCCGAGCAGGTGTCGCGCGCGATCACGCCGAAGACAAAACTTCTAATCGTCAATTCCCCGAGCAATCCGAGCGGCGCGGTTGTCCCGGCGGACGAGTTCGTGAAAATTTACGAAATCTGCCGCGCGAAAAACGTCTGGCTGTTGACCGACGAGTGCTACTCGCACTTCGTGTACGGGAATGAAAAGCCGTATTCTCTGGCGAGCGTGCCGGGGTCGAAGCCGAACATCCTGGTTGCCGGTTCGCTGTCGAAGACATTTGCGATGACCGGGTGGCGCATCGGCTATTTGCTTGCGCCGCAGGAATTGATCGCGGCCATGACAAAATTGCAGAGCCAGTCCACGTCGAATCCCACGTCGATCGCGCAGTACGCCGCGCTCGAAGCGCTGACCGGTCCGATGGACACGGTCACCGCGATGCTTGCCGAATATTCGCGGCGCCGCGACCGCATCGTTTCCGGGCTGCGCGCCATTCCCGGCGTCACCTGCGTCGAACCGGGCGGCGCGTTTTATGCCTACCCGAACGTCTCCGCGCACCTGGGCAACGGCATAGCCGACGCAACCGAACTGGCCAAAGTGCTGCTCGAAAAACAGCATCTGGTCGTGGTGCCCGGCGATGCCTTCGGCACGCCCGGCTATATGCGGCTCTCCTACGCGACCTCGATCGATCGCATCGAGGAAGGCTTGCGGCGCCTGGAAAAATTCTTTGCCATGGCTGAAGCGGCCAGGTGAACTCCGGCGCAAGCCGACCGGGGAGCGCGCCCGCGCGGCTCGCTCCCATTTTCGTTCCCCGCATCTGGGGCGCGCGGGACCTTTCCCCGTTATTCCCGGATCGCGGGTGCGAATCCGAGGCCATCGGCGAGGCCTGGCTGACCGGCGACGCCTGCGTCTTCGCCACCGGTGAATTCGCGGGGCGCACGCTGGGCGAGGTTTGGCCAACGCTGCCCACGGAATGGACCGGCACGCGCCTGCGTGGCCTTCCCCGCATCCCTTTGCTTGTGAAATTCATTTTCCCCGAGGAAAAACTTTCCGTGCAGGTGCATCCGGACGATGCTTACGCGGAGGAGCATGAAGCGGCGGCGGGCGGCGTCGGAAAAACGGAAATGTGGTACGTGGTGAGCGCGCGCAAAGGAGCGGAATTGCGCGTGGGGCTGCGGCCCAGCGTCACCCGGGAATCGTTTCAGCGGGCCATCGCCGAGGGCGCGGCCGAGAATTGCCTGGCGCGTGTTCCGGTCCGCGCGGGTGACGCCGTGTTCGTGCCTGCGGGGACCGCGCACACCATTTGTCCCGGCGTCACGCTCTGCGAAATCCAGCAGTACTCGGACGTCACCTATCGCGTGTTCGATTACAACCGCGTGGGCCCCGATGGCAAGCCGCGCGCCCTGCATGTGCGCCAGGCGCTGAACGTGATGCAGTTCGGCGAGCAGAGCGGCGGCCTGTGCGATCCCGTGCGGATTACGCATGGCGCGGCCACCGAAACGTTCTATGCAGCGTGCCGCCATTTCGCCACCGAGCGCTGGGAATTCAGCCAGCGCATCGCCGCGGTGACTTCGCCGGAAAATTTCGATCTGCTGATTTTTCTCGAGGGCAAAGGCCAGATTGAGTTTGAAGGCGGCGCGGAGCCCTTTGCACCATCGCAGGTTTGGCTGGTTCCCGCGGCGCTCGGCGCCTATCACCTGGCGCCGGAAACTCCGTCCACGCTGCTGCGCACGTACGTGCCGGACCTGACCGGCATTGTGCAGCGGCTGAACGAAGAGCGCGTCGAGGAAGCGGCGTGGTCGCGGGTGGTGCATCCGTGAGCCGCGAATTATCCGCGCACGCCATAATTCTAGCCGGAGGGCGCGGCACGCGATTCTGGCCGCGCAGCCGCACGCGCACGCCCAAGCAACTGCTCAATATCGTTGGCAGCGATACCATGCTCGAACAGACGGCCGAGCGCCTTACTCCATTGTTCCCGGCGTCGCGCCAGTGGGTCGTGACCAACTCCGAGCAGGCTGCCGCCGTGCGCAAGCAACTGCCGCGCGTTCCCGCTTCGCACATTCTTGCCGAGCCTGTGGGCCGTAACACAGCCGCCGCGATCGGACTTGCGGCCGCGCACATATTGCACGATGGGCTTGGCAAGGAAAACAACGCGCTCATGGCGGTGCTTCCCGCCGATCACTACATTGCGAAGCCCGCGCGGTACCTGCGGATTGTGCGCGCCGCCCTGCGCGTCGCGCATAGCGCAGGATCGCTCGTTGTTTTGGGGATTCCTCCTTCGCACCCCGAGACCGGCTACGGATACATCGAGCGCGGGCGGGGAAAAGCGATTGATGCCGGAGGCGTTCCCGTATTTTCGGTGCGCCGCTTTACGGAAAAACCGAAGCTGGCGCTGGCCCGGAAATACGTTTCTTCGGGGCGTTACTACTGGAATGCGGGTATGTTTTTTTGGCGTTTATCCACATTCTTGGGAAATCTGGAAAAATTCCTGCCGCAGACGTACGATGCGCTGATGCGCCTGGCGGGCGAAATCGGAACTGCGCGATACGCGCGCACGCTCGCGCGCATTTATCCGAAGCTCGAAAACATTTCCGTGGACTACGCCATCCTGGAACCGGCCACGAGCCGCGCGGCGGCGCCAAGCGTTTTCGTGCTGCCCGCGGAGGTCGGTTGGAGCGACATCGGCTCGTGGGCCGCTGTTTACGAATTGCTCGCGCGCAAAGCCGGAGAGAACGTTTCGGCCGGGCGCCACGTTGCGCTCGATGCGCAGGGAAATTTCTTCTGGAGCCCGAAGAAATTCGTGGCGGCCGTCGGGATTCGCGATCTTGTGGTCGTGGAGACCGACGACGCGCTGCTGCTCTGCCCGCGCGACCGCGCGCAGGATGTGGGGAAGATCGTGAAGTGGCTCGAGGAGGAAAAACTTTTTCGCTTATTGTGAACTTGGTTCAAACGAGAGAATAATCACCTACTCAAGTTCAATCTGTATTTAGTGGCCTTGCGATTCGGCTCGTACGGTTTCTTTTTGAAGATCGAATACAAATCTTTGCGGTTCCTTAACACAGGAGTGCTGCTCATATTCTTCAGTCTCAGGGCTTTTTGAAACTTTGATTATCGCTTCTTGGTTGGTTTTCCAGCCTTCGACGGAAAGCTCATAATCACAATTCGACCCGAAATGGCGCGTCAAGGCATTGTCGGGGTGAAATTCCTTTGCCACATTATTGGGGATGTCGTAGACCAGAGCGACATGGTCGTAGCCCGAATCCGACTCGTAATCCCATAAATTGATCTCAGCAAGAAGTTTTTCGCCGTTGGGAGACCATCCAATCAACCGAACGCCGTTGCCATTTCTATCAGAAGGCTTCTTTGTGTAAACAATTTTGAACTGCTGTCCTATGCCCTTGGAAACGAAGACCGTAGTAGTGTTTTCGCAAGATCCATCATTTACAGCGACTTTTACTTCCGCGTATGCGCGAAAACCCATCGGGGACTCGATCTGAGGGGTTCGAGATGATCGTGCAGCGGGGCTGGTCCAATCCTTCCCTGTCCACGCCGTGCAGCTTAGGTATGCGGTGCCAGTTGTGGAGACGCGCGGTTGTGAGTTGCTATCTGGTTGTTGCCACCCTGCAAATATGAACGACAACAGAATAAAGGTAATCATAGACGCATCTCCATATGAAGATTATGAACTGGTTGCGGACGTGGAACATGAGTCGCGACATATCTGGTAATCAATTCATTACCACTGTGATCTCGAAGTCCAATTAGTTGAGGGAGAGCCAAACTTAAAGAAGAGCGGGCATGGGCCAGCCCCCTTTATCCTCATGAAGGCAAGGTGTAAGAGCAGATGTATTGCTGCCCGAATATTTCGGGAGTCTTACTTTTCGGGTCGGCTTGCATCGCATATACTTCTGAACCGTGAGCACAATCAAATTTGGGACGGACGGGTGGCGCGGCATGATCGCGGACGATTATACGTTCGCGAATGTGCGCCGGGTGGCGTGCGCGATCGCGCGCTACGTGGTGCGCGCGGAAAAACCCAACGCGGGCGTGATCGTCGGGTACGACACACGCTTCGGCTCGGAGCGCTTCGCGCGCGCGGCCGCCGAAGTAGTTTCCATGGCCGGGATGCCGGTGTGGATCGCGGAAAAGGCCTGCCCGTCACCGGCGCTTTCTCTGCTGGTGCGGCAGCGAGGCGCGGCCGGCGGGATCATGATTACCGCGAGCCACAATCCCTACCGGTGGAACGGCGTCAAGTTCAAGGCTAGCTACGGAAGCTCGGCCCTGCCTTCGATCGTCGCGCAAGTGGAAATGGAATTGACCACCGTGCTTGCGAACGGCGTGCCGCCGCTGCCCACCCGACCGGACTCGATTCAACCGCTCGATATTCTTTCGCCGTATCTGGAAACGGTCGACAAGCTGGTCGACTGGGAGAGGATCCGAGCGTCGAAATTCCGGTTTGTCGCGGACCCGATGCACGGCGCGGCGCGCGGCCTGCTGCGCGAACTGATGACGCGGCACGGAGTCGCTTGCGATGAAATCCGCGGCACGCACGATCCGCTGTTCGGTGGCGTCAACCCCGAACCCATTGAACCGCACGTGGAGGCGCTGCGGCGGGCGGTGATTTCCGGCGGCTACCATGCCGGGCTGTGCGCCGATGGCGATGGCGATCGCATCGGCGCGATGGACCGCGACGGCACATTTATCACGCCGCACCAGATTTTTTCGATTTTGCTCTGGCACTTGGCCGGGACGCGCGGAATCCCCGGCGACGTGGCCAAAACGTTTTCCTCGACGAAGATGCTCGACAAGATCGCCGCGAAATTCGGCCGGAAAGTTTTCGAGACGCCCATCGGCTTCAAATACATCTGCGAGCTCATGCTGGAGCGCGACATTTTACTGGGCGGCGAGGAGTCCGGCGGGATTGGCACAAAACTGTATTTGCCGGAGCGCGACGCGACGGTCATGGCGCTGCTGCTGGTGGAAGTGATGGCCTGGCACGGGAAATCGCTCGGCGAACTGGTCGCGCTGCTGCACGCCGAGTTCGGCGAGCACCATTACGGGCGCGTCGATCTGGATCTGAAGCCTTGGCAGAAGGAGCGCGCAATTGCGCACTTCAGCGGCGCGAAGCTGACGCGACTTCTCGATTGGCCCGTGGCGCGGCGCGAGGACCTCGACGGGATCAAACTCTATCTGGGAGAAATCGGCTGGGTAATGCTGCGCGCGTCGGGAACCGAGCCAATGTTGCGCGTGTATTCGGAAACGGCAAGTGCCGCGGCCACGCGGCGGATCCTTGATGAAACCTGCGCCATCGTGCGCGGGCTTTAGTCTGCAATCCCCATAAGAGATGTTCGCGCGACCGTTGCATCGACTCCGGACTGCGAATCCGGCACTGTCTAGTAGCGTAGGCTTCAGCCCGCGCGGCTTGAATTGTGCACGTGCGAAATCAAAACCGCGCAGGCTGAAGCCTACGCCACTGAAGGCCGACGGTCATCTCGATGTCGTGATAAGCGGCATCGAGATCAGCCGGCGGCTTTTTCACCGAAGGATTTTACGGCGGCATCGAGGATGCCGTTGATGAAGGGTGCGGCATCTTCGGATGAAAATTTCTTGGCCAGCTCGAGGGCCTCGGTGATGACCACTTTGGGCGGAGTGCCGGAGGTGCGCAATTCCGTGAGGGACAGGCGCAGGATGGCGCGGTCGATGGCCGGCATGCGCTCGATGCGCCAGTTTTTTGCGTGGGTGGAAATGATCGGATCGATTTCCTCGGCGCGGGCCGCCGCATTTTCAAAAAGCTGGTTGGCGAATTCGCGCGTGGATTTCTGGGAGTGAACGTTTTTCCAGAAACCCTCTTCGATCCTCGAAGGTTCCTGCTTGCCCATTTCCCATTGGAACAGCATCTGCAGGGCGTACTCGCGGGATTTGCGTCGCAGGGACATTTAGCGGCACTTCCCACGGGAATTAGTTTTTCCGGCGCGCGCCGGCGCCGCCGGGCGGAGCTGTTTCGATAAATTCGCCATCTCGATCGCGGCGGTTCCGGCATCGTATCCCTTGTTGCCGCTCTTGAGGCCGGCGCGGTCGATGGCCTGTTCGAGCGTATCGCAGGTGAGGACGCAAAAAATCACGGGCACGCCGGTATCGAGTTGCGCTAGTTGCACACCGCGCGCCACTTCACTGGCCACATAATCGAAGTGCGCGGTTTCTCCGCGCAGGATGCAGCCGATGGCGATGATCGCGTCGGCCCGGCCGCCCTGCGCCAATTTTTTTGCCGCGAGCGGAATCTCGAAGGAGCCCGGGACATGGACTACCTCGACATTTTCCGCCGGAACGCCCGCCGCTTCCAGCGCGTCCAGCGCGCCGGCCAGAAGGCGGTCGGTAATGAAACTATTGAATCGGCCGACGACCAGCGCAAAACGCAGGCCCTCCGCAGCCGTAGCCGCCCGGATATTTCTTGGATTGTAAGTTTTGGCCATGAGATTGATTTTCAGTTCCGGTTGTCCAAGCTATTTGCCGCGAAATTGCGGCGGACGCTTTTCCAGAAACGCGCGCGTTCCCTCGCGCATGTCTTCGGTAGCGGCGCACAGTCCAAACAGCGTTGTTTCCAGATACTGGCCTTCGGCGAGCGGCATTTCCACTCCGCGTTCGATCGCTTCCATGGTGAACTTGATCGAATGCGGCGGGTTGCCGATAATTTTCCTGGCCAGTTCCACCGCTGCGGGCATCAGATCCGCCGGCTCGTACACGTGATTCACCAGGCCGATGCGCAACGCCTCGTCCGCGGAAATCATTTCGCCCGTCAGGCAAAGCTCGAGCGCCACTCCCTTGCCGCAAAGGCGCGTAAGGCGCTGCGAGCCGCCGTAACCGGTGATGATTCCAAGCTTCACTTCCGGCTGGCCGAGCCGCGCAGTCTTGCTCGCCAGTCGAATCGAACACGCCAGCGCCACTTCGCAGCCGCCGCCCAGTGCAAAGCCGTTGATCGCCGCGATGGACGGCTTTCCCAGCGTTTCCAGGCGCTGTAACACACCCTGGCCGAACGCCGCGGTTTCTTTTCCGCCGGCCGGAGTTTGCACCGCAAGCTCCGCGATATCCGCGCCAGCGACAAACGATTTTTCACCCGCGCCGGTCAGGATCAGTACGCGTACTTCGTCATCTTCGCGCGCGGCAGTCAGAACTTCGTCGAGTTCCTCCATGGTCTTCCGGTTAAGCGCGTTCAGCACCTTTGGCCGGTTAAACGTGAGGAAGCCGATGCCATCCCGCCTTTCATACAGCAGGTTTTCAAAAGCCATTGCAATGCCTCAGTTCTTTGCCATCTCGAATGAAATGATTTCGTTGCCGCCGCGCTTTCGCGCTTCTTCCAGGCCCGCTTCGGCGCGGTTGATCAGGTCGGTGACGATATCTTCGCTGTCAAATTCGTGCCGCGCAACTGCTTCCGCGACCGCGACGCTCGTGGTCAATTGCGCCCCTTCCCAGGGCGGCCGCAGACCGCCGGCGGCTTTTTTCAGTTTCTCCGCCAGCGTGAGCGCCCCGGCCAGAGGCGTATCCGGCAGGATAAACGCCAGCGCCCAGGAAGTATATTTCACAGCGAGGTCGGTTTGCCGGACAATCGATTGGACGGCCTTGCCGAGCTGCTCCATGTAACGCTCGAAGGGCGCCTCTCCTTGCTGGCGCAGCAAGTCCGGCCCGCCGTCAATTTGCAGCAGCGCCAGCGCCAATGGCACATCCTGAGTCCGCGCGCGCTGCGATTCGTGCAGCAGGCAATCGATGTAGGAACTGCGGGCGAGCAATCCGGTTTTTTCGTCGGCCACGGCGAGAGTGCGGACAAGGGACCGGAGGCGCGTGTGGTGCACGCAGAGCAGCATCTGATCGCCGATGGATTGCAGAAAGTACGACTCGTTGGGTTTCCAGGTGTGCGGCCCGGCGAAGCCCACGATCAGCATCCCCGCAGGCGTTTGCGTTTCCGGGTCCGTGAGTTGAACTCCCAGCACCGTTTCCATACCCATTTCCTGGAGCAAGGGCGCGGCCGCCACATCCAGCGGCAGACCTCCCAAGGAATCGGGAACCGCGCGCTCGATTTGTCCGATCAGCCGGACGATGTGGCCGCCTGAGGAAGGCTCGACGCCGGAAGCGCAAAACTCCGACGCCATTTGCGGGGGCTGGCCGGGCGTGCCGACCACGGCCAGGCAGCGCGTGGCATGAAGATAATTGCCCACTTCGTTGACCGCAACCGAAAGCATGGCGCGCGGCGAAGGCTGGCGAAAAACGTTTTGATTAATTTCCGAAATTTTTGCGAGGTCGCGCAGGGTTTCGGGAGCATAGGCGGCGGGGCGAGCCGCGGGCTCCTCCAGCACGGCTTGCGGACGCTGTTCCACACGGGAATGTGTCGCGCCCGCCTGCGGCCACCAGTGCGCCGCCTCGAACAGGCCCTGCAGCCGCTCGTTGTGTTCATCTTCGCCGGGGAACAGTTCCATGATTTTTTGCAGGCGTTCGATGGCCTTGGACTGCAGCGAGTACTGCACAAAAATTTCCGCCTGGACCAGCAGATCCTCCAGGGACTGCGTGGTGCGCACATCTTCCAGAATGGCGGGAGAAACCTCGCCGGGGGCTCCGGCGGCCGGAGCCTGCGGAGACGGCGCCGGCGCGTGAGTTGCGGCGCTAGACAGCCGGGTTCGCAACCGGGACAAGAAGGCGGCGTCCGCCCGGCCCTGCAGCTGATTCATGCGCTCCTGGTTGCCGGAATCGTACGGATCGATTTCCACCAGTTTCTCAAGCGATTCACAAGCTTGCGGAACGCTGTCGCTCGCCAGGTAGAGATCGAACAAAACCACCAAGGCCTCGAAATATTTCGTCTCGCGGTTCAGCTCGCTGTACAGCGCGGCGCGGAATTCGGCCAGAGGGATCGACTTGGGGTACGCCTGCACGATCTGATCGACGGCCGACGCAAATTCGGATTCCCGCCTGCCGGCCAGCATGCTTTTTTGTGTGACGCGCAGAAGATCAACCGCTTTATCCTCCTGGCCGCCGCGCAGGTATTCATTCACCAGGGAAAAGAATTTATCGGCCGATCCGGCGCCTTGATTGGTCATGCGCTCGAGCACGCTGCGCGCGGTGTCCAGCTGGCCCGATTTCATCAGCGCTTCCGCGTAGAGTTCCAGGAATGTGGCGTCCTTTTCGGTCTCGACGAGAGGCGCGAGAAGCGCCGCGGCACCCGCCGAGTCGCCGTTGCGCAGCAGCGCCTGGGCGTAGAGCAGCGCCGCGCTGCGGTCATTGGGCATCAGGCGATGCGCGCGCGCAAAAAAATCGAGCGATTCGGCCACATTTTCCGTAGTGAGTTGCCCGGCTCGCAAGTATCCGCGCGCGGCGGCCGGAGCGTTTCCCATGCGCTCTGCGAATTCGGCGACGGCGATATGACGGTCGCGATTCTCCGGGTCCAGCTGAGCCATGCGCACAAAGCAGGTCAGAGCGTCGTCGCCCTTGCCGCTCAACTCAAACGCCAGGGCGGCGGACATGTATTGCTCGATCGCTTCCTCAGGGCGGTTTTGTTTTTGGAGCAGCAAAGCGTAGCGCGCGACGCGCTCGGGCGGCTGCTGATGGGGTTTCAGGAAGTGCGCGTACAGGGCCAGCGCTTTGGGCTCCTCGCGAGGGGCCGTGAAACGGTCAAACAGCATCCCGTAATACACCGCCGCGCGGTCCGGGCGGTTCTGCATGGTGTACAGGTCGCCGAGAGACTGGATCGATTCGAGGTGATTCGGAAAGGACGCGAGCGCGGATTGATAGGCCTCGATCGCGTCGTCGAGGCGGTTCTTCTCGACGAAACGTTTGGCGCGATCCAGCAGTTTGACAATGTCCACGCTCATGCGGGCTCGGCAAATTCCTCGGTGAAATTGCGTCCACGGACACTTCGACGGGCCCCGTCCGGGGTAAAAAATACTATAACCTTTCGCGGCTCCGCGCGCCAAACCGATCGCACCCTGCTGCTCAATGCAGCAATTCCCTGCTGCGGCGTTCATTGCGCGATGCGCCTGCCGGGGCCGCGATCCAGCCGCCCCGCTTCCTGACTGCCGCCACTTGTGGCACACTCAATAGTTCAGAAGCGATTGGGAAACGCTGCCGGGCGGAAAGCACTGGAAACCGCCGAGGCGTATCCCATGCGACAGGAGATTATTCCGGTGCGGGAGTTGGCGCGCCGGCAAGCTGACCGATGGACCCACGTTTCGTCCGCAATTTTTGCATCATCGCGCACATTGACCACGGAAAGTCCACGCTCGCGGACCGCCTGCTGGAACTCACCGGCGCGCTCAGCCAGCGCGAAATGAGCGCGCAGGTCCTGGATTCGATGGACCTGGAGCGCGAGCGCGGCATCACCATCAAGGCCAAGAGCATTCGCCTTCACTACAAGGCGAAGGATGGGAACGAGTACCAGCTCAATCTGATCGACACGCCGGGCCACGTCGATTTTTCCTATGAAGTTTCGCGGGCGCTCTCCGCCTGCGAGGGCGCACTACTGGTGGTCGATGCCAGCCAGGGCGTCGAGGCGCAAACCGTCGCCAACACGTTTCTTGCGGCGCAGCACAACCTCACGATCATTCCGGTGGTCAACAAAATTGACTTGCCCGCGGCGCAGCCCGACCAGGTGAAAGAGCAGATCGAAAATGTACTGGCAATTCCCGCGTCCGACGCGCTGTTGATCAGCGCGAAAAGTGGCCTGGGCGTGGAATCGGTACTGGAAGCCGTGGTGGCGCGCGTTCCTCCGCCGACCGGCACCGCGGAAGCCCCACTGCAGGCCCTGATTTTCGATTCCTGGTTCGATCCCTTTCGCGGCGCCGTGGTGCTGGTGCGCGTGATGAACGGGCGGATTACCAAGCACATGCAGATTCGCCTGTGCTTCAACGATGAAGTCTACGAAGTGGAGGCGCTGGGCGCACTGACGCCCAAGCCCGTGGTGCTCGAGGAACTGGTGGCCGGCGACGTCGGCTTCGTCGTAGCCAACATCAAGCAAGTCGCCGACGCCCGCGTGGGCGACACGGTGACGGACGCGGCGCGCCCCGCTCCCGCGCTGCCCGGATTTGAAGCCATCAAGCCCATGGTCTTTGCCGGGCTGTTTCCGGTGCTCGCGAGCGATTATGAAAATCTGCGCGACGCTTTGGGGAAACTGCAGCTCAACGACGCCGCATTTTTCTACGAGCCGGAAAATTCCGTGGCCCTGGGATTCGGCTTCCGCTGCGGATTCCTCGGCCTGCTGCATATGGAGATCGCGCAGGAGCGCCTGGAGCGCGAGTTCGGAATCAATCTGATCACCACCGCGCCCAGCGTGCGCTACCGCATCACCACCACGGCCGGAACGGTGATGGAAGTCGACAGCCCCACCAAATTTCCTCCGCCCAACGAAATGGCCAAGATCGAGGAACCGGTGATCACAGCGATGATCATCACCGCCGAGGATTCGGTGGGCGCGATCCTGCAGCTGTGCGAGGAAAAGCGCGGCATGCAGAAAAATTTCGAGTACCTATCGCCGCAGCGCGTGATGCTGACCTACGAACTGCCGCTCAATGAAATCGTTCTCGATTTCTACGACCGCTTGAAGAGCGCGTCGCGGGGCTACGCTTCGCTCGACTATCACCTGGCCGGATACAAGGAAGCCGACCTGGTGAAGATGGATGTGCTGGTGGGAGGCGAGCCGGTCGACGCACTGGCGCTGGTGTGCCATCGTGAATTTTCCTACGAGCGTGGCCGCGATCTGGTCACGCGCCTGCGAAAACTGATCCCGCGTCAGATGTTTGAGGTCCCCATCCAAGCCGCCATTGGCAGCCGTGTGATCGCCCGCGAAACGGTCGCCGCCATCCGCAAAAACGTTCTGGCCAAGTGCTACGGCGGTGACATCACGCGCAAACGCAAATTGCTGGAGAAACAGAAGGAAGGAAAGAAGCGCATGAAACGCGTGGGCCGCGTGGACATTCCCCAGGAAGCGTTTCTTGCCGTTCTGAAGGTGGCCAGCACGACGGAAGAATAATTCTTCATTGCAAGTTTTTCGGGAGCCTAAGTACTCTCTGTGCCCTCCGTGTCCTCAGTTTTCTCTGTTTTGAGTCTTTAAATGCATTCAACGCAGAGGACACAGAGAAAATCGCTTGGGGAGAGTCTTCGTGGCGCAGGCTTC
>JAIQFB010000002.1 GCA_020073485.1 Terriglobia bacterium | reverse complement strand
TGAATCGTGTAAGCGGTTTGCCAATAGAAGCAGCGATTGGCGAAGACTCACGAGAGCGTTGCGGTTAGCTCATTAAGCCGGAGAGATGCTCATCCCCGCCTTATCCGAGGGACTTGCGGCCTCGACTGAAGCGGCTGGCATGGCTCTTTTCCGCCTTGGCCAGTGTCTCAAACCATTCAGCGATATCGGAAAACCCTTCTTCCCGCGCAGTCTTGGCCATCGTTGGATACAAGTCGGTGTACTCGTACGTTTCTCGGACGATTGAGGCTTCTATGTTGCTTGCCGTGGTGCCTATCGGTAAGTCAGTGATCGGATCCCCTAGCTTTCTTAAGTAGTCGAGGTGTCCGTTCGCGTGGCTTGCTTCCCCCTCTGCCGTATCACGAAATAGTCCAGCGATATCAGGATAGCCCTCGACGTCGGCTTGGTTGGCAAAATACACATAGCGGCGATTAGCCTGAGCTTCGCTGGCGAAGGCGTTTTTCAGATTCTCGTGTGTCTTGCTACCCTTCAAAATTGCCATGGAATTCCCCTTTTTCTTGATTGAAGTGGCTGGTGGTGTCATCCACGTCAAGCGAACCACCAACTTCCGAAACACCGGCTTCAGTCTGTCGCGCCCAACTTTGTTGAATCAAATTGGCGATCAGTCCTGTCCAGCCGGTCTGATGGCTGGCTCCGAGGCCGCTTCCATTGTCACCGTGGAAGCATTCGAAAAATAGCACCAAATCTCGCCAATGCGGGTCCTGCTGAAACTTCTCGACCATCCCATATACGGGGCGCCGCCCACGATCGTCACGCAAGAAGATTCGAAGCAGCCGTCGCTCGAGTTCGATGCTGACTTGCGAGAGGTTCATCAGGCGCCCAGACCCTGTTGGGCATTCGATCTGGAAGTCATCACCCAGAAAACGATGGAACTTTTGAAGCGATTCGATAATCAAGAAATTGAGTGGGAACCAGATGGGGCCTCGCCAGTTTGAGTTGCCGCCGAAGAGCGCAGTCTCCGACTCAGCAGGTTCATATCCGACGCGTCGTTTCATGCTATCCACTTGAAGCGTGTAAGGGCGATTCCGGTGAATGCGGGAGAGAGATCGAATCCCATATGACGACAGAAACTCCGCTTCATCCAGGAGGATGCTCAGCACGCGGCGCAGTCGGTCGCGGCTGACGAGCGACAGAAACCGTCTGATGTTCGTCGCCGTAGTTTGAGTCTCGATGCTGGCGCCAAACTCGGGTAGATTCTCGATGAACCATTGCATGCGCCGCTTGAAGCCAGGGAGCGTATCAATGAGTTCTGACTCAAGGGTCTCGACCGCGAACAACGGGATCAAGCCCACCATTGAGCGCACGCGCATCGGTGATGACTTGCGACCCGGCAGACGCAGCACGTCATAGTAGAATCCCTCCTTCCGGTCCCAAAGTTCAATGCCTTGCCCGGCGAGATTGTTTGTTGCACGAGAGATATATGCAAAATGCTCGAGGAATTTTGACGCTGCATCCTCATACGCGGGATTTTCCCGGGCCAGTTCCAAGGCGATAGTCATCATATTCAGGCAGTACATTCCCATCCAACTGGTCGCATCCGATTGCTCTATACTGCCGCCAGCCGGCAACGTCGCGCTGCGGTCGAAGACCCCGATATTGTCCAGGCCCAAAAAACCGCCCTGGAAGATATTATTTCCTTCCTCGTCTTTGCGATTCACCCACCACGTGAAGTTCAACAGGAGTTTATGAAAGACACGTTCGAGGAATCGACGGTCACGGCATTGGAAATGCTCCTCCTCGATCTTATAAATGCGCCACGCCGCCCAGGCATGAACAGGAGGATTGACATCCGAGAAGTTCCATTCGCAGGCAGGCAATTGCCCGTTCGGATGCATGTACCGTTCTCGGAGGAGAAGAATGAGTTGTTCCTTGACGAAATCCGGATCGATGAGGGCAAGAGTGATGCCATGGAAGGCAAGATCCCATGCGGCATACCACGGGTACTCCCATTTGTCAGGCATGGAAAGGACGTCGGCGTTGTGAAGGTGGGTCCACCCGCTGTTGCGACCGCGCTGTCGTCGGCGCGGAGGCTCTGGTCCCGCCGGGTCGCCCCGAAGCCACCGCTGGACGTCATAATGGTAGAATTGCTTGCTCCAGAGCATGCCTGCGAACGCCTGGCGCTGGACACGACGCGCATCTTCACTGAGGCCACACGGAGCAATCGCATCATAAAATTCATTGGCCTCCAAGATGCGTGCCGAAAACAATTCGTCGAACTTCTTCCCGAACATGCGTTCCTGTGGCTTATTCGGGGTTAGGCGTAACTTGACGGTCGAGGATTCACCTCCGCCGATGCGAAGGTGGTAGCGAGCCGCGCTTTTGGTTCCGAAGGATTGCGCGTTGACTGCCTCCCGCGCGCCGCCGACGACATAGTTGTTGATTCCGTCCTTCACGTAGCGGGTGCGGTTTTCGACGTGGAAGAGCCGCTGCAAGTTGGTCTCGTTTTCTACGAACAACAATTCTGGCCCACCCTCGCACAAGAGCCAGCGTTCACCCATATCAAAGTGGCTGAGGCGAATTGTCTTGGCATCCGGCAGTGGCTCGTCGGCCTGGAGCTGAGGCCGACGTACATCGAGTCCCCACGACCAAGTATTTCGGAACCAGATCGTGGGCAGCAAATCGAGCGTTGCTGCCTTTGCGCTCCGATTCGTCACCGTGACGCGAATTAGAATGTCTTCGGCGGCCGCCTTGGCGTATTCCACGAAGATATCGAAATAGCGGCCTTGGTTGAATGCACCGGTGTCCAGCAATTCGTACTCCGGTTCCGCATGACTCCGCCGGCGATTGCCCTGAATTAGCAAGTCATACGGAAAGGGGGCCTGGGGATACTTATACAAATATTTCATGTAGGAATGCGTTGGCGTCGAGTCTAAATAGAAGTAGTACTCTTTGACATCTTCGCCGTGCTTTCCCTCGCTGTTTGTAAGCCCGAACAGTCGCTCCTTAAGGATGGGATCGTGACCGTTCCATAGCGCAATGGCGAAACATACTAATTGACGGCGATCGCAGATACCGGCGAGGCCGTCTTCGCCCCAGCGGTAGGCTCTCGACCGGGCATGATCGTGCGGGAAGTACTCCCAGGGCGTGCCTTCGGCCGAGTAATCTTCTCGCACTGTGCCCCACGCGCGTTCGCTGACGTAAGGGCCCCACTGTTTCCAATCAACACGGCCTGCTTTGGATTCCTTCAAACGTATCTCTTCTCGTGTCATGCAACCTCGCCATCAATCGACTCGCCCAGGAAATCCAAATGGAAGCCATCGTGCCTCCATGCGGTTCAAGTGTCGCCAAACCCGAGCTCCCGGCGAATCGCGTTGAGATCAGACTTCAATTGCTCACTGAAATGAACAGGATACGGAGCCGGCGCCGATTGCAACCCGTGAAGGTGATCCGGCAGTCTTTTAATCTCGGACTGCAGGCGCCTGCGGGATTCCGTCAATTCGATTCGGGTGACCGGCTGCCCACGGACCATGAGAGGCTTCAGCAGCGGTTCGCCAGCGAGTGGTTCGTCAAACCGCCCAATCACATCTCGTACCATTTGCCCATTTTCAATTTGCCGAAAGACCTGTTTGCGGCCCGGGTATAACAACTTTTTCGCCGAGAGTTTCAACCGCCCTTTGCCGCCATATTCCACCAGCTTGTAAGCCATGTCGAGGTCCGGCGCGTCGGCGATTACGGCCAGTTTGGTTCCGACGCCAAACGCATCAATCGGTGCGCCGGAGCTCATCAGATCCTGAATCTTATATTCGTCGAGGCCGCTCGATGCGAAGATCTTTACCCTTTGCAGTCCTGCCTCATCCAGCATTCGGCGTGTATCCACGGCCAAGCTGCCCAAGTCACCGGAGTCGAGTCGCACGGCACGCACTTGGAAGTGGCCCCCAAGTTTCTGGCTCAGTTCGATGACCTTACGTACACCGGCAAGTGTGTCGTACGTATCTACGAGCAGCGTGGTGTCCGGGTAGAGTCTCGCAAAAGAATCGAAGGATGTGGATTCTTCGTCATGCGCTTGGATGTAACTGTGCGCCATGGTGCCAAACGTCGGAATGCCGTAAATTTTGCCGGCCAGCACATTTGAGGTTCCGTCGCCCCCGGCAAGGTAGGTGGCTCGTGCGACTTTGAGGGCGGCGTCCACTCCATGAGAACGCCGCGAGCCGAAGTCGACTATTGTCCGGCCCTGAGCAGCCGCGACGACACGCGCAGCCTTGGTGGACGCGACGCTCTGGAAATGAATCTGGTTCAGCACGAACGTTTCTATCAGTTGCCCTTCAGTGATTGGCGCAATCACCTGGAGGAGAGGCTCGTTGGGGAAGACAAGGGTTCCCTCAGGCACTGCAAACACATTCCCGGTGAATCTGAGACGTTCCAACCAATTGAGAAACGCCTCTGAAAAGTCGCCGCTTTTACTCAAAAAGCCGAGATCTTCGCCCGAAAAATGGAAGCCGGTCAAGAAATCAAGAACGTCTTGGAATCCGGCCGCAACAATATAGTTCCGATTCCGCGGCATTTCGCGAAAGGCAAGTTCGAAGACCGCTAGTTGATCCATGTGCTCGGCTTGATACGCCTGAGCCATGGTCAATTCGTACAGGTCCGTAAACAGCGCTCGATTGCAATTAATGTTCCGCCCAGTCGCATCGCCAAGTTGTGCGTCCGTGGACGACTGTGCAGCTCTCATGTAATCTAACCCTTCCTGTTCCTCAGTGTTGGCGGACATAACCTTAGGATCGAGCGATCTATTGCGAGCGATGGTCCCGTCGTGGCGAAGCACCAATACGCTAAACTTTATATTCGCCTTTGCGTGCTGCCACTGGCGGCTAGTGTCGCGTCTGACATCGACCTACGAAGTAATCAATCCAGCGACCTGCCTTTAGTCGCTATCCTCTAGCGTAAGTTCGGCTCCTCATTTTGCCCGGCGACTTCTACCTCGTACACCTCGACCACACTTGCGACAGTCTCTGCCTTCTGGACAAGAGCCGCAAGATCGACCAACTGGAGTTCTGCCGCATCCGGTTCAAAGCCTTGCTGTTCGACCGCAACTTTGCGGAGGACGTGGTCCTGCTGCGAGACAGCCTTCTTCACCCGAGTTGACTTCTTGCCGTGCGCCCTCCTCACAGGTCGCGCTGCACGCACCGCTTTCGGTGCCTTCTTGTGGTGCTTTGCCATATGTTTTGACGTCTGAGTTCCTTCCGCATGGTCCGTGATTTCCAAAATCCAAGATCAAACGCAGCATGACTTGGCCTCTCATCGAAAGCTGTGACACAAATCACGCCCACATGTGTGTGGCTACATCCGACTGGGAAAAGGCAATGATGGGTGATTCAGGTCACAGCCGTCCCCGTAACAGCCGATTAAGAATTGGACTGGAAGCACGAAACAGAGAGGGTCGAGGTCCGCAAAAGAGAAGATCTGCAGGAGGGCACAATGACAATGCCATCGCGTTTGAAGGCGCATTTGGAGCAAGCCCATGTTTCTTATACTCGGATCCCGCATATTCCTGCACGCAGCTCGCAATATGCCGCTTCGCTCCTTCATGTTCCTGGAAGAGAAGTAGCAAAGACAGTAGCGCTGCGCGCCGGAAAGCAAGTTGTGCTTGCGGTACTCCCGGCTTCCTACCGTGTCGACCTGGAAAAGCTAGCTGGTTTAGTTGGCGCGCCAGTGCAACTCATTGGAGAGGAGGAATGCTCTGAGTTGTTCCCTGATTGCCAGTCCGGCGCGGTGCCTCCCTTTGGTGAACTCTATGGTTTGCCTGTATACCTAGATGAGGCGTTGGCAGAGGACCCAGAGATCGTTTTCAGTGCCGGGACTCTCTCCGATGGCATTCGTATGGGCAATGCCGATTTCGTGCACTTGGTGAAGCCGCGGATCTGCTCGTTCGCCAATAGAGGAAACGTGATCAGAGAAGACGACTTGCAAGATGTGCTTTCGACCGAGGAAGGTGGCGGAAAGTAAATACGCCCCAGCGGTCGATTCGTTGAACATCAATGCTCAGTGGCTTGGGACTCGGACGATCTGCACCGAGCAATGTGCATGGCGTGCAACCGCATCCGACACGCTTCCCAGGAAGAAGCGGCTCAAGCCTTTTCGTCCGTGCGAGCCCATAACAATCAAGTCGGCGTGCCATTCTGTAGCGGAATCGATGATTACTACTTTCGGATTTCCCACCTCGACGGCTGTCATCACTTTGAAGTTCTTTTCGCGCAGCGAATCACCGGCCCGCGCGACCAATCCTTCGGCTTCCTTACGTTGTTCGTCCGATACGTGCAAGGCTTCCGGGCCGTATCTCCAAGCCTGGCCATCAGGATAAATAGGAATGGGTTCGATTACATGAAGCACTCTTACTTCCGTCTCCTGAGGTGTGGCTTGGCGGGTTACCGCTTCGACCGCGGCCTCGGAGAATTTGGAATCATCAATTGCAAGCAGGATTTTCACTTTGCTCTCCTGCGCCCTGGTTTAGACCGTGCTTTTGGCGCTTCTCCGACAGTATTAGCCACGGCCTCAGCGCGAATTTTACCCGCACATGCAGGGCAGATACTTTCTTCGGAGGGCTGGCCACAAATACGACAGGGCGCCTGCTGACTCTCGGAGCCAACCGGAATCGACGATTTATCTGCATTCTTGGTTTTGTAAGCGGTCATATTCACCTCAACTGAGAGAACATTTTGGCGAACAATAAAATATCAGTACCCTATCGACATCTCGTGGTTTCGGGCGCGCTCCTTTTCCGGTCCGGGTATTTCTGTGAGTGGAGCCTCGGTCAGAAGAAGCACGTTGGCTACATCGATGGCGTTCTAAGCGCCGTTCGGACAACCTTGGTTGGGTCGACGATACCGCCCGCCACCAGGCCTGCATACTCACCTTATGCAACATCGAGTCCGAAATTCCCGATACCGTTGCGCATCTGGTCCGCGACAACGCCGCCATCGGGATTCGAATTTTCAGCAATCTGCGGTCTGACGAACCTCGTCATGCCGCGATAGTGAGGTGATCCTCGACTCGGCCAACACCCGGTGCGGCCCAAGCAGCACGTTCTGCATCGCCGCGTTCGGCCCACGAACGGACGTTGCCTCGTAATATAACTTTGTCTCCTTGGACTTCAACGTTAATGCGTGCCGCCTCTAGTTCGGTGGCACGACGCAACGCATTCTCAATCTTCGTTTTAACCTCCGAAGAACTAATCGCGGTCTGTTTCACAGTGATTAGATTGATCACGCCTTTCACACCCGTCAGGTATCGGACGGCGTCATTAGCGGATTTACGCTGGAACTTGGAATTCACCGTACCTTCCAACGTGACCCATCCATGCTCCACGCTCACTTTAATGCTGTCCTGAGGTACCCAGACATGCCATTTGAGTGCATTCAGCACTGCCTGAGCGATATCCGCGTCGTCACGCTGATGCATAGCAGGTAGTTCTACTTTTATCTCGTTGGTAACCGCCTTGACCCCGGCGACCCTTTCAGCAGCGTGTGTCGCCGCATTCTGTTCGGCGTAGCTTGCCACGGTACCGGTAAGGCTAACGATCCCGTTGTGAGCGATCACCCCGATTTTTGAGGCATCGACACTGGGCTCGTATTGCAGTTCGTCCAATACATCACGCTGAAGTTGTTTATCGGGTTTCACAAATCCTCCATTCTTGTCCTTTCCGTTAGCCCAAAAGAGTTTGTGCTCAGCGATTCCTAATTGACGATGAGCATAAACACCTACTATGTCTCGTAGTTTCTACCTATCTGCGCAAAGCGCGCGGTGACCCAGGTCACCATTCCATGTAAGCGGTATTACAGGCAAGATCCATCGTGTGTTCCTCATCCGACCGGGACCAACTATCATTAGGCGTGTTCTCCGGCTGTCCGAAAAAGTTTTTCAGGACCAGACGGAAAATGGCATTACCTAATTCCATTGGCCCGGACAGATCCTCAGGATGCTCGTCGAAGGAAGGAACGCAGTTCATGCGTGCGCGGCGACGCGCGAAGATTGCGAAGGATTTCAGCCTCGATCTGGCGGGCGCGCTCGCGTGTGACACCGATCGTCTGGCCAACCTCCTCGAGCGTGTGCTGTTCTCCGTCTTCGAGTCCAAAACGCATCTTGATGACCTTTTCCTCACGCGGTGTGAGCGTCTTCAACACGGATGCTGTTTGTTCTCTTAGATTCACGTCAATCACTGCGTCGGAAGGGGACACCGCCTCCTTATCCTCGATAAGGTCGCCCAAATGGGACTCCTCGTCCACACCGACTGGCATTTGGAGGGAAATCGGCTCCTGAGCAATTGTCATCAGTTCACGAATCTTGGTTATAGGGAGTCCCATTCGTTTGGCAACCTCTTCGGAAGTGGGCTTGCGATCCAGCTCGCGGACGAGTTCTTGGGTAGTGCGCAGGAACTGGTTCATCGTCTCATTCATGTGTACCGGAATGCGGATGGTGCGAGAGTGGTCGGCGATTGCGCGCGAAACAGCCTGACGAATCCACCAAGTTGCGTAAGTCGAGAATTTGAAGCCGCGGCGCCACTCGAACTTATCTACAGCCCTCATCAAGCCAATATTTCCTTCCTGAATTAAGTCAAGGAATGGAAGTCCGCGATTGACGTAGCGTTTAGCAATGGATACCACGAGCCGCAGGTTGGCTTCCGTCATTTCCTTTTTAGCCAGTGCGGCGATAGCCTCACCCTTCCGAATACGCTGAAGCGTGCGCTTCAGCTCGGGAACACTGACTCCGCTGGCCTTGTCAATCCGCTGCTCGTTCCGGGGTGAACGCGACTTGCTGCGCTCTATTGCCAAGGACTGTTCGGTTGCCAAGCGAAGTGCCCCAAGCAGACGTTTTTTCTCCATCGGTGTGAGCTGCAGCGTTCGCACCAGCCTCGATATCTCGACACGAGTCCGCGCCAGTCGATACGTTGGGCGCCGGTGGACATTCGTTCTTGATTCAGGTGCGCTTTTCAGCCTCGCCGCTTGCCTCATTGCGAGGGTATGGAACTTTTCGATCTTGTCGATCGTCAAGAGAGCGCGCTTGGCCTCAACGTTTTGGGCAAGGACCCCGGCCTCGCTATCCATTTGGAGGACTTCTTTGACGCCACGAGTCCCGCTACAAAGATCTCTTCCAACCGAAATCAATTCCTTCACCACGAGCGGCGAACGGGAAACCGCCTTCGACACGAGCATCTCTCCACGCTCAATTCGCTTGGCAAGCTCAATTTCGCCCTGCCGGGTCAAGAGCTTAACGGTGCCCATTTCGCGGAGATATGTCCGCACCGGATCATGCGTATCCTCCATCCCCGGTGTCAACTCAAGTTCGGCTTCTCCGAAAGAGCTACCTTGGTCGTCCATGACCTCGGTGGGTTTCGTGTCAGTCAAGAAAGCGTCGCTTTCGTTTATTGCCGGGACATGCCGGATGTTGGAAGCAAATTTCATAACAATCACCTACACCTACTCCGTCCGCTCAAGTTGCTAAGCGATTCAATTTCGATCAGTAGAGGCCTAGTTATAACGAGGACAGTCCGGATCGTATGTGTTAGAAAATAAGAGAGATATCAAGCTTAAATATGCCTGTCGATCTACTGCCTGGCCTATGTTCTTTTGATGCGGCACGAGTGCAAATCGATGCGTGCATTTGCGCTGGCAACCGTTTTTTGTGGATGAGGATTCCTGGCTGGCTACTGCCAGCACTCCTAGATTCGTGAGACTTGATGAAGTCGGCCGAGCTCCAAGACGCTCAGGGATGCCCGGATGCACGCTTACCATGTTGCACAAGACCTCCTTTGCTTGGCAAGGATCTCATCACTTCGGCGGGCAATGTACATCACAATTTCTTGAATAAATCGCAGCTATAAGCAAGCTGTCGAAGGATGGAGACGGCGATGGAGTAGGTAGGAAGTCTGAGTGAGGCCCCTGGCAATTTCCGTATCGGAATACACACAACGGTGACTCGGATCACATCCATTTTCCCGGTCTGGAAGCTAACTGTGAACACGCGCAGTCCATCAGGAGGCTCAGAAATGACCATACCTGTACAATTGAAATCACATCTCGCGCAAGCGCATATTTCTTATTCGCCGATTTACCACATCCCGACTCGAGCAGCGCAATTTACAGCTGCCGTGTTGCATGTTCCAGGAAAAGAGGTAGCCAAGACTGTTGTCTTCCGTGCTGGCAACGCACCATTGCTCGCGGTCCTGCCGGCTTCATGTCACGTCAACCTGAAAAAGTTGGAGGTCGAGGTAGGCTCGCCGGTCCAACTGCTTGACAAACAAGAGTGCAGCAAACTCTTTCCCGATTGCGAGGACGGCGCGATCCCGCCGTTCGGCGAGTTCTATGGTTTGCCCGTATATATGGATGAAGCTCTGGCGGACAATCCCGAAATCATTTTCAATGCAGGCACTCGCTTCGATGCCATCCAAATGAGCAACGCTGATTTTGTGCGGCTTGTGAAACCACACATATGCTCGTTCGCGGAGAAGCCTTAGGGCAAAAGTAGGGAATACGGCATGCTAGTCAAAAGGTAATGTCATAAAGAATGGTTTTCTGTACGCGATCAGACACTGTGCAAGCAGCCGCCCGGACGCGCCGGACGGTACATAGCCCGCCGGAAACTAATTTTGATCTTGGACCGGGGGTTCCTCTGTCGCCCGCGGCGCAGAGGGCTAAAAGCAAGAAAGCAAGCGGGACCATTTGGTGCGTAGCCATCATTCCTCCCAGTGTCCAGTCTGGCTTTCGCGGGAGCACACTATTCTTCCTCATGGGGTGCTGAATTGCCGAAAGCCTTAACCTAGAGTGCATTGCTTTTAGTGGACTGTGGGCCTATTGGTGATCCAGCGCGGACAAGCACTATGGTTCTGTCAGCAGCTCGAAGCACTTTATCGGCGACGCTCCCGTAGACCCATCGGTTGATGCCTGTCCGACCATGCGTCGACATTACGATCCGATCGATTTTGTGGTTTCGTGCAAAATCGACGATCACCTCGGCTGGTACGCCCATTTCCACGGCGACGGCCACCTTTACGTTCCTCCAATCAGAGCGGGTGCAAATACTTTCTAGATAGCGTATCGCGTGGATTCTGCGGTTCTCCCACTGCTGATCGATTGTGATCACTTCACCATCGGAAATCACATCTTCTATGGGAGGAATTACGTGAAGCAGGGTCACGCTCGACTCCGGCAGCTTTGCTAATGCGAGCGCTTCGGGCAATGCGAGCTCTGCGAGCGGTGAACCGTCAAGAGGCACTAAGATGCTTTGACTCAATTGCCCACCTCCTGTGAGAATCGGCGACCGTCCTAGTCACTAGGTGATAGTCAACCAGATGCATAAAGCAGCCACACCGACAATCGCTAACCCCATTACCAGTCCGCGCATCCAGCCGCACTTGTAGTCCCGACTATAAGCTCGCGTCTTCAAATCTTCGATGTCCTCTTGTTGCGGGAACAATATGATCCGGCGCTCAATGAAATTCTCACCTGAAATGATGATTTCTTCGGTAGTGTTCATAGTCCTGTCCTAACCTTGTCATAAATTATTCTCAAACCGCGCCATTCGATGAAGGCAAAGCCCTGCGACTGCAGTCGATGTCTTGATCTGCGAGTTGGCGGAACGCAGTCGCAGAGCGGCATGGGCATGGCGGGGACGCTATTGTAGATGACGTATTCGAAACTAAATTCATTGACATCTTTTATCTCACTCAAGCGGCACAGGGCTGTGACTGCAATCACAGGTGTGGATGACGAAAAACACAGATCATTCAAGTGATTTGCCGAAACGCAAAATGCTAACGCTTAGCATCGGCAAAGCGAGAACGTCCATTGCTGCCATGTTGTGCCAAAGCACATCGAGTCCGACACCCTTGAGATAGGTGCTGCGAAGAATGAAGGCAACATACAAAGCGGCGTAAATTGAACTGCTCGTCGCCAGGCTTGCCGCGAACGTGGGTGAACTTTTTCGTCTCGCCTTGCTCTCGTCGGCCGGAACGCAAACGCCAGCCGGGTACGGTGCTTCTTTTGGTGAACTCAGTGGTTTCCCGTTCGATTTGGAAGCGAAGCCAGGCCACTTTTGTGACGCCCTGCTAAGAATCACGAGGAACTGTGATAACAATCACATCGACTTCTCGTTCTTGGCCACATTATGTGTAAAAGAGGCGAGGAATTCGATACCTGCGAAAGAAGCGGGATCGGAGGTGTTTGTGAGAGCGAACAATTTAGGAGTCGAGGTCGAGGTGCATCCGACCGAAAACGAAAAGACTACTGATCATCCGATCGCTTCAATGCTCATGCCGCAGCCCCCTCGTAAGCCCCGGATTCGCAATGTACTGATTTTGGCCATTATGGGAGCCGCGTTGATCGGCTTATCGGTCAGATACTTGCCATCGTTTTTCCGAAAGCCGGCGTCGAACGTGATAGTCGCCAGCGGAAGGATTGAAGGACGCGAAGTTACGCTTGCGCCGAAGGAGATTCAAGGCCGCATAAAGACTTTACTGGTCGACGAGGGCTATCAAGTCAAGAAGGGACAGCTTCTGGCAGAACTGGAATCGAACCAACTTGATGCCCAGTACGCAAATGCCACGGCCAATGTTTCCAATTTAGATGAACAAATTAAACAGGCCACGATTGACGTGGCCTACACGGCGAAAAATACGGTGGCGTCTGTGGTTGCAGCTGAGGCTGCGGTGAGCAGTGCCAGAGCTCACTTGGAACACTCCCGAGCTGTACTGGCAAACAGCAGTGCGGAATATGATCGCTCGACAGGGTTGTTCCAGGCTGAGGTGATCTCGAAGAGTGCATTTGACTCAGCAACTATGAACTACCAGACCAGCCGGGCAGACGTGACTGCATCTGAAAAAGATCTTGCCCAGGCAGAAGCCAATCTTGCAGTCGCTCAGGCTTCCCTGGATACCGTTGGCCTCAAGAAACAACAGCTCCGTGCTCTTCAAGAGAGTCGTCGAGGGGCGGTCGCGCAATTGGCCATGGTGCAAGCCAACATTGACGAGCGGCAAATTTTCGCACCTGCCGACGGCACGATTCTTTCCCGTCCTGTGGAAGTCGGTGACGTCGTAACCCCCGGGTCCCCGATCTTTGTGATGGTGGATATGAACCGTCTCTACTTGAAAGTGTACGTTCCGGAACCGGAGATCCCAAAATTAAAGTTGGGGGACGAAGCGGACATCTCGGTCGACGCCTTCACGGGGCGCACCTTCGCGGCACGTATTACGAAAATTTACCAACAAGCGGAATTCACACCGAAGGATGTGGAGACTAAAGAAGAGCGTGTGAAGTTGGTGTTTGGCGTCGAGCTAACATTTGTGAAGCCGGAGGGTCTCTTGAAGCCGGGAATGCCCGCCGATGCCGCCATCCACTGGAAGGCAACCACTACGGAATCAGGGCCAAAATGAATTCCGAATGGAAACCTGTAATCGCGATTAAAGGTCTCTCACGCTTCTACGGCAGACGAAAGAAGAGAGTTGAAGCGATACGAAATATTTCTTTTGAAATTGGCCGCGGTGAGGTTTTTGGCCTGATTGGCCCTGACGGTGCCGGTAAGACAACGATCATTCAAATTCTTGCGGGAGTACTGGACGCACACAAGGGAGCTGCGATCGTTGATGGGGTAGATGTGGTTTCCAACCCGGAAGCCGTGAAAAGTCAGCTGGGCTATATGCCGCAGGGCCTGGGTGTGAATCTCTATGAGAGCCTTTCGGTGAAGGAGAACATCGAATTCTTTCGCGACCTTCGCAAACTTCCTCGCGAAACCTACGAACGCAATCGTGAAAGCCTGCTAAAGATGACGCGCCTTGAGCCGTTCATCGACCGGCGCGCACGCGACCTGTCCGGCGGGATGCGGCAGAAGCTGGCTTTGATTTGCACGTTGATTCACTTGCCCGATGTGATCTTACTGGATGAGCCGACCACGGGTGTGGATCCCATTTCGCGGCAGGAGTTTTGGCAGATTATCCATCGGCTTGTGCAAGAACGAAAAGTCACCATTCTCCTCAGTACCTCTTACATGGATGAGGCCGAACGCTGTCACCGAATCGGACTTGTTCACGAGGGAATCCTGTTCAAGCAAGGAACACCGCAAAGCATCAAGAACAAGGCGATGGGCCACTACGCCAAGGTTATAGCGAATCCCCAGATCGACGCTTTGAAAGTCCTTCAGGCGAGGGACGATGTGTTGTCAACGGAAGTATTTGGAGATGAGATTCATTTTCGGCTTGAAGGCGATCTCCACGAAGTCGAATCCCACTTAAGCAATCAACGAATCTGGGTCCGGGAAATTACCACCCTGGAGCCAAGCCTGGAAGATGTTTTCTTGCAACTTCTGTCGAGTGCCAAGCAGCAGAAACTCACTCTTCACGTGGCGCCCCGCGACTTGTCTTCGACCATGACCCCCATCAAATGCGACGCCGTAAGCCGCAGATTTGGAGGTTTTGTCGCCGTGGATGGCGTCGATCTTCACGTAGAAAAGGGAGAAATCTTCGGGCTTCTAGGTCCGAACGGAGCAGGGAAGACGACGATCATCAAAATGATGTGCGGGTTGCTCGAACCGAGTGAAGGTTCGATCCGAATCGCCGGGTTTGACATCAAGAGTCAAAAGGATCGGGTCTGGGCCCACATCGGGTATATGTCACAGCATTTCTCGCTGTATCGGGATCTCAGCGTGCAGCAGAACCTTCGTCTGTACTCCGATCTTTATGGTGTTGTGGGCGCTGACTTCAATGGTTTGACCGCTTCACTGGGGCTCGCCGAATTTCGTTCTCGGCTGGCTGGTGCCTTACCGATCGGGCTGCGACAGAGGCTTTCCCTCCTCTGCGCAGTCCTCCATGGCCCCCCGGTCCTCTTTCTTGACGAACCTACTTCCGGAGTCGACCCGCAAGCGCGGCGGGTGTTCTGGGATCTCATTTATTCTCTGTCGCGAGAATCCGGGGTCACGATCCTGGTATCGACGCATTACATGGATGAAGCTGATCACTGTGATCGACTGGGGCTGATGGATCAAGGGCGTCTGATCGCCGTCGATTCTCCGGCAGGACTGAAACGTGATTCGGAACGCCGTGGCGGCAAATTGTTGGAAGTGGAGACCCTCGACTATGCCCGGGCAATGGACGCCCTGGCGCGTGATTTTCCAAATACCGTTCTGTATGGGGATCGAGTTCACCTGAGGAGCCTCAACCCGGCTGCCGATCAGAGTAGAGCTTTGGCCCTTCTAAACGCCGCGGGAATTGTTGATGCGCAAATCAAGACGTCATTGCTTTCGATGGACGAGACGTTTATCGATTTCATTCGTAACGCGGAGATGACACATGCATAGCCGCGTGCTGGCAATCGTCCGCAAGGAAACACGGGAAGTGCTTCGCGATCCCATCTATCTTGGGTTGGCCATTGCCGTTCCTGTGATCATCATGGTCCTGCTCGGGCTCGGATTCGTATTGGATGTGAAGAACTTGCCCGTCGCGTTCTACGATCAAGATCGCAGCCCGCTCAGCCGAGATTACATCTACTCATTTACTAATTCCGAATACTTCCATCTGGTTGCGCTGGCAACTAGCCCTGACGAATTTGAGCGCATGATTCAATCAGCGGATGTCCGCGCAGTGGTCGTAATCCCTCCGGAGTTTTCTCGGAGGTTGAACGGAGGGAAACCTGTATCCGTACAGATCCTGGTGGATGGGTCCTTCGCGGGCCGGGCCATGGTCGTAAGCGGTTATGTCGCGGCTATCGATGCGCAATTCAACGCTCAGTTGCTTTCCGATTATCTCGCTCGCAACGGGCTTGCGGTAAGTGCGGTTCCTGTAGCGGTCATGGGGCGGGTCTGGTACAACCCGTCACTGGAGGCAGCAAACTCGACTGTTCCAGGCCTGTTGGTGATTAATTTGATGTTCTATCCGACGCTGCTCGCGTCGCTTGTAGTGGTTCGCGAGAAAGAGAGAGGAACAATTTTCAATATCTATTGTTCGCCGGTTCGCCGATGGGAGGTAATAATCGGCAAGGCGGTGCCGTACATCGGCGTGGCGCTCTTCGACTATTTTCTTCTCTTTGCCATGAGCATGTTGCTGTTTAAAGTGAGATTCGTGGGGAATTTCTTTGTCTTGACGCTGGGGGCCGCATTGTTTGTAGCGTGCTGCATCGGCCTGGGACTCGTGATTTCGGTTTCGTGCAAGACGCAAGTCGCCGCAATGCTCATAACGTTTGTGGGCTTGATGACTCCTTCCATGCTGTTTTCCGGGATGCTGACCCCGATTGCGAGCATGGATCATTCCGCCCAAGTGATCAGCCGCTTGATTCCGGCCTCCTATTTCATGGGCATGGCACGGGGCGTATTCATGAAAGGTCTGGGATTTTCGTACTACCTCCCGGATTTCCTGACGCTGCTCTTGTACGCGGTTGTAGTGTATGGAATTTCGACGGTGGCATTTAGAAAGAAGGTCGGCTGATATGCGGCGCCGCCTGACAGGTTTGATCCGCAAGGAGTTCGCGCAGATATTCAGGGACCGCGCCCTTGTGGTGATCCTGATCTGGGCCTTTACGGCGGCGATCTATACGTCCGGCCACGGCAGGGCCATGGAGATTACCAATGTTCCTACCGCGGTCTATGACCTTAGCCAAGGGCCCGCAAGCCGTGAATTCTTAAGCCATCTGCAACGTCCCTACTTCAAAACGGTGGCCTACATCGATCAAGAGAAAGACATTGCCAAGTGGCTCGACAGCGGGAAGGCATCCATCGTCGTCGTGATTCCTTCCGATTTCCAAAGGAATGTAGACGGAAGAGGACAGGCGCAGATTCAAGTGATCACGGACGGAGCCCTTGCAATGCCGGCCACGATCGCCGTCGCATACATAGCGCAGATTTCGAGCGCTTATTCAATTTCCGTTCTGAAGGGGCGCGCCGGAGGCGCAGGCCTCGATCTTAACAATCTGCCTGTCCTCGACGAGCGCGTTCGCGTGAAATTTAATCCCAACATGGACAGTTCCTGGTTCAGCAGTCTGCTCGAATTGATGAACATGATCACGATGGTATCGTTGTTGCTGACGGCCGCTGATCTCGTGAGGGAGAAAGAACATGGCACGCTCGAACAATTGCTGGTCAGCCCTGCCAGTACATTCGAGGTATTCATTGCGAAAATTATCCCGACCCTCATTGTCGTTCTGAGCCTGTCCGTGCTGAGCATTTTCCTTGTGGCCAAACCGGCCTTCCATGTCCCGATCCGAGGCAGCCTGATTTTGTTCTATAGCGTTTCTGCATTGTACATTTTTGCGATGACGAGTTTGGGCATCGCCATTGCCGTGGTCGCCCGAAATCTCTCGCAAGCTATGATGATCATGCTCTTGATTCTTCAACCTATGTTGTTTCTTTCCGGAGCATGGAATCCTCCCGAGGCAATGAATCCATGGATGCGCAAGTTGAGCATTATTTCTCCGATGCGTTACTTCATAGATTTTGGATTCGGAGTACTGCTCAAGGGGAATGGCCTGTCTTTGGTTGCTTGGGATATTGCTGGCATCTTGGTTTTCGGAATCGCTCTATTTAGTTTTTCACTCTGGTGGTTCCGGAGAAGCCTGGCACGATGAGACCCAAGGCAGGTGCGGGCTCTGAGAGTGTTTGGCTGAGAAGAAGAAGTTAGGCAAAACAGCTACCAACGCTGTTGAGATGCTCCCGCCAATGGTAATTCTGGGCCGAAAGGGCGGCTACAATCAGAAACGGCACGTCCCAGCAGGCCAGCATACCCAGCAGAAAAATGAATTGGACTGGATTGAATAACCAGCTCAGGATCCGGTCACAGATGCTGATGGGGTACAAGTAATTTTCTGAGGGGAGCTAAGACTTGAATGTACCTGCTCTCAACTTTGAAATGCGCATGTTGACCCCAATCGCCATCGACTGCGGACTGATACTAGAGTGGATGCTGCTGCACTTTGCATTTGACCTCTCGTGGAAAAGGGCCGCGTGGATAGACGTCGTTAAGCATTCTGCGTCGACTGCATATGGCATTTTCTTAATACCGCTAGTCGGGCTCCCCTTGCCTTTTTGTCGTTTCCTGGTTTTTGAGGTCCTCTTTCCAACCTCATATCCGTGCTCGTAAGTACGGCCACCGAAGCTGCAGTTATAGACATGGGATTCAAAGTCTCCTTGAATCGACGTCAGCTTTGGACACTGTGCGGTGCCAATGGACTGAGCGCAGGAATTGCTTTTCTTAGCCTGATCTTGAATATTTCTCGGGATTGGTTCCCCAGTTTTTTCATCTATGGTCTGCGTCAGCGCCCGAGGAACGGGATTATCCGCAAGTGGCTATCAGGCGCATTAAGCAACATATTCGGCGCTGGAAGAGGTGGGCGCCTGGTGGGATATGGGACGCGATAGTGAGCGATGCGCTGAAGGGGACAAGGGAAGTTCCTGCCGATCTGCTGCTAGTGGCCTTCGAAGCCTGGGCGTCCCTCACGAATCCGTTGGGAAAAATCGGGTGCTTGATCCGCAGCTTGGCCGACGGCATTAATCAGAGCACGGCGCTTGAGTTCCGGGAACGGCAGATTGCCGGCTAGATTTCCACGCTCGTACTCCATTTCATCGCCTTTGCCATTCAGGAGAATCCGCCAGTCCCAAGGTGTCTTGTTGGAGGGAGCGCCGCTCACGGTCGCGATGTGCGCGAAAATGTTCGTCGTGCAGTTACTCGTCAACGCCTTGAACCACTCCGGGTGTGCGTGCAATTTGTTTGTGCGGCCGAGGTAGCCCAGGAAAAGCGCGCGAGACCAGGCTGGCCCTGCGGTTGTGCGGTACAGGTAGACAGATTCTCCATGTCTGTAATTGGTCCGGAGCCGGATGATGTCGCGCTCACTGGCAACGACATAGGCCAACTCATACTGTCGAAAGAATCCACGGATCGACGAATAGTATTCGCCGATTTCCTTGCGGGTCTCAATCGAAAACGCCACGTGATCGTCATCGCCAAATTGGAAGCTCAAGATCGGATGAGCGATCCACGGAGAACCCCAATAGGTAACGAAAAGATCGATGCCGCGCAGTTCTGAGAGATTGACATTCTTGGTTTGCCAGTGGCAGTTGTAAACAAACTCTTCCTGATAATCGCAGTTGCGGAAGTTGTGGATGGTGACGTGGTCGCCATTGATTTCCGCCCAAGCTGTTTGGGCAACGTCTGCCTGCCACGGACGGATGTTCGATGGCTTTAGCGACAACCACCACACGAGGACGACTGAAAACAATCCCAAGCACGCGATGATTCGGAGTCGAAAGCCGCTTACCAGGAAAATGAAGCCGCCGGTAATGAGCAGAAAGGTTGCCGCCGCGGGAATGCGAAGCCAGGCCACCGGGACATCAAAATACAACGCTGCGGTTGCCCAGACTGAGAGGAGAATTACGGGGAGCCAGGCCAGTCCAAGCCCAACGCGGCGGCAGAATCTACGGCGCCAAGCATGTTGGTCCAGAGTAGCCATCTTGCATTTCTGGCGGGTAGCGCTGCTTCGCGGGGCCGCCTCCAGATTGCATCACGCGAATGGATGATAACACTACCATGTTTCACGACTAAGGAATCGAAGTGATTGTTGAGATACGGATGATCACATCGAGTTTTGACATCCAATCCAAATCACGCCCCTAATGCTTGAACTCACATTACTGAGTGACCTACATCACCGTAGTTCGCGCTCGAAGCGCCCATAGATGTGGCATGTCCGGATTGCCAATGCGAGAACATAGAGAGAATCCACATTTACGCATTGAAGGAGGATCTTCGCGATGTGGAAAAAACTTCTGGCCGCCATTTTGATTTCAAGCCCGCTGTGCGCCGCTCAGGTTCCCTCCGGAACAACCGTATTTCTCAACCGGGTTACGCAGGCAGAGGAGAGCGAACACCAGTTGAGCGAGAACTTCTACACGATGCTGGAAACAGAGCTCCGCAAGGAGACTATGCCCATCCGGTTGGCGGATAACGAAGCGGACGCAGCCTACGAAATCACGTGTACGTCGCCGGCAAACACAAAGGATGTGGCCCGTGCCTTCAGCGGCAACTTGCCCGTTGACATCACCAGCGCATTGGCTGTTCGCGAAACCAAGACGAAGAAAGTCGTATGGACTTACACCTGCACCGGCCGCGGCGGGCAGCCCCTGATTAGCTGTCTAACGGAACACTTCAAGGACGCGCCGAAAGGACCAAGCGAAGATATCGCGGCACAGTACGAAGGTTGGGGCACGGCGCTGCACATCGCTGCATTCCTCGGGGAACTCGATATCGTGGAATATCTTATCGGCCGAGGCGCAAAAATCGCTGCGCAAAATCCTATGGGAGTCACTTCTCTCCACACGGCCGCCAATGGCGGTCACTTGGAGGTAGTGAAGTTCCTGGTCGCTCACGGCGCTGACGTGAAGGTGCGCGATCGGGGCGGCGTGACCCCGCTGCACATGGTTGGCGGGGAGGGCCGCTTAGCCGTCGCGGAATTTCTTGTGGCCCACGGAGCCGATATCAATGCCCGTGTGATGGATGGGACCACACCGCTCCATACTGCCGCCAACGACGGCAAACTAGATGTCGCCGAATTCCTCGTCGCTCATGGGGCGAAGATTAACGCTCGAGGCGAGGGGGGGCTTACACCGCTGCATATTGCCGCAGCCACTGGTCACCCCGACGTCGTCCAGTTTCTCATCGCTCACGGGGCCGATATCAACGATCAAAACGAAAGCGGCCAGACGCCTCTGTGTCTCGCCGCGGTACTAGCCCAGCCGGACGTTGTCGCGTCGCTCGCAACCGCACGGGCGGACATCAACCTGCCGGACAAGTCCGGAAACACACCGCTGCACTACGTCGCCCGGAAAGGCGATCAGAAGATGGTTCAGTTGCTTGTCGAGCACGGCGCCGATCTCAACGCCCGCAATAAGAAAGGGGAAACAGCGCTGACAATTGCCGCCCAGAACAAACAGACTGGCATAGCCGACTTCCTGAGAAGTCACGGAGCCCACTGAATAGGGTTGTGCGCGCCCTTGACCTTCATCATTCGAGGATAAACTCTTTGGTGTCGTCACGCTCCTGGTCTTTCCCAGATGCGACTTACTGAATACGGCCCAGCAATTGAAATACGTTGCCAGAGAGAACGACTCATGTTACCACGCACCCTCGAACACGATTCTCCACGCTCCTGCCAAGGGGGAATTGTTCGGCTGGGATTCTGCGTTGCTATATGCGCGGCCTGTCTGAGCTGCGCGCCCATTCGTAAGCAAGTCAGTGGGGTATCGGAGACTCGGGAGAAGATTGACCTCTCATTCCTTCAAGTGGGCTCTACAAGGCGAGAGGAAGTCTTTGAAAAACTAGATTGGATTAATACGGGCATTCAGGAAGAAGACCTGTTTGTCGGCCGGTGGTCAGCTTTTTCGGTGGATTGGGTTTGGGGCTGGGCCCCGCCTCCAGTCTACGGTATGCCCGGAACTCAGGAAAACTGGAGACCGAATAATCTGATGGTGGAATTTGACGCTCGGGGAGTAGTGAAACAAATCCTCGTTTTATCTGATTCAGATTTTCTGAGAGAACTCTCCGGTTGGGTTCAGAGCAACGGGCCTTCTCTTCCGGCGCTCGTCACAGCAACAACAATCACAGTCAAACACCGTCACAGCTCGGGCAAATACCATATCGCTGATCTGACACTCGGTTTAGACTCGTTCGACTTTCGCGAAAAAGACGATGCCTCCCACAATTTCAGCATCGCGCGCAGACAATTAAGTTCTCTCAGCCACCCAAACGCCACACCAGGTAACAAATCCGCTCCGCGGGACATCAATTGCCGGCTCGAATTTCGCGAGGCGACAAAAGCCGGTTCGCACCTGACTCTGGCAATGGATGTTCCCTCTTTGTTCGTGCTGATCGAGTATGTGGAGCAAAATCGGAAAGCGCCCGAGCAACGGCATTGACCGGAAGGCGTGATGAGCAGGCTGACGTTGTTTCGGGATGATCGGCGGCACGTTCCCGCGCGCGCAACCCCGGACAAACTGAGGTCTGTGCCATTTCTCTCAACTTTCATTTCGAGCAGGGCTCACAAGAAAGCCCCAACATTGTTATTCCGAGCGTAGCGAGTAATCTCTACGCAGGGGGGCTGGGCTTCAGCGCATGCTTATGGATTCGGGACGGCGTGCGGACTGTCAGTGTAATTACCCGTGTCCGATCCAGCGCCTTTGACTGTGGCAAAGCGGACACTGACTGAACCGCAAGCGCAACCAACAGAAGAACCAAAACCGGACCTACGGAGGGCCAGCCAGCACTTGTCGAGCATGTGGGGCTGTGCTTCATGGCTGAACCAATACGACGGATCATTCTCGAATACTATGAATTGGATCACCTATTTATGTGATTCATCCAACATGGTGCCGAACTTGCTCAGGGTACTAACCATAATCCAGCGAGGCACTC
This sequence comes from Terriglobia bacterium, assembly GCA_020073485.1. Lineage (GTDB taxonomy): Bacteria > Acidobacteriota > Terriglobia > Acidiferrales > UBA7541 > Palsa-360. The sequence continues at coordinate 206,096 of JAIQFB010000002.1, read as the reverse complement.
GCTTCGACGCGCAGTATTGGTGCTGGCCCACCTACTCCAGATTGGGCCTGAGAAATGAGATTGTCGGAATGCGGCCCGGAACCTCGTTGTGACGCAGAAACCCACATTCCGACAAGCCAACTTATCAGAGGCGACTTGCCGCTCGGTGTGGGGCAAGAACGTGTCCGCCATGGTGCAGGTGGTGCTATTGTGCGGCAAAGCGGCCTAATTGGAGCCGGGTCTGGAGAAAGCGAAGGATCGTGTCGCGCGTGATCATCCCGACGATGTGCCCTTCGGAGGCGACAGGCATCTGGTTGATGTCCGCCTTCTGCATGCGATCGAGAACACCGGCAATGGGCTCGTCGGGCGAGGCGCTGTGGATGCGATCGAGCGGTAACATGACGGCCTGAATGGACGTGTTGCTCCAGTTCTCGCGTGGCACCGAGCGGACGCCGTGAAGCGTTATGAGGCCGACGGGGTTCCCGCCAGCGGTGACGACGTGGCAACGGCGGCCTGTCCGCAACACTTCGTGGATATATTCCTCAAGCGGAATGTCGCGCGAAACCGTGGGCACGTCGGTAGTCATGATGTCCTCAGCACGCACTCCGGTAAGTGTATTGCGGATGGCCACTTGAGCGTAGCTTTCTTGAGCCGCGCTCAACAGGAACCATCCGATGAAGGCTATCCACAGGCCGCCCACCCAATTGCCGTTCAGCGCCTGCCAAATTCCAAGAAAGATTAGAATGTAGGCGAAAAATTTCCCCGAATCGGAGGCGATGCGCGTGGCTCGGCTGAAATCCTTAGTGATCCCCCATGCGATTCCCCGCAGGATGCGCCCGCCATCCAGCGGAAATCCAGGAAGAAGGTTGAACAGCGCAAGGGTGAGATTGATCTCCCAAAGCCATTTCGAAGCGGCGGCCAACATGGAATTGGCCGGGGAAGAATGCGCGACCAACCAGAAGCAGCCGGCAAGAAACAAGCTGGAAAGCGGGCCAACGATAGCGATATTGAAATCCTGTACCGCCTTCTCCGCTTCGTGCTGGATTTTCGCCAAGCCGCCGAATACAAACAGAGTGATCGATTCGACACGAATGCGGTAGCGCATCGCCACCATGCTGTGGCAAAGCTCGTGAAATACCACCGACCCGAATAAAAGCACACTGGTGATGATTCCAAGAGTCCAGTGCTGCGCCGGAGTCCAATCGGGATGTTGAGAAGCGAACTGAATCCGCAGCGAGAGGGTAATCAGCACAAAGATGATGAACCAGCTGGGATGCACATAGATCGGGATGCCAAAGATTCGCCCGAGGGGAATGCCGGAACCAGATGCAGGCTGTGCCATCGCGAGCCTCACAATTCGCTTCAAGCAGAACGGAAGCCAAGAATCCCAGTTTTCAGGGAATATCTTGGCCGGACATTGCGATTTGGTCCTCTAGCTCGCGCATCGTACGCTTCTCTTGTCCCGGACACAACGAATTTGCCATCAAAGCAGGCGTAATCGCGAGCTTCCGACGGCCAAGCCTCAATAAATGGGGCGAAATGTGGCCCTGAGGTCACATTGTTGGCCGGCGCTCGCAGCGATGTTTTCGGACGTTCGGGTTAGGGGCCGTGGAGTCCGTTACATTCAAACCAGCCCACTTTCCACAAGCGGACCTTGCCGTGCGCTGGCAAAATGCGAGAATTCAGTGGTTGTGCAAACGTATTCCAGAGGAGCCAATGAAGATCGCACGTCTCGTGTCTTTCGTCTTGGCCGCCGCTGCCATGGTCTTGCTGGCCGGCGCGTCGCAAGCCGCTATGAAGACCCAATAGATCGACTATAAGCAAGGCAATACGGCGCTGTCCGGCTATCTCTTCTTTGACGACGCTGTCCAAGGTCGGCGCCCCAGTGTATTGATGATCCATGACCGGTCCGACTTCTCGGTTGGCACCCTCGCAGATGCCGAGATGATCGCCAAGCTCGGCTACGTGGTCTTCGCAGAAGACATTTTCAAAACGTCAACCCTTTCCGTGCTGGATCACTTCCACCGGCATGTGGGCCAACTTCGTATAGACTCGGCCCCTTCGGCGAAGCGGCCACCAATCGTAGAGATAGATCTGCATCGGGCGCCACATCGCGACCCATCCGGCGATGGTCAAACTCTCACGCAACATGACGGCCCACGTGGCTGCGTTACCGGACAGCAGCGTGCTGATAATGATCAAGCAGCCGGACAGGAACACCGAGCCGATCAGCAGACTGGTCCGGCCCTGATTCATCAAGCGCCTAAACTCCATTTCGGTGAGGCTGGCACGGTGCGCGAAGTAGTTGTGCACGGCTTGACGAATCATCTCAGTGGGATCTTCCGCGGGCCATTGATCCAGGTAGATGCGCAGTCTCACCGGTGCATCCGGGGAAAGTTCATGCGCCCAGCCCACGATAAATTCCTCGGCGTCGCTGTCGAGATCTTTCTCGATGAAAGGGGACGGGTCCATCGAGTTGAAGAGCTGATTGATGTCGCGCAGCCGCAGTTTGATACTGTGCGAATGTGCGGGGTCACCCGCAGGCTTGCCGGGTGCGGAAGAACGCATGAGCAGCCTCCGCTGGCTCTTGTGCGGCGCCAGCAGCGTGGGGCAGATTTAATCCCGCACTGGTCGTCTTGACACAGACCGCAATCCGGAAAGTCTGTCGCGGGCCGGAGCAGGTTTGGATTACTTGCGTCGTTGCTTATTCCTCTTCCTTCTTGATTCATCTTCAGCGTTCTTGTGGATTTTGCCGAGACCCGGAATGAACCAACTGCACCCTTGCCAATCCTCGAAAGGGGGGCGCCAAGGACTAACTTGCAAAGATGAGTGTCGAGGGAGTCGGCGTCGGCACAATTTCCACCGACTGGAATCCCGCTTCGCCGAGCCACTGGCGGTAGTCCGACTGCCGGTAGGTGAAGCCGCCTTTTGTCGCCACCAACATCTGCGAGGCGAACATCATGGCGAAGGGATGTCCCGTCCGGTCGTCGGCGAGGACGAAGTCGTTGACCACGAGTTTGCCGCCCGGCTTGATCGCTTTCCGGAATTTGCGGAACACCGCAAGATTGTCCGCCGGCGTTTCCTGGTGGGCGATGTGGGCGTACACGGCGAAGTCGTATTTCGCGGAGCCGAAGTCGGCGACGTGGAAATCGCCATCGATGGTCTGGTAGCGGTCGGCCACGCCGAAGTTGGCGACGAATCCGCGGCTGATCTTGTTGACGCCAGGCCAATCCAGTTGGACCCCGGTCGCTTGTTTATTTGTGCCGAGCCAAACCGCCGACCAGACCCCGGACCCGCCGCCGACGTCCAGCCACGACACCGCGCCCGCTTTGGCGATGCCTAACTTTTCCGCCGCCATTTGCGCGACCGGAAAGGAAAGCGCGGCGATGGCCGGAACCAGCATATGCCAGAACGGATTGTCGGCCACGTCCGTTGTATTGGAAGCGACAGGCATTCCGGTTTTCACCGCATCAGGCATGTGTTGCCAGGTGGAGAAATCTTCCAGGAAAACTTCCGCCATGCCGCCGAGGTAACTGGGCTTGCCCTTCACCAAAAATTGGGAAGCCTCGGGACTATTCTGATAGCGTCCTTCGGATAAAGTGAGCAGGCCCAATCCGGCCAGGCCATCGAGCAGGGCTTGCGCGCCGCGGACCGAGATATCCGTCCTTTTCGCGACCTCCTCGGTTCTCGCCGGGTTTCCTTCCAGTGCGTTGAATATGCCGTGCCGCGCGGCCGCGCCCAGAATGCTGGTGGCCCAGCCGCCGGTAATGATCTGCATGATTTTGTCAGGAGTGGGTCCGCTCATTTGCGCCTCGGGTTTAGAGTTGGAATCGCATCCTTGTACTTTATCGTGTCAGGCGTGATCTCCGCCTGACCGGCAGTTTTCGTTGCCATGCTTGCCGGAAGAATTGAAGTTCGGAATCTATCACGAAGCTCCTGCTTTTCGTAGCGCCGGCGAGACGCCGGTGCTGCACAAATCAATCGTAATCACGCAACCGGCCGTGATTCTCCTTTGATTTGAGTGCGGTGCATGACGCGCCGCGAGCCGGCGTCGAACGGGTCGCGCCGGTGCATGGTGCACTGGTTGTCCCACAGGACGAGGTCGCCCACACGCCACTGGTTGTGCCAGGCAAGATCCTCGCGCGTGGCATACGACCACAATTGATCCAGCAGCGCTTCGGAATCGGCCAGCGAAAGCCCGCCGATGTACGCGTTGCGCCTTCGCCCCAGGTACAGCATGCAGCGCCTGGTTTCGGGATGCGTGCAGACGAGAGGATGAAATGTGCCGGGAGAGGTGACCGGATCGTCGGACGGGGTGACGCCCTGGCGGACGTACCCGCCGCTGTTGAAGGTTCCGTCATGCTTCAACGCCAGGCCGTCGACGCGCCGCTTCAATTCTTCGGGCAGGGATTCGTAAGCCTGATACATGTTGCAGAAATACGTGTTGCCGCCGGACGGTGGAACTTCCAGCGCGCAGAGAATGCTGGCTTTCGGAGGATCCTGAAGGTACGACATATCCGTATGCCAGGTGGCTTCGCCCGAGCCCAGGCTTCCGATCGGCTCGCCGTTATTCATCACGTTTGACACCACATAAATTTCCGGATGTCCCTCGACGAACCGCCGCCCGGACTCCTGGATCGGCGCCCAATCCAGGCCTCCGAATCGTTTGCTGAAAGCGATGAGATCGTCGTCGGTCAGATTCTGCCTGCGAAAAAGGAGAACCGAGTGGTCCAGCCAGGCGCGGTAGATCGCGGAAAAGTCCTGAGTATCAATCTCCCGCAGATCGACGCCGCGAATTTCGGCCCCAAACGCGCGCTGCGCCGGAAGGATGGAAACGCGCGGTTCTTTGGCGGCCCTTGAGGACTCCGGCTGCATGGATGGTCTCCCCTCGATAAGAAAGGTTGAACGAGTAAGGTTGAACGAGTATTGAACAGGAAAAGAGATCGAATCGCAAGGGCGACTCGCCGGTGGTAAGCTTGTCCGCAAACGCTGAAACCATCCCGAGAAAAACAAAAGTTCCCGCAGCCCCCGACCCGTGGCCGAGGACTGCGAGAACATCACTTCACGGAGAAAGATCGCCGCTGCACGAAGCGCACTTACCGTCGGCGGCGCAGAATGGGCGGTGACGCCGCCCCGCTCGGCCAGTGCTGAATCGTCATTCCATTCCCAGCTTGATTTCCTCGTCCCGAAGCATGATCTTCGAGATCCAGATCGAATTGGTCCCGTCCTTGGTGCGATATCCGGTGACGGTGACATCGTCGCCGGGCTTCAGGGTTTCCTTGGTCCATCCTGCACGCATCAGATGATTCGGGCTGGTCAATTCGGCCTGCCACTTTTCCACGCCGCCCTTCTCATCGGTCACGTCGAAATAAAGCTGCACATGGGGATTGATGAAGTTCAGCCGGGTCACCTTTCCCTTCACGGTGTAGGTCTTCGAAACGTCGTACGCAGCCGTGCCGTGATGGGCGAACATGGGGACGGAAACCACGAGCAGACAAAATGCAACCGCCAGAAAAGCGAGTGTCCTACCCTTCATCCAACACCTCCTCAAAATTGCCTGACTAAAAATCGCATGCCTTCCGGGAAGATGCTGTGACAAATGCCCCAATGCTGCGTGATCCCGGTCACATCAATCGGTGCGTTGAATCACATATTTCCTGGCGGATTTCGATCATTTTCTCGCCCATCTTTTGCGTCCCAGTGTGACTTGCGCGGGTCAAGCCGCCATCGGCTGCACGCCGATGGCGGCCGGCCGTTATTACAGCGCCAACGCGGCGTTAACCGGTCGCTACTCTACAAAATGGAAAGGATTTCCATGAACTTTTTAGGGCTTTGCCAGTGGTTGCAAGACACCTCGTGGGCAACCGGCATCCGGGAATCGCTGAACTTATATCCAGCGCTGTACACGCTGCACATTTTTGGATTCGTGATCATGGTCACGGCAACTTCCGTGCTGGATCTGCGGGTGCTGGATTTAGGGTTGCGTGGCCGGTCCGTAGGGAGCGTCGCCAAGCTGGCACTGCCCTGGGCGCAGGCGGGATTGGCCGGCAATCTCATGACCGGATTCCTGGTGTTCTCCGCGCAGGCCGTGGACATGTACACGAACACGGCGTTTCGCTGGAAGATCGCAATGGTGGTCTTGGCCGGACTGAACGTCGTGCTGGTGGAGAAATCGATCCACCGGAACACGGGGAATTGGGAGGAGAGCGGAAACACGCCGGTCATGTTGAAGATGAGCGCCGTGATCTCGATCCTGCTGTGGTTTGGGATTGTGGCCATGTCCCGAGTGATTGGTTTTACCGGCGCTCGTGAATAGCGCGCCGGGCTCCGCAAGAACCAGCAGCGCCGCCGCGAGCGGCATCTGGCGGGCGCAGTGCAAGCTACGGAACGCGGCTTTGCCGGCAGGAAAAGGAGAATGTCGAAATGCCAGATATGATCGCCTTGTGTCACGCGTTGGAGTCCACCTATGTGGGCAGCACCATTGCGCAGTCCGCCTGGCTGTTTCCGGCAATTGAAAGCATTCACATGTTCGGGATCGTGACCGTGGTGGGCTCCACGTCCGTTCTGGATTTGCGCCTGATGGGGATTTCTTTCAAGAAGGATTCCGTTTCCTCCGTGGTGGGCGGAACGCTGCGCTGGGCGCTGTATGGGTTCGCCGTGATGCTCGTGACCGGAGCGCTGATGTTCGTGTCCGAGGCGAGCCGCTGCTACACCAATACCGGCTTCCGCTGGAAAATGCTCTTGCTGGCGATCGCCGGCGTGAACGCGCTGGTGTTTCACTTCACCGCCTATCGCGGCGTGAACCGGTGGGAGCGGGGAAATACTCCGTTCGCGGCCAAGTTTGCCGGCGCGTTCTCCATCCTGCTGTGGTTCGGAATTGTAGCCATGGGCCGCTGGATCGCCTTTTTTTAGCGGCGGCCGCGGGCGATCGCAACCCGCGCCCACGCTCATGCTAAAAAGCGAATTTTGCGGACGAGTAAGTCGAGAGTAAACTAAGGGATGTATGGACCGCCGAACGTTCCTCCAGTCCGCGATCGCAAATCTTGGCGCCGTGGCGCTGGGCGCGCGAATTTCTTCCGCAGGACTCGGTCTCCCCGGAAAACCTCGGCAGGGAACGGGTTCTCATCCTTTGGATAATCCCGCGGTTGGCGCCGGATTGCCGCGTGAATTTCCCCTCATATTGGAGAAAACCCAGTTTGAAATTCCTGGCCGCGGCGTTTTTGAAAAGTGGCTCTACAACGGGCAATTCCCCGGCCCGGAAATTCGCGCGAAGGAAGGGGAGCGGCTGCGCATCGCGGTAAAGAACAACCTGCCCGAAGGCACTACCGTCCATTGGCATGGCATCCCCTTGCAGAATGCTATGGACGGCGTCCCCGACATCACGCAGCCCGCGATTCCGCCCGGCGGCACCTTCGTTTATGAATTCGACGCTTCGCCCGCCGGAAGTTACATGTATCACTCCCATGTCGGTCTTCAACAGGACCGGGGCCTGGTTGGCCCGCTGGTTCTGGAGGAAAAGAACGCCCACGTTGCCTACGACCGGGAATACACACTCACGTTGACTGACTTTTTAGCCGGGGCGCCCATGCCCCTGGGCAGGATGAAAACCGCCGGCAACGGCATGATGGATATGCTCGCGGCTCCTTATATAGCGCTGCTTATCAATGGGCGCCCTCCCGAGGTTCCCTCTGTCTTCCAGGTGAAAACGGGGGAACGGGTTCGTCTGCGTTTGATCAATCCTTCTGGTTCGTCAATCTACCGATTTGCGATCGGCGGCCATACCCTGATGATCACGCACACCGATGGAAGGCCGGTGGAACCGTTTCGCGTCGATGCGCTGCGCCTGGGACCGGGCGAGCGCTATGACGTTGTCGTGGAGGCCAGGAATCCCGGGGCATGGCCAATCGCCGCTTCAGCCGACAACGATTTGCCTGCGGCGCGCGCCGTGCTGCAGTATACGGATTCCAACCCCGCGATGCCTCGCGAAGGCGCTATGCCTGAGGGTTTGACCGGCGGGCGATTGCTGCAACTCGATGACCTGCGAGGATTGGACGTTCCCGAAGTAAGGAAGCCAAACCGCATTTTCAATTTTGTCCTGGCGGGAGGCATGCTGAAGCCTGGCGGCATGATGAAACCGGCCGGCGTGGCGGACCCGGGAGGGGCGGCGGCAATCCTGACGCAGCAGTGGACCATGAACGGGCAAGCGTATCCCAACGCCGAGCCGCTGGAAATCCATCGGGGAGAAGCCGTACGCATCCGATTGGACAATCAGAGTGCCATGCCCCATCCCATGCACCTGCACGGTCATTTTTATCGCGTAGGCAACGTAAGCAAGGATACGACTATCGTCTGGACTCACTCGAAACGGGTGGAACTCGATATTGTCGCGGACAACCCCGGCGCATGGCTTTTTCATTGCCACAATCTTTACCACATGGATGGCGGCATGATGCGCATCGTGCGCTACGTGTAGACACAGCGATGCACTCCCCGGCCTGGGATTTTTCTAAAAGCCCCCACTAAAACGGGCAATCCTCAAACTTCTCCCTGCAATATTTCCACGTGCTCCACTCATCCGCATATCCGTCGCGAATGCGCTCCAGCGACCAGTCCGTGCTGCACCTCACGTTGTAAGCGCAGGCATCGGAGACTTCCGGGTGCCATTCCTTGTTGATTTGCCAGAGTCCGCGGCTTTCCCCGCCATCGCCGGTCGCTTCCGGGTGGTGCCGCGACTCGTGCGCGACAATCCATTCGGCAATCCGCGGGTTCACGCCCGAGGTCCGGGCGGCGTTCTGTACATACGCTCGCACCGCCCATGGTCCGCGCGGTGTGGAAAGCGCAATAACCTTCGCCGGAGTAAAGGGGGAGGGAATCGCCTTTTGCCCGGCCTTATACTCGGCGGCGTGCGTATACGACGTCCATACAATCGCCAATAGATATATGGCGAAGAGAGTTTTTTGAAACCAGCGGGACGACTTTTTCACGATCCACTCCTGAGCCGGGAATTTGCGATGCGCTCCCGAACCTCGCAAACAGGGGGAGAGTATACACAAAAGCGAACAAAAAGCGAATATAAAATGCGAGGCGAGACTCCGAAGCCTGGGCAGGAGCAACGCCCGTCTCGATGCCCCTGCTGCCTTGCAACTTTTCCCTGACCCTATTGCACTGTCAGCGTTGCCGTCGACCTGGATGTAATGCCGCCGCTGGTCCCGGTAATGGTCAGCGTATACGTGCGCTTGGAAGAGAAAATCGAAGTTGTGACCGTTAATGTGGATGAGCCCGAACCGGTGATGGTTGTAGGACTGAAAGTCCCTCGGCCGCCCGATGGCAGGCCGCTCACCGAGAGGCTTACGTTTCCGGTAAATCCGGCGCCAGGGGTCTCGGTGACCGTATAGGTTGTGGACAATCCGCCGAGTACCGTCTGGGCGCTCGGTGAGATGCTGATCGAGAAGGTTCCGGTGATGACCAGGCTTACGGTCACGGTGGTGCTCAAGCTTCCGCTAGTGCCGGTAATCACGAGAGGATAGGTGCCCACAGGAGTGGCCAGACTGGTGACGACGGTCATGGTCGTGGAGCCGGTGGTTGTAACGGTGGTGGGATTGAAGGTGGCACTGGCTCCGGTAGGAAGCCCGCTGACGCTGAAGGTGACCGTTCCGCTAAAGCCATTCGACGGAGTGACCGTCGGAACATAGGTGGTGCTCGTGCCCTGGACCACGGTTCGAGAAGTTGGCGCGGACGTGAGCGTGAAGTTCGCTTGCGCGGCGGCGTTCACCACCAGGGTCACCGTAGAGCTCTGGGCCAGGCTGCCGCTGGTGCCCGTGATCGTCAAAGTGTAGGAGCCGGTCGGGGTTGTCGCGGCCGTTGCGATGGTCAGAGTCGACGAGCCGGAACCGGTAACCGAGGCCGGGACAAATGTGCCGGTAGCGCCGGTGGGCAAGCCACTAACGCTGAAAGCGACGCCGGCGCTGAATCCATTTGCGCCCGTGACCGTCGGCGTGAAGGTCGTGCTGCTCCCCTGAATTACGGTCTGCGAACTGGGCGCAGCGGCAAGCGAGAATGTGGGTGGCGCGTTCACCACCAGCGTCACCGTGGAGGTTTGTATGAGGCTGCCGCTAGTGCCCGTGATCCTGACCGAGTACGACCCGGCCGGAGTCAAAGTGGGGTCCGTGGTAATGGTCAACGTGGAAGCCCCGGATGAAACCTGAGTGAGGCTAAACGAAGCGGAGGCACCCGCGGGCAAACCGGACGCGCTCAGAGAAACGGACCCGTTGAACCCGTTCACGGGAGTTATCGTGGCCGTGTAGCTGGTGGCATTGCCTTGAACTACCGTTTGTGATGCGGGAGATGCCGTCAGTGTGAAGCTCGGCGCGGCGCTATTGAACAGCGACTGAACATCGGAAGCGGTCAGGGCGCGATTATAAATTTGCAGATCGCTGAGCGAGCCGCTGCTGAAATTTCCAGTGCCTCCGCGGGAAAACAGATACGTGGGATAGTTTCCAAAGGTGGAGGTATTGGTGCTCGAATAGGGCTGGCTCAGGGACGTTTGCTGGACGCCGTCCACATAAAACGCCACGGAATTGGCCGCGGATTGGCTCATATCGTACACGACAACCAGCAGGTGCCAGACGCCGGAAGTCGGCTGCGTGTAGCACTTGACGTCGTATCCGTTGTTGCCCCTTAGGCTGATTTCCGTGGCCGGGACTCCGCAATCCGCCGCTCCCTCCGGGAAAAAGCCGAAGGCATTGTTGGTGCTGTTGAAATTGTTGCTGAATTCGAAGAGCACATCTCCCGCCCCGCCCGTATACGTCCTGTTCACCCACATCGCGACGCTGGCCGCGCTGGTCGAGCTCAGGTTGATGGCCGGAATGGTGACGTATTGATTGGAGCCATTGGCCGAAATCGCGCCTCCCACTTTGCCCGTTGCCCAGGTGACGCCGTTCGAAAGAGTGGCGGTGAGATTGTTGCCGGAAGAATCTGCTGCGGTGGTGCCGGAGCCTTCATTGAAAGTCCAATAGCCGACCAAGCCCGGTAAGGTCCCCGCCGAGCCGCCTCCGCTACTCGCGGCGGTGATCACGAGGGCGACCGTGCTGGTCTTTATCAGACTGCCGCTAGTGCCCGTGATGGTCAGCGTATAGGAGCCGGTTGCCGTAGTCGCGGCTGTGGCGATGGTTAGAGTTGAGGTCCCGGAACCCGTGACCGAAGCGGGATTGAATGTCCCTGTAGCGCCGGTAGGCAGGCCGCTGATGCTGAAAGTGACGGCTGCGCTGAAACCATTCAAGGCAGTGATGGTGGGCGTAAAGGTAGTGCTCGCACCCTGGATCACGGTCTGTGAGCTGGGCGCTGCCGCGACCGAGAAGGTAGGCGCGGCGCTCACCACCAGAATGGCCGTGGCGCTGTGCGTCAGGCTTCCGCTGGTTCCCGTGATGCTCAACGTATAGGAGCCAGTCAGCGTGGAGGCGGACGTGGTCACAGTCAATGTCGAGGATCCTGAGCCGCTAACGGAAGCGGGGCTAAATGTGCCGGTGGCTCCGGCGGGCAGCCCGCTCACGGTGAGCGAAACCACTCCGCTGAAACCGCCCGACGCCGTGATTGTCGGCGTATAGGTGGTGCCGGATCCGGCGCTTACGGTCTGGCTGCTGGGCGCTGCGGAAATCGCAAAATCCGGAGTGGCGGTCGCGTTAACCACCAGGGTGATGTTGGCGCTGTGCGTGAGTGTTCCGCTGGTGCCTGTGATCGTCACCGTATACGACCCGGGCGGGGTTGTCGAAGCCGTGGTAACGCTCAACGTGGACGATCCCGAGGAGACCTGCGCCGGGCTGAAGGAAGCCGTGGCGCCGGCGGGCAGTCCAGTTGCGGTCAAGGCCACCGATCCACTGAATCCATTCAACGGGGAAACCGCGGCCGTGTACGTGGTTCCGCTGCCCTGAAAAACTGTCTGCGAACTTGGCAAAGCCGTCAGCGTGAAGTCCGCCTCGATGCTGTTATAGAGTGTCTGCACATCGGAAGCGGTCAAGGCGCGATTATAAATCTGCAAGTCGCCGATCTGGCCGGGACTGAAGCTCGAAGTGCCCCCGCGTGAAAACAGATAGATGGGATAGTTTCCAAATTTTGCCGAATTGTTGCTGCTGTAGGGCTGGCTCAACGCCGTTTGCAGCTGGCCGTCCACGTAAAACGCAATGGAACTCGCCGCAGCTTGCGTGTAGTCATAGACCACGACCAGTTGGTGCCAGGTGCCGGACGAGGGCTGCGGGTAACACTTGATGTCATACCCATTGTTCCCGATGAGGCCGATTTCGGTGGCCGCGCGGCCGCAATCGGCCGCCCCTTCCGGGAAAAAACCGAAGGCGTTATTGGTGTTGTTGAAATTATTGCTGAATTCGAGCAGAACGTCTCCGGCGCCGTTGGTATACGTGCGGTTCACCCACATGGCCACGCTCGCCGCGCTTGTTCCAGTAAGATTAAGTGCTGGGATGGTAATATATTGATTCACCCCGTTGCCGGAAACCGCTCCGCCGACCGCGCCCGTCGTCCAGGTGATCCCGTTCGACAGTGTGGCCGTAAGGCCGTTGCCGGAGGAATCGGCGGCCGTGGTGCCGGAACCTTCGTTGAACGTCCAATATCCGACCAGGCCGGGAAGCGTACTCCCCGAATCGCCGCCGTTGCTGGCCGTCACCGTCAAGCCCGTGGACCCCGTGACCGACGTCAGCGCCGCCTGAATGGTCGTGTTGCCCGCGCTTGCGGCCGAAGCCAGTCCGGAGGCACTGATCGTAGCCACGGTCGTGTTGGACGAAGTCCAGGTTACGGAGCCGGTCAAGTTCTGGGTGCTGCCGTCGCTGTAGGTTCCGGTGGCGGTGAATTGCTGCGTCACGCCGGCCACAATCGAAGGATTGGCCGGGGTTACGGCAATCGACGAGATCGTCGGGGTGGTTCCTCCATTTTGCCCGGCCGCTTTTAGGCCGATGACCGCGCCAATCCAATTGTTGGTGCCGTTCCCGTTCGTTCCGACGGCCGTCTGGATCCCCGTTTGCGTCACGCTCTTGTCCTCGAGCAGGGACGCGGCTTCCTGGCCGGAGAGGTTGAAAAATCCTGAGCCGGGGGCGTAGGGCGTCGAATAGTTGTCTTCCAGAAAGATGCCCCAGATCATTTCGTTGGGAACGGAGCTGAAAATCCCGGAAATCCCCGTCGACATATTCGTGCCGCTGCCGGCGTTGACGTGCGTGACGTTGGCATCGATAGGCGAAATCGGGTCCAGTCCCTTTATCGGAATGATCCAGATCAAGACCTGTTCGGTGGTCGATGGAGCGCTAAGCGTGACGGTCGCTTGCGTCACCCCGGACGAAGTACTCGGAACAATCCAGGCCTGCCCGCGATTGTCTCCTGTCGCGGCCGTGGACGGCCCGAAGATGGATTTGTAGGTGTTGTGGCCGTCGTTAATTGTCGCGGTGGTTGCTGCCCCTCCCCAGGAAGCCACGACCATTATGGCGTCGCCTTGAGGAACCGTGGACCCGACGAATACCGTGCAACTGGAAATAGGCACGTTGCACGCGGATACGGACACGTAGGAGTTATCCACTGTGCCTTGCGCATGCGCGCCCACGGGAAGGGTTAATGCCCCCAGGCATAGGAGCATGATGCTGAGGCAACGGGAAGCAACAGTATTCTGGTTACAACGGTGCAATGGATCCCCCTGGGCGCTGGCTAGCATACTTAGTTGACGATTGATCTATGGCAAACTTGGAGCCAAATGGGAATCCAGGTGTCCCGCCGCTTACTTACTGATTTAAGGGAGTATGGAAGATTTTACAAAAGCTTAACGACCCCTTATTTCCCCAATTTGGTTCAACACAAGGAAGATAGTTAGCTAGTAAAGGAAAAAAGGTGCACCGGAAAAAGTGGTGGAGAGTTGCAGGTGTGGCGAGAAGTCTGTTTTTGTAAGTCCTAGTATTACTGTAGCTTACAGGTCAGAAGGGATTGCCCGGAGCGGACACAATCCACTAGAAACAGACTCGCGGAGGTTGACCAAAGCCCGTCTGACGCGAGGCATCAAAGATCGGCCAGGACTTAATCTCCAAGAGAAGCGCGTTGGATGTGCCGGTCCGGCTCCTCGAACCGGCACATCCAACGTGCAAAGTTTACTTTATATTCTTCCGCAGCCAGTCATCGATAAACTTGATGACCACATCACTGTTCCTGTCGAGGAACATCTCGTGCATGTTGCCGTGAATGCCCACGTCCTCGAGGCGAACGAAATCGTCGTGCACGCCCGCCTGATTAAGCCACTTCGGAATGCAGGCGTCGAACACGCGATGATAGGTGCCCTCGGCGGAAATGGAGAGGATGCGAATGTCCTTCATGCCCACCAGTTTGTGGACCGGCTCCTTCTGCATGTAGCAGGGAACTTCGTCGGGGCGGTCGGATTTTTCTTCAAGGTATGTCTTCAAATCATCGAGGCTGTTGACGGGCGGCTCGTAATGCATGGGCATGTTGGTGATGCCCCAGGCATTTCCGATTCTGCCGGTATAGGCCACTTTCGCCGTATCCACCACGCCTATCTGCGGCCCGCCGGGCTCGATCGCGACCATGCCGGCGACCAGCTTGGGCCGTGCGTCGGCCACGTTGAATCCGATGCCGCCTCCTTGTGAATGCGTGATCAGGATGACCGGGGAACCGATCTGATCCAGCAGCGCGATGCCGGCGGGCACGGCCAGCTTGTCCTGGCCTGCGATGAACTGCATCTGGCCCTTGATGAAATTATCGAAGACCGGATCGCCCATGGTGCCCTTTTTCGGCGAGTCGCTGGGCCATTGCGTGTAAAGTTTCATGCGCGGGAAATTGCCGCCCGATAGCGTCGGCCCCGTCCAGATCTGTTCCAGGTCGAGTGCGGTGCGCAGCCCAAGCTTGCCGTCCATGTCCGGCACGTAGGGCGAGCGGCCGCGCGCCGGATAATCAACCATATAAACAACATACCCCTGTTTTACCAGATAGTATGCCCAGCCCGGCCGCCCGTCCGGCGTCTGGCGCCACACCGCGCCGGTCTGGCCGTTGCCGTGGAAAAACACGACCGGATATTTCTGCCGGATCTTCTTCGGCACCATCACTTCCACGTACATGGCGCCGTGCATTACTTCCTTGCCCGGCGCGCCTTCATATTGTCCGCCCACGTAGAAGATGGCTTCGCGCGCGATATCCGCGGTCGAGAACGTCGGAATCGACGCGGGAGGCATGGCCGACGCCGTTTTGTCATCGGCCCGCGCGCCAAAACGAGTTCCTGCAAGCAACACCGCCAATCCGGCGAACAAGACAGCGCATCCCGACTTCCTGGTCCGGGAATTCATAATTTTTCTTCCTCCCTGGTTTGCATCGAATTTCCGGCGGGCTCCACGCCTCACAAAAACATTCGGCGCAAGAGTAGAGCCCGCACCCGTTTGTACTGGAATTCTTGCGCACAGCGTACCATTGCCCGCGCCCGTGGCGAATCATTATTCCGGCGGGCTCCACGCCTCACAAAAACATTCGGCGCAAGAGTAGAGCCCACACCCGAGTGTCCTTGGCTGGACGGCTGCCTCCCGGCGGGCTTCCGAGCCCATGGCCGTTTCTTGCGCTCAGGAAACGCTTCCGGATCTCGCGTCCCCCCTTGCCTACCGGTTGCCGGCCGGGTGCGGCGAGCCGAACACGATGACGCGGGCTGGTAGGTATTCTCAGCCAGCATAGTACTGGAACGGCAAAGCAGCAGGAAATCGCGCGTTCGATTAGGCGAACAGAAACCATTCGGCGGCGCAAGACCGCGTTCCATTGGTCTGGTTTTTGGCGGGGAGTGATGCTATCCTTCGGGGGTTGACACGTCAAATTGAGGGTGTCCTCACGTTGGGTGAGGCGCGAAGCTGGCGGCAGCAACGGCAGCTTCCAGACGTGTATCTGGCCCGCTTCGCCAACGCGTCCCCAAGGCGATGACCGGCCACAGTTACCCGCTCGCCACCGAGCGCCCCGAGGCACTGCATGAGAGCATTTGATTTGTACGTCGCGAAGGACTCCCGCGATGCGGTAATGCTGCTTGCCAAGCACTCCGCGACTTCCAAGGTCAAAGTGATCGCCGGCGGCACTGATCTGCTGGCAGACCTGAAATTTTCCGCCCATTCCCCGAACGTGGTCGTTGATATTTCGCGCGCCGATGAATTGAAATCGATCACGGTGACCGACGGCGGATTGCGCATCGGCGCGCTGGTCACGCACTCGCAGATCATGAAGTCGCCAGTGATCCAGCAGATGTTCCCCGCATTGGTCGACGCGGCGCACACCATCGGCGCGGTGCAGACGCGGAATCTGGGCACGCTGGGCGGCAATCTGGTGACCGCCGTTCCGTCCATGGACAGCGGTCCCACGCTGATGGCGCTGGAAGCGATCGCCAGCATTCAAGGGCCCGGCGGGCGCCGCGAGGTGCCGCTCACCGATTTCTTCCTTGGGCCGCGCAAGACCATTCTCAAAGCGGACGAAATTCTCGCCGAAATCATCATCCCCAAGCAGAACCTCGGCAAGCCCACCCACTTCCTGAAATTCGGATTGCGCAAGGGGCAGGCGCTGGCCCTGGTCAATGTCGGGGCAAGCTTCTGGGTGGACGCAAAAAAGAACACGTTTGTCGCGCCGCGGATCGGGCTGGGAGCGGTCGCTCCAAAAGTGATTCACGCGCCGCAGGCGGAAGCATATTTGGAAGGCCGGGAAATCACGCCGGAGGCGATGGCCGAGGCCGGGCGCATTGCCGCCACCGACGCCAAGCCCATTAGCGATTTCCGGGCATCGGCCGGATACCGGAAAAACCTGGTCGCGGTCCTCACTAAACGGGCACTGGAAGGCGCATACGCTTTGGCGCAAGCCAAGCGATAGGGTGCGGGCTCTACTTGGAGCCCGTCGAAATAGGGAGACACTCAATGGTGACAGTGACGATCAATATCAACGGCGAGAACCGCACGGCCACCGTGCCGCCGGAAACGACCTTGCTCCGCGCCCTGCGCGATAACTTCAATTTGCCCGGCTCGAAACTCGGATGCGACGTCGGCGATTGCGGCGCCTGCACCGTGATCGTGGACGGCAAGCCCATCAACTCTTGCTTAATGCTGGCCGCGCAAGCCGACGGCCGAAAGGTGCTGACCATCGAAGGCCTTGCCAGCATGAACGGCGTGCACCCGCTGCAGAGGGCTTTCGAGGACTGTGCTTCGCTGCAGTGCGGCTTCTGCGGGCCGGGCGTGATCATGTCCGCCAAGGCTCTGATCGATGAGAATCCAGATCCCACCATTCCGCAAATCCGCGACGCGCTGGGCGGGAATTTGTGCCGATGCACGGGCTACGTCAAGATGATTGAGGCAATTCAGATTGCCGCGCGCGTCATGCGCGGCGAAACGGCCGAAGTGAACCGGTAGTCGGACATTTTGCAGGACCAGAAAAGAATCGAGGAGGGAGAACCACCATGGACAAGAAACCGACAGTAGCCGAGAAGACAGTGGTGCAGGAACCCAGCATACTGCACGAGTCCGTAATCGCGCCCCTGGTGAGCTATCCCATCGAGGTCGTGGTGCCGAAGGCCCGCCAGCAAACTCCCGCCGTCGGCCAGCGCGCGACGCGCCTGGACGGCCGCCTGCACGGCCTCGGCCAGACTGGGTACATCGACGACATTACGTTCCCCGGCATGTTGTACGCGAAAATCAAGCGCGCCGGAGTGGCCTCCGCCCGCATCCGCAGCATCGACACATCCGAAGCCGAAGCCATGCCCGGCGTGATGGCCGTGGTCACGGGCAAGGACGTTCCGTGCAATTCCTTCGGCCCATCGCTCAAGGACCAGCCGGTGCTGGCCTACGAGCGCGTGTTCCACGCGGGCGACGGCGTCGCCGCCGTGGCCGCGGTCACCGAGCAGATTGCCGCGGAAGCGCTCGAAAAGATCAAGATCGATTACGAAGTTCTGACTCCGGTGCTCGATCCCCTGGAATCGTTGAAACTGGAAACTCCCGGCGTGCATGCGCCGTCCGCAAACATTTATCAGAGCAAGGTCATCAAGAAGGGCGACATCGAAAAAGGCTTCGCTGCTTCCGACCACATTGTTGAGGGCACGTTCCGCACGCAGATGGTCGAGCACGTGCCTCTGGAGCCTCATGCCACGATCGCCATGTGGGATGCCAACGGGCGCGTGACCATTCATTCCACGCTCGGCAGAATCACGCTGGGCCGCGCGGACGTCGCGCGCACCCTGGCCATCCCTATCAGCCGCATCCGCATCGTGGCCACCATCGTCGGTGGAAATTTCGGCGGCAAGAACGAAATCACCACCGAGCCGGTGCTGGCTCTGCTTTCGAAAAAATCGGGCCGCCCGGTCAAGAGCGTGTTTACCCGCCCGGATGAGTTCATCGCCTCGACTACGCGCCACCCGCTGATCATGGATTACAAGACCGGCGTGACCAAGGACGGCCGAATCCAGGCGCGGAAAATTCGCCTTATCCTCGATGGCGGCGCGTACTGCTCCTGGAGCGAAACGACGCTCGGCAAGGCCTGCATTCTGTCCGCGGGGCCTTACAACATCGACAACCTCTATGCCGAAGCCCACGTCGTCTACACGAACAAGACCATGACCGGCGCAATGCGCGGATTCGGAGCCCCGCAAGTTTGCTTCGCCTACGAGTCTCACATGGACGACATCGCCCACTTGCTCAAGATGGACCCTCTGGACATTCGCCTGATCAACGCGTTTAACGAAGGATCGCTCAGCCCCACCGGGCAGACGCTGCAAAGCGTGGTGGTCAAGGAGTCGCTGTTGCGCGCAGCCGAGCGTTTCGGTTGGCACAGCAACGGCAAGGGAAGCACGAACGGCGGGACGAACGGCGGGGCGAAATTGCTGGAGAAAGAAAACGTCAACGGGAATACGGTGCGCGTATGAAGCGTCGCGGACGTGGCATGGCCTGCATGTGGTATCCGATCGGGTTCACCGTGGCGGCGAACCCTAGCTCGGCCGTGGTGAAGATGGACGAGGACGGAACGGCGACGCTGCTGACCGGCACGGTGGAAACCGGCCAGGGTTCGCTCACCATTCTGGCGCAAATAGTCGCGCAGGAACTCGGCATCGCTACCGATGACGTTGTCGTTGTTTCCGCCGACACCGATGCCACCCCGATGGACACCGGAGCGATCGCCAGCCGCACCACGTACGTGACCGGGAACGCCGCCCGAATGGCTGCGGAGAAGGTCAAGCTGATGCTGTTCGACGTGGCGGCGCCAATGCTCGGCGTGAAGCCCCACCAGCTCGAAGCCAAGGACCACAAGATAGTGGTCAAGGGGTACCCGCAGCGCAATATGCATATCGCCGACGTGGCCAACCACGCGCGCGTAGTCACTGGAGAGCCGCCCATCGGCAGCGCTTCGTTTAACCCCGCAACCGTCGCGCTTGATCCAGAAACCGGACAAGGCAAGCCGTTCGGCACCTATGTTTATGCCACGCAGATCGCCGAAGTGGACGTGGACGACGAAACCGGCGAAGTGGAAGTGATCCGCATGGTCGCCTCGCACGATTGCGGCACGCCCATCAACCCTATGCTGGTCGAAGGCCAGGTGGAGGGCGGAATTTCCATGGGGGTCGGATTCGCGCTGCAGGAGGAAATTCTGTTCAACGCGCAGGGCGTGCAGATCAATCCGAATCTCACCAACTACATCATGCCGACTTCACTCGACATGCCCGAAATCGAAGTCGATATCGTGGACAATTACGATCCGACGGGTCCGTTCGGCGCGAAGGGCGTCGGCGAGCCCACGCTGGTGCCCACGGCGGCGGCCATCCTGAACGCCATCTACAACGCCGTCGGCGTGCGCATCACTTCGCTGCCGGCCACCGCGGAAAAAGTATTCAACGCGATTCAGGCGAAGCGCGAAGCGGAACCAAAACAGATTACGGCCTGATTGATTTCAGGGTGGTTCAGACCAAGCGGCCGCAACCAGCGGGCAGTGCAATGCTTCCATTTTATGGAGGCGGTCAATAAATAACTCCATATTTTTCTTCGTAACCAAGAATCCTGTTGATCCATGCCTGCATATTTGATTCGCTGAAATAACCTATGTTCATCTCTTGGTCTTTTCTAAGGATCCTGAAACCAGCATGAAGCGCATCGAAATTGATTTCTCCTTGCGGATAAATCCTAGGAATATACCTATTCATCTGCCATGCCAGAATATCGGCGGCTTGAAGCGGCTTAGAAAATTGTCTGCGCTGAAAGCTAAATCCACCTGCATCTAGACCGAAGAGTGGTCTTAGGCGTTCATGAACATTGCTCATCATGGCAGAAATCTCAGCGTGCTTTGGACTACCAGGCGTTTCCCAATCAAAGATATATTGCATGGGAAGGGAAATGAGGCTCTTTGCACGCCACTCGGAAATTTGCATTAGGCACATTCTGACAGCAAAAGTGTAATGCTCGTTGCCATAATGGTCACGGATCCGCTGCGGGACGCTGTTGTACACTGACTTGGGGACTGCAACCCCTATGCCAATTCTTTTGTTGTCATTGATTATCCCTGCGAGCCTTCGATAAACACGATCCCTTTTTGCATCATCCCAATTGCACCACGGCTCATGTCCTTGATCCCTAGGGGCAAGAAATTCCGCCATATGAAAAACATCAAATCCTTCTTCGTCTCTAGCTTGATCCCATTCTTTTGTAAATTTCCTCCACCCCGCTTCAGTAGAGACATAACAACCCGCAATCGCAATCGCTGACTGTGTATTTGTTCCACTGTCATCAAGGTAGGCTTCGTACATTTCGATCAACCAAGTGATGCCCATTCTTTGTATGATAGATAATCAATCAGGAAAAATATGGTCTCTTTTTGCATGGCATTCTAGTGCCCGCTGCCGGAAATTTGGACTGATGGGTCGTTTGAAAATTGCTACCCGGGATCAAGCTCTGCAAATATGTGCGACGTTCAATCAGCCGCGACGGCGGTCTTCTTCCTTGATTTGGGAACTGAAGGCGCGGCGGCCTGCGCATCCTGCATTGGCAGCTTAAACCGGCGGATTCCGTCGTAGGAGTAGAGCGCGGAAGCGACCGCGCCGGTGGTAGGCACGCATCCGATCTCGCCCACGCCCTTGGAGCCGTAGCCGCCGATTTCATCGGGCACTTCGATCAGGATGACGTCGATCTTCGGCGTGTCCTTGGCGCGGACGATGCCGAAATCGCGCATCAGCAGGGAATCGGGTCGCCCATCTTTGTACGGAAAATTTTCGCTGAGGGCGTACCCCAGCCCCATGTGCACTCCGCCCTCCATCTGCTCGGCGCAGAGACGCGGATTCAGCGCTCGGCCCACATCATGCGCGGCAACCACGCGTTCGATTCTGCCCTCGTCATTGAGAATTACCACTTGGGTCGCATAACTGAACGTCAGGTGCGTCGTCGGGTTCGTTTTCGATTCGGGAGTGCCGGGCCGCGTGGTGAAGTCGCAGACATATTCGCCTTCATACTCGCGCCCCACGAGTTCCTCGAGCTTGTGCTCCTTCAGATCGGCGGCAAATTTCTGCGCCGCCTTTTGTGCGGCCGCGCAACTCAGCGTGGTGCCGCGCGAGGCCCAGGTTTCCCCGCACTTTCTGCCGAGTTCCTTGTCCCACAGGACGGTCATGATCCCGGCGGGCAGGCCCGTCTCCTCGCACACGGCCTGGCGCGTCGCCGTGTATATGCCTTGCCCCATTTCCGTGTAGCCGGTGAGAATTTCCACGCGCGGCCCTTCGAGCACGCGGATGGTGATGTACCCGCTGTCGATCGTGCCGTTGCCGATGCCGGTGCTCTTGATCCCGCAGCCGATGCCGGCATATTTCGCGTTTTTATAAGTGTCCTTCACGGCTTCGAGCGAGCGCCGCAGGCCCAGCACGCTCTCTCTCATGATCTGGCCGGTGGCGAATGCATCGCCGGGATTCAGGATATTCCGGATTCGGATTTCGTAGCCGTCGACGCCCACTTTTTCGGCGAGCAAATCCATGGCCCCTTCCATGGCGAATTGAGCTTGGTTGCTGCCGAAGCCGCGCATGGCGCCGCTGGTCGGATTATTGGTGTACACGGCTTTTGATTCGACGTCCACGTGGGGCACGCGGTACGGGCCGCAGGCGTGGCACGCCGCGCGCAACAGACATTTCGCGCTGGTGCCCGCGTAGCCTCCCGCGTCGCCCAAAATGCGCGCTCGTACGGCGAGCAAGTGTCCTTCGGCGTCCGCGCCGATAGTCAGGTGCACGTTGATGGGGTGGCGCTTCACGTGATGCTGCGTGGATTGCTTGCGCGTGAGGACCGTCTTCACCGGGCGCTGCAGCAGAAACGCGGCCAGCGCCGTCTGCGCCTGGATTGACAATTCTTCCTTGGCGCCGAATGCTCCGCCGCTGGCCGACAGCGCAATTTCCACTTCCTCAATTGGAATACTCAAAATCCTGGCAATCTGATCCTGATCGTGAATGGAACCCTGGCTCTCGGTATGAATTTTGACGCCCTTGCCTTGCGGCAATGCAAGGCACGCCTCAGGCTCGAGGAATGCCGGGTCGATCGCCTGCGTTTGCCAGGTGCGATCGATGACGTGCGCGGCAGTGGCCAGCGCCGCGTCCACGTCGCCGCGCGAAAACGCCGTGGTGCCCACCAGATTCGGTGCGGGCCGCAGAGTGTCCGGCGTGTGCACCTGTATCGCGCCGGGCTTCAACGCCTCGAACGGATCGGTCAGCGGCGTGAGCACTTCGTAATCGACTTTTACTTCGCTGGCCGCCATGCGCGCGTGATGCTGCGTATCGGCCACCACCATGGCCAGGAAATCTCCCACGCAGCAGGTGCTCTCGCCCACGGCCACGAAGATCGGCAGGTCGGGAACGGCGATCCCCGTTCCTCTTTCCGCGAACGCATCCGCCGCCGTAAAAATTCTAACCACGCCGGGCATCGCGGCCGCCTTTTCGGTGTGGATCGCCAGAACCTTCGCGCGCGGATGCTCGCTCAGCACCATTGCTCCGTGCAGCATTCCCGGCACGCTCATATCATCCACGAACGATTTCTTGCCCAGCGTTTGGTCGAGTCCGCCCAGGCGCAGCGGCGACATGCCGATTCCATTTCCAGATGCAGCTTTTCCCGGATTGGCCAGCGCGAATTCCGGATCGCGGCTCATTCCAAATTCCTCGCCGAAGAAGTTATGCCGCCTCGGCTGGTCGCTCGCCAGTTGCTTGCCGTTTTTCCAGGCTTCGCCGGCGGTCTGAATCGCGTCCATGATCCGCCCATATCCCGTGCAGCGGCACACATGAGCATCCAGCGACTTGGCCACGGCCTCGCGGTTATCCGCCGTGCCCTGTTCTACAAGGGATGCCGCCCGCACCACGATCCCGGGAATGCAGAAACCGCACTGCACGCCGCCTTCGAGCACAAATGCGTCGCCCAGCACCTTGCGCATGTCCTCTGGAAGTCCTTCCAGGGTCACTACTTCGCGGCCCGCCATCTGCTCCGGCTTGCGCAGGCAGGCCATGGCCGGGCGTCCATCCACCATCACCGTGCAGCAGCCGCAAGTGCCTTCCGGGGCGCAGCCGTTTTTCGCGGAAGTGATGCCGCACTCCTCGCGCAACACGTCGAGGAAGTTCATCCCCGGCTCGTAGGAAGCCTCGGCAGGCTTACCGTTCAGGCTGAAATGGATTTTGGGCACGTTTTTTCCCTTGGGTGCCGTGCCGGGTAGGCAAACTGGGGCGCTAGGCTACGGGATCCCACGTCAGATTGGATTATCTCATTAATCAAAAGGTTTCAGGCAGTTACTTGGGGCAGGGAGGCAAGGAAGAAAAGTGGCATGGGGGCAGAGTGGCCAGTGGGCAAGGAGACAAAAAATCATGGAGACAACGCTGCTCCATGTTGAGAAATCACGGTTTGCCAAAAATTGCTTGGTGGATCTTTACTGCTCTTTGCCCGCCTTCTTGAGATCGTTAAACGTGATGTTATCTTCGCAGATCATTTCCGTCAGCTTCCAGTCCGGTTCGAGTACGTAGACGCGCTCGCCTTCCCAGGTGTGCGTATAGGCTTTCGGGTCATCGATCACGATATGCACAACCAGGGTATCGTGCTTGGGGCGCGTGATGCGTTCGACCACGTGCAACTGGTCGGAATGCGGAAGGCCGGCGCGGTCCAGCCAGGTCTTATCATTGAACCCGACCGAATCGATGACCAGCGTATCTCCCTCCCACCAGCCCACCGAATCGCCCATCCATGTCGGATCCAGGTCCTTGGCATGTTCGTGGGAGCCGGTGGTGGTGTAAATCTGCCGGACGAAGTGATTGAACTCGAACAACTGAACGACGCGGCTGGGGATTTGAATAATCTCCATGGGAAATGGGTGCACGTAAATTCGCGGTACGCCCGTCGGGAAGCATCCGATCTCATTTCCGGTCGTCGGATTCACGAGATCTGTGGAATCGACAACCGCGCGCGGGCCCCAGGACGGTTTGGTCTGTTCGTATTGCGCTTTGCCCCAGGGCGTCATCTCAGGGATATCCCCGGTGAAGGAATATCCGGCATACTTGCGCGCGCTGGGCGGCATGTGCCCTTCCCAAACGCCGGAGAAATCGGGCACGCCGTCAGAGGTTCTGGGGAGTGCCGCAGTCGCTGCGGCCTTCGCGCCTGGTTTCGGAGCGGTCTGTGCGTGCAATCCGGACGAGAAGATCACAGCGGCGGCGAAAACAAGACCCCGGCTCACCCGATTGTTGCGCATATCTGAAACTCCTCCCATCGTTCGGATCGAATCCATTCACGGCGAAACGCTCCGCCTTGCCTCGCCCGCGAGACGGGGCAGGGCGGCCACACAATTTGCCTGAGTAGTCCGGGCCTAGTACTGGCCGGGTTCGGGCGGCGGGCCAAGCGGAATTTCCGCGCCGTTGGTGTACGAAATTTTCCGGAGATTCAAAACTTTCAGGCCGTTCTTGGAAGGCGAGCCGATAACGGTGATCTGGTCGCCGGGTTTCAGTTTCTTCCCACTCCAGCCGAAATGAACCAAATGGTTCGGCGCCGTCATTTCCACGGACCATTCGGTGACGACGCCCTGGTCGTCCTTCGCTTCCAGAGTGATGAGCGGGTGCGGCTGGATGAATTGAAATTCCTTCACCGTCCCCGTCAGCGTGAGCGGATGGGACGTGTCGTACGCCGAGCCGCCGTGATGGGCAAGCGCCGGACCGGCAAGCACCAGCGCGCATACGGCCCCCAAACAAACCTCCAGCAGTCGATTCCTCATGAGTGAGTGCCTCCCGTTGCCGCGGAGTTTGCCATCGTTATATGAGATATGTCAATAGTTAACGCGACACAAGCGGCACGGGACTTGCCTTCGCGGTAAGCACGGCATTTCACGTGAAAATCTTTGGAGCAGCGAATTCCACGGCCTGACCCGCGGAATCATTTTTTGTTATGGATGCGTTAAACAAACCGATAATTTCTCGAGATCGTTGCAGATCAGCCTTTGCTTGACTTGAATATCACACTGGCCTATCTTCTCCCAAGATCTGCCCCTGCGCGCGGAAAGGGTGAACGTCCGGTGCGCGGGGCATAAATTTGTTGAAACCCATTTCCCATATGGCGCAGTCCAACGGTGCATATTCCTGCTGCGCGAACGTTTGCCACGGAACTCAAAAAAATTGTTGAAGGAGGCAAGACGATGGATTCGCTGCTGAACGTTAGCCGGAGAAGTTTGGTCAAGATGGGCCTGGCGGCCGCGGGAATTCCTGCGCTGGGTGCCCTCGGCGTTTCCGCTTTTGCCCAGGATGCGGGCTCGGAAGCCGGAAAGAAGGGCGCCGTCGGCGGGCGATCGGAGGAGGAACTCTATCCCGGAAAAGGTCTGCCGGGAGGCGGGCAGCTGGAGATTCGTCTCACGCAGTCGATGTTCACCAGCGATCCCGATGCGCTGGAAGTGGCGCAGCGCATGAAGCCCTTTAATCTGGAGTCCTGGATCACGGAGTGGACGCGCGTTGCGGACCGCAATGCGGAGGAGGCCGAAAGGCTCGCGGGCGAAGGCTACAAAGTCACCGCGAACGAATACTATCTCCGCGCTTCCACTTTTTATCGCGAGGCCTGCTGGCCCATGCCGGTGGACGAGCCGCGCATGCTGCCCACCTACAAGAAAATGCGCGCCGCGTTCGAGAGTGCCTGGAAGATGACGCGCGCCCCCTTTGAGCGCGTGCAGATCCCCTACGAAGGCAAAATGTTGGACGGATATTTCCGCAAGCCGAACAATCCGCAAGGCAAGAAATTCCCGGTGGTCATTCCGTTCCAGGGCGCGGACACCATGGCCGAGGCCACCATCATGGGCGGCGCGGCCTATAATGCCCGAGGCATGGCTTACCTGGCCGTGGATTTCCCGGGACAGGGTGGCGCCATGCGCTTGCACGACCTGCACCTGCCGCCGGACACCGAACGCATCGCCAAGGCCATGATCGATTACCTCGAGACTCGCCCGGACGTCGATGCCACGCGCGTCGGGATGCAGGGAATCAGCATGGGCGGCTACGGCGTCCCGCGCGCTGCCAGCGGCGAAAAGAGAATCAAGGCCGCGATGATGAGCAGCGGGTCCTACGATCTGAAGTCGGACCTGTTTGAATACTATCCGCCGATTCAGGAGCGCGTGCGCTGGATTATCGGCGCAAAAGATCTGGCCGACGCCCGCAAGCAGCTCAACGAATACAACATGGGCGAAGGACGCGCGGCAAAAATCGAAGCTCCCATGCTGATCGGTTACAGCAAGGATGACCGCATCATGGATCCGGCCGGCGCTCTGCGGCTCTACGAGGCCGCCACCAACTCCAAACGCGACATGGTCGAAGGCACAGGCCACGCCCAGGCCTCGAACGCGGGAGGACCGCGTTCGGCGCGGCCGGTGGTGTTCCCGGATTGGGCGGCCAAGACGCTGCGGGCGGATACGTAGCCTCTTCCAAGATACGCTGGAAAAGTGGAAAGGGCTGGTCCCACATTTGGGACCGGCCCTTTTGTTTTTTATGAGATTTTCGCTATGAGAATGTCAGGAGTAAATCTTCAAAACTAACCTCGCGCTTGGGTCAACGTGACATCCCAATGGGCCGACCTTGTCTGGCTGTCATGCAAAATGCCCGCTTCGAGAATCAATCTTGAGGGGCAACAATTTAACTTTACCGGAAAATCTGAAGAAGAGATTAAGGGGGGAGAAAAAGTATTCAAATGGCTGAACAGGCAAACTTCAGTGAACGGTGGCCTTTTGGGGGAATCATCTTGCTGGGGAAGGAATTAGAGGTGCCCGCCCGGCTGACTCCGTGAGGACATGCAAAGAATTTACAACATCATTACTTGACCCTCACTTGGGGTGGTGTTCCACTGCGCTGAACAAGGGTGTGTGTTACGCAAGGGTTGGGGAACGGCAAAGCCGGAAGGGAATCGACGATGATTTCCGTTCGCGTTTTTCCGGTCCAAACTGTGAACACACGCCCACAATCATGCTCCTGATTCGGCTGGACTACGACGTCCATCTCCGTTTCCGTGAGCAGGATTGCTCTCCATTCATAGAGGAAAAGAATAATACGGGCCAATGGCATTTTGCAGTCTAGATGCTGGTTTCTAAATCGTATGATTTGGAGGGCCGTATGACTATTCCGATGTGGGTGTGTTCCAGGAAAACGCTTCAATTTTTTGGGGGGTGTTTGGGGGTGCTGCTGCTGAGCTTGTCCGCTTTTTCCCAAGCGAATAGCGGCCGCATTTCAGGGAGCATTACGGACCAAAGCGGCGCCGTCATCACCGGCGCAACTGTGACCGTCAGGGACCCGGAAAGAGGCACGACGCGTACCCTCACCACGGACGATGCGGGCGCGTACAGCGCACCGAACCTGACTCCGGGCTCTTACGTGGTTAAGGTCGAATATCAGGGTTTCAAGTCGGTGGAACGGCAGAATATCGTGCTGGAAGTCGGCAAGGAAGTTCGAGTCGACTTGGCGCTGCAACCCGGCGACCAGGCACAGATGATCACCGTCACGGAATCCATTCCGCTGGTGGAAACAAGCAACGCCGTACTGGGCGGAACGCTGCAGCCCGGCACGATCCAGGACCTTCCGCTCAACGGCCGCAACTTCATGAACTTGCTGCAACTGCGGCCCGGCGTAACGGTCTACATCGGCGGCGGCGCCTGGACGCAAAGCACCAACGGCCTGCGCCCCGAGCATAACGTCTACATCCTGGACGGAATCACCGCGATGGAGCCCCTGGGAGGGCAAAGCACCATCAATTCGGTCAGCCTCGCGGGCGACGCCGCCACGCTGCTGCCGGTCGACTCCATTCAAGAGTTCAACACGCAACAAAATCCCAAGGCTGAATTCGGCTGGAAGCCGGGCTCGATTACGAACATCGGTTTGAAGTCGGGCACCAACACCCTCCACGGAACGGCCAATGCCTTCGGCCGCACCAGCGCGCTGGACGCAACGAACCATTTCCTGATTGGCTCCACCGACGCGAACGGGAATCCGCTGCATCAGCAAATCGCCCTGGAAAACTTCGGGGCCACTGCAGGCGGACCAATCAAGAAGGACAAGGCGTTCTTCTTCCTGGGCTATGAAGGGCAGCGCTACTCGGTCGGCAACCCGGGCACCATGCAATACCCGGTCGAGAGTACAACCGTAGCGCCCGGAGATCGGGCGAACAACATTATCGCCGCCTGCCAATCAGTGTTGCTTAACTCGACGCTGAGCCCCACCAGCCTGAAGCTTGCGGGACTCAACCCGGACTGCACGGTGAATACAGCGCCCGGAGCCTACTCGATTTTCAACCTCGATCCGAACATCTACGCGCGCAATGGCGGCGCGGCGTGCCCAAGCTGTCTTGCTGGCAGCCTCAACACGAATTTCAGCACGGACAACGGGCTGGCAAAGGTTGATTATCACCTAAGCGACAAGAACATCATCAATGGGAAGATGTTCATCGGTCATGACAGCGGCTTGGTCGCCAACAGCGCCACGATCATTCAGCCCTACTGGCGGCCTTCCGTTCAGGCCTACGCGCTGTTCCTCGGGGCGCAGTGGAGCTACATCCCAAGTTCGTCCGTAGTCAATACTTTCCGCTTCGGGTCAAACTACTTTAGCCAGCAGTTCAATACATCAGACTGCTCAAACCAGGCCAACGGCCAGCCCAACTACGGCATCGCGTTCGGATTTGGCGGACCGAACAACGACACGAAACCCAACTGCGGCATGACCAACATCACGCTCCAGGGGTTTAGTTCCAGCCCGGGTTGCTGCTCCAGCTTTCCCAAGTTCTATGGACCCGACCACATAAATGAGTTCATCGAGAACGTCTCCATTCTGCATGGGAAGCATTCCTACAAGCTCGGGGGCGAGATCCGCCTGAGCACCCTGACCAATACCGGCACCTTCAACCGCGGCCGCGGCCAGGTGCAATTTAGAGGAACACTTTCTAACCCAGTCGACGGTGACACCGCGCTCGAGAACTTCATGCGCGGGAATACCGCCGCGTCGGCCAGTTCCGCGCTGGGACAGATCTTTATCGGGGAACCGCGGCGCTACATCAGTGAGCAAGCATATTCGCTGTTTTTCCAGGACGACTATCGCGTCACCCAAAGGCTGATGCTTAACCTCGGGGTGCGCTATGAGTACGTCACCCCCGTGCAAGAAAAATTCAACCGTTTGGCGAACTTCGATCCGGGTCTTGGCCTGCAGCAGTTGGGTCTTCAGACCAGCAAGATGTGGAACGGCGACTACAACAACTTCTCCCCGCGCCTGGGCATCGCCTGGGACGTGCGCGGCAATGGCAAAACCGTCGTGCGTGCTGGCGCCAACCTGATTTACGCGACTCCGGCGTTGTGGGACCAAATGTTCCAGCAGAATACGAAGGATCCCACCACGGGCCTGAACGGCAATGCCAGCGGATATTCGACCTGCAACTTGGCAGGAGTCTGCTCTCCGGGGGTTGGCAACATCACATCCTCAGGTATCGTGCTGGGTCGGGCGCCTTTGGTAGGGAGCGGACCTACGGCAAGACCAGCACAGACTGCAGCTGAGGGACTCGTAGCAGGGTTGGTCAATTGGAACACGTCAGGGGCACTCTACAACGGGAACATCTACCCCGGACAGGTCGACGCTGCCGCCGTGTTCACTTGCACACCGACCAAGCCTTGCACCATTCAGGCCACGGACCAGAACCTGAAGGTTCCCTATGTGACCGCCTGGTCGCTCGGCATCCAGCACTCCTTCACAAATAATCTCTCCCTGCAGCTCGATTATGTGGGCAACCACGGCACCGGTCTCATCGGCATGCAGTACACGAACACGCCGCTGGCCGGCGCGGGCTTTTGCCTCAATCCCGATGGCACCCCTTACTCAGCGGCGCAGCTCGCGGCATTCACTTTAACCTCTGCGAACTGCCCGAATGGATTCTCCACCTTGGCTACAACCCCGTACCCGGGTAATACGAAACCGAGCGCGACGGCGATCACTCATTCCCGGCCGCTCTACACAAAGTATCCCTACTATTCGTACATCTACACAGTAGGGAACCCGGACCACTCGAACTACAACGGGATGCAGGCCACACTGACCCAGCGCGCAATCCATGGTCTGAGCTACACGCTCGGATTTACGTGGGCACACGCTTTGGACATGGATACGAACGGAGAGCGTGGCGGACCGAACAACACGCCCTACAACTTCGGATCGGATTACTCCAACAGCGGCTTCGACATCCGCAAGCGGCTAACCGCCACGATCACCTACGAGCTTCCCAGCAAGAAGGGCTTTGCCCACTTGATGGAAGGCTGGAAGGTTACCTCCATCGTCACCGTCCAAAACGGGCTTCCCTGGGGCGCCGCGGGTGACAGCGGCATCGACCTGACGGGTCAGGCTGAAAACGTGGATCGCTGGAACTTCTCCGGCAATCCTCACGACTTCAGTGCCTTCGGCACGACCTCCATTCCCTTCTTTCCTGGACAGAGCAATCCTGCTTGCGTAGCCAAGGCCGCTAGCCTGCAAACGCTTACGACCTACGGCTGCTACGCTGTTGGAAACTCGGTGATGACTCCGCCCGCCCTCGGCACGTACGGCAACCTGAGAAGGAACTTCTTCTTCGGAAACACCTTCTCGGCCTGGGACGGCTCCGTCATCAAGGAAACGAAGATCGGAGAGCGGTTCTCGGCGGAGTTCCGTTTCGAGATCTTCAACGTCCTCAACCACACCAACTTCGGCAACCCGACCTTCAACGGCGGCGGCAACACCGATCCTTTCACGCCAAGTTCCGGTTTCGGTAACTCAAGCAGCACGCCGGACGTGGCCAACAACAACCCCGCGCTTGGAAGCGGCGGCCCGCGCGAGTTTCAGTTGGGCCTGCGGCTAAGCTTCTAACGCAGCGGAAACAGAAACAGAAAGGTCATGCAGAAAGGGCCGTCCCGATGAAATCGGGACGGCCCTTTTGTTTTTTCTTTCTCAAGGCTCCGGCATTTTCCGCGCCTTGATTTCTAAAGATGCATTAAGACGCACATGCCGCTGTGCGGCGGAAAGAGCCGATTCGCAGCGGGTTTGAGTAGCACAGCCACTCCTGGCTGTGTGCTTTTGGTGACAAAACATGCGTCACTCATTCCGCCATGATTGCGAAAACCGCACAGCCAGGAGTGGCTGTGCTACCAGGAATCTTTCCGCGCGGTTTGTACTCTCTCCTGGCTCCCGGGAAACAACGCTCGCACTATTTTGCAGCGGGATCGGCCGGAGGCGGCGCGAACTCCGATTCGTGAAAAATAGTGATGAACCAGCGGCCGTTCTGCTTGGTGAGGACGTAATCGAACAGGCCGTCGCGAACCGGCCCCCTCGTCCCGTTGGCGGCCAGGGTAAATCGCATCTGCCAGAGACCATCCACGGCGGCAATTTCCGGGCTCAGGATGCGGATACTTTTCACGGTGTCCGTGCGGTAGACCTCTTTCAGCGGGCCGTCGAAGAGCTTCGCGTAGAACGCCTCGATTTCCTTGCGGCCATGGTGGCTGTCGCCGCGCATGTTGGTGAAATCGGCGTCCTCGGCGAACAGAGACGCAACGTCATGCGCGTCGTGCCGGTTCATGCGCTCGGAATAATCGTTGACGATGCGCTGGACCGCAACGGCGTTCGGATCGTCGTCGGCCGATTGGCTGCGCGCCCGCGCCACGACAAGTGAGAAGGCAACGATCAGCGAAACCGCCAGCATCGCGATTGTCCGAGTAATATTCATAGGTCCCTCCGGCCCCGCAACCACGAAGCTCTGTTCATAGCCACAGATGATACGTGGGAAATGCGGTTTTTGCTTCCTTGAATCGATGTTGATTTACCCGCATTTTTCGCAAGAGTCATGCGCGTGAGGTTCAATGGCACATGCCTCAGCCCGTGCGGTTTCGATTTTCAGCCGGCTGGAACGGCCCACTGGCTTTGGACTCAGGGTGGAAACAGTCGTTGAAGCACGTCAGCGGCTGAAGAGGTTGCGGAAAAACTCAATAAACCGTCATTCCGAGGCACGATTTCCGCCGAGGAATCCCTCTTTTCTTGAATGAAAACCGAAGAGGGATTCCTCGGCAAAAGGCTTGCCTCGGAATGACGGTATTTTTCTTCTTATCGCAACCTGGAACGCCGACGTCAACAAATGGTGGCATGGACTGCGAAGATGCGAGACGCGCATGTTTCGCAGCGAGTCGCCAACCCGCGCTGTTGAGAAACCCGGACTTGCAGATATCCCCAATTTTGATTGCGGCGGAAATGAAAAGGGCCGCCCCGAGTACATCGGGACGGCCCTTTTCGAACTACGGTCGATCCGTCAGGATCGAGTTAGAAGAGAATCTTCAACCCCAACTGCATGGCGCGGGCCCCGCCCGATCCAAGCACGGGGTTGGAACTGAGCACGTCCGGCGTCGTGTTACGGAAGCCGAAGCTTGCGCCTGCGCCCGCGGTAGGATCGGTGAAGCTGTTATCGCCACCCGGGCCGCCAAATACGTTGGCGATTTCGGGGCGGTTAAAGATATTGAAGAATTCGGCCCGGAACTGGAACGTCAGGCGCTCTTTGACCTTGAACTGCTTCGTCACGTTCAAGTCCACGTTGTAGTAAGGGAAGCTCCGGAACATGTTGGGAGCAGTGTTACCGAGCGTTCCGAAGGCTGGCGGCAATAACATTGATTTGCCGTTCGAGGATACGTAGCAGCCTAGGAAAGCAAGCGACGCCTCGGCAGCCGGACCCATCGCAGCAGCTTTGGCATTGCAGGTTTGATTGGGCGTCAGATTCGCAACGCCAATTGTGGCGAGTGAAACATTGCAGCCAGGGTTTTTCGGATTCGTATTCCCAAATGGGGCACTTGGATCACTGGCCACGGCAGAGCAGGCACCAGCGAAATACGGAATTCCTCCGCCTCCCCCATTGGTGTTGA
Organism: Terriglobia bacterium; assembly: GCA_020073485.1. Lineage (GTDB taxonomy): Bacteria > Acidobacteriota > Terriglobia > Acidiferrales > UBA7541 > Palsa-360. The sequence goes on along the minus strand of JAIQFB010000002.1, from coordinate 172,715 downwards.
TCAGAGCTTTTGTCGTCGTGAAGTCAGAGGGATTGCCGAAGAAATTCCACTGCTCTCCGTTGGGAGATGGGGAATTAATCTCATTGGTTCCGCTGAAGTCGGACGTGATGTCATTGACGCCCCACGGTGTGGCGCTCTGGAGCGAAATGATGGAATTGATTGACCAGCCCTTGAGGAGTTGAGCCGGCGCATTGATGCCGGGGACATTGTACGTCGTCGAGAACGTGAACCGGTGCCGCACGTCAAACTCGGTGGTTCCGTAGATCTCCTTAGGATTGGCGCTGTTAATGGGGCTGATGAAGCTCCAATTGTCGGGAGACTCAGCAAGGGAGTGAGACCACGTGTAGCCGAGGACGTAGGATAGCCCGTGTATTTCGTGTTGGGTCATCGATACCTGCAGGCTGTTGTAATTGGAATGGTTGTCGTTGGAAAGCCACATAATGTAGCCGAGGTACGGAAATTTCGTGCTAAACGGCTCCGAACTCACCTGCGCGCCGGCATCAGGTGCGCAATTATCCGTGGAGGGGATACCAATGCAACCCGCGAGGGCCGCTGGCGTCCACCCGGACCCGACCGCCGGTTGATTCAAGTCGCCCAACCCGAGCAGCTTTGTGGCGTGGTTGCCGACATAGCTAACATCGAGAGATAGGTTATTGGTGAGGGCACGCTGGATGCCCAAACTCCAAGTAGATACATAGGGAGTGCGCAGTTTACGATCCACGCCCAACACGGTGCATGGTTGCGGACTTATACCATTGGCAAGGGTAACTGAACCGTCTCCGCAGGCCGGCGAAGCCGAGTACAGAGGGTTATTGGACGTGTTATTAGCCCACCTGGCGTTGAGACCATTAGGTCCCTTCAACGCGCCACCGGAGAAGCTAACGGCACCGAGGTTAATGGTTCCGCCTGCAGTCGTTGGCGTAAGATTCCCGTTCGTATAGAGCGGGACGCCCGTGGGTTCCGTGCGCAAGCCGAGCAGGTTGCCGAGGGCATTCAACGCGTCAAAGCTGCCTTGCTCGTACAGGACGCCGGCTCCGCCACGGACCACGGTCTTGCCATCGCCGGCGACATCCCACGCAAAACCTACGCGCGGGCTGAAATTGTTGTGATCGCCGTTATACACGCCGGACACGCCTCCAACCCCATCCTGGATCAGTCCTTTGGTCGGGTCGAAGTTGCCGATCAGGTTGTTCTTTTCGTGTATAACTGTGTTGATCTCGTAGCGCACACCCAGGTTCACGGTGAGCCGTGGAGTCACACGCCAGTCATCCTGCAAAAACGCCGCATAACCCTCGGCCTGCATGTGCCGCGTGAAATCGCCAACGGTGATGTTTGCGCTCTTGATCGTGCCGGTGAAGAAATTCACCAGGCTTGAGAAGTTAACCGGGCCCTTGGTGTTGTTCGTGACGATGTTCGTGCTTTGATTGATCAGCACTTCACCGCCGAATTTGAACGAGTGGTTGCCGTGCAAATAGGAGACGCTGTCGCTGAATTGCCAGACGCTGTCCGGTCCGACCGTCTTGGGCCAACTCGCTCCCAACTGGAAGGAATTAAAACCCGAGATTCGAATTCTGGGCAATCCAAAGCTGGCCTTATTTGTCACCCCGGTAAAGATTCCGTATGTGGCGGGATCCACAGTGCTATCCCCGCTAATGAACGTCTGGTAGTAGTGGGATATTCCAAACCGGGCGGAATTCACCCAGTTTGAGTTCGGTACGTAGGTCCAGCCCACAGACCCTACAATCGAACGGGCATATTGAGTCGTCTCCTGGTATGCCAGGACTTGGCGACCCGGATCGTCCACAAATGAGCCGCTTCCTGGACTTATAAAGAACATGCCGCTCAAGGAGTTCTTGTCGTTCAAGTGATAGTCAATTTTTGCTACGCCGGAGTAGATCTTGTCCGCGCTGTTTAGGGCAGTCGTAAGGTTATTGCTGCCATTGCTGACGGGGAATACGCCGGGAGTTGATCCCATTGTACAGGTTCCGCCCGCAACAGTGATTCCCGCCAAGCGCGCACTGAGTGCCGTGACTGTTCCTCCGCCGTTCAGAATTGACTGGCAAGCCCCGACTAGGCTGCTGGTGTCCGTCGCCGCCGCAGTAGGGGAGGTGTTGGGAACAGTATGGGTGATAGGGTTACCCACAGCGTAATTTTGCGTCTCGTAATTCGCAAAAAAGAACAGTTTGTCTTTCACAATCGGTCCGCCCACGCTGGCGCCGTATTGCTCGAGTTCCACAGGCGTCTTGATGCAAGGCACCGGATCAGAGGCGCAGCCCGGGTTGCCCTTGATGTCCGTGTTGAAGTAGTTGCGAGCATCGAAAGCGGTTGTACGGCCGTAGGCATAAGCGGAACCGTGAAACGTATTGGTTCCCGACTTGACGCCGACGTTAACCACGGCGCCGGGCTTCCAGCCGAATTCGGCGCGGGGATTCTGCTGGGTCTTGAATTCGTCGATGGCGTCGATGGGCAGCATGGTTCCGGCGTCGCCGGCGGCCATGACCGCGTTCATCATGCTCTGTGCCATCCAGGGATCATTACTGTTGACGCCTTCCACCATATAGAAATTGTCGTGGGGGCGCATGCCGTTGGAGCTTTGTGTCCATCCGGAATTGCCCACGTATTTCGTGACGCCGGGGCGCAGATCCAGGAGGTTTTGGAAGTTGCGTCCGTTCAAAGGCAAATCGTTGATGGTCGCATTTTGAATCGTGCCGCCGAGTTCCGCGTTGGTGGTGTTCATCAGCGGAATTTCTTCGGTTACGGTAATCGTCTGCGCCTGCTCGCCGGGTTGCAGGGCGAGGTCGATGCGAAGCTCTTGAGCGACTTCCAAGGTAATATTCTGGCGCTCGACGGCCTTGAACCCTTTGAATTCGGCGCGAACTTTATATTGGCCGGTCAGAAGGTTTGGAGCGCTGTAGGCTCCGGAATCATCAGTCACCAGAGTTCTTGTTGTACCTCTGGCCACGTCGGTGATGGTCACCGTGGCGCCGGCGATGGCGCCGCCGTTAGAGTCTGTAATCGTTCCCGCAATGCGCCCTGCGCTGCCCTGCGAAAAGGCCGGGACGCAAAGCAGAAGCACCATGAAAGCGGTTGCCAGAATTTGCAACGCTTTTCCGGCGTTGCGCTGTATTGCGGATTTGAAGGAAGAACTTGCTGACTGCGATGGCCCGGTCCCAATTCCGGGACAACTCGTGTTACTGCGTAATTCTATTGCCATTCCACCCCTCCTATGCGCAGGCAAAAACCCCAACCATTTTGCCTGCGAATTGACCACGATTTGTTTACCCTATGCTGGCGCTGCAAAACGGCAAGTTGCACCGCTTCGCGGAACGCCCGACTCCACCCATCCAACACAAAATAAAGACCGCGACGAAACTGTCTGAGTTTCGCGCGCGGGTCCCTTAAGTTCTGCTGAGCGTAGGATAAATTGCTTCGTGGAACGTATGCCGTTCAACATTAAGGGAACCTTAAGGAGGGGCGATTTCGTACGATTAGCTGAACACCTGCAACGTATCCGGTAACGGGGCAAAAACGCGCCGGAAACGGGCGAATTTGTGCCGCGCCGGCCGGTTTTCCAGGAGCGCGGATCAGCCTTTTATTGTAGATCTATTGCTGTTCATTTGTTTTTTATTTTCGGGGTTATAACGAGCTGAAAATGGCTGTCGTCTTAACTGTTTCGTACCGGACGACGCTTTGAGGAAATTGGCCCTTTCTTGCGAACCATTCCGCCATTCCCCGGCAGGCGTGATTCACCAGGGAATTACTACCGTGCGGGGAGCCAATCTAGCCACCGGGCAAGGAATTTTGGCCGAACCCGGCAAACTAGCTATCTGCAACGACCGACGCGAAAGGTATGGCAGGAGGGAGCAAACCGGGGGGGGAGGCAGAACTAGGGTGGGAAAAACCGGCAAGGAGCCTGGCAGGCTCCTTGCCGAGAATGCGGTCAGCTTATTTCTCAAAGTTCATGAAATCGACGTTGTCCGTGCAGGCCAATTCCTGGATGTCCCAGGTGGGCCTCAACTGGAAGTTCAATTGGGTCACCCACGGCTTGGCGAGGGCTTTGGGATCTTCCATGGTGATATCAATCTGCATATTGTCCATATTGAGCCGGTGGAAACGCTCGACGACATGCAATTGATCGCTGTGTTGATGGCCGTCGCGGTCCAGCCAGGTTTTTTCGTTGAATCCCACGGTATCGACGACCAGTGTATCCCCATCCCACTTGCCGATGGAGTGACCCATGTATGTGGGCGTGACATCCGCGGGATGTTCGCGGCCATCGGTAAAGATGTAGCGCACGGTGTGGTCGTACTCGAAAATCATGATGATTTCCTTGGGGGTCTGCACAATCTGCAGGGGGAATGGCTGCAGATAGATGCGGGGAGTCCCCGGCGGAAAGCAGAGCTTGAGTACGGGATCGTCCGTGACGGTCAGCGGATTACTGCGCGGGCCGTTGGAGGGCTTGGCGGCATCGTATTTCGCCTTGGCCCAGGGAGTCTGCGCAGGTTCCTCCGCCGTGTAGGTGCTGCCGAGGTACTTGCGCTGGGCGGGGGTGGCGCGCATATTCCATACGCCTGACAGGTCGTGAACAGGAGCGGGCGCCGGCGCCGCCTTTGGCGCGGCGTCTTCTTTCCCCATCTGGGCCCGCAAACCGGAAGAGCACGCCAGCACAGCGAAGCCGGCAAGGGCCAAATACTTCAAGGTATTTCCCATCCTGAAATCCTCCGTGAAGCCAGAAATCCACGAGCGAGGTCTGATGACAAGACGTTCGCGGCGGCCGGACGGTTACTAGTTTCCGCCGCCGGTGGCGAGATCTTCACCGCTTGCCAGCGTCACCTTCTGAATCCAGATCTCCGGTGAACCGCTCTTGGTGGGATACCCGCCGATGGTGATGATGTCTCCCGGTTTGATGGAACTCTTGGTCCAGCCCAGCCGGGACAGCCGGTTGGGGCTGGTGAGTTCGCCCGCCCAGCTCTTTACTTTTCCGTTATCGTCTTTCACATCGATCACGATCTGAACGTGCGGATTCACAAACTGGAAATCGGTGACAACGCCCTTCACACTGATCATTTTGCCAGTGTCGTAGTTTGCCGTGCCGTGATGCGCGAATGCCGCGCCGGCAAATAAAAGAACTCCCGCAAGCAAAGCGATACAAGTTGTTCGCATGTTTTTCAAGCGAATCCTCCCTGGTGCAAGTGTTGAGTTGCAGGTGCGCTCCGGGTCCTGTGCCCGGACAAGCCGATATGGTCTGCACCCAATTCTTATTACAAATTTAGCAAAGAATTCGCCCTGCGTCATGAATAATTATTCGCGAATCCCAAGAAAGTGTGCGATCCGCTGAACAAACGGAACAAGGGGATTGACCCGCCGCACAACCCGGGCGTATAAAATCGCAGACTGATCGAACACTACTTCTATATCCCGTCGAAAAAGTTCCGGAATCGAGATTTCCTGGAGGACATGGATGCGTAGAACGGAGATGCGTCGAACGGCATTTGCGGTTTTGGCAATCGGTCTGGGTTGCCTGGTTGGTTTTCTGCTCGCGAACCATCCGGTCACTGTGTTGGGACAAGGCGGTCCAGCCAGCATCGCGGCGGTCCCGGGCCAGGTGGGCGGCCAGGACACCTTTGGCCCCTATGATGTGGTTCCGGATTGGCCCCAAAACGTAAGCACTCTGCCCGGAAATGACGCGTGGACCTGGGGAGCGGGACAGGGCATCTACGCGGAAAACCCGAACCGCGTGTTCATGCTGTTTCGCGGCGAACTTCCCAATATCAAGCGGCCCAACGCAAAACTCCTCCGGGATTTCGGGCCCAGTCTGGTGTTTCCGATCGGCCGGTTGCCCTGGCGCGACGCCACCATATCGGCGCTGCCCGGGGCCGGCGGCACCGGTCAAGAGCCTGAGGACGGCATGAAGCTCTGGATGGAAGGGCAAGGACAACTAGGAGTCGATGCCAAGTGGGAACACTGCCTGACCATCGTGGACGCCTCGGGAAAAATCATCGAGACATTTCCGCAATACGACCACCTGTTCAAGCGTCCCCACTATGTGACCATCAACCCCTACGATCCGGAAAAGCACGTCTGGATCGTGGACGATCACATGCATGCTATCTATGTTTTCACGCATGACATGAAGGAATTGGTGCAGACGATCGGCACGCCCACCGTGAAAGGTGCGGACGGCTCGCATTTCAACCGGCCGACGTTTCTTGCCTGGCTTCCCGACAGCACGCTGTACGTGGCCGATGGCTACAACGGCACGCGCGTCGCAAAATTCGACAAAACCGGAAAATTCCTGATGGATTGGGGCACGAAGGGAACTCCTCCGAACGACAAGCGGCCTTCCTACTTCAACAACGTCCACGGCATTGCTGTGGACCCTGTGACCAAGCACCTATTCGTCAATGATCGCGGTAACCACCGCGTCCAGGTGTTCGACGAGAACGGCAAGTATCTGTACTCCTGGAGCATGGGCGGTGGCCCGTCCGACGTCCACCTGCTTTACATGGGCGCCGATCGCATGATTTGGGCGTTTGACCGCGGCACTTCCAAAATGCTGAAGTACGATCAGGATGGCCATTTCCTGTACTCCTGGGGCACCTGGGGAGATTTCCCCGGCGGGTTCTGGGGCGTGCACGGATTCAGCGTCGATCAGGACGGCAATTTTTATACCGCCGAAGTGGACAACGGGCGCGCCATGAAATTTACTCCGCGTCCCGGAGCCAACCCGGCGTACCTGGTCAGCAAGCCGATTTATTCGGCGTGGAAGTAAGCCGATCGGGTTGATTGCCCGGTTCGCCGTGCAGCCAAAGTTTTCAAATCCGAGTTGAAACCGCCGCCATGTCCCGCACAAAGCAGGACATGGCGGTGGTTATGTTTTGCTGCGATTGCTAAGCCCCCCTCGTCCCGCTGACCTTCACCCCCAATTCCGCGCAGCAGCATCTATGATTTTCCGCCACGGCGGACAAATCGCATTCCACGGAGAGGAGCAGTCATGGCCAACAGGAAGTACAGCGAAGTGGAAATGATCGGGGCGCTCAAGCAGATGGAGGCGGGGCGCACGGCGGCGGACGTGGGCCGGGAGCTAGGCGTTTCCAAGCACACCCTGTATGCGTGGAAGGCCAAGTACGGCGGGATGAGCGTGGGCGAAGCGCAGCGGTTGCGGCAACTGGAGGATGAGAACCAGCGGTTGAAAAAGCTGGTGGCGGACCTGAGTCTGGACAAAGACATGCTGAAAGCGGTGATCGAAAAAAACGGATGGAGCTCGTAGAGCGGCGGGAGCAAGTGCGTTGGCTGTGGGGAAAGTTTCTGGTCAGCCAGCGCCGGATCTGCGGGCTGTTGGGAGTAGCGGAGTCCAGCCAGCGCTATGTGAGCCGGCACAGCGACCAGGTGCTGCGGGAGCGCTTGTTGGAAGCGGCGCGGGAGAATCCGCGCTGGGGATACCGGCGATTGCAAATCAAGCTGGAGGAGATCGGGATGCACGTGAACCACAAGCGGGTGTACCGCGTATACCGGCAGGCGGGGCTGATGATCCGGCGCAAGAAGCGGAAACGGCTGCTGCGGGCGGGCGCGGTGCCCCCCAAAGTGACCGCAGCGAATCAGGAATGGGCGCTGGATTTTGTGCATGACGCGGCCCAGAGTGGGCGAAAGTTCCGCGCTCTGAGCGTGATTGACGTATACACGCGAGAGTGTCTGGCGCTGGAAGTCGATACCAGTTTCGCCAGCCGCAGAGTGACGCGCGTGCTGGAGGCGATCGTGGCGCAGCGAGGAAGACCACTCGCCATTCGCTGCGACAATGGCCCGGAATTGACGAGCCGTCATTTTCAGGCTTGGTGCCTGGAAAACAAGATCGAGCTGGTGTACATCGAGCCGGGGCGTCCGATGCAGAACGGACATGTGGAAAGTTTTCACGGCAAGTTGCGGGACGAATGCTTGAATGCGAGCTGGTTCGCGAATCTGTTTGACGCGCGGGCCAAGATCGGCGCCTGGAGAAAGCAGTACAACGAAGAACGGCCGCACAGCAGCTTAGGCTATCTGACGCCGAGCGAGTTCGCGCGACGAGTTGCGGCTCTCCGGTCGCCTACGGCTCCCTGCGAGCCGCAACTCGCTCCCCTGCCGTGCGCAAAAACTATGCCGTCAAGGGATTCTGGTGTCGTATGATTCCGTGCGCGGAGCTAGGGGGCAGATCACCTGCAATCAGGGCCCGTGGAAATTTGCTGCGGTATCCGAAATTTCACACCACACTAAGCCTTGCTCACCCGCCGTGAAGGGCTGCGATACCCACAAGTTCAACGCCAGCACTTCGGCCAGCAGCGTCTCTTCGATGGCGCTCGGCTTGCGACCGTCCGCACGTTCCAGCAGCACCTCGCGGCACCACTCGCCCAGCGTCATGCCTTCGCTTTCCACCACGGCGGACAGCCTCTCGTACTCACTGTCTGTCATCTTGCAGCCTACGGTTCGATTGCGGATTTGGTCGGCGGGCATGGAAGAGGGCCTCCGGGGATCGTTTCCTGCGAAAGACAGATGGTTGGCTAATTGGTGAGGAAAATCAACAAGTTAACGGAGAGCGCCCTGGAGCGCTCCAGAGCGCCGCAGTTTTTCTAAGTTCCTGATTTCTCGATGGTTCACCGAGAGCGCTTTCCGGCGCTCTACAGCGCCCAACTTGGGGTGACGTGTCATACCCCCTCCCGGTGCCGCGCCTTTCATGGCTTCGAATCACAGGCGATTTCAGGGTTCACGACTACCAGATTGATTGCCCGGGACAGCCACTCTCAAGTTCAACCCCGCGTAACGCGCCCCGCCTGTCACGCGGCGTGATAGAGGGCCACCCGGAAATTCAAGGACTAATTCACGGAGGGCCTGCCACCCCACTACCGGGCCGCCCTGCTGCGTTTCTAATCGGTTTCCTTAAAGACCAGACCCACTTCCAGAAACGAATTACAGCAATGACCCAGCAGACCGCCCATGCTACATCGGCGAGAATGGAAACTATAAAGCTTGGGAATGTGCCGTACCCGTGCCTATCAGCGATTGGCCCTGTGACCATCGCGAAGATAAGGCACAAGAGTCCAATTAGGAACCAATGCCACCATTTCAGCGTTCGTTGACTCATCGCTTCCCTCGGATGGGTTGCCTCCAAAAAACTAAGGTGCCTATTACCTGTTTGTTCTAGGGATTAGGATTATTTGGATAATCGCGGTCGTAATATGGTCCTCCTGGCTTGGCGGGTGGCACACCCTATCGCAAATTTTTCTGTTGACGAATCCACAGGTTTAGATGATATCACTCCAGCACGTCCACGCCGAGCTATAGGTTTAGCTTTTCCGGGTGGCCGACCCTTTGCGGCTCTTTCAAAGGGTCGGGGCTTTGACTTTTCTTGCGTTCCATGGCCAACAAACTCATTCGACACTACGGACGCGGGCATCTGCATTTCATTACGTTCACTTGTTATCGTCGATTGCCCCTGCTGCGCTCGGTTCGAGCTAGAAATATGTTTGTCCAGATTCTTGGGGAAGAGCGCGACCGACACGGTTTCTCGCTAGTGGGCTACGTGGTCATGCCCGAGCACATCCACTTGCTAATCAGTGAGCCCGCAGCAGGTACGCCTTCCACGGTGATCCAGATTCTGAAGCAGCGCGTTTCAAGGCGCTTACGTCGCAAAAAGCGAGGGCCAACACGACAATTGAATCTGATGTTTGCACATGGCAACGATTCGCTGCCGCGTTTTTGGCAGCGCCGCTTCTACGATTTCAACGTGTGGAGTTTGAAGAAGAGAGTTGAAAAGCTCCATTACATGCACATGAATCCACTGAAAAGAAAGCTGGTCGATCACCCCAAAGACTGGCCCTGGAGCAGCTTTGCTTTCTACGCGAACCCAAAGCAAGCTCTGATCCGTGTCGATCCCATCCGTGGATAAGGCCACAAGGAAACAAAAGTCAAACCCACCGACCCTTCGAAAACCACGAAGAGTCGGCCACCCGGAAGTTCAAAGGCTGTGCCACACGCCCGTTTTTTTGAAATATCTGGTCTCTGCTTCGCGATTCTGATGGTATGGTTTCAAGCACCAGTAAAGCACGAACCACAGACTCTCGGAGGCCGAATTGAAAAATCGGATAGTCCTTGTGTTGTCTCTAGCCGTTCTATTTGTCCCCAAAGCGCAGGCGCAAGTTCCCGGGCCGTTGCAGTTGGTGCAAACGATTCCGCTGCCCGGCCTGAAGGACGGCGATTTCGATCATTTTCAGGTGGACCTTCCCGGCAAGCGCTTATTTCTATGTGCCGAGGATAACTCGGCCGTGGAAGTGATCGATCTGAACACTAACAAAGTGATCCACAAGATCACCGGCCCCAAGGCGCCGCACTCGATGGCCTACGATACCGAGTCCAAGAAGCTGTTCGTCGTGGATGATGGCGGGCCGAACCAGGTGGAAATTTTCGATGGGACTACCTACAGGCAAGTGGGAGCCATTCCCATGGGGGCTCATGCGGACGCCAGTATTTTCGATGCCGCGAATCATTTGTATTACGTCGGCAACGGCGGCAAAGCGCAAAAGGAAGATTTCCTGAACATCAGCGTTGTGGACACCAAGAGCGGCACGAAGGTTGGCGATATTAAAATCGATGCCGACCGCGTCGAGGCCATGGCCATCGAGAAGTCCGGCACGCGAATGTTCGTCAATCTTTACAACAAGGGCGCCGTGGCCGTGATTGACCGCGCAAAACGCACGGTGATCGCAACCTGGTCGATCGCGCAGGAAGGCCGCAACAATGGGTCGATGGCCTTTGACGAAGCCGACCATCGCTTGTTCGTGCACGCGCGCGAGCCCGGAAAAGTCGTCGTCCTCGATACGGAAACCGGGAAGGTTGTCACGACGATGGTGTCCGGAGGTATGGTGGACGACGCGGTTTTCGATCCCAAATTGCGGCGCCTGTACGTGACGGGGGTTCCTTTCATCAACGTGTTTGAGAAGAGCGACGAGGGCGACCGCTACGACCTGCTCGGGCAAGTGCCCACAGGCTTTCACTCGATCACGGCGTTCCTGATCCCGGAAATGAACCGCTACTATTTGGCCGTCAATCACCACGGCACGACCGACGCGGTGGTCCAGGTATACCGCGTGGTGCCATAGATTTTGCCGGCGGCGCATCCAGCGCTAGTTTTTCTTCAATCGCGGATTGAACACGACAAAGCCTTCGCGATTATTGAAGTAGACGGCCTTGAATAGCGCCGTGGGCAAAACCCCGTCTTCGATTCGGTCGGCGTCGGTGGGCTGCGCGTCCGGCAGCGCAACGTCCACGTCATGGAATTTTTCCGATCCGACCTGCAACGAGCGGACGCGTCCAACCTTCCATCCCGCCTGGCCGGAAGCGGTCAGCTCCAGCCAGCTCTGCCGCGCCGCACCGTCCAGCGGGAGCGCGGGTTTGTGGACCAGCGTGACCATGTTTGCGCCGGAGTCGAGCAGCAAGCGCAGATTCACCTCGCCTCGCGATTGAATCTCCGAGGCCACCAGCATTTTGTCCTCACTCACCTCGATGCGAACCGGAACGCCGACAACGGCGTCCCGGATTTCTCCGGCCGTTTCGATCCGCAAGGAACGATTCCGGTAGTCGAGCAGGTAGTTAAAGTGCGACATGAAGTTCTGCCCGACGATGCCCTGGATGTGGGAGTCGATGGCGCGCAACTCGGATAGGTCCTGGACCAGGACTTCGACGTTTTCCACGCGGGCAGGGCCGACGGCCAGCGCGCGCAGGGAACTGCGAACCACGGTTTGCGTCCCGCCCAGCGTGCTGATCTGGATGCGATCCAGAGCGGCCAGCGACAGCCGTCCCGCCAACGCCTGGTCCACGATGGTGGTGTCGGTTCCCGTATCCAGAACGAAATCGAAGGGGCCCTGGTCGTTGGCGGATAGGGAGACGATTACCACCGTGTCATGCACCAGGCGAAGCTTCACCAGCGACTGGGCGTGAATACTTTGGCAAAATCCGGCGAATGTGCAATAGAATACCGCGGCTGCGATTACCATTTTTGAACTGAGTGTGTTTTTCATTAGGTCCTCCCCGTTTCGGGGAGGACCTTAGGTTCAAGAGGCCCTTGAGGTATTGAGGGCAGGCTGATGTTTTAGGCGAGATTGTGTGATGGATTTGTGAGGGCCGCCCGTGGCACGGGTTTACCGCTTCGACGACGTGGAAATCGACCGGGGAAACTTCCGGGTTCTGAAGACGGGAAAGGTGCTGCCGATTGAGCCTAAGGCGTTGAATCTATTGATTTTTCTGGTTGAGAACCGCGGCCGGCTGATTGAAAAGCGAGAGCTGATCGATGGGGTTTGGGGCGATGCCTACGTCACGGAAAACGTACTGACCCGGGCCATCGGCCAGCTTCGCAAGGCGCTGGAAGATGACGCCAAGGACGCCCGCTATATCGAGACGGTTCCCACGCGCGGTTACCGTTTCATCGCCGATTTGCGGGTGGAGGAAAACGGCAAGCCTGTGGCTGCAACCCTGCCGCCATCCGGCGAGCCTCCATTTGCAGAGGTCGAAGCCACGAAGTCGCATCTGCGCCGGTATGGGATCGCCGTCGTTGCCTTGATTGCAGTCGCCAGCGCCGTGACCATGCTTTTTCTCGTTTACCGAACGCGTTCGATCCCGCAAACTTTTCAGATTGCATCCAGTACGCAGCTAACCACGTCTGGCGGGCTCACGTTTTTCCCGACTTTCTCACCCGACGCGACCGAAATTGCGTATTGCGCGGATCGCGGCAAGGGGTTTGAGATTTTCCGGCGGCAGCTTGCGCCCGGTGGCAAGGAATTTCAGCTCACCTCGGACGGGGAGCAAAACATACAGCCGGCGTGGTCGCCCGACGGCAGCCTCATCGCCTACTATTCCAACCGCCGCGGCGGGATATGGCTTCTGCCCGCCCTGGGAGGGCAGGCCCGGCGGTTGACCGAGTTCGGCTCGCATCCGGCGTGGTCGCGGGATGGCCAGTGGATCGCTTTTCAGTCCAGTCCCGTAAACGACTTTGGCGCCGACAGCATGGGAGCCTATCCGCCTTCCATAATCTGGGCGATTCACCCGGATGGTACCGGGGCCAGGCAAATTACCATGCCGGGCAAACCTACGGGAGGCCATGGTGCGCCGTCCTGGTCTCCCGACTCCAGGCACATCACATTTGTCTCGCAGGCTCCGAGCGCCGTGTGGTCCATTGCTGCGGACGGAACCGGGCTCGCACAGCTGACAGACCTGGCGTATTTCTTCTACGATCCGGTCTATTCGCCCGATGGGAACAGTATTTTTTATGGAGCCGACGCGGCCAGCGGGAACATGGAGCCCACGCTTGGATTATTTCAGGTTCGCGTTTCTCCGGATATTTCCGCCCCTCTTGGGCCACCCGTGCGGGTCATGGATTCCAATGGGTTCAACATCAAGAATCTGGCGTTCTCCGCCGATGGAAAAAAGCTTATTTACGCCGCTATGGGCATGACCGGCCGACTGGAATCGCTCCCGATTTCCAAGGCGGGCGACCCGGCAGGCGATATCGTCGAGCTCACCAGCAGCGTCGGGTGCAGAAACTCCGAGCCATCATTCTCGCCGGACGGGTCTCACATCGCGTTTGAATCCTGCCTGTCCCGTCCCGGCATGACGGCGCAGATCTGGATGATGAACCCGGACGGAAGCAGCCTGCATCAACTGACCCTGGGCCACGATCCCATGGTAACCCCGACATGGTACCCGGACAGCCGCCATATCCTCTTTGCTTCTCTGATCAGGCCCACCGTGGATTTGCTCTCCGTGGATACGGAGACGTTGCAGGAAAAAACCGTCAACAAAAATGCGCTGAGGTTCTCCAGGATTGAGCTCTCCCCCGATGGCGCCCAACTGGCCGTAAATATGCAGACCGACGGCGTGATCAACACTTGGATCATGGACATGGCCAACGGGAACATGAGGCAACTTACATTTGAGAAGGAAATGGCTGGCTTCCCGGAATGGTCGCCGGATGGAAAATTCATTGCCGTGGAATTGCAGCGCGGTTCGGACAACAGCATTGGGATCTTGCCGAGCGCCGGCGGCCCGATCACGCAGCTGACGCCGTACCACGGGCGGCAGTGGCTGCACAGCTGGTCCTCCGATGGCGACAAAATTTTTTACGCCAAGCAGGCGGAGGATCTGATCTGGAACGTCTGGTCGGTTTCGCGCTCAACAAAAATCGAAAAGCAGCTTACGCACTATACGAAGACGAACGCATTCGTCCGCTATCCCGCCGCGTCTCCCCGCGGCGACCAGGTGGTGTACGAATATACGGAAACCACGGGCAATATCTGGATGCTTCAGTTTAAGTAAGCCCACCCCCGTGCGGCTAAAAATTTTCTTCGCAGCTGAGGAAATGCAGTTGGTGCTTGTGTGGCGGAGTATTTTCGAGTATCCTCGGCCTGTCATTATGAGTACTCACTCGCTGACGACTTCCATGTGTAGCTGCTGTTGTTGTTGTGCGGCGGAAGCCTGTCTTCCAGGCGAGTGGGTGAGTGCGAGGGCCCTGATCTAGCTAAAAGCCTCAAGCACGCAAAGTAACTAGCCCACCTCCGGAAGACCCGGAAGGTGGGTTTTTTGTTTTTAGGGGACCGAACAAATATGGCCTACGCAATTCAAGGTGCAATACAACAAGCCGCCGCCGCAGGGCTGCAAAACGCGGGGGAATTTGCCGCGCCCAAACGTCTCAACCACCTCAAAACTCTGGAGGCGGAGAGCATCTACATTCTGCGGGAAGCGGTGGCGGAATTTGCGCGCCCGGTGATGCTCTATTCCATCGGCAAGGATTCTTCGGTGATGCTGCGGCTGGCGCAGAAGGCTTTCTTTCCGGCGAAGTTTCCGTTTCCCCTGCTGCACGTCGACACCAGTTACAAATTTCCGGAGATGATCGCGTTCCGCGATTCCTATACGCGCGAAATCGGCGCGGATCTTATCGTGCACAAGAATCAGGAAGCGCTGGACCAGGGCGCGAACCCCTTCGCGCTCGGCACGCAGAAATGCTGCGGCCTGCTCAAGACGAAATCGCTGCTCGACGCACTGACCGAGGGGGGATTCGACGCCGCTTTCGGCGGGGCCCGCCGCGACGAGGAAAAATCGCGCGCCAAGGAGCGCATCTATTCCTTCCGCGATTCCCTGGGACAGTGGGATCCCAAGAACCAGCGCCCGGAGCTGTGGAACATTTTCAATTCGCGCCTCAACAAGGGTGAAAGCATTCGCGTGTTTCCGCTGTCGAATTGGACCGAGCTGGATATCTGGCTCTACATCCACATGGAGAACATTCCCATCGTGCCGCTGTACTTCGCGCGAGAGCGCGAAGTGGTGCTGCGCGGCGCCTCCATCGTGCCGATCTATTCCCAGAGCGATTTGTTGCCGGGAGAAAAATCGCAGCGCATTTCCTGCCGCATGAGGTCGCTCGGCTGCATGCCGTGCACGGGCGCGATTCGGTCCGAGGCGGACACGCTGCCGAAAATCATCCGGGAACTCCTTGGATTCAAGCGGTCGGAGCGGGAAAACCGCGTCATCGATCACGACGAAGAAGGCTCGATGGAATTGAAGAAGCGGGAGGGCTACTTCTAGTGAGTCTTCACGCGGCCAACGAGCAGAAGGACGGATTCAGCACGCTGCTGGATCACCACCTGCACAAAGACATGCTTCGCTTCACGACCGCGGGCAGCGTGGACGACGGCAAATCCACGCTGATCGGGCGGCTGCTGCACGATTCTAAATCCGTTTACGAAGACCAGCTGGCTTCGGTGAGCAAGAGCCGCGTGAACCGGTCCTCCGGTCCCATTGATTTTTCATTGCTGACCGATGGGCTTCGGGCCGAACGCGAGCAGGGAATTACCATCGACGTCGCCTACCGGTATTTCGAGACGCCGCGCCGGAAATTCATTATTGCGGATACGCCCGGCCACGAGCAGTACACGCGCAACATGGCCACCGGGGCGTCGACCGCCGATCTTGCGGTGATCCTGATCGACGCGACGCGCGGCGTGCTGGCGCAGACGCGGCGCCACGCGTACATCTCCTCGCTGCTGGGGATCCGAAACATCGTGGCGGCGATCAATAAGATGGACCTGCTCGGCTATCGCGAAGACGTCTTCCGGCGCCTGTACGACGATTTTCTGGCGCTCGCCGGGCAACTGAATCTTGAGAACGTGGTGGGCATACCGATCAGCGCGCTGGAGGGCGGCAACCTGGTGAACGCCACCGACCGCATGCTGTGGTACCAGGGCCCCACGCTTCTCGAACATCTGGAGACGGTGCCGGTCCGCTCGGAAGTGATGCAGGAAGCGATGCGATTTCCGGTGCAGTACGTGGTGCGGCCGGACGCGGACTTTCGCGGGTTTGCAGGGCGCGTGGCCAGCGGCACGATTCGTCCCGGCGATGCGGTGATGGCCTTGCCGTCGCAGCAGAAGTCGCGAGTGCGATCGATCGTCACGTACGACGAAACCGCGGCGGAAGCTTTTTCTCCCATGTCCGTGACGCTCACGCTGGAAGATGAGATCGACCTCAGCCGCGGCGACATGCTGGTTACTCCCGAAAATCCGCCGACCGTTGCCAGCCGGCTCGAAGCCATGGTGGTCTGGTTCGATGCCGAGCCTCTGGTGCCGGGCCGAACGTACCTGATCAAACATTCCGTGCGCACGTCGCGGGCAAAAGCGACCGCCATCGACTATCGCGTGAACATGAACACGCTCGAGCAGGAGCCCGCGTATGAACTGAAGATGAACGACATCGCCGCCGTTCAATTTGAAGTGGCGAAGCCGCTTTTCTTCGACCCGTACGAGCGCAACCGCACCACCGGAAGTTTTATTCTGATCGATCCGCTGTCCAACGCGACGCTGGGCGCGGCCATTATTCGCGCGGCGCTTCCCGAGGCTGCAGGCCTTGACACTGACTGGAACACGCCGGTGGCCGCCGAAGAGAAGTACCGGCGGCATGGTCATGCTCCCGCCCTGGTGCTGGTCGAAGGCAGGCCGCTCGTGGCGCAGTACCTGGAGCGAGCTCTGTTCGCGCAGGGCTTCGAGGTGGCGCTGGTGTCGGGCGAAGAGGTTTCCGCCGGCCGTTTAGGCGAACTCCTCGCGCTCTCGCAATCGGCAGGCCTGGTCCTGATTTACTCGACGAACGCGATTTCATCCGCGGAGAAACAGGCACTGAGCGGGGGCGCGGCGCTTCGCACGATTGATCTGGCGTCGATGGATTTGCCTGCGGACGATGAGGCCGCAGTTTCGCCCGCGATCGCGGCGCTGCAGTCTCTCAGAATCGTTGCGGGGCCGGCCGATGCCGGCGAGGTGAATTGATGAATCACGAGCAAATTTCCCGCACCGTGGAAACGCTTTCCGCCGAGCAAGGCCTGGAATATTTGCTGGCCTCGACCGATCCTTCGCGGGCGTGTATCACTTGCAGCTTTCAAGCCGAGGACATGATCGTGCTGGACCTGCTGCGAAAAAAAATCCCGGAGATTCCGGTGTTGTTTCTCGACACCGGATACCACTTCGCCGGCACTTATGAATACCGCGACCGCATGGCGAAAGAATGGTCGCTCAACCTGGTTAACGTGCTGCCCAAGCAAACCGTCGCGCAGCAGGAATCGCAATTCGGGATCCTCAACCGCACGAACCCCACTGAGTGCTGCCGGCTCCGAAAAGTCGAGCCGCTGATGCAATCGCTCGAACCCTACGATGTTTGGTTCACCGGACTGCGGCGGGAGCAATCGCCCACCCGCAAAAATCTGAAGAAGGCCGAGGAACACCGCACGCCGGGCGGAAAGACGCTACTGAAGGTGAGCCTGCTGGCCGACTGGACCTGGGCCGACGTGTGGGGCTACGTCGGCTCAAAACAAATGAGCTATCTGCCGCAGTACGATCAGGGTTACCTGAGCATCGGCTGCGAACCGTGCACGGCCATCCCCGATGATCCGAAGAATCCGCGATCGGGCCGCTGGGGCGGACAGAAACTCGAGTGCGGAATTCATACGTTTTCGGAACGGACGGAATGATGCTATCGATCATCGGATTCCTCATCGCCCTGGCTGTGGGATTGACGGGAATCGGCGGGGGCAGCTTCACGACTCCCGCGCTGATTCTGATCGCGGGACTTCCGGCGGCGGCAGCGGTGGGGACGGCCTTCATCTTTACGGGCGTATTGCGATTGATCGCGGCTCCGTTCTATCTGTACGGGAAACATTTTCACGGGCGATATTTGAAATTTCTGTTGCAGGGAGCGATTCCCGGCCTGCTGATCGGCACTTACCTGCTGCGGCTGATGAGCAACGCTTCCTGGACGCCCATCGTCGTGATCCTGATCGGCCTGCTGCTGGCGGCTTCGTCGGGCATCAGCTTCGCCCAGCGCTTGCAGAATCCGCGCTTTGCGAAAAAGAACAGCGGCTGGCTTCCTTGGCTCGCGGTTCCGATTGGAATCGAATCCGGATTTTCCTCAGCCGGCGCCGGAGCGCTGGGAACCGTGCTGCTGCTGAATTTTTCGGAAATGACGCCCGCGGAAGTGGTGGGCACGGACCTGGTTTTCGGCCTGGTGCTGTCGGTGATCGGGGCCGCCTTCCACTGGAGCTTTGGCTCGATCCACAACGGCATCCTGCTGGAATTGCTGAAGGGCGGGATTCCCGGCGTCCTGCTGGGCTGCGTCCTGGCCCGAAAAGTTCCCGCGCAAAAATTAAAGATGGCCATCGCCCTGATCGCCATGTTTGCGGGCACGCAACTCATCTGGGGCGGCGCGCGTTCTTTTATCACGAGCCGAGCCGCGGTACCCGCGCCTGCATCGCTTCGCACCGTGGAAGCCAGCCCTCAAGTGGCGCCGCAAGCCGGAGACGTCGCCGGATCCAGCCGCTGAATTTTCTAAAAAGCGTGCAAGCGGGACAATGGGGAAAAGCCTGACGAAATTCCATCGGCGCTTGCCTCGCCTGTTTGCTCATTCCCATACAAGACTCAAACCAATAGCTCAGGCCGGACTGTTCGCGGTGATATCATTCGAACGCGCGAGTTCGCTGAATCAAAAAAGGCGGAAAGTCCGGGCCGCACACAGGGCAAATCGAGAAAATGCTCCGAGAGCAAATGGCCAATCTGAGGTGTCAATGCACAACCCTGGAACCCTGAAGTTTGCGCGGAAAATTCTTCCCGAGTTCTTACGAAAGCGATTGGATCCTTTCCATTGGGTTATCGAGGAAAAATTACAAGAGTTTGCCGCGGCGCTTCCGCCGGGTGGGCGCGTTCTCGACGCCGGCGCGGGTGAATGTCCATTTCGGCCCCTGTTTTCCAAGCAGGAGTACGTGGCTGTCGATAGCGCCGTGGGAGACCCTTCCTGGGATTATAGCCACCTCACGATTGTCGCCGACCTTACCGCCCTGCCGTTCCCCGACGCAAGTTTCTCCGCTATCATCTGTGTTGTAGTTTTGGAGCACGTCTCGGATCCTGCGACCGCGTTCCGGGAATTTCGGCGCGTTCTTGCGCCTCAGGGGCGTTGCTTCGTGGCCGTCCCCCAGATCTGGGAATTGCACCAGGCGCCGCACGATTTCTTCCGCTACACGCGCCACGGGCTCGAGCATCTGATGACCTCGGCGGGACTTCGGGTTGTGTCATTGGAACCCACAGGCGGTTATTTCCAGTTGTTAGGCAAGCTATCCATTGATTTTTTGTCGTTTTTTGAAGGCGGCTTGGGATTTCTATTGTTCATTCTGCTGGCGCCGCTCTTCGGTTTTTTGATTCCCCTCATTTGTTACTACCTGGATAAGCTGGATCGCAAGAAGGATTTTGCGCTGGGATTTGTGGCCGTCGCGGAGGTCGCGCCGTAAGGCGGGCACGAACGCAGGCACGGACGCAGGGAGCGGTCGCGGCGCGAAGTGTTTTTCCTGCTTTGCAGCGAGCCGCTCCTTCATTGATACACTCTCGGACAACAGAAAAGCACCGTCCTGCTTCACTCCTTCGCGGCACCCTGGCATTCGTGCAGTTCCGGGCGAGTCCGGCAAGTCGTCACTCCTCCAATCTAATGAATGGAAAGGGAATAAGGACGGAGAATCGGGAATCGCCACGCGCGCCAAATCCAGGTGTTTGGAATTTCAACTCCTCGTTAGAGTAACGGCTATTACCCCTTAAGGCGATGCAATTCAGGCGCATCTAGACACACCGGGACGCTTGCGAGCCTAATGGATATTCCCGCACGGGGATGGAGTTGAATACACACCAGTGAACGTCAAAATCGAGGTCGACGTGGCGCCGAATTCGGCCCAGGAAATTGCGCCCGCAGCAATCCAGCTCGACACGAGCATCCGGCACAACCTCGTCGAGACATGGCTTGGCGATCATCTCAATGCTCTCGCGCTTGCGGTGGTTGCCGCCGGTTTTGCAGTCAGGGTATTCGTCGCAAGCAGAAGTTATTTGAATCCGGACGAGGCCATGCACTACATGTGGATCAATCAGCCTTCCGCTTTTATTGCCTACAAGGCCAGCGTGGGGATCGCGCATCCTCCGCTTCTTTATCTTCTGCTCTACTTCTGGCATTTCCTGGGCCGATCCGAGCTGATGCTTCGCCTGCCTTCGGTGTTTGTGGGAACGGCCCTATGTTGGATGCTCTTCCAATGGATTGGAATGGTTCTCGGCAGGACGGCCGGCTTAATCGGCGTGATTACGGTCACATTTTCACCGGCGATGATCGCCCTCTCGGCCGAAGTGCGGGAGTATGCTCTGCTGCTGTGCTGCATCGCGGCCGCCCTGTATTTTCTGGAGCGGGCTTTTCGGGAGGAGTCCGTCTCCCAAATGTGGTATTTCTCTTTTTTTCTTTACCTGGCAATTCTTACGCATTACTCGGCGCTTTTTTTTACCGCGGCCATTGGCATATATGCTCTAACACGAATCTCTGATTCTCATTTTCCGCGAAGAATTCTTGTTGCATGGGCCAGCGGGCAAGCGGTGGCGCTTGCGATTTATGTGTTTCTTTATGTGACCCAGGTGTCAAAGCTCAAAACTGCTATTGGAGTTTGGGGGGCCGGGTTCAGCCAGTCCTATTTCCAAACGGCTGGCGAGGACATATTCACTTTTACGTGGAAGAACACATCGAAAATTTTTCTATACATGTACGAGCAACCGCACGTTTCGCTGGCTATGCTACTGTTTTTCGTCGGCGGCGTTTTGGTTCTCATTGCCGGGGATTTAACATCCCGCCAAGGCAAACCTCGGTCCAGCCATTCGGGAGTTTTAATCGTGCTCCCTTTTATCGCCGTCTGGGGCACGGCCATCGCCGGAAAATATCCATATGTTGGCAGCCGCCACACGGTGTTTCTTGCTCCGTTTGCGATCGCGGCTGTGAGCTTCCTGCTCGCAGCCATTTGCCGGCAGAAACTCTGGGCGGGGCTGGTGATCGCAATCCTCTTGATGGGAGCGTCGAATGCCACCGCGGACTCCAGGGAGCGGGAAATCACCAATGAAAATCAGAGCCGGGCGCAGATGACCGCCGCCATCAAACAGATGCGGGAGTCCATTGCGCGGGGCGATCTGATTCTGGTGGATATGCAAAGCAGTTTTCCGCTTGCCTATTATTTCTGCGGTCCGAGGGAAACCATCGCGATGCGTTCGTCGGGTGTGGGGTATCGTGATTTTACCTGCGGCGGGAACACCATCGTCTCACTGCTACTGTGGAAGCTGAGTCCCGTCAGTTTCCCGGTTCAGTTTGAAAAGATGGCACGTCACTATGGCCTGAAGGCCGGGGATCATGTTTGGTTATTCCAAAATGGTTGGGGAAAAACTCTCACGGGGGAGCTTCAACAGGATTATCCAAAGTACCGCTGCCTTACGCCGAAAAATTATGGAGAGAATCTTACCGTGATTCCCTTCGTGGTAGGTTCTGATTTGTCGCCCCGTACATCAGAATCGAATTGTGATGCCCCTGTGCCTAATTCGGTTCTGTAATGCAATTGAACCCTGTGCCGGAAAGCAGCACGGCGATTTCCGGTTTCAACAGCGCCGGGACTCCAGCGCGAAGGCACTCGGTTATCCGGCACGGTGAATAAATCGGTGGGCTTCAGCCTAACGGTTAAACGGCGCCACTAGCGAAGCGTGGCCCGCGATGTGCCCGTCCATGGCCTTCATCAAATCGGCGCGAGTGGCTTTGTCCGGCAAATCCATCATCTGGTCCAGCGCAAACAGTTCAAATGCGTAGTGGTGCGCAACCGGGACGTCCTGCGGGGGGCACGGCGGACGGTAGCCGAAATTTCCGCCTTGTCCGGCGAAGCCGTTGGTTTGATGGCTGCCGTCGGGCAAATCTCCGCTTGCCGGAGAGACGCCTTGGGGCAGGGCACTGGCGATTGCCGGCATGTTCCACACCATCCAGTGCAGGATGTCCTCGACGCCTTTACGCGGGCGCGGTTCCATGTCATGAACGATCAGGGCGAAGCTTACGGTGCCTCGCGGCGGCTGCATCCACAGCAAGGCGGGGGACACGGCATCGTTACCCGCGGAGCAAGTGAACTTGGCCGGGAGCTGCTTTCCGTCGGCGATATCCGTGCTAACGAGCCTCATGGGCGGAGGCGCCTGGCGCTGCGCAGCGGCACCACCTGCAGGGGCACCGGCAGGCATGGGCGCGTTCTGCGGAGCAGCCGCAAGACCAGACGCACCCAAAACAACTACCGCGCTCAATAAGAAAAATGTGCCTTTTCGCATTTGCGTTTGCCTCCCTGCCTCAGTAATAGATATAGGCCGCGCCCGATTCCTGTGCCGGCTTGGGGGTTTTGGCAGGATTGATGCCGGTCCCGCCGCCGCTATCCTTGAACGCGCCCACTACGAGTTCTTTGCCGTCGCCGCTCAGAGCCAGGGCGATGCCGAATTCGGCCGCAGGCCGTGGGGTCGATGCTTTGACGTAGGATACCGGCGCCCAGGTGGCGCCCGTGCGGGAGTAGACGTAGACAGCGCCGGAGTCCTCGGACGAGGAGTCTTCCTGGTTCCCGTTGAGGCCGGAAGCGCCGCTATCTTCGAGGTGCGCGCCCACGGCCAGTGTGTTGCCGTCGCGGCTTAGCGACAAAGCCCAGGCGAACTGGTCATTGAGGCGCGTATTGGTGGCCTTGATAAAAGCTTGCTGGGACCACGCCGCGCCGTTTCGAACGAAGACGTAGGCCGCGCCGGTGGAGACGTCAAAAGTGGCGTCGTTGGAGCCTTCGGTTGGCGGCTGGATTCCGCGCAGCAGGCTGTCTTCGTCGAAGGCGCCCGCGACAACGGTGTTGCCGTCTTCGCTGATGGAGATCGAGCAACCGAGCGAATCGCCCTGTTCCGCGTTGATCGCGGTGAGCCGATTCTGCTGCATCCAGACGCTCCCGTTGCGCGTGAAAATGTAGGCTGCGCCTCTTCCGCGATCCTCGTCGTAAGCGCCCACGGCCATCGTGTTTCCATTGCCGCTGAGTCCGACGGAATATCCGAACAGGCCCCCGCGGACCGTGGTGTTCCATGGCTTTACGTAGGCTTGCTGCGACCAAGAACTGCCGCTCCGGGCATAAACATAAACGGCGCCGGAACCGTCGGCGGAATTATCGGCCTGATTGCCGTTAATTCCCATGGCCGCGCTGCTTTCGCCGATGGCGCCGGTGGCCAGCGTGTTGCCGTCCCCGCTCAGGGCGATGGAGTAGCCGAACTGGTCACCCACCGCTTTTTCGCCTGTGTTGGAGGCCTTCACATAAGCTTGCTGCGCCCAAGTAGTGCCGGTTCGCATGAAGACATAGACCGCGCCAGCGCCCGGCATCGAGGTGTCATTCTGATCGCCGTTCACGCCCGTAGCGGAACTCGCTTCGCCGACGGCGCCGACGGCCAGCGTGTTCCCGTCGTTGCTCAGCGCCAGGGAGGATCCGAACTGGTCCTTCGCTTTTGAGTTGGACGCCTTTACGTACGCCTGCTGGACCCAGCTGCTGCCGTTGCGGACGAAAACATAAACCGCGCCAGCGCTGAGCGCGGAAACATCCGACTGATTCCCGTTGACGCCTTTGGCCGCGCTGTCTTCCTGCGTCGAGCTTACGGCCATCGTGTTGCCGTCGGCGCTCATGGCCACGGCCGATCCGAACTGGTCGTCTTTTTTCGCGTTGGAGGCTTTTATGGCCGTGATCGACTTCGGAGCCCAGGCATTCGCCGATGGCTTGAGCGGCGTCCCGCGCGGAACCGCAGCAGGTTGTGGAGTGGCCGCCTGGCCATAGGCCGATATTGCGCCAAGAGACAGCCCGGAAAGCGTCAAGCTGAACGCGGCTACCGCGAAAATCTTCTTCCCCAAATTCATTCCGGCCTCCGTTGATGGCCATCGAAATACACGGCCAAACAGTTTTCCGCAGTCGCACGGTAACACGGCAGAAGCGTGGCCGATTGCAGCCGCGGCGTCGCGCGGGGCCCCGTGGTTCTCAAGAACCGCCTATTGGCCTGTTTCGCTCTTGAAGCTGTTGTGGATGACTTTGCCGCTATCGGTGAGCGTGATCTTGCTTTCGTGCGAGAGATTCATGTCGTTGGAGCCGTTTTTGTTGCGCGGCCCGATGATGGTGATTTTGTCGCCGGGCTTGAGCGCGTCCCGGTCCCAGCCATCGGCCCGGCGCAGCGCGTTGGCGCCGGCAAGTTCGGCGTGCCAGCGTTGCGCGGCGCCACTCTTGTCTTTCGTTTCGAAGACAATCGCGGAATGGGGGTTTTCAAAATCGAATTCCAGCACCGTCCCTTGCACCGTGTAGGGATGTTCCTCGTCATAACGACCCGCGAATCCGTGGTGCGCGAGCGCCGGGATGGCAAACACGAACAACCCGGCAACGGGAAGTAAACACGAGGCTAGCGATTTGAATTTCATCGATGACCCTTTCCTTTGCGGCGAGGACCGCGTCGCCGCGCGTGAATTATCATTCCGACGATAAACCGATCGGCGCTTACAGGCGGCGCCGGCCAGCCATTCGGCCGCGTGCCCGTCCGCATGAGGGAATCTAGATATCCAAAAGACGTACTAACGGGGAAACAGGTTTCGAAATTTTGAGTTCCCCGGCCGCGCCTTCACCCGAACTGGCCGCATTCACGCCAGCTTTCCTACATGGGCCTCGAGCAGGCTCCAGGCCTGCGCGCCAATGGTGTCCTTCCAGCGGGAATAATAGGGCGCCAGCCGGCCGCGGAATGACGAAGTATCCGCCTCGTTGAAAATCATGCCCTGCCCGGCCAGCCTGGTGCGGAATTCCGCATTCAGCGCGGCGTTGTCGGCGCGCTGCAGGCGCACGTATTTCACGGCGTTGCGCTCGATCACCTGCTTCAGGTCCGCGGGCAGTCGCGACCACAGTTTCATGCTGGCCAGCAGATTGAACCCGGACCAGCCGTGATTGGTCATGCTGATGTATCTCTGCACTTCGTAGAGCTTCATGAATTCGGCGATGGCCAGCGGGTTGGTTTGCGCTTCGGCCGCGCCGCTCTTCAGCGTTTCGTACAACTTGTTGATATTGGCGACGACGGGCGCGGCGCCCAGCGCTTTCCACGCTTCCACATAGATGGGCGCGTCCGGTGTGCGGATCTTCAGGCCCTGCAAATCGTCCGCCGAACGGATGGGCCGGGTGGAGCAGGTGATCTGGTGCATGCCGTTGTCAAAGCAGCCGCGCGGCACGGCGTAGAGGCCCTTGGACATCATCTCCTGACGGAGATAATCGCCCAGGTCGCCGTCGAGCGCGCTGAACACTTGCTCGGAGGAGTGATACGCGAACAGCAAACCCTGAACGTTCGATGCCGGAACCAGGTTGCCGATCGAGCCGCCGTTCAGCGTGAAGAAATCGAGCTCGCCGCTGACCACCATATCCAGCGCGGCGGGATCGCCTCCCGGAATTTTATTATTTTCGGGGAAGGTCTGGACCTGGACGCGGCCGCCGGTTTCGTCCTTTACAGCAGCCCACATTTCCACCAGGCGTTTGTGCAGCGGGCTATCCGCGGGCTGGTTGTGGTATTGCCGCAGGTCGAAATCCGCAGCGAGAGATCGACGGCTTACCAGCAGCAGCCCGCCGGCGGCCAGCGCGCCTTTCGTGAATGCCCTTCGCGATATCTTGCGCGCTATCTTTCGAGACATCGAGCATTCCTCCAGGGCGGTGCCCATATTCATGCGAGAGCCGCGCGGTGATGGTTCAGTGGCACGGGCTTCAGCCTGTGTGGTTTAGATTTTACACGTGCTTGATTTAAACCGCACAGGCTGAAGCCTGTGCCACCTGATTCTCACCTAACCCATCTGGCTGAGCGATCTGCCGAAGTAAAAACTGCGCGCGGTCTGATCGTCCCAGCCGACGTTGCAGTGGGGAATCGACCAGTTCGCAACCTTTGCCGGTTCGGTCATGGGTTTGCCTAGCGCGGGGCAGGACAAACAGTATGTTCCTTCGTGCGTGCCGATCCAGATCAATTTGCGGTCGAACTCGACGAAGACGTTTTCGGTTGTGCCGCGCCACCAGGTTTCGTACTTATTCATGTCGCCGTCGCGCGGCGGAACAAAATAGGCGACCTCCTTGGGGGCGGTGGGGTTGGAGATGTCAAACACGCGCACGCCGGCATTGAACCAGGACACCACGACGATGGCCGGATTCGACGTTCCGGGCGCCAGCCAGCATTGCGTGTTGTGCGAACCGAAACGCCCGCGCGCCATGCAGAAATCGTTGTAGGGAGCGTCGGGGGGCGCCGCCGGGCGAGGGAAGAGGCCGACGATTTTGGGGTTTTTCGGGTCTTTGACGTCGACTATATACGGCGTGTGGTAGTTCTCCCGGCAATCCGCTTCCAGGGCTTCGTGCAGAGCCACGATTTTATTCTGCAGCTGCGGATGCGCGGCATCGGCGATCACCGGGTAACAGGTGTGGAAGGGGATTGTGCCGAAGTTGTCGAATTCGTATTGCACATGGCCGTAGGGTTTCGGGTGCTTGATGTCGGACAAGTCCATGACGTACATGCCGAACGCCCCGAAGCCACCGTAGCCGATGGTGCCGCCGTCCTCGACGCGCTTGGGAACGGTGAGGGCGCCGTGATTTCCGGTCCACGAAGTGTGGTCTCCCGCGAATCTATACTTCTTGTATTCCTCTTCCTCGCCGAATTTTTGCCCGGGTACCCACCAGCGCGAGACTTCCTGCACGTTCGCGGGATCGGACATGTCGACGATCATGAGGGCGTTGCTGTACGGGCGCTGGTGATTTTCGAGGCGCAAGGTTTCGTCCCAGCCGCAATCGAGGTAGGCGTACTTGCCGCCGTCATAAAAGTTGTGGTGCGTGCCGTTGCCTTTTTCTCCCGTGTTGTATTCCTGCAGCATGTTCGGCTTGGCGGGATCGCTGATATCGTAATTGCGAATTCCCCGCAGCCCTTTGTAGGCCAGAACTTTTGCGCGGAGTTCCGGATCGTATTGCCCGTGGGGAAATGCCGGCACGGCGCCGGTCAGGGGCTGCGCCGCGGTGCACATCATGATCCATTTTTTCAGTTTCGTGTTGTACACGACGGGCCCGTTGCCCTGGATCACACGCTTCTTGTTCAGGGTCACGGGATTTTTTGCTTCGCTCACGTTCACGAAATCTCCGCCGGCGGGAAGCAGACGCTGCTTGCCCTTGGCCCACATGGCCATCAGCGGTTCGCCGCCGCTGATCGTTGAGCCGGGCAGGTGCGAGATGATTTCCATGTTGTGGATGTACTGTTTCTGGTCCAGGTACGTCAGCGATCCCAGGGGCAGAGGGAGTTCGGGCGGCGTATTGGATGTGTAGAGTCCTGCGACCTGCGCCCGCGCATCGAGCGCTCCGGTGACGCTCGCGGCGGCCGCGCCGAGCACGACGCCCGCCGTTTTCTTCAGCAAATTTCTACGGGAGAGTTCGTCATGTTTTCTTGCGGTTCTTTCAGTGGACTGCCCGGCCAAAACGGAAGCCTCGCGATTCTTCGTCATGCGGCACCTCATCCAGATTGATTTGGGCTGTTTGGGGGCGCCTCGCGAGCCGCGGGCCTGCCCGCGGCCGAACCTTCACCTCGCACCCAGCGCCCATTGCGGCGAATCATACGCCAATTTTTCATTTGGGCGAAGGGGACCCGCAAAAATTGTGCTTGCCCGAGGGGCCCGTTGCGCCGCATGACCCTGCGGAAAGGGCTTCCGGCCGCGCGATTTCGCGATCGGCGCGCGGATGCTTGATCTGTTCAGTGGGCTGAACATGGGCTTGTGTTCAATGCTAAACTAAATGGAATCGGACCATCCGAATCTGCTATAAAAGAAACAATCCGGATGCGCAGGGTGGGATTTTGCGTACAGGCAGTCCGTCTTGTATGATGCTGTAACGTACCTCACATCGATCACGAAAGGATGTTTTTTCCCCAACTTATGGACACACGATTTATCGGCCAGCCACATTCATGGGATCCACGCCGCCTTTATAGCCAGACCGGAGCGGACTGGCAGCACCGGGTGGATTTTGACAGGTTGCGCAAGGAGCGTCTGCAGAAGCTGCGCGCGTCAATGAAGGCGCACGATCTGGGCGCGCTGGTGCTGTTTGCCGGGGCCAATATTCGCTACGCCACGGCGTCTTACCAGGGCAATTGGAAGTACAACATCAATATTCGCTACGCGGTGGTCACGCACAGCGGCGACCCCGTGCTGTTTGAGACTGCGGGATCGGATTTGCATTGCGCGGAAATCGACCTGCCCTGGATGGAAGGGAAGATTCGTCCGGCAATCACCTGGCAGTGGGCCGAAGGCGCCGTGCCGTACATGGCCGGACGCATGGCCGAGAGCGTGATGGAAGTGCTGAAGGAAGCCGGCGTAACCAAGGAAAAGATCGGCGTCGACAACTTCGACATGCCTGCTCTGGAAGCGTTCCAGAAGACGGGCCTGAAGATCGTCAACGGCTGGCCGGCGGTGTCGGCGGCGCGCGTGGTCAAGACCATCGATGAAATCGAACTGCTCAAGCAGGCCTCCAGCATTGGCGATGCGGCCATGTGGAAAATCAAGTACGAATGGCTGAAGCCCGGCGTGCGCGAGCGTGAAATCGAAGCCAAGGTGCACGAGTTCATGCTCGAGCGCGGCTGCGAAATCATCTATGACATCATCGTTGCCTCCGGCGGAAACACCAGCCCGTATCGCCGTTGGGCCACCGACAAGCTGATCCGCCAGGGCGATCTGGTGATCGTGGACATTAACGCGGTCGGGCCTTCCGGATACTTCATCGACTTCGTGCGCTGCTTCAAGTGCGGCGGCGCGCAGGGCATGAAGATGACCCCGAAGGAAATCGACCTGTACAAGGAAGTGTACGATTCCATGTACGCGGGCATCGAACAGTTGAAGCCGGGCAACACCACCGCGGACGTGGCCAAGGCTTTCCCGGAATACGACGACGACAAGTTCGGCACCGTGACGCTGCAGCAGTTCGCGCACAGCATTGGCATCACGCTGTACGAGGGCATGTGGATGTCACGCGCGTATTCGCTGAAGTACCCCGCCGAGATTAAGGAAAACATGTACTTTGCCATCGAAACCTTCGCGGGGCATCCGGGGTTGCAGCAGACCTGCCGGCTTGAGGAAAATGTTCTCGTTTCCGGCAAGGGTCCCGTGGTGTTCACGTTGATGGAGCACATGGAAGAGGCGATGAAAAAGTAGCCATGGCTCAACGACTGGTCGGAGTATCGGACTCTGTATTTCCCAACCTGGACCTGGCCCGCGCCGTGGTGGCGCGGGTCGGGGCCGACTTGCAATTGGCCGCGAAGCCCGCGCCGCCAGAAATCATGGACGTGGCGCGGAACGCGGACGCGTTGCTCGTGACCTACGCGAAAATCACCGCGGACATGATTGCGCAGATGAAAAAAGTCCGCATCATTTCGCGGTTCGGGATCGGCGTGGACAATGTCGATCTGGCAGCGGCCACGGCTGCGGGCATCGTGGTGACGAAAGTTCCCGACTATTGCATTGATGAAGTTTCCGATCACGCGATGGCGCTGTTGCTCTCGTTGGTCCGCAAAATTCCGGCTTCCAGTGCGCGCGCCCACGCCGGACGGTGGGAAATGCCGGCGGTGGTACCGATTCACCGGCTGCGGGGCACGGTACTGGGCCTTGTGGGGTTCGGAAGGATTCCGCAATTGGTGGCTCCCAAAGCGAAATCGTTCGGCCTGCGCGTGGTTACGTTCGATCCTTATGTGCCGCAAACGGTGCTGGACCAAGCCGGAGTCGAGCGCGTGGAATTCGCGGACCTGCTGAAAGTGTCGGATTACATTTCCATCCACACGCCGCTGCTGCCCGAGACGCACCATTTGTTCAGCACGGACGCATTCAATAAAATGAAGCCCGGGTCGGTGATTGTGAATACGTCCCGCGGCCCGGTGGTGGACGAAGCGGCGCTGGCCGCGGCGCTCGATGCCAAGAAGCTTGCGGGCGCGGCGCTCGATGTGCTTGAACAGGAGCCTCCTACGAGTTCGCCGCTATTCGGGCGTGAAAACGTGATTCTCACGCCGCATACGAGTTTCTATTCGGTGGAAGCCCTCGAAGAACTGCAGACCAAGGCAGCCGAGGAAGTTGTGCGAGTTTTATCCGGCCAGGCGCCGCTCAATCCGGTCAATCCGGAAGCGCTCGCGTCGGCGCGTACCTGAAAATTCAAATCTTTCGGAGGAAGTCATCATGTCATCTACACCATGGAAAACAGACAAGTGGTTCGTAAGCCCGTGGAATTTCAATCCTGCGGTGAACAGCGGCTTTAAGTTTGCCAAAAACATCCAGTTCCATGATGTCACGCTGCGCGACGGCGAGCAGCAAACCGGCGTCATCTTCACCAAGGACGACAAGATCCGCATCGCCGAAGGACTGGCCGAAGCCGGCGTGCACCGTATCGAAGCCGGGATGCCCGTGGTCTCGCCCAGCGACACCGCGGCCATCAAGGAAATCGTGAAGCGGAACCTGGGCCCGAAAATCTTCGCGTTCTCGCGCTGCATGGTGGACGACGTGAAGCGCGCCGTGGATTGCGGCGTCAAGGGCGTGGTCATGGAAGTGCCATCCAGCGAACACATCATCAAGTACGCCTACAAGTGGTCGATGGAAAAGGCCATCGACCTCTCGATCGAATCGACGAAATACGCGCACGAGCAGGGACTCGAAGTCGTTTTCTTCCCAATCGACTTCTCGCGCGCGGAAATGAACTGGGTGCTTGACCTGATCCTGCGCGTCGCCACCGAAGGACACATGGACGCGCTTGCCCTGGTCGATACCTTCGGCGTTCTCTCGCCGCATTCGATTCAATACCTGGTGCGTTCGGTGAAGGCGCGCATCAACAAGCGCCTGGAAGCGCACTTCCACATGGACTTCGGCATGGGCGTGGCCAACACGATCATGGCCCTGGCCGAGGGTGTGGAAGTGGTTCATTCGACCGTCCTGGGACTCGGCGAACGCGCCGGAAACGTGCCCATGGAAGATACGGCCATGGCGCTGCTGACGCTGTACGGAATCGATACCGGCCTCAAGTACGAAAAGTTCTACGGCCTCTCCAAGCTGGTGGCGTCACTCTCCGGCCACGCCGTTCCATCGAACCGGCCAGTGGTTGGCGACGCGCTCTTCCAGATCGAGTCCGGGATCATCGCCAGCTGGTTTGAAAATTGCGGCGTCGAAAACGCCACCGAACTTTTCCCGTTCCGCTGGGACGTGGTCGGGCAGTCTCCTGCCGGCGTGGTGTTCGGCAAGGGCAGCGGCATCGATTCGGTGAAGTGGGGATTGAGGAAGCTTGGCGTGCCGTTCAATGAAGAAGAGGCCATGAAGGTCGTGGCCGCCGTCAAGGATTTCTCGCTGACCCACAAACGATTGCTGACCGACGCGGAATTCAAGAGCGTTGTCAGCGCCACACTCCCGGGCAAACCGGTTAGCAGTGGGAAGGCCGCCGATTGACCGAAACATCGCAAATGAAAGCCATGGTGCTGCGAGGCCCGCGCAAAGTGGGCCTCGCGCAGGTTAGCCGGCCCACGCCGGGACATAACCAGTTCCTGGTGCGCCTGACTCACGCGGGCGTATGCGGCACCGACCTGCATATCTTCGAAGGCGCGATTCCGGTCCGCCACCCGCTGATCATGGGCCATGAAATGATCGGCGAGGTAGCCGAGGGTGGTGGCGGCATTTTCAAGACCGGCCAGCGCGTCATCGTCGATCCGTGTCTCTATTGCGGCAGGTGCGTGCAATGCCGCGCCGGGCAGACCAGCCTTTGCCCCAATGGATCGCTGGTGGGGCGCGACTCGAACGGCGGATTCGCGGATTATCTGGTCGCTCCGCTCACCCACATCTATCCTTTGCCCGACGCGATCGACAACCAGACGGCGCCTCTCATCCAGGTGGTCACCACGTGCATGCACGCGCAACGCAAGCTCCATGTTTTTCCAGGGCAAGCCGTCGTGGTCGTGGGCCTGGGCGTTGTCGGACAGGTGCACGTGCAATTGGCCAAGGCCTGGGGAGCGCATCCGGTCATCGGGATCACGCGCAGCGCATGGAAGCGCAAGCTGGCGCAGGAGTTGGGCGCGGACGTGACGCTGCCCAGTGGCCCAGAGGCCGTGCGCGGCGTGATGGAAGCGACCAAGGGGCAGGGCGCCGACGTGGTCATCGAATCAACCGGCGTGGTGGCGGCCATGTCCGACGGGATCAGCATGGCGCGGCTGGGCGGCACGATGCTGCTGTTCGGAATCGCTTCGGCAACCAGCGGATCATTACCGTTTTATCAATTATATTATAAGGAATTAAATATCGTGAACAGCCGCGCGGCCAAGGGTGAGGATTTTCCCGACTCCATCGACATGGTGGCCCGCGGGGTGCTCAAGCTCAAGCCGCTGGTCACGCATGTCCTCTCCCTGCTGGATCTTGAAAAAGCCATGGGCATGCTGGAAACCGACGAAGACCAGCGCATGAAGATCATTCTGGAAAATGCCTGAGATGAAATAGCAAGGCCGGCCACGGCAAGCGATGCGGCCCAGGAAATCAGCGCCTAAAGTTTGGGCCCATGTTATTCGGGAGGTTACGGCCATTCCGGACCAAGCTGAACCAACGCAAGCAAGCGCTGTGGAACGGCCCTCGGGCGCGCAAGGCATCGCCATCGCGATGTATTGCGTCCTGCTGGTTTCCTATATCCTGATGGCCGCGGACCGCTACCTGTTTCCGGTCCTGGCCCCCGACATCCGCAAGGCTTTCGGATTTTCCCTCGCCAATACTGGCCTGCTGGCAACCATTTTCACTTTGGGCTTGGGGATCGGCGGCCTGCCCACCGGCTATCTCCTTGCCCGCTACTCGCGAAAAATGGTTCTGCTGGCGGGGATCATCATCTTCTCCTCGGCCACGGCGCTCACCACGGTGGTCCCCGGATTCTGGACCATGCTGGTGTGCCTTGCGGCGCAAGGCATCGGCATGTCCATGCTGGCGACGTCCATGTTCGCGCTGGCCGCCAGTTATTTCGCGAAGAATCGCTCCGCAGCTATCGGTTCGGTGAATTTCTGCTACGGGATCGGCGGATTCCTTGGGCCGTTCATCGCCGGCAAGCTGCGCCAGTCCTACGGCACCTGGCACGCACCAATGGTTTATTTCGGCGTGTTCGGTTTTGTGATGGTGGTGTTGATCGCCGCCGCGGTGAGAGCGTGGTTCAGCGAAACGCGCCAGGCGGCCGCCGCCAAAGCCGATAGCGGCGGCGCGGAAGGCCTCGCCAACCGCAACACGGTCATCCTTACGATCCTGAGCCTGATCCACGGCCTCGGAATGTACGGGTTTCTCGGCCTGTATCCCACGTTCCTGCGGGAAGTGCTGCACTACGCTCCGGCCGATGCCGGAAAAGTCATCGGATTTTTCGGCATTGGCGCTCTAGCCTCCATCCCCTGCGGCTGGATTGGCGACCGCTATTCGCCCAGACTGGTGCTCAGCGGATCGTTGTTGTGCATCGCTGTGCTCGGCTACCTGTTCTTCCTCCCGTCGCCGTCGATGGCGATTCGCGAACTTCTTACCTGCATCTACGGAGTGGCCGGGAGCGCCGTGCTCTATGTGAATCTGGCCGGTTATCATGTGAAAGCGCTGCGGCGCAGTCTTTCCAGCAAGGGTTCCGGAATGTTCGTCACCAGCCTGTATGGCGGGGCGGCATTCGGCGGATATTTACTCGGCGGCCTCGCCAATCGTGGCGGTTGGCTGCAGGCCAGCGAGATTCAGATCACGCTGCTTTCGCTGGTGGGAGCGGCGCTGGCGCTGGCGCTGCGGCCGAAGGAAATGTCGCTGTAGAAAACCTTAGCCCCCTTTACAACCCTGGATGAGTCCCGCGCGGATCTTCCGTGCAAAAGGTTGTAACCGCGGCAGGAGGAAATCCGTCTCAAGGCTTGGAATGCTTTCGCGCATAAAGTCATTTTTCAGTCAGACGCGAATCGTGTATAGTATCGCACGAGATTCGAGTAACTTTAAGGGACTGAGGATTTGAGCAATACCGTTTGGGTGTTTTAACGGGTCCTATGGCTGGGAAAAAAGTAAGTCCCGCGGTGGTTCGGACACTGGATATCCTGGAAGCGATTTCCGGGCGCCAGGGTGGTGTCACCAACGCGTTTCTCTCCCGCCGGCTGGGAATTCCAAAAAGTTCGGCAAGTTCCATCCTGCGCATCCTGCAAGGGCGCGGATACCTGAGCCGCTATTCGGATACGGGACGCTACAAGCTCGGGCCCAATCTGCTGACCCTGGGCCGGAAAGTGATCGAAACTTCCGACATCCGCGATTTGGCTCTGCCGTTTATGCGCGTGCTGGTCGACCAGGTGGACTTGACCTGCCATCTGGCGATTTTGGGCCATCACGAGGTCGTGCACTTCGAGAAGATCGTCGCCCAAAAATATTACCGCACGGATAAGACGCGCGCGGTGGGTGAGCGCGTGGCCCTGCATTCCTCGAGCGTGGGCAAGGCGCTGCTCGCGTACTGGCCCAGGCAGGCGCTGGACTCGCTGCTTCCGTACCTGGAACTTCAAAAATTCGGACCGAGAACGATTACTACACTGCCCCGTCTCTTGGCGAAACTCGATGAGGTTCGCAAGCAGGGCTATGCCGTGGACGACGAGGAGTGCCGTCCCGGATGGCGCTGCGTGGGCGCGCCCATTTTTGATCCGATGGGGAGGAGCACCGTCGCCTTGTGCCTGACCGGAACGGTTGGGGAACTGGACGACGTGAGGCTCGCGGCAGCCGCTACCGCTGTGAAGGAAGCCGCGCAGCAGATTTCACGCCGCATGGAAATCGAAAACGTTCAGTTCGCCACGTAATGCTAATTTGAATTCCTGGTTTTATCCGCGAGATTACGTTTCTTCGACTCGAATTTCCCTGCCCATCCCAATAGGCTTTTTGGCCTGCAACTATCGAAAACGTCTCCAGAGGCAACTGTAGCGTAGGCTTCAGATTCCACGGTTTAAATTGTAGCTGTGCAAAATCTAAACCGCGGAGGCTGATGCCTACGCTACTTGATTCCTACGCGCTGGTGGCGCTTTCGGTCAGCAGTTTCGTCGTCAACGTAATCTCCGCGGCCTTCAGAAGCTTGGAAATCGGGCAGCCGGCCTTGGCGTCCGCCGCCGCTTTGTCGAATACGGCCTTGTCCACGCCCGGGATGCGCGCGGTAAGGTCAAGATGGATCTTCGTGACCGTGAAACCGGTATCCAGTTTTTCCAGCGTCACCTCGGCTGTCGTCTCCAGGCTCTGCGGAGTGATGCCCGCGTTGCCGAGTTGCGCCGAAAGCGCCATGCTGAAGCAGCCCGCATGCGCCGCCGCGATCAATTCCTCGGGATTGGTGCCGCGCCCGTTTTCAAAGCGCGTGGAAAACGAATATTGCGCGTTCGAGAGAACTCCGCTCTCGGTGGAAACCGTTCCTTTGCCTTCCTTCAACGAGCCGTTCCAGACTGCCGAGCCTTTGCGAACCATATGAGTATTCCCTCCTGAGTAAGGTTGGATGCGTTCGATCTGCCCGGGACTACACTACATCAATCTTCATAAATTGAGAAACGATCGGGTTCAAGTAGGACAGGCTTCATTCAGCCTGTCGGGTTTGGTGTTCGATCAGGAAAATCAAAACCAGACAGGCTGAAGCCTGTCCTACCGAACTTCACGGAATCAGGACAATTTTTCCGAAGGCCCCCGGTTCCATCACATCCTTATGCGCGCGCGCGGCTTCGCCGAGCGGCAATTCCTTGCCGACGATGGGACGAACCGTGCCGACTTCGAGCGCGGCATCGAGGCCCGCGTGAACGTCGGCGGCATGGGCGTCGGAAATGTTCCACAGCGTGAAACCACGCACCGAAGCGCTGCGGGCCATCAGGTCGCGCGGCAGGATGCTGACTTCGCCTCGGCTGCCGATGATGATGACGCGGCCGAATCTTGCCAGAAGCTTGAGGTCGTTCCCCAAATTGACGTTGGCGAGCATTTCGAGGACCACGTCGACGCCGCGCCCGTGCGTCGCGATCATAATCTCTTCGTGATATCCGGTATGCCGATGGTTGAAGGCGAAATGCGCGCCTTCACGCCGCACCAGCTCCAGCCCTTTGTCCGTGCCCGCCGTACCGATCACGGTCATGCCCATGGCGCGCGCGATCTGCACCGCGGCAATTCCTACGCCGCCGCTCGCGCCGTGGACCAGCAGGGTTTCCGACGCGTGCGCCTTGGCCTGATGGTAAAGCGCGTGGTACGCCGTGCCGCAGGCCACGTAGATGCCCGCGCCTTGCTGAAACGAGACGCGCTCGGGTAAGCGGTGCACCTGCGATTCCAGCGCCAGCGTGTACTCCGCGTATGTGCCCGTGATCGGATGCGCCACGTACACGCGGTCGCCTGCCTTTACGTTCTTCACGCCTTCGCCCACCGAATCCACCACGCCCGCGCCTTCGCCGCCCGGCACGTACGGCAGCGGCGGCTTGATCGCGTAGACTCCCGCGCGCATGTACGTGTCGAACGGATTCACGCCCGCCGCGCGGATGCGCACCACCACTTGTCCGGGCCCGGGTTTCGGAGTCGGCATATCCTCCAGCTTCAGGACTTCGGGCGCTCCGAATTCGTGTACGACGATGGCTTTCATCTCGATTCTCCCTTTGGCCAGCGAGTTGGGCGCTTCTGGATTTGGCGATGTGAATTTTGGCGAGTCGCGGCGGTAATGTCAATCCGTGCCGAGTTGCAGGAATGGAGCGGTTTCAGATAAAAAGCCTTCTCAGAATTAGCCTCCCGGTGACGGGTATACAGGAAACGCAGCACGGTTTGATGCTAAAATTCATTTCTCGGCGATGCATACCTACTCCGTGGCACTGCGAATAAGTGGGACCGATCTAGATTTAGCTGAAGTGTCAGACGCGTTGAGACTGAAGCCGACGCAGACCAGAGTCATTGGGCAACCTCGTGACTCCTCCAACTTTGTCTGGCCTGAGTCAATGTGGGAGTATGAAGTGCGATCGGGCGGGAGCAAGGCTGTCTGGGATTCGCTTGAAGACGGGTTGCGGACCCTCATTTCGGCCTTTTCTTCACGCAAAAGAGAATTGTGGAACTATCGGCAGCGATACAAAGTATTTTTGTGGTGTGGGGATTTTTCGAGCAGTTTCGGCGGCGGGCCAACATTATCCCCGCAAGTACTGAAGGCTCTCGCTGACTTCGGTGCCGAGCTGATGCTAGAGACCTACGCTTCCGACGAGTAGAGTACTGAATAGTTTCGCTGGCCGGCAGATGTTCAATGTCCCACGGGAGATCGCGATGATCATTGATTGTCACGGGCATTACACGTCCGAGCCGGCGGCGTTTACCGATTTCCGCAAGCAACAAATTGCCGCGTTCAGCGATCCTTCCAAAGCGCCCGTGTTTCCGGACATCAGCGACGATGAGATTCGCGCGAAGCTCGAGCCCGCGCAGCTGAAATTTCAGCGCGAGCGCGGAACAGATGTCACGATCTTCTCGCCGCGCGCATCGGCCATGGGCCATCACGTCGGCGACGAGGCCTTGAGCAAGGCCTGGACGAAAATCTGCAACGACATGATCCATCGCGTCGTCGGCCTGTATCCTAAAAAATTCATCGGCGTTTGCCAGTTGCCGCAATCGCCAGGAAGGCCGCCTGAAAACTGCATCCCGGAACTAGAACGATGTGTCAAGGAACTCGGGTTTGTCGGCTGTAACTTGAATCCCGATCCTTCCGGCGGCTACTGGAAAGAGCCGCCGCTGACCGACAAGTGGTGGTATCCGCTTTACGAAAAAATGGTGGAGCTGGAAGTGCCGGCGATGGTTCACGTGACGGCCACGTGCAATCCCGCGTTCCACACCACCGGATCGCATTACATCAACGGGGACACGACCGCGTTCATGCAATTTCTGCTCGGCGATTTATTTAAGGATTTTCCGACGCTGAAGTTCGTCATCCCGCATGGCGGCGGCGCCGTGCCGTTTCACTGGGGCCGCTATCGTGGCATCGCGCAGGATATGAAGCGGCCGCCGCTCACCGAACTCCTGCTGCACAACGTCTATTTCGATACCTGCGTGTATCACCAGCCGGGTATCGATTGCATGACACGCGTAATTCCGGCGGACAACATTCTCTTCGCCTCGGAAATGGTCGGCGCGGTCAAGGGCATCGATCCGGAGACGGGGAACTATTTCGACGATACGCGGCGGTACATCGACGGATCGACGATTTTGAGCGCCGCGGACAAGAAGAAAATTTTCGAGTCCAACGCGCTGAAGGTGTATCCGCGGCTCGCCAAGCAAATGGAGCGGCAGGGAATTGCGTCGCATGCGTGAAGCGGTTGGGATCGCGGGTTCAGTAGAACAGACCTCAGTCTGTTTGCATTTCTCGTCCGGGGATCAAAACTAAACAAACTGAAATCTGTTTTACTGGTTGTTTCCCTTGACGCCGTCCGGTGGTGGCTACAAAATGGCGCCATCGGCCATGTTCTGAAGAAATCGAGGCGAATCAACATGGGAAAAATCATAGCAGCGATGGGCACGGTGCACGCGCCGCAGCTGTTTGTGCGGCCGCCGAGCGAGGATCCCGCGCAGCTGGACGCGGACATTGCCGCGATGCGCCTGATCGGCAAGGACCTGGAAGAATCCAAGCCCGACGTGGCCATCGTGATCGGAAACGATCACATGGAAACGTTTTTTCTTTCCACGGTGCCGACGTTTGCCATCATGGCCGGCGAGCGGGCGCGCGCTGAATTTGCGGGGAAAAAGTACGATCTTCCCGTCCATCAGGGACTCGCCGAAGATCTGCTCGATAAGCTGGTGAATTCCAATTTTGACATGGCCTATTCGCAGGACGCCGTTCTCGGACACGCCTTCGCGGCCGTGTATGAATGGGTCATTGAGGGCCGCAAGATTCCCGTCGTCCCGATTTTTGTGAATGCCTACCTGCCGCCGCTGCCCACCGCGCGACGCTGCGCGGAGCTGGGCAAGGCCATCGCCGAAGTCATCGCCGCACGGCCCGAGCGCGTTGCGATCATTGCCAGCGGAGGAATGTCTCATTTTCCAGGAACATGGAAATATCCGGCGCCGGATTTTGAATTTGACTACTGGGCCATCGCACAAATGGAGAAGGGCAACCACGACGCGCTGTTGAATCTGACTTCCGAGCAGCTGGACGTCGTGGGCAATACGGAAATGCTCTCGTGGATGATCATGTTCGGAGCGATCGGCAACCAGCCCGGCGAATTGATCACCTACCAGCCGACCTGGCACCACGGCCACGCCGTCATGCGTTTTTTGCCCGACAAAAGGACCGGGAAAGTTTCCGAAGAAGGGAAGAAGGGCGCGGCCGCGTATAAATTCAAAGCATCGGAGGGATACGAATTTTACAAGCATCCTTCTCCTTCCGCGTACAAGCTGAATAAGATTCTCTACGATCTGCGATTCAAGCCGAGCCTGCGCGTTCGCCTGATTAATGACATTCCTTCGGTCGCGGCGGAATACGGGATGCCCATGGAGGAAGCGAAAGTCCTGGAGACGCTGCAGGACGAAGACATCGAGAAATTCCGCAACGGCAAGGTGCATCCGCTGGTGGAAGCGGGCGCGCATCCGCTGGGAATGTGGATGAGCGTGATCGTGTTTCACGCGGAGTTGCGCAGGCTTCGCGCCGCTGCCGCGCAATCGGCCGCGGAAAAAACCAGCGCCACGAAGTAAATGAATTGCCTAAGGCCTGCCCTCGTTGGCACAGGCTTCCGCCTGTGTGAATTTTCGGCACAGGAGAATCAAAACCGCACAGGTCGAAGCCTGTGCCACCAAGAGGACTCATGCCCAAAATGCGAGCCGTCCAGGTTCCCAACGCGAAGCAGGCGTTTCAACTGATCGAACGCGAAATTCCCGAACCCGGCGCGGGCGCCGTGCGCATCAAGGTGCAGGCCTGTGGCATTTGCCACAGCGACGAATACGTCAAGGAAGGTTCACGACCGGGCATCAGTTACCCGCGAATTCCAGGGCACGAAATTGCCGGCGTGATAGACGCCATTGGCGCGGGCGTTGCCGGGTGGGAAGTGGGGCAACGAGTTGGAGTCGGCTGGCACGGCGGGCATTGCGGGTATTGCAATTCGTGCCGCCGCGGCGATTTTGTGACTTGCAGCAAGGGCCGCCAGATCACCGGCCTGACTTGCGACGGTGGCTACACGGAATACATGCTGGCGTCGGCCGGGGCGCTCGCGGCGATTCCCAAGGAAATTTCCGTCGTCGACGCGGGCCCGCTGCTTTGCGCCGGTGTCACTACGTTTAATTCACTGCGCAATAGCGGTGCGCGCGCCGGAGACCTGGTCGCCATTCTCGGGCTCGGCGGGCTGGGGCATTTGGGCGTTCAGTTCGCCGCGCGCATGGGATTTGAAACCGTGGGCATTGCCCGAGGAAAAGACAAGGAAGCGTTCGCGAAAAAACTTGGCGCGCACCATTATCTCGACAGCGAATCGCAAAATGTGGCCGCGGAGCTGGAAAAATTAGGCGGCGCTAGGGTCATCCTTTCCACAGTCACCAGTGGAAAAGCGGTGAACGCGGTCCTCGCCGGCCTGGGCATCAACGGAAAACTTATACTAGTCGGCAATCCCGATCAGCCGATCGAAGCAACCGGACGCCTGTTGATCGCGGGACGCCGTTCGATCAGCGGTTGGCCTTCCGGTTCTCCCATCGATTCGCAGGACACACTGACGTTCTGCGCGCTCACCGGTATACGGCCCATGACCGAAGTGTATCCACTGGAGCGCGCCCCCGAAGCGTATGAACGCATGCAGAGCGGGAAGGCCCGATTCCGCGTGGTTCTTTCCACCGGTCTATAGTCGGCGCTTAACTTTCATTCTCGTCGCGGACGAACGTGATTTCGTAGACTTCAATTGTATCCTCGGGCGATTCCTGTTCAGCCTCGGCAAAATCAATGGGGGCCTCGAAGACGGCCACGCTCGATTCGGCCAGCACGGGTTCCGCTGCAACGGTCTCAAATGTCTCTTTCTTGGTTGAGCGCGTGCCTCTGTGGGTAGTCCCTCTTGCGTGCGCGCGTTTCCTCATGGGTTTCGCATGCCGCGTTGCTTTTCGCGCTACTTTGGCTTTCATGGCCTTATACCTCGCTTTTGCCGGGACCCCATATCATCCGGCACTTTGATTTGTAGTTCATTCCACATTTCGCGGCGATGAGCCCGCGCACATGTCCCTGTGATCAGAATCACATCGCGATAGAATCCAAACCTGTTAGGTTAGCGTCAAGAGGAAAATGGTATGCCCACGCCACGCGTAATCTCCAGCAGAGCACGGGAACTCAGCATTATTTGCGAGGATCGTCCAGGGACGCTGTCTCATCTTGCGAAGGTGCTCGGCGACGCCAAAGTAAATATTGTGGCAATGAGTTGCACTCCCGCAGGCGTACAGGGAGCCGTGCGAGTGATTGTCGACGATTTTCCACGCGCAAAGAGCGCCCTTGATCGCGAGCATCTTTCCTACGCCGAGCATGATGTTCTGTACGTGGAGATACCGAACATGCCCGGCGCACTCGCCGAATTTACCGGAAAGCTCGCAGCGGAAAATATCAATATTTCTATCGCTTACGGAGCCGCGGCCAAGGGGACCAGGAATGCCATTGTTGTTTTCAGGGTCTCCGATCTCGAAAAGGCCGCGAGCATCCGATAGGCGCCAATAGACGGTGCCGGACTATTCGGTCCTGGTGGTTCGGATTTACTTAGACGGCGGAAGAGGAACTGCCGCGCCAACCGCCGGCCTCCACTTTCCGTTCTCCTTAACGAACTCACGGAGGTAGATCACCTCCCGCGTAACCGCCAGTTTGCCGCTTTCGTCCAGGAACCAGTGATCCGACCGAAAGGCGGGAGCAACATGGTCGAAGTCGGGTTTCCCTTGCGCATTGAGATGAACTTTGAATGACGTGTGATCGACCGCGAGGGCAATGTTTCCGTACACCGCCATCAACTTAAAATCCGTCGGAACGGGCCCTTCGCCCTGCACGACGTCTTTGTAGGTCTTGGCGCCTTCGGTCTGGCTCTTAACCATCTCCGCCTTGGTTTGCGTGCCGGTGCCCGGGTTAATCTCAAAAAACTGGTCGGCCCAGAACTTGGCGCGGGAATCCACGCAATCCTGGCGCTTCGGTTTGTAGTATTTTCCCTGGCAAAGCCACTGGAGATTGGCGTCCCTGAGCGTGGCCTCCAATTCGGTCCAGGCTTTGTCTCCCTTCTTCATGGTTTCCTGCGCCGAGGCCAGCGACGAAATGGCCATGAGCGCTACGACGAACAAAACGCGAATTTTTGTCATTGAGTTTTGCCTCCAGTGAATGGCCTCACGCGATCCGTGCATGCGAGCGTCACCGCTCCAATGCCCGCGTGCGCCGCCCAGAATATTTCGGGTTGGGGAATATGACTTCAGCGTTAACGCCGCAAAGCCCCGGCCGCATTATATCCGAAAGGATACCGCTGGAAAGTTGCCTCGGGCTATTTCGTGGAATCTTGCGATTCAAGCCTGGCCAGGTACTGTTTGGCTTGCTCTTCTTGATCCTTGTCGGTGTGGTGTTTCAGCATTTGCTGCAGCTCGGCAATGGCATTCGCCCTGTTCCCCTGGCGCTCGTAGATCTGTGCAAGGAGCATGGAAATAAACGGTTCAGAATAGTTGGCGTCGGCTTGCTGGGCTGCAAGCGCGCTTTTCCTGGCCTCGTCCAGATTATTCATGTGGAAGAAAGCAACGCCGCGGTAGTAATGGATGTAGGCATTTCCCTGTGAACTGATGCCCTGGGCCATGTCCGCCAGATCCAGGACCTGCTTCCATTCCTGGTCGCGCACGGCAAACTCCGCCTGGCAGAGATAGGCCGGCAAGTATTTGGCATCGATGGTGAGGGCATGGGAACACGCTTCGCCGGCTTCCTGCACCCTATGCTGCTGCTCGAGCGTCAACCCCAACATCACCCAGGCGGCGGAGTAGTTTTCAAATTTTTCGATCGCCTTGCGCACATGCTGCTCCGCCTCCGGCAACTTATTCTTGCTTGAGGCGTCGCATGCTTTCTCGTACTCGCCGCGGGCCTTGGACGGAATTTTCAACCGCGTGACGCTCACTGAAGCGGCACGGTTTTCCGACAGGTTCCACGGAAAGCATTTCTCGTCATCGGGCATCGTGGGTTTCGGAAGCGGCGGAATATCCGGAACCGGTTGCATGGTCGGATCGATATTCGGCCTCGTATAGACCGGCGGGTAATAAACTCCACCCCCTCCACCCCTGCCGCCCGTCCCATGTGTTCCTCCGCCTCCGCCCCCGGCTCTTTGCGCATAAAATGGAACGGCTGAAACCGCCAGGGCAAGGGCGCACAGCAGCGCTTGCCTCCAGTTCAGGATGGCGCACGCGCTTCGGCGAGCGGTTCCCAGTGCGCGGCCATTTCGCGGGCCGGTCATCCGTTCGGAACGGTATTCGGCGGGCGGCTCGGGCAAAACCTTCATATCTCGAATCGTAGTCCTTTTCTTCATAGAATCAAGTTGAATCGTCCGAAGCAGGGCTATCCCCGAACAGAGGATCTCAAACAGATGTAAGAACATTTGTCCATTCTCCGCAGCACGATCCATGCCTTCACTCTGCCCAGGTGGACCGCGGCACCGCGGGGTTCTATACTCAACGCGTGAATTCCGAACCGGATCTGCTTGGCCCGCTGCGCCGCTATTGGGGCTATGACGCGTTTCGCCCCTTGCAGGAGCGCATCGTGCGCAGCCTGCTCGACGGGCGCGACACTTGCGTCGTCATGCCCACAGGTGGAGGGAAATCGCTCTGCTACCAATTGCCCGCGGCGATGTCCGCCGGAAAAACCGCCGTGGTCATTTCGCCGTTAATTGCGCTGATGCAGGATCAGGTGGCGCAGCTGGACCTGATGGGAATTCCCTCGGGTGTGCTCAACAGCTCGGTGACGCCGGCGCAGCAGAGCAAAATCATCGAGAAGGCCATGGCGGGGGAATATCGTCTGCTATACCTTTCGCCCGAGCGCCTGGTGCGCGAGGACACCTACGATTGGCTGCAGGGCGTTCCACTGGTGTTTTTCGCCATCGATGAGGCCCACTGCATCTCCGAATGGGGCCACGAGTTCCGGCCGGAATACCGGCAATTGAGCCGGCTGCGCGCGCAATTTCCGGACTGCGCGATTGCCGCGTTCACGGCCAGCGCCACGCAGCATGTGCGGCATGACATCATCCGGCAGCTAAAGCTGCGCGAACCGCACAAGTACATCGCGAGTTTTCACCGGCCGAACCTGCGCTACGTCATGCGCGAGTGCGACGCGCATTCGCAGACCGAGCTCTTGCTGCGCGGCCTGCGCAGTTATGGCAGCGAAAACATC
Source organism: Terriglobia bacterium (assembly GCA_020073485.1). Taxonomy (GTDB): domain Bacteria; phylum Acidobacteriota; class Terriglobia; order Acidiferrales; family UBA7541; genus Palsa-360. The sequence goes on along the minus strand of JAIQFB010000002.1, from coordinate 127,951 downwards.
ATCGTGTATGCGCCGACGATCGCGAAAGTCGAGTCCACTGTCGATCTCCTGCAGGAGCAGGGAATTACTGCCGTGGCCTATCACGGGCAGATGAGCGCCGCGGATCGCAGAAAGAATCAGGAGCGCTGGATGGCCGACGATGCGCGCGTGATGGTCGGCACCATCGCCTTTGGGCTCGGCATCAATAAAGCCGCCGTGCGTGCCGTAATCCATCTTTCCCTGCCGAAATCGATCGAGCAGTTTTACCAGGAGGCGGGCCGCGCGGGACGCGACGGCCTCCCCGCCGATTGCGTGATGCTCTGGCAGAAACGCGACGTCGGTTTGCTGGCGTACTTCATCGAACAGATCACCGATCCGGAAGAAAAAAAACGAGCCTGGCAGCGGTATCGCGAAGTTCGCGGGTTCGTGGAATCCAGCGCGTGCCGCCACGCGCGCATCTGCGGGCATTTTGGGGAAAACAAAAAATGGGCGTCTTGCGGAGCATGCGATGCGTGTGGATATACGCCCGAATGGCTGGTGGCGCCTGTTGGGGAACGGCAGACCAAGCGGCGCAAAGGTAAATCTCGAGGCCCTGCTCCGGCATCGCAACCCGCCGCCGGGCCAATCGTGTATGCGCGTGCCACGCCTGCCAGTCCGCAACCACCGATGGATTTTGATCCGGCCTTGCGCGAGCTGTTGCGCGAGTGGCGGCGGGAAACTTCCAATGAACAAAATGTTCCGGCTTACGTCGTCATGCATGACACGACGCTGGAAGACATCTGCCGCGTGCGCCCCGCTTCCATCGCGGACCTTTTGCATGTGACAGGAATCGGCGCTCGCAAAGCCGAGTTGTACGGCCAGCAGGTCCTGAGCGTGCTGAAACGCTTTCGCGAGGGAGCGCGGGCCGCGGTTCAGAAAGATACAGGCGAAAAGCCCGTGGAAGAAACGATGCGCCTGCTTGCCGAGGGGCGCACGCTGGACGAAATCGCGACGATTCGCGGGCGGCGGCGTTCGACAATCGTCAGCATGGTTTCGGACCTGGTCGAGCGGGGAATGGTCGAATATCAATCGGCGTGGGTGGATCATGCAAGGCAGGCAGCCATCGAAGCGGCTTGCGCGAGAATTGGTTTAGAAAAGCTTTCACCGCTGAAAGAAGCCCTGCCTCCGGAATTTACTTACGATGACATTCGCCTGGTGGTTGCGTATCTCCGCAGCCGGGGCGAAGGACAAGCTGCAGCGGTGGCTGCGCCCTAACTGAAAAGAAATCACGCGGAATCACACGCGCGAGTGTGCCAGTGGTGCGGGGCTTGGCGCCTCTTCCCGCAGCGTGACCATCTCCAGACCGCCCATCAACCGGTGCACGAAGAACCAGGCCGGAACATAAAAACAGCTCATGCCCAGCAGCACCGGCACATAGCCCACGTGCGGGATCACCAATCCTGGAATAATTCCCGAAAACAACGCTCCTCCCAGGCCTCCGATACAAACGCCAAATCCATTGGCGCTGCCCACGGCCTCTGCGGGAAATACGTCCGCGGGCGTGGTGAAAAGATTCGTCATCCACGCCTGGTGCGCCGCCGTGGCCAGGCCGAAGAGCAGCACCGCGAACCACGCATCTTGCACGATCACACCCAGGCTGCACGCCGGCATGATCACCGCGCAAAATAGCAGCGTCCTTTTGCGCGCTTTGCCGACGGTCCATCCGCGTTTGACGAGCAAACTCGAAACCACTCCGCCGGCCAGCGCGCCGAGTCCCGAGATGCTGTACACGATCGTCAACGCTGTGCCGCGCTGCGACGGCGTGAAGTGCCGCACGTCGGTCAGATACGTCGGCAACCAGAACAAGTAGAACCACCAGATCGGGTCGGTGAGAAACTTCGCCCAGGCGTAGCCCCAGGCTTGCTTGTACTTCAGCACAGCCCTGATCGTGAGCTTCGATGTTGGCGCAGCGGCCGCTCCCGCCGCCTTCGGCAGCCGGTAGGTAAGCAGCCAGAAGGGCAGCCACAGAAAGCCCAGGCCGCCCATGATCGCGAAACAATACTGCCACCCGAGCTTCAGAGCGATCAGGATAACCAGCGGCGGGCCCACAATGTTGGCGATGTTCGTGCCGGCATTCACGATGCCCATGGACGTGGCGCGTTCCTCGGGCGGAAACCATTCCGCGGTGGCTTTGCTGCACGCGGGAAAATTAGCAGATTCGCCCAGGCCCAGCACGGTCCGGAATAATCCGAATTGCAACGCGCTGCCCGCGAACGCATTGAGCGTCGCGGCCAACGACCATACGGCCACGGCGAGACCGTACCCGACGCGCGTGCCATAGCGGTCCAGCAATTTGCCGCCGAGCAAGGACCCTCCGGCGTAGGCCAGCTGGAACACCATCTGGATCGTGCCGTAGGCCGGCAGTCCAAAATGAAATTTGTCGCGAATCTCCGGAAGAATCACGCCCAGAATCGCGCGGTCCAGATAGTTGATGGTCGTTGCAAAAAACAGCAGGCTGACAATCACCCAGCGCATTCGCATGTGCGGGGCATCATAACCCAGATGTTCCGAGTTTCAGACACTCGACAAAGGTCGCTTTTTGGAATTCCAGTCATCCGCCGTTGCCGGCGCGGGCCATGCGTGAGCTTTCTGTGTCGGACGCCGAGGCAGCGGAATCCATCGTGGCCACGGGGAGTTGTTCTGCGGAAAATTCGTACCTTTCCCGGATCAATTTTGCGATGGAATCGGAGAGATCATGAATGTGACCGATGCGAAACCGTTGTTCCACCTTGCGGACATCGGAAGCCAACGCATGATCGTGGAATACACCGCCGATCCAGTTGGAAAAATCCCCGCGGTGAGCATGTTCGGCAACCACATCAGGCGGGGCAGTGACCAATTGGCCGACAAATTCCTTCAGCGTTCGCGCGGGACCATCAAGGACCGTCCCCTTATCCGTAAACGAAAATCCTTGCTCGACGAGCAATTGCACATCGAGATATTTGGCTTTATGCCGGACGTGAGACGTCAAACGCGGGAACAGCTTGAATTTCACCAGTTTGTTCCTGGATTCTTCAATCCCCGGGAGCAGAACAGCTTCCTCCATGCCCAGTGAAGAGAGAATGTTCATGCTCTCGGCTCCGGTCCCTCTGGCAGCCAAAATATCGGTCAGGGCCTGAATTTCTCGCGGTTCGGTTGTGCGCTTGATGATCACGCCTTCAATCGCCCGGCGTAGATTGGGGTGCAGGTCGGACATGCGGTAGGTAACCAGCGTGTATGCGCCCAGCGCGAGGTCCAGCAATTCACCCACGTTCGGTTCGTGCAGGAAATAATGCGCTTCATCGATCACGATCCGGTGCGGCAAGCCCGTGGCTCTCCTGATCGCGGCCAGCATGGGAAGCAGAGATTTCAAATAACTCACTTTTTCCTGATACGGTGCGTGCGAAAGATCCATCACAACACTCATGTCGGGATGCCGGAGCACGCGAGCCAATACCGGCAATTCCGGGGGAGGATCGTCTCCCCCAAAGACAACGATTCCCGGCAGCGCTTCGAGCGTGCGGTAGTCGCCCTCCGGATCGATCACGAAAACCGAATAGCCCTGAAGAATCAACTGCTCGCAGGCCAACCCAGTCACCCAGGATTTTCCGGACCGGGGATCACCCGCAATGAGCATATTTCGTCCACGAAGTGCAAGCGTCAATTCGTGTCCGTCTTCCGCAACTCCCAGCGACAGCCGGTGTTGACCGATGCGTTCCGGCGGGAGCCTTAATTCCAACGCTACCCGCCGGATGTATCCGGCGACTGCGGTTGGACCGTCTCCCCGCAAGACCTCATCCGCGACTTTTTGCAGAACCTGGCTGCCCCAGCTCACTGCGACTCCCAGCTCACACGTAGCGAGAAGATCGTGATCGTTTTCCGCGTCCCCAATGGCCAACGCGTTGTGAACCGAGAGTCGCAACGTTGCCAGCGCCTCGCGCAACCCCATGCCTTTGCTGACCGCTTGGGGAAGCACCATGAGCCGCCCCCGGTTGAACAGCAGCACAAAGGGCAATTCCAGATCTCGGATCACGGAAAGGACTTGTGGAGCGGCAGAAGCATCCAGTTCCACCACGCACTGACCGGCCTTAAACTGCAAGCCGCGCCGGCTGAGCTCCTGCAGAAGGGGAAGAGATGAGGAATTGGAAATGAGCCGCGAATGGCCGTTAGGAAACCACAAGACCGCGCCATTTTCGGCGACCACGCCATCGACGAAATGCAGGTCCCCGGCAACCTGTTGCAGTTCGCTGAGAATTCGGCCGGTCACAAGCAACACCGCAATACCGTGGGCGCGCACTTCCGCGATGGCTTTTCTCACTTCCGGGTCCAGGACTCCGTCCCGGGCGATCGTTCCATCGTAGTCCAGCGCGAGCACGCCAAATTTCATGTTCGTTTATCGAAAGAAGCTTTCTATCCGTTTCTCCCGGCGATTTTCCATTCTGTTCCCGCACCCTTGCCGGCCCGTACTGTTTTTCCGCAAAGCCTTTCGTTCCTCACTGCACACGATCCATGCGTAGCCGCCAGGCGCTGGCGGTCTCTTTGACAGGCACAGCATGGCCGGATCCTCTAAAAGGTTCCGAAACGTTCGCCATGTCTTCCAGTGCCGCGCGATCCGGGATGTTGAGCGCCGATCCCTGAATGGAAATCAGTTGACGATTCTTGAATTCACTCAAGGTGCGGGTAACTGTCTCGCGAGTGGTGCCGATGAATTCCGCGATCTCCTCGTGCGTCAGCGGCATGGTGATGTGCGTTCCTGTTCTTGTCTTCGGCGCCCGCGCAGACCAGGTCAGCAGGAGCCGGGCGAGTTTTTCATTGGCCGAGGACGACAGGCCGACGGTTCTCAGCTGTTCGCAGGCGTCGGTGTACTGGGAGCTCATCTGGTTAAAAACGTTCTTGGAGGCATCGGGATGGTTGGCGAGGTACCGCTGGAAGTCTTCCTTGCGCACAAAGGCAACCTGGCAGGGATGGATGGTCTCGGCGGTAACCTCGTAAGCGGTCCCCGCCATGGCGGCGACCAGGCCCAGTAGTTCGCCGGCGCGCGCAATCCTCATGATCAGCGTTTTGCCTTCGCTCGAGCTGATCGAGAGCTTCACTTCTCCCTGGCACAGCACGAAAACTCCACGGGCATCCTGTTTTTCAACGAACAGGAGAGCGCCTTTCGGATAAGTCGAGGTGGATTTGATCGCGTCAAATTCCTTCACCGCGGCAGGGCCCAGATGGCAGAAAAATCCCGCCCCGCTCAGCTTGCAAGACTTGCAGCCATCGTTCAATTCCAATCCGTATGGACCCTTCATGACATCCTCCTCAGTTTGTTTCTCCTGAATGTGTTCAAATTCCCTTTAGCGCCTCGTCTGCGTAGTACTTGGTCAGAGGCGTATCCGCCAAGAATTCCGCGCCGGTCTTGGAATGAATGTTGGCCAGCGCTCGCCTTCCTTCCGCATCGGCAAAGGTCACGCCGCGAAGGTCAACAACAAGCCCTTTTGATGACAAGGAAGGCGCCATAGCCTGCCATGCTCGATCCAGCTCCGAAACCCTTTTTCCCGCAAGCTTTCCCTCTATCTTCAGTGTCACAGGCTCACCATAACTATTACTAACCGTCACTCTTAACATTCGAATTGTTCGCTCCAACTTATAACCTTGTAAGTGCAATCAAGGAACCAAATGAGCAAATTGTGGGGATATCTTCTAATTCAATGAGGCGTGGGGAGTTAGAGCAAAATTTTCGAGATCGAGTGGTGAAATCGCATAATTGTGACGAAAATCACTGACGAAAAATCGTCAGCTTTGACTATATATAGTCTTTTCGTTCGATTCCCATTTTCTTTAGTTTGGAATTTAATGTAGTCCGGATTAGACCTAACCTAGCGGCTGCTCCATGCGGTCCTGAAATTTTGCCCTTTGTTTCGCGGAGCACGCGAAGGATATGTTCTCGTTCCTTAGCCTCCAGGGTGGCATCCTGCTCCACCGGCCTGGCTTCTTCCGGCAATTCCAACTCAGCCAGAGGAGCGCGAAGGACCGGGCCCTTCGTGAGGATGACGGCGCGCTCGACAAAATTCTCCAGCTCGCGGATGTTTCCCGGCCAATCCCAGCGGGTCAAGGCGCGCATGGTGGCCGGCTCGATGGTTTCGATTTTCTTATAAAGCCGCCGGGCGTGCTTATCGACGAAGTAGCGGACCAGAAGCGGTATGTCTTCGCGGCGCTCGCGCAAGGGGGGAAGCAGGATCGGAAAAACGCGCAGGCGGTAATAAAGATCGCTGCGGAATGTCCGGTCGGCCACCATTTGCGCCAGGTCCCGATTGGTGGCCGCGACCAACCGCACGTTCACCGGAATGGTTTGCGTGCTGCCGAGCCTCTCAAATTCCTTTTCCTGTAAGGCGCGGAGGATCTTCGGCTGCAGCTCCAGGGGTAGATCGCCAATTTCATCCAGGAACAGGGTGCCCTTATGCGCCAGTTCCAGGCGGCCGATTTTCCGGTCAATCGCTCCGGTAAACGCCCCTCTTTCGTGCCCGAATAATTCACTCTCCAGAAGCCCAGTCGGGATGGCCGCGCAATTCAACTTCACTAGTGTGCGCTCATTTCGGGGGCTCAGATAATGAATGGCTCTGGCAATGACGTCCTTTCCGACGCCGGTCTCGCCGAGAATCAAAACGGTCACGTCGGTTGCCGCTACCGTCTCGACATGTTTCAGGACGCGTTTCAAGCCGACGCTTTCGCCGATGATCTCCTCGAACTTGGACTCGGTGCTGAGTTCCTCTTCCAGATACCGCCGCTCCTGCTCGCTTCGCCGCAGGGCTTCCTCCGCCTCTCGTTTCTCCGTCAGATCCCGAATCACACTGAGGACGACTCGCCCTTTCGCCGTCTCCACCGGACCAAGCATGATGTCGGCCGGGAATTCGCTGCCGTCCTTGCGCCGGCCGTAAAGCTCCAGGCCCGCGCCCATGGGCCGCACGCTGGCTTTCGCGCCATATTCCTTGCGCCGGTCGGGGTGAGCGCGGCGGAAACGTTCCGGAACCAAAATATCGACGGATTGACCCAACAATTCATCCCGCTTGTAGCCGAACGAGGATTCCACCCGCGCGTTCACACTTGTGATTCTTCCGTCGGCATCGCTGGCAATGATCGCATCCGGCGAGAACTCGAAGAGCGCGCGAAACAGCTGTTCGCTGCGCTGGATGGCTTCCTGGGCTTTCTTACGGTCGGAAATATCCCGGATAACGCTCAGCACCACGGGGCCTTCGGCCGTGTCCACCGGGCTGAGCATGATGTCTACCGGGAATTCGCTGCCGTCCCTGCGCCGGCCGAAAAGTTCCAGGCCCGCGCCCATGGGGCGAACGCTCGCATGGGCTGTGTAGGTCTGGCGGTGCTGCGGATGGCCCTGGCGGAACCGCTCCGGCACGAGGATTTCGATGGGCTGGCCGATAAGTTCCTCACGTTTATATCCGAATGTCTTGTCGACTTGCGCGTTGACTGAAGTGATGTGGCCTTGCGCGTCCGTCACTACGATGGCGTCGGGAGAGAATTCGAACAGCTTCTCGAAAAGTGCTTGCGGCTGAGAGGGTTGCGGCATTAGTCCTGACGACGCACTCATATTATCTCATCCCCACGCTTTCGGCAGGCCAATACTGACTGAATACTTACAGAAGAGCATACTTCCCGACCGGATTCAAGAGGCGTATGGAAATGGGCGCCGTGGCCTTGCGATGCAGCCGATTCTAGCAGAATTGTTGGAACGGTGAGATCAGATACGTCTAGCTGTGATGCAGCGCACAGCTTTTGACATCGCCCAGGAATATAAAAATTAAGGATGCAGAGCGTCAACCGGGGGCTCTGGATTTCCGCCAGGATATTGGGGGTCATGCCTTACATCTGGGTTGGCGCTGCCTCCCAAAGACAAGCAGACATGAGGTGAACAAGAATGGCCGCGCAAGCGCAAGCAGCAATAGCCGCACAGCCCGCCAAGGCACCACCGCCCGTCAAACAAACGGGCACCATGGATGTCTTCGACCGGCTTCAACAATCCTATGACTCGATCGCTCGAAGAGCCTTCGATATCTTTGAAAGAAACGGACGGTGGTTCGGCCGCGAACTGGACGATTGGCTCCGCGCCGAATCCGAGATCCTGCAACCCGTACACCTGGATGTGGCAGAGACGGACGAGGCCCTGACCGTTCGGGCGGAAGTGCCCGGATTTGCCACCAACGAACTGGACATCACCGTGGAACCCCGTCGGCTGACCATTGCCGGAAAACATGAATCCAAGGAAGAGACCACAAAGGGCAAGACGATCTACTCCGAGCGAACCGCGAAGGAGATTCTGAGATCGTTTGATTTGCCCGCCGAAGTCGACGGCCCAAAGACAACCGCGACATTGAAAGACGGCATCCTCAATATTGAATTGCCGAAGGCCGCCCATGCCAAGACGGTTCGAGTCGAGGCCAAGGCCGCGAAGTAAGCAAGATTGAGGGGGCGGGCAACGATTCATCCAGCCCGCCCTCAAACCTCACAGGGTGGTGAATCGAAGCCCGTGGCGGAAAGGAGAGCGATGATCACGAACTGCTGCAATTCGGATTGCAGTGCGCCATTTGACTTTCGCCAGGGACGAATCGTCCGAATATGTAAAGCATTGCCGAGCGAGTGCAACTCTAATATGGAGCATCCCATTGAGCATTTTTGGCTCTGCGGAAAGTGCTCTGAGATTTATGTATTTGAATACGAATCCAGATTGAACCTCAAACTGAAGAGCGCTAACGAGGCGGCATCCCAAAAGAAGACTCCAGAGTTCGCCTCAGCTGCTTGAAACCGCTTCGTTCACGCACGACCAGCGATTGTCCTTGCTTGTCATTCTGACAAGCGTTTGCTTTGTCATGCCGCTGAAACCGCGCGTCAAAAAATGGAAACGTACTTGTGCTCGTTGAAGAAGAAATCCCATCGGATCACAAGCGCCATGCAGATCAGGAATCGTCAGCCTCGAACCGTCAGGACAGGGCATTCCGCCTGAGTAACAACTTTATAAGCAATGGAACGCGCAAAATGCGTCCCGACCGCGGCGCTTAGTTTGGCGTGCCCAATGCCGAGGACAATCAAATCGGCATTCTCCCTCAAGGAAACTCCCAGGATGGATTCCGCCGGGGCACCTCGCTCGACCGTGCACTTTGGTTTCTCAGCAAGGCCTGCGCCGAGTGGAACTATATCCCGTAGCGTCTCAAACGCGGAGTTCACTTGCCCTGCTTCGGCCTTTTGGATCGAATGCAGCAAGGCCAGACCTGCGTGAAATTCCTTTGCCAGGTAGATGGCATAGCGCGCTGCCCCCAGAGAATCCGGACTGAAATCGGTCGCGTACAGAATCCGGTTCACCTCTCTGGTCGCGGGATGATCGGCCCGGAAAGACACGCGAGGGCCAACCGTCAACACTGGACATGCTGCTTGCCGGAAAATCCGCTCCGCGACCGATCCGAACACTGTCTTGCTGATTCCCGTGCGTCCGTGCGTGCCCAAAACCACCAAGTCGATCTGTTTCTCATCGATAATTCGAGAAAGTTGTTTCCAGACGTCGCCCGAGGGAAAAAGAAATTCGTGGGGGATATTCGACAATTCCGCATCCAATGCGCGTTGATTGCTTTTGCGGAACTCCGCCTCGCTTTGCTCCATGTTTGCCCACTCTTCAGGTGGCACCAGGGGGTAGATGTCCCGGGAAATCACGTGGACCACATATATTTTTCCACCCGATCTTTGGGCCATCTTGACAGCGTAGGGCAAGGCCAGTTGTGTCGTGGATGAGAAATCCGTCGCAAATAAAATATTCTGGAAAGGGACCTGTCCGTTTGTCTGGAGCATATTCACCGCATGTCTCCATTGCGCTGAGTCTGGAATCCGGGACCGGCGTTCATTTGCGTTGTCGGTATTCATTTTCTTACTCCCCGCCCTTAACTACTTTTAAGCGGTTATCAAAAGGGAGGCTATGCGCCAAGTCACAATGCAATGTGATTTGCGTCATACCGCACGGTCCGCCGGGACGACGCGGAATCCTGCAACTCGAATAGAAATGGAATAACGGCAGCTAGCCCTGTCAAGGAACGGCCGGCGCGGGGAGTCTGGAAAAGAGCAGGCGCTTCGCGAACTCCACCAGAAGCATGTAAGTCACAATGGAAATGGCCAGAAAAGCAAAGAACGGGCCCGGGAGCGGGACAAAGCCCAGGATGCGCGCCAGGGGCGATACGGGGAGCAATATGCCGATGACGACCATCGCGATGGTGGTGATCGCCAACGGGAGGCTGGGCCTGCTTTTCAACGGATTGCCCATGGTGCGAATCACGAACAGGACCAGTGTCTGCGTGGCCAGCGATTCCACAAACCAGCCGGTATGAAACAGCGGCTCGCTGGCGTGAAAGAAATGCAGCAGAACATAGAACGTCAGGAAGTCGTAGATCGAACTGATGGGGCCGATCAAGATCATGAAATTGCGGATCAGGCGCATATCCCAGCGTTGCGGGCTGCGGACATAGGAATCGTCCACATTGTCGGATGGAATGGTGATCTGCGCCGCGTCGTAAAGAAAGTTATTCAGCAGAATTTGCGTGGACAGCATGGGGAGGAAGGGAAGGAACACGGAAGCCCCCGCCATGCTGAACATGTTTCCGAAATTGGAGCTGGTGCCCATCAGCAGGTATTTCAGGACGTTCGCCGAGGCCCTGCGGCCCTCGATGATTCCGCGGTGAAGAATGGCCAGGCCCGGCTGGAGCAAAATGATGTCGGCGGCGTCGCGCGCCACGTCGACGGCGGACGCAACGGAAATCCCGACATCGGCGGCGTGTAGCGAGGGAGCGTCGTTAATTCCGTCGCCCATGTAGCCCACCACATGGCCGCGATGCTTCAACGCCAGAATGATGCGCAGTTTTTGCATGGGCGAAACGCGCGCAAAGATGGTGGCTTGCTCGGCCACGTGGGCCAGCGCCGTGTCGGTCATTTGGTCGAGGTCATCGCCGAGGACGACCGTCGGATTTTCCAGGCCCACGCAGGAGCAAACGTTCTGCGCCACCAGTTCGTTGTCCCCGGTCAGAATTTTCACCTGAATACCGTCTCGCTTCATGGCCGCAACGGACTCGGCAGCATCCGCGGTCGGAGGGTCCGCAAACGCCAGAAATCCCGCGAGGGCGAGAGAGTGTTCATCGGCCGGCGAAAACCCGCCGCTGCCCTGGACGAGGCGGGAAGCGACGGCCAGTACGCGAAAGCCCTTGCTGCACAGCGACTGATACGTCTTCCGGGCCTGATCTGCGCCCTGGGATTCTGCGGGCCGCGATTCTTTTCCGGCCTCGAACGAATCGCAAAGCGCGATAATCCCTTCCGGTGCGCCCTTGGTAATGAGCAGCTTCTCCGAACCCTGCGGAGTGTCGCGCTCGACGATGATGGAGAGGCGCCGCCGGTTGAAATCGAACGGGATTTCATCGACTTTGCGATAATTTTCCGTATTCGGGTTTGTGGTCTTCAGGATCGCCGCATCCAGAGGGCTGCGGATGCCGGTTTCAAACTGGCTATTTAGGTAAGAGAGAGAAAACGGGCGATCCGAAGGCTTGCCCGATACGTCCACGGAATTCTCCAGCGTCATCACGCCGGTTGTAAGCGTTCCGGTTTTATCGCTGCAGAAGATGTCGATGCTTCCGAAATTCTGAATCGCGGGCAGGCGTTTCACCACTACTTGATCGCGCGCCATGCGAACCGCGCCGCGCGCCAGCGTCACCGAAGTGATCATGGGCAGGAATTCGGGCGTCAACCCAACGGCCAGTGCGACGGCGAATACGAAGGATTCAAAGGCATCTTTGTGAAGCGCGATGCGCGTCGCAAGAATGAAGAAAACCAGAAAAAACACGGCGCGCATAATGAGCATGCCAAACCGGCGCAAACCCCGTTCAAATTCGGTTTCCTCGGGCCGAACCACCAGGCGCTTGGCGATGGCGCCAAACATGGTCCGCGCCCCGGTGGCCAGAATGCGAACCATGCCGGTGCCGCTGACCACGGACGTTCCCAGAAAAACCAGGTAGCGAGTATCCGGACCTCCTCCGGGTTTGGCGTCCGCAGGCCCTGCATCCTTTTCCGTGGGCATGGATTCGCCGGTTAGTGCGGCCTGCTGGACATAAAGATCGCGCGCCTGCAAAAGTTGTCCGTCGGCCGGAACCAGGTCCCCGGCGGAGAGCCGGACGAGATCTCCCGGGACCACTTCGTGGCGCTTCACTTCCTGCCACGTCTGGTCGCGCATCACGGTCGCCGTCAGGCTGACGTGTTCCCGGAGGTGCTCGATGGCGCGCTGCGACCGGTAGGTTTGCGCGAAATTGATCGAGACGCCCAGCACAACCATCACGAAGATGATTCCCGCGTCCGCGGTCTGCCCCAAGATTCCCGAAATCACGGCGGCGATCAGAAGTATGACCGCGAGCGGATTCAGAAACAACGCAAGGACTTCGCGGACGATCGCGCCGCGCGCTACCGGCGTGGGATCGTTGGGACCATATTGCGAGAGACGCTCTTGCGCTTCCTTGCTGGTCAGGCCGATGAGCGCGTCGGGCGCATTCACGGCGCCGGTTTGAGTATTTTGCGGAATGGGGATTATCCTTGCCTTCCACCATCTGGCGGGTTCCAGGCGCAGCCTGCACCCGTACTCCAAGTTGCGTCAGTCGATCGCTTATATATCAAATTTCCCAAAACCTCCTCACGATTTCTTTTGCCAGCAGTTTGGGGCCTTGCCGCTTTGCGGGACGTGACCAAGATCACATTCCGGCGTGCGCGTGGTCACCGATGGAGCTTCCCAAGAAGAGGTATCGTAAATTACGAACAAGTGCCGCGAGGAGGTGGGTCATGCCAGCGCCAATGGCTTCCGCGCAGGTTTCCCTGAAGAATGTTCTGTTTGCAACGGATTTTTCCAGGCACTCCAGCGAAGCGCTTCCTTACGTCGTTTCGATTGCACGAAAGTACGGGTCGACGGTTATTGCCGCACACGTGCATTCCACTTCTCCTCTCGGCGCGGCTCCGCCAACCGTGGAATTGCAGGCCCTCGCCGCGCAAGCCATGAAGGAAGCTCGCGCCAGCATGAAGGCGCTGGAGGCGCCCTTGAGAGGAATTCCCCATGAGTTTATCGTTCGCGACGGCGATATCTGGGGCGAGTTGTCTTCCATTGTGGAAAAGAAGGGAATCGATCTAATCGTTGTGGGAACTCACGGGAGGGCGGGGGCCAGCAAGCTGCTCATGGGATCGGTCGCCGAGCGGATCTTGCGGCAGGCCCCGTGCCCGGTCCTCACCGTTGGGCCAAACGTTTCCGGAGAGCCGGGAAGCGTCGCGGATATCCATACCATCCTGTATCCCACCGATTTCAGCGTCGAATCGATGGCCGCATTTCCGTACGCGGTTTCCCTGGCGCAGGAAGATCATGCGCGGCTTTATTTATTGCATGTGATACCCGAGCCCGTGGATGAACTGCAGGAAACTTTCCTGAAGTCCCGCATACACGCATTGATTCCGCCGGACGCGAAATTGTGGTGCGAGCCGAAAGTGTTCCTCGAATCGGGTGATCCGCCGCAGGTCGTCCTTGAAATGGCCGAGGAGCTTGCCGTGGACTTGATTGTCTTGGGAACAAAACATGTTTCCCGGTTTGCCGGGACCAGAACTCACCTGGGGATGGCCACGGCATACAAGATTGTGCGGCAGGCGATTTGTCCTGTGCTCAGCGTGCGCGGGTAAATAGCGTCCCAAAAAACGAAATGACAGCGCATCTCCGTTGTCCCTACTCGATCCTCGTAATTTCACAAATCTGATGATAAGTTGAAGCGCATCGGGCAAAAGTGCGGCTCGTTAGCGCGTCTCCATCCGGGACCATGGGTGGCCCGGCGAAAAATCCAAGGGGCGGGAAGCTGCGAAATCGCCAGAGCAAATTATGGAATTGGACGCGCGGCCTCGCCACGCTCATGGCCGCGTTTGCGATTGCCGCCGCATTGTACGCGCAGTCTCCCCGACCCGCTAAGGTGGCCAGAACCACCACCGCGATTTCTCCGCGCGATTTGACCGGCGTGTGGATGGAGCGCCAGGAGGCCGTGACCTTCAGCGCTCAGGAGCCTCCGCTGCTGTCCTGGGCTGCGGAAAAATTCAAGGCTGCGAAACCAGGTTACGGTCCTCGCGCCACGCCGAATTCGCAGGACCCGATCCTCAGTTGTCTCCCGCCCGGGGTTCCGAGAATCATGCTCATCCCGTTTCCTATGCAGGTGGTGCAGACGTCCGGCGAAGTGATCCTGCTGTTTGAATACGATCATTTCGTGCGCCACATTTCCCTGGACCGGCGGGAACATCCGAAGAATTTAGATTTCACCTGGATGGGGGATTCGATCGGCCACTGGGAGGGTGACACGCTGGTCGTCGACACCACGGGATTGAACGACAAGACGTGGCTCGACCAGGTGGGCCACCCGCATTCCGACAGCTTGCACGTCGTCGAGCGCATCCGCCGCGTGGACCGCGACACCCTGCAGGATGATCTAACGATCGACGACCCTCGGGCCTACGCGAAACCCTGGACCGGCCAGCAGGTTTTCAAGCTCAAACCGGCATGGCGGCTCAGCGAATATGTTTGCGAAGATAACCAGGCGCGGGCAAGCGGGAGCAACTAATCCGCGTGGCAATGGGCCGCGCGCTTGGCGGGTCTTGGGAAGCCGATCAACCCTGAATCAGAATGAACTGGACGAAAAGGCCGGGCGGAGAATGGGTGGCGATTGCTGTGATGGTCGCGGGGGTCTCGATCCTTGCCGTTTTTCAATACCGCTGGACAGGGGACATCAGCAGGACCGAGCAGAACCGGTTGAAAGTCTCCCTGGCCGCGAGCGTCCGGGATTTTGATCAGGAATTTTCGTACGATTTTCAGCAGTTGTGCGAGGGTTTCGAGCTGGAACCGGAAAGGGAAGCGTCCGGGGTCGAAACTCAGTTGGCGGGCCGGCATTTGAACTGGAATAAATCCAGTCCCCATCCTGAGCTTGTCAGCGGCCTCTTCCTTTGGAAAACGGATTCCAAAAGCAATCCTCGCCTCGAGGAATTCGATGACAACGGCCAGCGATTCCGGGAGGCTGACTGGCCCGCAAGATTGCAACCGGCGCGCGACTTTCTGGCCCCGCATGGGCGGCAGCTTCCTTCCGCGATCAATGACCGGGACGCGGTCTATTATCCCTGGACCGTGGTTGAGGAAATTCCAGCTCTGGTTCGCCCGTTCTTCCGAATTGTTTCTACTGGAAGTGGCGCCGAGCCGGAGGTGCATGCCACCGGATTTCTCATTGTCGAGCTGAACGAAACGTTTCTCGAGCGGCAATACTTTCCAGATCTGGTGGACCGCCATTTCGGCGTTTCGGGGCAACGAAGCTTTGCAGTGACGATTCGCAGCGCGCAGCCCCCGTACCACGCCGTCTATATTTCCGATCCCGGAGTTTTCATTTCGCCTTCGTCGCCGGATGCGGCGGTGAATTTATTCGATCTGGCCGGGGGAGAAGCGAGAAGGCGAGGCCATGCGCCGCTGCAACCAAGCGATGCGAGCCGGCAATGGCGACTGGCTGTGCAGCACCCGGCGGGATCGCTGGAAGGGGCGGTAACCAGTTGGAGGCGGCGCAATCTGGCCATCAGCCTGGGCCTGCTCGCCGTTTTGGCGGCAAGCATGGCGCTGATGCTTTCCGCGGCGCGGCGCTCGCGGGCGCTGGCAAAAATGCAGATGGAATTCGTCGCTGGCGTATCGCATGAATTGTGCACGCCGCTTGCGGTGATCAATTCGGCGGCTGAGAATCTGGCGGACGGAGTGGTCGACACTCCCGGGCAGATGCGGGAGTATGGCGGAATGATTCGAGGGCAAGGGCGCCGTCTGGAGCGGCTGGTGGATGGAGTGCTACTTTTCACCGCGGGACGATTCGGACTTTCCGGGTACGAAATGGCCCCGCTCGATGTCTCTGCGATCCTCGAGCAGGCGTTGCGTGCAGCCGAGCCCAATCTGAGCGATGCGGGCTTTACGCTGGAAAAGGAAATTGCCGCCAGTCTCCCGCTGGTAATGGCCGATCCATCCGCGGTGACGACCTGCATCGAAAATCTGATCAGCAATGCGACCAAGTATTCTGATTCGAGCCGGTGGGTAGCCGTGCGCGCGCGCGCGGTGTGCTCCGATTTGAACAAAGAAGTGCGGATCGTGGTGGAAGACAAAGGAGTGGGAATTCCTTCCGTGGACCTGCCGCATATTCTGGAGCCGTTCTATCGTGTGCAATCCGCGCGCGATACCCAGATTAGCGGCGTGGGGCTCGGTCTTCATCTTGTGAAGCGCATGATGGAGGATATGGGAGGACGGGTCAGTATTTCGAGCGAACTGGGCCGAGGCACGCAGGTCACTCTGCATTTTCCCGTGATGGAATCCGAAGGGCGCGAAACACGCAAAGGGACGTAGCGAGGAGCGAGGCGGCATGGCTGCGAGAATTCTGATCGTCGAGGATGAGGCCGGCCTGATTACGACGCTGCGGGACCGCCTGCGCAAGCAGGGGTACATCGTGAGCGTTGCACGGGATGCGGAGTCCGCGCTCGAGGCGACCGCGAAGCACTCGTTTGATTTAATCCTTCTCGATCTCATGCTTCCGGGGCAAAGCGGACTGGCCGTCTGCGAGAAATTGCGAAAAGGCGGGTCAAACACTCCCATCCTCATGCTCACCGCCCGGCGTCAGACCAGGGATAAGGTCGCCGGGTTGAAGGCGGGCGGCGACGACTATCTGACCAAGCCGTTCCACATGACGGAACTTCTGGCACGGATCGAGGCGCTGCTCCGTCGGCCCTCCAATTTGAGCGGAGCGCCGGTGGAGCATTATCAATTCGGGAAGGTGGAAATCAACGTACGGCGCACGGAAGTTTTGCGCAGCGGCAAAGTGGTGCCGCTTTCCGCCAAGGAATTTCAATTGCTCCACTATTTTCTGGAGCACCGCGACGCCACGCTCTCCCGCGAGGAACTTCTGCGCGATGTCTGGGGCTACCAGGAACTTCCCTCGACGCGGACCGTGGATGTGCACGTCGCCTGGTTGCGACAGAAACTCGAGCAAGACCCCAAGAATCCTCAATACATTCTCACCGTGGTCGGCTTCGGCTATAAATTCGCCGGCTGACCGAGGTGAATCTTCCGCGAAGAAAGTTTTACCTCGATTTAACGCAGCCCGGGCGCCTGCCGGGCCGATAATGGAGCGAGGGCCGGGTTGGGCGCTTGAACCAGCGGACCGCCGTTTTCTGCCTGCCAGGGAGGTGCGCATGAAAAATAAGAGGATGAATTTGTTCGTTGCGGGGATCGGAATTCTCGCGATTTCTTT
This sequence comes from Terriglobia bacterium, assembly GCA_020073485.1. Classification (GTDB taxonomy): domain Bacteria; phylum Acidobacteriota; class Terriglobia; order Acidiferrales; family UBA7541; genus Palsa-360. The sequence goes on along the minus strand of JAIQFB010000002.1, from coordinate 110,609 downwards.
TCCCGCGTTTGCGCACCACGGGCGTGCAGGATATGACTCGGCGAAATTCGCAACCGTGAAGGGCACTGTAGCCGCCGTGGAATTTGTGAACCCTCATGTGCTGGTGCAGCTCAACGTGAAAGGCAGCAGCGGCAGCGTGGAAAAATGGCTGGTCGAAGGCACCAGTCCCAACATGCTGGTGCGCGAGGGATGGGCGAGAAACACGGTGAAGCCGGGAGATGAGATTACGGCGACCGGACATCCCGCCAAGGATGGCGCCAGGGCCATGCGGATCGAGAAACTGGTCCTCTCCAATGGGCAGGAATTGACGTTCCTGGGGCCCGGAAGTTAGGGGACTCTCACGATTTGGATGAGAAGCATCCGAGTACGAAATCTGTTTTGTTCGTCGTAATTTCCGCCAGGCACGGCAATTTCTTGTGGGTCACGGGTTGGGGCCGCAAGCAGAGGATCGCCGATCATTATCAGCATCGTGTCAGCAGAGCCTGAGGTGTACGCGTGGTGAAGTGCGTCGCAATTTCATTTCACTCTTTTGAAGGGCATACCGGATGGTCAAGCGGTTGCGCAAGATAAAGACCGGAATGCGCTTCGTGAGTATCGGTTCCTTTGAGGCCGCGAAGTCAGCTGGTGCTCTGGCGCTGGTTTTCCTTTGTGTATCCGCGGCGTGGGGTCTTGCAGGCGGCAGCCTTTCCGGAGTGATCAAGGACGTGAGCGGCAGCGTGGTTCCGGGGGCTGGGCTCACGCTTATCAACACCGCGCTCAAGACCGAATTCAAGGCGGCTTCCGATGCGCAAGGCCATTACTCGTTTCCTGCGCTTCCGGTGGGCCGGTATGACTTGACCGTGGAAGCCAAGGGATTTCAGGCTCAGAAAAAGACGGACGTGGTGATCGACGCGGATGCGGCGGTCACGATCAACGTGGAATTGCAAGTAGAAGGAACATCGTCCGAGATCACGGTGAGCGCCATCGCCGAGAATGTGGAAACGCAGCCCGAAACGATTTCCACTCACCTGGGCGAGGTCGTACCCGCGAAACAAGTCGAGGCGATTCCCCTGAACGGGCGAAGTTATACCGACCTGCTGGCCATCCAGCCGGGCGTCAGCCCGGTAACGACGCTCACGCCCACTTCCGTGATCATGGCCGGAGTTACGGGCACCATCAATCCCTCCGGCGATGCCAATCCCGGCGACGTTTCCATCGATGGCCAGCGCGAATCCGCGAACGGATTCATGGTGAACGGCACCGACGTGCAGGAGCACATGAACGGCGGAACCTCGGTCATTCCAAATCTGGACTCCATCGACGAGTTTCGCGTGCTCACCAACAATTTCGACCCCGAGTATGGCAATTACAACGGCGGGATGATCAACGTCATCACCAAATCCGGAAGCAATACGTTCCATGGCGATGCGTTTGAGTTCCTGCGGAACACTTCGCTCGACGCGAAGAATTTTTTCGACAGCACCCGCGGCGTGTTCCGTCAGAATCAGTTTGGCGGCGTATTGGGAGGCCCGGTCAGGCGAGACAAGGTTTTTTTCTTTATCGATTATCAAGGCACCCGGACCACGCAAGGCATTACTTCGCCAAGGACCACGGTGCCTTCCTTGCAGGAACGCTCCGGCAATCTCGCTGACGCGGCGAGTGACTTGACCGGAACTGTCAGCGGACCCAACGTCGCCAATCTGCTTGCGCAAAAACTAGGGTACGCTGTTTCCGAGGGCGAACCCTACTACTCGCCCACGTGTAGTAGTTCGGCGGCGTGCGTATTCCCCAACGCCACCATCCCCATTAGCGCGTTGTCTGGCCCGGCTCAGCACCTGCTCCAATACATTCCGCAGCCGAATATCGGCGCGAATCAATTTTCCACTTCCGCGTTCCCGGAAACCGTTAGAGACGACAAGGCCGGGAGCCGGATCGACGCGAACACCCGCTGGGGCGAAATTTCCGCCTACTATTTTATCGACGACTACAGGTTGGATAATCCCTATCCGGGCGGGCAGGGCGGAGCTAGCGTACCGGGGTTTGACGCCTTGAGTATCGGACGGGCACAGGAATTCACAGTCGCGCACACGAAGGTTGTAAATTCGACCACGGTCAATGAATTTCACGCGGGTTTTCTGCGCAACGCGAATATCATCGGCCAGCCGCATGGCGGTTTGGGAGTCTCCTTGCAATCGCAAGGTTTTGTGACTGGGCAGGGAACTGCGGGGATCGTTGTTCAGGCGCCGCAATTCGAAGGGGTGGAGAATATCGTATTCCCTTCGTTTGTCATGGGCGTTCCGGTCACGAACGTGGACCAGTGGAACAATACCCTGTATCTCAGCGATGCAATTTCAAAAGTGATGGGGGCGCATACTCTGAAATTCGGCGGGCAATTTCATGCCGATCAGGTGAACGAGCATCCCAACGGCACGTTCAACGGCACGTTCATCATCAACGGCACGGAAACCGGATCGGCGTTTGCCGATTTCCTGCTGGGTTTTCCCAGTAACTTTACGCAGTCCACCGGACAGGCATTTTATCTACGCAACCACTACGGCGCGGTATTCGCCGAGGACAGTTGGCACGCGCGCAGCAATCTGACGCTGAATGTTGGGGTGCGCTGGGACCTGATCGAGCCGTGGTCGGAAAAATACAATAATCTTCAGACAGTCGTGCCCGGCCGCCAATCGGTTCTCTATCCCAACGCGATCCCCGGACTCGTGGTTCCCGGCGATCCCGGAATCCCTTCGACGCTCTCGCCTTCGCAGCTTCACAATTTTGCTCCGCGTATCGGAGCGGCTTTTTCGCCGAACGTCCAGAACGGATTCTTGAGGGCAATTTTCGGCGGCGCGGGGAAGAGCGGCATCCGGGCCAGCTTCGGGCAATTCTATACGGCGTTTCCGGGGTTGTCCGCGGGCATCATGTATGGCGTCCCGCCGTTCGGATATAATTACTTGAGTCCCGCCCCGCCGCTGTTCGCCACGCCGTTTATTAATTCCGCCGACGGGGCGCAAAACACGAATCCGTTTCCATTTACGTTTCCTCCGCATAATGTTTCGGCGCAGAACCCCTACACTTCCTTCAATTTTGCGGCTGTGACGCCGATCAGCGCCGATCCTTATTTTTTTTACCGCAATGCCGTGCCCTATACGGAAAGCTACATGTTTTCCGTGCAGCGGCAGATCGCCGCGAGCGCTTTGTTGACGGTCAGTTACGCGGGAAATCAGGGGCATCATCTCCTGGTTATGGTTCCGACGAACACCGGCGATCCGGCGCTGTGCCTGACCCTGCCCGGTTGCGGGCCTTTCGCCGAGAATGGCGCGCGCACGGGTTTAGGATCGAACTTCGGGCCGGTAACTGCGCAAGAGACCGTCGCCAATTCGAATTACAATTCCCTGGAGGCAAGCTTGCGGCTCGCTCCCGGCGCCGGTTCGACGGTCCTGTTCGCCTACACCTATTCCAAATCCATCGATCAGGCGTCGAATCTCGGCGAGCAGATCAATCCGTTTGACCAAAGCCTCACGCGTGTCATCTCCGCTTGGGACATGACCCACAATTTCGTGGCGACCTATAACTATGAGGTGCCATTCGACCGGTGGTTCCGGCGCAACCGGCTAACCGAAGGATGGAGCTTTTCGGGCACGACGCGGTTCAGCACCGGACTTCCGGTGACTTTGTCGGACGTGTCGGACAACTCGCTGCTGGGGACTCTGGGCAACGGCGTGAACAATCAGTTGCTGGATACTCCCCAGATGGCGGCCGGGCCTCTGCGGATCAACACGAATCCCCGCAACGGCCAGCCGGTGTTCAACACCAGCTTGTTCTCGGTGGAATCACTCGGGCAATTGGGCAACACGCCCCGCAGGTTCTTTCACGGCCCTGGCATTGAAAATTTCGACATGCAAATCAGCAAGACCCTTCGCCTAACAGAAAATCGCTCGCTGGATTTCCGCGTCCAGGCCTTTAACGTGTTCAACCACGCTCAGTTTTATGGCCCGGCGGCGGTCAACGGGCAGGTCAACGATACCGCGAACTTCGGCCACGTGGTCAGCGCAGCCGCACCGCGGCTGATCCAGCTTGCTGCGAAATTTCATTTCTAGTCCGGGTCTCAAACAATTAGAAAATCGTCCGAAGAAAAAATGGCGGGGGGAATGGTAGGACAGGCTGCAGCCTGTTGGGTCTGCCTCGCGTGCGCAAACACCAAACCGACAGGCTAAAGCCTGTCCTACCGGATGCTGATCGGAATTAATCCGCTGCGGGCCTGGCCGGCGGCGGTGGCGGAGGCTCGGGCCTGGTAAATTTAGAGTCGTCCACCGGGGCGTTCGCGTCCACCTGCGACCACTCGTACGTGCGGTTACCTTCCGCGCTAACCACTCGCATGGTGAAGGGTACCTTGAGTCCGCTGACATCGCGGTAATCTTCGTAGGTCATCTCTTCCGGGAAGCCGCCGAGAACGCTCTGCATTGTTGTATAGGTTCTGGCGAGCAACCCGGTCTGCGCGTCGAAATAAATCCGGTCCAGGGTCGTGATGCCTTCCTTTCGCGTGCCCACGACGCGATACACGTCCCGGTCTCCGATTTTTTCCATCGCGTCTACCTTCACGTTGGTGTGCTGTTTCCGGAATTCGAGAGCCGGAACCGTCTCACCCAACTCCTTGACTATCAGGAGTTCACCGCCGGTCTCCTCGCGGTTCGGCGCGTTGGTCCAGCCAATCGTCCCGTCGAAGCCCATCATCTGCGGGCCGCGGCCAGGGAAAATGACGGAGACAACGCCCTTCGGAGACTTCACGTCGAGTTCGGCCGCAACCGATCCCATTGCGGGCGGAGGCGGAGGCGGCGCACCCTGCGGAACCGGAGGAGCGGGCACCAGCATTTCGGCCATGCCTTTGTGAACCAGAGAAGTAACCTTGGCGATGGCAGCCTTGCCTCCCAGAGCTTCCTCGTACTTGCTGAACACATCGTCCACGGAGGGAAGTGTGACCGGTGCCTCGGCTTTGGCCGGCCGCGCAGGTCCCGCCATCACGGTCGCAGGGGCCTTGCTCGGCGACATGTCGGGCTCGATGCTGGAATAGGTCATGACCGCAAGAGCCGGGAAGATTTCCGCGGCGCTGGGTTCGGTGGGAACTTTATCGCCTGCCAGAGCCAGCGTCGAGGCGGCTTTGGCGGCTCCGCGATGGCATGTGTAGCAGGTGATTTCGCGTTTGGCGTCGAACACGGTGTTGTTCAGCGCCATGGTCATTTTCATCATGCTCCGCGCGACGTTCTTCTCATGCTTGTCGTCGGAGTCGAACTTGCCGGGCACGTGGCAGTAGCCGCATCCCACTCCCAGCGCGGTGGTGATGTACTCCATCGCCGGGTGAACTTCCGCTGCCGGAATCCCTTTGAGCGCGTCAATTTTTTTGTAGAACTGCTCGGCGGTCTTGCCGGCCAGATTGGCGGCGGTCGCCGGCATGGGCGGCGGTCCGCCAGCCGGGGCTTGTGCGGCCAGGCGCGTCGCATTCAGTCCCAGCGCGACAGTCGCCAAGGCCAAAGGTGCAGCGATCCCGGTCCACCCGCGCACGAATCTTTTAGTGTTCATCACTTTTCCGATTCCCTCCCGCTGAATTTTTCCTTGCGGACCTGAATTTCCACTCCGGATTATTTAAACCTGAGAAAAGCTTCGCCCGATCTTCCTCCACCCATACCCATCAAGCGCTATATCTAATATCACTGTCCGGGCGATGAGGGCAATGCCCCGAGGTCCTCGCGCTTCTTCCATAGGCTGGTCAAGGGCTTCTCCAGCTTTTCTTCTCCCGCACAAACAGCAGCATCAGGACGCCAAACGCGGGCCCGCCGGCGAGCACCAGAAAAGCGGCGGAGAAGGATTGCGTGGACTGAAACACTTTGCCAACGACAACGGGCACGATGGCGCCCGAAAGTTGCCAGACCGCATTGGTGAGTCCGGTGGCGGATCCGGCCAGGTTCACGGTCAATTCTTCGGTAATCAGCGTGGCCAGGATGGGAATCGACCATTGGCAGGTTACGCCCGCCAGCGGCGCAACAAACAGAAAAGTGGTTTCCGTGCTCAGCCTGCCGAACACGAGCAGCATGACCGCGAACGATCCCACGCAAAAAATCGACAGAGCCTTGTAATGCCCGCCCAGCCGGTCGGCGACGAAGCCGATCAGCGGCTTGCCGGCCATCGCCCCCGCTCCAAACAGCGCCACCGCAAATCCAGCACGAACCAGCGGCAGATGATAGCTCTTCACCATCAATGTGCTGGCCCAATTCGTGAATCCCACGATTCCCCAGAACACGCCAAACCCGGCCAGCGCCAGAAATAGCAAATTCCGGTCCTGATACAGGGGCCTGTAGTCGGGTTTTCCCGGTGATTTTTGCCGGGATGGACCATCCCGGATGACCAGGTACGCCGCGATGCCCCAAACGATGGTAATCACACCCAGGCACTTGTACGATCCCCGCCATCCGAAATATTTCAACAGCGTGGGCATGATTGCATTCGTCAGGACCACGCCCAGCGAGGATCCGACCATGAACAGCCCCATGGCCTTGCCGCGCGTGCGCAGCGGGAACCAGGAAGCAACCAGCTTGATGCAGGCGGTGTAGTCGATCCCGGCCGCGACGCCCATACCTGCCTGGATGATTAATCCTATGTGGACCGAAGGAGTGTAACCGAACGAGAAAGTAAGAACGCCCAGCGGCGCAAGACCCAGCAAAACCATCCGGCGTGGGCCGGCCCAGTCAATCAGGAATCCGCCCGCCGCGTTGGAAAGCACATAGGCCGCATAAAAACCGGTGACGAACACTCCCAGAGCGGCCACGGACATGCCCAGCGAGGCGCCGGCACTGGCGGCCACGCTGCCCCACGCCAGACGGTCGATAAACGTGAGGGTATAAACGCCGAAGGCAAAAAACAGGACTGTCCAGGCGAACGCGCCGGGAGAATATTCCTTTTCGAGGGCAGCAGCGTGCGTGTCTTGATTCTGCACGGCCTGAGCGGGGGAATCAGACGCTGTCAAGATTCCTCTTTCCCTTGCGGCTTTTTCTTGCCAATGGATGCGCCCGGCATCGTCTTGACATCAATGTTCGTCCGCCACCGCATTCGACAACGTGCCCAGCCCGGAAACTTCAATTTCAACTGTGTCGCCGGGGACGAGGAAACAAGGCGGATCCATTCTGGCGCCGGCCCCAGTGGGTGTCCCTGTTGCGATCACGTCGCCGGGCGCAAGTTCGGTAAATGTCGAGATGTAATTGACGAGATAGGGAATCGGAAACAGCATATTCCCCAGTTTGTCCTGCTGGCGCAGTTTGCCGTTCACGCGCGTGGTGATCTGGATTTCCTCCAGATTTGGAAACTCGTCAGGCGTGGCAATCCAGGGCCCAATGGAACCCGATTTCTCCCAGTTCTTGCCTTGCGTGTTGTTGAATTTTGCGTGGCGAATCCAGTCGCGGATCGTGCCCTCGTTCAGAATTGTGAAGCCCGCTACATGCTCCATCGCTTTCTCGGCAGCGATTCGGCGACCCGGCTTTCCGATCACCACGGCAAGCTCTCCTTCATAGTCGAGCTGCCGCGATTCGGGCGGGCGAATCAGATTGGCGCGGTGCGGAACGAAGGACCGCGTCACGCGAAGAAACAGGCTCGGCCTTTCCTGCAGGTTGGAGTTGTCCTTGTACTCGGCATTTCGCTCGGGATAGTTGACACCCACGCAAATTATTTTTTCCGGCACCGGAATCGGCAGTTGGAATCGAATGTCGTCCAGTGCGTAATCGGGTTTGGCGTTGGCAACCGCTTCTTCGGCCTTTCTCAAAGCGCTGCCCGCCAGCAATTGTTTTAGCGTGGGGAAATCCGAGCCCAAGCGGCGGGCGAGGTCCACAATCGCGCCGTCCTTGAGCGCGCCATAGCTTTGCACGCCGCCCACTTCATACGATAGGAGCTTCATTCACCGCTCCTTTTGGGCTTCACCGGCGGTGGCGCGAAGTTGCGTTGCAAGTTCCCCGCGCGTGCCGATCCACACATCGGGAGTGGCCTTTGCGATCTCGATGATCCGCTCGAATGCCCACGCTCCGGAAGGACGGCCAAACACATGCGCATGCGCGGTGACATCGATTTTTCCCGCGCCCGGCTCGCCTTTTATCAGGGCGGCGAGCGTGTCCTCAAAAACCTCGACCATGGCGCGGGGAGGATTGCCGTAGCGCACGTACATGGGCATGTCATTCACTTCCATACTGCCGGGCGCGGCGATGATCACGCGGTCGCCGAATCGGATCTGGTAGGGAAGATCGTCATTCAAGTAATCCCCATGCCACTCGTAACCCGCTTCGGCGAGCAGCCGGGCCGTGTTTACGCTGGGCGTGGCGCGCGGGCTGATCCACCCGGTGGGAGTAACCCCGCAGACCTGTTGAATCGCTTCCGTGGTACGCCGGATATTTTCTTTTTCTTCCTCTTCGGTCAAATACGCTGGAATGACGTCCATGGCGTAGGAATGCGCCACAATCTCATGTCCGGCCTGCGCAACTTTGCGGACTGCGTCGGGATAACGCTCAGTGACAACGCCGTTCACAAGCACCGTGGCGCGCACCTGGTGGCGCTCCAGAATTTTTAACAGGCGATGAATGCCGCGGCGAGGACCGTAATCGGCCCAGTAGATGGCGTTGAGATCGGTCGTTCCCGGTTTCAGGGGATTTCCCATCGGCCCGGCGCCCGGCCACTTGCCGTCCGACCATCCTTCCAGGGCGACGCGGAAAATCACGCCCACCCTTTTCCCGCCCGGCCACCGGAAATTTTCGGGGGCCGGAATTTCCACGCCACCATGTCCCACTTGCGCCATATGTAAAGGGCTCCTCGTATTCGTAATTGCCGCGACGAAATTGACCTATCCATGGATTGCTAAAATCGCCGGCATTCTGCATCAGAACGTGGCTCATAAACGCACGCGGAAAACGTGTTTCGCGAGGTCCCGGCAGCCTGTTACTGCGCCACGGGCGTCTCGAAGTGCACGACGCAATGCCATTGTCCCTTTTCCTTCACGTATACGTTCACAAATTTTCGCGAGCCGCTCATCGCACTGCCCTTATAAGTGACATTCGTCGAGCTGACCCCGGTCAAGATGCCCGTGTTGCCGTGGATTGCGACTTGCACGTCCGCGTGCTTGAAATTCGTCTGGAAGGAAATGTTCCTGGCTTTGACGTCGGCTTGGTGTTCCGCTTTTGTTAAAGTCACGCCACGCCAATTCGTGTAAATCAGATCGTCCGCGTCGATGCGGTCCAGCGTGGCCACATCGCCTTTCGCCAGGGCTTCTTCTCGTTCGTCGGATATCTTCAGTATTTCCGCTTTAAGCTTCGCGTCCGTCTCCGCGCCATGGACGGTGTATTTCGCAAAGCCAAGAACCGCCACGATCGACAGCGTACCCAAAATAACAAGTCGTCGCATGATCGTACTGCTCCTTTTGAGGCTGCGTTCGCCGCTTTTCAGGCTTTCCCGGGGCAACGAACGATCCTCGAGTAGAAGGCGAATCAATTCTGGTCTGAATTCTCCGTTTTGCGCTACCGGGCGGACGATCCCTCGAATCCACCACATCAGTATGCCACGCTGCAGCCGGTATTTTGAATGCGGAGCCCTGTGAACGGCCGTGATGCCCGGGCTGCGGCGGAATCCGTTATTGGGCAAATCCCGGTCAGTGAACAATCCGCGCACGGACGAGGTGAAAACGGCCTCAGCCGGCGCAGCCCGGGCTAAAATAGAACCATGCAGCGGAAAATGTTTTGGACCATCTGGACGGTACTGGGATTAGTTGCCGATCTCGCCCTGCCATTTTGGTGGGGGCTTGCGGCCTCGATTCCCCTTGGGGTCTTGAGCTGGTGGGTCGCTTACCGCAGCGGCTGGTTCTGACGCCGCATCGTTGCTGAAGCCCGCCTCGCCGGTTCGGAGCAACAACCAGGGATCAGAGGCGGGAATTTTCTTGATCGAATAATCTCAATTCTCCTTGGCACGTTTTGCGCCAGCCGCCCCTTCACGCTAAACTGAATGTGGGAGAACACCGAATCATTTGCCTCCGATTATCACTGCACAAGGCCTTTCCAAACGATATGGCGCCGAACCGCTCTTCCAGGATATTTCCTTCACGGTTTCCGAAGGGGAACGAATCGGCCTGATCGGCCCGAACGGCTCGGGCAAGTCGACGCTGCTGGAAATTCTATGCGATCGCGTGAAGCCGGACACCGGCGAAGTCGCGGTCCGCAAGCGCACGCGCCTGAGCATGGTCGTGCAGAATTCCGAGTTTCCCGAGGGCGCGACCATCCGGTCCGTAATTGAAAAGTCGCTGGTGCGCGCGGGCGTTCCGGAAAAAGACCGAGCGGCGCGCATGGCCGAACCCCTGGGCCGCGCGGGCTTCACCGATCTCGAAACGCCCACGGCGGCGCTGTCGGGCGGCTGGCGCAAGCGCCTCGCAATCGTCGAAGGGCTGGTGCAAGGTCCGGACATTCTGCTACTCGATGAGCCGACCAATCACCTGGACCTCGCCGGGATCAACTGGCTCGAATCAGTTTTGCAGAACGCTCCGTTTGCCTGCGTGGTGGTCAGCCATGACCGCTATTTCCTGGAAAACATAGCCACCGAAGTCGTCGAGCTGTCACGATTGTACGAGAGCGGGTTTCTCCGCGTCAGCGGAAACTACAGTACCTTCCTGATCGCCAAGGAAGAATATCTGCACGCCCAGCGCAAGCACCAGGAATCGCTGGAAAATCGCGTGCACACGGAAATTGAATGGCTGCGCCGCGGTCCCAAAGCGCGGACTACAAAATCCAAGGCGCGCATCGACACCGCGCAGGAAATGATCGGTGAACTGGCGGATTTGAATGCCAGGACGCGCACCACCTCCGCGAAAATCGATTTTTCCTCGACCGACCGCCAGACCAAGCGGCTGCTCGCGCTGGACGATCTGACCTATGCCATCGGCGGCCGTACGCTGTTTGAAGGAATCAATTTCGCGGTCACCTCGGGAATGCGCGTGGGCCTGGTGGGCCCGAACGGCAGCGGCAAGACTACGCTGCTGCGCCTGCTGCGCGGCGATATCGAGCCGACGCGCGGCGAAATTCGCAAGGCCGATTCGCTCCGCATCGTGTACTTCGATCAGAATCGCGTGCTGGATCCCGACATCAGCCTGCGCCGCGCGCTGGCCCCGGACAGCGATTCGGTGATTTATCAGGATCGCGTGATTCACGTGGCCTCGTGGGCGACGCGATTTCTGTTCGATCCAGACCACCTCAGCCAGCCGGTCGGCAAACTTTCCGGCGGGGAGCGCGCGCGCGTCCTCATCGCGCAACTCATGCTGCAGCCCGCGGACGTGCTGCTGCTGGACGAGCCGACCAACGACCTGGATATTCCCACGCTGGAAATACTGGAAGAAAGCCTGCTCGAATTTCGTGGCGCGCTGGTGCTGGTCACGCACGATCGCTACATGCTCGATCGCGTTTCGACGATTGTGCTGGGACTTGACGGCCTGGGCGGCGCGGAACGCTTCGCGGATTATTCGCAATGGGACGCCTGGCAGCGCTCGCGGCAGAAGGGAACGGCAAACTTTTCCTCCGGCACGCGGCGTTCCTCGGCTGGGGGCGGAGACGCCCAGCCCTCAGCCTCGAAAAAGAAGCTCTCCTACAACGAAGTTCGCGAACTGGAATCGATCGAGGAGCGCATTGCCGAAGCCGACAAGCAGCTGGAGGCCAAGCGTGCCGCCCTCGAAGATCCGGCCGTCACCAGCGATCCCTCGCTTCTGAGAACCACGTGCCTGGAAATGGAGCAGGCGCAGAACACGTTGGACACTCTCTACGCGCGCTGGGCCGAGTTGGAAAAAAAGAAGGGCGGACTCTAAACCGCCCTTCCCGCCCGCAGGAGCCGTGGATGCTAAATTGCCGCGAAAAGGGACTTCTTGTCGTCGGGGCAGAGAATCTTGAACATCATCGCGGCGGCAGCTCCGGCGGCGAATTCCGCCACCAGGTAAATCCAGATATTTCCCCAACTCGCCAGACTCATGGTCGAAATCCCGACGGCCACAGCGGGATTAAACGCGCCTCCGGAAATGCCGCCGACGGCGAACGCGCCGGTCATCACGGTCATGCCGATAGCCGCGCCGTAAAACGAATTGTTCTCCGTGCCTTTTGCCGTGGCCGCGTTGATCACCACGAAGACCAGGGCGAACGTGAACAGAAATTCCGCCAGGAGCGTCGGCACGGTATCGAGGTTCATCGGCGTTACGGCAACGCCCGCCTTAAGAAACTTGACCGCGAGGGCGGCCAGAGCAGCGGCGGCGACCTGGGCGATTATGTAAGGCGCGACATCCTTGGTGTCGCACCGGCCACGCAGCCACACACCCAGAGTCACTGCAGCATTGTAATGGCCTCCGGAGATGTGCCCTCCGGCGAAAATCATCACCATTAATGCCGAGCCGATCGCGATGGGAGCCAGAGGTCCCGCACCCGCCCAACCACCGTGCATCCTATCGTAAACACCAGAAAGAACGTTCCAATGAATTCCATCAGGTACTTGCTCATGGTTTTCCGCCTCCTATTTGAGAATTGAACGTTCTTTTCACTGTGCCAGCACCCGTGCGGCGCGCATGGTCCAATTTGCCAAAACTGGACCCGCGCAGCGATTTAGATGGGGAATAAAGGATTGAATCCAAAATCGGAAGCGTAGTACACCTTCCTCGCCTGCCCGCGGCAATGTGAACATAATTTCATCGAGGCTTGCTGTTTTTCCGCGCCACTTGTGTGACATGGCCGGTGAGTGATTCGGATCATTCATCATTCACACCGAATGCCGTATACTTGTCGCCTCGCGGAGCTTTTTGGCAGTCAGGAGCGGTGATGAAGCCGGAGCGCAAAAACATCTTGGTCATCGACGTGGGCGGCACGCACGTCAAGGTACGTGACATGGAGCACAAGGAGCCAGTCAAGATTCCTTCCGGTCCCAATATGACGGCGAAGAAAATGGTGAAACTGGTCCTCGAAGCGACCGCAGGCTGGAAGTACTCTCTGGTCTCCATCGGATATCCTGCTCCGGTGATTCACGGGCATCCGCTGAGCGAACCGCACAACCTGGGAGGCGGCTGGGTCGGATTCGATTTCCGGCAGGCGTTCGGGCATCCCGTAAAAATCGTCAACGATGCGGCCATGCAGGCGCTGGGCATTTATCGTGGCGGGCGCATGCTGTTTCTCGGTTTGGGCACGGGTTTGGGCTCGGCCATGATCGTCGACGGAATCCTCGAACCCATGGAAATTGCGCACCTCCCGTATAAGAAGGGCCGCACGTTTGAAGACTATCTCGGAATCCGCGGACTTAAGCGGCTGGGAAAAAAGAAATGGCGGAAGCAAGTCGCCGAAGTGGCCGAACAACTGAAGGGCGCCATGGAAGCCGACGATGTTGTGCTTGGCGGAGGGAACGCCAAACTGCTGAAAACACTGCCGCCAGGCTGCCGGTTGGGCGACAATTCCACAGCGTTTACCGGAGGTTTCCGGCTCTGGGAGACTCCCCCAAAGAAGATGGAATAGTAAATCCCACCTGCCGCATAAGGCTCCAGCAATCCCCCTAAACTTGTTCCGAATTTAACCGATGATTCCTTTTGGAGTCATCGCGTGTCTGAACTGGACAAACCCGAAATCTTTCAATCCGTGCTGGAGACCCTGCAAACGGGAGTCTACCTTGTTGACCGGAACCGTTGCATCCGGTTTTGGAACGAGGGCGCGGAAAGGATTACCGGATATTTCCGTCAGGACGTCGTCGGACGATTTCTGCGAGACCATTTGCTGACGACCCCGGACCAGATAAATAGCGTTGGGGCAGATCCGGAAGACCCCATCAACGTGGTTTTTCGCGACGGAAAGTCTTCGGTGAGCGATGTTTCCATACTACATAAAGATGGATTCCGGGTACCCGTCGTTCTTCGCACGATTCCCGTTCGCAACAGCCATGGCGCCGTGGTAGGCGCGGCGGAAAGCTTCGATAAGAACCAGTCCGCCTCGGACTGGACGCGCCGGCAGGCCGGCCTCGCGGATTTCGGTTGCCTGGATGATGTGACCGGCGTTCCCACGCGAAAATTCATGGAGACGCAGCTGCGGGAGAACCTGGCCACGTTCGCCGAGCACAATATTCCCTTTGGCATACTGGCCATTCAAGTCGACGGCATGGATGAGTACCGATGCCGCCGGGGGCCCGGCGTGGTGCCCACGATTCTACGCGTGGTTGCGCAAACCGTGGAGAATTGCCTGCGCCCGACCGACCTAGTGGGCCGCTGGTCCGAGCACCTCTTCTTAGCTGTCTTGATCGAGTGCAAGGAATCCGAATTGGCTCGAGTAGGGGAAAGGGTCAGGAAGATCGTCGGACAATCGGAAATTGAATGGTGGGGGGACACATTTTCCGTGACATGCGCCTTTGGGGGCGCCGGAAGCAGGGTCGGCGAATCCTTGGAGCAGCTCATGGAGCGCGCTCAACAATCGTTGCAGGAAAGCATCGTCAGAGGTGGCAACTGCGTCACCACTCGCGCGTGAAATGGAATTAGCAATCGGGAGGATGGAGCATCGATGTTTTCGATCATAGGGATCGTGGTGGTCTTTGGCGCGGTTATTGCCGGCTACCTGATGGAACATGGAAATATAAAAGTACTCATGCAGCCCGCCGAACTGATCATCATCCTGGGCGCGGCGATCGGAACCGTGCTGATCGCGAACCCCATGCACATCCTGAAGAAAATCGGCAGCGGGCTCGGCGGAGCGTTTGGAGGCTCCGCGTTCACCAGGCAGAGGTATCTGGAGTCGCTGAAAATGATGTACGAGCTGTTCACGCGGGCCCGCAAGGAAGGATTGATGTCTCTGGAAGGGGACGCGGACGCGCCGGATCAAAGCCCGATTTTTTCCAAATATCCAAAGTTCCTGAAGGATCATCACGCCAAGCATTTCGTCTGCGATTCGCTGCGCATGGCGGCCAGCGGAGGAATCGAGCCGTTTGACGCGGACCAGATGATGGAGCTGGACATGGATGTGCGCCATCACGAAGCCACGCAGCCGGTCGCGGCGCTTTCCACCATGGCCGATTCGCTTCCCGGCCTGGGCATCGTGGCCGCCGTTCTGGGCGTGGTCATCACCATGGGCGCATTGGGCGGCCCGCCCGAGGAGATCGGGAAAAAAGTGGCCGCGGCGCTGGTCGGAACTTTTCTTGGAATCCTGCTGTGTTACGGACTCATCGGACCACTGGCGTCCAACATGTCCAAGAGCGCGGACGATGAGCACGCCTACTATCACGTTCTTCGCGTGATGCTCGTGGCCCTGCTCAAGGGCATCGCACCCACCGTGGCCATCGAAATCGGCCGGCGGGCCATCCCGGGAAACGTCCGGCCTACGTTTCAGGAAACCGAAGCTTATATCAAGGATAAGTCCGGCTCGTCGGCGCCGCAAGCTGCTGCCGCCTAGTAAGGAGGGAAAAACGGGTGGCCGGCAAAGCTCCCATCATCATTATCAAGAAAAAAATCAGCCATGGCGGGCATCACGGCGGCGCCTGGAAGGTCGCTTATGCTGATTTCGTGACCGCCATGATGGCCCTGTTCATCGTCCTCTGGCTGATGAATAGCAGCAAGAAAATCCAGGAAGCGGTGGGCGGGTATTTTAAGGATCCCGCGGGAAGCACAAAATCAATTGGAAGCGGCGTGGAAGGCGCCGGGGAAAATTTTCTGGTCTCCAAGGACAACATGGAGCAGCTCAAGGACGAATTGCAGAAGACGATCCGCAAGGTGCCCGATTTCGACAAGATAAAAAGTCACATCGACATGACCATCACTCCCGAGGGGTTGCGGATCGAACTGCTGGAGTCGGCCACCAGCACATTTTTCAATACTGGAAGCGCGGATCCGAACGCGGATGGCCAGGAAATCCTGGACCTGCTGGCGAAGGAACTCGGCGCCTTGCCGAACAAGATAGCCGTGGAAGGGCATACAGATTCCACTCCCTACGCCAGGCAGGGGACCTATGGGAATTGGGAGCTCTCCGTCGATCGCGCCAACGCGGCGCGCAGATTGATGCAGGAAAACGGTATCCGCGCCGACCAGATCATCCAGGTTCGCGGCTTTGCCGACCAGCGCCTGCGCAAACCCGATGCGCCGCTTGATCCGTCCAACCGCCGCGTCTCGCTCATCGTGCAGTATCAAAAGCAGGGTGAGCCCGCCGCCCCATCCGATTCCGGCAAGGACGATGGCGCGGAAAAACCTGCCGGGGCAGAGCCCGCGAAACAGCCTCCCGCCGAACATTAACCGGAATTCTCACCGATCCGACGAAAATCTCATATTGCAATCAATGTGTGCCGGAGGGCGCCACGCCTGTAGGGGTATGGCACTGCCGTGCCCTGACCGAAGGCCACATGAGCGATGCATTAATGGTTGACGGAGCCCTGCTCGCCGCGTGACTCCGATCCGATGCGGTATCCGGCCCCGCGTACGGTATGGATGAGGCGCTCGGAAGCGTTCGAGTCAATCTTCTTGCGCAAGTAATTGATGTAGACATCGACCACGTTGGTCATGGTTTCGGACGACAGCTTCCAGACGTGGTGGATGATCAACGAGCGCGAGACATTGTGCCCGGCGTTCAGCATCAGATATTCCAGCAAGGCAAATTCCTTGGGCGTGAGTTCGATGGCGCGCCCGTTGCGCCGCACCACGTGCCCCACGCGGTCCAGCTCCAGGTCCCGGTTGTGCAGGACGGGCTCGAACGGCAGACTGCTGCGGCGCAACAGCGCCCGCACGCGCGCCAGCAGTTCGGAAAAAGCGAACGGTTTGGTCAGGTAATCGTCCGCGCCGGAATTCAGGCCGTCCACCCGGTCCTCCACACGCGCGCTTCCCGTCAGGATCAGGATCGGCAAATGCGGCCGGGCGGAGCGTACCTGGCGCAGCGCTTCCAGCCCGCTGACGCCGGGCATGTTCAAATCCAGGATCATCAGGTCGCAGGGGCCCTGTTCGACCATGCGCAGGATTTCCCGGCCGTCGCCGGCAATTCGCACGCTATAGTGCTCGGCGGTAAAGCCCATTGAAAGAAAGTTGGCGACCGGCGCGTCATCTTCGGCAATCAGAATATGCATGGGTTGGACCTGTGGATTCGGGCTCTGTTGGGAGCCTTGCGAATTTACGTGCCAAACGTTCTAACGAAGGGGAGTCCAGTGTTGCAGTGACATTAGAAAATGTCAAGGGAGCAAACCCAGATGCGCGGCGGCGCGCATCAAGATGAAACACGGAAAAAGTTTTCCTGTGCAAATAGATCACACGCTTCGCAAAAAAGACTAAAGTTTTTTTGTGAATAGTTTCGATTCAGGAGACCTTCTCCTGTTTTGACCCGCGCAAATTTCGCACCATTCCATATCCCGCTTGTTTGCTTCACTCATTTCCCTCGCCATTTGGACCGCGAAGCGCATGATGACCCGCGCGGCCAGATGGCGCGGACAGCACAAGACTCCAGCGACGGAAATAAGCCTTTACTAATCTGAGAAGGACAAATCGACCCGGGGAGGAAACATGGCATTCGCTGAAACACAGGCTGTGAATCGGAATTCACGCGTGCTGATCGCCAGTTCCAACGAAGATTTTCGCAGGCAATGGGCTGGAAATCCCGAGTATGGCGCGGTGGACGTGGAGGAAGCGGCCGGAGGAGCCGACGCGCTGGCAAAGCTGGAATCGGCGAACTGGGGCGAAGTCCTGCTGGACCGGCGCTTGCATGATCTCGATGTGAACGAGGTCCTGCACATCATCCGGGCCCGCCACCCTCACCTTCTGGTGCGGCTGGTGGATTCCGACGTCAGTGCCCTTGCAGCTGGGGATCTTGTCGAGGTGCCGAACGATTCGATTCTTTCCGGTTCCGCCGGGATTTGCGAAGGTGGCGTGCAGGTGGCGCCGGAAGATGCTGCGGATCCCGCGGCGGAGGAGGAAGCCAGCGCCCAAACGCGCGCTTCGCGCATCGAGCCCCTGCCGGGAATGATGGGAGACGGCCCGGGATTGGAGCAAACCTACCGCCTGGCGCGGCTGGTGGCGCCGCGTCAAACCACCGTGCTGATCACCGGGGAAACCGGGACGGGGAAGGAACTCGTCGCCCGCGGAATTCACCAGATCAGCTCGCGGGCGAAAAGCGCGTTTGTGGTGGTCAATTGCGCGGCCATACCGGAGCAACTGCTGGAAGCCGAACTGTTCGGCCACGCGCGCGGGGCCTTTACCGGAGCGGTGCAATCGCGGCTCGGCCGCATTCACCTGGCGCAGGGCGGCACGCTGTTCCTTGACGAGATCGGGGAACTGCCGCTCGGCATGCAGGCCAAGCTGTTGCGCTTCCTGCAGGACGGAGAAGTCCAGCGCCTGGGCAGCCCGGACGTGTTTCGCGTGGATGTGCGCGTGATTTCCGCGACCAACATCAACTTGCAGCGCTCGGTGCAGGAAAAGAAGTTTCGCCAGGACCTGTATTACCGCCTCGCGGTGTTCCCGCTGGAACTGCCGCCCTTGCGGGAAAGAAAAGAGGACATCGTTCCCCTGGCCGAACATTTTCTGGACATGCTTTCCGAACAATCCGGGGTGAGCACAAAAGTCCTGTCGCCCTCGGCGTCGGCCGCGCTTTGCCAGTATGGATGGCCGGGCAATGTCCGCGAACTGCAGCACGCGGTCGAGCGGGCGTTCATCCTTTGCGGGGAGGACGGCCAGCTGCGCGCCGCGCATTTTTCATTTTCCGACGGGAGTGCGCCGGTTAGAGAAATCTAAGCAGACGGGGCCGTGGTTGGCCCGAGCCGTGCACAACTCCCGGGCATGACAAATCTGCCCAGTCCCCGGCAAAAATCGCGCACGGCGCCCCGCGCGAATCCTGTCCGGCAAGACGCGCAGCGCTCGCTGGTCCACGCGTTCGCCACCTTCACGCAGGCGGCCGACTCGCTGGAAAAATCCTACGCGCAACTGCAGACCGAAGTTGCGCGCCTGAGCGGCGAGCTGGAACGCGCCAATACGGAATTGTCGCGAAGCCTGGAGGAAAACACCAGGGTACGAAGTTTTCTGGCGCAAATTTTAGAGGGGTTGCCGTGCGGCGTGCTGGTGTTCGATGCCGCGGCGCGGTTGCGAGTCATCAATCCGGAGGCCCGCCGGTTGCTGATGCTCGATCCTTCCTGGATGCCTGAAGAGGGCGTAGCGTGGCCGGCGGTGATCGATCGGCTCCTAGCGGAATCTTCCTCCAAAGCTCCCGCTGCCGAACGGGAATTGTTGCTCAACGATCACGCCGGCACTCGCTTCCTCGGAATCACGCAGGCGCAAGTCGTGGGCCGCGCAGGCGTCCCCAGCGAAACGATCTGCATCGTGCGCGACACGACGCAGGAAAAACGTCTGGCCAGCGAGCGGGAAAAATCCCGGCGCAACCAGGCGCTGGCCGAAATTGCCACCGTCCTGGCGCACGAAATCCGCAATCCCCTGGGCAGCCTGGAACTTTTCGCTGGGCTATTGGCCGACTCCACCGCGGCGACTTCGGAAGCCAGCCAGTGGGTGGCGCAAATCCGCGCCGGATTGCGCACCCTGGCCGCCACCGTCAACAACGTCCTGCAGTTTCACAGCCAGCCGTGTCCCGAACCGATCCCCACGCACCTGGACCGCCTGCTGCGCGAGACGGTGGATTTTCTCGGTCCTCTGGCGCGCCAGCGCGGCATGCAGGTGCGCCTGACCAACAGCGCCGGGAAAGTTTTATTGCACGCCGATCCTCACCGGCTGCAGCAGGTGTTTCTGAATCTCGCGCTCAACGCCTTTCGCGCCATGACGCCGGGCGGGTGGTTGCAGGTGAATGTGGCCTGGGCGATTCCGGTCGATGGCCCGCAAGTGCAAATCGATTTCGAGGATCAGGGCGTCGGCATTGCCGAGGAGCAGCTCGAAAAAGTTTTTGATCCGGGGTACACCACGCATGCCGGGAGTCCCGGGCTCGGACTTTCCGTATGCAAACAGGTGATTGAGCAGCACCGGGGAACGATCCGTTTGCACAGCACGCCGCGTCTGGGCACCACGTTTACGATGACTCTGCCCGCGGCAGGAGACCTGGAATGAACGAAACCGCAGTCCTGGTGGTGGATGACGAAGCGGCCATGCGCGCCGCGCTTGAGGCCAGCTTCCGCCGCAACGGCTGGAAGGTCGCCACGGCCTCGGGCACGGGCGAAGCCCTGGCCAAATTCCGCAGCATGCCGTGCCCGCTGGTGGTCACCGACGTGCGCATGCCCGACGGCGACGGCCTGCAGGTCATGCAGGGCGTCCGCGAATTGGCTCCGGAAACGGCGGTGATTTTTCTGACCGCCTACGGCACGGTGAACGACGCCGTGCAGGCCATCAAGCAGGGCGCCTGCGACTACCTGATGAAGCCGGTGTCGTTCGACCGGTTGCGGGAAGCCGCCGACCGCGTGCTGGCCATGGCCGTGGCATCGGGCAACGCGCGCCAAAAAAACGGCGCCTCGCCGAAACTTGTCGGCCGCTCGCCCGTCTTCCTCCGGTTTCTGGATCGCGTGCGCCAGGTCGCGCGGACCGGCACGGACGTATTGATCGAAGCGGAAAGCGGCACGGGCAAGGAGCTGGTCGCGCGGCTCATCCACGGCGAGAGCGCGCGGCGCGAAGGACCGTTCATCGCCGTGAATTGCTCGGCGTTTCCCGATCACCTGCTGGAAAGCGAGTTGTTCGGCCACGTGCGCGGCGCGTTCACCGGCGCCAATTCCTCCAAGCCCGGGAAATTTGAACTCGCCAACGGCGGCACTTTATTGCTCGACGAAATCGGAGAGATGCCCATCGAGTTGCAGCCCAAGATTCTGCGCGTGCTGCAGGAAAGGGAAGTGGATCCGCTCGGAGGCACGCGCACGGTGCCGCTCGACGTGCGCGTGATTGCCACCACGAACCGGTCGCTGCGCGCCAGCATTGCCTCGGGGGAATTCCGCGCGGACCTCTACTATCGGCTGAACGTTGTGCCGCTCACGATTCCTCCCCTGCGCGAGCGCCGCGAGGATACCGCCGAACTGGCCGGACATTTCCTGCGCAAGTATGCGCCCAGCCCGGCCGCTGCCTACCGTATCACTCCGGAACTTGCGCAGGGCCTCGAAGCGCACAACTGGCCGGGCAACGTCCGCGAACTGGAAAATTTCGTTCGCCGCGCGCTGGCGCTTTCCCACAGCCCCGTGCTGGGCCCGGAAATGCTGGTCCATCTGGAATCGTCGATCGAGGCGGACCGTCCGGCGTCGCTCGAGGCCGGGGTTTCGCTACGCAACGCCGAACGCCAGCTGCTCGAGCGCACGCTCGAGGCCACGGGCGGAAACCGCACACGTGCCGCCGAACTCATGGGCGTCAGCCTGCGCACCGTGCGCAACAAAATCCGCAATTACGGATTGCCGGCAAGGAGGCCCGCATGAGCTTCATGAACACTTCGCAGCTTGCGCAGGTAGAGAATTTCCTGGACCTGGCCACCAAGCGTCAATCGCTGCTGGCCAGCAACATCGCCAACGTGGATACACCCGGCTATCGTACGCAGGACATCGATTTCCACGGCGAATTTGCGCGCGCCCTCAGCCAGGATCCCGGCACGCCCGTGCTGCCGATGGTGCGGCAGGTTTCCGGGCTGTTGTCCCGGCCCGACGGCAACAACGTCAGCGTCGACCGCGAGGGGCTTTTGCTCGCCGAGCTCCAGTTGAAATATCAGGCCGCCATCCAGGCCATGCGCGCGGAATTTTCATTGATTCGTTCGGCAGTGAACGAGACCTAAGCGAAGGGAGATCACCGTATGAATCTTTTCGGAATCATGCAACTTAGCGGATCGGCTCTGCTGGCCGAGCGCCAGCGCGCCGAAATTTCGGCCAGCAACCTGGCCAATGCCGAAACCACGCGCACCGTTGAAGGCGGGCCGTACCGCCGCCAGAACGTTGTGTTCCAGGCGCGCCACCCGCTCTCGAGCGGATTTGCCGCCACCCTGGCCAGCTTCACCGACATTCATACCAAGTCCGTGCAGGTTGCCGGCGTGGTTCAGGACACCGCCGCGCCGCTGCGGCGCTACGAGCCTGGACATCCCGACGCCGATGCCACTGGATACGTCAGTTTCCCGGACGTGAATCCCGTGGAAGAAAGCGTCAACCTGATGGAAGCGGCCAGATCCTATCAGCTCAATGTTTCGGCCATCCAAACCACCAAGGCCATGATCCAGGCGGCCATTCAGATCGCGGCGTAAGCCAAACGGCGAGGGCAAGCGCATGGCCAATACCATACCCAACACCATACCCAGCACGATCAAAGGTTTGCCGGTTCCGGATCTGGGCGCCGGCGCCTCAAAATCCTCCGGCAGCGCGGGCGCGCAATCCGATTTCTTCGACGCCCTGCAAGGCGCCATGAACCAGGTCGAGCAACTGCACACCGACGCGCAAAGCAAAGTCGCCGGAATGCTCGACGGCTCGGGCGACGACGTTCATTCGGCCATGATCGCCGTGGAAAAAGCGGGCCTCGCGTTTGAAATGATGGTGCAGGTGCGCAACAAAATCGTGCAGGCTTACCAGACGGTCTCGAACATGCAATTTTGATTCAACTTTTTGAGGGCTTCGCGTCCCGGCATCGCGGGATGTTCTGCGCAATAGCAGAGCCCGCACCCGAATCACTAACCCTTCGCGCGGCGCGTTCCGGGGAAAAACACGCCGGGGGATTCCGGGAAATCACCACCGACGGCCATGGACAAAATTCTGGAACAGATTCGCGCGTTTCTGCGCGGGTTGACCCTCAGCCAGCGATTGCTACTGGGCGGCAGCGTCGTTCTAGTGGCGCTGGTGATCTGGCTGTTTGTCCACCTGTTCGGCGCCGTGGATTTCAGAAACCTCTATACCGGACTGGACCCCACCGATACGCAGAAAATCGTGCAACGGCTGTCGGTTGAAAACATTCCCTACCAGATTTCCACCGACGGAACTTCCATCGACGTTCCCGCCGACCGGCTTGACCTGGTGCGCATCAAGATGGCCTCGGACAATCTTCCGCACACCGGCAGAATGGGATTCGAACTGTTCGACAAGCCGAACTGGTCGTCGAGCGATTTTTCCGAGCGCGTGAATTACCAGCGCGCGCTCGAAGGCGAACTCGAACGCACGATCGAAACCATGGATACGGTCGAGTCCGCGCGGGTACACCTGGTATTACCCCGCGAATCGTTGTTCACCGACCAGGACCGTCCCGCCAAAGCCGCCGTGGTCGTGAAGTTGCGCTCGCGCCGCATGGCGGACGAGACGGTCAACGCCATCGCCAACCTGGTCGCCAGCGCCTGGGAAAATCTTTCTCCCGACGACGTCACCATCGTCAGCGCCGACGGGCGCGTGCCTTTGACCGCTGGAAATTCCAGTTCGGGCGCCGCGCGCCGCGGCATGCCCGATCTGGAAACGGCCATTGCCGAACGCATCGTCGACACGCTCGCTCCCGTTGTGGGCGCCGAACACATCAAATCCAGTGTCACCATCGAATACAATCCCAATTCCGGCGAAACCACGCAGGAAATCTACGACCCCAATGCCACCGCAATGCTGACTTCGCAAACTTCCGAGGATCAGACCAGCAGTTCCGCGGCTGCCGGAATCCCGGGTACTCCAAGCAACGTTCCGGCGGGACAGCCGGCGCCCGCTCCGGGCCAGACCGCCGCGGCCGCCGCCGCTGCGGTCAAGCCTGGTTCCGAGACCCAGGGCATGAGGAGCGAAAGCAAGACTTTTGCCGTGAGCCGGACCACGCACCATACTTTGGAGCCGGCGGGCCAGGTCAAGCATTTGGCCGCGGCCGTGCTCATCGACGACGCCGTGGAAACCACTACCGCCGGTGGGAAAACCACGCAGACGCGCAGGAAGCGCACCCCGGAAGAAATGAAGCAGCTCGATGATCTGGTCCGCGCGGCGATCGGGTTCAACACTCAGCGCGGCGACGAACTGTCCATCCAAAATGTTTCCTTCCAGGAGCCACCCGCGGAAGTTCTGCCCACGCCCACGGCCATTCAGCGTACCTTGCGCATCATCGAACCGTGGACTTGGCTGTTGCGCTATGTCGGGCTGGCTGTGCTCTTCCTGGTGATCTACTGGTTCATCCTCCGCCCGGTCAAGAAACAAGTGCTGACGACGTTGCGGGCCTTGCCGGAATCCAGCAAGCAGGCGGCGTTGCCAGCTGCTGCCGCTCCGGCCAGGGACTTCGGCAAGCAAATGAGCCAGGCCGATCTGGAAGCGGAACTGCAAAAGGAACTGATGCAGGCGAATTCGGAGGTTACACGAACGGTGCTGCTGAAGCGGCACCTGGTGGAGAAGGTGAAGAAAGAGCCTGTCGGGGCGACGCGATTGGTGCAGAACTGGGTCCGGCAGGGTCCTCAGGAGTGAGGATGGAGACCGAATTCAAATCCCTGAGCGGCATGCGCAAGGCGGCCATTCTCCTGGTGGTGCTCGGGGACGAAGCCGCCAGCGCGGTGTACAAGAATCTTCCGGAGGAGGATTTGCGGATCCTCACCGAGGAAATCACCGAACTGGATTTCATCTCGCCGGAAATCGCGGCGAACGTGCTGCAGGAATATCACCAGCTGACCTTGACCCAGGAATATCTCGCGCAGGGTGGGCCGGCGTACGCCACCCAGTTGCTGATGAAATCGTTCGGCGAGGCCGGAGCGAAATCGCTTCTGGAACAGGTCATGAAGGCGCAGGAAGACGCCTCTCGCAACCTGGTCACGCTGCAGAAGGCCGATCCGCAGCAACTGGCGAAATTCATTCAGAGCGAGCACCCGCAGACCATCGCGCTGGTCCTGGCGCATATGAGCGGCAAGGCTGCGTCGGCGATCCTGGCGCTGCTGCCGGAAAAACTGCGCGGCCAGGCGGTCGTACGCATGGCGCAGATGCAGCAATTTTCCCCCGAGATGGTTCAGAAAATCTCCATGATCCTGAGCAAGAAAATGATGTCCCTCGGCGACCAAAGCCGCCGCGGATTCGGCGGCGCCAAGGCCGTTGCCGACCTGCTCAACGTGGTCGAGTCCAGCCTCAGCAACACGATTTTGGAGGCAGTGGAGCTGGAAAACCCGCAACTGGCGCTTTCCATCCGGAATTTCATGTTCACGTTCCAGGATTTCCTGGAAGTGTCGGAGGTCAGCCTCCGGGAACTGCTGGGGCAACTCGACAAAAAAGTCCTCGCGACGGCTCTGAAAGGCGCGACGGACGAGCTCAAGGACCACTTCTTCCGATGCATGTCCTCGCGCGCGGCGGAAATGCTCAAGGAGGACATGGAAGCCATGGGGCCGACCAGGTCCCGCGAGGTCAGCCAGGCGCAGCTTGAGGTCATTACCCTGGCTCGCAAGCTGGAATCGCTGGGGAAGCTGACTCTGAAAAATGAAAAGGAGGATGCACTTGTCGTCTAAACCTTCGGGTTCCCGCAATTCCATCGGCGCCGAGGAGTTTACCTACCCTCCCGCGCCTTCCGGCAAGGTGGTGGAAGCCGGCGAAGCCGCGCTGCGATGGACGGCGCGGGGGAACTCGGCGTCGCAAGCCGACGCCGAGGCCGCCGCGAAGCGCGAGCAGCAGGCCTGGAGCAAGGGAGTGGAAGCGGGGAGGGCGGAAGTGCGCGCGGATTTCGAGCAGCGCGCCGCCAAACTGCGCGAGGAAATCGCGCTCGCCCTGCGCGACTTCACCGCCGAACGCGAAACGTATTTTCACCGCGTCGAGGAGCAAGTCGTCCGGCTCACCCTGGCCATTGCGCGCAAAATCCTGAATCGCGAAGCGCAGGTCGATCCTTTATTGCTCACCGGTGTGCTGCGCGTGGCCTTGGAAAAGGTCGGATCCAATACCAGCACGCGGCTGCGCGCCAATCCCGCCGACATCAGAGTCTGGCGCGAATATTTCGCGCAGGCCCGCGAAAATTTTCCGGTGCCCGAGCTGATCGGCGATCCGGAACTCGAGCCCAGCCGCTGCATCCTGGAAACCGAAATCGGCACCACCGAAATCGGGCTTGATACCCAGCTCAAAGAGATCGAGCAAGGATTCCTGGACCTGCTGGCCCAGAGGCCGGGCGCGCGCTGATGTCTTCGCGGGAATTATTGGAGGCTTACTTCAAGCGCCTCGATGAGTTTTCCTCATTGCGTTGGGTCGGGCGCGTAACCAAATCGGTGGGCCAGATTATCGAGTCAGAGGGGCCCTACGGTTCGGTGGGCGAAGGGTGCGGCATCCTGACGGCCGACGGGAAAACTTATGCCGGAGAAATTGTCGGATTTCGCGGACGCACCGTGCTCTCCATGCCGCTGGAGCGCCCCGCGGGAATCCGCTTCGGCGATCATATCGTCAGCCGCGGAACGCGGCCTTCCATCCTGGTGGGCCCCGGCCTTTTGGGGCGCGTGATCGACGGGGCCGGAAAACCGCTGGACGACAAGGGCGCGTACCGCGCCCGTGAAAACTGGCCGCTCAATTCCGAAGCGCCGCTTCCCCTTGCGCGCACGCCCATCCATGACCCCATCGGATGCGGGATTCGCGCCATCGACGGATTCATCACCTGCGGGCGCGGCCAGCGTGTGGGCATCTTTGGCGGCAGCGGCGTGGGAAAAAGCACGCTGCTCGGAATGATGGCTCGCGGCACGTCCGCCGAACTTACCGTGCTGGCGCTGGTCGGTGAGCGCGGCCGCGAAGTGCGCGATTTCCTGGAAGACGCCCTGGGAGAGGACGGTTTGCGCCGGTCGGTGCTGGTCGTTTCCACCTCGGATCAATCCCCCTTGCTGCGCATTCGCGCGGCGCTGGCGGCAACGGCCGTGGCGGAATATTTCTGTAACCTGGGCAAGCACGTCCTGCTGGTGGTGGATTCGCTGACGCGTTTTGCCATGGCGCAGCGCGAAATCGGCCTCGCCGCGGGCGAGCCCCCCACGGCCAAAGGCTATACGCCTTCCGTGTTTTCTCTTCTGGCGCGGCTGATCGAGCGAGCCGGGCATTTCGGAGCGGGCAGCATCACCGCGTTTTATACCGTCCTGATGGAAGGCGACGACCAGCAGGATCCGCTGGTCGATGCCGTGCGCGCCTTGCTGGACGGGCACGTGGTTCTGGACCGAAAGCTCGCCATCCAGGGGCATTACCCGCCCATTTCCGTCCTCGACAGCTTGAGCCGGTTGATGCCTGCGGTCACCTCCGCGGAGCACCTGGCCAAGGCCCGGCGCTTCCGGCAGCTCCTGGCTGTGTACGCGGCCTCCGAGGATTTGATTCGCGTTGGAGCCTATGAAAAAGGCGCGGACCCCTTGCTGGACCAGGCGATGGTCGCCCTTCCCGCGGTGCATGCGTTTCTGCAGCAAGATCGCAGCGCGCGCGCGCCGATCGAAGAAAATAT
This sequence comes from Terriglobia bacterium, assembly GCA_020073485.1. Lineage (GTDB taxonomy): Bacteria > Acidobacteriota > Terriglobia > Acidiferrales > UBA7541 > Palsa-360. The sequence goes on along the minus strand of JAIQFB010000002.1, from coordinate 83,275 downwards.
CAAGGCCATGCTTTCGCTTCCGGGGTAGTTCGCCTGCTGGAAAACTTTTTGTGTTCTCATCCCGAACGAATTGAGGAATCTCCAAGGGTTTGAGCGCTGAAAGAGAGGGGCACTCCCCACCCGCAGGCGCAGGTTCGCAATAACGGTGCCTAGAAATGACCCGCAAACAGTGAAAAAAATATGCCTTACCGATTTCCACTCGAGGCGGTACTCCGATTCCGACGCAGCCAGGAACGGATGGAGCGGCTCAAGCTGGAAGCCATTCTCTCCGAGCAGGCGCGGACGCGCGCCATCCTCGATCAGGTGACACGGAAATTTTTCGAGTCGCGCCGGCGCTTCCAGCAGGACCTTGGGGAAACGCTGTCCGGATCGGAATTGCAGTTCGAAGCCTTGCGCGGACAAGGTGTGGACGCTACGCGGATTTCCCTCCGCAGACGCCTCGCTGAACTTGACCGGCACCGCGCGGCTCAGATGCAGCAATTCCTGAAAGCCCGGCAAACGCGGGAGATCCTGGAGAATTTGCGGCATCGCAAACTCGAAGTGTATCGCATGGAGCAATCCCGCCGGGAACAGCAGGAACTCGACGATCTATTCCTAATGCGAGCGGGAATGTCCGCCGATAATGATGAGGAGGAATGACAAGTTGGCTCGACGGGATCCCGCAGGGAGAAACCTGCCCGGTCGTTGGGCAAGTGTTGCCCGTGCGGCCGCGGATTGCCGCGCCAGCAGTTCTCGCCGCGCGAATAGATTCCCTTATCACCTTTGGATTCTTGAATCTTCCAGATATGCCCTATCTGTATTTCACCCTGCCGTCGTGGCGGCCAGCTTGCATTGTCCCTTGCGGGAATCGCCTTGGGCGAAGTCACGATGCAGGCAACCACCATCTCGAATGTTTTGACGGCCAGCGCGCCAGTCACTGCAGGACTGTCGATCGGGCCATTGGCGCCGCAGGTGCCTTCCCCGTTTGCCGCATTGTTTCAGGGAATTGTAAAAGCATCCGATCAAAATGCAGCTTTGCCCCCAGCAGGCAAGCAACAAGATCAGGAACGGCAGCCGGATCAAGCACCGGCAATGGTCGCGCCGCCCGCGGGTGCAACCATGTGGATCGAAGCAGCTGTGTTTGCGCCGCAGCCTCCGGCCCCGTCGACCTTCGCGGCCCCTTGTATCCCGAAACAACGTAGCGCCGGCGACGAAGGTTCCGCGGCTGTGGCGAATCATTTCTTCCCCCAAGCGCTCAGCACTGCCGCAACCGACATCCCTCAAACAATTTTTCCGGCGATTGATCCTCCCGCGTCCAGCGCAACAATTCCGGAAAATAGCGTTCCACCCGATTCACCGAATTTACCGGATGTCCGGCAAACCGGGCAGGGTCAGCCCGCCGTTGCGCGGAATCCGGCTTATCCCCCGGCGAGCAAAGATGCAGGAAATCGTCCTGAGCAGCCGCCCATTATTTCACTGGCGAAGGCGCGGCAGATGAGCGCCGCCGGACAGAATGCGCCCATCCAGCCGCCAGCGGCCAAAGATGCGACTTCGGCTCCGACCCCTCAGCCAAAGGTTTCATCGGCAGCAGTCCGATTTCACGCGGCGCAAACCAGACCCATTTCAGATTTGAATGTTCCGCCCCAGCCAGGCAATGGGACGTTCCTTCCAGACGCCCTTACGAATCAATTCCCGCCCTCCATTTCTCCGGCTGACACCCTGCAAAATCTAGCCGCAAAACAGAATTCAGCCGCCGCGCCGCCGGCGCCAAAGAATGCGAATCTGGCTTCAGTCCCTCAACCCACCGTTCCAACGACAGCGATTCCCGTTCCGGCCGCGCAAGACGCATCCCCCGTGGATATCAATGTGCGCACGCCGGCAGGGAATCGGATGTTCATTCAAGACGCTCGCAGCCATACGTTGCCGCAGCCCGTATCGACAGTGGACGCTCCACGCGCCAGCGTCGAAAAGCAGAAATCAGCCGCCGCGCCGCAAGAGAACCAGGATAAAACCGCGGCTCCGCCCCCCCAACCAAACGCCCCAACCATCGTTGTGCCCCCTCCAGTGGCACTGAGCGCCTTGCTTGCGGATTTGAGCGCCAGTGCGCAACCTGCGAGTTCGACCCGCGAGGCGGTCGCGACATTCAATCCAGTCCCAACTCGCGCCCCGCAATCCCAGAACTCCGCGGGCCAGCCAAACGTCGTCCACAGTGACGTGCGGGCACATGGCGCAAGCTTTGCGAACTCGGCAAACCTGCCGGCGAACGTAGCCGACATCAGTGCATTGCCCTCGCAGCCGGTGGACGCCGCCGCGGACGTCGCCAATACCGGCGTGCCGGGCCCCGGCCCGGCGTCAAACAATGCGGCGGCACAGTCCGGCTCCAGATCTTCCGCCGCACTGCTGACAGCGGCGGCCGCGACGACGAAGGCAGCGGCAAAACCGGTGGCGATTGGCGAGGCAGTTCCGTCACTGCACGAAATTGTTTCCTCCACTTCGGGAATTCCGGTGGCGCCCGCCACCGATGCGGCGCCAAATTCCAAGCCGCAGGGAAAAGACACTTCGAACGGCTCGCAGGGCAACGACCCCAGCGCGAAGCCGGACCACAATGCCAGTAGTTCCGCTACTGTGCCGGACACACGGACCTTAGCCCAGCCGATCGATGCCGTCGCAGCAATCCCCTGGGCCGGAGTGGTTCCCGCGGCTGACACGGCGGCAGCGAGCGGGGCGGCACGCGACTCCACGGGACCGCATGCGGCTGCAGCCGACGCTGGGTCCAGCGCAAATGGCGGGGCTTTGCTGCGCCAGGCACTGGCCACGCCCGGGGGAGACGGAACGATGTCGGTGGTGAGCGCAACGCGCTTGCTGGGCCATTCTGGAGGGACGGAAGTCCGCATTGAACTGCAATCGGACTCGCTCGGCAGCGTCGAATTGCGCGCGCATGTTTCTGGAAATCAAATCGGCGCGTCGATCGCCGTGGAGCATCACGAAGCCGAAGTCATGCTCAACACCGAATTGCCGGCGCTGCACAGCGCGCTGGTTGAGAAGAACATCCGCATGGATAGCCTGGTTGTCTCCCAGGGCGCGCACGCCTCGATGGGCGGAGGCCCGGGGGCGGACGCCGGCCAGAAAAACTTTACGCCGTTCCATGCGAAATCCGCTCCTTCCGGGCGGGGAGAAACTTCCTTTGCATTTCCCGAAGCGCCGCCGGAGTGGACAGGATCCGGCGATGCCAGCGCCCGGCTCAGTGTTCTCGCGTAGTTCATTCGATAGGAAGGGAGGAAAGAAGGCATGCAAGTAAATCATCTGACTTCGGCGATCGCGGATGCCACGGCCGCCGCGGGTTCTTCTTCGGCGGCCGGGGCATCGAGTTCGTCCACGTCGAACAACAGCATCGCGAATCCGAACTTGTTCATCACACTGCTGACCGCGCAACTGCAGGCGCAGGATCCTCTGAGTCCCATGAGTCCGCAGGACATGGTGAATCAGCTGACCCAGGTCAGTTCGTTACAGCAATTGATCAGCATCAACCAGACGCTTCAAAATATTTCCACCGGTACTACGCCCGTCAGCTCGACTCCAACAGCAGCACCAGCAGCGCAATCCAATCCAGCAGGCAGCACCAACTAGGAGAAGACCATGCCATCATTTTCCACACCGTTGTCCGGTTTGAACGCAAATTCGGAGGATCTGTCCGTCGTTTCCAACAATCTCGCCAATCTCAATACCGTGGGCTACAAGTCCCAGGTGACAAATTTTCAGGACCTCTTCTATCAACAGATCGGGACAAACGGCGCAGGCAATCCGCTGCAGGTTGGCGTGGGAACCAAGATCGATTCCATCTCGGGAAATTTCACGCAGGGCAGCATCGAGGCCACCGGAGTCCCCACCGACGTCGCCATCCAGGGCCAGGGTTTCATTACCCTGGTCAATAATGGATTGACCGAATTCACCCGCGCCGGAAATCTTTCGGTAACCACGGACGGATCGCTGGTCACCGCCGACGGCGGCAACGTGCAGGGCTACGAGGGGATCAACGGCGTGATCAACCCGAGCCAGGCGCTCGGCTCGGTGACCATTCCCACCGGTTTGACCAGCCCGCCGCACGCAACCACGAACGTGGCGCTCACGCTCAATCTGGATTCCGGGACGCCCGTCGCCATCAGTCCGGCCAGCCAGCAAACCGGCACGGGACTTGCTCCGGCCACCGTGCTGGCGACCGGAGGAACACTGGCATTTTCCGACGGAACCAACGCCTTCACCTATACCACGGTTGCGGGCAACACCATCAACAACGTCATCAACGCGATCAATGCCAATCCGAATTTCACCGCCAGCCTTTCCGGAAACTCCCTGTTGATCAACGCGGTCAAGGGCACGGCGATCACGTTTACCACCAATACCCTGGCCGACGCCGCGACCGGACTGCAGAAGGAAGCCTTCGCCGCTTCCGGCTCTTCCACGACCGGCACGTTTGCCACGTCGATTGCCGTCAACGACGCCTTGGGCGCATCTCACGTGCTCACCTTTAATTTCGCAAAGACCGCCGCCAACTCGTGGAACTATTCGATCACCATTCCGGCCGCCGACGTCGGGGCGGCGGGAAATCCCGTGGTGCTCAAGTCCGGCACGATGACCTTCAGCGGGTCGGGCCAGCTGCGCACGCCCGCTTCAAACGTCGCGGCCATCCCGATTACCGGTTTTGCCGATGGTGCCAGCAATCTCTCGTTTAACTGGCAACTCTTTGACCCCAATGGTGCGGGCCTGTTGACGCAGGTGGCGGGCGCCTCGGCGACTTCGTCGACCTTGCAGGACGGTTTTGCCAGCGGCACGTTGTCCAGCTATGCGATCGACAACACCGGCACGATTCAAGGCGTGTTTACCAACGGGCAGACCATTCCGATCGCGCAGATCGCCCTGGCCACGTTTTCCAACGTACAGGGCTTGCAGCGCAACGGCTCCAACAATTTCCTCGAAAGCCTGGCATCGGGAGCGGCAAATATCGGCGCTCCGGACACCGCAGGCCGAGGCACGGTCAATGGCGGGTCGCTGGAACTTTCCAACGCGGACATCGCCACGGAATTTTCCCAATTGATCCTCGCCGAGCGAGGCTACGAAGCCAATGCCCGGGCCATCACCACGTTCGACCAGGTGACTCAGGACGCGATCAACTTGAAACAATAGTTTTCCCCGTCGGCCCGCACGAACCCGCCTCCCGCGCCGCGAACGCGGGGGGGCGGGAAAATTTTGAGCGTGGCGGCGAAAGCTGCCCATCGCCGGCCCAGTACAAGAGATTTCTAATGAGAGTTTCCCTACGAGTTCGGCCCGCAAGGATGCGGGCGAAGTAAGTTTACAAGCCCTGCTTTCGGCTCGCTCGTAACGCAAGGCGCAGCAACAGGTTAAACAAGCGGACGGTACGCGCGATTGTCGCTCCGCGGTCGCTGGTTTGGAGCGCGAATTGCTTTCTCGATACGTGCCATGGCCGAGGCACCTGCAAATACCATTGTGTCGACTGATGCCGGAATGCCGGCTCCCAGGAAACGCAGCCGGGGGAAGAAAGCCGGCGCGGCGGTGCTGTTGTTCGCAGCCGGAGTCGGAGCCTGGTGGACACTGCTACGCCCTCGCGCCGCCAGTTCGGCCGATCCGGCCGCGCGGGCCGCGACTACGACGGTTTTGCCGCTGGAAAGTTTCACGGTGAATCTGGCCGACGTGGAAGAAGGGCATTTTCTGCGGGCCACGCTGGCGCTCGGTGTAGCGGGCGAACTCCCATCGATCGGCAAAGGCGAAAACAAGGGGATGGAAACCAGCGCCGTGTCCATGGCCACGATCCGCGACTCCATTCTTTCGGTTCTGACCACCTGCAAATCCGAAGAGCTGCTGACGCCGGAGGGGAAAGCAAAACTCAAGGCGGACCTGATCGCCGCGCTCAATCGCGATGTCCCGGCGCTGGGGGCCCGCGAAGTGTATTTCACGGAATTTCTGGTGCAGAGGTGACCCGTGGCGGAAACTCCTCCCCCTCTGACTTCCGGTTCGGCGCCCTCGGCGGTTCCTGCCGCCCTGTGGGAAGAGGCTGGATGGCTGGACTGCCAGTTGAGCGTTGAATTGCCGCTGCACAAATTCACCGTGCGCGATCTGTTGCAGCTGACCGTCGGATCGATTGTCGAAACGAACTGGAAGAATGGCGATGACATGCCTTTACGGGCAAACCGCCGGCAAATCGCGTGGGTGGAATTCGAGGCGCTGGGCGACGCCCTGGCTGTTCGCGTGACGGAACTGGTTTGAATCTGAATATGTCCCGCCGGGGCCGCCAGCCATGCGAGCGCAACGCGGAAGTTCCCCATTGCCGGAAAAGATTTTAGAGAGGCGGCGCACCGTGTTCGCATCGAGCGTAGACCGGCCGCCCGGCGAATCCGGGCCAGCCAATTCCAAAGTCGCGGCGCTGCTGGGCCGCATATTTTCGGCGGTCACCGTCCGCCGGCGGGAACGCCGCCTGCGCCTGTGCGAGATGCTTCCACTGGGGGACAAACGGTTTGTAGCGGTTGTGGAATACGGGTCGCAAAAATTCCTGCTGGCCGGGACGCCGCAAACGATTTCGCTGCTGAGGTACCTGGACGCCAGTTCCGTGGCGGGCGGCGAGCCGCCGCGCGCGGGGCCGGATCCGGAATAGAGAACTCGAAATCAAAATGAGCAAGGCCGACACATTTTGCGCAGGCGTTCTGATTTTTGGCGTGGCGATCTGCGCCTTGGCGCTGGTCATGGTGCCGGCCGCGGCGGCCGCTCCGCCCCGGCCCGCGGTGCCGCGTCCGGCCGCACGGCCCGCGCCGCAAGACCGATCCATCGAGATTCCGGGAATCAACCTGCGCAACGATTCGCTGCCGTGGACGGTCATGATCCTGTTCACGGTCCTGACGCTGCTTCCGGCGCTGCTGCTGTCGATGACGCCGTTTGTGCGCATCCTGATCGTGTTTCATTTCCTGCGGCAGGCGCTTGGGACACAGACGGCCCCGACCAATCAAACCTTGATCGGGCTGGCGCTTTTCCTGACGTATTTCGTGATGCAGCCGGTGGGCATTTCGATCGACAAGGTTTCCATCGAGCCATTTCAGAGAGGGTCGATCACCGCGTGGCAGGCGGTGGAGCGCAGCGCGGATCCGCTCCGCCAGTTCATGCTGCGGTATACGCGGGAGAAGGACCTCTCGCTGTTCGTGGAGCTGGCGCATGAACCGCGCCCCAGCCGCCCAGACGACCTCTCCATGCGCGTGGTCGTGCCGGCCTACATCATTTCCGAATTGAAGACCGGGTTCCAGATCGGAGCCGTGCTGTTCCTGCCGTTTCTGGTGATCGATCTGGTGGTCGCGGCGATCACCACGTCGGTGGGAATGTTTCAGCTGCCTCCGGTGGTGATCTCCACGCCCCTGAAGATTCTGCTGTTCGTGGTCGCCGACGGCTGGAACCTGATCGTGGGCTCGACGCTGAAGAGTTTTTATTGAGGGGGAAGAAGTGACTGTCGATCACGTGGTGCAACTGGCGCGGCTGGCGATCCAGGCGGCCTTCTGGATCACCATGCCGGTGCTGGGAGCGGCGACGCTGGTGAGCCTGCTGATCAACATCGTGCAGGTGATGACCTCGATTCAGGATGTGACCGTAACCACCGTGCCGCGCCTGGCGGCGGTGGGCGTGATCCTGTTTTTCACCACGCCGTGGATGCTGAATCACCTGGTGTCTTTCACTCTGCTGTTGTTCGCGGATTTCCATCCGTACTGCCGCTGAAGCGGCCGGGGACGCAACTCATGGAGCGCGCACTTTTGGGATGGCTGGCGCAGGTGGCGCCGGTGGCGTTGCGGGTGGGAGGTTTGCTGACGCTCAGCCCGTTTTTCGGCGACCGCGCGATACCCAACCTGGTGAAAGCCGGCCTGCTGGTGGCGCTCACGGCGCTTTTGGTTCCGGTCATCCCGGCGCGGCCCGCGCCGCCCGGTCCGGTGGGCTGGGCGCAGATGGCGCTGGGCGAATTCCTGGTGGGGTTGCTGATGGGCTTGAGCCTGCAGGCGGTATTCGAGGGAATGCAATTTGCCGGACAAATTTCCGGAATTCAACTAGGCCTTTCGCTGGCCTCTCTGTTTGACCCGCAAAGCAATGCGGACTCGACGGCGCTTACGGTTTTCTACAACCTGATCACTCTGCTCATCTTCCTGCAACTCAACGTGCATCACTGGGTGCTGCGCATGCTGAGCCGGAGCTTCGAGTACTTGCCGGCGGGCGCCATGGTGGCCACGCAATTGATGAGCCGGCAGCTGGTGCACGTGGTGGGAGCGCTGTTCGTTCTGGGCATTCAGGTCGCCGCCCCGGTGCTGCTGGCCACGATGATGATTGACCTCGTGCTCGGGTTTCTGAGCAAGGCTTCGCCGCAGTTGCCGGCATTGCTGTTGGGAATCCCCATCAAGAACCTAACCGGCTACGCGCTTCTGATCGGGGCCGTTTCGCTGTGGCCGGGAATCCTGGAACGGCGCTTCGCTTTCGCGATCGGCGCGGCCGAACGAATGCTGCGCCTGGTCCATTAAGTAAGCGGAGGCAGTTGTGGCGGGAGAAGACCGCAGCCAGCAGGCAACACCGAAACGCAGGCAGGACGCGCGCAAGGAAGGCCAGGTGGTTCGCAGCGGCGAACTCACCAGCGCGCTGGCCCTGCTGGCGCTGGTGCTGCTGATCGGGTGGCAGGCGGGCGTTCGAACCGGGCCGTGGCGGAGTTTACTGAACCAGATGCTGGGCAGCGCGCGAAAAGGGAATGAGCAAATGATCGAAACCATTGCGCCGGTGCTGGGGACGCTGTTTATACGCTGGCTGGCCGCACCGTTTGCGCTGCTGTGGGGCGTCGCGGTGCTATCGAGCGTTGCGCAGGGCGGGCTGGTGTTTTCCGTGAACGCGCTGCAGCCAAAGCTCGAACGCCTGAATCCGGCCACCAACATCGGCCACCTGTTTTCCATGGCCGGGCTCAGCCGCATGCTGAAGTCGCTATTGCCCGTGGCGGTGATCATTTACGTGGCCGTGCTGATGGGCGAGCGGGATTGGATGGCCGTGGAAGGTTCTTCCAGGGCATCGAGTTCCGCGTTGCTCGGGTGGATGTACAGCCGTTGGTACGAGATCGCCTGGAAGTGCGGCCTGGTGCTGCTGGCCTGGTCGGGGGTCGACTATTTCTTTCAGAGAAGGAATCTGGAAAACGCGCTGAAGATGACCCGGGAAGAAGTCATCCGCGAATCGCGGGACACCGAAGGCAATCCGCTGGTGCGCGGGCACATCCGCAAGCTGCGGCGTGAAATCCGCAAGCGCTGGACGATGAAAGATGTGCAGCGGGCCACGGCCGTGGTCACGAACCCAACGCACTTCGCCGTGGCGCTGGAATACCGGCCCGAAAGCATGCCCGCTCCGGTGGTGATCGCCAAGGGCATGGACCGCGTGGCGCTGCGCATCAAGCAGGCGGCGCGCTGGCACAACATTCCGATCGTGGAAAATCCGCCGCTGGCGCAGGCGTTGTTCCGGACCACGGAAGTGGGCGAGGCCATACCGGCGAAATTGTACGCGGCGGTCGCCGAAATTCTCGCTTTCCTGTACCGCACGCAAGCGAATTTGCGCAACGCCACGCAGGGCGGCCGGGCCGCCGGCGGGCCTCCGCCAGGGATGAGGAACTGAAATGGCCGCAAGCGCAATCGCCGTGCAAAAGCAGGGCACCACCGACTGGCTGCTTCCGGTCGCCACCGTGATCCTGGTGTTCGTGATGATCGTGCCGGTGCCGGCGTTTCTGCTGGACCTGCTGCTGGCCACGAGCATTACGCTGGGCGTGGTCGTGCTGCTGTCGTCGCTGTACATTCTGCGGCCCGCGCAATTTTCCGTGTTTCCCACCTTGCTGCTGTTTCTCACGCTGTTCCGGATTTCGCTGAACATTGCCAGCAGCCGGCGTATTCTGCTCCACGGCAACGAAGGAACCGCGACGGCGGGGACCGTGATTGCCTCGTTCGGGCAGTTCGTGGTGGGCGGCAACTACGTGGTGGGTTTCGTTCTGTTCATCGCGCTCATCGCTATTCAGTACCTGGTGATCAACCACGGCGCGGTGCGCACGGCGGAAGTAGCGGCCAGGTTTACGCTCGATGCGCTGCCCGGAAAGCAGATGGCCATCGACGCCGACCTGAACTCCGGCTCGATCGACGAGAAGGAAGCTCGCGCGCGCCGCGCCAAGATCGCGCAAGAAGCGGAATTCTACGGGGCCATGGACGGCGCGGCGCGCTTCAGCCAGAGAGACGCGCTGGCGACGATCCTGATCACGGCCATCAATATTCTCGCGGGATTTTTGATTGGAGTGTTCCAGCTGAACATTCCATTTCAGGACGCCCTGAAGACCTACACGATCCTGACGGTGGGCGACGGCCTGGTCACGATGATTCCCTCGCTGCTGGTCTCGGTGGCCGGAGGGCTGGTGGTGACACGGGCTTCCTCGGACAAGACCGTGGGAGTGGACCTGATCCGCCAGCTGTTTTCGAGGAAGGCGCCGCTGCGCATCGCGGCGGGCGTGATGTTTTTGCTGGCGCTGATTCCGGGACTTCCGAAGTTTCCGTTTTTTCTTGCCGCCGGCGTGGTCGTCTGGCTGGCGTCGCGCGCCCCCGACACGATCGTCTCCGGTGCCGAGCCCGCGCCATCGCCCGGGGAAAAGGAAAAAGACAAGGAAGCGACGCAACAGCAGCAACTGGAAAGCGTGCTGCACCTGGACATTATTCATTTGGAAGTGGGCTACGCGCTGGTGCCCCTGGTGGATCAGGGGCACAGCGGGCAACTGCTGCAGCGCATACGCGCGTTGCGGCGCCACCTGGCCGGCCAGCTGGGATTTCTGGTTCCTTCCGTGCACATTACCGACAACATCCGGCTAAAACCGCGGGAATACGTGGTGGAACTGCGCGGCGTGGAAATCGCGCGCTCGGAAATGTATCAGGACCGTTTGCTGGCGATCAGTTCGGACCCGCGCGCGGCGGCGCTCGAGGGAATCGACACGCGCGAGCCGGCCTTCGGCGTGGCCGCCAAGTGGATCGAGCCGCGCCTGCAGGAGGCGGCGCTGGCGGCGGGATACGCGGTGGTCGACCAGACCTCGATCATCGCCACGCATCTGGCGGAAATCATACGCTCCAACGCGCACGAACTGCTCACGCGCCAGGAAACCAAGCGGTTGCTGGACGCCCTGGCCGAGTCTCATCCAAAACTGGTGGACGAGCTGGTTCCGAGGCTGCTCACGCTCGGGGAACTCCAAAAAGTGCTGCAGCTGCTGCTGCGCGAACAGGTATCGATCCGGGACCTTCCGGCGATTCTGGAAACGCTGATTGATACGGCGCCCGCCAGTAAAACACCCATTCACCTGGTGGAAGCGGTGCGCCAAACCCTGGGGCGTTCGCTGGTCATGCCGCTGCTGGGAACCGATCGCAAACTAAGAGTGCTGACGCTGGATCCGGCGATCGAGGACGAACTCACCAGAACGATTGAATCGCCGGCGGCGGCCGAACGGGCTCCCGCACCCGGCGCGCCACTGTTGCGGCGATTGCTCGATGGATTGCAGCGGCTGGTCGGCGATCCGGCGGCGGTGTCCTCGACGATCCTGCTCTGCAATAGCCCCGCGCGATTCCATTTGCGGCGTCTGCTGGAGCCGTTTCTTCCGCGCATTGTGGTCGTTTCGCCCGCGGAAATTCCGCCCGGCACAGCCGTGCAGTCCCTAGGAGTGGTCCGATGAGCCGCCAAGAATCGAGCACCATCGTTCCTCACGACGTTTTGGATCCGGAAGCGCGAGAGCGTCTGCTGCTCGAGCATTTGCCGCAAGTGAAATACATCGCCCGCAGGATTCACGACCGGTTGCCGGCGCAGGTGCCGCTGGACGATCTGATCCACGCCGGAGTGGTCGGATTAATCGACGCGGTGGAAAAATTCGATCCGGGCAAGAATGTGCAGCTGAAATCCTACGCCAAGTTCCGCATCCGTGGAGCCATCCTGGATAGTTTGCGAGAACTAGACTGGAGCCCGCGGCACCTGCGGCGCCAGGCGCGCTGCATCGAGGAAGCGCACCGCGATCTGAAATTGCGGCTGGGGCGCGTGGCCACCGAGCCGGAACTGGCCGCGGAAATGGGCATGAAGCTGGAGGATTTTCAGCATTTGCTGGGAGAGCTGCGTGGCCTCGATCTGGGGAGCCTGCAGATGGAATCGACCGACCCGCAATCGGACGAGGACGTGGTGAGCTACAACCCGGGCGGGGCCGAAAAAGATCCTTTCTTTTTGTGCCTGCACGGAGAAATGCGGTCGCTGGTGGGCGGCGCGCTCGAGGAGCTGGATGAAAAGGAGAAACAAGTGGTGACGCTGTATTACCTGGAAGAACTGACCATGAAGGAAGTCGGGGCCGTGCTGGGCGTGGGGGAATCGCGCGTGTCGCAGATCCATTCCGCGGCCATGATCCGGCTGCGCGCGCGGATGGAAGACCTGTTGCGCTCGCGCATGCACGCGCCGGCCGGGCGGGCCGTGCAGAGGGAAGGAGAAGCATGGAAAAGATCCTGACGCAGGAAGAAATTGACGCGCTGTTCCGGGCGACGCAGAAGGGCCAGATCCCCGGGGGCCCTGCACAGCCGACGCAAAGAAAAATTTCCAAGCTCAATCTCCGGGCGATCAGCCAGATCAACAAGGATCAGGTGCGCGCGCTTTCCGCGCTGCACGAAAGTTTCGCGCGCAACGTGACCAATTCGCTGGGCGCCTACCTGCGCGTGGGTTTTGCCGTGAATCTGGTTTCGGTCGAGCAACTCACCTTCTCCGAAGTGCTCTCGCGATTGCCCGACTTGACCTACCTGTGCTCGATCCGCATGCAGCCGATCGAGGCCAACGCGCTGCTGCAAATGGACCTGGCCATCGCCTTTCCGATCATGGACCTGGTTCTTGGCGGCGCCGGAGGCGCCACCAGCGAACTGCGCGATTTGACCGAAATCGAGGAAGAGATCATCCAGTCGGTGATGGAAATCCTGACGCGGGAATTGCAGAACGCCTGGGCCCCGGTGTTGGAAGTGCAAATCGATTTTGACCAGCGGCTGAAGAATAACCAGGCGATGTCGCTCATGGCCACGACCGAGCGGAGCCTGGCGCTGAGCTTTGAAATTACCATGCCGGAAGTGCGCGGGATATTGAACGTGACGCTTCCGGCGGTGGCCTCCAACGCCTTGCTGCGAAAACTCTCGGCGCAAACGGCCTATTCGCGACACGGGATTTCCGCCACGCACGGCAATCAGCTGCGCGCGCAGGCGCTCGACTCGGAATTTGCGGCCGAACTCCGGCTCCCGCCAGCCCTGGTCAGCGTGCGCGAGCTTACCGACCTGCAGGTCGGTAACGTCTTGCGCCTATTCCAGCCGGTCAACGAACCCGCCATTCTCTACATCGGGCAAAAGGAAATGTTCACGGCCTACCCGGTGGCCTGCGGGCGCCTCCGCGGCGGACAAATTCTGCAGCGAAAATCTATTCTTCCCGTTTCCCGCAAGGCGGCTCCATGAGCGTCGAGACACCGGTTTCCGTCGATCCGCAATCCGCGCAATTGCAGAAGATCTGGGTGGAATGCTTCCGCGCAGTGCTCGGCCAGATCGCGGGATTCCCCGTGAGCGTCGAGCCGGCGACCGAGCAGGAGTCGGCCGCCGCGCAGGCCGCGCCGGATCAACATCCTGTTTGGGAATTGTTTGCGGTCTCGAAGGCGCTGCGTGGAAGCATGGCCATTCATACGACCGAGACGGAAGCTCTCCCGCTGGCGCAAATCCTGGTTTCCGAACCTCCCGATCCCAGCGCCGCGTTTGATAAGGACCGCCGCGATGCCTACCAGGAATTGCTCCACCAGGTTCTGGGGCAGGTGGCCACCAGCTTGAAGGGCGTTGCCGGCGGCGAAGTCGAGCTGAAGCCTTCCGGCACCGAGGCCCCTACCTGGCCGGGCGCAAGCTGTTTGGGAATCCGTATCACCGGAGAAAAAATCCAATCTGTTTACCTGGACCTGCTCATCACTGCCGAACTCCTGCAGAGTCTTCGCCCCGAAGCGATGGAAAAAGCGACTCCCGCCAGGAAAAACGAGGAGCAAGTTGGGGAATCGCCGGACGCGTCCGCGGCCAGGAGCTCCAATCTGGAATTGCTGCTGGACGTCAAGCTGGACGCCACTATCCGCTTTGGGCGGAAGCAAATGCTGCTGCGGGAAATACTGGAACTGCACCCGGGCAGCGCGGTGGCCTTGGACCGCCAAGTGGAGGAGCCGGTGGAATTGCTGGTGGGGGGACGAATGGTGGCCTGGGGCGAAGTGGTGATTGTCGACGGAAATTACGGGTTGCGGATCACGGAAATTCTTAGTCCGCAGCAACGGATCGAATCCTTGAGGACCTGAAGATGGCCGAACGCTACACCAATTCGCAAAACTATTCGATCGCAAGAGGGCGATTGCGCCTGCCTGGACGGCTTGCGTCGCTGGGAAAACTGGTGCGCGTGTGCCAGAACCGGGCGTGCTTGCAGCGCCGCGTTGTCTTGCCGGACTGGCTGCGAAAAGATGATGGTATTTGCCTGCAGGGGCAATGGTATTGCAGTTCGGGGTGTTTCGAGCTTGCCGCGCAGGCGGTTTTTCACCGCTTGCTGCCCAATCCGGAATCGGGCCGCAAGAGAGCGCACCGCATCCCCATCGGCTTGTTCCTGCTTTCCCGCGGCACGATCAATAGCGAGCAGCTCAAACTGGCCCTGGACATGCAAAAGGAAAAAGGGGTCGGCAGAATCGGAAAATTCCTGCAGCAGATTCGAGCCGTATCCGAGCAGGACATTACCGACGGCCTGGCGGCGCAATGGGGTTGCCCGGTGTATCCGCTGGGCCATGCGCGCGATTTCCTGAAGTGCGCTTCGCTGCTTCCGCTGACCTTGCTGGAAACCGGGCGCATGCTGCCAGTGCACCATCTGCGTTCGGCGCAAATGCTGTACATCGGTTTCGTGGAAGGCATCGATCACTCGGCGCTGTACGCGGTGGAGCAGATGTTGCGCCTGCGAACGGTTCCCTGTGTGGTTTCCGAGTCGGAACTGTTAAGCGCGCTCGATTCGCTGCGCCACACCGAATCCGAACCGGCAACGGTGTTCGACAGCCCAACCAGTCCGGTCGAGATGGCGCGCACGACCCGAAGCTACGCCCGGCAAGTGGACGCGACCGATGTATGGATTGCGCGGTCGGGGAGATTCATCTGGATTCGCCTGCAGACCCTGATGGAGCCGAAAGATATTCTATTTCAGGCGCTTAGGCAGGTTTCATAGCGGAACAGCGTTCGGATGTTCTTTATTTCCCCAAGGATGGGCGGCTAAAGGATTCGTCCTCCGTGCCGATGAACTCACTTGTTGGCACATTAATATCAAACAGGAGGCGGATGCAAGTTCACGAGCAGACTCGACCATCCGCGCAGACCTTCGTGGAGATTACGTCCCCGGAACAACAAAAGCGGCGCAAGGCGCGATTGATGTCCATCCTCACCGAGGGACTTCCAACGCTCCCCAGCTATGTCTTTGAACTCAACACGTTGCTCAGTTCCTCTTCGGTGGACTTGAAGCGCGTCGGCAAAGTCATCCGGAACGATCCCAGCCTGTCCGCGCAGGTTCTGCGATTGTGCAATTCGGCGTTATTTAGCCTGCGGCGTCGCGTGCTGAGCATCGAGGAGGCCGCCATACTGATGGGTTCCGAACGCCTGAGGACGCTGGTCCTGACCTGCTCGATCATGGAATTTACCGGGCGGCAATTATCGCGGGAAGAGGTGCAATCGTACTGGCAGCACAGCTTCATGAGCGGAATGCTCAGCGAGCGTATCGCCAAGTGGGTCGAATACAGCGAGCGCGAACAGGCCTATCTGGGAGGATTGCTTCATGATATCGGAGCGCTGCCTCTTCTGGTTGTAGCCAGCGAGGAAAAAACGCTGCCGTGCAATACCAAGAGCGGGCCGCGGGGCGGGACACTGGAAGCCGAAAGGGATTTCTTCGGGATGAACCACTGCGAAGTGGGGCGGTGGATCGGCCAGTCCTGGAATTTTTTCCCTTCGTTCATCGATGTATTTGAAAACCACCACCATCCCGATCGCAGCGTGCGCGACCCGCACCTGGTGGGGATCGTGGCCGCCGCCGACCACTTTTGCGAGCAGCACAGCCTGGATCAGCCCGCCGAGAGCGAGATGCCGGAGCTGGAGGAAACCGGGTCGCCGGCCGACGACGAATTTCTCACGCTGTGCTTTCCGCAGCTGGATGCCAGAGACCGCGTGGAGCTTACCGAGATGCTCGAAACCGAATACCTGCATTTGCTGCCTGTGATTGAGTTCAATAATCCCACCGAGCAAATGATGGCCGGAAAGAAAGTCTAGGCGGAATCAGGGGAGATGAGGAATGAAAAGACCGCGTGTACTGATTGTGGATGACTCCTCCGTGATGCGAAAAATAATCGAGCGGTCCCTGCGCCAGGCCGGGTTGGACCTGGGCGAGGTGGTTGAGGCGGGGAACGGCATTGAAGCGCTGGCAGCGGTTCGCGGAGGCGTGTTTGACCTGATTCTTTCGGACATTAACATGCCGGGGATGGATGGCATTGAATTCCTTCGCCAGCTGGTCACGTTGGAAGAGGCCAAGGGCACGCCGGTCGTAATGGTGACTACCGAAGGAAGCGAGACACGCGTGGTGGAAGCGCTCTCCATCGGCGCCAAGGGCTATATCCGCAAACCGTTTACGCCGGACCAAATCAAGGAGCGCGTCTCGCCGCTTCTGGAGGTTATGCGATGAATCCAGCATTGGACTCAAAAATTCAAAATAGTGTTCGTCCCGATGCCACCTGGGAGCCCATGCTGGAGTGCGCCGTGAAGGAAGTCTTTCAGATCATGCTGCAGGCGGAGTTGACCACGATCGCCAAGACAGCCGAAGAGGTCTCAGCCGGCGATACCACGGCCATGGTCGGGCTTGCCGGATCGCTCTGCGGTGTGATGTCGATCCGGTGCAGTTCGCAAACCGCGGAGAGCGTGGCGGGAAGGATGCTTGGTTCGGTGGGAGCGGTAAACCCCAGCGAAGTGCCCGACGCGCTGGCCGAAATATGCAATATGGTGGCCGGAAATTTCAAGTCCAAGATCACCCGCCTGGCCGACAATTGCATGCTGTCGGTGCCCACGGTGATCCGGGGGGAAGACTACGAGATGGTCACCATCGCGGATGGCGAGCAGATCGTCGTTTGCGTCGGTTATGAACACTCCCCAATCTGGGTCACTCTCGCGGTTCATTCCTGAGCCGCCCATTTTCAAGGCCCCATCCCTCACGTATCTCAATCTCAGAGCTGAGTCACATAGAGCCCGCATCTTAATTCTCCGCGGTCTCCAAGTAGAGCCCGTCCCTTTATGCTGCGGGCTCCAAGTAGAGCCCGTACCCGGGGCACACGGCAAAGCTTGCCCTGCGGTTGAGCGTCTCTAGGCAGAATTAGCAGCACTGGCGCAAATATTCCACGAGCCTGAATCGAATCCAAAATAACGCTTGCGTCTTCATCAAGTTCGCGTCCTCGCCTGTTCATCCCCATTGGGCACTCAATTGCTATTTCTCCGCTCGGGAGGAAAAAATGGACAGCGGTTTCTACGTGGCTTACGCGGGACTCTCGGCCAGAATGCAGGCCCTGGATATTGTCGCCAGCAACTTATCCAACTCCTCCACGATTGGTTTCAAGGCGCAAAACCCCTTTTACCGCGCGTTTGTTGCCGCGCAAGACGGAGAAGCCCTCACGCCTCTCAATCAGGCGGTGAATAAGTTCGGGATGCTGGGGGGCAGCCAGATGGACCTGCGAAGCGGATCGTTCAATCCAACCGGAGACAGCACCGATCTGGCGGTGGAAGGAGACGGTTACTTCACGCTGCAAACCAGCGTGGGCATCCGCTACACACGGAACGGAAGTTTCCGACTGAACGCCGCGCGCCAAATCACAACGCAGGAAGGGGATCTGGTCCTTGCCGAACAGGGAAAACAAACCGTGCCCATCACCTTGCCGACCGGCACGCTGGCCGTCAGCCCCGATGGAACCATATCCGTGGATGGCGGCGTGGTGGCGAAGTTGCACATCGCTCAATTTGCACCCGGCACGGACCTGATCCAGGAAGGGGATTCCAAATTCATCGCCGCGGCGAGCAGCGAAGTTCCGGCGTCGGGCGCCAATGTTCGCCAGGGGATGCTCGAGTCGTCGAACCTGAATCCGATGCAGGCCGCCGTGGGACTGATTCTTCTGCAGCGGCAGGCGGATCTGCTGGGGCGGGCGCTTTCCATATTGAACGGGGATTTCAATCGCGCGGCGGCGCAAGACGTGCCGCACGTCTAGGGTCTGGAGGAAATCGAAAAATGATTCGCGCTTTATACACGGCGGCCGGCGGCATGCTGGCCCAGCAAATGAATCTGGACAATATCGCCAACAACCTGGCCAACGCTTCCACGACCGGATTCCATACCCGGGCGCTGCAATTTCAGGACCTGATCTATCAGAACACGGTGGTGCCGGGAGCGGCGTCGACGCAACAGACCACGCTTCCGGCCGGTTTGCAGGTGGGGCTGGGAGTGCGTCCGGCTTCCTCCGAAATGCTGCAGACCGAAGGAAATTTCAACGCGACCGGAAATCCGCTGGACCTGGCCATCCAGGGGCAAGGTTTTTTTCAGGTGACACTGCCCACCGGAGACCTGGCCTACACGCGCTCCGGGGCGTTTCATCTGGATCAGAACGGCAATGTGGTCGACGTTCAGGGAAATCCCCTGACGCCGAACATCACGATTCCTTCGAACGCTCTTTCGATTACCGTGGGCACCGACGGCACGGTGAGCATCACGCTGCCGGCGCAGGCGCAGGCGCAGCAGGTCGGCTCGATCCAGCTGGCCACGTTTGCCAATCCCGGCGGGCTCAACAGCATCGGTCAAAATTATTCCCAGGTGACCACAGCCTCGGGCGACGCCATTCTCGGCACGCCTGGCGGATCGGACGGGCTGGGGAGCATTCAGCAGGGGAACCTGGAGGAGTCGAACGTGAATGTGGTGACCGAGTTCGTGAATATGATTCTCGCACAGCGATCCTATGAAGCGAATTCGCGCGTCATTCATGCGGCCGATCAAATGTTCCAGACCGTAAACGCGTTGACGCAATAGCGAGGAGCCGCGGATGAAACTGAATTGGCAAGCCATATTTTTGAGCGCCCTGACTGCTGTTGGGCTGCTTGGCGGAAGCGGCGCGCGCGCCGCGCGAGTTCCGCGGATTGAGTTGTCGCGGGAGGTTCGCGCTGGCGGCGCGAGTGTCTTTCTGATTGCAACCAGCGCGGCGGGGATCGGGGGAATATCTCGCGTGGTTCGTGCAATCAGCTTGCTGGAAGTATTTGACGCGATCCGCGAATCGCTCGACAGCAACGGGGCCGGCCAGCGGACAATGCTGCGGCCGGAAGACATTCTGCTGCAGGCGCAAGTCCTCGTGGCGCCCGGCGACGCGGGACTTCAAGTCCTGCGCGCGGATTCGGACGCGGGTCTCCGGCGCGCCAGATTTCTTCTGTGGCCTTCGAAGGATCCCAAAGTGCTGCCATTTGTTGTGACGGCGAAGCTGGATCAGGCTCTGCCGGTCCGCGCGGCTCGCCCGGCGGCGGTGACGGATGGGAGCAGAAATGTTGCGGCACTCGTTCCGGCGCTTGGCAGGCAGGCGCAGCAGGAAATCCTGGTATCGGCCGGGCAGGAGGCCACGCTGATTCTGCATTCCGATGTCCTGCGCGTGATTGCGGACGTCATGCCGCTGGAGCGGGGAGTGCTGTGGCAGCGCATTCATGTCCGCATGATGCAGACGGGGAAAATATTTGTCGCGCAGGTGGACGGGCGCGCGCACCTGGATTTGAAGTTTTGAGGGAGAGCGGACTTGTGAGAACTGCGTGGAAAATACCGCAAATCCTGGCAGCCTGCGCGCTGGCCGGAATGATCCCGACGCTGCTCGCGCCCGGGAGGATTTTCGCGCAGGGGAACGACGCGAAAAAAAAGGCCAGGCCCAGCGAGGCGCAGAGTTCGCTGGACGACTACTTGAAACGCAACCATGAGATTGCCGCGGAGGAAGGGCGCACCACCGGAAGCCTTTGGTCGCCGCAGGCCAGAATGTCGAATACGGCCAGCGACTATAAAGCGCGGCGGACCGGGGATCTGCTGATCATCCGTGTGGTGGACAATTTCTCGGCCACCGCAAACGGCACGGCGCAGTCGCAGCGGGCCTACAGCGCCTCCTCGAGCCTGAGCAGTTTCATGGGAAAGATTCCGTCCACCAGCCTTTGGCAAAATCTATTTTCACCGACTTCGGCCGAGGCCCTGAACGGCAAAGGGCAATCGGCTCTGGCCTCCACGTTGTCGTTGAGCCTTACCGGACAGGTGGTGGAAGCGCTGCCCAACGGCGTGTTGGTGGTGGAAGCGGTGCGGGACATCACCGTGGGCAACGACCGCCAGACGATCATTCTGCGGGGCCTGGTGCGCCCCGGCGACGTCGCCTCGGACGGATCGGTGCTCTCCACCCACATCGCCAACCTGGAAGCGGAAATTCACGGCAAAGGCCTGGTCGCGGACGCGACTCGGCGGCCCAATGTACTGGTGCGAACCATGCTGAAGGTCTTGAATTTCTAAATGGCGGATCTGATTTTCGCTTTGGGTTGCGGCTGATTTTCGATTTGCAATTTGAAATATGAATTGTGAAATCCGAAATTAGAAAAATTGAATTATGAATTTGCAATTGAGATTTGAATCAGGCATTTGAGAATTCAAATCTCAAATTTGATTTTTAGATTCGAGAGTGAACTCATGCGAGTGCGGCAAAATGTGTTATCGGGCGCATTGCTTGTTCTGGCGGCACTAACGCCGGGCGTGTGCGCCGAGGACGCAAAAATTCACACGGCGCGCCTGAAGGATGTGACCACCGTCGAGGGCGTCCGCGACAACATGCTGATGGGATACGGGCTGGTCGCCGGACTGAACGGGACCGGGGACCGCCAGCAGACCATTTTCTCCACGCAAACCCTCGCCAGCATGCTGCAAAAAATGGGCGTGACCGTGGCCGCTCCAGCGACCATGCTGGTTCACAACATTGCGGCGGTCTTTGTCACCGCGACCTTGCCGCCCTTCTCGCAGCCAGGCATGCGCATCGACGCCACGATCTCATCCATCGGCGATGCCAAGAGCCTGGAAGGCGGCACGCTCCTGCTCACTTCGCTGTTCGGTCCGGACGGGCAAGTGTACGCCGTCGCGCAGGGCGGACTCGTGCTTGGGGGATACAGTGCCGGAGGGCGCGGCAACGCCAAGTTGCTGAACCATCCCACCGTCGGCCGCATTGCCGGAGGAGCCCTGGTGGAGCGCGATACGGCAGTCAACCTGCGCGACTTCACGTCCGTATCCCTGCTGCTGCGCAATCCGGATTACGCCACCGCGCGCGATGTCGCTGCGGTCGTAAACAAGGAACTCGGGAAGTCAGTGGCGCAGGCGATCGACAGCCGGCGCGTGGAAATTACGGGGATCGATAAGGGGCCTGATGCGGTGCTGCGTCTGCTGGCGCGCATCGAGGAACTCAATGTCCAGTTCTCGACGCCCGCAAAAGTGATTGTGAACGAACGAACCGGAACCGTGGTGATGGGAGCGGACGTTTCGCTGGGGCCGTGTTCGATTCTTCACGGCAACCTCGCCATCGAGGTGACCACGCGCCTGGAGGTTTCGCAACCGCAGCCGCTGGGACAGGGCCAAACCGCGGTTGTGCCGGAAACCACGGTGAAGGCGCAGGAAGGCCCGGCGCAAGCCATTCATCTGGAAGAGGGCGCGACCGTGGACCAGCTGATTCAGGGGCTGCAATCCATCGGCGCGACGGCCAGAGATATCGTCGCCATTCTCCAGGCCATCAAGGCCTCCGGGGCGCTGCAGGCCGAACTGGAGATCTTGTGAGCTTCTCTATTTCCCCGGTAATTTCCGGACTGTCCGCGGGCGTTGAGGCCGCTGGCCGTCCCGGCAACTCCGGCAGCTCCAATCGCGCCGAAATGGCCAAGCTTCAAAAGGCTGCGGGGGAGTTTGAATCGATCCTGCTGCAGACATTGTGGAAGTCGATGAAAGAGACGTTTTCAGACCCGGATAACCCAGATGATAAGGATAGCGACCCCACATTAGAGAATTTTGATAATCTGGGCATGCAAGCCATGGCCGGGGCCGTGGGGAGCGCCGGGGGGCTTGGGATTAAAGGATTGATTGTAAAACACTTAGAACCGACGTTGATGGGAGGAGGGCAGGGGAAATCCGGGCAATGACAGTATAATTTCCCAGCAATCAGCAACGTGCAGTAAGTGGGCAGGCTTTGGCAGCAGGCATGCTATTAAAGCTTTGAAATAAACTGCCGATGATCCAGCTATAGGCGGATTGGACAGGGATGCTAAGAGTCCTCTCATTCGCGGCCGGCATGACTCGCAGTGATTTGGGCGGAATTGTTCGGCGGGAGGGAAGTTCCAAATGAGAATTGATCCACAGAATCCTGTGCCTGCAAATACGAGCACAAGCCGAATCACCGACGCACAGTCGGGAACGGCCAGAAGTTCTTCCTTGGGCGCAGCAAGTGAGCCGAATGACACGGTGCAACTATCTTCGGGGCAGGCGACGGTCCGGCAACTGGTGTCGCAACTGGCGCAGGTTCCCGATATCCGGACCCAGCAGGTCAGCGCGCTGCAGGCGGAAATTCAATCCGGGAAATTCAACCGCAGCAACGACCAGGTGGCCGGAGCGATTACGGCTCAATTATTGGTTCCCAATTCGACGGGATAAGCGCAGCGGAGTGAACCGCCATGGCGGAGATCGTATCTCCCCGCATCGAATCGATATTCGATCCAGGTCCTGGTCCGCAGGATCTGTCAGCGAAGAGTGCACGTCCGAAAGCCAAAGGTGCAGGGAAGTCCCCGCCGCAAGTGCCGGAGATCAGCCAGCCGGAAGACGAAGAAAAACACGAACTCGACGAAATGGCCTAGCCCATGAAAATTGAAGTCGAAACCTACGTCACGTTGCTGGAGAAGCGCCTGGCGTTGCTGCAGAAGCTGGCGCAGCAATTCCTGGATTGCCGCAAGGATTTTATTTCGATGGACCTGGACGGAATGTATGCGCGAATCGCCGAGCAGGAAGAATTGTGCCGGAGAATTCAGGGGCTCGATCCCGCAATCAGCTTGCTGCAGCAAACCTGCATGAGGCACCTCGGGCTGGAGTCGCCGGAAGAATCCAACTCTCCGGAAAATGCGGCGTGGGCCGGCCGCCTGCGGCAGGTGATGAAGGAATTGAGCGAGGCGCAGACGGAGATAGGGCGGCTGAACCAGATTCATGCGGCCTATCTTCGGCGCTCGCGAAGAACCATTCACGTCCTGATGAATTCGCTTGGCCTGAACGCGGTGACCTATGCGCCGGGGACGGGATCCGGCGGCGTAGTGGCGCAAGCCGGAGAGGAAGGCGCATAACATGGGCGGGCTATCCGGAGCTCTGAGTATCGCGCTGGGCGCGCTGGCGGCCGACAAAGGCGCGGTCGAGATCACAAGCAACAACATCGCCAATGTGAACACTGCAGGGTATTCGCGGGAGCAGGTCAACCTGTCGGAAAACTCGCCGGTACTGCTGGGCAACCTGCTATTTGGAACCGGAGTGACTCTGGGGCAGACGACCAGCATTCGCGACAATTTGCTGGAGCGACGGCTGGACCAGGAGAATCAGGCTGCCGGTCAGCTGAGCGCGTTTCTTGGGCCGTTGAACCAAGCGCAGGCGCTGTTCAACGAATCGGCCAGCACCGGATTGCAGACACCGCTCACGGCATTCTTCAACAGCTTGACGCAGCTTTCGGCCAACCCCAGCGACTCGGCGTCGCGCCAGGGGGTGATCACTTCGGGGCAAAATCTGGCCGCGGCCTTCCAGCAGGATTCGTCCAACTTGCAGGCGCTGCAGGGGAACAGTGATACCGGAGTGCAACAATCGGTAACGCAGATCAATCAGCTGACCAAACAAATTGCCGCGTTAAACACGACCATCAGCGGGTTCGAGGGGGTTGGACAAGATCCCGGCCAGTCCCTGGACCAGCGCACCCAGCTGGTCCGGCAACTTTCCGGTTTGATTGGAATTTCCGAAGCCGACGCGGGAAACGGCAGCTTGACGATCACCACGACCGGCGGCGCATCGCTGGTGGTCGGAGGTCAAAATTTTGATCTCACCACGCAAATCAACAACAATACGACCTATCACGACGTCTATGCGCAAGGCACGGACATCACCTCGGCCATCACCGGCGGCGCCCTGGGCGGGCAGATCCAAGTGCGCGATCAGGAACTTCCCTCGATCCTCAGCAAGCTGGATACGTTTGCCTACGGGCTGGCCACGGCCGTGAATACGCAAAGCAAGGCCGGCTTCGATGCCAACGGGAATCCCGGCGTGAATTTCTTCAACCAACCCGCCTCACGGACCGGCGCGGCGGCATCGATGGTGGTGGCCATCAGCGACCCGAACCTGGTCGCGGCCAGCTCGGACGGGTCGGTCGGAAGCAACGGAAACGCGCAGGCCCTGGTGAATCTGCAGAATCAGACGATCATCAACGGCCAAACACCCGCCAGCTATTATTCGGGATTGATTTTTCAGATCGGCAACGATGTATCGCAGGCGCAAGACGAGCAAACGGCGGTGGGCCTGGTGCAGCAGCAGCTGAACGACCAGCGCGGGGCTGTCTCCGCCGTTTCGCTGGATCAGGAAGCGGCCAGCTTGATTCAGTACCAGAGCGCGTATCAAGCCGCGGCGAATGTGGTGAACGTCATCAGCACGTTGTTTACGGCGACTCTGAACATGGCCAGCAGGTGAACCGAACATGAGCGTACGAATTAATCCCAACCCCGCACCTGATCTGCTTTCCGCGATCGCGCAGAACCGGCAGGCGCAAAACACGGCGCTGTTGCAGATTTCCACGGGGCGATCCGTTAACCAGATTTCCGACAATCCAGCGGCGACCGCGGAGGTCACGCTGAACCACGTCCAGCAGGGGCAGGACACGCAATACCTGCAAAACATTACCTCGTTGACCGCGCAAGGTAACACCATCGATTCCACGCTGAGTTCGGTGGTCACGGCACTGACGCAGGCGATTTCGCTGGGGATCGAGGGCGCCAACGCCACCGTGTCCGACGCCAATCGCCAGGCCATTGCGGAACAAGTGACCGGGATCCGCGACCAGGTGCTGAGTCTGGCGAACCAGACCTATCAGGGAAGCTACGTCTTTGCCGGGACCGCGACTTCCACCCAGCCGTTCGTCCTCGATGCGACCCAGCCGGACGGCGTAAAATACAACGGCAATACCGATGTCAACTCCCTTGTCATCTCTCCGGGCCGTTCGGTTGCCATCAACCTGCCCGGAAATCAGATTTTTACCAATCCCTCAGGGGACGTTCTGGGGGCGCTCAATGGGTTGATCACGGCATTGCAGACCAATACGGGGCTTCCCGCGGCTAATCTCAATCTGTCGAATTCGCTTTCCGAGCTTTCCAGTCAGCGCGTATTTTATGGGAATAATTTGCAGCAATTGCAGACGGCGCAAACGTACCTGACCAACAACCAGGTCCAGCTTGCCACGCAGGAGAATGCGCTGGTTGGCGCGGACCTGTCGACGTCCATCACGAATCTCCAGCAAGCCTCCACCGCGACGACGGCCATTCTTTCGGCCACCAGCCAGATCCTTTCCACGATGAATTTGCTGAACTTCCTCAAGTAGCGGGCCGCGGTGTTGGGGCGGAAATCCTTCCAAAGTCCGAACGAACAATTGAAAGCGCTGCATCCATCTCGACTGGGAAAACCTGAAACGATAGGCCTGCGGAATTGGCCGCAAACGGAAGAATCGCCGGCGCCCTTGCATCCGTGCAAGCGGGGCGCCGCCGCAAGACTTCGTTGGAATCCCCGGACGAACGGATAGTGGGTGAGCCGCAACTGAGAAACGCGGGCGCTTCAGGTCGTTTGGCGATACATGTTGACCCAGCCTTGAACGCCCTCCAGATGGCGCCGTTCGTTTTCGATTTGCATTTTGCGGGTCAGCATGAAGCAGCGAACTTTTTCAAGGGCGATTTGCAGGGCGCGGAGGTTTTTGACGTACTCGGCGATTTCCTGCTGCAGGCCGGCGTCCAGTGTTCCGCCGCGAGATGCGTCTCCCACCTCCGGAGCCAGAATCGATAAACTCTGAGACAGGGACCGCAGGTCTTTTTCGGTGATGGAACAGGTTCCCGTGGCCAGCCTGTCCACGCGCTGAAGGAAACCGAGAAGTTCCTGATTCGCGGATTGAAAACGTCCATGCATGGCGTGATCCATCAGGCGCTCCATTGAACTTGGGGAGTACCGAACTGTTCGTTGGTATCGCTCTCGGCGCGCGGTTCGGGCGTGTCCTCCGGGCGGTAGTTTGCCGGCGCGGGCTCCGGCGATTGCTGGGGGGAGAGATGTTGCTCAGCCTGGTACCAGGCCTGGCGCAAGCCGCCGTAGAGGTTGACGATCTCTTCGATAGCCTCGGGCGTGGCCTTGATGTTTGCCTGGACGATCATTCCGCGGGTGGTTATGTAGAGTTGTTCCAGTTGTTTCGCGGCATCTCCGCCGCGCTCGAAATCCAGGACGTTCTGCAAATGCGCGATCACCAGCAGAGCATGATTGAGCTCGAAGACGCGGGTTTCCACGTCCCGGGCCTGCAAGGCCGCCAGGGCCCGCAGCAAGTCCCGCAAAATGGTGTCGTAGAGTGCGACGACCTGGCCGACCGGGGAAGTGCCGCGGGCCGCCGCCTGGCGGTAACTTAATGTGGGGTCGTTGTTCATCAAGGAGTTCATCATGGGATGCTCGAGAGTTGCTGGCTGAGCTGCTGTTGCAGCAACGGAAGTTCCTGCAGGGTGGTGTTTACCTGTGCGTATATATTGGTGAGGTTCTGCTGATTGACCGCCAGAGCCGCCTGTAGGTCCGAAATCTGCTGCGTCAATCCAGCGTGGGATTGCGTCAACCCGCTAGCATCCAGCGTCAGTTCGCCGTTGGCCGGGCCGACCAGGTTATTCAACACGGTATTCAGATTTCCGGCAAAACCAGTCGAGGAAGCCTGCAGGAAACTCTGCACACCCGCAAAATTGGATGACAGCGCGGATGCGAGATTCGCGGAATTCACTGAGAGTGTGCCGTCGTTGTTCGTGCTGATGCCGAGGGTGGTCAGGTTCACTTGCCCGCCGGTTCCGGCTGTCGAGTAGGTAATGGCGGAAAGCAAGGATTGTTGGGCATCGCGCACCGAGCTGTCGGCTTCCAGTGCGCCGCTGGCGGTTCCGTTGGCACCTACCTGGAACTGTGCGTTGAGGGCGTCGATGGCCGTGTTGTAGGCGGAAACGAAATTATTGATCGCGCCCGTGATGGTGGAAGTATCCGGCGCAACGACCAGGGTCGCCGGCGTATTCCCGGTGGGGCCGCCCAGGATCAGGGACACGCCGCTAATCACGTTGTTCACGACGTTTGTGGCGCTGCTGATGGGAACGCCGTCAACCGATAGCACGGCATTGTTTCCCGGCACGGCCTGCGTAAAGTTGACGGCAGTGGTATCGGTACGGTGCAAGCTGCCCGTGACGGTTAGGTTGCCGGGAGCGCCCGAAGCTGTGCTGACCAGGGCCAGCCGCGAGCCGTTGGCGTCCTGAATGACGCTGGCTTGGACCGCGGTGGTCTGATTGTTGATGGCCGCTGCGATTTGGGAGAGCGTGTTGACCGCCGAAGACGTTGTGACCGAGGCGACCTGCATGCCTCCAGCCGAAACGGTAATCGTGTCGCCTGTGGCCAAAACAGTGTTGCTGGCGGCCACCGCGTCGGAGTAATACGACGATGTGGTGGCCAGGGAAGTGATTGCGATGCTATGCGCGCCGGGAATGGCTCCGGAGGTAGCGGTCGCCGTGACCGCAGCGGTATTGGAAGAAGTCGCGGTCTGACCGGCAAGAACTCCCAAGGGATCGTTCAGGGCCACGGCGGAAGTTTGCAGCGCCGACAGGGCGGACGTGATTTGCGCAAGCGCCGAACTTTGGGAGTTGATCCCGGTCTGCTCGTTTTGAAGATTAGTAATGTTGGCCTGCTGGCCGGCGAGGGCCAGTTGAACAAACGAATTTACATCTATGCCTTGGCCGAGACCCGTGGTGTTGCTTGAACTCGTGCCGGTACTTAAACCCGTATTTGTGCCGAGGCCCGAAACCAGACTTGATACCGATGAAGCCACTTGATTTCCTCTCTCTCCCCGATTGTTTCAACGAGTGGAAGAGCCGTGCCCTTTGTCTTCCAGAACGTTTGCCGCTTTGCGAATCTTCCGCGAAAGGGCGGGGCCCTTTTTCTGGCGGGCCCTAAGTAGAGCCCGCACCGGGGGTCCCGCCTTCCGCGTGTTTAGTTCACGTTTGGCGGTTAGCGGAGCAAAGTGAGGATGCTCTGCTGAGCCGAGTTCGCCTGGGCCAGAGCGGAAATACCGGACTGGTTCAGGATGGTGAAACGCGACAGGTTGGCGACCACCGATGGGATATCGGCGGCGCGGATGCCGTCTTCGGCAGCGGTCAGGTTCTGGGTCTGGTTGGTGATGACGTTGCTCGCCGCTTGCAGCCGATTGATGTTGGCGCCGATTTGGCCGCGAGTTGAGGCCACGCTGGCGATCGCCGTGTTGATCAGGCCAAGCGTGAGCTGCGCGTTGGCGGCGGTGGTCAGGTCGTTGGGCTCGGCCGTGGGAGTGGTCGTCGCGGCCGCGCCTCCGGTGAACGTGCCACCGGAAAGAGAGATGTGGCCGCTTGTGTCCGTGGGGCTGGTCAACGTGAACGCGTTGCCGCCTGTGCCGGTTGTCAGCGAGGTCAGCGTGATGGTGCTTCCATTGACCGTGGCGCTGGCATGGGTGTTCGCGGCATTGCCTGCCGCGATGTAGTCGTTGCCGGCTCCGGAGGTTCCACCGGAATTATTGATGGCATGAGCGAGATTCAGGACTGTCTGGGCAAGGGTGGAGCCGATTTGGACGTCGCCGGCGGCGGCCACGTTGCCAGTGCTCTGGAAGGTATAGGTCTGTCCGTCGACGCTGACCTGATCGGCTGCAACCGGTTGTCCCGTGAGTGTGATTTGGGCCGTGGCGGCGGTTGCCGGGGTGGCGAGGTTGATGGTGCCGGCGGCCAATCCCAAACTTGCCGTGGTGAGGTTGCCGACGCCGACGCTGATGGTGGTGTTGCTGACGCCGTCACTGAGGAAGATGTTGGAAGTGGCGCCGGAAAAGACCGCCGAACCGTTGTAGTTCGTGCTGCTGCCGATGCTGTTGATTTCGTTAATGATCTGCCCGTATTCGGCTTGGATCGAGGTGCGCTGGCTGTCCGACACAGTGCCGTTGGCCGATTCGGTGGCCAGCGTAACAGCGCGGTTGAGCAGTTGGGTGACTTGGGCCAGGGAACCATCGGCCACCTGAAGAGAACCAACGCCGCCGTTGGCGTTTTGCGCCGACTGTGTCAAGGCCGTGATGTTGGCGTGCAAGCCGTCTGCGATAGCCAAGCCTGCCGCGTCATCCGCGCCGGAATTGATTCGCGAACCAGAAGACAGCTGAAACAGTGTTTTGTTCAAGTTGGTTTGCGTCACCGCCAACTGGTTCTGTGCCGTGAGTGATGCGATGTTGTTTAAGATACTGATCGCCATTTGTGTGGGCTCCTTAGTTTCAAAAGTGATTCCGTTCCCGGTTTGGACCACGCAGCCCCGAAGCTGTTCGGCTTCGGAACTCGTTTGGCTCTCCTCCGATTTACGGAAGGGATCTTTCTTCCTCCACCTCACCTATCGGCCCACGGTTGCAAGGCTTTAGTTTTTCCGGACGGGCACCCGACTCGGCCATTATCCATTACGAAACAAGAAGTACTGCCCGGGCGCGGCGTAGTACTACGCGCAGATCCGCACGGAAACCCGCGGCCCGCAGAGCCAAATGGTGCGGGACGCCTTGATCCCGGCAACGTCCACGCCGGCAACGCCTGGCTGGAGCCCCGGGGAAAAACGTGTCGTGCCTGGCGCTGTTTTCTGTGGCACGCCGGATGCCAAAGCCATTCTCCGGCCCGGGCAATCTCAACCCTGCGTGGGAAACGCCGATGGGTAAGGCGTGGCCCGACAATTGCGGGGATAGCGGGGGAAGGGAAAACAAGGTCGCCAACCAAAATGATTCAACTCACACGGCTCAACGGCCAGCCGCTGATCGTCAATTCGGACCTGATCAAGCTGATTGAAAACGCGCCGGACACGGTGATAACGCTGTTGAGCAGCGAAAAAATTGTTGTCCGGGAAACCAGCGACATGATCCTCGACCGGATTGTGGCGTTCCGCCGGCGCCTGCTCGAAGGGCTTCCTCTAAATTTCTCCGGATGGCCATCTCCGCAGGAGCCGGACCCATCGGCCAGACGAAAAGACCCTGCTTCCGGGGAAGCATAGGAAATGGATATAGGCACGATTGCAGGGACGATCATCGCCGCGGGTGCCATTCTGCTCGGCCTGCTCCTGGAAGGGGGAAAAATTGGGCAGATTTTACAGCCCACCGCCGCGCTGATTGTTTTCGGCGGAACGCTGGGCGCGATCATGGTCCAGTTTCCATTCAAAGTGGTGATGACCGCATTTCGCAGCCTGATCACCATCTTTTTTGAATCGAAAAACGATCCGCGTGAAATCATTCACGAAATTGTGACCATTGCACACAAGGCGCGCAAGGAAGGGATCGTGTCGCTCGATTCCGATCTGGAAAATATGCAGGACCCCTTTCTGAAACGGTCGCTGATGCTGGCGGTGGACGGGACCGAGCCTACGGAACTGCGCAAAATCATGGAACTGGAAATGGAAAAACAAGGCGAGTACGAGGATGATATTCCCAAGGTTTTTGAATCGGCTGGCGGGTTTTCACCCACCATTGGAATCATCGGTGCCATTCTCGGTTTGATCCAAGTGATGCAGCACCTGGACAACATTGATGAAGTGGGCCGGGGAATCGCGGTCGCCTTCGTGGCCACAGTCTATGGTGTGGGTGCGGCCAATCTGGTCCTGCTGCCATCGGCCGGGAAGCTGAAAATTCGCATCCGCGAGGCCCAAATCATTCACGAAATGATGCTGGAGGGAGTCATCTCCATCATGGAAGGCATGAACCCGCGGATGATTGAGACCAAACTGCTCAGCTTTCTAGCGGAATCGCCCAAAGACGAAAAGGGCTAAGGAATGTGCGCATGAAAAGAAAACCCAAGGAACACGTGAATCACGAGCGCTGGCTGGTGTCGTACGCGGACTTCATTACGCTTCTGTTTGCCTTCTTCGTCGTTCTGTATGCCTCTTCGCAGGTGGATAAGCGAAAAGCTGGCCGGCTGGCGATGGCCATCCAAGTCGCGTTCCAGGAAATGGGAGTCTTTGAAACATCGAGCAAGAAGATCCCCATACAGGACGATGAGGCCATTCCGTTTGAAAAGGTTCAAATCGTGGAAAACGTCAAGAAGGATTCCGATTTGAAACGTTTGGTCAATCCCATGAATGGCACGCTAAGCTCCCCTGCCGCGATGCAGTCGTTGCGCGACGCCCAGCGTGAAATCCAGAAAGCGCTGAACCCGGAAATCAACAGGCATGAAGTCACCATGACCATGCACGGGGAGGGCCTTGTGGTGAGCCTCAAGGAGATGGGGTTCTTCGACAGCGGATCGGCGGTCATTCGTCCGGATTCGATGGATGCGATCTCGCGCCTGGCGGAAGTGTTGAAAATGCGGCCGGAAAACCTGCGAATCGAGGGGCACACGGACAATGTGCCCATCCACACCGCGCGGTTCGCCTCGAATTGGGAGCTTTCGACGTCTCGAGCCACGGAACTGATTCAATTGCTGATCACCAAATATGGATTGCCCCCCAACCGTCTTTCAGCGGCCGGATATGGGGAATTCCACCCCATCGCCAGCAATGACACTCCGGCGGGCCGTGCGCAAAACCGACGGCTGGACGTGGTCATACTCGCTCCGCAACAACCATTCCCAACCACGATTTCCAACCCGGACCCCATGGGGGGGCCCGGAAACGCCGGCGGACCGACTTCTCCCGAATAACCTTTGCCGGGATCGGAGGCCGTTCAAGCTTTCCGCAACTTGGCCGATGGGACTGGGGAACGCCCATGGCCGAATCCTTGAAACGCGGTGCGTCCCAACGGGGCCACAAAGAATCCGTCATTTCATTTGTGGCTCCGTTGCCGCGCCCGGGAACTCCGGAGTTCCGCTGGATCCGGATCCCGAGGGGAATTGCGCGCCCTGCAAAAGCTGTTTTCGTCCTGAAAAATTGAATGCAGTAAGGCGACCCACATGCCAAACGAAGCCACTTTGCTCAAAGATGAAACGGTCGCCCCGGAATACTTGGCGGATCCTGCATGGATCCGCATCCGCGACCTGATCTACCAGGTGTCCGGAATTTACCAGGCGGAAAACAAATTCTACCTTCTGGTCAGCCGGGCCGTGCGAAGAATGAAAGTGGTGGGCGCGCGTTCGCCGCGCGAATACCTGGAATTCCTGACGGCGCGGCCGAACCGCGAATCCGAGATGAGGAACCTGCTCAACGAAATTACCATCGGCGAGACCTGCCTGTTCCGAAGCCTCCCGCAGATCGACGCTCTCCGCAAAGTGGTGATTCCCTCGCTGGCGGAGGCAAAGAAGAAGCTGGCCTATACCAAGTTGCGATTCTGGAGCGCGGGATGTTCGACCGGGGAAGAACCCTACACGCTGGCCATGATCCTGCTGGAGGAAACGCAAAGTACATTAAAGGGCTGGACCTTTGAAGTGGTGGCCACGGACTTGAATGACCGTTCGGTGGCCAAGGCGCAGGAGGGAGTTTACAACGACTACGCGGTGCGAAACGTTCCGCCCGAATTCATGAAAAAATATTTCACCAAGTCGGGGGCGGATTACCGCGTGGCCGACAGCGTCAGGCCGCATGTTTCGTTTTCGCGGCTGAATATGCTGGACGACAGCAAGATGCTGTTCATGCGGGGGATCGACGTAATTTTTTGCTGCAACGTCCTGATCTATTTTGACGGCAAGTCCAAGACCCGAACCATCCAGCATTTCTATAACGGCCTGTTGCCCAACGGCTATTTCTTTCTGGGGCATTCGGAATCGCTATTCGGGATCAACGACAAGTTTCGACTGGTCCATTTTCCCGGAGCTACTGCGTACTGGAAGGCCGTGGAAACATCCGTGAAGGCAGGTACCCCATGAAAACTGAAAGTCTCGACCGTCTCCGTTCGCGAATCGTCAAAATTGACGCAATGCCTGCCATTCCCGTGATCCTGCGTCCGCTGCTGCGCTGCCTGGACCAGCCGGCCGAACAGGTGGACATGAACCGCATCGTGGAACTCGTTTCCTACGACAAGTCCATCGCGGCGCAGTGCATTCGCATGGCGAATTCCGCGCTTTTCAGCCGCAATACGCCCGCCGAGACCGTGCGCACGGCCGTCCTCAGCCTGGGAATGTGGCGGGTGCGCGACCTGTTGTTTTCCAATTCGCTTTCGCAGGTCATCCCCAACAATCGCTGGGTGGTGGATCCCTCCGTCTTCTGGCGGCATTCGCTGGGGTGCGCGCTGGTCAGCCGCAGATTTGCGGAGATTATCGGGTACCCGGATCCCGAGAAGGCCTATCTGGCGGGTTTGCTGCATGACATCGGAGTGCTTGTGAATTGCATGGTGGCGCCCGAGGAATTCAAGGCCACAATTCAGAAGGCGACGATCGAGCAGATTCCATTAAATGAAGCTGAACAGGCAACGCTGGGATTCACGCACTGCGATTCCGGCCGCATCCTTGGCGAGGCCTGGAAAATTCCCCCCGACTTGATCGACGCCATCGAACTTCACCATGACATTGGAGACCCCAACCGGGGCGGCCCGCTGGTTGCCATGGTTCACTTGAGCGATTTGCTTTGCCGGCTGCGCGATCTGGGTTACGGCTACTATGAGCCGAGGCAGGTCGATTTCGCGAATGAGCCCGGCTGGCTGTACTTGGCCATGCAATTCCCTGGGTTGGCCGACTTGGACATGGCCCGCTTCACCTTCAGCCTGGATGATTACGCCCGGGAAGTGGGGGAACTAGTGGCCACGGTGTTTGCTGGACGCGGCGCCTCGTGAGGGTCACAACACAACTTGTTTTTCGTTGACACTCCCGCCACCACGGAATAGTTTCCTTGGGTCGGCATTTGCAGTTTATGTGCCGGCATAGCTGGATCCCCCTTCCCGCCGTTCGGTCCGTTTTCACTTTTTTTGA
Organism: Terriglobia bacterium; assembly: GCA_020073485.1. Lineage (GTDB taxonomy): Bacteria > Acidobacteriota > Terriglobia > Acidiferrales > UBA7541 > Palsa-360. The sequence continues at coordinate 48,956 of JAIQFB010000002.1, read as the reverse complement.
CGAGGATATCCGTGTCCACAAATCTTTTTCTGGATGAAAAGCCGCGTGACTTGGCCCATGCGAAGGCAGCAGCGAAGTCGCCGGAAATTCGTCGCGAGGCAAGGTGTGAATTGCACTCGACGATTCCATTCCCGGAACCGGTTCGCCCGGCCCATCTGGCGGCCCCGGGCAAATCCGTCAAGCGGCTTCCCGGAGAATTCGCTCACCAATTGAACAATCTGCTTACCGTCATTTTGGGGCACACCGAGTTTCTGTTGAAGCGCAAGGAATCGCCGGAGGTCTCGCGTCTCCGCGTCGAGGAAATCCGCAGAGCCGCCGAGAGCGGCATACGGTTGACCAACCAACTCCTTCACTCGACGGGCTTGCAGCCGCCGGCGCGGTGACGCCGCGCCGAGGGGCCGGCGCGCATGGCTGCTCCCTGATTTCGGCAGGCTTCAAATAAAGCCCGCACTCCGCGGAATTCGGGAACGCTTTAACGCCCACCCTCGCCGCTGATTTCAAAGTCTCCGCGGTTTGTTGCACGGGAACCGCACATCCCTTCACACTCGAGGTTGACTTCCAGCCGGGCAACTCTTGTAATGGAAGTTGAGTGCATATGAATTTCCCCGATCGAACCCGCGTGTGAGCGATCCCGGTTCAGCCGTTGCCAGCCGGTTCGCCTCGAAGCGCTCGTCGTTTCTGGTCGCCGCCGGAATTTTCCTCAGCCGCGTTGCGGGGCTGATCCGCGACCGCGTGTTTGCCCACTACTTCGGAAATTCCGACGCGGCGGACGCGTTCAAGGCGGCCTTCCGCATTCCCAATGCGTTACAAAACCTATTCGGCGAGGGAGTCCTCTCCGCGTCCTTCATTCCCGTGTATGCGTCACTGCTGGCGCGCGGAGAGGAGAAGGAAGCCCGGCGTACCGCCGGAGCCGTGGCGGCGCTGCTGGCCCTCAGCACCTCCGTTCTTGTCCTGGTCGGCGTTTTGGCAACCCCGTACCTGATTGACGCGATCGCTCCCGGATTTTCCGGGGAGAAGCGCGAGCTGACCATTCGCATCGTGCGCATCCTGTTTCCCGGCGCGGGATTGTTTGTTTTGTCCGCGTGGTGCCTGGGAATCCTGAACAGCCACCGCAAATTTTTTCTTTCCTACACCGCGCCCGTTATCTGGAATGTCGCAATGATCGGCACGCTTTGGGGATTTGGCGCGCGGTACGCGCAGTTCCGTCTGGCCATCGTGTTGTCCTGGGGATCGGTGCTGGGCTCGGCGCTGATGGTGGCGATCCAGTTGCCGATGGTGCTGGGATTGTTGCGCGGGTTGCATTTGTCTTTCGCGTTTCATCTGGAAAACGTACGCATGGTGGTGCGCAATTTCTTTCCCGTGTTCATCAGCCGGGGAGTGGTGCAGATCAGCGCCTACGTGGACGCGCTGCTGGCGAGCCTGCTGCCGACCGGCGCCGTCGCGGCGCTGGCCTACGCGCAGACGCTCTACACGCTGCCCGTCAGCCTGTTCGGCATGTCCGTATCGGCCGCGGAGCTTCCGGCGATGTCTGGCGCGGTGGGCGCGGAATCCGAAGTTGCCGAGGTGTTGCGCGCGCGGCTAAACGCTGGGTTGCGGCAGATCGCATTTCTGGTGATCCCTTCGGTGGCCGCGTTTCTTGTTTTAGGCGACGTCATTGTCTCCGCGATTTATCAATCGGGGCGGTTCACACATGCCGATGCGACCTATGTCTGGGGAATCCTTGCCGGATCGACCGTGGGATTGCTGGCCTCGACGCTGGGGCGGCTCTATTCGTCCACTTACTATGCGCTGAAGGACACGCGCACGCCGCTGAATTTCGCCATCATACGAGTGGTCTTGACCACCGTACTCGGTTACCTCTCGGCGATTCCGCTGCCGCATCTGCTGGGGATTGAGGCGCGCTGGGGAGTCGCGGGGCTTACGATTTCGGCGGGCGTTTCTTCCTGGGTAGAGTTCACGCTGCTGCGCCGCACGCTGAACCGCCGCATTGGCGCGACCGGCCTCGCTCCCGCCTATCTTGCCAAAGGTTGGGGCGCAGCCTTGATCGCCGCGGGAATCGGCAGGGCATTGCTGGTCGCCGTTGGACATCATAATCCGATCATTGTGGCGATCGTTGTCCTTGGCCCGTACGGAATCGCGTATTTTGCGGGAGCCGCCGTCCTTGGGATGCCGGAAGTGCGCGGCATGATTCAGATGTTTTCCCGGATGCGCGGGCGCGCTTTGTAAGTCAACCTGGTATTAATTGCCCGCTTTGGCCTTGCTAGCATCGATATCCAGCGGTTTCCGCGCGGTGGTATCCGGCGGAGCGGCGCGCAGGTATTGCGCGGGCCAGCTGACCGGCTGTTTCAGTTCTCGGGCGGAGCGCAGCGGCCAGTACGGATCGCGCAGGAATTCGCGGGCCATGAAAACCAGGTCGGCTTTTTCGTTCGCTAGAATCTCCGACACTTGCTCTTTCGTTTCGATCAATCCGACCGCGCCGGTCATCACCTTTGCTTCGCGGCGGATGCGTTCGGCGAAGGGCACCTGGAAGCCGGGGCCTGCGACGATTTTTTGGTCCGGGACCAGGGCCGCGGAGGAGCAATCCACCAGATCCACGCCCAAAGGCTTTAATTGCTTGGCCAATTCCACGGACTGATCCAGGTCCCAGCCGCCCTCTTTCCAGTCGGTCGCCGAAATGCGAATGAACAGCGGGAGATTGTCCGGCATTTGTTTGCGGACCGCGGTGACGACCTCGCGCGCGATGCGCGTGCGGTTTTCAAACGAGCCGCCGTATTCGTCCGCGCGGAAATTGCTGAGCGGGGAAAAGAATTCATGCATCAGGTAGCCGTGGGCGCCATGAATTTCGAGGATGCGGAAGCCCGCCTCCAGCGCGCGGCGCGCGGCCTGCGCGAAGGCGTCCACGATGCCGCGAATTTCTTCCTTCGACATGGCGCGGGGCATGGCGTAGTGATCCGAATAGGCGACGGCGCTCGGGGCCAATGGCACCCATCCGCCTTTTTCGACGGGAACTTTGCTTGTGCCCTCCCAAGGCCGCTGCGTGCTGGCCTTGCGGCCCGCGTGAGCGAGCTGCATGCCGGGGACCACGCCCTGACCGGCCACGAACCGTGCGATGCGCGACAAGAATTCGATGTGCGCGTCCTTCCAGATTCCCAGATCCTCGGGGGTGATGCGCCCTTCCGGCGTCACTGCGGTGGCCTCGGTGAACACCAGCGAAGCGCCGCCCACGGCGCGTCCGCCCAGGTGCACCAGGTGCCAGTCGTTGGCAAATCCGTCGTCACTGGAATATTGGCACATCGGCGAGACGACAATGCGGTTGGCGAGCGTGATGCCGCGGATCGGAAGTGGATCGAATAATTGCGCCATGTTTTTCCTTTTGTAAGCGGGCTACTCGCTTCACTGGGAGCGTTCAGCGCACAAGCATAACCCGCGCCACTTTCTAATTTTCCGGCAAGGTTCAATTTGCCGTAGACTCTGCTAATCTCCGATCGACCCGGGAACTGTCGAAATTGGATGTAGTCAGGACCCGGCCCGACTCATGCAGGCATTCTACAAGTTGCGCGCGAACCGCGCTCGACTTTTGCGCGCCGTGCTGCGGTTTGGTCGATGGCCTTTTCGCCGGCGCTGGGTTGCCGAGCATCAGGACTTCGAAACCGGCCACTATTTCAGCGACGTTCAGGTTTCTGGCCCGTTCGCGTACTGGAAGCATACGCACACGTTTGAGCCGGTGGGTGCCGCCGCGTGCATTCTCGAAGACAAAGTGGAGTATGCCCTTCCGTTTGGTGTTCTGGGACGATTGCTTGCCGGGAGATTTGTTCGCCGTAAACTCGAACAAATGTTCGAGCACCGGCATGCGGTAACCGCGCGGTTGATCGGGTCCCGGCGCGCGGGCCCATCAGCTTGAAAGTAATTCCCTTAAAGCTCCGCCACGGGTCCCGGCGGTCATACCGATGACATTCATCAACTCCGAGGCGTCCGCCTGTATAATGAGGCTTCGATGAACACAACCCCTCGCAAACCCATGGCAGATTTGTCGTCCCTAAAGATCGACGACAGCGTCCGCAAGACCGGCAATTGGGGCAAGCGGCTGAGATGGCTTGCGGCCATTTTATTAATGCTTCTTGCCGGGGGGGCCGTCGTTTATCGCTTCAAGGACCCAAAGGTGGTCGTGGAAGTGACCACGGCGCGAAGCGCGGCCAATGCTCCCGAAGCGGCCTTGCTCAATGCCAGTGGCTATGTCACGCCACGGCGGAGGTCCAGCGTGGCGGCGAAAATCACGGGCCGCGTGATCGAGGTGGATACCGACGAGGGCATGCACATCAAGGAGGGCCAGATCATCGCGCGCCTGGATTGCTCGGAATTCGATGCCGCGCTGGCTTCGTCCAAGGCGGACCGCACTGCGACGCAGTCGTCCGTGAATGACTTGCAAGTCAATCTCGCGAATGCGGAACGCGAACTGCAGCGAACGGAGAAACTCACGGCCGCGGGCATTTCAACCGATCAGGCCCTGGACGCCGCACGCACGCTCACTGAAAGCTACCGCGCGCGCATCGCGCTGACCAAGGACCAGGTCTCGGCCGCGGATCGCAAAATCGACGTGGCGCAGGAAAATGTAAACAACTGCACGATTCGCGCTCCGTTCTCCGGGCAAGTGGTTTCCAAGGATGCGCAGGTTGGCGAAATGGTGTCGCCGATTTCGGCGGGCGGAGGATTTACGCGCACCGGGATCGCCACCATTGTCGATATGCAGTCGCTGGAAATCGAAGTGGACGTGAACGAATCATATATTGCTCGCGTCAAACCGCAGCAGCGCGTGAACGCCACCTTGGATGCGTATCCGAACTGGCAGATTCCATCGCACGTGCGAACCATCATCCCGACCGCCGACCGCCAGAAGGCCACGGTGAAAGTTCGCATCACGTTCGACAAACTGGACCCACGAATCCTGCCGGACATGGGCGTTAAAGTGGCGTTCCTGGGCGAAGAACAAGCGCGCGCCGCTGCCGGAAGCGAGGCTGCCGCGCCGAAGGCGTTGGTCCCAAGCTCCGCGGTGCGCCAGCAGGGCGGCAAAGCCGCAGTGTTCCTGGTTCATGACGGCGTCGTAGAGCGCCGCGCCGTCACACTCGGTTCGCAACGGGGAGATGACGTCGAAGTCCTGGCGGGAGTGGCCGAGGGAGACACGATCGTGGCGAAAGTCCCTGAAAATCTGCGCGACGGCCAAACCGTCGAAGTTAAGAAGTGAGGATCGCGGCATGGTACGAGTGGACGGCAACGGAGGCGCGGCGAGCCTGATTCACGTGCGCGGCCTGGACAAGAAATACACGCGCGGCGGCGAGGAAATTCACGTCCTGCAAGGGCTAAACCTCGATGTCGACAGCGGAGACTTCGTCGCGTTCATGGGTCCCAGCGGATCGGGCAAGACCACGCTGCTGAATCTGCTGGGCGGGCTGGATGTTCCCTCCGCCGGAACGATCACCGTGGCCGGTGACGAAATCACGCACATGTCCGCGAGCAAGCTGACGGACTGGAGGGCGCGCCACGTCGGGTTCATTTTTCAGATGTACAACCTCATCCCGGTTCTGACGGCTTTTCAAAATGTGGAACTTCCGCTGCTGCTCACGAAACTTTCCAAGTCCGACCGCAAGAAGCACGTGGAAACCGCGCTGCAATTGGTGGGCCTGGGGGATCGCATGAAGCACTACCCTCGGCAGCTTTCCGGAGGGCAGGAGCAGCGCGTGGCCATTGCGCGCGCCATTGTTTCCGATCCGACATTTCTACTGTGCGACGAACCGACGGGGGACCTGGACCGCAAGGCGGCCGATGAAATCATGGAGTTGATCGGGCGCCTGGTTCAGGAGTATGGCAAGACGGTGCTGATGGTCACGCATGATCCGGCGGTTGCGAAGCAGGCGCAGGTGACGCTGCATCTGGAAAAGGGAAGCTTGGTGGATGCGCCGGAGGGAGCGGGCAAACCATGAAATTCCTGCCGCTGTTGATCGCGAATCTTTTCCGGAAAAAGTTGCGGACGTCGCTGACGATCGGATCGTTTGCCGTCGCGCTGTTTTTGTTCGGTCTGCTGGTGATTGTCCGCGGGGCATTCAGCCAGGGCGTGGATATCGCCGGCGCCGACCGCCTGGTGGTCATCAACAAGACGTCGTTGATTCAGCCGCTGCCGCTTTCCTATCGCGACCGCCTGCTGCGCATGGACGGAATCAAGCAGGTGACCTATCAGAACTGGTTTGGCGGCGTGTATCAGGACGAAAAGAATTTCTTTCCGCAATTTGCCGTGGACGTCGCAAATCAACGTGCCATGTATCCCGAGTTCATCATTCCGGAGGATCAGTGGAAGGCATTTGCCGAGGACCGCGAAGGCGCGATCGCCGGGCAGAACACGGCCGAGCGGTTCGGCTGGAAGGTGGGCGACCGTATTCCCCTCAGGGGCACGATCTATACCGGGTCGTGGGAGTTCAACCTTCGTGGAATCTATAAAGGCTCGCGCGCACAGGACGACACCACGCAGTTCTGGTTTCACTACGATTATCTGGACGAGCGCAGAGCCTTCGGCAAAGGGGACGTGGGCTGGTACGTCGTGCGCGTGGCCGAACCCGATCTTTCCGTGAAGGTTGCCAAGGCCATCGACGCCGAATTCGCCAACTCGCCGTTTGAAACCAAGACGGACACGGAGAAGGAATTCGCCGCGTCGTTCGTGAAGCAGATGGGCAACATCGAGTTCCTGATTCTCACGGTGGGCGGCGTCGTGTTCTTCACGCTCCTGCTCGTGACCGGGAACACCATGGCCATCGCGGTGCGCGAACGCATCGGGGAACTGGCCGTGCTGAAAGCACTGGGATTCTCCAACCGGTTTGTGCTGCTGCTGGTGATGATGGAATCGCTGATTGTCGCGTTTGTTGGCGGGGGATTGGGATTGTTGCTGGCGAAATTATTCAGCCTGCGCGGCGATCCCACCGGGGGAATTTTGCCGTACTTTTATCTGCCGCCGATTTGGATTGTCGCCGGATTCGGGACGGCGCTCCTTGTGGGAACCGCGGGAGGAATCTTGCCGGCGTTTTCGGCCATGCGCCTGCGCGTGGTGGATGCGATCCGGAGAGTCTGACCGTGGCCATACCTGTGATCTACAATTTGCGGAGCGTGCGGGCGCGGTGGACTTCCGCCATCGTCGCGATTCTGGGCATTGCCGGCACGGTCTCCGTCTTCGTGGCCATGATGTCGCTGGCGCGGGGATTCAAGATGACGCTGGTCAGTTCGGGATCGACGCAAAATGCCATGGTGCGCCGCGCGGGCTCGACTTCGGAAATCGATGGCGCCGTTTCGCTGGAGCAGGTGAAGGTACTCCAGGACGCGCCAGGCGTCGCGCGATCCGACGCGGGCCCGCTCGTGAGCGCTGAGGTCGTGGTGATCGCGGCATTCCCGTTGAAATCCAGCGGCACCGACGCGAATGTGCAAGTTCGCGGCGTATCGCCCATGGTGTTGCGCGTGCGTGACAACATCAAGATCGTCGCCGGGCGATTTTTCCAGCCCGGATTGAATGAACTCGTGGTCGGCAATCACGCGGCGACGTCTTATCAGGGGTTGGATCTTGGCGACACCATCAAGTTCGGCGGGGGCGCGTGGAAGGTGGTTGGTGTTTTCGATTCGGGCGGCGGCGCGTTTGATTCCGAAGTGTGGGCCGACGCAAACGTCGTGAACCAGGTGTACCACCGCCCGGAAAACGTCTTCCAGTCTGTCACGGCGCACTTGACCTCTCCCGGCGCGCTCGGCGCATTCAAGGACGCGCTCACGGCCGACCCGCGCATGACTGTCGAGGTGGACCGGGAGCGCGATTACTACGACAAGCAATCGAAAACACTCACGACGCTTATTGTGGTCCTGGGGACGATTGTGGCGGTGGTGATGGGCATCGGCGCGGTGTTCGGCGCGCTCAATACCATGTATTCGGCGGTCGCGGAGCGTTCGCGCGAAATCGCCACCATGCGCGCGCTGGGTTTCGGCGCCGGCAGCGTGGTGTTCTCCTTTTTGATCGAGGCGCTCCTCATTTCTTTTCTGGGCGGATTGCTCGGGTGTCTTCTGGTGATTCCGTTGAATGGGCTGACGACCGGGACCATGAATTTCCAGACGTTCACGTATCTCGCGTTTGCGTTTCGCGTGACGCCGGAATTGTTGCTTGGCGGCATTGCGTTTGCGTTGTTCATGGGGCTGGTCGGCGGCGTGCCGCCTGCGATCCGAGCCGCGCGGCAGCCTGTTTCCGTGGCATTGCGCGCGCTGTAACTCTCATTTCTCGGGAAAGCGAATCTTGGTGGCACAGGCTTCAGCCTGTGGATTGTGCGGGGCCTGCAAAAATCAAAACCCCACAGGCTGAAGCCTGTGCCACAGTTCTTAATCGTTTTCCTGCGTCACGATGTGGACATCCACCGCTGGGGCGTCGCGCAGGAAGCGGTGAATCGCGGTCATGTAGAGATATTTTCGCCAGCCTTCGACAGCCGTGCGGCCGAAGATCACTTGCGTTACGTGTTTTTCGCGCACGAATTCCGCGGTCGCGGCGGCCACTTCTTTCCCCTTGAGTTTGACCACTTTCGCGCCGAGGCTTTCCGAAAATTGAATGTTGGCGTTGAGCGAGTTTTGATCCTGCTCGGAAGTGTCGTGGCCGATATCGACGTAGATCGCGAATAACTCGGCGTCCATCCGCCGGGCCATGCGCGCCGCGCGCGCAATCAGATATTGCGCCCTGGGGTTCGAGCTGAAGCACACGGCGATACGTTCGCGCACAGGCCACAGGTCCTGAATATTCTTTTGCTCCATGTAGGATTCCAGGCTGCGGTCCACCTGTTCGGCCACCTGGCGGAGGGCGAGTTCCCGGAGCGCGATCAGGTTGCCTCGGCGGAAAAAATTCCTGAGAGCCTGGTCGACTTTTTCAGTGTGGTACACCTCGCCGCGTTTCATACGGTTTTGCAGGGCTTCCGGGGTCAGGTCGACCATCACGATTTCGTTGGCGTGTTCGAGCACCCAATCGGGAACGGTTTCGCGAATTTTGATGCCGGTAATCGCGCCGACGGTGGGAGCGATGCTCTCCAAATGCTGCACGTTCACCGTGGAAAGTACTTCCATCTTCGCTTCGACCAGGTCGAGGACGTCTTCATACCGTTTTCGGTGTTTGCTGCCGGGGATGTTGGTGTGGGCCAGTTCGTCCACGAGCACGACTCTTGGATTTCTCTTGATAATGGCGTCCGGGTCCATCTCCTCGAAGACCGTGCCCTTGTATTCGATCTTGCGCATTGGGACTTGCTCGAGTTGCGCGGCGAGTTCCGCGGTGGCTTTGCGCCCGTGCGTTTCCACGATGCCGACGACCACATCTTCGCCACGGCTGCGCCGGCGTATGGCTTCGCCCAGCATGCCGTAGGTCTTGCCGACTCCCGGGGCGTAGCCAAGAAAAAGCTTCAGAATTCCCTTGGTGCGTTCCTGAGGGGAGACCTCTTCCAGCCACTGCTCGGGCGTCTTGGTCATCGCAGATATTCTCTTCTATTATGCGCAATAAATGCTAGGCTAGAATCGCGCCGTGAAGAAGAATCTGCCTATAACACTGGCCCGGTACGCGGCCGCTCTGGCTGCCGTCGCGGCGATTACCATATTCTACCGGTCGACCCATCGCTTCAATTCGACGACCATTGCCTTCACTTATTTGCTCGCTGTTCTCGGAGCTTCCACTCTCTGGGGACTCGCAGTTTCCGTCTTCATGTCGCTGGTTGCCACGCTGGCCTACAACTATTTTTTCCTGCCTCCGGTGGGCACCTTCACCATTGCCGATCCGCAGAATTGGGTGGCGTTGATCACGTTTCTGGCAACTTCCGTTCTCGCCAGCGATCTCTCGACGCGCGCACGCAATCAGGCCGCAGAAGCCAACCGCCGCCGCCGCGAAGTCGAGCGCCTGTACAAATTCAGCCAACGGTTGCTGACCGCCGGCAATCCCATCGAGTTGCTGAACGCCATCCCGCGCCAGATCGTGGAGACGTTTGAGGTGGGCGCCGCGGCCGTGTTCCTGACGGACAAGCAGAAGGTCTACCGTTCCGGCATGAACCTGCCGCAACTCGACGCGGATCACCTGAAAGCGATCGTGGCGCGCGAGGACATGGAGGTGGATGAGGAGCACAGCGTCTGCTTCGCTCCGCTTCGTTTGGGATCGCGCATTCTGGGCAGCGTGGGCATCTCCGGCCCTGTGCTTTCGCGGCCGTCGCTGGAGGCTCTGGGGTCGCTGATCGCCGTGGCCATCGAGCGGGCCCGCGCCATCGAAATGGTGGGGAAGACCGAGGCGGCGCGCGAGGGGGAGCGCCTGAAGTCGGCGCTGCTGGACGCCATCGCGCATGATTTCCGCACGCCCCTCACGTCCATCAAGGTTTCGGTCACGAATCTGCTTTCTCCGGCGAAACTCGACGACGGCCAGCGCATCGAACTACTGAATATCATCAATGAAGAGTGCGACCGGCTGAACCGCCTGGTCGGGGAAGCCGCCGAAATGGCGCGCCTGGAAGCGGGCGAGGTCAAGCTGCAGATGGAAACGCTTCGGGTGGTGGATCTGATCTCCGAGGCGCTGGATGTCTGCAAGGGTGTTTTGGGAACACGGCCGGTTCGAATCGAAATGAAGAATCAGGACCTGCTGGTGCGCGCGGACCTGGCGCGGGCCAAGGAAGTGCTCGTCCATCTGATCGAGAACGCGAATTTGTATTCCGCTCCCGACCGCCCCATCACGATCGGCGCGGAGGAGCAGGGAGATTTTGTCTCATTCAGCGTCGCTGATCAAGGACCCGGAATTGCCGACGCCGAGCTCGCCCTCATTTTCGACAAGTTTTACAGAGGTTCGGATCAACGCTACCGGGTGCAGGGCACGGGCATGGGCTTGCCGATCGCCAAAGCCATCGTGGAAGCGCACGGCGGGACAATCGGCGTGATCAGCCAGTTGGGCCAAGGGTCCGTATTTTCATTCAGCCTGCCAATTGTCAGGGGGACGGCGGAACACCGATGAGCACATCGACGATTCTGGTTGTGGACGACGAGCCGCAAATTCGCCGCGTAATGCGGACCACATTATCGAGCAACGGATACTCGGTGGTCGAGGCCAAGAGCGGCGAAGAAGCTCTGGAAATCATGCGCAAGGAGCGCCCCGAGCTCGTGCTACTCGACGTCAACATGCCGGGGATGGGAGGCCTGGAAACTTGCCGCGAGATTCGCGACCAGTCCGACGTCGCCATCATCATGCTGACGGTCCGCAATACCGAGCACGACAAAGTGCTGGCTCTGGATGCCGGAGCCGACGATTACGTCGTAAAGCCCTTCAGCGTCGAGGAACTTCTGGCGCGCATTCGCGCGGCCCTGCGCAGGACCACCTCCGCCGAGCCTATCCCTTCCTACGTTTCCGACGATCTGGAAATCGATTTCGAGCGCAGGAAAGTGCTGGTCAAGGGCAACCCGGTGCGGCTGACGCCGAAGGAGTTCGATCTGCTGCGGCATCTGGTGTCGAGCCAGGGCAAGCCGCTGGAACACCGCCGCCTGCTGCAGGCCGTCTGGGGGCCGGACTACGGAAATGAAACGGAATACCTGCGAGTGTTTATTAACCAGTTGCGCAAAAAGATTGAACCGGACCCGTCGCACCCCAAGTACATTCACACCGATCCGTGGGTAGGCTACCGGTTTGAGCCCACTGGTGCCGCGCCTGGCAAACCAAAGAAGAAATAGCGACGCGGAGTGTGTAGAAAAGGCCGCGTCGCGGATTTTGGTAACGTAGGCTTCAGCCCGCGCGGTTTTCCATTCTTTGCCCCAGTTGCTCTAAACCGCGCAGGCTGAAGCCTACGCTACTCGAGGCCCGCCGATGGTTCGGTTTGAGGAGGGCCTGATGGGCAAGCGCTGCGGAAGTGCAGGTTAATGCATCGGATGAACGGCGTCGAGGTCGAGGTTGAGTTCCAGGACGTTGACGCGGGGTTCGCCGAGGAAGCCGAGTTGGCGGGGTTCGGTGTGTTTGGCGATGAGGGTGGTGACGTCGGCTTCGGTCATGCCGCGTTCCTTGGCCACGCGCGGGGCCTGGAATGCGGCGGCGGCCGGTGAAATGTGGGGATCGAGGCCGGAGCCGGACGTGGTGATCAGGTCCATGGGGACGGGGCTCGCGGGATTTTCGGCCTGGGCTTTTTGGGCGTCGCCGCTTACGCGATCGATCAGCGATTTGTTGGTGGGGCCGAGGTTGGAGCCGCCGGAATTTTGCGCGTCGTAGCCGTTGCCGGCGGCCGAGGGGCGCGAACGGAAATAGCCGGGGGAGGAAAACGGCTGGCCGATCAGGCGCGAGCCGACCACTTTTCCGTTTAGCGTAATCAGCGAACCGTTAGCCTGGCTGGGGAAGAGCACTTGTGCCAGGACGGTCACCACGAACGGGTAGACGACGCCGAGCAGGATCGTCGTTGCGATGGTCATCCAGATCGAAATCATGAAATTCTTTTTCATTTGTTTTTCCTCAAATGCGCACTTCTGAAACTTGTTTCCTCACGCCCAGTGCAGCCGGGTGATGATCACGTCGATCAGCTTGATGCCGATGAACGGCGCGACGATTCCGCCCACGCCGTAGACCAGCAGATTCCAGCGCAGCAGGGCCGAAGCGCCCAGCGGGCGATATTGCACGCCGCGCAAGGCCAGGGGCACCAGCGCGATGATGATCAGCGCGTTGAAAATCACGGCCGACAGGATCGCCGACTCCGGCGTCTTCAGGCCCATGATGTTCAGCGCCTGCAGCACGGGGAAAGCTCCGGCGAACATCGCGGGGATGATGGCGAAATATTTCGCCACGTCGTTGGCCACCGAAAACGTGGTGAGCGCGCCGCGCGTGATCAGCAGTTGCTTGCCGACTTCGACGATTTCGATCAGCTTGGTCGGGTTGGAATCCAGGTCCACCATGTTGCCGGCTTCTTTCGCGGCCTGCGTTCCGGCGTTCATGGCCAGGCCCACGTCGGCCTGGGCCAGCGCGGGCGCGTCGTTGGTGCCGTCGCCGGTCATGGCCACCAGTTTTCCTTTCGATTGTTCCTTGCGGATCAGTGCGAGCTTGTCTTCGGGCTTGGCTTCGGCCAGAAAATCGTCGACGCCCGCTTCTTGCGCGATGGCCGCGGCGGTCAGGCGGTTATCGCCGGTGATCATCACGGTGCGGATGCCCATCGCGCGCAGGTGATCGAAGCGTTCCTTCATCCCGCCTTTCACGATGTCCTTGAGGCGCACGGTGCCCAGCAGCCGGTTGTTAGCGGCGACCAGCAAAGGCGTCGCGCCGGAGCTGGCCACGATTTGCACCACTTCGTCCACCTGTATCGGGACTGTGCCGCCTTGCTCGATCACGTACTTCTTGATCGCATCCGGCGCGCCCTTGCGAATCGCGCGGCCGTCGAAATCGACGCCCGACATGCGCGTGGTCGCCGAGAAGGGGATGAACGTGGCGTCGAGCGAGGACAGCGGGCGTCCGCGCAAGCCGTACTTTTCCTTGGCCAGAACCACGATCGAGCGCCCCTCGGGGGTTTCATCGGCGAGCGAGGCGAGCTGCGCCGCGTCGGCCAGTTCCGCATCCAACACGCCCGGAGCGGGTATCAACTCGGTCGCCTGGCGATTGCCCAGCGTAATCGTGCCGGTTTTGTCGAGCAGCAGCGTATCCACGTCGCCCGCGGCTTCCACGGCGCGGCCGGACATGGCCATGACGTTGCGCTGAATCACGCGGTCCATCCCGGCGATGCCGATGGCCGAAAGCAGCCCGCCGATCGTCGTCGGAATCAGGCACACCAGCAGCGACCACAGCACGAACGGACTTTGCGGCGCGCCGGAATAAATCGCCATGGGCTGCAGCGCGGCCACGGCCAGCAGAAAAATAATCGTCAGCCCGGAGAGCAGAATGTTCAGCGCGATTTCGTTCGGCGTTTTCTGCCGCGAAGCGCCCTCGACCATCTTGATCATGCGGTCCAAGAACGTCTCGCCGGGATTGGACGTGATGCGCACCTTGATTTCGTCCGAGAGCACGCGCGTGCCGCCGGTCACCGCCGAGCGGTCGCCGCCCGATTCGCGAATCACCGGCGCCGATTCTCCGGTGATCGCCGATTCGTCCACCGATGCGACGCCATCGATCACTTCGCCGTCTCCGGGAATAAATTCGCCCGCGGTTACGATGACCACGTCCCCCGAGCGGAGTTTCGATCCGGAGATTTCCTCAATCGTGCCGTCGGCCTTCACCTTTCGCGCAACGGTCTCGGTGCGCGATTTGCGCAGCGTGTCGGCCTGCGCCTTGCCGCGGCCTTCGGCCATGGCTTCGGCGAAGTTGGCGAACACCACGGTGAACCACAGCCACAGCGTGATCTGCAGTTCAAAGGCGAATCCCGCCTGGTGATGCATTTGATTCCGAATCACCGTGAAGGTCAGCAGCGCCGCGCCGATCTCCACCACGAACATCACCGGATTCTTCATCAGCGTGCGCGGGTCGAGCTTCACCAACGAATCCACGGCCGCGCGCGTCACGATCTTTGTGTCCCACAGCGATTTCGATTTGCGTTCCATTGGGTCCTCAGAAAGTCTTGCCCGCGTTCATCAGCAGGTGCTCCAGGATCGGGCCCAGGCTGAGCGCGGGGAAAAAGGTCAACGCGCCAACGATCAGGATGACGGAGATGAGCAAGCCGGTGAATAGCGGCGTGGTTACCGGAAACGTTCCGGCCGATTCGGGCACGTGTTTCTTGCGCGCCAGGCTCCCGGCAATGGCCAGCACCGGAATCACCATGAAGAACCGGCCGAACAGCATGGTCGTGGCGATCGTCGTGTTGTACCAGAGCGTGTTGGCGTTCAAGCCCGCGAACGCCGAGCCGTTATTCGCGCCCGCTTCCGCATAAGCGTAAAAGATTTCGGAAAGCCCGTGCGGCCCGGCGTTGGCCAGGCTCGATAATCCGAATTTCGGCGCAACGACGGAGATGGCCGTGAACCCCAGGACGAACAGCGGATAAATCAGCACCGTGAGCATGGCCATCTTCACGTCGAACGCCTCGACCTTCTTGCCCAGGTATTCCGGCGTGCGCCCCACCATCAGCCCTGCGATGAATACCGAGAGAATGATGAAGACGATGATTCCGTACAGGCCCGAGCCCGCGCCGCCGAAGATGACTTCTCCCAGCAGCATGTTGATCAGTGGAATCATCCCGCCGAGCGGCGTGAATGAATCGTGCATCGAGTTCACCGCGCCGCAGCTGGTGTCGGTGGTGACCACCGCCCATAGCGCGGAATTCGCGATGCCGAAACGGATCTCTTTGCCTTCCATGTTTCCGGCGGGCTGCACGTGATTCGCGGAAGTCTCCACCAATGGATTTCCGCGCGCCTCGGCAGAATACGCCGCCGTGACGCCCACCAGGAACAAGATGGCCATCGCGCACCACACCGCCCAGCCGTGCCGCGGCGAGCCCGTCATTTGCCCCAGGGTATAGGTCAGCCCTGCACCGATCGCAAAGATAAGCAGCATTTCAAGCAGGTTCGAGAGCGGCGTGGGATTCTCATAAGGATGCGCGCTATTGGCGTTGAAAAAGCCGCCGCCGTTGGTGCCAAACTCCTTGATCACTTCCTGGGACGCCGTGGGCCCTTGGGCGATCGTTTGCTCTTTGATGACCTGCGTGGTTGTTTTACCATCCGCCCCGGTCGTCTGCACCGTCTGCGGATCCACGAGCTGCGCGGTCGCGTACGGCTTGAAATTTTGCGGAACGCCCTGCCAGACCAGGAACAGCGCACCTACCAGGCAGAGCGGCAGCAAAACCCAAAGCACCGCGCGCGTCATGTCCACCCAGAAATTCCCGATGGTGTCCTTTTCACGCCGCGCGATTCCCCGGACCACGGCAATGGCCAGTGCGATCCCCACCCCAGCGGATATGAAGTTGTGATACGCCAGCGTCGTCATCTGCGTCAGATACGACATCGTGGTTTCCGGCACATACGCCTGCCAGTTCGTATTCGTCGTGAACGAAACGGCGGTGTTAAACGCCAGATCCGGCGCCACGGCAGGGAGGTGCTGGGGATTCAGCGGCAGATGGTTCTGCACCCGCTCGATCAGATACGTCAGCGCCAGCGTCACGCCGCTGAAGATCAGCATCGCCCCGGCGTATTCCTTCCAGCCCATCTCGGTGGCTTCGTCCACGCCCGTAAGCCTGTACAACAACTTCTCAATCGGCCGCAGCACCGGATCCAGAAACGTCTTCTCGCGGTTGAACACCCGCGTCATGAACGCGCCCAGCGGCTTGGTCAGCGCCAGCACCACCAGCAGAAAAAACAGAATTTGGAACCATCCATTGTTGGTCATGGTCAGAACTTCTCCGGCCGCAGCATCGCGTACACCAGGTAAATCAGCAATCCACCGCACACCGCCAGCGATACAATCGTATCCAGCATCTCGCTACCTCAATCCATCGCAGAATTTCACGTACAATACCGCCCCCACAAAAAACACCAGAGTGGATATGGTAAAAATCGTGTCCAGCATGATTTTCAGAGCTCCTTCGATTGCTTTCCCTGACTCTTTTTCATTCTCATGTAACAGAAGCCTGGTTCTCGCACCGGTCACTACAAATATCACCTCGCGGAATACCGCTTTACCTCCATCTCATAAATTGCGGCGCCGCGGCCTGGACGATTCTTCTTGCCGGCGGAAGCCGGCTCCCGAAGCTGCAGCGGAACAACGCTCCCATTACCGTGCGTGCCATGAGCGATCAGGTGCGTCACGACGAGCACCGCCGGTCTCTCCTCCTGCATGAAATCGAATTCATCGGGCCGGACATCGGATCTTGTCCGGCTGGCTTCCTTCCAAAAGTTGGCCAGAACATACAGAAGAAAAATGACGCCCATGGCATTGAGCAAGAGAAAAAGTTTAATAGCCATACGGCCTCCTTCCGGCGCGAGCGCTGAACGGTGAGGATCCGGGATCGGAGTCATTCACCCAGCGCGGCTTGCTGAGCACCTGAAAGGGCCGCGTTCTGACGCCCTTTATAATGGTTCGCTGGTCCGCTGCGCTGTGCGCCTGGTCACATCTCGGTGTGCTCTTGCCGGTCATTCCAGTGGTACCTGCTTGCAAAGGAATCATGCGGTATGCGGGATTAGGAAGTCGTGCGTGCGCCGTAAGGATTCTGTAAGACGCCGCGCGGGCTGAAGGGGCGCGGCGTTCGCTTGCTACAACGATGTCGCGACCCTACAATCGAATTTCGACTTTATGCCACGCATTCTGCACCAGTATCGATGGGCACGCCTGGCCTGCGTTGTTTTTGTTGCGCTTGCCGCGGCGACCGCGGCCGGCGCGCAGGAACGCGCGGATTGCCGCGCTTTGCGCAGCGCCATCCTGCATTCCTCGGTGCGCTATTGCGTGTTCTTGCCCGCGAGCTATTCCGCGCCGCAAGCCCAGGCGCAGCGATACCCGGTTCTGTACCTGTTGCACGGGCTCGGAGGCAACGCGCAGTCGGCCGTACTGGATGGGGAATGGAACGCGTTGCAGGATTTGCGCCGCGACCACAAAGTCGGCGATTTTCTGGTCGTGGCTCCGGACGGGCGGGACACGTTTTACATCAATTCACGCGACGGCAAGACATTGTATGGCGACTTCTTCCTTCGCGAATTCATGCCCTATATCGAACGCAGCTACAGGGTGCAGGCTGGGCGCGCGTCCCGCGCGATTACCGGATTCTCCATGGGAGGCTACGGGGCGTTGCGGATTGCGTTTGCGCATCCGGAATTGTTCGGATCGGTGAGCGCGCATAGCGCGGCGCTGATGCGCGAGCCGCCCATGGGAGTCAACGCGGGAGCTTCCTCGGGAAACCCGGCGGCGCAGCTGCTGACCAAAGTCTTCGGAAATCCCATCGACTTGAAATTCTGGAACCTGAACAGCCCGTTTGTTTTGGCGAAACAGAATGCCGCTCTTCTTTCAAAAATGAAAATTTACTTCGATTGCGGCACCGAAGACTCTTTTGGCTTTTATACCGGTGCGAGTGAAATGCACCAGGCCCTGGATGCGCTGAAGATCCCTCATGAATTCCATCTTTATCCCGGCGGCCACAGCGTTTCCTACCTTCTGGCTCACCGCGACGACTCGTTTGCATTCCATTGGCGAGTTTTTGAGCCCGCGCGCAAGTAGGAACTAGAATCTCAGCCGGTAATCCTAATCCACGGATAACTAAACTTTCGTTTCACAATTGAACACGGCGTTCCTGTGACGCCGCCACCTCCCATGCCGCGCACGTTTTGGGCGAACTGTCACAGATAGTGACTTTTCAGAAGAAATGGATTACTATTCCCGTCCAGTGGGGAAGTCCAGTTTCCTGAATTGGGCGCGGAAGCCTGCGTACTACCAAGATGAATTCGGGCATCCGGGTTTCGTGTTCGTGCAAGGCCTTTCATGGATTGCCATGGTTCGGGCTTCTCCCGCGTCAGCGCAGATTGTTTGTCCCCGGCTCCGCTAACGCAAGTGTGGGAGGTTCCATGCGCGTCAGGCTCGCGACTGCTCTCTTACCATTAGTCCTTGCGTCATTTTGCATGTCCCTGTCGGCCCAAAACAATCCTGTGCCCTTTGTCCATAGTCCATTGTCCCCGGCAAGCGCCGCGCCGGGCACCGCCGGGTTGACGCTTGCCGTGAACGGCGCGGGATTCGTCAATGGCGCCGTGGTGAATTGGAACGGAAGCGCGCGCCCGACAACGTTTGTCAGCAGCGCGAAACTCACCGCTGCGATTCCAGCCTCCGATCTTGCGGCGGCGGCCACAATTCCCGTGACGGTTACCAACCCGTCGCCGGGCGGCGGTGCGTCCAACGCGGTTTTGTTCGAGGTGACCACCCCGGCGAGCACGCTGGCTTTTAATCGGACGGACACCAATTTTCCGGATTCCTTGGGCAGTCCCGAAATCAATCTGCCGTCTTCCATGGCAGTGGCTTATATTCCGGTTTCGCCCCAGCCAAATCTGGAAATCGCCAGCGGCGGCTGCCCGGCGCTCTTGTCCTGCGTTCTGGATCACGGTTACATCACGACCATCGGGCCAAACGCCTCGGTAGCTCTCACCGTGGCCAGCCCGAACTCGGTGGTCACCGGCTATTTCAATGGCGACGGCCTCTATGATCTACTGAGCCTGGGAAATACATTTTCAGTCTCCATGGGCCGCTCCTTGAACGTTTTCGACAATCCCAAGGATTATCCCCTGCCCGCGGATGCGAACACTCCCATCACTCCCCTGGTTGGCGATTTCAACCGCGATGGCCGCCTGGATCTGGTGGTGGGGCAAGACACGGGCGTCTATTTCCTGCCGGGAAATGGCGACGGAACTTTCGGCACCCCGGTCTTGATCCACACGGATCTCGCCGCGCTGGGAACGCAATTCGTCGCGGGAGATTTCAACGGCGACGGCATTCTCGATCTCGCCGTCTGCAACTTCGACCTGGCGGGCAGCACCGTTTCTATCCTGCTCGGAAATGGCGACGGCACATTCCTGCTACACGCAAACTATTCCCTCAATTTGTACGTGGGACAAATCGCGGCCGCGGATTTTAACGGCGACGGTAAACTCGATCTCGCGGTGCTGGATTCCAATAATTCGAGCGCTTCGCTTTCCATCCTGCTCGGAAATGGCGACGGCACATTCCAAACGAAGGTGGATTATCCCGCGGGAGTTTCCCCTTTGGCTATTACCTTGGGGGATTACAATGGCGATGGCCGTGTCGATGTTGCCGTCACGGATACGCTCTGCGTCAATTCCGGATGCCCGGCGAGTGGGGCCGTGAATGTCTTTTTGGGGAACGGCGACGGCACACTTCAAAGCTCTCTGATCTTTGCGTCCCAGGCGCAGCCCGGATCCATCGTCTCCGGGGAGTTCATCCAAACCCTCCCTGCGGTTGGTCGCGCGGGGTTCGTCGCCGCGAATCCGAGCGCCAGCACGGTTTCTATTTTTTCCGCGATTCCGCCGACAGTGACCGCTAACCCTCTGCCCACAATTTCATCCGTCAGTCCAGCCTTTGTGATCCAAGACAGCGGAGCGCTCACCCTGACGGTTACCGGCTCGAATTTCGTTTCCGGGGCGGCGGTATCGTTCGACGGGCAGATGGAACCGACGACGTTTGTGAGCGCGACACAACTTACGGCGCAGATTCCGGCCTCGGCAACTGGAAATATTGGTGCACACTCGATCCTGGTCAATAATCCGGCTCCTGGGGGAGGGAATTCCACTTCCGGTGGATTTTCTGTCTACTATGCATCTCCCACGGTCTCGTCGATCAGTCCGCCGAGCGTGGTCACGGGATCGCAGCCCTTCCTGCTGACAATCAATGGGGCGAATTTTGTGCAGGGAGCGACGCTGGATTTTAACGGCGTCGTGCAGCCCTTTACGTTTGTAAGCTCTTCGCAGCTCACCACTACGGTGGCGGCTTCCTCCATCGCAACATTGGGCACGATAGCCGTCACTCTCTCCAATCCCGCGTTGGGCGTTAATTTTTCCAGCGGGGGAACGTCGTCGGCGGTGAATTTGACGGTACTTCCCGCGAATACGCAATCGACCGTGGGGTCGCTTAGTCCCGCTAGTGTCACGGCCGGCGCAGTTCCGCCGTCTGGATTCACGCTGACCATAATCGGCACAGGATTTTCTTCCTCCTCGACCGTAATGTTCGGTTCCGCGCCCGTTTCCGCTGCGTTCAACAACAACACGCCCACCGTGTTGCAGGCATACATTCCCCAAACCGCCGTCGCCCTGGCCGGAACAATCCTGGTCGTGGTGAAGAATTCGAACGGCGCTCCCTCCGTGCCGATGTCGTTCACGGTGAATAATCCCGTGCCGGTCATGACCAGCCTTTCGCCGACGAGCGTCGCGCCGGGAAGCGGCCCGGTCACCTTGAATATGACGGGAGCGAATTTCAATTCGAGCTCCGTCGTGCAAACGGGCAGCGTATCGCTGGCCACCACGCTCGTCAGCGCGACGTCGCTCACCGCCGTCCTGCCGACAAATGTGATGACGCCCGGCGCGACGCTGAATATCACGGTGAACAACCCGTCACCCGGCGGCGGCATGACCTCCGCACTCGCCTTCGCCGTGGCCGATTTCGCGGTGACCGCCCCGGCTTCCAACTCAACTGTTTCCGCCGGGCAGCCCGCCAGCTTCATGCTGGCGGTGGCTCCGGCGAATGGTTCGTTGGGAGGCACCGTGAATTTCAGCGCGTCGGGAGTGCCACCGAACTCCACCGCATCGTTTTCCCCGTCCTCGCTTCCGGCCGGGACCAAGAGCACAAACGTTACACTTTCCATCGCCACGATGGCGCACACGGCGCGAATCGTTCCGCTCCTTCCGCGCATCGCCTGGCCGCGGGTACTGCTATTGTGCGCAGTTGCTTTCCTCATCGCGTCAATTTGGTTTGGACTTTGCGCTGTCAGTGCCCCGGTCCGGCGATACGTCCCGCAATTTCTGGTCGTGCTGCTCCTGCTCGTCGCGTCCGCGATGGCCGCCTGCGGAAGTTCACCCGGATATTCCAGCCCGGCGCTGAATCCCGCGACAGGCACTCCGGCGGGCATGTACCAGATAACGATCACGGCGGCTTCCGGGAATGCCTCGCTGACCACCAAGGTGACGCTGACGGTGCAATAGCGGCTTCTTGCGCGGGTTTTCGCGGCCCCGGCCTTGCTTGACTCTGGGCCACCGACTGGACTTCCAGAATCAATAAATACATTTGCCGCGTCCTTGCGTTATTCCCAAAATGGGCTGACGACGAATGCGAACCTCTCCCTTCCTGGATAGACAATTCTGCGTGTCGCACAATCCTGGCTTTAGGCTAAAGTAGTGTCTTCAATCTGACCGTGGAACAGGGATCTCTTCCGCGGGATAGCCGAGGAGTTTGGGATGAGCGTAACCGACACCACTGCTTCCGTTCAGAATGCCGCTACTCCGATGGAGATGAGCTGCATCAATACCATCCGCACGCTCTCCATCGACGCGGTGCAGGCTGCAAATTCCGGCCACCCTGGCACGCCGATGTCCATGGCGCCGGTGGCCTACTGCTTGTGGCAGGAATTCTTGCGCTACGATCCCAATGACCCGTTGTGGCCGAACCGCGACCGCTTCGTTCTCTCCGCGGGCCACGCATCCATGCTGCTCTATTCAGTGCTGCATCTGGCCGGCGTGAAATCGGACGGGAGAAACGGCCAGGTTGCGGGAACCCTTGCGGTTCCGCTCGAAGACATCAAAAATTTCCGGCAGCTAGGCAGCCGCTGCGCCGGACATCCCGAATCGCACCTGACCGCGGGCGTGGAAACCACGACGGGGCCGCTGGGCCAGGGCTTCGCAACGAGTGTGGGCATGGCGCTGGCCGGGAAGTGGCTCGCCACGCGCTACAACCAGCCGGGTTTTGAAGATCTTTACAATTTCAACGTGTACGCGCTCGGCGGCGACGGCTGCATGATGGAAGGAATTTCCAGCGAAGCCGCGTCGCTGGCCGGGCACTTGAAACTTTCCAACCTCTGCTGGATCTATGACAGCAACCGGATCACGATCGAGGGCGGAACGCCGCTGGCGTTCTCCGAGGATGTGGCGGCGCGCTTTGCGGCCTACGGCTGGAACGTCACGCACGTCCCCGACGCCAACGATCTAAATCTGATCCGCGCGGGCTTGCGAACGTTCCAACAAACCGGCGATCGCCCGACGCTCATCGTTGTGAATAGCCACATCGGCTGGGGCTCGCCGCATAAACAGGACAGTCACGCGGCGCACGGAGAGGCGCTCGGCGAGGAAGAAGTCAAATTGACCAAGCGGGCGTACGGATGGCCCGAGGACGCGAAGTTTTTCATCCCCGACGGCGTCTACGATCATTTCCAGAGCGGGATCGGCAAGCGGGGAAAAACGCACCACGACGCGTGGTCCGCGAAATTCGATGCATACCGGGCAAAGTACGCGGCCCTGGCCGAAGAAATCAATCGCATGGAGCATCGCCAGCTTCCTGAGGGATGGGACAAAGATTTGCCGGCGTTTCCAGCCGATGCCAAGGGTCTCGCCACGCGCGACTCTTCCGGAAAAGTTGAAAATGCCATCGGCAAAAATGTTCCGTGGCTGATTGGCGGCTCGGCCGACCTTGCGCCTTCGACCAAGACGCTGCTCACGTTTGAGGGCGCCACCGGATTTCAGGCGGGGAATTATGCCGGGCGCAATCTGCACTTCGGCATCCGCGAACACGCCATGGCCGCGATTGTTAACGGGATGAGCCTTACGAAAGTCCGCCCGTTCGGCGCGACGTTTTTCGTTTTCACCGACTATATGCGCGGCGGCTTGCGGCTCAGCGCGCTGATGCAAATCCCCGCGATTTATGTTCTGACGCACGATTCGCTGGGCGTAGGGGAAGACGGTCCCACGCACCAGCCGATCGAGCATCTGGCCATGGCGCGCGCCACCCCCGGGCTGATCACATTGCGCCCGGCGGATGCGAACGAAGTAGCCGAGGCGTGGCGCGTGGTCATGAGGTTGCAACATGAGCCCGCGCTGCTGGTTCTCACGCGCCAGGCACTTCCCACTTTCGACCGCGCGAAGTTTGCTCCCGCCACGGGGGTTGCGAAAGGCGCGTATGTGCTGGCAGGCAGCCCCAGCGCGCAGCCCGATGTGCTTTTGCTGGCAACGGGCAGCGAGGTTTCTTTGTGCGTTGAGGCCTACGAGCAGCTTTCCAAAGAAGGAATTCAGGCGCGCGTTGTCAGCATGCCGTCGTGGGAACTATTCGAGCGCCAGGACCAGGCCTACCGGGATTCGGTTCTGCCGCCTGGAGTGAAGGCGCGCGTTTCGGTCGAGATGGCGTCCACGTTCGGATGGTCGGGCTACGTGGGCATGAGGGGCAGTAGCATCGGGATGCACAGCTTCGGCGCCTCCGCGCCGCTGAAGGCCCTTCTGAAACACTTCGGCTTCACCGTGGAAAACATTGTCGCCCAGGCGAAGGCGCAGATTCAGAATGCGAAGGCCCAAAAGTAGGACGGGCTTCCGCCTGTCTTCTTTTTCGGCGTCCACACCGCCGGATGGCCTGGCAATTCAATCCGCATCGCTGCAAACAAGGATTTAGCCTCATCTCCCAGGAGGGAATGCAATGGAAGCCCCCGATCTCTGGAAGCGCTACCGGCAACATGCGTGCCGCGTGGATTTGCTGGACCTCACGCTGGATATCAGCCGCATTTATTTTGACGAGTCATTCCTGACCACGATGGAACCATTCATGCAGAAAGCGTTCACCAGCATGGACGCGCTGGAATCGGGTGCCATCGCAAATCCCGATGAAAATCGCATGGTGGGCCACTACTGGCTGCGCGCGCCGCTGCTTGCGCCGACCAAGGAGATCGCACGGGAAATTACGGAAAGTGTGGAATCCATCAAGAAATTTGCCGCCGATATGCATGCGGGTAAGATCCGCCCGCCCATGGCGTCACGGTTCACGCAAGTGCTGGCAATCGGCATAGGCGGGTCGGCGCTCGGGCCCATGTTCGTGGGGGACGCGCTGGGCGATCCCGCATCGGATCGCATGCGGATTCATTTCATTGATAACACCGATCCCGACGGCATTGCGCGCACGCTGGAAACGCTGAAAGGACTTCTCCCCGAAACGCTGTGCGTTGTGACCAGCAAGAGCGGCGGAACTCCGGACACGCGCAACGGCATGGTCGTGGTCGCCGCCGCCTATCAAGCCGTGAATCTCAATTTCGCGCGCCACGCCGTCGCCGTCACTATGGCCGGATCGCATTTGGATAAGCAATCGGCCGCCGAAGGCTGGCTTGCCCGCTTTCCCATGTTCGATTGGGTGGGCGGAAGGACCAGCGAACTTTCAGCCGTGGGCTTGCTCCCCGCGGCTTTGCAGGGAATCGATATCCAGGCGATGCTTGAGGGAGCCGCCGCGTGCGATGCGGCCACGCGCGTCCATGAAACGCGCAGGAATCCCGCCGCGCTGATGGCGTTGATGTGGCACGCGGCCACGGGCGGAAAAGGGAAGAAGGACCTGGTCGTCCTGCCGTACAAGGATCGCCTGCTGCTGTTCAGCCGGTATTTGCAGCAACTGGTGATGGAATCGCTCGGCAAGCGGCTCGATCTGGACGGCAAGCGCGTGGATCAGGGAATCGCGGTGTACGGCAACAAGGGCTCCACCGACCAGCACGCCTTTGTTCAACAGTTGCGGGACGGAATCAACAATTTCTTCGTCACGTTCGTTCGCGTACTCGAATCCGGCGGCTCGTCCGTCGAGGTCGAGCCCGGAGTCACCGCCGGCGATTACCTGCACGGGTTCCTGCTGGGCACGCGCGAGGCGTTGTACGGGAACGACCGCGAGTCCATGACCATTACCGTGCGCCGCGTCGACGCCCGCACGGTGGGCGCGCTCATCGCGCTGTTTGAACGCGCCGTCGGATTCTACGCTTCGCTCGTTCACATCAACGCCTACCACCAGCCAGGCGTCGAGGCCGGAAAGAAAGCCGCGGCCGCCGTTCTCGCCTTGCAGGCAAAGGCGCACGCGGCGCTATCCAGCGCCCCGCAGACGGCCGACCAGATTGCCGCTGCCGTGGGCGCGGCTGCATCCGCGGAGAGCGTCTATCTGCTCCTCGAACATCTGTCCTCGAACGGCCGCGCCAGGATGGCGCGCGCCGCCGATCCCGGCAACACGACGTTCACTCGCATCTGAATCCGTCGCGGGGCGGTGGTATCATCCCTCGCGCATCCTTTATATTTGTTCTGGATGGGTTATTGTGCGCCATCCTGACGAATGAGCGCCTCAGCAGACATGGCCGACATACGGACAACTCGTCTTCGCAATTTCTGGCAGGGCCTGAGCCTTGCCGATTGGGGAGCGCTGGCTGTCTTGCTCCTGTATGCGTTTCTCCTGGGATTGCGCCAAATTTACGAACGAACCCCGCAGAGCGGGTTTCTTCTTTTCCTGGCGATTTGCGCCGCCGTATATCTTGCGGTTCGCGCATCACTGTGGGCACGCAATCGTCTGCTCTGGCGCCTGCGCAACCGGTTGATAATCGCCTATCTTTTCATCGCGGTCGTCCCCGTCTTGCTTTTACTGACGATGGCGGGACTTGCGGCGTACCTGATGTACTGGCAACTCGGTTCCTATGTCATCTATGCCGAAATGGAAGAGCGCGTGCAGCGCCTGAGCGCCGTCGCCGGAGCCATGGCCACATCCTACGCAGTGGAAGCGACTTCAGGCCACCGCGCGGCGGCGTTAACCTTGCCGGAGGATGCCGCAACGTATCTGAAAAACGCAATGGCGGAGCTTCCCGGGTTGCGGATCGAAAGCGGCAAGGGCGAGGAATTGCTCGCGCGAAATACAGGGCGACTTCGGAACCGTTTTCGAGGCCTTGTTTTCAGCGATGGCCAACTTGCGCTGCGAGCGGTCGTCGACCGGCAGACTCCTTCGGGGCCCATCCTGGTTTCCGCAATCGTCCCGGTGACGCAAGAGCTGATCGATTCGCTGGCGCCGGAACTCGGGCCCATCCAATTCAACGTGCTCCATCCGGAAAAAGCCGAAACCCGCGTGGAAGCTCCCATCGTGATCAACCGGGAGGAATTTACGTCGGTCGAACAGGTCGGCACGCTCGGACGGGCGGAGCCGAAAGCCGCGAATCCATTCGACAAGCTCATCTCTGGAATCGTCGCGCTGGATGTCATCGACATGGATCATGAGCAGGGGCAGGAGGGCGCAGTCCGGGTGTTCGCGTCGTTCCGCACCCGGCCGTCGCTGTTAAACCGGAAGCTGTTCGGGCCCCTGGGAGACCTCGGCGGGGCTGCGGCCACGGCGTTGCTGATCGTGGGGGCGGTTTTTTTTGTCATTGAACTCGGATCGCTGTATACGGGTATCGCCCTGACGCGGACGATCACCAGTGCCGTGGACAGCCTCTACCAGGCGACGCAGCACGTTCAGGCCGGCGACCTTAGCTATCGCGTCCGCGTGCCGCACCGCGACCAGCTCGCGGCGCTCGGCGAATCGTTCAACACCATGACAGCTTCGGTTTCCACGCTCATCGAGGAGCAGCGGCGGCGGCAACGGCTGGAAAATGAACTCTCCATCGCCCACGAAGTGCAGCAGCAGCTGTTTCCGCACACGCTCCCGAAATTGCCGGGCGTGGAGCTGGAAGCCATCTGCCGTCCCGCACGAACCGTGAGCGGCGACTACTATGATTTCATCCGCATCTCGCCCACGCGCCTGGCCATTGCACTGGCGGACATCAGCGGGAAGGGAATCTCCGCGGCGCTGCTGATGGCCAACGTGCAGGCGGCATTGCGAAGCGACGTGCTGCGCTATCGCAACGGCGGATCAGGAAACAGTCAGATGCAAATCAACACGGCGGAAATTGTTTCTCACCTGAACCGGCATTTGTTCCGCAACAGCTCTGAGGAGCGCTACGCCACTTTCTTTTTTGGCGTGTACGACACCGAAACGCAGCAGTTGATGTACACCAATGCGGGACACTTGCCTCCGGTCTACATTTGCGGAGACAAAATAAACAGGCTGGAAACGGGCGGGATGGTGGTGGGATTGTT
Source organism: Terriglobia bacterium (assembly GCA_020073485.1). GTDB lineage: Bacteria > Acidobacteriota > Terriglobia > Acidiferrales > UBA7541 > Palsa-360. The sequence continues at coordinate 21,404 of JAIQFB010000002.1, read as the reverse complement.
CAACGACGTGCCATTCGACCAGGGCATCGTGAGCATTGAGCCCGGCGGCATCCTGATCGCCTATAGCGACGGATTAATCGAATCCGAAAACGTGTATGGCGAGGAGTTCGGCGCTGATCGGCTGGTGGAAGTCGCTTTGCACGATAAGGATTCTTCTCCCCGAGTAATTGCCGAGGCCATGATGCGCGCGGCCGAGCAATGGTCCGGCTCGCCGGAGCAAGCCGATGACATGACCGTAATTGTTTCGCGATTTTCCGCTTCCACCAAGGAGCTTCAGGCGTGAAAGTTCTCACCGCGGCACAGATGCGCGAGGCGGACCGGCTCACTACCGAGCGATACGCCATTCCGGGTTTGCAGCTGATGGAAAACGCGGGCGCGGCTGTTGCCGAATTCCTTCACGGCAAATTTGCCGCGCTCGCCGACCGCAAGATCCTGGTGCTTTGCGGGAAGGGCAACAACGGCGGCGACGGCTTCGTGACCGCAAGGCTGCTGAAGCAGTCCGGCTGCGCGCCCGAAGTGTTTCTGTTTTCCAATCCCGGGGCGGTGGAGGGCGATGCGGCGGCGAACCTGAAACGCTGGCAGCAGGGCCTTGGCGAACTTCACGTGGTGACCAGCCACGCCGAATGGCAAACGGCCCGCGCCAGGCTGGCGGACGCGGATCTGATCGTGGATGCGCTTCTCGGGACAGGATTGCGCGGACCGGTCGAGGGCCTGCTGGCCGATGTGATCCAGGATGTGAACGCGGCGCGGGGAACAATTGACGGCAAGAGCGGAAAACTCCAGATCGTCTCCGTGGATATGCCTTCCGGACTTGCTTCCGATGCGCAGGATTTTGGTGGGCCGGTCCTGGCGGCCGACTACACAGTCACCTTTACCGCGCCCAAACTCGGCCAGTTGATCCTGCCGCGCTCCTCGTGTTGCGGAGAACTTGTGGTTCGCGGGATCGGAACCCCGGCGGAACTTCTGGAGTCCGATCCGCACTTGAAAATTCACTGGATCGAGCCTGGAGAATTTCGCGCATTGCCTCTCGCGCGCGATCCGGCCGCGAACAAAGGGAACTATGGCCATGCGCTGCTGGTGGCCGGATCATTGGGGAAATCGGGCGCGGCCGTGCTTGCGGCCCGCGGCGCGTTGCGCTCCGGAGCGGGACTTGCGACGGCGGCCACGCCGGATGTTGTCCTGCCCGTGGTCGCCGCGGGAATGCCCGAATTGATGACCGTGCCGCTGGCCTCCACCGAAGCGGGAACCGCAAGCAATCGAAACTTCGATTACGGGCGCTTCTCCGAAATTACCCGCGGCAAATCCGTGATCGCCATTGGTCCGGGGCTTTCCACGCACAACGAAACGCAACAATTCATTCGCGCCCTGGTCGCCGAGACCGATCTTCCAATTATTCTGGATGCGGACGGTTTGAACGCGTTCGCCGGAATGGCCGATCATCTGAACCAGCGCCGCGCCTCGGCCCTGGCGATCACGCCTCACCCGGGCGAAATGGCGCGCCTGCTGGGCATCACCGCGAAGGAAGTGCAGGCGCGGCGCCTGGAGGTGGCACTGGAAGCGGCAGGGCGCTGGCGCGCGAACGTGATCCTCAAAGGCTTTCACACGATCCTGGCGACTCCCTCGGGGCACACTTACATCAATACGACGGGAAATCCCGGCATGGCCACCGGTGGCACCGGAGACGTCCTCACCGGCATGCTCGCCGGACTCACCGCGCAATTTGGAATCGAGGATTGGCCGTGCGTGCTGAGTTTTGGAATTTACCTTCACGGCCTGGCGGGTGATATCGCAGCGTCGCGCGTCGGAGAAGCGCCGCTGATTGCATCGGACCTGGTCGAAGCGATCCCCGAGGCGTATGCGCGCGTTTTGGCGGAGTGGGAAGGGTTTGAGTAGGACAGGCTTCAGCCTGTCCGGCTTTTGCGATGGCCGAGAACGAGCAGCAGACAGGCTCAAACCCATCCTACTGAAGATACAAATCAAATTGGTTGAGAGAAATGCCGGATAAGGAATTCATCACTCACTCCTCAGAGGAAACCATCGCGAAGGGCAGGGAAATCGCCGCAAAACTTTCCCCTCCTGTGCTGGTTCTGCTGAGCGGAGACCTGGGCGCGGGAAAAACCACGCTGACCAAGGGAATCATCAGCGGCCTAGGTGCCGCACGCGAAGAGGACGTAACCAGCCCTACGTTCACGCTGGTCCACGTGTTTCAGAAATCCATTACGCCCGCGTCCGAAGCGAGTTCACAGCCATTCAAGGTCTACCACGTCGATCTGTACCGCGTCGAAAATTTTCACGACCTCGAATCCCTGGGCCTCGAGGACGCTCTGGCGGAGAAAGCCATCGTCATTATCGAGTGGTCCGAGCGGTTCACCTTCCGCAGCGATTGGCCGCGGGTCGAGATTCACCTGGAACACGCCGGGGGAGACGCGCGCCGCATGACAATCTCGGGTTTGCGTTTCGAGAAATAATTGTGAGAAACCCGCACCTTTATAAAATAAAGGGTGCGGCACTCGGAAATTCAAAAACATCCAATCGCCTGCACATAAGGCAAAAAGCGCTCGCGTTGGGTGGAATTGCACGCTAGTCTTGCGGCATGAAAGCTTTCTTTCTTGTGGCGATTGCGTTGACTGGCCTCGCGCCGCTGGCCGCCGCGCCCCAGGTGGGTTCGGATGCGCGTGCCCGCGAACTCATCCGCTTGCTGAACCTCAAGGTCCTGCCCAAGGAATCGGGATATCTCGGGATCATCGAGCAATCTTCGCAAATGGTGACCGTGGACGGCCGCGCCCTGGCCGTGCAGAGCCAGAACTACTACATGCTCACCAAAGACCTGCCCATCAACTATCTGCACTGGCTCGCGCCCGACGATACGCACATCCTCATCGAGGGCGGCCCGGTGGACTATTTCATTTTTCATCCGGACGGACACGCCGAGAAAGTGACTCTTGGCATGAATTTGGCTGCCGGCGAGCGCCCGGTGGTGGCGGTCCCGGGCGGCTGCTGGAAGGCCCTGCGGCTGCACAAAGGCGCTGCCTATGCTTTGATGGCCAACACGCTTTCGCCTGAGTTCACACCGGACCGCGTGAAAATCGGCGCCGGAGCCGAGTGGGTGAAACGTTTCGCGAACTCCGCGCCTTGGGCAACCCCGGAAGCATTGCGCGAAATGATCGGTCCTAACTGGCTGCCGCAATAGCCTGCGCTGGTCTGGGCGCGGGAGGCTCCCGGCGTTTTTCCGTAAGCTGTTTCGACACCCTCAAGACCACCCCAATCTGATGGTATTGTTTGCTCCGTCATTGCTATTAACGGGTAGGACTCGCCGCCTTGTTCGCATTTTCAGCGGTTGTTATCCTAAATAAGAGCCTTCTGCGAACTTTTATGGCCGAGCGCACATCCATGCTCTCCGCGGGGAATCCTGCCCGAGTGGACCTGAAAACCTACTCGGCTGAACTCTCGTTGGGGACCTTAGCCGTGGGGGTGGATAACATCCACCACGATGTTTTCCTCAGTCCCAAATTTGTGGAATCCAGCGGGGCTTACCTGCTCGAATTCATTCGCCAGAACGCGAATCTCACCTTTCTTTCCCAAACGGATCGGCTGCAAGCGGAACGCCGCCAAGGACAGCGGCGGGAAGCCGACCGCAAGTCGCGCGCGCCGGAAGTCTCTTCCTGGAAGCGCCAGCTTTCGGAATTGCTGCACGCCGGTCTGCAGTACGCCAAGTACGAGCAGAACATCGAGATCGACCTGGTATTGCGCGTGGCCCTGCTGAAATTCCTGACCCAGGAAATCAGCACGCAGTTCGCGAACCTGATGCTGGAAGCCAAGGAATGGATCCGCAGCCGCGGTGGGCATTTTGACCACACCGAACAGGCGCACGTGATCAAGGCGCGGCTGGCCGAATTGCAGGCCAACCGCCGCAATATGTTCCGCCAGACCGGGCAGCACGTTTACCAGGCATTGATGGAAATCGAAGAAAACACGCTGGCCAGGTCGCGAAAGGCGCTGTTTGGCGAGGAACCCGCGGGGGCCTACGACGTCTTGAACAACCGTCTCGCATTCGTTGAAGGCGGCAAGGACGATGTGCTTTTTCTGGAGCAATACGTCCTGCTGGGAAATTATCTGAAAGACCAGGACCGCTTCGAGACCATTGACGCGCTGCTGCTCGATTTCATGCGGGAGTCCATCCTGGCCGGAAGCCAGGGAGGGGAACTCGGCGAGGCGGCCCAATCGCACCAGCAAATCCTGGATGCGGCCATGGCCACCAGGGGAGAAATTGCGCGCCTGGAGGAGGAGCGGGCCACGCTGCTGCGGCGGCTCGAACGCAGCGACGGCCTGATGGGACGCGTGGGGCTCGGGCCCGATCCCGCCCAGCTTCGCGGCCAAATCAGCGATGTGGAACAGCGGCTGCGTCACGCGCGGATCAAACTCGAGGGCATTGCCCCGCGTATTGAAACGGCCCGCGGCAAAGCCGATTTCCTGGCCAAGCAAGTTCAGGAGCGCCTGGGTGACTATCTGAATGAGCCGGAAAATGCGCGCCGCCTGTTCGATGCCAGCGTGCCTGGCGAGGACCGCGGCGGCGCGGGCGAGCTCCGCGGCCGGCTCCTGGATGAGTGGATCGCACGGCTGGAACAGCGCGATCTGCTCGCGCATATCCTTTCCAGCTACCAGTTGCGGAACATCTGCCACGATTACTGCCCGCCAATCCACTTGCAGCAGTTGAAGAAGGCGCTGGCCTCGCGCGAGGAATACAAGCGCGTCGAGGACATCCTGAAGCAGTTTCCGGCGCGGCAATATTCCATGCAGCGCATCGACGAGGTTTGCAAGAAGATCCGCAAGACGCCCCGCGAAGAGGTGCGCGCGGTGGCCCTCCGCTTTGCCGAGGATTTCATGCGCTTGCGGCGCGATACCCAGAATTACGAGCGCCTGACCGCGGCCATGGAGCGTGTCAACCTGGTGCGCAACGAACGCACGCGGGAACTCTCGGACATGAATCACAGCTTGTACGAGTTCTTGCTTCCGGAAGAGGCCAAGCCGGCCGAGGACCGCGTCCTTTCCCACACCATCATCAAAGCCGACGTGCGCGGCTCAACGAAGATCACGCAGGATCTGCTCGCGCGGGGGCTCAACCCGGCGTCGCTATTCAGCCTGAATTTCTACGAGCCGGTGAAGCGCATTCTCGACCGTTATGGCGCGGCGAAAGTCTTCATCGAAGGCGACGCGCTGGTGCTGGCCATTTTTGAGACCGAGTCGAACCGCGTGCAGCAGCGCGCCGTATCCAAGGCCTGCGCCCTCGCCCGGCAGATTCTGGCGGTTTCTTCCGCCTACAACGACCGCTCGGAATCGAGCGACCTGCCGCGCCTGGAGTTGGGCATCGGCATCGCCTTCCAGGGCTCCGCTCCCACCTATTGGATGGACACCGACTCGCGCATCATGATTTCCCGCGCGCTGAATTTGTCGGATCGCCTTTCGAGCTGCTCGAAAGCCGCCAAGCGCCTGCTATCTGAAAATCAGTCGATGTTCCGCCTGTTCCTGTTCCAGACCATGATGGAAGGCGTGGCCGAGGATGAGGCCGACGAATTCCTGATCCGCTTCAACCTGAACGGAGTGGAGCTCAACGACGAAGGGTTCCGGAAATTGCAGGAGGAAATCGCGCTCACTTCGATCGAGGCCGACTGCGTCATGCCCTGGGGTATGGAGCGCGTCATTTTTTATGCCGGGGAAACGCCGGTTGGCGACGGAGTCGAGCCGGTGATCATCCGCCGCGGATTCGTACGCCAGTTGCTGCCCGACGGGAAAATCGGCGGCGCGGGCGCACATGTCTATTACGAAGTCTGCACGGGCCCCAAGGTGTTTGAGTTGATTGAGTATCTGACGGCTACGGCGGTTGCCGCGGCCCACCACAGCTGACCTAAAGTTTTCACCACGGTCCCAAAATAGTTTTTCCTACCTCTCGCAAACTTCTCCCGGCAGGCGTGTTTTGAGTAGGACAGGCTTCAGCCTGTCGGGTTTAGATTTTCCTGCCGGCTCACAAACCCGACAGGCTGAAGCCTGTCCTACCAAAAAAAAGCCGGCCCGAAGTTCCGGGCCGGCCCTTCTGGAAGCTGCGGGTTGCGTTGCAAGGGCCAGTTTTCTTACCCGGCCCTATGATTATGGCCACAACCCGGTTGATCGGCCACCTGTCCGTATGCGATCACGGTACGAGGTAGCTGGTCGTTTCCTGCGCACTGTTTCCGTTGTCATCCTGAACAGTTACCGACCAGTCGTAGGTTCCCCCAACGGTCAAGCTGGAGTTGGGGTTCGCTGAGCTGTCCGTGTTAAAGGTTACGTTTGTCGTGCTGCTCGAAATACCATTGCCTTGTCCCGAGCCGTTGTAACTCCAGAACTCTTGTGATGTGGACGTGCTGGTATCGTTAAAGAGATTCACTTTATAGGTGTAGGACGCCGGGGGCGTTGCTGGAGCAGTCCAGTTGAGCACCGGCACGGTTGCAGTTCCGGCGACAGGTGAATTCATCGCCAGATTTCGTGCAAACGCATTAAGCACGACGGTCACGGAACCGGTTAGGGTTTGCGTGCTCGAATCGGAGAAGGTCACCTGGAATTGGTAGGTATCCCCCACCTGTGGAGCCACGCTGTTCAGATTCACATTCTCACTGTTGTTGGAGTCGACGGGCATGTCCCACGGCATGTTCACGTTCGGCCCGGAGAGCAGGGTCATGGCCACGGGGCGCTTGCTTCCCCAGGCGATCCCCAAATTCAAACTATAGGTATCGCTGCCCCCGTTGAATTGCTGGTGACCCGTGGTGACACTGATCGTTGAAACAGCGCTGGTGAGCGTGATGTTGTTGGTCGTGGTGCCACTGCCTACGGTGAGCGGAGGAGGACCACCTTGATTATTGTTGACGTTGGTGATGTCGCTGGCCTCGATCAGCCCGTTGTTGTTCTGATCGATGATGGCAAAGGCCTGATAGTTGTTGCCGGCCGGAACACCCGAGAAACTATATGCCGCCGGACTGGTGGGTGAAGCAATCACTTGCCCCCACATCGTGGTCCCGTCAAACACGCCCACATAAAGCGGCCCGGTTGCTGCTCCGGGGAAGGTGACCGTGCCGGAAACGGTGTTCGCTCCGGTTCCCGCTGCGCGGATGACCACCGCACTGGAGGTAACCGGCGCGCTTTTCGTGGCGCCAACCAGTGCGTACATTCTGAAATAATACGTTCCGGGCGCGAGATTGTGGACGATGTAAACCCTGTCGTGATTGCCGTGGGCCGCAAAAGTTAGGACCGTGGGGGCCGGATTGGTGAAATTGATGTCCGTGTCGTAGTCGACCTCGTAGGACGTCGCGATCTCCCGGCCGTTGCTATCCTGCAGAGCACCACCGTTATGTTGGTCATATTGCAAGAGCCCGAATCCGTTTCCGGGAGCGACGGACACGTCCGAGATTGCCACCGGTGTCGGGGTCGCCGGGTCGGTGAGAGTCACATTTGCACCCGTCACATCCGACGAAGAAATTGTAACGGTTGAGGAATTGCCCCAAGGGTTCGACGCATTGGGTTCCCCGGAATTCAGGGTGTCGACTTCCGCCACCACCGTATAGCTTCCATTTCGCAGACCCCTGACGGTATACGCAGTGCCAGTTGAGGAAGGAGCGGAAGCCAAGCTCGTTCCCGCTAAGGCACAACCTTGTCCTGAGCAGCCGTTGCCCTGGTAAACGCGGATATAGGTGCGCCCTGTCTTTGAGCCAGCGTAGGTCAGCGTCCCGCTGATGCTGAAGGATGCCACAGTGGATATCTCCGTGAAGTTTTGCGTCGTGGTGTTGGCGGAAGTGGTGACCGAGGGAGCCGTTGGGCTGAACGTGTAACCGGCAAGAGAAGGAGTAACGGTATACGTTCCTCCTGCCAGGCCGGTGAAGCTGTAGTTTCCGCTCGAATCGGTGGTGGTGTTTGGCTTGCTGGTGGGGCCGCCGGAAAGTGCGACGTTCACGCCCGCAACCGTGGGACCGGAAGTGACAGTCCCCGAAATCGTGCAGTTTGTCGTGCACGCCGCCACAGTAAAGGCAGACGCGCTGCCGGTTGCGCTGGATACACCCAACACAGTGACCACCACAAAACCAGAACCGGTCGCTGTGGATGGCACGGTTATCGTGATGCTCGTGGAACTCCAATTTGTTGGTGTTGCGGTAACCCCGTTGAGGGTAACCGTGCCGGATCCCAATCCCTGCGTGGTTCCGAAGTTCGTTCCGGTAATGACGACTGTCGACCCGGGTCCCCCAACGTTTGCGCTGAGCTGAGTAACCGTCGGCGGAGCAAGCACGACGAGGGTTGCCGTGTTGCTGGTTGCGCCGGTGCCGCCTTCGGTTGAAGTCACCGCCGTGGTGGTATTGTTGATTGTGCCGGCGGTATTTCCGGTGACGTTGACGCTGAAAGTGCATGACGTATTGGCGCCCAGCGTCCCTCCGGCTAGGCTCACGGAACTGGATCCCGCTACCGCGGTAATGGTGCCGCTGCCGCAAGAACCGCTCAGCCCGTTGGGTGTCGATACGACCAAGCCGCCACTCAATGTATCGCTAAAACCAACTCCGCTCAGCGACGTCACGTCATTGTTCTGAATGGTGAAAGTCAACGAAGTGGACCCGCCAAGCGCGATGGCGCCGTGGCCGAAAGACTTAGTGATGGTTGGCGGGCCAGTCACTGTGATCGTCACCGAAGAGGTGGCCTTACTTCCAGCCGTATTGGTGACCGTCAGAGTGTAAGTGGTGGTCGTCGCCGGAGACACAGTCACGCCGGTCCCGCTTGTCACCGTGCCCACACTGTTGTCAATGCTTCCGGTTCCGTTACTAAATTGGGGCGTCAATGTTGTCGAAGTTCCGGCAACGATCGTCGTAAACGTGGCGTTAAAGCTGGCAATGACGGGAGCGGGGACCACGGTCACCGTCGCCGTCAACGTGGCAACAGCAGGCGTGGTCGCTGCATTGGTTACGGTCAAGGTATACGTCGTTGTAGTTCCTGGGGAAACATTTACACCAACGGTGCTGGTCACCGCCCCCACACCGTTACTTACGCTACCTGTGCCGCCGCTGAATACGGCCGTCAGGGTCGACGGACTTCCAGCCGTAATGGTCGTCGGACCCGCTATGAAACTGGTAATCGCCGGGGCGGCCACAACGTTCAGCGTAAAGGTTTGCTGCGCGTTGGGGCTTACGCCGTTGTTTGCCGTGACGGTGATCTGGGAACTGCTTGTCGATGGGGCTGTTCCGGAGATCGTGGCCGTGCCGTTGCCATTGTCATGGAAGGTCACCGTGCCGGGCAGCGAGCCGACGGAAGTTAAAGCTGGCACGGGGCTACCGGTCGCGGTTACCGTGAAAGTGCCACTGGCTCCGGCTGTGAAAGTCACGTTGTTGGCGCTGGTGATCGCCGGCGCCTGAACCAAAACCGTGCTCAGGGTGAAGGATTGAACAGCGTTGGGAGCCACTCCGTTGCTGGCTGTGATCGAGATGGGATAACTTGCCGGCGATCCATTGGGCGTTCCGCTGATCGTGGCCGTGCCATCGCCATTGTCATGGAAGGTCACGGTACCGGGAAGCGTGCCGACGGCAGTCAAACCCGCCACCGGATTTCCGCTCGTTCGCACAGTGAAGGTGCCAACTGATCCGATCGTAAAGGTTGCGCTATTGCCGCTTGTGAATGCAGGGGGCACATCCACCGTCACCGTCGTCGTTTTCGTGACAGTTGCGGGTGTAGTCGCAGCGTTGGTCACCGTTAGTGTGTAAGTGGTCGTCGCTGCCGGAGTGACGTTGATGGGCGTTCCACTCGTCACGGCACCCACGCCGTTGTCGATGCTGCCGGTTCCATTGCTGAACACAGCGGTCAATGTTGTCGTATTTCCGGAAACGATGGTCGCCAACCCGGGCGTAAAGCTCGTGATGACGGGTGCGGGAACGACGGTCACGGTGGCCTGCTTGGTTTGGGTAGTCCCGGCCGTATTTGTTACGGTGAGTGTGTAGGTCGTGGTCGAGGCTGGCGACACGGTGACCGCCGTATTGGAGGTCACAGAACCCACGCTGTTATCGACACTTCCGGTTCCGTTGCTGAAAACTCCCGTCAAGGTCGTCGAAGTCCCGGCGGTGATGGTCGCCGCTGCAGGCGCGAAGCTGGTGATAACCGGGGCGGCAACGACGGTTACAGTAGTTTGCTTGGTTACAGCAGTCCCGGCCGCGTTCGTCACTGTCAGGGTGTAAGTCGTGGTCGAGGCGGGAGACACTGTCACACCCGTGCCGCTGGTCACAGCGCCCACGCTGTTATCGACGCTGCCGGTTCCGTTACTGAATACTGCGGTCAAAGTCGTCGAAGTTCCCGCGGTGATGGTCGCCGCTGCCGATACGAAGCTGGTGATAGCCGGGGAGGCAACGACGGTTACGGTGGCTTGCTTGGTTATTGTAGCTCCGGCCGTATTCGTCACTGTGAGTGTATAAGTGGTGGTCGATGCTGGAGAGACTGTCACCGCTGTGCCGCTGGCTACAGCGCCCACACTGTTGTCAACGCTGCCCGTACCGTTGCTAAAAACTCCCGTCAAGGTCGTCGAAGTCCCGGCGGTGATAGTCGCCGCTGCGGGCGCAAAGCTGGTGATCACGGGTGCCGCAACGACGGTCACGGTGGCCTGCTTGGTTACAGCAGTGCCGGCCGCATTGGTCACTGTCAACGTGTAAGTAGTCGTCACTGCCGGAGAAACCGTTACTGCGATGCCGCTGTTGACCGCGCCCACGCCATTGCTGACGCTGCCGGTTCCGTTGCTGAACACTCCCGTCAGGGTCGTCGAGTTGCCAGCCGTAATAGTCGTGGCTGCCGCGGTAAAGCTGGCAATCGTTGGAGCCGGCAAGACTGTCAGTGTTGCCATCTGCGACGTGTTGTTGAAAGCCGCCTGAATATGCGCCGTCGCGCTATTGGCGACTGCAGTAGTCGTCACGTTGAATTGCACGCTAGTCTGACCTGAGGGCACCGATACCGTCGCTGGCACCACAGCCGCGGCGTTGTCGCTGGTCAGCGTTACGGCGTCGCCACCGGTAGCCGCTGGTCCAGTCAGGGTAACCGTTCCGGTCGTTCCTGTGCCCCCTGTTACGGTCGACAAAGTCAGCGCAACCGATTGCACGGTCGGAGCATTCACTGTGAGTGCGGCAGTCTTGGCTACTCCAAAAGTACCAGTGATGGTCACCGGAGTCGTGGCAGTCACAGCGGAGGTTGTGACCTGGAAAGTGGCCGAGGTCGCCCCTGCAGCAACCGTTACAGTCGCCGGCACGGTAGCGGCTGCGTTGTTGCTGGAAAGTGTTACGGAGGCGCTGGCCGCTGCCGCGCCATTCAGTGTGACCGTTCCGGTCGATGACGTCCCACCGGTTACCGTAGTCGGATTCAAAGATACCGATGCGAGTGCCGGATTGATCAAAACACTAAGGGCCGCGGTGGCCGTATGAGCAGGCGTTGCGGAGTCCGTCACTACGACCGTGAAATTGAAAGTGCCGCTGGCCGTGGGCGTGCCGGAAAGGACCCCGCCGGAACTCAGACTCATGCCCGTCGGAAGCGCTCCCGATGTGACGGCCCAGGAATATGGAGCTGTCCCGTTTGCAGCCGTAAGCGTCGTTGAAGGATATGCCGCATTAACAATGACGGTCGCCAGTTGCCCCGACGCCGTTGTTACGGTAAATGTCGCGCTCCCGCCTGTTGCGCAGCCAGCCACAAAAAGAATGGCGATAAGGGCGGAGATTCCAAGTGCGCGGCAAAACACACCACTACGACTCATGCGAAAGTCGCTAAGCATCACGGCTATCCTTTTGGGGTGTCGGGGTATCAGACCAAAGGAGGGGAACGAAGGTCAGCCCGGGCCCGCCGATTAAGTTGTGAGAAATCGCTGTTGCAATTCGATATTACGCGGGCACAACGGAACAACAAGTACATCATTGGACAACTTTACCGAGTGTGTCTTATAAGTTAAAAGAGAATGTGCCGAAGTGGATCAGGAGAAACGGTGGCGGCTTCGCCGCGGCTCTTGCGGCGATGTCGGTGATACACTTGCCGCGGAGTCATTGGACATCTTTTGGGGAAAACGATGAGCCCGCGCAAACGCAAACGAAAGAAATTTACCGCCGGAGGCGAAGCGCGGCGCCGCGCCCGCGAATTGGCCGGACCTCCCCCCGCCGCGCGTGTCATCCCCGACAAGCGTTTGAAACCGCCCAAGCACAAGCGGAATTTGCTGGAAGAAAACGGCAAGTAGCGTAGGTTCTTGTGGTGAGCGAGGCGAATCACAGCGAGAACTGCTCGCTCACATCATTCCGGAACGTATCTAAAAATCATCTAGTGAATGTGGCGGGTTTTCTTCTGCATGTAATCCATGAGCAGGTACTGCCCCAACGTATACGGCGTGGTGAAATACGCTTTGCCGCGGCACAGTTCGGTCACCTTCTGCACGAAATGAATGAGGCTGTGATCGCTGGCAAGCATGAAGGTATTGATCAGGATGCCCGAGCGGCGGCAGCGGCCCACTTCTTCGAGCGTCTGCGTGACGACCAGGGGATCGAGGCCGAAGGCGTTCTTGTAGATGCGCCCGTCTTCTAGCGTCAGCGCCGACGGCTTTCCGTCCGTGATCATGACGATCTGCTTCATATCTTTTTTCTGGCGCGAGAGAATGCGGCGGGCCAGGCGCAGCCCCTCGCGCGTGTTCGTATAGTACGGGCCGACCTGCACGCGGGCCAGTTCTCCCAGCGGCATTTCCTCGGCCGAATCGTGGAAGAGCACCAGATGCAGGGAGTCGCCGGGGAACTGCGTGCGGATCAGATGCGAGAGTGCGAGCGCAACTTTCTTGGCCGGAGTGAAACGATCCTCGCCGTATAGGATCATGCTGTGGCTGCAGTCAAGCATGAGCACGGTCGCGCAGGAGCTTTGATATTCGGTCTGGTGGACCATCAGATCGGGATAATCGAGTTCGATAGGAACCTTGGAGCCTTCGCGCCGCACGGCATTAAATAAGGTCGCGCTGATGTCCAGATTCAACGTGTCGCCGAATTCATAGGGCCGCGAAATACCGCCGGATTCGACGCCCGTCGCTAGATCGCGCGTGTCATGCCGACCGAAGCTGCTTTTTCCGAGCGATCCCATGAGGTCTTTGAGCGTCTTAAAGCCGAGAAAGTCGATGGTCTTGTCCGTAATTTCAAAGAGCGCTTGATTTTCTTGATCGCGATCGCGTCCCTGGCCCACCTGCCCGCGCGGCGTCTTCTCCGGCGGCGCGGTGACTTGCGGCTGGCCGGTGATGTAGCCCTCTTCCATGAGCCGGTCCATCAACTGGTCGATCAACTCCTTCATCTTGGCGTCCATCTGTTCGGGAGTGCCGTCCATCAGTTCCTGCATTTGCTCGTCGGAGAGCAGGTCGCCTTCTTCGAGGGCGCGCTGGATGGCCTGGCGCAGGGCCTCCATCGATTTTTCAGGGTCCATTTCGGACATGCCGTAGTACTGCGATTCAAAGCCGCTTTGCAGGAAGAAATCGGAAAGGCGCTTGACGAGCTCCTGCATGTCGACGCCGTCGCCGGGCTCGCCCTCGTATTTCTTGTAGCGGATGTATTTGGTCATGTCCGTGAACCCACCAAAACTTAATTAAACTGGCGCCGGGGCGGGCGCGGTTGTTGCTCGCGCGGCTCGGGCGTCCTGGGGCGCTCGGCGTGAAAGCCGCGTTCCTGGCTGCGGCTGATGCGCTTGTGCGCCCAGAGTCCCTCGAGAATGAATTCCGCCGCTGCGGCCATGCCCGCAGGGCCGCAGCGGCTGTCGGCGCCCATGCGGTCGATGTGTTCCATCAGGCCTTGAATCTTCTTCAGCTGCACGAGCGCATCGGCGGCGGGAGCGTTTTCCAAAACCTTCAACTCGCCGCCCAGCTCGAACCATTGCACGACCGGCTGGAGATTCGCGCCCTCCATGTGCTGGGTGAACACTTTTCCGACGGCGCCGCGAATCAACTCGTTGGCGATATTTTCCGCCCCTCGCAATTCGCCTTCATATTCGAGCTCCATCTTTCCGGTGATGGCCGGAAGCGCGGAGTAGATATCGGCGATGCGCGCCGAAGAGCGCGCTTCATGATTGCGCACGGCGCGCTGCTCCGCATTGCTGACCACGCTCTCCAGGCACGCGATCGGCAGGCGCTGGCTCACCCCGGATCGCTTGTCGATGCGCTTGTCCTCGCGCGCCAAAAAGGCAATCAGCTCGATCACTTCGCGGATATACGCGGGAACATCGACGGCGGATTTTCCGCCGTCGCGCGCCACCCATGCCTCCTGTTTGGTGATGGCTACGCCCTCCTCGACCGTCGCGGGATAGTGCGTGCGAATTTCCGAGCCGATGCGATCCTTGAGCGGCGTGATGATTTTTCCGCGCGCCGTATAATCCTCGGGGTTCGCGGTAAAGACCAGCGCCACGTCGAGCGGCATGCGCACCGGGTAGCCCTTAATCTGAATGTCGCCTTCCTGCATGATGTTGAACAGGCCCACCTGAATTTTCCCGGCCAGGTCGGGAAGTTCGTTAACCGCGAAAATGCCGCGATTGGCGCGCGGCAGCAGGCCGTAGTGGATGGTGAGTTCATCGCCCAGGGCCCGGCCCGAGCGCGCCGCCTTGATGGGGTCCACGTCGCCCAGGATATCGGCGATGGTGACGTCCGGTGTGGCCAGCTTTTCGATGAAGCGCAAGTCGCGCGGCAGCCAGGCAATGGGCGTGGCGTCGCCCTTTTCGGCCAGCAGGTCGCGGCAGGCGCGGCACAGCGGCGCTTGCGGATCGTCATGAATTTCGCAGCCGGCGATGTAGGGAATCTCCTTGTCCAGAAAATGGATCAGCCCGCGCAGGATGCGGCTCTTGGCCTGCCCGCGCAGGCCCAGCAGGATGAAATTGTGCCGCGCCAGAATGGCGTTCGCGATCTGCGGCAGAACAGTTTCTTCGTACCCGTGAACTCCGGGAAACAGAGGTTCGCCGTCCTCGAGCATGCGCAGCAGGTTCGCGCGAAGCTCGTCCTTGACTGTTCGGCGAACCGCGCCGGGCGCATATCCCGGAAGTTTTTTCAATTCGCCTAGCGTGGAGGGTTTGGTAGTCATCGGGGTCCCCTGAATCGTTTCGAGAGACCATTATATGCTACATGGAGAATTGCTGCAGAGTTCATCCAAGGCTGCAGCGGGCCGCGCTTACAACGGCGCCGGAGAGGCGCCGCCTACAACTTATGGTGGCCATTTCCTGCCGCTTTGCTGCGGACCCGTTCGCGGGCCTGCAACTGCGGGTACCACTCGGTGAGCCGCTCGACCAATCGCTGCTGGCGCTCGGCTTCCGAACGCAATTCCAGTAGCTCCTGACGCAGCGCTACGTCCACCGGCAATTCGGAGGCGACGTGGTAGGCGAGGGAAATGCTTCCCTCGGTTTCAAAAGGCGGCGCGTCCTCCTTTTCGTAAAGGATGCGGTGGAACTGCTGGAAGAGTTGTTCGAGTTGCTCGGAAACACGGGAATCGATTCCGGTGAAATCTTCTTCCAGGTATTCGACGTCGGCCTCGAAATAGGGCTGTTCGTCATGCGTGCGAATCAAGCGAAAGGCGCGCTGACCGGCGGTCAGAATGTCGGAACGGCCGTCCTCATATTGCTTCAGGACTTTCACAATCCTCGCGGAGCAGCCGGTCCTCGCGAGATGTCCTTCATGGAAAAAGAGGAGACCGAAAGGGGATTGCGTGTCCATGCAATAGCGCGTCATGAGGCGGTAACGGCGCTCAAAGATGTGCAGAGGCACCGCCTGCCCCGGAAACAGAACCATGTCCAGCGGGAATAGGGGTATGCGTTCTAGGCTCATGAATTTTGGCCGACATGATAGCAGAATATGGGCGGGCGCCGCGCAAGGGGATAATGTTTCTACGCACAGCGAAAAACCCCGGGTCCGAGGACCCGGGCTAAAGCACCGCCGCGATAGGTTGTTGTAGGCCGCCTTTTCAGAGGCGGGGATTTTCTCATCCTGCCAAGAAATCCGGGCTAGTTCTTAGGAAGAAACAGCATGTCGTAGAGCCAGCCTGCAGCGACGCCACCTGCCAGCGGGCCAATCCAGTAGACGCCGTGGTTTGGCCAATGGTTAGCGGCTAGTGCCGGACCAAAGGCGCGCGCCGGATTCAGCGCCGCGCCGGTAAATGGCCCTCCGAGCAGAACGCCCAGGGTGACCGTCAGCCCGATCGCAAAGCCGGCGATTTTATTGAACGCGCCGCGTTCATCGACGGCTGTCGCGAAGACCACAAAAACCAGGAAGAACGTCATCACCGCCTCGAAGATCATGCCCGTGGTGCGTGTCACGCCGCTGGCCAGATCCGGAGCGCCCAATTGCACCGAACTCCAGGCGTCAAACGGAAGCCTTCGCAGCAGGTACGCGGCGACGACCGCCCCCGCCACCTGCGCGATCCAGTAAGCCAGCGTATCGAAGGTGGAAAATTTTCGTGTGACCCAGAAGCCGATGGTCACGGCGGGATTGAAATGGCCGCCGGAAATATGCCCGAGCGCGGACACCATGACGCCGATGGCCAGGCCCTGCGCCAGGGCGATGCCCAGCCAGCCGTAGGCGGATGGCCCATTCGCGTTCGAGCGGAGAAACTGATCGGCGATGATCGCGCCCACGCCAAAAAATACCAGTGCAAACGTTCCTACAAATTCGGCCACAAGTTTTTGCGGCTTGTTGTACATCGGGAGGCCTCTGCCAGAATCGAGTTAATTAAGTACGATATTCTATATCAGGATTGCGAGTGCCCGGCGGGAACTTGTCTCAAAAATCTTCGCGGGTGTCGTGTGATTCACGTTTCAGGGATGGCCTCGCAATTTTCACAGACCACGGTTCCGCACGGCCCCTCGAGGGCCTGACTGCTTATGATTTTTCCGGTTTGCGGTTCGGTTTCAGGGACACGGCGGTGCCGTGCCCCTGCCAGTTTTCTTAGCGGGTCGCCGCGCCCAGAGGCACATTGACTGGCGTGAGCCAATTGTGCCGGTCGGGGCGCGCGCCGCTCAGGATGGAGAAAAATTCTTCCTGCAGCGCCTTGGTGATCGGGCCGCGCGTTCCTTTGCCGACTTTGATCCGGTCGACTGAACGCAGCGGGCTGATTTCGGCCGCGGTGCCGGTGAAGAAAACCTCATCGGCGAGGTAGAGCATTTCCCGGGGGACCAATTGCTCGCGCACCGGGATTTTCAGATCCTCGCACAGCGTCATCACCGAGCTGCGGGTGATGCCCGGCAGGACGCTAGCTCCCAGCGGCGGCGTGATCAGCACACCATCCATGGCGACAAAAATATTTTCGCCGGAGCCTTCGCTGACGAATCCGTTGGTATCGAGCGCGATGCCCTCGGAATATCCGTTCGCGTGCGCTTCCATATGGATCAGCTGGGAATTCATGTAATTCGCAGCGGCCTTGGCCATGCTCGGAAGAGTGTTGGGCGCCATGCGGTTCCAGGAGCTGACGCAAACATCCACGCCGTTTTCGATGGCCTCGGGGCCCAGGTAGCGTCCCCACTCCCAGCAGGCCATGTACACTTCAGTGGGCACGGCCAGCCCGCCGACGCCGATGTCGCCATAGCCGCGCAGGGCAATCGGGCGTATGTAACACGATGACATTTTATTGGCGCGCACCAGCTCGCCGGCGGCGCTGGAAAGTTCTTCCGCCGTGTAGGGCCACTCGATGCGGTAAATCTTGCCCGAGTTAATCAGGCGCTGCATGTGCTCGCGCACGCGGAAAATCGCCGGGCCGTTTTTGGTTTCGTAACAGCGGATGCCCTCGAAGACGGCCGAGCCGTAGCTGACCACGTGGGAAAGGACGTGAATCCTCGCGTCTTCCCAGCGAATGAATTTCCCGTTATGCCAGATTTTTTCGGTCGGCTTCATAGCCATCGGAGTTCTCCACGCCGCAATTCCCAGTGTTTTGCAAGGATTTCGGAACCGGCAGGGAAATTATAGCACAGCGATTGGGCTCGCCCGTGCCGGGGATTTGCGCTTCTTCCATGCCTGCAAGGCCAATATGGTTGGTGGAGGAGTCCGGGATCGGAGCACTCGATCAGTGGTCGATGCGTTCCATCGAGTAGGGTTCCCGGATGGATTGCAAATTCTGCATCGCGTGGCTGCGCAGGTCCCCGCTGAGCGTTTCCAGGGCGCCGAGCAATAAGAAGGGAATGATCGCTGCCGCAGCCCACAGCTTCGCCCGGCGGGGCGCCTTCGCTTCGGGATCCCAGCGGAAGAGTTGCGCGGAAATGAGAAACGCGATGAGCGCGCAGCCGAGCAAGGAGGCCACGTACATCCCGAGGCCGCCGATACTGGTGTGGTCGATCATGGCGCGCTGAAGGCCGCTGACCAGGTACGTGGCGGGAAGGAATACCGCGACCGCCTGCACCGCGTTCGGCAACATCGGGAAGGGAATCGTCGCCCCGGAGATGAAAAGGAACACGAACCAGATGATCTGGTTGATGATCTGGGTTTCCTGCATGGTGTTGGTTATGCTGGCCACGATCAGGCCGAGAGACGCGAAGCAGATGGTCCCCAACGTCACTAATACGAGAATCGAGAGCAGATTGCCAAGCCCCATCATGTGAAATACCGAACGGGACAGAAAAAACTCCACGACAATCGTCGGCAAGGTGAGGAAATAATTCGATAGCAGGCTGGAGGCCAGCATGGCGCTCGCCGAGACCGGAGCGACGCGGAACCTGCGCAGGATGCCTTGCTCCCGGAACGTCACCAGTTGCACGCTCAGGCCCCAGAAGCTCCCCATAACGGTTAGCGCCAGAACTTCGGCCAGCAAATACGGCACGGACTGGGCCCTTCCGCGTCCAAAAATGCCCGCATAAATAAACAGGAACGCCAGCGGCATGATCAAGCTGAAAAACAAAAAGGCGCGGTTGCGCATCGCCAGGCGCATGCGGCTCATCGTAAGTGCCCAGGTATTCTTCAATCGCGCAACCTTCTTCCAGTCAGCTCGAGGAAAATGTCTTCGAGCGACGGAGCGGAAATTTCCAGGCTGACCAGCTCGTTATTCTGCTCTTCAAGATGTTTGACCAGTGCGACGATCGTGCGCGGCACGCGCGTGGAATAGAGCAGGTAATCGTCGGCTTCGGTGCGGCACTCGGTCACGCCTTCGAGGGTATTCAGCGCGCCGTTGGTTTCCGGCTTGGCCATGCGCACGGTGATTCGCGTGACTGCGCCGGAGCGCTGCTTGAGTTCGCGCGGCGTGCCCAGGGCGATAACCTTGCCGTGGTCCACGATGGCGACGCGGTCGCAGAGTCTTTCGGCCTCTTCAATGTAGTGCGTGGTCAGCAGGATGGTCTTCTTTTCTTTCTTCAACTCTTCGACTATGTCGTAGATCTCCCGCCGCACCTGGGGATCGAGCCCCGCGGTCGGCTCATCCAGGAAAACAACGCGCGGATCGTTGACCAGCGCCATGGCCAAAGCCAGCCGCTGCTTCTGCCCACCAGAGAGATGGGAATAGAGCGCGTTGCGTTTTTCCTCGAGGCCAAAGCGCTTGATCAGTTCGCTGGTACCACGGCGGCGGGGATAGAAACTCCCGAACAGGTCCAGCGCTTCGTGGACGCGCATCTTGTCGGGCAGGGCAGTGGACTGCAAAGCCGCGCCGATCACGTACTTGTACTCGATGCCGCTGGTCTGCGGGTCCAGCCCGCAAACGCTTACCCTGCCGCTATCGGGCGTGCGCAAGCCCTCGAGGATCTCGACGGTGCTGGTCTTTCCGGCGCCATTGGGGCCGAGCAGGCCGAAGACTTCGCCTTCGCTGACGGAAAAGCTGACGCCGCGCAGGGCCTCAACGCTGCCGTAGCGTTTGGTCAGGCTCTCCACTTCGATGGTCGCGGCTGTTAACATGAGCCCTTACATATAACACAATACGTCGTTTAGGCGCGAACGCCGTCTATGCGCCTCGCTTATCTTCCTGAGCCCCTTTCGTTTATTCCTGGTCAGGCCCGGTGTTTCTTCCTGGCGGGATTCCACTGGCAACTCTTGAAATCCTGAATACGGCGTTCGGCGACCGCGACGCCCTCGCTCTCCAGCAGCTTTCGCTGCATCCAGACGTTAGGCTCACGCAAGAGCAATCGGCCCCCCGCCCCGACCACACGGTGCCAGGGAATACCCTGGCCGCTGGGGCAGGCAGCCATGGCGCGGCCTGCGGCGCGCGCTCCGCCGGGCAACTTCACCGCGGCGGCGAGTTGCCCGTAGGTCATCACTCGCCCGCGCGGAATTTTCTTCACTAACGCGTATGCATTCTTCCTATGCATCAAATTCGTCCTGCAAATATCGCGTTTTATATGTACTAGTTCGCGGGAACTATCCCTTTCCCCCATTCGAACTATAGCGCGAGGCGGCTCATTCGAACACAATCGAGATCATGCAGCAAAAATCAGCATCTAATTACTTAGGAGGATGGAAAGGCGGCAAGAAGTACGAGGTGAAAGATCCGGACGCTGCCTGGCGAAATCCAAAATGGAACCCGGGGCGCTCGGAGCGGCGCGGGAAGGGGAGTTACTTTTACGAGGCAAAATGTGCGCGGCGCCGACATCTAAATTGACACCTGTAGTGGAAGGTACGTACACTACAGATGCGATGTCGGAGCCTGGAGTAAATCATGGCTTTTCTACGGCGAAAAGGGAACACGTTCTACCTGGTTCATAACGTCCGCAAAGGCGGCCGGGTTCGGCAACTGCATCTGGCCAAGCTCGGGGAACGCCCCCGGATCACGGATGACGTTGTGCGCCAGGTTACCCGCTCGTATCCCTTCGTGGATGTGAACTGGCGCGAACTGCGCGAGCAGGTCAACAACCGCGTCGAACTCTACGACCCGAAATCCAACCAGGTTCAAAAACTGGTTTCCACGCTGCGCAATTTGAATCTCGATCTTGCCGACCTGTTTCCGCCATTGCTCGATGTATCGAATGCGCCGGAAGCAGGGCAAGAGATCGTCACCCAGCTACGTCTTTTGCACTCCACGGTTGGTGTCAAGCTGGATCAATTTGACCGCGCCCCGCACCGGGGCGTATTGGCAGACCGGAAGTACCGGTAGGAGAAAGACCATGAGCAGCCACCGAGCATCGCAACAACAACTGGACCCGACGCTGAGAAGCGTGGAGTCGCAGGAATTCCAGGCCGCGCTGAAAAGCAAGGTCGTCGGACAAGAAGAGGGAGTCCGCGCGCTGGTGGACCTGTATCAGGTTTATTGCGCGGGCATGAGCTCGACGGGGCGTCCGGTGGGGAACCTGTTGTTCCTCGGGCCGACCGGGTCGGGCAAAACGCGCATCGTGGAAGCGGCCGCGGAGATCCTGTTCGGAGACCCGCGCGCGGTGATCAAGGTGGACTGCGCGGAGTTCCAGCACTCGCATGAGATCGCGAAATTGAT
>JAIQFB010000044.1 GCA_020073485.1 Terriglobia bacterium | reverse complement strand
GGTGCAGCAACTCAGCGAGGTTCTTGCCGACGAACTCAAGAGCTACGACATCCACGTCCATTGCGTGATGCCCGGCACCATTGACACATCGGCGAATCGCCGCTCCATGCCCAATGCGGATTTTTCGAAGTGGGTCAAGACCACAGACGTCGCGCGCGCGATTCATTTCCTGCTGAGCGACGACGCCCGCGCTATCCGTTCCGTTGTCGTGCCGGTTATGGGATAATGTCAACAGGGATACGTTTAGCCTTGAAACGAGCTTCCACCGTGGGCTATTTCAAAACCCGCAACGCTACAGGCTGCCTGCTTACTCGATGGGGGCGAGAGAAAGGAGACAGCGTCATGCGAAGGCGGATTATTCTCGCCATCAGTCTTATAATGATTATCCATGTCAGTGTACTCGTTTTGCGGGCCGGACAATCCGCGACGCCGCCACCCCCAGGAGACGCTGCGCGCGATGAGCCGATCCGGGTACGAGTCGACGGGCAGATTGAAGCGGCGAAACTGATTCACCAAGTGCGCCCCAAGTATCCCAACAAAGCGAAGGAGAAGCACATTGAAGACACCGTCCGCTTCCGCGCCATCATTGGTCGCAACGGCAGGATTATAAAATTGGACTTGATCAGCGGACACCCTCTCCTGGCGGATGCGGCGGCCAAAGCTGTCTGGAAATGGCGATATGAGCCAACTACATTCCACGGCCAACCTGCGGAAGTCCTAACTGAAATCCATGTGGTCTTCGCACTCAAATGATAGTGCTCCGAGAACCGGCATGGCCAGACCTTGCTTCTGAAGTTTGTCCGCAGAACCGAGCAGGCACGACACGGTCTTGCACGGGGGTATTTTTCAAAACGGTAGCGTCCGAACTATAGGCTCACGTGGGCTCCCGACCGCGAATTCAAGCTGCCACAGAGGCTTGAGAGGTATCCAAGTGAAGTTGCACTACTATCCGGAGACAGACTCCCTCTACGTTGACCTCAACTCCAGGCCCAGTGCCGATTCGCGTGAGGTCGCTGAGGGACTCGTCCTCGACTTCGACGCGGAGTGCAACATCGTCGGCATCGACATCGATCGCGCCTCCCAGAAGCTCGACCTCAAGAGCCTCGAAACCGTATCCCTGCCCGCATTGACCGCGAAATTTGCCTGAGCCGCTCTGCCTTTTTCTGCATTCCCCGCGCTATCCGTTCCGTTGTCGTGCCGGTTATGGGATAATCTCCCTCCCCGAAGTCCACGGCGCAGCCAGCGACCCCGCGCCTTGGCTCAGTTCCCCTCGCCAGGTCGTTTCGGGAGGATTCTTTTCATGGGAAAAATCAGCCGTCGTGGACTGTTCAAAACATCCCTGGGGGTCACCCTCGCGGGACTTCCCTATGAGCACCGGGCGCTGCTGGCGCAGCTCGTGGACCGCTCGGATTACGGCAAGGTGAAGGAACCGGTCAAGGGTTTGCAGCGCGGCAAGTTTGGAAAGTACGAAATTTCCCGGCTCATCATCGGCGGCAATCTGATTTCCGGCTCGGCGCATGCCGGCGAATTGCTCTATCAATCCGCTTTGATGACACACTATTTCACCACTGAGAAGATTCTCGAGACTTGGACGCTCGCCGAGCAGAACGGCATCAACACCACGCTGATGCGCGCCGATCCCCACATCTTCGAGCACTATGAGAAGTTCAAGCGCGAGCGCGGTGGCAAGCTGCAGTGGATTGCGCAATCCGCCCCCGAGCAGGGCGACCCGGTCGAGAACGCCAAGCGCGCCCGCGACCACGGCGCCATCGGGATCTATCTGCACGGAGGCGTCAGCGATACCTTCGCGAAAGAGGGCAAGGCCGAGGAAATTGGCCGCATCGTGGAAGGATTCCGCAAGGCGGGCCTGGCCGCCGGCATCGGCGCGCACTACCTGGCCACCGTGCAAGCCTGCGCCAAGGCGGGGCTCGACCCCGACTTCTTCATGGTCACCATCAACCGCAAGGAGTATTACTCCAGCCCCGCGGGCGACCTCGCCGACTTCATGAAGACGATCCGCAAACCCTGGATCGGATTCAAGGTGCTGGGCGCGGGCCGCGATAAGCCGCTGGAAGGCTTTCAGCACGCCTTCGAGAAGGGCGCCGACTTCATCGCCGTCGGCATGTTCGACTGGCAAGTCCGCGACGATACCGCGCACGTCCAAGCCATGCTCGCCAAAGGGATCGACCGCGACCGTGCCTGGGCCTAACGGGCGTCGTTTCTTGATCGCAGACATCACGGGATCGATGTCTGCGCCACCCGCGATGCGCTTGCGAACCGGCGAAGAGTGCGTAGAATAGCAGGCGCAACGTTTCTATCAAGTGGAAAAGAAGAGGGGCAAGCCAAGACTATTTGTATGGTAAAGGAGAATGGACGGTGAGGGGCGCCATAATTCTTCTTGCATTATTTGAAGCAGTTTGTCTTTTCGGCGAAGACAGGACATACGCTCCGCTGCCACCTAAGCTGATTGCGGCAAAAACGGTGTTTCTGCAGAACGATTCTGGAGAACAGAAATTTGCCGACCATTTATACCGGCAGATTCATGAGTGGGGCAGGTGGCGCGTCGTTGCGGACAAGGCCGATGCTGATGTCATAGTGAAGCTGGATCATAAAGACACATTTGTCCGGAATGATTTTTCTTTGATCGTGATTGACCGGCAGTCTGGCGACGCATTATGGACGGCGAAGAAGGATGTCGGTATAGGCAGGTGGAGCGCAGTAGCGAAGGCTCTCCTCTCGGACCTCAGAAAGCGACTGAAGGACTAGCCCTGAAAAACCCCGCGGCCCAAAACCTCTGCCGTGGCTAGGCGCTACCCCGCTTCGCCACCTGCCCGCTGAATCTCGATGAATTGGTTCTCTAAACACGTGAACCAAAAGACCCGGTCGAAATCAAAATCGAATTGCCATTTCTCGATGCCGTGTGGAATCGGCATACTGCGCGAAACAGCGACAGTGCTGTACAGCAGTAACCAAACCTGAGCGCCGGATGCTAAATTTATCCGGTAGGTTGGGAGACGTTTATTCTTTGCGCTGATACTGGAGGCGAGGGCTTCGCGGATGTCTGAAACCGTAACCCCGCCGCACTCGCCGCACCACCAATCGCCGGAATCGGCGGCAATGCTCATCGAGCCAAAACCCTGGGGCACGTCAAGCCCGGCAAAATTAACAACAGGATTTGCTCGGTGGACATTTGCTTTCACGAATTCAGCTAAGGCCCGCGCCATTTCCCGTTTGTCGCGCTTCTTTCCTCTAGCGTTGGCGAAGTAGAGCACGACCTTCGCGGGCTCTGCATCTGCGGCCCCGTAATATCGCTCCTGCGCTATTTGAACAACTTCTTTGTGGTAGTTCGCCTCAGCAGCGGGCACTATGCGATCGTTGCTCCTTGCGGTTCGAAGTAGCTCACTGACTTCGATTCCCAATG